>CAVXSO010000005.1:0-41554 GCA_963764465.1 uncultured Pseudomonadota bacterium | reverse complement strand
ATGACCGGCCAAGGTGGTGGTTTCGTGTGCGTTTTCAGACAGTCGGCGGTCTATCTCGTGGCGGAAGGAACAGGGAATGTTTCGCGGAGAAAAGGGAATTTTCGCGGGCTAGCAGGGAGTTTCCCCATGCAGAGGCAAGGTGGGAGGCGCCGAGCGCGCGCCGAAGAAATTCTATGCAGCACCGCGCCGCCTTAATGCTCCCGATGTTCTTCGATCAACCGCGTGCCGGCAGGGTGGTATTTGCTCCGCTGATCGCCCTGGAAGTTCCGCCGCATGGTGGAAGGTGAGGCGGCGAAGCGCTTGCGAAAGGCGCGGCAAAAATGCGCATCGGACTGAAAGCCGGTGACCTCCGCCACATGGCTGATGGAGTTGGCGGTGTAGAAGAGTTGGTCGCGCGCAACCTGCAAGCGGATGTCGAGATAGGCCGCGGCGGGGGAGCGGCCTGTTTGCTTGAGGAAGGTGCGCTCCAACCGGCGGCGGGAGATGCGCAGGTTCGCGCAGATCTCCGAGAGGTCGATGCGAAACTCGATATGCTCGTTCATCAGCCGCAGTGCGCGGCGCAGGATCGTCTGCTCGTCTAGTCCGTAGGCGGCGTCGGTCCGCTGCGGTGTCTCGGCCGGGCGCGGCTGGCCATGCACGAAGGCGTTGGTCACTACTTGCGCGAGCCGCGGTCCATGTGCGCGGCCGATAAGTGCGACCATGAGGTCGAGCGAAGCGACGCCGCCGGCCGCCGTCGCTATATCTCGGTCGATGACGAAGATTTGCTCCGAGACCTGGACGTTCGGGAAGGAGTCCCGGAACACGGGGATCGCCTCCCAGTGCAGCGTCACCTGGCGGTCGCGCACAACGCCGGCGGCCGCGAGCGCGAAGGCCCCGGTATCGAGCGCGCCGAGCACCACGCCATGTGCGGCGAGGCGGCGCAACCAGGCGAGCAGGCGCTTGTCGAGATGTTGCGTCGGTTCGTTGCCGCCGCACACGATCAGGCATTCCGGGCGCGGGCCGGCGCCGACGGGGCTCGTCGCCTCGATCGACATGCCATTGCCGGCACGCACCGCGCCACCTTTGACCGAGACGTATCGCCAGTCATAGAGGCCAAGCCCCGCGTTCTGGTTGGCAATGCGCAGCGCCTCAGTCGCCGGCACCACCGCGTAGAGCGGGAAGTCCGGCAGCAGCAGGAAATCGAAACTGCGAGGGTGGTCGATCATGCTTCCCCCTGGCCAGTTGGCGCTCGCACACCGAGACGCTGCGCCCAAGGCAGCAACGCGTCCAGTATGCCCGCCCGGGGCGACATTCCCTCGGACCGCGCGCGGCGCAACCCCGCGAGCGCGGTCGCCCCCGGTAGCCGGACCGGCCGCGCGGGGTCGAGCGGCTCGTTGTCGCGGCAGGCCTGGACGATCCAGTCGGTCTGGCGTGCGAAGGCTTCCTTCCCGTCGAACAACGCTGGGTCCAGCACCTGCACAAAAACCGATGCCCCCCAATCCGTGGGCCCATCAGCGCGCCCGAACCCGGATAGCCCTTGGCTCAGCGCCTCTACCATCAGCGCGAGCCCTGTCCCCTTGTGCCCATGGTCTAGTCCGCCCACCGGCAGCAGCGCGCCCCCCGCGGCGATGGCACCGGGATCGTCGGTCGGGCGCCCCGCTTCATCCACCGCCCAGACGCCGGGAAACCGTCCGCCCTGACGGGCAAGGCGCGAGGTCATGCCGGCGGTGGTGATGGAGGTGGAGACGTCGACCAGGATCGGATCGCCCGAGGTCGGGATGCCGATCGCGATTGGGTCGGGGGTGAAGAGCGGGCGCGTACCGCCAAATGGGGCAACATGCGCGGCGGACGGATCGCTGCTCGCAACGATCGCCATCTTCCCCGCCTCCGTGGCGGCTAGCAGGAACGCGGCCAGGCAGGCGATATGGTGGCTGCGCCGGATCACAATCGTTCCGGTTCCATAAAAATTTGCGCGTGCCGCCGCCTCCCGCACCGCGCGTTCGACCAGCCACGGCCCTGGCAGGCGATGCCCGTCCCAAACGGCGACCGCCGGGCGGTCGTGCACGATCTCCGGCTCGCCGGTGCGGCGCATTAGTCCGGTTCCGATCTCCTCCAGATAGTCCGGGAGTTGCGTCAGGCCATGCGTATCGTGGCCCATCGCGTCGGCGGTGACCAGCAGGCGCGCAACCACCATGGGCTTGTCGCCGTCGAGCCCGGCGGCCCCGAGCAAGCCGGCCGCGTAGGTAACGAGATCCTCAAAGGCGAACCGCATGCGTTTCCTCGATATGTGAGGCCATCAATATGTCAGGCCGGGCGTCCAGGGCGCGAACTCCTCCTCGCCATAGCCAAGCTCCTCGCTCGCCGTCCGCGCGCCGGAGGCGATGTCAAGCCAGGCGCGGAAGATACGTGCGCCGACCTCGGCATGCGTCTCGATGCCGTCGAGGATCGTTCCGGAATCGATATCCATGTCGCCCCGCATGCGACGGAACAGATCGGAGTTGGTCGCGATCTTCATCGATGGCGCCGGCGCCGCGCCGAAACAGGAGCCGCGCCCGGTGGTGAAGGCAATGAGGTTCGCCCCCCCGGCGACCTGCCCGGTGACGGAGACCGGGTCGAAGCCCGGCGAATCCATGAACACCAGGCCAGGTGCGCTTACGGTCTCGGCATAGCGATAGATCGCGCGCAGCGGGCTGGTGCCGGCCTTGGTCACCGCACCCAGCGACTTCTCGAGGATCGTGGTGATGCCGCCCTGCTTGTTACCGGGGGAGGGGTTGTTGTCGAGCGAGCCGCCATCGCGCCCGGCCGCGTCCTTCCACCAGCGCAACAGATCCCGCAATTGCGCCGCGACCGTCGGGTCCGGCGTGCGATCGAGCAGAAGGCTTTCCGCGCCATAGATCTCCGGCGTCTCGGACAGGATCACGGTCCCGCCCTCCGCGACCAGCAAGTCAGCGGCAACGCCGAGCGCGGGGTTGGCCGAAAGCGTGGAGAACCCGTCGGAGCCCCCGCATTGCAAGCCGACCATGAGCTTCGCGGCAGGAACCGAAACACGGCGCGCGGCGGCGGCCTGGGGCAGCAGGGACCGTAGCGCTGCGACACCGGCGGCGACGGTTGCGGCCGTGCCGCCCTCCTCTTGAATGATGCGGACGGCGAGCCGCTCCGACCGGTGCAGGCCGGATGCCGCGAGGAACGCATCGGCCCGGTTGTCCTCGCAGCCGAGCCCGACGACGAGCACGCCGGCGACATTGGGGTGGCGCGCATAACCCGCCAGCGTGCGGTGCAGCAGCGCCATGCCCGGCCCATCGTCACGCACGCTGCAACCGTGCTGGTGCGTCAGGGCAACAACCCCGTCCACCTGCGGACAGGCGGCGAGCGCGGCATCGCCGCGGAACGTCGCGGCGATGTGTCTCACCACGGTTGCCGAGCAGTTCACGGTCGCCATCACCAGGAGCATGTTGCGCGTGCCCACGCGCCCATCCTCCCGCAGATAACCCTCGAACGTGGCGCCGGTAGAGGGCGGAAGCGGGCGCGTGTTGCGCAGCACCCGCGCCGAAGGTTCTGGCGGGCGAAAAAGAAGATTATGCGTGTGCACATGGGCTCCTGCCGGGATCACGTCACCCGCCTCGCCAATCAGCAGCCCGGATTTCCGCACTATCTCCCCCGCGGCGATGTCGCGCAGCGCGACTTTGTGCCCGCGCGGCACGACGGTACTCGCGATCAGCCGACCGATCCCGAGCGCCGCGCCCGGCGCGAGATCGGCCAGCGCAACGCCGACCGGATCCTCGGCGTCGAGAAGCAGAACGACGGGTGGGCTGCTAGACAGGTTGTGTCACCTCGATCCAGATCGTCTTCGTCTGCAGATACTGGTCCATCGCCTCCACCCCATTATCGCGCGCGAGCGAGCCAGATTTGCGATAGCCACCGAATGGCGTCTTGATATCGCCCTCGGTGAATTTGTTGACTGCCACGGTCCCGCAAGGCAGCCGCCTTGCCATCGATATCGCGCGGTCGATGTCGCGCGTGAAAATAGTGGCGTGCAACCCGTATTCCGTATCACGCGCAAGTCGCAGCGCCTCCTCCGCTGAGCCGCAGCTCATCACGCCGAGCACAGGCCCGAAAATCTCCTCTCGCGCGATCGTCATCCCCGGCGTCACCCCATCGAACAGTGCGGGGTGTACAAAAATCCCGGTCCCGGTGGCGCGGCGGTAGCGCCGCTGACGAGGCGAGCCCCTTCCGCCGCGCCCGCGGCAATGTAGTGTAGCACGCGCGCGCGGTGCTCCGCGGTGATCAGCGCCCCCATCTCCGTCGCCGGATCGAGCGGCGCGCCGACCACCAGCTGCTCCATCCGCGCCCGCAGCTTCGCCACGAATTCGTCGCGGCGGCTGTGATGCACGATCTGGCGCATATTGGCCGAGCAATTCTGCCCCCCGTTCCAGAACGCGGCGGCGATCGCGCTTGCGATCAGGTTGTCGTCGATCGACGCATCCTCGAGCACGATCAGCGGGCTCTTGCCCCCCATCTCGAGACCCACCGTCTTCATGTTGCTCTCGGCGGCATAGCGCAGGAACAGCGAACCCACTTCCGTCGAGCCGGTGAACGACACCGCATCGATATCGGGGTGCCGCCCGATCGCCTGGCCCGCGGTCTCGCCATACCCAGGCAACACGTTGAGCACGCCCGGCGGTACCCCCGCCTCGGCCGCCAGCTCTGCGAGCCGGATCGCGGTGAGCGGTGTCTGCTCCGCCGGCTTCACCACCGCCGAGCAACCGGCAGCGAGTGCCGGCGCAAGCTTCCACGCTGCCATCAGCAGCGGGAAATTCCACGGCAGCACCAGCCCCACCACCCCGATCGGCTCGCGTACGATCAGCGCCAGCGCGTTCTCGCCGGTCGGCGCCACCCTGCCGAATTTCTTGTCGATCAGCTCCGCGTACCACTGGAAGAAATTTGCCACCTCGTTGCCGATCTCGTGCAGGCAATCGGTGATGGTTTTGCCGCTGTCGAGGCTCTCCAGCACCGCCAGCTCCTCGGCGTGCTCCCGCACCAATGTGGCTAGCTTCAGCAGCACTGATTTGCGCTCCTCAGGCGCCGCGCGCGACCAAGTGCCGGCCTCGAAGACGCGACGCGCCGCCGCCACCGCCATATCCACATCATGTCCGTCGCAGGAAACAACAGGACCCAGTACGGCGCCCGTCGCCGGATTGAGATTATCGAACACCGCACCACCGATCGCCGGCCGCAGCACGCCATCAATGAAAGCCAGCGACGGGATGGCGAGGCGTCTGGCAACGGCTTCGTAATGGGCGCGGTCGGGCATCAGGGCCTCCGTTCAGGATTGGGCGCGGCTGCGGCGCTGCGCAATGTCCCAGGGGATGACCAGTCGCTCGACCAGCGTCACCATGCCGAACAGCGCGAGGCCGAGCAGAGTCAGCAGGAAGATCGCCGCGAAGGCGAGATCCGGCCGCATGTTCCCGGTCTGGATTTGGATGTAGAAGCCCAGTCCGCGATCGCTGCCGATGAACTCGGCGATAGTAGCCCCCACAGTCGCGTTGACCGCGGCGTACTTAAAGCCAACGAAGCATTGCGGCAGCGCCGCCGGCAGGCGCAGACGGATGAAGGCGCGCCACACCGAGGCACCGGTCGCCGCACAGAAGCGGTTGAGCTCCTCCGAGAGCGAGGAGAAGCCAGCGATCGAATTCAGCACCACCGGAAAGAAGCAGACCAGGAAGACCACGATCATTTTCGGCAGCAGCCCGAAGCCCAACCAGGCGATAAACAGCGGTGCAAATGCGATCTTGGGCACCATCTCGAGGCTGACCAGCAGCGGATACAACGTGCGCCGCGCGAGACCGGATGCGACGATGAACAGCCCGATCGGCACGCCGAGAACGATCGCGGCAGCGAAGCCGAGCAATGTCTCCCATGCCGTCACCAGCGTGTAGTCGAGCAAGCGCGGCAGGTCCGCCCAGGCATTGATGACGATGTCTGACGGTCGCTGAAGGATATAGGCGGGGATGGAGAACCAGCTGATCGATTCCTGCCAGAACAGGATCAGCAGAGCGAGAAAGATGGGAAACGTCGTAAGACGCGCGAGCCGGCGCAGCATCATCGCTGGCTCACATGACGCCGTAGCTGCGGAAGACATCGCCGATCTCGTTCACGTAACGCACAAAGGCCGGCGACTTCTTCACCTCCGCGTCCCGCGGCCAAGGCAGGTCGATCTCGATCGCGCCATGCAGCCGGCCGGGCCGGGGCGTGATCAGGCAGACCTTCGAGGAGAGCTGCACCGCCTCCTCGATGGAATGGGTCACCAGCAGCACCGTAGGTCGCGTGCGCAGCCAGAGATCCTGCAAATCACCGCGGATGCGCTCGCGCGTCATCGCATCGAGCTTGCCCAGCGGCTCGTCGAGCAGCACGGTCGGCGGCTCATGCACCATCGCCTGGCAGAACGCGGCACGCTGCTGCATGCCGCCGGAAAGCTCATAGGGCCTGCGTTCGGCGAACTCGTCGAGCCCGACGGAGGCGAGCAGGCTGTCGATACGCTCACGGTAAGACGCAACGCGCAATCCCCGCAGCGAAAGCTGCAGTTCCACGTTGCCGCGCACGCTGCGCCAGGGAACCAGCGTGCTGTCCTGGAACATGATGCCGATATCGGTGCGCACGCCGCGAACCTCGGCGCCGCCGACATGGATGGCGCCGGCCGTCGGCGGGATCAGCCCGGCGATCATCAGCAGCAACGTAGATTTGCCGCAGCCGGAGGGCCCGAGCAGCGTCACGAATTCTCCCGCCGCGATCTCGAGCGAGACCGGACCGAACGCGTGCACAGCGGTAGGCCCATCGCCGAAGCGCTTGGACGCTCCGGCGATGGCGATATGCGGACGTTGTTCAGTGGGCGTCAGCATAAGGGAGGAAGCGGTTCGTGTAGAAGGCCGTCGCGGGCTTGCCGGTCTTGAGCCCGTTATAGTTCTTCATCAGATTCAGCATATCGTCCCAGTCGCTCGCCACATTGAGGCCGAGCTCATGTTTGGTGTTGGCCTTTGAGTAGAGAATGCCGAGCGTGACTTTCAGCACCGCCATCGCCTGCGTCTTGCTCTTCTCGTCTTCCATCGTGCCGCCAACCATCTTCGCCATGGCGTCGATCGCCGCCTGCGGATCCGCTTCCGTCGCCTTGTAAGATTCCACCGTCGCGGCGACGAAGCGCTTCACCAGGTCCGGATCCTTCGCCACCAGATCCGTGTTGGCGGCCATGCAGTAACCCACCTGGTTCACGCCATAATCTGCGTAGGAGAACTCGATAGGCGGCTTCCCGCCCGCGGCGATGATTGCCGGCGGCTTGTCGTCCAGCCCGCCTAGCATGCCCACGGCGCCGCCCGTGCCCTGCAGGTACGCAGTCAGCAGCGCGCCCTCCGCGACGTTGGTGAGATGGATGCTGTCCTCCGGGATGTGTTCGTTCTTTAGCACCAGCGGGAAGAAGGTATTCACCCCCGCGTTGGCCGTGGTCAACAACAGCTTGCCCTTGAGATCCTGCAGCGTTTTCACACCGGTATCCGGCCGCACCAGTATGCCGTCCGTGCCCTCCGCATCGATCACGGCGACGGAGATCAGCGGCGCGCCCTTGGAGGCAAGGTCGATCAGCGAAGCGCAGGAGCCATAAGCGAAAGTGCTGTCGCCGTTGGCGACCAGGCGCTCCGCCGCGCTCGATCCGTTGCCGGACAGGATGTCGAGATCGATCCCGTTCTTGGCGAAGAAGCCCTTTTCCTTACCGTAGAAGAAACCGGCGTGGGAGCCGTAGAAGGTCCAGTTGAGGCGCAGCCGCACCTTGTCCGCGGCGTGCGCGCCGTGTAGCGCAGCCACGGCGAAGGCCGCAGCCAGCATCATGGATCGGCGCCTTATCATGTCTTTCTCCCCTTTGTTGGTGATGACGCGGCCGCCCCCGTCGGCCATGTACGGCCGGCATGCTGCGGAGTGGCGTGCTGGAACATCGGCCAGGAACCCCCGGACTTGGTCACGGACACGTCATCCTGAACTCGGTTGCCCTTTCCACGATTGACGCCGCGCGGCGCGCCTTTGACTATTTGCGCCAAGACGTCACAAGACTGCCCGCGCGTCGCGATCAGACAACGGATTGACGCGTTCAGCCAATTACGGAGTTGGATCGACGCGGCATGATCCACTTGGCTCGAAGACGACCAAAGACGTGGAGAATGTATGATCGCCACCAGGAACCGCAGGAAACTGCGAGGTTGTTACATCACCGTGCCAACGATGTTCCGCGATCCGGATCTGGAGGTGGATACCGCCGCGATCCAGCGCCACGTGGGCTTTCTGCGCGGCCACGGCATCGCCGAGGGCAACGCCGTGTTGCTGGCGGGCGGTGCCGCTGGCGACTTCTCCACCATGACCTTCGATGAGCGCGTGCAGGTCGCAGAAGCGGTACGAGACGCGGCCGAAGGCCACGTACCGCTGGCGATGGGCGCGCAGACAACCAGTACGCGCGAGTTGGTGCGCCTTGCCCGCGCGGCTGAGCGGCTGGGCTACGACTACATCCAGGTTTCCTGCCCATTCTACTTCAACCACACCGAGGGTGATTTCCTCGATTATGTTCGCGCGGCCGCGGAGGCCGCCGATATCGGCATCATCATCTACAACACGTTTTGGACCAGCGCCGCGGTGTCGTTCCAGACCGTCGAGCGCCTGATCGAGATCCCCAACGTGGTGGCGCTGAAATGGGCGACGCCGCGCACCGACGCCATGGAGTTCGAGGATGTGGTCGCAACCTTTTCCAAGCGTCTTGCCATTATTGACAACAACCTGATGTTCGCGCTGAGCCATGCGCTTGGCGCACGCGCCTTCGAGGTGCATTTGTCCAACTACTGGCCCGAATGGGGCATCCGCCTTCTCGCGGATCTCGATCGCGGCCGCTACGCCGAGGTTCAGCGCGCGCTGGTGACGGAGGCTATGCCGTTTTACAAGCTCTGGATGGAGATCGAGGCAGGCTTCACCAGCGGCGATGGCTATCTCGACAAACTCTGCATGGAACTTGTGGGCCTCGATTCCAGCCGCTGCCGCCCACCAACGCGCGATGTTCGCGGCGCCTATCGCGAGCGCTGCCGTGCCATGCTGAAACAGTGTGGCGTTCCTCGCGTCCTGCCAGCCTAGGCAACGTGCGCTGCCGGTTCTGGATACGGCGTCGCCGTGAACTATCGTTCGGTCGTCGCCGCGAGGCGCGCAATTTTGATAATCTGTGAGACCTGCCACTGGATGACAACTCATTGGCAGGTCACGACAAACAAGACGACGAACAAGTTATCGCCTGAGTGGCCTGCTGCCGGTTTGATGGACACGCTGTTTAGCTCGCGGCGCTGATGTGGTCATGGCGCTCGGCTGGAGCGGCCGCTTCCAGGCCGGTATCGACCAGGGACTGCCGATCGCGATGGCCTGGGATCAGAGCATTGCCCAGGTCGGTTACTTCATGCTGGTCAAGGGCGCCCCGCATCGAGATGCGGCGATCGAGTTCTTGAACTTCATCGAAACGCCGCAGGCCCAGTCTCGGCTCAGCAAATACGTTGCCTACGGCCCCGTCACCCCGAAGGCAATGCCGATGATCGATGCGCAACGCGCGGCGCGCCTGCCAACGACGCCGGACCGCATCAGGGGCGCCCTCTTCGAGGATATCGCCTGGTGGGCCGCGCACGGTCAAGCCGCGAAAGAAGCCTACACAGCCATGATGCATGGCAACTGATGGCAACCCCCGCTCACTGGTTCCCACGGGAGGAATACGCAGCGCACCTGGCATGTGTCCAGGCGACATTTATTGAAGGCGGGCAGAATGCCCTGCTCGCCTTCCGTCAGGAGACTGTCACCTACCTGACTGGTTGCTTCACCAGGGGTCATTCGTCATTCCAATTCGCGATCGTCCCCGCATCGGGCGATCCAGTACTGATCTGCCGCGACGTGGAGGAATATTACCTCGACAGCACCTGCGTTTTCAGCCGGCGCTTCCTTTGGAGTGATTCCGAGGTACCTGTAGCCGTAGGAGCGGAAGCCATCCGCCAAGCCATTGGTCCACGGGCGCGTCCCGTCGAGCTGGCGGCGTGGCCGCTCAACGCTGCACGCCATAAGGCGCTGACGGAGAGCCTTCCGGAGATGATCTGGAGCGACGCTGACTCCCTCGTCGCGCGCATGCGTTTGGTCAAGTCACCCGCGGAAATCGCCTATCAGCGCCGTGCCGCGGCGGCGGTGGAAGCCGGCATGTCCGCGGCCCTCGCTTCCGCACGCGAAGGCGCGACTGAGCGGGAGATGGCGGCGGAAATCTGCGCTGCTATGATCCGCGCCGGAAGCGACCTTCCCGGCCCAGGCGTACTCTCCTCCGGTGAACGCGCTTTCCATCTCCACGGTGGCTACTCGGACAGGGTGCTGCAGGCCGGGGATATCGTGCAGATGGAAGTTACGCCGAATGTGCGTCACTACCATGCCCGCTTCATGCTCCCTGCGAAGGTCGCTCACGCCACCGACGAGGATCACCGCGTTGTCGAGCAGCTCATCGCTATTCAGGACGCGGCGCTGAAAGAAGTTGCTCCCGGCGTACCCGCGACCGTTCCAGATGCGATATACGGCGAGGGCGTCCTCTCCGCCGGGCTTCGCAGTACCTACACCAACAAGACCTTTTATTCCGTGGGCCTCATGCTTGCGCCAAACGGCGGTGAGCCGCTCGTGGCGGCACTCGGTGCGAGTTGGCGCTTCGAGCCGGGCATGACGTTCCGCACTTACTTTCTCGCCCGCGGCTTCGGTATGTCGGAGACGATCACAATCACACATACGGATTACGAGCGCCTCACCCGCTTCCCCCGCCAGCTCTTCGTAACCTGAGCGGGCGATGCGCCGAAGCGCAGCCTGGGCGCTGCTGCCCCTGTTACTCATCCTGGGCGTGCTTTTCGTCTGGCCGGTGCTTCGGTTGCTTGCGCTCAGTTTTGGCGTGCACGGCGTTACGCTCGCCAATTACATTCACCTGGTCCGCGTCCCGATCTACCGCGTTGCCCTCATCGAAACATTCAAGATCGCGACCCTGGTGACGCTGCTCTGCATCGTCCTTTCCTACCCGCTCGCCTATCTAATCGCGACATCTCGTTCCCACGGCCGCCAGATCCTGATGGTGCTGGTCCTCGTGCCGTTCTGGATGCGCGCGCTCGTCCGCACCACGGCTTGGGCCATTCTCCTCCAGCACAATGGAATTCTCAACACCCTGCTCGTCGGCAGTGGGGTATCGGCAAGCCTGTTGGCTTTGTCTACAACCTGCCCGGTGTTTTCATCGGTATGACGCACGTGCTGATGCAGTTCGTCGTCCTCCCGCTCGCCGGCGCCTTCCGTGGGATCGATCCAGCGGTAGTCCAGGCAGCGGAAGGGCTTGGCGCAGGCTCAGCCGCAGTACTGCGCCGTCTCCTGGTCCCACTCACGTCCCCCGCGGTCCTCGCCGGCGCGGCAATCGTGTTCATGAGCACCGTCAACTATTATATCATGCCAGCCCTGATGGGCGGCGCGGCGCAAACGATGATCACCCAGCTCATCGACTTTAACATCGAGACCCAGCTCAACTGGGGCCTCGCCGCCGCGCTGTCGGTCGTGCTGCTGTTCATCACGCTTTTTTGCTTCGCCGGGTTCAACGCGGTGTTCGGTCTGGACCGTCTCCTCGCCCTTTCTCGCGTTTCCGCCAACGCACCTGGCGCTGAAATGGTACCGTGAATTCTTCACCCGTCCGGAGTGGATCGACGCGCTGCGCAACTCGCTCACCGTGGCGCTCATCGCCGTGCCGGCGGCGACGATGCTAGGCACCGCCGGCGCGATAGGGCTCGTAGCGCTTCGGCGGCGTTGGGCACGGTGGGTCGAGATGCTCGTGGTCATGCCGATGATCGTGCCGCCGATGATCCTCGCGATCGGCCTCTATTACCTCTTCGCTCGGTTGGGTCTGTTGAATGGGCCGCTCGGCCTTGCGCTCGGCCACGTCGTGCTCGCGGTGCCCTTCGTTGTACTGACGGTGCGCGCCCCGCTGCTCGCCTTTGATCCGGTCCTCGGTCAGGCTGCGGCCGGGCTTGGTGCCGGCTGGCTCACAATGTTCCGCCGCGTCATGCTTCCGGCCATCCTTCCCGGCATCGGCGCGGGAGCCGTCTTCGCCTTCATCACGTCGTTCGACGACGTGGCGCTCGCGCTATTCCTAACCAACGTACAGACACGCACCTTGCCGAAGCTGATGTTTGAGGGGGTGGCGCAGCAGATTGATCCAGTCGTCACCTCGGCGGCGGCTCTGATCACGCTGCTAACAATCGTGGTGCTCGGCATCACCCTGGCATTTTCCCGCGGTGAGGAACCTGCTGACGCATGATTAGTCACGGCAAGAAATTCGCGCTTGAACGCCCGTCCAAGGGCTATGGCGGTGTTCCAGTGATCAAGGACATGTCTCTCGACATCCCGGCAGGATGCTTCTGCACGCTCCTCGGCGCATCGGGTTCGGGCAAGAGCACGTTGTTGAAGATGATTGCGGGCTTCGAGAGTCCGGATGCGGGGCGGATCCTGGTCGACGACAAGGATATCGCGCCGATTCCGGTGCGCCGACGTAACATCGGTATGGTGTTCCAGAACTTCGCGCTCCTCTCCCACATGTCGGCAGCCGAGAACGTCGCCTTCGGGTTGGAGATGCGCGGCATGAGGCGACGAGATGTCGCCGCGCGTGTACAGGATGCGCTGGCGATGGTTGGTCTTCAGGCCTTTGCCGATCGTAAACCCCGCGAGCTTTCCGGTGGTCAGCAACAGCGTGTCGCATTGGCGCGGGCGCTCGTGATCGAGCCGGGCATCCTCCTGATGGACGAGCCGCTTGGCGCACTGGACAAGTCGCTTCGCCGGGCGCTGCAGGAAGAGCTGCGCTCCCTCCATGCCCGCCTCGCCGTGACGATTGTCTTCGTGACGCACGATCAGGAGGAAGCGCTGCATCTGTCTGACCTGCTTGTCGTGCGGGATCAGGGCCGCATCGCACAGGCGGGCGATCCGCGCCAGATCTATCGGGCTCCGGCGTCGCGCTTTGTCGCGAGGTTCCTTGGGGAGTGCAACGAAATCGAGTTTGACGGGAGAATATACGCCTTGCGTCCCGAGCGAGTTCACCTGGGATCCGCTGCGGACGTAATGACGGAGCGTGTGCAGGGGACAATCACGGAAGTCCGATTGCTCGGATCGACTCTCCGTGTCGTCAACGAGACGAGGCACGGACAATTCGTTGCGCTTGCAGCGACGGGTCAGGATGCGCTGGATCTCGCTACGGGCCAGACGATCGTCGTCGGATACTCGGAGCAGGATCTCGCGCCGCTGAATACGTGAGCTGACGCGGCGCCATCCTGCTAAGTCTCGCACTGATGCGCCGCTACCGGTTGTTGGACACGGCACATCGACCCGCGTTGCTCTGTCAGAAGCCCATGGCACGGTGCATGGCGCGGGTCAGATGCTCGTCCATGGCCGCCAGGGCCGTCACCACGTCGCGTGCAAGCAGCGCATCGATTACCTTCAGGTGCTCCTCCATTGTCCGCATAATCGCGATGGCAACAGGTTTGTAAAAAAGATCGAGCCTTATCACGCGGATACGGTCGTTGTTGCGGGCGTGCGCTTCCTCGATCAGCGGGTTGCGCACGGCG
The DNA here is from genome assembly GCA_963764465.1 of uncultured Pseudomonadota bacterium. Lineage (GTDB taxonomy): Bacteria > Pseudomonadota > Alphaproteobacteria > Acetobacterales > Acetobacteraceae > JAJXXT01. Next base: position 27,908 of record CAVXSO010000005.1, on the reverse strand, counting down.
GCGAGGATTGCGGCATGAAAACCGTCGTCGACGTCCCGCGCCGCTCGCGTCAGCGGCGCCTCGGCCTGCCCGGCTGTGGCATGCTGGAGCAGTTCCTGATGGCGCGTTCGCCACCCGGCGAGCGTCGCTTCGTTCGCCTGCTCGGCAAATTTCCGCAGGGCTTCGGCCTCGAGAATGCGGCGGAGCTGGAAGGCATTCTTGATGAGGTCCGGATCCGGCTTGTTGATCCGCACTCCTTCGCGCGGAAGCGGTGTCAGCAGGCCCTCCTGCTCCAGGCGCTGCATCGCCTCCCTGAGCGGGCCGATGGGTACGTCCAGCAGACGGGTCAGTTCGGCCTGGGTAACAGTCTGGCCGAGCGGGATCCGCCGGTTGAAGAGCGCGTCCTTGAACCGCTCGTAGGCACATTGGCTGAGTTTCAACGCGGCCGGCCCCCTCGGTCTTTGATCATATTATGGCAGCCTGTTGATATTGTCAGGAGGCATTTCTGGTGCGATGCTGGCAGCAATCGGATTTGAGGAAGGACGAAATCGAAGGCATGCCGGCACTTTCCGGGTTTTCCATTACCCGCTTCGAATACCCTCGTGATCGTGTCATCGGCGATAGCCAGGTGCGGTTCGACCGGGTGCATCTCGCCGCCCTGGAGCTGCACAGCGATGACGGGATTTCGGGCCTTGGCTTCTTCTCCAGCCTCGCCCACGAACTGCCGGGCGAGGCGGAGATGCAGCGCCTGTTCGCGGCCGAGCCATGGCCGGCGATCTCCGGGCGAGACCCGGTGGCGCTCACGCATCGCTTGGGCCGGCCGCGTGGCGGCAATCGTCGCGGCGGGCCGCTGAACTTCGCGGAGGCGGTGGAGCAGGCGGTGTGGGATACCGCCGGCAAGCGCGCAGGACTATCGCTGTGGCGATTGCTGGGCGGTACCTCACCGCGCGTTCGCGCCTATGCCAGCGGGCTCGATTTCCACCTCCCGGACGATGCCTACGCGCGGTTCTTTGCGGCCGCCCGCAAACGCGGCTTCGATGCGTTCAAGATCAAGGTCGGCCATCCGGACGTGGCATGGGATCTGCGCCGGCTGAAGCTGCTCGCCGAGGTCGTGGGACCTGGGGTCACGTTGATGGTGGATGCCAACGAGGCGTGGACGCCGAAGGAGGCGATCCGCCGTCTGCATCTCTATCGCGATGCCGGCCACGCCGTTTTCTGGGTCGAGGATCCTGTGATGCGTGACGATTTCGAGGGGCTGCGCCAGGTCGCGGCCGCGGTGCCGTTCTGCCATGTCAACACCGGCGAGTATCTCGACCTCACCGGCAAGCGGGCACTGATCGGTGCCAGGGCGGTCGATATCCTCAACTGCCACGGCAAGATCGGCGACACGATGCGCGCCGCCTGGCTCGCCGGCGAGCACGGGATCGCGGTTTCCATCGGCAACACCTCGCTCGAGCTCGGCGTGCATCTAGCCGCCGCGCTGCCGGAATGCGAGTGGCTCGAATACTCGTTCCAGAACACGCATGTTCTCGCGGCCGATCCGATCATCCCAGATGCCGGCTGGGCGAGCGCGCCGGACGTGCCGGGCCACGGCATCATACTTGCCGCGGACGCCCGCGCCTCGCTGCGCGTCGCGGAACCGGGGGCGAAAACCTTCAGTGTCGGGCCGCCTGGTCCGTTGGATTTTGGGCCGACGGTCTGACGGCAACGACCATAACGGGAGGAAAACAATGATGGGGAAGGCAATAGGGCGGCGCGGAGTCATGGCTGGCGCCGCGACGCTGGCGGCACCTGCCGTCGCGCGGGCGGCCACGCCGGTGACATACTGGCACCATTTCACGAGCCAGAGCGAGTTCGCCGGGCTCAAGCAGGTGATGGACCTGTTCGCCAAGGCGCATCCCGACATCGCGGTGCGCCAGGAGAACATCCCCAACGCCGATTTCATGGCGAAATTCTCCGCCGCCGTGATCTCCGGCAGCCGGCCGGACACGACGATGATCACGAGTTCGCAACTCAACGACATGCTGGCGATGAAGGGGCTCGTGGACATCACGTCGCGCGTCGACGGCTGGAAGCTCAAGCCGACCTTCCCGACCAATTGCTGGCCCGGCATCTCCAAGGACGGCAAGATCTATGGTGTGCCGGCCTTCACCTTCGTGGATTGGGTTTATTATCGCAAGGATTGGTTCGAGGAGGCCGGAATTGCGGGACCGCCCACCACCTGGGCGGAGTTCGCGACCGTCGCGCAGAAGCTCACCGACCCCAAGAAGAATCGTTACGGTTTCGGCATGCGCGGCGGCGATGGCGGCGACATTTACGTGCTGGAGGTGCTGCAATCCTTCGGCGTGGATTTCGTGCGCGACGGCAAGCCGGCAATGGACCGCGCGAAATCGATCGAGGCGATCGACTGGTATGCCGGGCTCTACACCAAGCTCAAGGTCTGCCCGCCGAGCGCGCCGCATGACAGCTACCGCCAGATCATGGAGTCGTTCCGCACCGGTCAGACGGCGATGGTCTGGCACCATACCGGCTCCTTCGTGGAGATCAGCCAGGCACTGAAGCCGGGCGTGCAGTTCGCGACCATGGTGGTGCCGAAGGGGCCGGCGCGACACATCGCCCAGCTCTCCTACCTCTATAACGGGCTGATGAAGTCCGAGCACGCCGATGCAGCGTGGGACTGGATCAGCTTCTGGGGTGAGGCCGATCCGGCGATCGCGTTCCTCAAGCAGACCGGCTACTTCCCCGCTTCCTCGACCGCGGCGAAGGACCCGCGCATCACCGGCAACCCGCTCTACAGGCCAGCGATCGACACGCTGGGCTTCGGCTCGCTGCCGGCCGACTTCGCCGGCGTCTCGGGCTGGCAGACCCAGGTGGTGCTGCCCGCGTTCCAGTCCGTGCTGGTCGGCCGCGCGACGCCGGCGCAGGCGGTGGACGTGATGCTCAAGGGTCTCGACCACGCCGTGCACTGAGCGCCATGCGCATCACCGACATTCGCTGCTACGTGGTGGCCGACGAGCATCCGCGGCATCCGTTTCGCTGGCGCAAGGGTGTTCCAGGCTCGGGCGACGGCACCGCACCGGGCGAGGCACCCCGCAGCGCGGTGCTGCGGATGGACACCGATGCCGGCATCACCGGCGCGATCCGGCTCGGCGACGGGGAGACCGTCGCGAGCCTGACGCGCCGGCGCCTCAAGGCGCTGATCGGCGAGGATCCGACGCTCACCGAACGACTGTGGAAGCTGATCTGGGAGATCGACCGACTGGAGGAGATCCACATCCGCCTGCTCGGCGCGATCGACATGCTGGCCTGGGACATCAAGGCGCGGGCCGCTGGCATGCCGCTTTGGCGCATGCTCGGCGGCTACGATTCCAACGTACCGGTCTACGCCTCGACCGTCACCTGGAACACGATGGAGGAGTACGAGCGGGCCATCAAGCTGTGCCGTGACGAAGGCTTCACTGCGTTCAAGCTGCACGCCTGGGGGGATGCGACGCAGGACGCGGCCTTGTGTCGCAATCTGCGCCGCTGGGTGGGACCGGACGCGGACTTGATGTTCGATGGCTCGGCGGGCTGGGACTATGTGACGGCGCTGCGCTTCGGCCGCGTGCTCGAGGAATGCGGCTTTCGCTGGTACGAGGAGCCGATGCGCGAGTTCGACCTGCCAAGCTACCGCAAGCTCTGCGATGCGCTCGACATCCCCGTGCTCGCGGCGGAGACGCCCGATGGCTGCCACTGGAACGCGGCGAGCTGGATCGCGGCGGGGGCGCTCGACATGATGCGCACCAGCACGATGTTCAAGGGCGGCATCACCGGGGCGATGAAGGTCGCGCATCTCGCCGAGAGCTTCGGGATGCGTGCCCAGGTGCACGGCATGGGCTACGGCAATGCCCAGATCTGTGCCGCGATTCCCAACAACGACTACTACGAGCAACTCGTCATCAATCCGGAACAGATTCGCGAGCTGCGCGGCATGAACGAGCTGCCCGTGGTCGGCGGCATGCTCGCGGTGCCGGACACGCCGGGGATGGGCCTTGATCCTGACTGGGATCATCTCGCCCGCACCGCGCTTGCCATCGTCTGAAAGACGTCGGCGCGATGCTGAGGCAGTTGTCGGAGCGGCGTGGCTGGCCGCTGATGCTGCTGGTGCCAAGCTTGGTGCTGGTTGCCGCGGTGGTGCTTTATCCCACGCTCTGGGGCATGGCGCTGTCGGTGCGGGAAATGCGGCTGACCCGGCCCGATCTCGGCACCGGATTCGTGGGCCTGCGTCACTACGTGACGATGCTGAGCGACCCTGTGTTCCGACTGGCGCTGGTAAACACGTTCATCTGGGTCGCGGCGGCGGTGCTGCTCGAGCTCATGCTCGGCATGGTGGCCGCGCTGGCACTCGACCGCGGCCTGCGTGGCACGCGCTGGATGGGAGTGGCGATCCTTCTGCCGTGGTTTTTGCCATCGGTCGTCGTCGGCAACATGTGGGCGCTGATGCTGGATTCTCGGCTTGGCGTCATCAACGACCTGCTGGTCAGGGTGGGGCTTCTGGCGCAGTACAAGGCGTGGTTCGCGGACCCGGCCACGGCGCTGGGGGCGGCGATCCTGGTGGAGGTGTGGCGCAGCTATCCATTCTTCGCGCTGCTGCTGCTGGCCGGGCTCAAGGGCATTCCCGACGAGCTTTACGACGCCGCCAAGGTGGATGGCGCGGGCCCGGCACGGCGATTCCGCCACGTCACCCTGCCGATGCTGCGTGTGGTGCTGGCGGCGGCGATCGTGCTGCGCGTCATCGGGCTGGTGAACGCGCCGGACATGATCCTGATTCTGACCAATGGTGGACCGGCCTACTCCACCGAGGTGCTGTCGCTCTACGCCTTTACCAAGGCCTACCAAGAGTTCGATTTCGGCTATGCCAGCGCGCTGGCGGTGGTGCTGTTCCTGCTCGTTGGGGTCTTCGCCGCGATTTATGTGCGCCTGGTTCGTGCTACGGAGAGTGAGGCGTGACGCGGGCGAGGGCCCGCGCCAGCACGCGCAGTGCCGGGCGGAGGCTTGGCGATCTTCTTGCCTATGGCGTGCTGGGCGTGCTCACGGTGTTCTCGCTTGGCCCGATCCTGTGGCTGGTGCTGACCTCGCTGAAGCCCGAGGACGACATCGTGCGTGCCGGGATCGAATACATCCCGCATCACGTCACCTTCGCCAATTTCGTGGCGATCTGGGAGGAGTCCGGCTTTCCGCGTCTGATCCTGAACAGCGCCGTTACGACGTTGTACACGCTGGTCCTCTGCCTTGGCGTCGGCGTGCCGGCCTCCTACGCACTATCTCGGCTTTCGTTCCGTGGCCGGCAATCGCTGCTGCTCGGCTTCCTGTCGGTGCGGATGTTTCCCGCTGTGCTGGTGGTGATACCGCTGTTCATCGTGCTGCGTACCGTCGGCCTCCTGGATACGCGGCTCGGGCTGGCACTCGCCTACACCAGCTTCCTGCTGCCGATCTTCATATGGCTGCTCAAAGGATTCCTCGATGCCGTGCCGCGCGACCTTGAGGACGCGGCGCGCATCGATGGGTGCACGCGTGCCGGCGCCATGCTGCGCATCGTGCTGCCGCTGATCCGCAATGGGCTCGCGGCAGCCGGCGTGTTCGTTGCCATCGCGGCGTGGAACGAGTTCCTGTTCGCGCTGATCCTGACGACAAGCGACGGCGCGCGAACCTGGCCTGTCGGGCTGCAACTCATGGTGGGCGAGTTCCAGCTACCTTGGGGGGTGCTTGCGGCGGGCGGCGTACTGAGCATGCTGCCGGTGATGCTGCTCTTTGCCGCCGTGCAGCGGACGATGGTCAGCGGCCTGACCGCGGGCGCCGTCAAGGGCTAACCGATGCGGGCTCGGGAGAAGCTGTGCTTTGTCCCTTCAACGCAGCGGCGTTCGATCGCGTCCCAGTCCCAGGCGATGCCGAGACCTGGCATTGCCGGCGGAATGGCGCGCCCATTGTGGATGTTGAGCCGTGACGAGGTGATTGCGTCGAGTTGGGGGATGTGTTCCACCCAGCGCCCGTTGGGCACTGCGGCAGCAAGGCTCACATGCAATTCCATGAGGAAGTGCGGGCTGATGGCAAGGTTATGCGCCTCCGCGAGGTGGGCCGCCTTCAGCCAGGGCGTGATGCCACCGATGCGCGCTACATCCGCTTGCACCACGCTGCAGGCACCCGCCGCCACATAGTCGCGGAAATGACCGAGCCCGTAGAGCAACTCGCCAATGGCGACAGGCACGGTGGTCGCTTGCGTCAGCCGCGCGTGACCGGCGACGTCGTCTGCCGGCAGCGGCTCCTCCAGCCAGGCGAGGTCGAGCCCTTCGTAGCTGTGCGCGCGGCGCAGCGCCTCGTCGAGGCGGAAGGCCTGGTTCGCATCCGTCATGATCTCGAACTCGGGTCCGACCGCCGCGCGTACGGCGGTAAGGCGAGCGACGTCCTCGTACGGCGCGCGGCCGACCTTGATCTTGCAGCCGCCGAATCCCGCCGCCTTGGCGCGCAACGCATCCTCGACCAGGGCAGTCGTCTCCAGCTGTAGCCAGCCGCCCTCCGTCGTGTAGACCGGAACCTCGGCCTGCGCCCCGCCGGCGAGCCGTGCCAGTGGTACGCCCGCGCGCACGCAGCGCAAATCCCACAACGCCGTGTCCACCGCCGCCAGCGCCAGCGAGGTGATCGCCCCCACCGCCGTCGCATGCGTCGTGAACAGCAGGTCGCGCCAGATGGCTTCCACCATCGCCGGATCGCGGCCGAGCAGGCGCGGCGCGAGATGGTCGCGGAGCAGCGACATCACAGCGCGTCCGCCGGTGCCGATCGTGTAGCTGTAGCCGGTGCCCTGCGCGCCGTCGCTGTCGGTCACGCGCAGGATCGGCGTCTCCTGCGAGACGAAGGATTGGATGGCATCCTGCCGCACCGTTGCCGGCGGCAGGTCGACCATCCAGAGCTCGATCCGCTCGATGGCCGGCATGCGGCTTAGCTGGTCCGGCGCATCAGGATATCGCGCGCCGCCCCCGTCATGACCGCGTGATGCGCCAGCGCCGCGGCGTCCAGGTCCGCGGCGGGCGCGGTCTCCAGTCGGAAATGCCCATAGCGGTCCTCGCCACGCACGAGCGTCGCGCTGTCCGCTGTGCCGGCGACTTGGCGGACACGCGTGGGAAGGTAGCGGATGGCAAAGCCGATGCGGCGTCGGTCCGAGGGGTTGGGTTCGGAGCCATGCACCAGGCGGACATGGTGCAGCGACATCTCCCCGGGGGAGAGCGTCAACGTGACGGCATCGGCCTCATTCACGTCGACCGCGATTTCCTGGCCGCGCGAGAGCAGATTGCCGGAAGCGAATGTGTCACGATGCACGATTTGGTCCAGCTTGTGTGTCCGAGCGATCACCCGCATGGCGCCGTTGGCGGGTACCGATTCCGATATCGCTACCCAGGCGGTCACGATGTCTGGCGGCTCAAGCCCCCAGTACGTGCTGTCCTGGTGCCAGGAGACATAGGCGCCGTCACGCGGATTCTTGATGAAGAAACTGCTGCCCCAGCAGAGGATGTCGGGCCCGAGCAGTGATTCCACCGCATCCAGGATACCCGGTGCGCGGATCAGCGCGTCGAGCCAAGTGAAGAGCAGGTGCGCCTTGTTCTTCAGCAGCGGCGTGAGATCAGGCCGCTCCTGCTCGAACGCCTCGAGACGCGCACGCAGCGCCCCAGCCTCGGCCTCGGGGATGGCGCGCAGCGGCGCGAGAAAGCCCTCGGCGTCGTAGAACGTTTCTGTTCGTGGGTGAGCGCCGGCATCGCGTTTCCTTCCTTGGCCGTCGCAAACGTTCATCCGGTAGCCGACATAGGTCAAGCGCGAAGGGCACTGGTCAGCACCGTCACGGCCGCAGCGGGATGTTGACAAGGCGTTATTCCATCGGAGAGGCGCCGAATGTTGCGGTTCTAGGGCTGAAAGAAGACTCGACTCCATGTCCACCCACCGGCGCATCCCGCCCGTCGCCATGATGGGAGTCTGCATGGGCCTGCAGATCCGCCACCACTCCTGAACCGCCGGATTTGCCGCGAGGCGGCTCGCATCGACTGCCCGGTCCTCGCCACGATACTCGCGATACGAGAACAGCAAGTTCTTTTCGCGTAACAGGAAGATGGAATAGTTGGTCAGTCCCGCCTGCCGGTTGGCCGCGATGACCTCGGGCCAGGGGTTCGCATGCAGCCGGCAATAGGCCTCGACCGCATCAGGACGCAGGCAGACGACCGCGCCGATTCGCCGTGCCGGATGAAGTTCATTCATTGCGGAGTCCGATCATCTTGTTATGGGGACGGCGGCCCAATTCCCCGGCCGCTCACCTGCGTGAGAGGCCGTAGAGCTGGGCTCCATTGTCGGACATGACCAACGTCGCCTCCGCATCAGTGAATCGAGCGCGCACCGCCTGCAATGCCAAAGCATATCCACCCTCGCGCCGAACCACCGGCCAGTCACTGCCCCAGACCAGTCGTTCCAGTGGAAACCACCGCCGCAGCCGCGCGATGAGTTGTTCCAAGGTCGGTCCCAGGCCGCCGCCCGGCTCGCCAAACGGGAAGCCGGAAAGCTTGACCCAGCAATTCGGCTGCGCCCCGAGGCGTTCCATCTCCGCGTCCCAGACATCGTAGCGCTCGGGGAGGCGCCAGGGCTTGGCCATGTGATCGATAACCACCTTTAGCTCCGGCAGACGGGTGCAGAGCATGCGCAACGTGGGCAGATGCCGCGTGTCCACCAGCGCGTCCAGCACCAGATTGTGGGCGGCCAGGCGCCGCAAATGGCGCAGCGTGCCGGGCTGTACCAGCCACGCGACATCGCTGAAACGCTGCAGCATCGGGCGCACACCGACAAGCAAATCGGCGTGCGGCGCGGCGAGCAGCTTCTCCAGCAGCCGAGGAGTCGCGGCGTCCCACCAGCCGACGACACCGGCGACAAACGGCGTGCGGGACGCGAGATCCAGCAGGAAGCGGCTTTCGTCGATCGTGTCCGTGGCCTGCACCAGCACGGTGCGTTCGATGCCGAGCGTGTCCAGGGTCGGGCGCAGGTCTTCGGGCATGAAATCGTGGTAGAGCACGGCATCATCCGCCGCAGGAAAGCGGTAATCGCCGCGCGCAAGGCGCCAGAAATGCTGGTGGGCGTCGAGCATCATGCGGCAGCCGGGGAGGGGGGGATTTCTGCGTCCGGCGCGAAACCCGCGCGTGACAAAGCCTCCCAGAACGCTGGCGGGATCGGGCGGCGAAGGAAGTCAACATTCTGCCGTACCTCGGCGGCCGAGCGCATGCCCGTCAAAACCGCGGCGACGGCAGGGTGCAGCAGCGGGAACTGCAGCGCGGCGGCCGGCAGCGGAACGTCGTGCGCGGCGCAAAGCGCGCGCAGGCGTGAGATATCGGCCGCGATGTCCTCCGGCACGGGTCGGTAGCGCCAGGTATCGCCGCCGGCAAGCGCGCCGGACATGTAGGGCCCGCCGATGAAGACGGACACGCCGAGGCGGTGGCAGCGGGCGAGGATGCCGTCATCGTTCTGCCGCAGCACCGAATAGCTGCCGGCAAGGAGGAAGCAATCCCACTCCCCGAGGTCGAGTGCCATGCGGCAGACCTCCGGCGTGTTGACACCGAGGCCGATCGCCCGCACCTCGCCGGCCCGGCGAAGCTCAGCGAGGGTGCGGTACGCCTCGGCGATCAGGTGGCGCAGCGTACCGGCATCCTCGGCATAGCGATCCGGGTCGTGCAGCAGAAGAATCTCAAACGACCCGCGGCCGACCCGCGCCCGGCTGTCGCTCAGCGAACGCAGGATGCCGGCACGGCTGACGTCATAGACTGTCGCGAATGGCAACGCTTCCGGCCACATCGCCGAGGGTGGGGGCGACGCTGTCGGTTGCAGCAGCCGGCCCACCTTGGTGCTCACGGCATACCCGCCGGCGGGCGCCTGAGCGAGACCGTGGCCGAGCCGGCGTTCCGCCAGGCCCTGCCCGTAATGCGGCGCGACGTCGAAGAGGGTGATGCCGGCATCGAGCGCGGCGCGGACGGTTTCGGCGGCATCGGCATCCGACGAGCGCCGGTACATGCCGCCAAGCGGAGCCGCGCCGAGGCCGAGGACGCTGACCGACAGGCCGCTCCGCCCGAGGCGGCGATGTTCCATGTCAGCCGGCATGGGGGTCACCAGCCGATCCGCCCGGCGATGACCACGCCGGCGATCCAGACGCGGGGAAGGGTTGATAATCCGATCGCAGAGCCCGGAAGCGCCATCATGGTGGGATTCATGATCACATCATGGTGTCAATTCCAAGTGGCTTCTAACGCCTATGGGATGGCAAGACATAAACATTGACATTATCAAATGGCGCCATAAAGTGCCGCCAGCGGTGCCTGACATAAGCAAGGACGTCCTTCTGATATGTTTACCAACGCCGGCGAGGCAGGGTCGCCCGCGATCGAGGTGGCACCGGAGCGGCAGCTGAAGCTCAGCCAGGTCGCCTATGCGCGGTTCAAGGAGGGGCTGTTCGCGCGCCGCATCCCGATCGGCGCCACGCTGACGCAGGCCGAGGTGATGGAGCTGCTGGACGTGCCGATCGGTCCGCTGCGCGAGGCGCTGCAGGTGCTGGAGAATGACGGCCTGGTGACCATGGTGCGGCGCACGGGCATTCGCGTCGTGAAGCCGGACATGAACCTGCTGAAGGACAGTTTTCAGCTGCGCCGCATCCTCGAGATGGAGGCCGTCCGCAAATACGCGGAGGTGACCCAGGCGGAGGAACTCGCGCGGTGGGACGCGGCGCATCGCGAGGTGTTGGCGGCGGCGCGCTCAGGGATGACCGAGGAGGCGCTGATCGCGCATTCCGGCACCGTCGATCGTGGCTTCCACGCCGTGTTGATCGGATCGTTGCGCAATCCGCAGATCGACGAGGTGTACGAGCGGATGAACGAGCGCATCCGTCTCGTGCGGCTGGACAATCGCTACCGGCAATCGGCCACGACCGTGACGCAGGCGATTCAGGAGCACCTGGCCATCCTCGATGCGCTGCGCAAGCTTGACACCGCCGCTGCCGTCGCCGCCACCGAGGACCATCTGCGCCGGGCGTTGCACCGCGCGATCGGCCTTTAGGCAACGCACCAGCAGACAGAGGGCCGAACCCATGCCGAAGATCAGCAAGATCGAACTCACGTCCTTCGCGTACAAACTCGAGGGCCTGGCGGTCGATGAGGGCCACAACACGGTCTACAAGCCCGGGGGCGTGGTGAACCGAACGGGGCTTGGCATCCGTATCACCGACAGCGACGGCATCGAGGGTTGCTTCGTCTATCCATCCCCGGAACCGGCGATGGCGGCGCAGGTGACGTCGCTGTCTCGTCTGCTGATTGGCCGCGATCCGAACCAGCGCGAGAAGATGTACGACGACATCAAGCGGATCATGCGCAAGCTCGGCGCGTTCGGCTACTCGCCGCTCGACATCGCGCTGTGGGACATGGCGGGCAAGCGCTACAACGCCTCGATCACCACCCTGCTCGGCGGTTTCCGCCAGAGCTTGCCGACCTACGCCAGCACCTTCCACGGTGACCGCAACGGCGGGCTCTCCAGCAAGGAGGCGTTCGCCGATTACGCCGAATATTGCTACGGTCTCGGGTTCCGCGCCTTCAAGATCCATGGGTGGACCGTCACCGATCGGCGTGAAGAGGCGGGCAACGTGCTGCATGTCGGGGCAAAGGTCGGGCACAAGATGGATCTGATGCTCGACCCGGCCTGCGAACTACGCACCTTCGCGGACGCGCTTTACGTGGGCCGAGCCTGCGACGAGGCGAAGTTCTTCTGGTTCGAGGATCCGTTCCGCGACGGCGGTTTCTCGCGCCACGCCTATCGCAAGCTGCGCCAGAAGCTGAGGACACCGTTGCTGATCGGCGAGCATGTGCGCGGCCTGGAGGCGAAGGCGGATTTCATCGAGGCGGAGGCGACGGATTACTTGCGTGCCAACCCGACGCTCGACATGGGGATCACCGGCGTGATGAAGATCGCGCATCTGGCCGAGGCGCATGGGCTCGACGTGGAGATGCATGGCGCGGGGCCGGCGCAGCGGCACTGCATGGCGGCAATGCGCAACGCCAACTATTACGAGCTCACGCTCTGCGCGCCGAAGATCGGCAACCCCCAGCCGCCGATCTATACCTGCGGCTACACCGACAGCCCGGAAGCGGTGGCGAAGGATGGCACATTCCCGGTGCCACAGGGGCCGGGGCTCGGCGTTTCCTATGACTGGGACTTCATCAAACGGCAGGAACAGGGGCGCAGCGTGGTGGAGTAGCCGACCAATCCCGGGTGAGGTACCCGAGATTGCCGATGGCGAGAAAGAAATGGTGTGGGAGGAAAAAAGAAAATGACGCAATTTGTTCTTCACGAAAACGTGAAGAAACGGGAGTCCGCTGTCCCGCGCATCCCATCGGGATGGTTGTCCGGGCTCGGCATCGCCGTCCTGATGTTGGTTTCGATGGCCTGCGTCGCCAGGCCGGCCGCGGCCGCGCCCGCGCCGTCATCGAGCTCCGGCGGCACGGCGGCCGCGGGATCATGCGGTACCCTGACCGTCTGGACCGACGCGACCCGTGTGCCGGCCGTCAAGCTCTATGCCCAGAATCATCCATGCGTGAAAGTCAAGATGTCGGTCTTCGGCTATACCGGCGACCAGTTGCAGACCAAGATCGGCCTGTTCAACAGGGAGGGCAGCGGTTGGCCCGACCTGATCTGGGACCCGAAGACGGCTGACGCCGGCTGGCTCTCCTCCACGCGGTACCATTACGCGGCGGCGCTCAACAAGGGACTCTGTACCGGAGTCGGAATTGTCCGAGTGGGCGCTGAACTCGCTTTCTGTGTGCACGTTCGGGGGCGACGTCTATTGCCTGAGGAACGACATCGCGGCCAACGTGCTGTGGTACAACGCCCCGCTGATGAAGCAATTCGGTTATTCGATTCCCAAGACCTGGGCTGAATACCAGGAACTAGGAAAAAACGTTGCGGCGCAGCACCCTGGTTACGTCATCGGCACGGTCGGCGACCAGAACGGTGATGCAGTCTATTTCTGGGGCAGCGGATGCCCAACGAACCAGCTCGTTGGCGATATGAAGCTCCGGGTCGACCTTTCGTCACCCCACTGCACGCGTGTGGCAAACCTCCTGGATCCGCTGATCAAGGATGGCGCGATGTCCACGCTCTCGATCACCAGCCCCGACTTCGCCAAGAAATACGGCGACACCAATCACCTGCTGATGGCCGTTGGCCCCCTGTGGTACGGGCTGTATGTGCTGGAGGCCGACTTTCACCCCGCGAAGGGAACCTGGGGTGCGGCGTTGCCACTCACGTGGTCGGATTTCACCGACACTGGGGACGTCGGCGGTGGCATCTGGCAGGTTTCCTCACACGCCAGCCCGGCGACGCAGAAGCTGGCCGCGGAGGCGGCCTACTGGATGTGTTCCTCGCCGATCTATCAGAAGATCTCGACCGGCTATCCCGCCGTTACCAGTGCCGCGAAAATCTGGCTTGAGCAGATCAACGCCAATGGAATCTATGCGGATGGCGGATCCATCGGCGAGATTTTTCACACGGCCGCGGGCGAGATCTGGCCGGGCTATAGCTTCCCGTTGTTCAACCCCGGCGTCGTCTGGGCCGACACGGTGGTTCCGCAGCTGGTCAGCGGGAAGTCGTTGACGGCGATCCTGCCGTCGTGGCAGGCCGCGCTCGAGAATCAGGCGCGGATCTTCGGATATACCGTCACAAAGTAGCCGATCGTGGAGAGGCTCCCAAATAATGTGATCAAATCGCCGGCGTCGTTGAGGACACGAGCCAGGCCGCGACGCAGATCACTGGGAGTCTACTCCTTCGTCGCTGCCTATACGGTCCTCCTGGTCGCCCTTGGCGCCCTGCCCACCGCGTATGTGCTTGTGCTCGCCTTCGAGAAGAGTCCGCCCGCCAGCGGCTTCGCGGGTTTCAGCAATTTCATTGCGACGGCCCGTGACTATCGATTCCTGCCGGCATTCGAAAACATCGGCTTGTATCTGGTGGTCTGGCTGGTGGCGATGGTCGTGCTCGTGCTCGCCCTGGCGCTGGTAGTGCACGAGCTCGGCCGGCGCCTGTCCAGCAGCCTTCGCTTTATCTACTACGTACCAGGCGCGCTGGTCGGTGCGGCGAGTGTTATTGTCTGGCTGTTCATGTTCGATCCACCTGTCAGTCCCATCGCGCTGATATTGAAGATATTCGGATATACGAGCTTCGTCCAAGTAGTCGCAACGAGTCACCTTCCCGTTGTGTTCGCGGTGATGGCATTCTGGACCGGGGCGGGTGGCTGGATCATCGTGATGTACGGCGCGCTCAACAATATTTCTGCCGACGTGCTGGAGGCGGCTCGGCTCGATGGCTGCGGAAAGCTTCAACTTGCCTTACGCATCAAGATTCCTTTGATAAAGAAATGGATCGCATACATGGTGATACTTTCCATAGCAGGAGGAACGCAGTTATTTGTCGAACCTACACTGATTTCTTCCGCGTCTCAGGGCATGGTCACCCCATATTGGTCACCCCAGGAGCTTGCGTACGGTTACGCATTCACGCAGGACAATTTCAATGGAGCAGCGGCGATCTCGATCGATCTTCTCATTTTCGCGCTCGTTTGCGCGATTGTGATTGTCTCTCGTACGGGTCTGTTTGAGAGGAACTGATGTGAATGGCGAAGCGAACCGCGTGACCGCGCCGCCCCAGCCCGCACCAGGGAGTTCGCAACCTCGGGAACATCGCAGCGACGAGATCAATCGGATATCGAAGCGGTGGCGCCGAAGATTGCTGTCGTATCTCGCGTTGATCCTGCTCTTCGCCGTGGCTGTGTTCTTCCTTATCCCCCTTGTCTGGCTGTTGCTGGCGCCGACGAAGACAGACCATAGCCTGGTCGCGGGTTCGCCCTTCGCCTTTGGCTCGTTTTCCCAGGTCGCGAAGACCTGGAGCAATCTCTATAGTTTCGAGGACGGAGCGATCCTGCTGTGGATACGGAACTCGGCCATCTATTCGGCCGCGGGCGTTCTCCTTGCGGTCGGTGTCGGCATTCCCGCGGGCTACGGTCTCGCGGTCACGCAGTTTGTCGGACGAAGGACGTTGCTGAGTGTCACCCTTATCGTCATGTTAGTACCAAGCAATGCGCTCGTGCTGCCGCTATTCCTTGGGATGAGCGACCTACATCTGATAGGCAGTGCCTTCTCTGTGATACTTCCCTTCGGTTTTTTCCCCTTTGGAGTCTATCTGGCTTACATTTACTTCAGCTCGACGATTCCACGAGATCTTCTAGCAGCATCGAAGATAGACGGCTGCTCTGAGTGGGGTACCTTTCGCCACGTCGCAGTTCCCCTTGCCTGGCCGGTGATTGGGCTCGTCGCCTTCTTCAACTTCGTGGCCAATTGGAATAATTTCTTCCTGCCTTTCGTCATGCTGCCGCAGGACAGCCAGTTTCCGTCATCCGTTGGCCTCGCCGATCTGCTCTCGGCGTCGCCCGCATTCAATCCTTCCGCCGGCGGCGCAGATCTAGCGGTTCTGCGCCCGGAGGTGGCATTAGCAATCCTCGTCGCGATCGCGCCCGTCCTGATCGTCCTCCTGTTCGCGCAGCGCGCTTTGGTACAGGGGTTGCTCGCGGGCTCGACCAAGGAGTGATCGGCTCGCCTGATCTGCTCCCGATGCGCCAAGCCGTAATCGTGATCGAGCAACATGCGGCCTGAGCGGACACCGGCTGCGGATCGGCGTCCCCTTGGCGCATCGCGCAAGCGGCGCCCCAATTCGCCGGCGCCCCTTGCGAGACGCGCGAGCACACGTGCGTTTGGAAACGGCGAACGAGACGGCCTCGCGTCGCGCGCTTTTGCCGCCGGCGAGGCGCTCGTGTTGACGTGTGGCACGGACGGTCCAGACTGCGGGCCGCGACGACCGGCATGATGCGGCGGATGCCCGGCGGATCACCGCCAGACGGATTGGCGCGGGGCTGGTCCGCTCGGGCGCTGACGCGCCGGGCAGACGAAAGGAACGAGGATGGGCTTTCGGGTCGGCGTGGATATTGGCGGCACCTTCACCGATTTCTGCGTGTTCGACGAGGCGAGCCGATCACTTGAAACCCTGAAGGTGCTTTCCCGGCCGGATGCGCCGGGGGCGGAGGTGCTGCAGGGACTCGACGAGATCGCGCGACGCTTCGGCATCGCGCCCCAGGCGGTGACCTATTTCACGCATGGTTCGACCGTGGGGGTGAACGCGATCATCCAGAAGCGCGGCGCTAGGCTGTGCCTGTTCGTAACCGAGGGTTTTCGCGACGTGCTGGAGCTGGCGCGGCTCAAGATTCCGGACCCGTACGACCTTTTCTCGCGCCGGCCGGAGCCGCTGGTACCGCGCGAGCGGGTGCTCGAGATTCGCGCGCGAATGAACCACGATGGCAGCACCGAGGTCGTGCCAGACGAGGCGAGCGTTCTGGCGGCGCTGGCGCGTGCGGAGGCGCTGGAAGCCGAGGCGATCGTGGTTGCGCTGCTGCATTCGTACGCCAACGCCGCGCATGAGCAGGCCGTGCGGCGGATCATCGCGGCGGCTCGGCCTGGAATGCCGGTGTTCTGCTCCGCAGAGGTGTGGCCGATCGTGCGCGAGTACGAGCGTAGCATCACCGCCTGCATCCACGGCTCCGTACAGCCGATGGTGGCGCACTACATCGGCCGGCTGGAGGCAGCGCTCGCCGAGCGCGGCGTGCCTGCGGCGCCGATGATCACGAAATCCAATGGCGGCGTGATGACGGCCGCCGCGGGCAAGGCGCGCAGTATCGAGATGCTGCTTTCCGGCACCGCGGCGGGGGCGATCGGCGCCGGGTTCGTCGCGCGACAGGCCGGGTTCGCGCGGTTGATGAGCCTCGATGTCGGCGGCACCAGCGCGGATGTGGCGCTGCTGCGCGACGGGCTGCCAGATTTCCGCAGCGGCGAGCTGGTGGGCGAGTATCCGATCTACCTGCCGACAGTTTCAGTTTCCTCGATCGGCGCTGGCGGCGGCTCGATCGCGACGGTCGACGCGCTCGGCGTGCTGCGGGTGGGACCGCGGAGCGCGGGATCCGTGCCGGGGCCGGCCTGCTACGGGCGCGGCGGCACTGAGGCGACGATCACCGACGCCTTCGCGGTCACCGGCGTGCTGGGGGCGGGTGAGCTGGGTTACGGGGCGGTCTCGCTCGATCTCACGGCGGCGCGGGCAGTGATGGACAAGGTCGCCGGCGCACTCGGGCGCGAGAGGGTGGCAGCGGCGGAGGCGGTGATCTCGCTCGCGGTCGCCAACATGTACCGCGAGGTAAGCCGGCTCTACTCGCAAGTGGGTGAGGAGCCGAGCGGCTACGCGCTGCTGGCGTTCGGCGGCGCCGGACCAATGCTGGGCTGCCTGCTGGCCGAGGAGCTGGGCATGGCAGCGGTGATCGTGCCGCGGGCGCCGGGCGTGCTGGCGGCGCTGGGCGGGTTACTTGCCGATCTTCGGTCCGATTTCGTGCGCGTCGTGTTCCTCGACGTCACAGACGAGACGACGGCGGCGATGGCGGCGGCGCTGGCCGAGCTTACGGCGGAGGCGCGCGCCTGGCTCATGGAGAACCAGGGTCACGACCGAGGGGCGCGCATCATTGTGACCGCGGACATGCGCTATCGCGGCCAGTCCTACGAGCTCGAGGTGCCGGTCGAGGCGGCGTGGATCACCGGTGCGCAACCGCAACGGATTGCCGAGGCGTTCCATGCCAGGCACGCGGAGGTCTATGGTCATGCGGACGCGAAGGCGCCGGTGCACCTGGTGGCGCTGCGCGTGGTCATCGCCGGGGCAACGCCGAAGCCCGAGTTCCCCGCCGCCGAGGTGGCCCCGCGCACGCCGCCGCCGCGCGGGCAGGTGCGCGTCGCGCATCGCGGCGGCATGGTGGAGGCGGCGCTGTTCGGACGCGAGGCGCTGGCGGCGGGCAGCCGCTTCGCGGGTCCCGCCGTGGTGGTGCAGGACGACGCGACGTGCTGGGTGCCGCCGGGTTTCGCCGGCGAGGTCGATGCCTTCGGCAACATGGTTCTGCGGCGGAGCTGACGATGGGCCAGACATTCGACTCCGTGACGCTCGATTCCAGATCACTCGATCCGGTGACGCTGCAGATCCTGAAGAGCCATTTTGAGGCTGCCGCCGAGAGCATGGCGTACACGCTGCTGCGCACCGCGCATTCGGCGTTCGTGAAGGAGACGGAGGATTTCACCAGCGGGATTGTGACCCCCTGCGGGCAGACCTTCGCCAGCCCCAAGGACCTGGGGGCGACGTGGTTCATCGGGCTCGACTACGCCGGGGTGATCGGCGCCATCGACAACTATGCGCCGGGGGATATCTGCGTCACCAACGATCCTTATTCCGGCTTCGTCTGCACGCATGCGCCGGACATGCATCTGTGGATGCCGATCTTCGCCGGCGAGCGGCTGATGTGCTTCGCGGTCGGGCACATCCACAACACCGACATGGGCGGCGCGGTGCCGGCCTCGCTTTCGCGCGCGCTGACCGAGGTGCACCAGGAGGGGATCCGGATCCCGCCGTGCAAGCTCGTGGAGCGCGGGGTGATGGACGAGAAGCTGCTTGCTGTGATGCTGCGCAACGTGCGCATGCCGGAGCAGAACTGGGGCGACCTCAAGGCGCAGATCGCCTCGCTCAAGACAGCGGAGCGGAAGATCCACCAGGCGATCGACCGTTTCGGACCCGATACCGTGCACACCGCCATGTACGGCGTGCTCGACCTCGCCGAGCGGCAGGCCAGGCGGCTGTTCGCCTCGATGACCGATGGGGACTACGTGTTCACCGACTATATCGACGAGGACGCGCCCGGCGGCGTGCCCTGCCGGCTCAAGCTCACGGTGCGCATCCGCGGCGAGGAGGCGGAGCTCGACTTCACCGGCAGCGATCCGCAATTGCAGTCCTCGCTCAACATGCCCACCGGTGGGCTGGCGCGGCACATCCTGCCGCTCGTCGGCTACAACTACGTGGTCTATTCGCTCGATCCGACGGTGGCGCTGAATTGCGGGCTGGCGCGGCCGGTGCGCTGCATCCTGCCCGAGGGATCCGTGGTGAACCCGGTCTATCCGGCGGCGACGGGAATGCGCAGCCTGACCTGTGCCCGCATCCAGGGCATCGTCATCGGCGCCTTCGCGCGCGCAATGCCGGAGCGGCTGCCCTCCGGACCATCCGGCGGCGGCGGCATCCTCAATGTACGCACGACGGATGCCAAGACCGGGCGTACCGTGATGGCCTCGATCAACCCGATCACCGGCGGGGGCGGCGGGGATGCGCACGGCGACGGGCTCGACGGATCCAACTCCTTCCTCAAGAACACGCCGGTCGAGATCACCGAGGCGGAGGTGCCGATCCGCGTGATCAGCTACGGGCTGCTGCCGGACAGCGGCGGGCCGGGGCGCCATCGCGGCGGGCTCGGGACCCAGATGACGTTCCAGGTGTTCTCGCCGAACTCTGTGGTGACGGCGCGCAACCGCGACCGGGTGCGGTTCTCATCCTGGGGCGTGCTAGGCGGGCTGCCCGGTGCGACCTGCGGGTTCAGGCGCAATCCCGGCACAGCGGTGGAGGAGGATCTTGGCAACGACGACGTGGTGCACTGCGCGCCGGGCGACGTGCTGACGATCAGCGCCTCGGGCGCGGGCGGGTGGGGCGACCCGTTCATGCGGCCCGTGGAGCAGGTGGCGCGCGACGTCGCGCAAGGCAAAGTGAGCGCGGCGGCGGCGGCGCGCGACTACGGGGTCGCGATCATGGATGGCGTGGTGGACGAGGTCGCGACGGCACGGCTACGCGCCGGGGTGAGGCCGGTGCCGGAGGAGATCAGCTTCGGCGCGTCGCGCATCGCCTTCGAGCGCGTGTGGTCGGAGGCGGCGTGGGACCGGCTGGCGGAGCTGCTGTTCGCGCTGCCGGTGGAATGGCGGTTCTTCATGAAACACCAGGTCTTCGCGCTGGTGGAGCAGGACGCGCAAGCAGCGGCGGACCCGGTTGGCGCGGTGGAGCGCGCCTTTGCCGCGGCGAGCGCACGGCATCCGCAGGTGGTGCCCGCGCGGCAAGCGACACGGACGGGAACGACGAAATGAACATCACCTTCGAGGGGCAATGCGCGCTGGTCGCCAGAACGGCGCTCGGCATCGGGCACGGGATCGCGCGCGGGTTCGCGGCGCCGGGCGGCGGCGACAGCGGCGGCAGCGCGTGCGCCGGACGTGCTGATCTAAGTCGCCAGCGACGTGCTCGGGCAGCGGGCCAAGCCGATGGAGAGGTGCACGAGGTGGAGTGGCGCGCGGCGCTGGACGCAAACGTCACCGGCATCCAGGCCTATGCATCGGGAAAGCCTGCGAGATCGGGTTGGCACGGCAGCTGGGGCAGGAGCTCGCGCCGTTCGAGATCACGATGAACGCGGTGGCGCCGGGGTTCCAGCGCACCAGCCCGGACTATGAGTGGCAGTGGCAATCCTACTCGGTGGAACCGCGGGAGGGGCTGATCGCGCGGACAGCGCTGCAGCGGTCCGGAACGCCGGACGACATCGCGCACGCGGCAATGTGCCTCGCCTCCGACTTCGCGGGGTTCATCACCGGGCAGCCGCTCTCCGTCTCAGGCAGTCCCTAGTCAGAAGGGGATTTCGGCGCGGTCCTTGCGACGGTAGTGGATCAGCGCGAGGCGGGCGGTGCGGCGCACGAGAGCGTGCAGCGGCACCGGCGCCAGCGGCGAGGGAGCGAGTGCGAGCTCCTCGTCCGGCACGCCGAGCACCGCGTCGCGCATCACCGCGCCCATGCCCATGGCCAGCGCGAGGCCCCGGCCGTTGCAGCCGATCCAGCCGATGAGCCCGTCCGCGGTACGGTGCAGGCGCGGTAGGCGGTCCGTGGTCATGGCGATGCGGCCGCTCCAGGAGAAGGGGAAGGCCGTGCCGGCGAGTTCCGGGAACACCTCGCCGAGCCTGGCGCGCACGACCCGCGGCAGGCGATGGCGGGCGAGGATCTGGATGGCGAGGGCCGCCCCGGAGATCAGCCGGCCCTCGCGGTCCTTATGGAAGTAGCGCAGGTCGTTGCGGGTGTCGGAGGCCGCCTCGTTGCCGGGAAGGATGCGCGCGGCGAGGGCCGGGGGCAGCACGTCGGTTGCGAGCTGGTAGCTGGTGACCGGCACGACGGTGCGTGCGAGGCCGGGCCAGAGGGCGCCGGTGTGGGCGCCGGTGACAAGGACGACCTTGCGGCAGCGGAGCGCGCCGCGCGGCGTGGCGATGCGCCAGCCATCGGCCTCGCGCGCGAGGGCGAGCGCGGGGCTGTGCTCGTGGATGCGAGCACCTTCCTGTTGCGCCGCGCGGGCGAGGCCGCGGGTGAAGGCGAGCGGATTGATGTGGCCGCCGCCGGCATGGCGCCAGCCGCCGGGATAGGCGCTGCTGCCGAGGGCAGCCGCGATCGCCGGCGCGTCGAGATACGCCGTGGGCGCCCCCCTCGCTCGCCACGCCTCCGCACGCCGTTCGGCCAGACGCGCGCGGCCTGGCGTGTGGGCGGGCTGGATCCAGCCGGCACGCACGGCGTCGCAGTCGATGCCGTAGCGGGTGATCGTGTCGAAGAGACGGTCGGCGGAGGCCTGGAGCATGGCAAGGAAGCGCTCGCCCCTGCCCTCGCCCATCGTCGCGAGCACACCGGCGGGATCGTGGCGGGTGAGCGTGGGGATGACCTGGCCATTGTTGCGGCCCGAAGCGCCGGCGCCGATGGTCTCGGCCTCCAGCAGCGATGTCGCGATGCCGGCCTGGCGCAGGGCGAGTGCGGCGGCGAGGCCGCCGATGCCGCCGCCGATGACGACGACGTCCGTATCCGCGAGCCCTTCGAGGGGCGGTGCGGAAAACGCCTCGCGCGATAGGCGCGCGTAGTGGGACGAAGGTGGGGCGCCCGGCATGCCGAAAGGTTAGACCGCGCAAACGGGGCGGACAACAGCGTGCGCCCGAACCGTATCGTATGCGATTCAATTCGCCAGGGTTGGTCCAATTCGCGGTGCAACGTGGCCGGCGGAGCGGGCAAAATTCTCCTTGTGCGGCAGGTTCGCGGTTGTAAAGTCGAAAAATCAAGCGCTCTGGACGCAGCGAGCGGAGAGAGCGGCGGCGTGGCCGAGTGCAGCGAGGGGGGACTGAACATGGAAGACGATCGCAAGGAACAGCTCATCCTGGGCCGGCGCGGACTCGCGCTCGGCGCGGCATCGATGTCGGTGCTGGGAGCCGGGACGGCGTATGCGGGCGGCACTGGAAAGTTTGTGACTGCCAATAATAACGCCTACGATACGCTCGACCCGCACGTGGTGTTCGATATCGGCCGTATTGCCTCGCGGCTCAACCTCTACGACGCGCTGGTGCGCTGGACCGACGATCCGCCGAAGCTCAACATGTGGCTAGCCGAGAAGGTGGATATCTCACCCGATGCGCTGACCTACACGTTCACGCTCAAGGATGCGAAGTTCCACGACGGCACGAAGGTGTCGGCGGATGACGTCGTCTACTCCATGGAGCGGATCCTGGCGCTGAAGAAGGGCGCCTTCGGCCTGTTTTCCGAGGTGGTGAAGCCGGGGACCACGAAGGCGCTCGACGCCAGGACCGTGCAGTTCAAGCTGAGCGCGCCCTATGCCGTGTTCATGGCGGTGCTGCCCGAGATGTGGGTCGTCAACGCCAAGATGGTGCGCGCGCACGAGACGAACGGCGACTGGGGCGGCGCCTGGCTCGCCCGCAACGAGGCGGGCTCTGGATCCTTCCAGCTCACCCATTACGATCCGGCGGTCGGGTTCGCCGCCAGCCGCTATGCCGAGCATTTCATGGGCTGGGGGCCGAAATACCTCGACAGCGTCGAGTTCCGCGGCATTCTCGAGGTGGCGAGCCGCGTGCTTGGGCTCGAGAAGGGCGAGTTCGACGCGCTCGATGGCTACACGCCGTACGACCAGATCAAGCGCATGCGCGGCAAGTCGAAGGTGCAGATCCTCACAGAGCCCTCGCTGCGGACGATGTATTTCGTGATCCATAACCGCCGCCCGCCGCTCGACGACGTAAACATGCGCCGGGCACTTTGCTACGCGTTCGACTACGATGGCTTCATCAACAACCTGCTCGACGGCTCGGTGGTGCGCAACGCCGGTATCATTCCGGACCCGATGTGGGGTGCGCCGAAGGGCCTCGCCGGCTACACCTACGATCTCGACAAGGCGAAGGCGGCACTGGCGAAGGTGAAGGGACCGATCCGCACGCTCACCATCAACGCGCTCGGCGGCTATCCGCAGAGCGGGCAGGCGGCGGAGCTGCTGCAGAGCGGACTGGCCAAGATCGGCGTGAAGACGACGATCCAGAGCCAGCCCTGGCCGGTGGTCGCGGCGAGGCTCGGCGACGAGCAGAAAAGCGCCGACCTGATCCCGCTGTGGCGCAGTGCCTATTTCGCGGACCCGCACAACTGGACCGGCTACATCTACAACAGCAAGCAGATCGGTAGCGGCAATATCAGCTTCTTCAGCAACAAGAGATTCGACGAGCTGACGAACAAGGCGCTGGTGCTGGTGAAGCAGGAGGACCGCCAGCCGCTGTACGAGGAGGCCTCGCAAATCCTGGTGGACGAGGCGGCGGGGTTGTTCATCTACAACACCAACTACTACGGAGCGTTCAGCGCCCGGGTCCAGGGCGTGCGCTACTGCCCGATCGCCGACGCCCAGGACATGCGCTGGCAGTGGCTCGCCTGAGCACGACCTCGTGCGGCTTCTGGGGCTGATCGCGCGCAGGCTGATCTGGGTCCCGGCGACCCTGATCGGCCTGGTGGCCCTGGTGTTCGTGATTTCGCATGTGGTGCCGAGCGATCCGGCGCGCATTCTCGCGGGCGAGAACGCGACCACGGCGCAGCTAGCGGCACTGCGCCACCGCTTCGGGCTCGACCAGCCGCTGCCGGTGCAGCTGTGGCACTACCTCATCAATGTCGCACGCGGCGACATGGGCGAGAGCCTTTACACGCAGACGCCCGTGTCAGCCGAGATATGGCGGCGGCTGCCGGCGACGATGGAGCTGGCACTCTATGCCATGCTGGTCGCGGTGCTGCTCGGCGTGCCGCTCGGCGTGGTGGCCGCGCTGCGGCGCAATTCGTGGTTCGACCACGTGCTGCGGGTGCTGACGGTCTCGGGGCTGGCGATCGCCTCGTTCTGGCTTGCGATCCTGCTGCAACTGCTGTTCGCCATGTGGCTCAACCTGACACCGGTACAGGGCAGGATCGGCGATTTCGGTCCGAGCGGGGTGACCGGTTTCTACACCATCGACGCAGCACTCGATGGCGACTGGTCCACCGAGCTCGACGTGCTGCGCCACCTGGCGCTGCCGGTGATGACGCTCGCGTTTCCGGCGATGGCGACAATCGTGCGCTTCACCCGCGCCGGGGTGATCGGCACGCTGGGCAGCTTCTTCGTCGATTACCAGCGCGCGATGGGAGTGCCGTCGCAGATCTCACGGTATGGCGCTATGTGCTGCGCTCGGCGCTGACCGGCACGCTGACGCAGATCGGGCTCGTGTTCGGTAACCTGCTCGCCGGCGCGGTTGTGGTGGAGGCGGTGTTCGACTGGCCGGGGCTTGGCCAGTTCGCAGTCAACTCGATCCTGCAATCGGACTACAACGCCATTCTAGGGTTCACGATCTATATCGGCGTAGATGTTCGTCGCAGTGAACCTTGCAATCGATGTCGGGCAGGTACTGCTCGACCCGCGCGGACGATAACGTTGCTTGCGCGTATCGCCCGCGACCGGGTGGCGCTCGCGGGTTTGATCGTGCTCGCGCTGATCACGCTCGCTGCGATCTTCGCGCCGCAGCTTGCGACCTTTCCGCAGGACATCGACACCTACCACACCGCGCAGCGCCTGCTGCCGCCGAGTGACGTCCACTGGCTTGGCACGGACCAGATGGGCGGCGACATCTATCTCGCGGCTGCTGTTCGGCGCGCGGGTGACGCTGATCACGGCGGTCATCGCGGTCACGGTCTCGGTGCTGATAGGGGTGCCGATCGGGCTCGTCGGCGGGTATTGGCCGGGTTTCGTCGGCGATGGGCTGATGCGCGTCTCCGATGTGTTCCTCGCGGTGCCGCAGATCGTGCTGGCGATGGCGATCGCGGCCGACGCTGGGGCCGCAGATCCAGAACGTGATCCTTGCGCTGTCGCTGACCTACTGGCCGTTCTGGGCGCGGCTGGTCTATGCCGAGACACGCAACGCGAAGAACGAGATCTATTGTCGAGGCGGCGGTGGCACTCGGGGTTCCGCCGATGGCGGGTGATGGTGCTGCACATCCTGCCGGCGATTGCGCCGTCGCTGATCATCCGCACCTCGATCGAACTCGGGGGCTGGGTACCGGCCTCAGCACTGGGTTTTCTGGGGCTTGGGCCGCCGCCACCGTCGCCGGAATGGGGGCGGATGATAGCCGATGCACGTGCCTTCCTGCCGGGGGCGTGGTGGGACGCGGCGGCGCCAGGCGTTGCCATCCTGGTGCTGGTGATTGCGTTCAACCTGCTGGGCGATGGACTGCGGGACGTGCTCGACCCGCGCCTGCGGCGGCAGGGCACGGTGAAGGGCGCTGAGGTTGAGTGAGCTTGTGGGCGTGCGCGAGGTCTCGGTCAAATTCGCGACACCGGACGGGACAGCGAAGGTGCTCGATCACGTCAATCTCGCGATCGGCGAGGGGGAAATCGTGGGGCTAGTGGGTGAGTCTGGCTGCGGCAAGACGACGCTGGCGCGATTGATCCTAGGCGTGCTGCCATCCGGAGCGGCGGTGCGCGGAGAGGCGCTGTCGTTTGAAGGACGCAACATCCTCGGTGATGATGCGGCGGAGGCGGCGGTGCGTGGCGCCTTTCCCATCGGCTTCGTGCC
The DNA here is from genome assembly GCA_963764465.1 of uncultured Pseudomonadota bacterium. Classification (GTDB taxonomy): domain Bacteria; phylum Pseudomonadota; class Alphaproteobacteria; order Acetobacterales; family Acetobacteraceae; genus JAJXXT01. The sequence continues at coordinate 2,026 of CAVXSO010000005.1, read as the reverse complement.
GCAGGAGCCGCGCGCGGCGCTGAGCCCGCTGTTCCCGATCGGGGTGCAGGCGCGCGAGGTGCTGCGTTGGTCGCGGCCGCGCGGGCGCCTCGGCCGTGCGGAGGCAAGGCGGTGCATCGCGGAGATGTTCGCCCGCGTCCAGCTGCCCGACCCCCACACCATCATGCGGCGCTATCCGCACGAGGTTTCGGGCGGGCAGTTGCAGCGCGTTCTGATCGCGATGGCGCTGCTGCGCGAGCCTCGCCTCGTCGTCGCGGACGAGCCGACCACTGCACTCGACGTGACCATCCAGGCGCAGATCCTGACATTGCTGCGGCGGCTGGCGCAGGAGCAGAAGGTGGCGGTGCTGTTCACCACGCACGACCTCGGGGCGGCATGGGAGATCTGCGACCGCATCAGCGTAATGTATTCCGGCCAGGAGGCGGAGAGTGCGGCGGTGGGGAAGTTCTTCGAGCAGCCGCGCCATCCCTATGCCGGGCTTCTGCTCGAGAGCATGCCGCGGCCGGGCGCGGGGCTGCCGCAGAGCATCGCAGGGGCGGTGCCCAACCTCACCGCCCCGCCGACGGGGTGCCGGTTCCACCCGCGCTGCCCGCGCGCCCTTCCCGTCTGTCGCGCGGAGCGGCCGGCGGCGAGCGGGCCGGCCAGCCACCGCGTGCGCTGCCACAACCCGCTGCCGGTGCGCGATGCCGCCTGACGCCGCGACACCGACGCTGGCGGTCGAGAACCTCACGACGCATTTTCCGATCCGCAATTCGTTTGGCATCCGCACCGGATGGCTGCGTGCCCTCGATGGCGTGACGCTCGACGTCGCGGCGGGCGAGGTGCTCGGCGTGGTGGGCGAGTCGGGCTGCGGCAAGAGCACGTTCGGCAAGACGCTCTGTCGGCATCCATCGCGCCTCTGGCGGCCGCATCGTGTTCCAGGGCAGAGGATGCGACGAATGCCGGCTCGGCGCAGGCGAAGCGGCTGCGGCGTCAGTTGCAGTACTGCTATCAGGACCCTTCCGCTTCCCTCGACCCGAACTGGACGATCGGGCGCTCGCTCGCGGAGCCGCTGGTGATCCACACGCGGCTGAGCCGGGCGGAGCGCAGCGAGCGGGTGCACGAGGCGCTCGCGGCGGTCGGGCTGCCGCGCGAGCATCTCGCGCTTTATCCGCATGAGATCAGCGGCGGGCAGCAGCGTCGCGTCGGGCTGGCGCGCATCCTGATGCTGCGGCCGAGCCTGGTGATACTGGACGAGCCAACGTCGGGGCTGGATGTGTCGGTGCAGGCGACAGTGTTGCGGCTGTTCCTGGAGCTGCGCGAGCGGTTCGATTTGACCTATCTGTTCACCAACCACGATCTGGCGGTGGTGCGTCTGGTGTCGCGATCGGATCGCGGTGATGTATCTCGGCAAGGTTGTGGAGACCGGCGAGACGGAAGACGTGTTCGCCGAGCCGCGCCATCCCCAGACCAGCTGCACCGCTGGGCGGTGGTTCCTGTCGTGGGCGGCAGGCGGGTGACCGAACGATTTTTGGCTGGAGGGCGAACCGCCAAGCCCCGGGCGACTGCCGGTGGGCTGCCGCTTCCGTCTGCGCTGTCCGCGTGCTGCCGAAATTTGCGCGCGGCACGAACCCGAGCTGGCGCCGCTCGGCGCGGAGCGGCGCGTGGCGTGCCATTTTCCGCTGACGACATAAGGAGATTGCGATGCCCGATATCACGCTGACGCTGACCATGGCCGGTTACTCGCGGCTGCTGCCACTGCTGAGCGGTGAGGTGAAGCCAGCGGGGATCACGCTCGATCTAAAGCTCAGCGGCGGCGGGTCCTGGCCGGCACGGGCGCAGATGCTGCGCCGCGCGCTGCGCGACCCCGAAGTGCAGGGTGGTGAGCAGTCCATGGCGGGCCATCTCATCCGCGTCGATCGCGGGGACCGCTCGCATATCGGGCTGCCCGTGTTTCCGCTGCGCAATTTCACGGCGCGCGACCTCTATGTGCGCAAGGGATCGGGCATACGCAGCGCGGCCGGCCTCGATGGCGCGCGTATCGGCA
>CAVXSO010000004.1:0-211724 GCA_963764465.1 uncultured Pseudomonadota bacterium | reverse complement strand
GATGGTCCCCGGCGGCTTGCTGGTGAGGTCGTAGGTCACGCGGCTGATGCCGCGTACCTCGTTGACGATGCGGCTGGCGACGCGGCCGAGGAAGGCGATGTCGAAGTTGTAGATGTCCGCCGTCATCCCGTCCGTGCTCGTGACCGCCCGCAGCGCGCAGACCTGGTCGTAGGTGCGCCCGTCGCCCATCACGCCGACGCTGCGCACCGGCAGCAGCACGGTGAAGGCCTGCCAGATCTTGTCATACAGACCGGCGGCGCGGATCTCCTCGATGAAGATCGCATCCGCCCGGCGCAGCAGGTCGCACGCCTCGCGCGTGACGCTGCCCAGGACGCGGATGGCGAGGCCAGGGCCGGGGAACGGGTGCCGCCCCACGATGTCGGCCGGCATGCCGAGCTCCCGGCCGAGAGCACGCACCTCGTCCTTGAACAGTTCGCGCAGCGGTTCCACCAGCTTCATGCGCATCCGCTCCGGCAGGCCGCCCACGTTGTGGTGCGACTTGATGGTGACGGAAGGCCCGCCGGTGAAGCTCACGCTCTCGATCACGTCAGGGTACAGCGTGCCCTGGGCGAGGAAGTCGGCACCGCCCAGCCTGTGCGCCTCCTCCTCGAACACCTCGATGAACAGGCGTCCGATGGTCTTGCGCTTTACCTCGGGGTCGGTGACGCCGGCGAGCGCGCCGAGGAACGTTTGGGATGCATCACGATGCACCAGGCGGATGTTGAAACGGTCCCGGAACGTGCTCGCCACCTGCTCCGCCTCGCCCGCGCGCAGCAGCCCGTGGTCGACGAAGATGCAGGTGAGCTGGTCGCCGATCGCCTCGTGGATCAGCACCGCGGCGACGGCGGAATCCACGCCGCCCGAGAGCCCGCAGATCACCCGCCCCTTCCCAACCTGGGCGCGGATCTTCGCGATCTCCGCGGCGCGGAACGCGGCCATGGTCCACGCGCCGGTGCAACCGGCGATGCGGTGGGTGAAGTTGCGCAGCAGCGCCGCCCCCTCCGGCGTGTGCACCACCTCCGGGTGGAACATCGTGCCGTAGTAGTGGCGGCTCTCGTCGGCGCAGACGGCAAATGGCGCCGCCTCGCTGCGTGCCGCCACGCGAAAGCCGGGGGGAAGCTGCGTCACGCGGTCGCCATGGCTCATCCACACCGTGGCGCGCCCGCCCTTCCTCCACACGCCGTCGAACAGCGGCGAATCCTCGATGATGTCGATCTCCGCGCGCCCGAACTCGCGATGGTCCGATCCCTCCACCGTGCCGCCCAATTGCGCGCACAGCGTCTGCTGCCCGTAGCAGATGCCCAGTACCGGCACGCCCGCGGTGAAAACCGCCTCCGGCGCGCGGGGCGAGGCGTGCTCCGTCACACTCGCGGGCCCGCCGGAGAGGATGATGCCGCGCGGTGCGAACGCCTCGATGCGCGCGGGGTCGGCGCTGAACGGCCAGATCTCGCAGTAGACGCCGGACTCGCGCACGCGCCGCGCGATGAGCTGCGTCACCTGGCTGCCGAAATCGAGGATGAGGATTTTATCGGATTCCGCGCCCCCGATGCCCGCGTCAGGGGCGGCGAGAGAATCCGTCCGGGGATGGTCTGCCATGGCGGTTTCCAGCACAGGCGGGCGTGGCGTTCAAGCACCGGCCCGGCGCGCCACCAGAAGGCTGATCGGGGACCAGGCGAAGGCGGTCTGCGGCACCGCGACGCCCGCGACATGCACCACGCCCTCCGCCACCGCCCGCCCGCCGAGCCACGCGTAGAACCAGCGGGCGGGGTTGTCGCGCAGCACCCAGAGGAACGCGTCCCGGCATCCCGCCTCCGCGAGCGCCGACCCCGAGGCGTGCATCAGCGCGCGGCCGAGTCCCCGCTCCCGCCAGTCGTCCAGCACGTAGAGCGTCTCGATCTCGCCCTCCGCGAGGCGGGCACCGCGCGCCGGGCTCGCGGTCGCGAAGCCGACCACGCGCCCGTCCCCGATCGCGACGTGCACGATCACGCCCATGCGGATCGCCGCCTCGTAGTACCGCGCCTGGCGGGTGGCGGAGAGCCGAGCGAGGAACGCCTCGGGCAGGATGCCGGGGTAGGCGCTGCGCCAGGCCGCGACATGCACCGCGCCGATCGCGGCCGCATCCGCGACGCCGGCGCGGCGAACGGTCACGCAGGCTTCTCCAGCACCGCGGCGAAGAACCCGTCCATGCCGTGAAGGCGCGGCGTGGTGGCGAGGAAGGGCGTGGTCGGCGCGCCTTGCCATGCCTCGCCCGCCGGCACCAGCCGGAAGCCTGGTTCCGCCGCGAGGAATTTCTTCACCTGCCCTGCCCCCTCCTCCGCCAGCACCGAGCAGACAGCATAGACCAGCCGCCCGCCCGGGCGCACCAGCCGTGCCGCCGCCGCAAGGATCGTGCCCTGCTTGGCGACGAGTTCCGCGAGGTCCTTCTCCGCCAGCCGCAGCCGCGCGTCCGGGTTGCGCCGCCAAGTGCCGGTGCCGGTGCAGGGCGCATCCACCAGCACCCGATCGAAGCTCGCGGCGCGGCGCTTGGCCCATTTGTCGCCGGCTTCCATCAGGTGCCGCTCGGCATTGTGCACGCCCGCCCGCCGCAGCCGCCGCACCGCGCCATCGAGCCTCGGGGCCGAGACATCCGCGGCGACGACATGGCCCTTGTTTCCCATCGTCATCGCCAGCGCCAGCGTCTTGCCTCCCGCGCCCGCGCAGTAGTCCAGCACGCGCATCCCCGGCATGGCGCCCACGAGCAGGGCGACGAGCTGGCTGCCCTCGTCCTGGATTTCTATCAATCCGTCGCGGAATGCCGGCCCGGTGACAACGGGCTTTCGACCCGCGACGCGCAGGCCCCAGGGGGAAAACGGCGTCGGCACCGCCTCGATCCCCTCCGCCGCCAGTGCCGCCCGCGCGGTCTCGCGATCCGCCTTCAGCAGGTTCACCCGCAGATCGAGCGGTGCTTCCACCAGCAGCGCCGCGAGTTCCGCTTCCGTATCGTAGCCAAATCGTTCCTTGAGGCGCGGCAGGATCCAGGCCGGCACTTCCAGCCGCACGTCGTCGGGCATGCGCGGGTGGATCGCGCCCGCCCCTTCCAGCGCGCGCAGCACGGTGCGTTCCGCGTCGTCCAGCGGGCGCGGCGAGTGGGGCGCGCCGTTGTACAGCGCCTCTACCTGCGCGAGCCGGGTGCCCTCCAGCAGCATCGCGGCGGCGGCGAGCAGGCGCGCGTCGTCGCTGCGCAGCCGCCAGGTGAGTTTGCGCCAGTCGCGGATGATGTTCCACACCCGGTACGAAATCGCCCGCCGGTCACCGCTGCCGATGAAGCGCCGGTCCCTGAACCAGGCGTTGGCGACGGCATCTGCCGGCTTCTCCCAGGCGCTGACGGCGGTCAGCAGGTCGATCGCGCCCTGGACGCGGGCGGAAGGTGTCACCCTTCCTGGCGATAGTTGGGCGCCTCGCGCGTGATCGCCACGTCGTGCACGTGGCTCTCGCGCAGGCCCGCGCCGGTGATACGGCGGAAGCGTGCCTTCTGCTGCAGCTCCGCCACCGTGTGGGCGCCCGTGTAACCCATGCCCGCGCGCAACCCGCCGACGAGCTGGTGGATCACCGCGGAGGCCGGGCCCTTGTAGGCCACCCGGCCCTCGATCCCCTCGGGCACCAGCTTCAGCGCGTCCTTCACATCCTGCTGGAAGTAACGGTCGGCCGAGCCGCGCGCCATCGCGCCGAGGCTGCCCATGCCGCGATAGGATTTGTAGGAACGGCCCTGGTAGAGAAAGACCTCGCCCGGCGCCTCGTCCGTGCCGGCGAGCAGGCTGCCCACCATCACGCAGTCCGCCCCCGCGCCGATCGCCTTCACGATATCGCCGGAGTTGCGGATGCCGCCATCGGCGATGGCCGGCACGTCGTGGTCGTGGCAGGCGGCGGAGGTCTCGGCGACCGCGGTGAACTGCGGCACGCCGACGCCGGCCACGATGCGCGTGGTGCAGATGCTTCCGGGACCGATGCCGATCTTCACCGCGTCGGCTCCCGCGGCGATCAGCGCCAGCGCTCCTTCCGGTGTGGCAACGTTGCCGGCGATCACCTGCACATTGTTGGAGAGCTGCTTGATGCGCTCCACCGCGCGCAGCACGCCCGCGGAATGCCCGTGCGCGGTATCGACCACAATGATATCCACCTCGGCCGCGATCAGCGCCTGGGTGCGACGGAAGCCGTCCTCGCCCACGCCCGTGGCGGCCGCTACGCGCAGGCGCCCCAGCTCGTCCTTGTTGGCGAGCGGGTGCATCTCCGCCTTGTCCATGTCCTTCACGGTGATGAGGCCGGTGCAGCGGTACTGCTCGTCCACCACCAGCAGCTTCTCGATGCGGTGGCGGTGCAGCAGGCGCCGCGCTTCCTCCCGGTCCACGTCCGCGGGGACGGTCACCAGGTTCTCCCGCGTCATCAGCTCATAGACCTTGAGCGCGGGGTCGGTGGCGAAGCGCACGTCGCGATGCGTCAGGATGCCGACGAGCCGGCCAGAGCCGCGCTCCACCACCGGCACGCCGCTGATGCGGTGGGAGGCCATCAGCGCCTGCGCCTCCGCCAGCGACTGGTCGGGGCAAATGGTGAGCGGGTTCACCACCATGCCGGACTCGAACTTCTTCACCCGGCGCACCTGGTCGGCCTGTTCCTCGGGCTCGAGGTTCTTGTGAATCACACCCATGCCACCGTGCTGCGCCAGCGCGATGGCCATGCCCGACTCCGTCACCGTGTCCATCGCCGAGGACAGCAGCGGGATGGTGAGCGGGATGCGGCGCGTGAGCCGTGTGGCGGTGTTGGTCTCGGTGGGCAGGACCTGGGAATAGCCGGGGACGAGCAGCACGTCGTCGAAGGCGTACGCTTCCTCGACCTGCACGCGCGCGGCGATGCGCGAGCCGCTTTCCGGGACCGTATTGTCTTGGGGCGCCATGGCGCGACCTTTCCGCAACCTTGGCGGCCCCACTTAGGGCGAGGCCGGCGCCGATGCAAGCGGCGGTGGCGCGAAACCGCGCGCCCTCACGGCAACGCTGCCGCGCGCCAGGGCTACGCCGGGCGAAACCCTTGGGCCACCACGTAGAGTTCCGCGCTCTCCTTGCGGCTGGCCGGCGGCTTGGCGTGGCGGACGGTGGCGAAGCGGCGCTTGAGCATGGCAAGCAGGCCTGCCTCCGCGCCGCCCTGGAACACCTTGCCGACGAAGGCGCCTCCGGGTTCCAGCACCTCCATCGCGAACGCCGCCGCGTTTTCCGCCAGCGCCACGATGCGCGCGTGGTCCGTCGCACTGTGCCCGGTGGTGTTGGGCGCCATGTCCGAGAGCACCAGGTCCGCCTTGCCGCCCAGCAGCACCGCGAGGCGCGCGGGCATCGCCGCGTCGTCCATGTCGCCCTCCACGAAGACGGCGCCCACGAGCGGCTCGATCGGCAGCAGGTCGAGCCCCACGACATGCGCGCCCGCCCGCACGCAGACCTGCGACCAGCCGCCGGGTGCGGCGCCGAGGTCCAGCACGCGCTGGCCGCGACGCAGGAGATGAAAACGCTCATCGAGTTCCAGCAGCTTGAACGCGGCGCGCGATCGCCAGCCCGCCTGCTTCGCCGCCGCGACATAGGGGTCGTTGAGCTGCCGCTGCAGCCAGCGCGCGCTCGAGACGCTGCGCTTGCCCGCCGTCCGTACCGTGACAGCGAGGCCACGGCCGCCGCCGCGTGGAGATTTGGGTGGCTTTGCCATCTATCGGTGCCGTGATTCGCGGATCATGCGCATCAGCAGCCCCTCGCGCAGGCCGCGGTCCGCCACGATCAGCTCCGGCGCGGGCCAGACGCCGCGGATGGCGGCGAAGGCGGCGCAGCCCGGCAGCACGAACTCCGCGCGGTCCGCGCCGATGCACGCGTGCCGCGCCAGGCCGGCGGGGCCGAGCGCCCGAACATGCGACAGCGCCCGCTCTACCTCGCCGGCGCGCAGCACGGCGCCGTCAACCGCGCGGCGGGAATAGCGCGGCAGGCCGAGCGCCAGCGCCGCGAGCGTGGTGACGGTGCCGGAGGTGCCAAGCAGCCGCACGCCACCCTGGCGGATTTCCTGGCCAATGCGGTGCACCTCCTCGAAGCCGCGCAGCCGGTCCGCGACGGTCTCCACCATGGTGGCGAAACCCTCATGGGTGGCGGCGGCGGGGCCGAAATGCTCGGCGAGCGAGACCACGCCCCAGGGCAGCGACAGCGTGCCGAGGAAGGCCGGCTGCTCCTCCCCGAGCCGCACCCAGGCGACCTCCGTCGAGCCACCGCCGATGTCGAACAGCAGCACGCGCCTGGCCCCCGCGCGCAGCAGCGGCGCGCAGCTTTCCACGGCCAGCTCCGCCTCCTCCCGCGGCGAGATGATGCGAAAGGCGAGGCCCGTCTCCTCCCGCACGCGGGCGAGGAAGGCGGGCCCGTTTCCGGCCTGCCGGCAGGCCTCCGTCGCGATGGCGCGCACGGCCCGCGGCTGGCGGCGGGCGATGCGCTCGGCGCAGGCACGCAGCGCCTCCAGCGCGCGCTCCATCGCCGCCTCCGACAACTGGCCGGTGGCCGCGAGCCCCTCGCCGAGCCGGACGGTGCGCGAGAAGGACTCGATGATGCGGAACCCACCCCGGGAGGCGGCGCCGATCAACAGGCGGCAATTGTTGGTGCCGAGGTCCAGCGCCGCGAAGGCTTCCGCCTCCCGCGCCAGCCCCCGGCCAGCGGGAACGTGCATGCGCCATTGTCGGGCGCGGGGTGCCAACAGGGCAAGGGCCGGGGCCCAATCGCGCGCGGCCCCGCCCCGCCGCCGGGCGGGCCCGCGCTCAGGCCTTCGCCACCGCCCAGAACTTGGGGAAGCCCGGCAGCATCCCGGAGAGCGAGTTGCGATAGGCCGTGGGCTGCAGGATCTGGCCGAGTGGCAGGTAGGGCGCGAAGTCCAGCATATCGTGCTGCATCGCCTGGGCGATCTCCTTCTGCTGCGCCAGCGTGCCGGCGGTGAACCAATCGGCGCGCAGCGCTTCGAGCTTCGGGTCGTCCGGCCAGCCGAACCACGCCTTCGCACCGTCTCCGCGCGTGAGAAAGCTCACCGCGGGGTCGATCGTGCCGTCGCCGGCGATGGCGGCGGGGAAGCAGCCCCAGCCGCCATGGGCGAGGTCTGCGCGGCTGCCGCGGCGGCGGAACATGGTCGCGGCATCCATCGCCACCAGGTCCACCGTCATGCCGAGCTTCTTGAACAGGTCCGCCGCCACCTCCGCCATCACCGAATTCACCGGGTGGTCGGTGGGGTGCATCAGCATCACCGTCTCGCCCTTGTACCCGGCGGCCTCGATTGCCTGCCTCGCCTGTTCAATGGTGCGCGTGCCGACAGTCTTGTCGAGCCCCGCGGTACTCGCCATGGGCGAGCCGGGGGTGAAGATGCCGACGTCGGTCACGTAGTTGCCGGGGTCGCTGGAGAACGCCTCCATGAACGCCTTCTGGTGCACCGCGCTCAGCACTGCCTGGCGGATCGCGGGCTTGTCGAAGGGCGGGTTGAGCGTGTTGAAGCGCAGGATCGGCAGCACGCCGGTGTGGTCGTTCACCCGCACCACGAGGTCCTTGCCTTTCCGCAACAAGGGCAGGAGGTCGGGCGGCGGCGATTCCAGCCAGTCCACCTCGCCCGTCTGCAATGCCGCGGCCGCACTCGCCGCCTCCGGCATGATGCGCCACTCGACGCGGTCCACCTTCGCGACCTTGGCCCCGCTGGTCAGCCCCGGCGCGCCCTGGGCCGGGATGTAGTCGGCGAAGCGCTCGTAGACGAGGCGCGATCCCGCCACGAACTCGGCCTTGACGAAGCGGAACGGGCCGCTGCCGATCAGCTCCGGCACCGGCCTGGTGCCGGGCAGCGTCGCCAGGTGCTCCGGCATGATGGCGCACATGTTGGGCGAGATCTTGCCCAGGGCCGCGGGCAGCAGCGGGAATTTTTGCTTGAGCCGGAAGCGGATGGTGCGGTCGTCCGGCGCGTCGAGCTGCTCCGTCGCCGCCATCAGCGTTGCACCGAACCCGTCGCGGGAAGCCCAGCGGTGGATCGAGGCCACACAATCCCGCGCCAGCACCGGGGAGCCGTCGTGGAAGCGCAATCCGTCACGTAGGCGTAACGTCCACGTCAGCCCGTCCGGGTCCGTGCCCGCCGATTGCAGCATCTGCGGATGTGGCTGGTAGTTCTCGTCGAGCCCGAACAGCGTGTCGAACACCAGGCAGGCGTGGTTGCGCACATCCGCCGCCGTGTTGGCGATCGGGTCGAGCACCGGCAGACCGACATTGGGCACGAAGCGGATGACGCTGGCCGGCGCCGCGATGGCGGGGCGCGCGAGCGGGAGCGACGCGGCGGCGGCGGCCCCGGCGAGGAAGGCGCGGCGGCGCATCACGCCACCCCCTTCATCAGGGCGCGGATTACCGCCTCGGGCGGCATGGTGGTGTTGATCATCGTCGTCTCCCCGGTCGCGCGGCGCCTTCCGTGCCGCATGGTCGCGTGTTGCCAGGTCTCAGGCCGGTTGCAGGCCGCATCGGCGCTTGGCATCCGCCGCCGCCGGCGAGGCCATGAAGGCGATGACCCGCCGCGCCGCCTCCGGCCGCCTGGCGGTGCGGGCGATACCGGCAGTGAACACCGTGTCCGCGTTGATGGGCCGGGGCAGCTCGCCCACGACCACGACGCCGGGCAGGTTCATCAGCTCGCTGCGCTGCTGCATCGCGAGGTCGACCTTGCCGTCCACCAGCAGCTTGCCCACGGGCACGCCGGGGGGCGCCTGCACCAGCCGCTCGGCAAGCAGGTCACGGATGCCCCATTGCCCGACGAGGGCGAGCAGGTGCTCGCCGCTGGGGCCGGTGGAATAGCCGGTGCGCGGGGCCGCGAGCACGGCAGCCTTCACCGCCTCCGCGGTCGCGAGGTCTGGGAACGTCGTGCCCTCGCGCACCGCGACGACCATGCTGGAGATGGCGAGATCCGCGAGGCTTCCGGGCTCGACGTGCCCCTCCGCCTCGAGCGCGCGCATCACCTTCGATGCCAGCACGACGACGTCCACCGCCTCGCCCGCGCGCACCCGGCGCGCCGCCTCGACGCCGCCGATGCTCTCCACCGCCACGTTCTCCCCGCACGCGGCGGCGAGTTCAGCGAGAACGCCCTTGGTCGCCATGGAAGACAGGATGGTCACGGCTGCGTCGGTCACGATGTTTCTCCCGCTCGCGCGGTGCGTCCTTCGGTTCCGGATGTGCCGGATCGCGCGGTTTCCGGCGCCGACGGTATTGGCGCAGCGGATCGCTGCCCGGCAAGGGGCCAGGGCACGACGGTTCATGCCACGCGACGCGGGCGCGCGGGGCGCCGCGGAGCTCGGGTTGCCCAGGCGGCACGAGGCGTGATATCCGCCGCGCGTCACCCGGGGTGCACGCCCCCGGCGTCGCTCCCTTGGGGGATAGTTTAGCGGTAGAACTCCCGGCTCTGACCCGGGCAGCCTTGGTTCGAATCCAGGTCCCCCAGCCAGATACAAGCTAACCGCTTGTCTCGGCTGAACATTCAGGTAAATCAGTGCCTTGTGAACGCCCCGGTGATACAAAGGGGTGATACATGGCGTTGCCGGTGGTCCGTCCGACGAAGCATCCCGAGACTGGCGTCTACCGTGTTCGTAAGGCGGTCCCCGAGCCGCTTAGAGAGGCCGCGCATGCGCTCCTCGGCAGCCGCCGGGAGGTCATCGTGAGCCTCAGGACGAAGGACCCTGCGCAGGCTGCTGCAGCCGCTCCACAGGCCCTCCAGGAGTTCGATCGGAGGTTCGAGGCCATCCGCGCCACCGCTGCCGGAAGCCCACCCCATCGCATTTCGGAGAGGAGCGTTCAGGCGATCGCCGGCGAGTTCCTGCGGGAGGAGATGGCCCGATGGGCAGACGACTCGACGGTAGCCGGCGATTGGGACCGCGCCCAAGACCTATTGCGCCAGGAGGCCGACCAAGTCCCCGCTGGATGAAGGCTCGGGGCAACGTCACTGGGGATCAGCCCGCGCGGAAGCACGCCCACCAGGGTTTGCCGCATCACCGCGGCAGCGCAGTTGGCGGATGTCGCGGATGAGCAGGCAAGCTAGAGCCACCAGTATCGTCCAGGTGGGGGGCGCAAAACGACCGCGGATCGGAAACCAGCGTCGCTTGCCCGGTTCACCTTTGCGCTTTGCCGCGCGCTGACAGCCCGTTGACCGGGCACGCCTATCGGTTCAACGATAACTGATATTAATTTTCGCGCGGGGGGTTGCGGGGAGTGATGCCGGATGGCCGGCTTTCCCGCTGGTGCAGGCCGGTCGGCCTTTTGCGCCGGTTTGCGGGACACATTTGGTGAGCGCGTACGTTGCGCGACGTCTTGCGGCCATCCTGGCGCTGACGTTCGGCATCAGCGTGGTGGTCTTCCTCATCATTCGCCTGATCCCTGGCGACCCGGCTATCGTCCTGCTCGGCACCAATGCCGGCGATCCCACGCTGGTCGCGCGGCTGCACCAGCAGCTTGGCCTCGATCGCCCCATCGAAGTTCAATATCTGCGATGGATCGGCAACATCCTGCGCGGGGATTTCGGCTATTCCTTTGGCTACCAGCAATCGGTGGATTCCCTGCTGGCGGCGAATTTTCCCGCCACGATCCAGCTCACACTCGCTTCGTTGGGGCTCTCGCTGTTGCTGGGCGCCACCATCGGCGCCGCAGCCGCGCTGAAGCGCAACACCGCGATCGACGCCGCGGCGATGGGCTTCGCGCTTACCTGCATGTCGATGCCGAGCTTCTGGCTCGGCCTTCTGCTGATCCTGGGGTTCGCCGTGAAGCTGCCCTGGTTCAACGTCGTCGGCGGCACTACCCTCAAGGGCCTGGTGCTGCCGGCGGTGACGCTCGCGCTCGGCAGCGCCGGGTTCAACGCCCGCTTCATACGCTCAAGCGTGATCCAGGCGCTGGGGCACAAGCACGTCATCACCGCACGGGCGAAGGGCACGACAAGGCTACAGGTGCTGCTGCGGCACGTTTTTCGCAACGCGCTGCTTCCCGTGGTCACCGTCGTGGGATTGCAGATCGGCCAGCTCCTCTCGGGCACCATCGTCGTCGAGACCGTGTTCTCGCGCCCCGGCATCGGGCGTCTCCTGGTGCAGGCAATTCTCTCGAAGGATTACCTCACCGTGCAGGCCGTCGTGCTCATCATCGCCGTCATCTATGCGGTCACGAACTTCCTGGTGGACCTCGCGTACCCGCTGCTCGATCCGCGCATCGCGCGCCGATAGGACGCGCGCGCATGGCCCCCCTCGATCCTTCCACCGCGATGACCACGGCCGAGGCCGACGCACTGGATGGTGTCGCGCAGGCGGTTCCTGCGCACGACTTTCTTCGCCGTGCGCTGCACCACCGCAGCCTCGCGGCCGGGCTTGTGATCTGTCTTGCCATGGCCACCCTGCTGCTCGCCGCACCACTGCTGGCCAACCTCAATCCTGATGCGCAAGACCCGCTGGCAACGTTCGCCGCGCCCTCCGTGGCCCACCTCATGGGTACGGATGAGTTCGGGCGGGACATGTTCGCCCGCGTCGTGATCGGCGGGCGAACCACGGTGCTGGCCTGCCTCGGTGTCGTGCTGCTCGGCGGCATGGTCGGCAGTGCGGTGGAACTCATCGCCGGTTTCTTCGGGGGAGCCGTGGGCTTCATGATCATGCGGCTCATTGACCTGCTCCTGGCCTTTCCCGGCATCCTTCTGGCTCTCGCGGTCTCCGCGATTCTCGGACCGGGGCTCGTCAACGGCGTGATCGCGATCGCAGCGATACTGGTGCCGGTCTATGCGCGCCTGGTGGAAGGCGCGACGGTTGAGGTGCGTCATCTGCCCTATGTCGATGCTGCAACGACACTCGGCGCGGGTTCCCGCTGGATCATTCTTCGGCACGTCCTGCCTAATGTTTCGCCAGGAATCATCGTGCTGACCACGACCTGGCTGGGCATCGCCGCCCTTTGGATCGCCGCCCTCGGCTTTATCGGTCTTGGTGTCCAGCCGCCGACACCGGAATGGGGGGCGATCCTGAGCGATGGGCAGAACTACATCACCATCGCCTGGTGGATCACCGTGTTTCCCGGGATGTTCCTGGCATTGTTCGTGGTCGGGGTGAACCTGATCGGCGACGGGCTGCGTGACGAACTCGATCCTACTCTGGCAAGGCGATAGGAGCTCGCGGTGCCACGATGACGGCGTAACACAATGATAACGAGGGGGATTATCGTGAAACGAACACTGAGTTTGCTGCTGGCTGCCAGCAGCATCGCGTTACTTGCCCATAGGGCGCCAGCCGCTTCCATCGACCGCAATGCCAAGATCGTCATCGGCTGGGCGGAGCCGCCGGACTCGCTCAACCCCGCAACGACCGGGGCACGCGATGTCGGTCCGCTCGACGTCAACCTATTCAACACGCTGGTCTGGATGACGCCGGACTTCAAGGTGACGCCGGATCTGGCGACGTCCTGGACCGAATCACCCGACGGCAAGACGTTCACGTTCGAGCTGCGTCACGATGTCACCTTCCACGACGGCACGCCATTCGATGCCGCGGCCGTTGTGGCGAACATTGAATACATCACAGACCCCAACACCCAGTCGAAGTCGGCACTCGGCCTGCTCGGCCCGTGCAAGACCGCCAAGGCAACGGGGCAATACACGGTGGAGCTGAGTTGCACGGCGCCCTATGCGCCGCTGATCGCGCATCTCGGTGAACCCTATCTCGGCATGCAATCGCCGACGGCGATCAAGAAATGGGGCAAGGATGTCGGCCTGCACCCGACCGGCACCGGCCCCTTCAAGTTCGTCAGCTACACACCCAACCAGAGCCTGGTGATCGAGCGCAACGACGCCTACAAATGGGGCCCGGCCGCGACCGGCCACAGCGGACCGCCGGATATTGCACAGATCACCTACGACATCGTTCCCAACTCACAGGCACGCATCAACCAATTCCAGAGCGGCCAGTCGGTGATGATGCAGGAGACGCCCGGCGTGTTCTGGAACGCACTGAAGGCGGGCGGGCGCTACAACGCGGTACCGGTGCCGATCAGCGGCATGGGCATCTTCGCCCCGATCAACGCCAGCCTCTGGCCGACGAACGATCTCGCCGTGCGCCAGGCGATCATGTACGCGGTGGACAAGAACGGTGTCAGCAAGCTCGCCGACGCGGGCGCACATCCCATCTCCAATACGCCGCTTGAGAAGGGGATGACGGCCTACGATCCCTCACTCGAGGACATGTACAGCTACGATCCCGACAAAGCCGCGGCGCTGCTCAAGGCGGATGGCTGGACCAAGACCGGAAAGTTCTGGGAGAAGGATGGCAAGCCGCTTACCATCAAGCTCACCGCGATCGCGACGGTTCCTGAGTATCCGCTGCTGGCGCAGGCGATCCAGGGCTACCTGCTGAAGTTCGGGATGGATGCCTCGGTGCAGCAGCTCGCGGTGCCGGCCTGGCTCGCCGCCAACATCAAGGGCGAGATCAACATGACGCCGCTGCAGTTCGTCGATGACGATCCCGACGGGCTGCATTTCTGGTTCCTGCCCGGCCAGTATTTCAACTGGAGCCACTACACCAATCCGGAGCTGACCAGGCTGCTGACCGAGGGCCAGCAGGTGACGGACCCCGCCAAGCGGATCGAGATCTACAAGGCGGCGCAGAAGATCATCATGGAACAGGCGGTGGAGATGCCGCTGCATGAGAACATCGATCTGGTAATGACCTCGAAGGAGCTCACCGGCCTCACCTGGGAAGGCGGCGGGTTCGAATATTTCGGCACAGCATCGATCACGAAGTAGGCTGAAAGCTTACCCCGCCGCCGACGGCGGCGGGGTATGTACTCTATGGAGACGACACAGTGAGAACGACGATAAGGGCCGACCGGCTGATCGACGGAGCCGGATCGGTCATGGAAAATGCTGTCCTGGTGATCGAGGACGAGCACATTGTCGGCTGCTTCCGGGGCGACGCCCCCGCGGCCGCGCCAGGGCAACCAACCACCGAGCTGTCGTTTCCCGGCTGCACCGTGCTGCCGGGGCTGATCGATACGCATGTGCACCTGAACCTGCCGGGCGATGGGCTCTCGCTCGAGGACGCGGTGCGCGAGGATGACGGCGTGCTGGTGGCAATTTCGATGGCCAACGCCGCGCGCGCGCTGCGCGCCGGCATAACCACTGTGCGCGACGTGGGTGGAGCCCGCAACACCGTCTTCAATGTCCGCCGGGCGCTTTCGCTCGGCTACGGCGACGGGCCGCGCGTGCTCGCCTGCGGCCAACCGATCACCATCACCGGCGGCCATACCTGGTATTTCGGCGGCGAGGCCGATGGCGAGGAAGGCGTGCGCCTTAAGGTGCGCGCGATGGCCAAGGCCGGCTCCGATTTCACAAAGGTGATGGCGACCGGCGGCGGCACGCTCAACACGATGTCCTGGCTGCCCTCTTACAGCCTGGGCGAGCTGACGGCGCTGGCCGATGAATCGCACCGGCTCGGACGGCGCATTACAGCCCATTGCCTGTGCACGCAGGCGATCGAATGGGTGGTGGATGCGGGTTTTGACCAGATCGAGCATGGTGGCTTCCTGGTCGCGGCGGATGGCAGGCAGGAGTTCGACCCGCGCGCGGCGGCCAAGGTGGCCAAGGCGGGCATCCCCGTGACCAGCACGCTCGCGGTCGGCGGCTACATGCTGAAGGAGTACCGCGCGCGCCAGGCTCGCGGTCCGCTGCCGCCGCAGGACCAGCGCGTGCTCGACCGCTGGCTGCGCATGTTCGACGACAACCTCTCGCAGTTCCGCAAGATGCGCGAGGCTGGCGTCAGCTGGGTCGCCGGCACCGATGCTGGCTGGCGTTTCACGGCGATCGAGGGCCTGCCGCTGGAATTGGCGCTGATGCACGAGGGTGGCTGCACCGCGATGGAGGCGATCGTGGCGGGCACCGGATTTGCCGCGAAGGTGATCGGCATCGACGACAAGGTCGGCACGCTGGCACAGGGTAAACTCGCCGATGTCATTGTCGTCGGCGGCGATCCGCTGGTGGATCTGGAGCGGCTCTCCGACGTGCGGATGGTGATGCAGGCGGGCCGGGTGCGTACGCCGTGACGACACAGGGAAGATGAACGTCAGATCCGCCGGGGCCCTGCTTTCCGTCGAGGACCTGCATACGCATTTCCGCACACGCGGTGGCGTGGTGAAGGCGGTGAGCGGCATCAGCTTCGATCTCGCCCCCGGTGCCAGCCTCGGCATCGTGGGCGAATCGGGCTCGGGCAAGAGCGTCACCTCCCTTTCGATCATGGGCCTTATCGAGCCGCCAGGCTATGTCGTCTCAGGCCGAGTGATGTTCCGTGGGCGTGACATTGCCGGCCTGCCGGAACGCGAGATGCAGGCAATCCGCGGGCGGGATATCTGCCTCGTCTTCCAGGACCCGATGACGGCGCTCAATCCAGTCTATACGGTCGGCACCCAGGTGGCGGAGACGCTGCGCGCCCACCAGAAGCTTAGCCAGGAAGCGGCGATTGACCGAGCCGTTGCGCTCTTGCGCATGGTGGGCATCCCGTCGCCCGAGCGACGCGTACACGAATATCCGCACCGGCTGAGCGGCGGCATGCGTCAGCGCGTGATGCTGGCCATGGCGCTCGCCAACGAGCCGGAGCTGCTGATTCTCGACGAGCCGACAACGGCGCTCGACGTCACCATCCAGGCGCAGATTCTCGATCTCGTGCGCGATCTGCGCCAGCGCGCGAACACCGCAGTGCTGCTGATCACCCACGATATCGGCGTGGTGCAGGAGCTTTGCGAGCAGGTCGTCGTTATGTATGGCGGCCGGATCATGGAGCGCGGCAGCGTGGAGCAGGTCACGAACGACCCGAAGCACCCGTATACCCGTGCGCTCCTGGCCTCCATGCCCTCGCGCACGCGGAGGGGCGAGCGTCTCAATGCCATCGGCGGTGCCGTGCCCAACCCGCTACGCATGCCTCAGGGCTGCCCGTTCCGGCCGCGCTGCCCGGACGCGCGCGGCGCGTGCACGGCAGACCCCGGCGAGCGCGATCCCGGTGACGGTCGCATGGTCGCCTGCTGGCTCTACGAGGTGGTGCGATGACCGGGGCCGCGAACGAGACGCTCCTGGAGTTGCGCGGGCTTCGCACCTATTTTCCTTTGCACAGTGGAGCATTGCGACACCAAAACGGCTGGCTGAAGGCGGTGGACGATGTCTCCTTCGCCATTCGCCGAGGCGAGACGTTCGGCCTGGTTGGGGAATCCGGCTGCGGCAAGACCACGCTCGGCCGCTCCATACTGCGCCTCGAAAAGCCGCAATCCGGCGAGATCCTGTTCGAGGGCGAAGACATTCTCGCCACCGGGCCTTCGCGTCTGAGGACCCTCAGGCGCGAAATACAGGCCATCTTCCAGGATACGCACGGTTCGCTCGATCCGCGGATGAATGTGCGCACGCTGATCGGTGAAGGCCTTGCTGTCCAGGGCGTCAGGCGCGCCGAACGGGATGCGCGCGTCGAGGAGCTGATCGAGGTCGTCGGCTTGCGCCGCGAACATCTTGACCGCTATCCGCACGAATTCTCGGGTGGGCAGCGCCAGCGCATCGGCATCGCCCGCGCGCTCGCCACACGGCCGAAGTTCGTCGTGGCCGATGAGCCGGTCTCGGCGCTCGATCTCTCCGTGCAATCGCAGGTACTGAACCTGCTTTCAGACCTGCAGAAGGAGTTCGATCTCACTTACCTCTTCATCGCCCACGATCTTTCGGTTGTGGAATATCTGAGCGACCGCGTCGGCGTGATGTATCTCGGCCGCCTGGTGGAGCTCGCGAGCGCTGAGGATCTCTATGCCGACCCGCGGATGCCCTATACGCAGGCCCTGCTGTCCGCCATTCCCGGCAGCGAGCGCGCGACCGGCCGCGCACGTATCATCCTCGCGGGCGACGTACCGAGTCCGATCGACCCGCCTTCGGGTTGTCCGTTCCGCACCCGGTGCTGGATAGCGCGCGATGTCTGCGCCACCGCTCGCCCGGAGCTGCGCGAGGTCCGACCCAGCCATTGGGCGGCGTGCCACTTCGCGGACGAGGCGCCATCGACCTCGCCCCGATGACGGCAGCCAAATGCGCGGAACCTTTCTACACCCGGTAGGGTCTACGCCGGGGAGGAATGGGGCGTCTCGGGTACCTTTTGCCAAGCGAATTGGGCTGGGATCGTGCCAGCCCGCAGCATCTTTAGAACAGCCAGAAACGTCCTCGCCGGCGTCTGCCTCGCCATCGTTCGCATCCACTGGATCAGATGAGTCCACGGCCTAGCCATCGCCTGCCCTTCGTCGCCATTTGCGCGTCATGGCCAGTTGCATGATGTCCACGGCCTTCAGGTTCTTCGTCGTCCGCAGAGGTGCCGCCAGTTCGACCGGGGGGCGCTTGATGGTGCCGGTGATGTCCCACGACGCGCGGCCTGCCCGTGCCAACAGGTCGTCGGCATCGCATTCGATGATCTCGGCGATCGCCGGAACTCTATCCTCGACCGGCGGGGGACCATCTCGCGCAACCAATCTCCCTGCCTTCGCGTTCGTGGCGTATGAACGTCCCTGACCCTTCGCTCTGCCCGGTCACGGGCGCCTGGCCGGCCGTTATGTTTTTAGCATTCAGTCTTCGACTGGTCGCCAGAAGTCTACGCCGCTCACCGAACAAAAGTGCATGGACGAGGTCGGGCAGCCAGCTGAGGCTGACTGATCTCCGCAAGTACGCGACGGAAATCAGGCTCGGCGGTGATGCACATAGTTCGATCAATGTTGAGGCACGGAAGGTGATATGCTGATTCCAAAAATTTCCTTGTCGCCTCGGCGGCCAGCGGGTGCTTGCGGTGCGTTCTTCCGGCGCGGGCCGCGCCCGCAGCGCGTCCCGGACGTGCATCGCCGGCGCGCAGCTGCATAATCGGGGTGTCGAACCCGGGTGCGGAGGTCTGGCCCTGAACCAGCACGTCAACTTGCGACAGATCGAGGCCTTCCGCGCGGTGATGATCACCGGCTCGACCTTGCGCGCCGCGAGCCTGCTGCGTCTCTCCCAGCCGGCGGTCAGCCGCCTGATCGCCGGGCTCGAGAAGACCGCCGGCCACAAGCTGTTCGAGCGCGCGCACGGCAGGCTTCGTCCGACCCGCCAGGCGGGGCTGCTGCTGGAGGAAGTGGAACACGTCTTCGCCGGGCTCGACCGCATGGCGAGCCGCCTGCGCGCGGACCAGGGGCAGGCCGCGGAGGACCTGCGCATCATCGCGACGACGCCGATCGCCCACGGCCTGCTGCCGCAGACCCTCGCGCGGCTGCGGGCGGAGGTTCCGGACCTGCGCTTCTCGGTGCAGGTCGTCGTCCGGCGCGAGTTGCGCACCCATTTCGACCACCAGCAATTCGACATCGCGCTCTCCACCTATCCGCTCGACTATCCCGAGGAGGCCTCGCAACTCTTGTCCAAGGTGAACGCGGTGTGCGTGCTGCCCCGCGGGCATGCGCTGGCCGCGCGCGCGGCGGTGGCGCCACGGGACCTGGTGGACGAGCCGTTCATCTCAATGCCGCTCGAGACCAGCGCACGGCAGCGCATCGACGCGCTGTTCCATCGACTCGGGTTGAAACGCCGGCACATGAGCGATGCGCAGAACGGCATCGTCATCTGCCAGTTGGTGGCTGCCGGTGTCGGGGTTTCCGTCGTCGATCCTTATTCGGCACGCAGCTTCGCGGGCCAGCTGGTGCAGCGGCCTTTCCGGCCCGCGATCCCCTACCAGTTCCGCGTGTTCTTTCCGCTGCAACGACAGCGCTCGCCGCTCGCCGAGCGCCTGGCCGTGATCGCGCGCGAGGTGGCGGAGGCGATGGCGCCGGAGATGCGCGGGCACCGCCGGGACTATGCCAAACGCACATAGTTATAGGCGCGTTTGATATTTGACCGGACAATTCCCGGCCGCCATCCTCGCGCAAAATCGCCGGGCATCGGCACGCTTGCACGATGCAAGGCCAGGCGGGGAAGAGCTTGTCCGAACAACCACCATACGCGCACGAGTTGCGCCCCGGGGATAGCTACGCCCCGCTCGAGTTCAGCATCTCTGCCGAACTCAACCAGCAATATCTGTTCACCATCGAGGATTTCGACCCCGCCTATCTCGGCGCCTCCGGCGCGCCGGCGCAGATCCACCCGATGCTGCTGCTGCACATGTCCGCGCGCACGCGCAGCCCGTCCTTTCGGCTGGCCCCGGGCATGGGCTCGGTCTTCGCGCGCGAGAAGGTGCGGTTCCTGCGGCCCGCCTACGTGGACCAGAAGCTGCGCGTGACCTGGCGAATACGCGATGTCTACGAGAAGGGCGGGCGCCTCTACCAGGCGATGGAAATCGGCATCGACGGTCCCGAGCCGATCCTCGAGCGGGAGATGCACTCGGTGTTCTTCGTCGAGAAACGCCCGGGGGGCGGGGCATGACGGCAATAATTGCCGCATGCCCCGTGGGCGAGGTGCGGCGCGGGCGCGGCGTGACGCTGTCGCTCGGCCGCATCCTGGCTTTCTCCGGCGGGCCGCTGGACCAGCCGGGCTGGCCGGCGCGCAACCTGCACACGGATCGCGACAAGGCGCGCGAGGCGGGACTGGAGGACATCATCGCGTCGGGGACACAGTTCGAGGGCGTGCTGCTGACGCATCTCGTTTCGCTGTTCGGCCCCGCGTGGCACCGCAGCGGCGAAATCGAGGCCCGGTTCATCCGCAGTGCGCGGGTGGGCGACACGGTGACGCCGGTCGCCGTCGTGCGCGAGCGCATGGCGGAGGGCGGCAGTGTCCGGCTCGGGCTCGATGTGTGGTGCGAGCGGCAGGACGGAGAAAAGCTCCTCGTCGGCCGCGCCATTGCGGAACTCTCCTGAATGCTGCGCCTGCAGGAGGACGTTACCAAGGCCTGGCTCGCCAGCCGCGGCATCGAGGTGCCGCGCGGCGCCATCGCCCGTGATGCCGCGGAGGCCGCGCGCATCGCGCGCGGCTATGAGGCGGGCGCGGTGGTCAAGGCGCTGGTCCGCGCCGGCCGGCGCGGCAAGGCCGGCGCGGTCATCCCGACACGATCCGAGGCAGAGACGATCGACGCCGCGGACCGGCTGCTGGGGCGCGATATCGAGGGCGAACGCGTCGCCTCGGTCTACGTGGAGGAATGGCTGTCCATCGCGGGCGAGCTCTTTCTTTCCTTCAGCATCGATGAGTTCGGATTGCACGTGCTGGCCAGTGCCCGTGGCGGCGTCGACATCGAGCGGCTCGCGGCGGACCATCCCGCGGCGCTCGTCCGCCGCGACCTCGACCTGGTGCGGGGGCTCACGCCGTGGGACGCGATCGAGCTGTGGCATGCCTGCGGCGTGCGCGGCACCGTCCTGCGCGGCCTGGCCTCGCTCGCGGCACGGCTCTACGCCGCGTTCGTCGCCGCGGACGCGACGCTGCTCGAGCTGAACCCGATCGCCGTCATCGGGCAGGACAGCGTCCGCGTCGTCGGCGCGATGATGGCGGTGGATACCCAGGCCCTGTTCCGCCAGCCGGTGTGGCGGCACCTCGCCGCGCGGGAGATCGCCGGGAGCGCAAACCCGCGCGAGCGCGCGGTGATGCAGGCCAGCGCTACCTTGCCCGGCGGCGAGGCGCAGTACATCGAGCTCGACGGGAATATCGGGCTGCTGGTCGGCGGCGGTGGTGCGGGCCTCTACGTCCACGACCTCATTCTCGAGCTCGGCGGACGGCCGGCGAACCATTGCGTGACGCCGCCGACGGGCCAGGACACGCGCAAGCTGAAGGCGGTGCTGAACGCGATCCTGGACAATCCGCGGACGAAGGGGCTGCTCGTCGCGTTCAACTTCGCCCAGATGGCGCGCGTCGACCTGCGGATGCAGGCACTGGCCGAGACAATCGAGGCGCGCGGCCTGGACACCACCGACTTTCCCATCGTGCTGCGGCTGTTCGGTGCGGGCGAGGCGGATGCGCGCGCCACCGCGGCGCGATTTCCCGGCGTCACTTACGTGCCGCGCGGCACGTCGCTCAGGGAAGCGGCCGCGCGCATCGTGGCGGCGGTGCAATGAGCATCCTGATCGACGCGGCCTCGCGGATCGTCGTGGTCGGGCTGACCGGCGGGACGGCGCGTGTGGATGCCGAGCGCTCGCTGCGCTATGGCGCGCGGATCGTCGCCGGCGTCTCCCCGGGCAAGGGCGGCGAGACGGTGCACGCGATCCCGGTCTACGACACGATCCGCCTGGCACTCGCCGCGCACCCGGCCGACACCGCCGCGATCTATGTGCCCGCCGCCGCCGTCCGCGACGCCGTGATGGAGGCTGTCGAGGCCGGGCTGCGCCAGATCCTGGTGACGGCGGAATACGTGCCGCTGCATGACGTGGCCTACATCGTCGCCGCCTGCCGCGCCGCCGGCGCGCGGCTGATCGGGTGCAACACCAACGGCGTCATCTCGCCGGGCCGGTCGCGCATCGGCGGCATCGGCGGCAGCGATCCGTCCGAGATCTATGTGCCGGGACGGATCGGTATCTGCTCGCGCTCCGGCGGCATGTCGGCGGAGCTGGCGCTCGCGGTGAAGGAGGCCGGCCTCGGGGTCTCGACCTGCGTCTCGATGGGCGGCGACGCGATGACCGGCATGCGCATGGCCGACTATGCACTGCTGTTCGAGGACGACCCGGAGACCGACGCGATGATCGTCTTCGGCGAGCCGGGCACGCGCAACGAACAGGAACTCGCGGCCCTGATTGGCGAGGGGCGCATCCGCAAGCCGGTGCTCGCGCTGATCGTAGGGCAGTTCCAGGAGGCGTATCCGCCGGGCGCGACATTCGGCCACACCGCGGCGGTCATCGGGGGCGCCGATGACTCCGCCTCCGCCAAGCGCGCGCTGCTGGCGCGGGCCGGTGCGCATGTGTGCCGCGCGCTCGACGATATCGGCCCGTCGCTGCGCCGCGTGCTGCCCGCGTGAGCGCGCCGGTGATCAGCGGCGTGCACGTGACCAGGGTAGGCAGCCTGCCGGAAAGCTCCTGCATGAGCCTGCATGCCGAGGCGGCGCGTGGTGCCGTCGCCGATGCCGGGCTCACGCTTGGCGATGTCGACGGGCTGCTCTGCGCCTACTCCATGGTCTCACCGCACCCGATGCTGAGTTCCGCGGTGGCGGAACATCTCGGTATCGAACCGTCCTTCACGGCCTCGCTGCAGCTTGGCGGCGCCACCGCGGCGACGCTGGTGATGCAGGCGGCGATGCTGGTCGCGACCGGCACCTGCCGCCACGTCCTCGCCGTGACCGGCGACAACCGGCTGAGCGGCATGTCGCGCGACGGCGCGGTGGCGGCGCTCGCGGCCTTCGGGCACGACCAGTTCGAGCAGCCCTACGGGATATCCATCCCCGCCGCCTACGCGCTCGTCGCGCGGCGCTACATGCAGGAATACGGGGTGACGCAGGAGCAGCTTTCCGCTGTCGCCGTCACGCACCGGCGGCACGCGGCACGCCATCCGGACGCGCATATGCGCACCGCGATCACCATCGACGACGTGATGCGTTCGCGCGTCATCGCCTCGCCGCTGCGGCTGCTCGATTGCTGTCTGATCTCCGACGGCGGCGCGGCGGTGGTGGTGAGCGATGGTGCCGCGCGGCGCGACCTGCCCCGCGGCGGCGCCGCGATCCTCGGCTACGGCCAGGGCCATACGCACGAGCACCTGGTGGCGGCACCGTCGCTGGTGGAGTTCGGCTGCAAGCAGGCGGCGCGGCGCGCCTTCGCCAGGGCGGGCATGACGGCCGCGGATATCGACGTCGCGGAGATTTACGACAGCTTCACCATCACCCTGGTCGTGGAACTGGAATCGATCGGGTTCTTCGCGCGCGGGGAGGCGGGACCGGCGGCACTCGCCGGCGCGCTCGATCTCGGTGGAACGCTACCGTGCAACACCCATGGCGGCCTGCTGTCCTTCGGCCACTCGGGTGCCGCAGGCGGCATGTTCCACGTGGTGGAGGCGGTGCGGCAACTGCGGCACGAGGCGGGGCCGCGCCAGGTGCCCGCTGCCGAGACCGCGTTCGTGCATGGCGATGGCGGCGTGCTTTCGGCGCATGCCTCCCTGGTGCTGGCGCGCGCAGCATGAAACCGGCGCCACACCCGACCGCCGAGACGAAGGGCTTCTGGGCCGCGTGCGCCGAGGGACGGCTGAGCGCGCAAGGCTGCGAGGATTGCGGGAACCACCAGTTTCCGCCGCGCGCTGTCTGCATCAAGTGCCACTCACCGCGGCTGGCTCAACGGGAAATCGCGCGTGAAGGCGCCGTCCACAGCTTCACCGTGGTACACCGCGCGCCGAGCCGCGACTTCGCGGACGCCGTGCCCTATGTGCTTGCGCTGATCGAGTTCGCGGATGGCATCCGCATGATGATGAACGTGACCGGCTGCGCGCCCGACGCCGTCGAGATCGGCATGCGCGTGGGCGTCGTGTTCGAGCGCCGTGGCGAGCCGGCGCAATACCTGCCGCAAGCGAGGCCCGCCTGATGTACACGTTCGAGCGCTATCGCGTGGGCGAGACCTTCGGGCCGTACGAGGTCGCGCTGGGGCCTGAGCTTCTGGCGCAATGGGACGGCGTGTTCCCCGGCGCGCGGGGCCCGGGCGACGCGATCCCGGCGGGGCTGCTCTCGGTGATCACCATGCGCGCCTACGGCGACCTGATTTCGCCACGTCCGCCGGGCAACATTCACGCGGGGCTCGGCTTCGACATCGTCCGTCTGCCCGCGCGCGGGCAGACGGTGGCGATGCGCTTCACTTGCCTCGACAAGACGATCAGGCGCGAGCGGAAATTCGTCGAGCTTGGCTTCGAGGGTCGCGATGCCGGCGGCGCCGCGCTGTTCCGCGGTCGCTTCACCTCCATCGTGGCGCGGTAGATGAGCGACACGTTGATCCCAGTGGCACAGGACGTGACGGCCGGTCTCGTTCGCGCGTACGGCGAGCTGACGGAGGATTTCAACCCGATCCATACCGACGCGGAATTCGCCGCCACCACGCCGATGGGGCGCCCGATCGCGCACGGGACGCTGAGCCTGGCCCTTATCTGGCGCTCGCTCGAGCTGAGCCTGGGGGCAGCGGCGCTGGCTGGCGCCACGCTCGATGTGCGGTTCGCGGCGCCGGTCTGGATCGGTGATACCGTGCAGGCTGGGGGCAGGCGCCTGGCCGACGGCGGCTACGAGATCTGGGTGAGCAATCAGCGAGGCGACAAGACGATCACTGGCACGTTCCGGCGGCACTGACCGGCGGCGTGCCCAACGAAAAGGGGGAAAGGCGATGCGGCGAGCACTGTTGGTACTGGCGGCCCTGGCTGGAATCCTACCGGGAATGGCGGCCCAAGCACAGCCCCCACTCACCGTGCGCCTGGGCGTGCTGAGCGGAGCCGCGCAGTCGGCGATCGTCGTCGGCGTCAAAAAGGGCTTCTTTGCCAGCCACGGCTTCAATGTCGAGATGCGGCCACTGGTGGGCGGCGTGCAGGGTACGCAGGCGATCGCCTCGGGTCAGGTGGACTGGTCCGCCGGCGGCATCGAGCCGACTATCGTTGCGGCAGCGAACGGATTGCCGTTCAAGCCCTATGCCATGTACGCCAAGGGCGGCGATTCCTACGGCGTGCTGGCGCGCCAGGGCGCGGGCATCAAGACGGTCGCGGACCTCAAGGGACACAAGGTGGCGCTCACCCCGGGGACGGCGCCGGTTCAGGGATTCGAGGATTTGCTCGCGGCGAACAAGGTTCCGCCGGGCAGCATCCAGCGCGTCAATGCCACCTTCACGACGATGGGTCAGATGCTGATTGGCGGCTCGGTGGACGCGATGGTCGGCATCGAGCCTTATCTCACGCTGACGCAGATGAAGATGGGCAGCCAGGGTGTGATGCTGGCCCGCCTCGGCCAGTACGTGCAGGGTGGCGGCCTGTTCTACATCAGCAATGAATGGGCGGCGGCGCATCCCACCATGGTGGAGCCGGCGATCGCGGCACTCTGGGAGGCGGAGCAGTTCGTGCGCCACAACCCGGAGGAAGCCGCGGCGATCGAGGCCGCCTTCATCAAGGCCGATCCCGCCATCGTGAAGGCAACGTTCCGCTACCTCACCTTCGAGCCGACAATCGACAGCTTCACGGCAAGCTCCTTCGACGCCACGGCCAGGTACCTGCTGAAGGAAGGGCATATCCCGCACATCGTCACGGCGAAGGTGGTCCTGGCGCCTGCGCTGAAAATGGACGATGCGTTGCGCCGCGCGCATCCCGAGTATCTGCAATGATCGGGCGGCGCGCGCTGTTGGCGGCAACGGCCGCCGCCTGGCCGGCGATCGCCCGCGCCGCGCCGGGTAAGCTGAAGGTGCGGCTTGGCATCGTCACCGTCTCCTCGCAGATGGCGCTGGAGCTCGCCGTGACGCAGGGCATGTTTGCGAAGGCCGGATTCGACGTCGAGGTCCACAAGCTGGCGAGCGGCATCCAGGCGAACCAGGCGCTCGCCGCGGGACAGGTCGACTGGTCCGCCGGCGGCATCGAGTCCACCATCACGGCCGCAAGCGCCGGGCTCGCGTTCAAGCCCTACGCCATGTATGCGAAGGGCGGTGACTCGCTCGGGCTTCTGGCGCGGCGCTCGAGCGGTATCCGGACCGTCGCCGACCTCAAGGGCAAGCGAATTGCCATCGTCGTCGGGACGGCGTCCGCGCAGGGACTGAGCGATGTGCTCGCCGCCCATGGCATGACGGACGCCGATGTCCGGCGCGTCAACGCGACCTTCGGCAACATGGGGCAGATGCTTCTCTCCGGGGCCGTCGACGCCATGGCGGGGCTGGAACCCTTCCTGACGGCAACCCAGGAGAAACTCGGCGCGAACGGCATCCTGCTCACGCGTTTCGGGAAATATGTGCAGGGCGGCGGGTTTTTCCTGATCGCGGATGCCTGGGCCAGCGCGCATCCGGACCGGATCGTCCCGGCGTTGATTGGCCTCGCCGAGGCGCAGAAATTCATTCGCGAGGACCTGGCGCGCGCGGCGAAGCTCATCGCACCATTCCTCGGTGCCGATCCCGGCATCATCGAGCGTTCCTCGACGGTGCTGGAATTCACGCCCGGCATCGATCCATTCACGATGAGGTCGCTGCGCCAGACATCGGTCTACCTCGCCGAGCACAAGTTCGTTCCGAAGCCCGTCGATATAGACGCGTTGATGGCACCCGCCCTGAAGGCGACCGCCGAGTTGCGCCAACGCCGACCCGACCTGTCGCCGTGACCGAGGGCGCGCCGGAACCTCTCCTCTCGGCCCACGGCGTTGGCAGGATCTACGCCGACCGCACGGGAAGCGATGTCACGGCGCTCGCCGGACTTTCCCTCGATATCGCGCGCCACGAATTCGTCTCCATCGTCGGCCCGTCCGGGTGCGGCAAGTCCACATTCCTGCGCATCGTTGCGGGCCTGGACCGGCCAAGCACGGGCGACGTGCGCATCGAGGGCCGGCCCATCACCGGACCGGGTGCCGATCGCGGCATGGTGTTCCAGGAATATGCACTGCTCCCGTGGAAGACGACCATCGCCAATGTCGCGTTCGGTCCGCAGCTCAGGGGCGTTGCCAAGGCGGAACGTCTGCGGATCGCGCAGTCCTATATCGACTTCGTCGGCCTCTCGGGTTTCGAGGCCAAATACCCGCATCAGCTTTCGGGTGGGATGCGCCAGCGCGCGGCGGTGGCGCGGGCGCTCGCCAATCACCCCGCGCTGCTGCTGATGGACGAACCCTTCGCCGCCATCGACGCGCTGACCCGCCGGCGGCTGCAGGAGGAAATCGGCGACATCCTGGCGAAGGAGCGCATCACCGTTCTCTTTGTCACCCATTCGGTGGACGAGGCAGTCTTTCTCTCCGACCGCGTGGTGGCGATGTCCGGGCGGCCTGGCCGCATCCTCGCGGACCTGCATGTCGACATCGCGCGGCCAAGGCGCTGGAACGAGATCGCGAACAACGCGCGCTTCCTCGAGGTCCGCGATGCCCTGACCGTGCGCCTTGGGCACGGCAGCGAGACGGAGGAGGAGGCGGCATGAGCGCGGGGCGGCGGCTTGGCCGCTTGCTGTGGCGCGAGGTCGTTCCCTATGCGAGCCTGATCGTGCTGTGGCAGACGCTCTCGGCGCTGCAGATCTGGCCGAAGGTGTTGTTTCCGTCGCCGCTCGATGTCGGCCGCGCGTTCGCTGCCGATCTCGCATCGGGTGTCCTGCTCACCAATCTCGCCGTCAGCCTGCGCAGCCTTGGATGGGGTCTGCTGGCCGGCACGGGCTGCGCTTTACCGCTGAGCTACCTGATGGGCCTCAGCCGCGCGAGCCGCGACTTCTTCGATCCGCTGGTTAATCTCATCCAGGCGATACCGGGCCTCGCCTGGATTCCCTTTGCCATTCTCTGGTTCGGCCTCGGCCAGGGAGCTGTGACGTTCATCGTCGCGATGTCCGTCTTCTTCCCCGTCCTGCAGAACGTGTTGGCCTCGATCGGCCAGGTGCAACCGGTGTTGATCGAGGCCACGCAGACGCTCGGGGCAAACCGCGCCGCCATTCTCCGCCACGTCATCTTTCCGGCCACGCTGCCGGATCTCATGACCGGCCTTCGCCTCGGGATCGCCTTCGGGTTTCGCGCGCTGATCGGCGGCGAGATGATCGCCGGCACCGATGGCATCGGTTACGCGATCTTCAACGCGGAGCAGTATTTCCAGTCCGCACGCATCGTCGTCGGCATGCTCACCATCGGCATCTGCTGGCTGCTGATCGACCGGCTCACGCTTCGCCCGATCGAGCAGAGGACAGTGCGGCGCTGGGAACTCGTGCACGACGTCGTGGGAGGGAACGACCGATGAGTTGGAAGCCCGAGGTTGACGAGATTGCCCGACGTCGCGCCTGGACCCGCGACCGGGTGGACGCGGACGCGGTCGACCGTTATCGCGCGCAGGGTTGGACTACGGTACGAGATCGTATCGACACTCTCGTCGATCCCGAATCCTTCCAGGAAATCGGCCAGCTGGCCGGCAGCCCCATCCATCGGGACGGCGAGCTCCGGGGTGTCATTCCCGCCACCTATGCGATGGGCCTTGCGAGCATCGACGGGCGCCCGGTCGCGGTCGGTGGCGACGATTATTCGGTGCGTGGTGGCGCGAGCGGAGGCTATCGGCCCAAAGGTGGGCAGAACGGCTTTTCCGGTGATCTTGCCTACGAATATCGGATTCCTCTGGTGAACCTCTACCACGGCACCGGCGGCAGTGTCTCGAGCGTGCGCAGCCGCGGCTTCGCGCTTTATCCAGGATCGAACTCCTCGCCGCACTTCGCGGAGTTGCTGGGAACGGTGCCGGTGGTGAGCGCCGTTCTCGGCACATCCGCTGGCGGGCCGGCCGGGCGCGCGGTGATGTCGCATTTCTCCGTGATGGTCCGCGGCACGAGCCAGATCTTTTCGTCCGGCCCGCCGGTGGTGAAGCGCGCGCTGGGCGTCACGATCACGAAGGAGGAGCTCGGTGGGGCGAAGATCGCGGTGGATACCGCGGGCTGCATCGACAACGCCGAGGACACCGAGCAGGCCTGTCTCGCGACGCTTCGCCGCTTTCTCGGCTATATGCCGCAGAACGTATGGGAGTTGCCCGCGCGCGTGGTGACCGGCGATCCACCAGAGCGGCGTGATGAGGCGCTGCTATCCATCGTGCCACGCAACCGGCGGCAGGCCTACGACATGAAGAAGCTGGTCCGCATGGTGGTCGATGCGAACTCCTTCTTCGAGATCCAGCCGACCTATGGGCGCTCACTGGTGACGGGTCTGGCACGGATGCATGGTTATGTCGTCGGCATCATCGCCAACGCGCCGATGGTGAAGGGCGGTACGCTCGACGCGCGCGCGGCACGCAAGCAGGCACGGATCATCGACCTCTGCGATACGTTTCACATACCGATCGTCTTCCTGGTCGACGTGCCGGGCTTCGCCATCGGCCCTGCCGCGGAGCAGGACGGGATGCTGCGCGAAGGCATGCGCTGCCTGCAGGCGCGGATGCAGGCGACGGTGCCGATGATCAGCGTTGTGATACGGCGCTGCTTCGGCCTCGGCGGCATGGCATCGCGCGACAACATGGGGCTGGATTTCAAGATTGCCTGGCCGTCCGCGGAAATCGGGTCGGTCCCGATCGAGGGCGGCGTGACGGCGGCATTCCGGCGCGAGATCGAGGCGGCGGCAGACCCCGAGGCGCGGCAGCGGGAGATCGAGGAGGAGGCGCGCTACCTCAGCTCGCCGTTTCGCATGGCCGAGGCCTTCGCGCTCGAGGACATGATCGATCCACGCGACACACGGCCGTATCTCTGTCGCTTCGTGGAGGCGATGCAGGGACGCCTGCGCACGCAGCTTGGCCCCAAGGCCCGGCTGGGAATCCGACTGTGAAAAGCAAGAACCGGAGGAAGCCGAGCATGACGTCTGAAAAGCACGACATCAAACGCCGCCGGATGTTGGCCGGCGGCGCCGCCCTGGCGGTGACGGGAGCCCGCCGCGCCATGGCGGACACCTACCCCTCGCGCCCCGTCACCATCATCGTGGCGCTGGCCGCGGGTGGCCCCACCGATCTTCTCGCGCGCATTGTCGCGCAGAAGCTCAATGCTGCCTGGGGGCAATCGGTGATCGTCGAGAACCGGCCTGGTGCCGGCCAGGTTCTCGGCACCGGCCTCGCGGCGAAGGCGGCGCCGGATGGATACACGCTGCTGATGACGACCAACGTCTATGCGGTCAACCCGTTTCTCTTCAAGAAACTGCCATACGATCCCAAGAAGGATCTCGTGCCGGTTACCGAGGTTGCGTCCTCCAGCCTGACCCTTGTCGTCAATCCGTCACTGCCCGTTCATTCCGTTTCGGACCTTATTGCCTATGGCAGGCAGCATCCCGGAAAGCTCAACTACGGCTCGAGCGGGCCGAGTTCCTCGTTGCGCCTTGCAGCCGAGTTGTTCGATGACGCGGCGAAGATCCAGATGCAGCATATTCCCTATGATGGTGCCGCGCCGCTGATGACGGCCTTGCTCGGCGACGAGGTGCAGGTTGCCTTCATCGACACGCCGACCGCGAAGGCGCAGATCGCTGCCAAGCGGGTCCGTGCCCTCGCGGTCACGTCGCCGCGGCGCTCCGCGGTATTGCCCGATCTCCCGACGATGGAGGAAGCAGGGCTCAAGGGATACACTGCGGAATCCTGGTTCGGGCTCATGGTGCCGGCCGGTACGCCGGCAACTGTCATCGAGAAGATCCACTCCGGTGTCGTCGATCTCCTGAAGGCGCCGGATGTCCAGGCACGCCTGCGATCCAACGACGAGACGCCGATCGGAAGCACGCCCGCGGCGTTCGGCGAGTTCATCGGGCAGGAAATGACAAAATGGGGGAACCTGATACGCCAGCATCACATCTCGATCGAATAGCCCGCGTGTCGTCTGGCAAGCCGGGCATGCGCGACCGGATCGGCGGGATATTGATCATGGCCATCGGAGCGGGCGCGATGCTCGGCGGCGGCCGCTACCGGATCGGCACACTTGGGCGCATGGGGCCGGGGCTTTATCCCGTGCTCCTCGGTGGGGTCATGGTGCTGCTGGGCGCGGGACTGGTCGTCACGGCTTCCGCCAGGGAAAGGGAGGCCGAGGAATACTCGTTCCATTGGCGCGGACCGCTCTTCATCGTGATTGGCCTATCCACCTTCGCGATACTCGGCCGGTATGGCGGGCTGGTGCCGGCGACCCTGGCCCTGGTCGCCGTCACGGCGCTTGGCGACCAGCGGCATAATGTGCGATCGGCGCTCGCGCTCGCGCTGGCGATGGCCGTCGTGGCCATCGTGATCTTCCGCTGGGCCCTGCAGCTTCAGTTCCCGCTCTTCGCCTGGGGCTGACAGGCGTGTTGCAGGCCCTGTCCGACCTTTATGGCGGCTTTGGTGTCGCGCTGGAGCCCGCCAACCTGCTCTGGTCCTTCGTCGGCGTTCTCCTGGGCAACCTGATTGGCGTGCTGCCAGGCATGGGCGCGTTGCCGGCGATGTCCATCCTGTTGCCGCTCACCTTCACCATGCATGCCGTGCCGGCCATCCTGATGCTCGCGGGGATCTTCTACGGGTCCCAGTATGGCGGCGCGATCGGGGCGATCCTGCTCAACATGCCGTCGCACCCGCCGCATGCGATCACGTGCCTCGACGGATATCCCATGACCCGCCAGGGGCGCGGGGGCGTGGCGCTGGGCATCACGATGATCGCGTCGCTCTTTGCCGCGTCCTTCGGCATCCTGGTGATGATCTTCGCCTCCCCGCTCCTGGTGCGGATCGCCTTCCGGTTCCAGGCGCCCGAGATTTTTTCGATCATGCTGCTTGGCCTCGTCGCCGGCGGCACTATGGCGCGCGGATCGCCGCTCAAGGGCATGGCCATGACGGTGCTGGGCCTGCTGCTCGGCTCCGTGGGGACCGATCTCAATACGGGAGTGGAACGCTTCACGTTCGGGCTGCCGCAGTTGCAGGACCGCGTCGATCTCGCGGCCCTCGCGCTCGGGCTCTTTGGTGTGGCGGAGTTCATGCGCGGTGCCAACCAGCCCCCCCTCGCCGCACCGACCGCGCGGGTGCGGCTACGCGACATGCGCCCGAGTTGGGCCGATATCCGGCTTTCCGCCATGCCGATCCTGCGTGGGACGCTGGTGGGCACGTTCTTTGGCGCGATGCCTGGGACCGGGCCGACGATTTCGACCTTCGTCGCCTACGCGGTAGAACGCCGGCTGTCCCGCACGCCGGCGCGCTTTGGCAGGGGCGCGCTCGAGGGCGTCGCCGCCCCTGAGGCCGCCTCGCATTCGAAGACGCAGGTCGACTTCATCCCGACCATGACGCTGGGCATTCCCGGCGATGCTGTGATGGCCTTGATTCTTGGTGCCCTGCTGATCCAGGGCATCACGCCGGGCCCGCAACTCATCTCCGAGCACGCCGATCTCTTCTGGGGGCTCGTCGCGAGCTTCTGGGTCGGTAATTTCCTCCTGGTCGTTCTCAACGTTCCGCTGATTGGCGTGTGGGTGCGCCTGCTGCGGATTCCGTACCATTTCATGTATCCTTGCGGGCTGTTTTTCGTCGCCGTCGGGGTCTACAGCACCAGCAACGACCTCTTCGAGGTGTGGGAGGTGCTGTTCTTCGGGCTTGGCGGCCTGTTGCTGCAGGCATTCGATTTTCCGATCGCGGTGATTCTCCTCGGCTACGTCCTGGGACCGTTGCTGGAGGAGAACTTTCGCCGCACCCTGCTGCTCTCGCGCGGCAGCCTGGCGGTTTTCGTCGAACGGCCGATCAGCGCCGGTTTCATCGCGGCGGCGCTGCTGCTCGTCCTGCTGCAGGTCGGACTGGGCATGCGTGCCGCGCGATTGAAACGGAGGAGTTCATGAGCGCGCCATCGGCAGCCGAGGGACCGCTCACCGGGTTCCGTGTTCTCGAGCTTTGCAGCACCATCGCCGGTCCCGCCTGCGCGCGGCTGATGGCCGATTTCGGCGCCGAGGTGATCAAGGTCGAACCGCTGGAAGGCGATTCCGTCCGCAATCTCGGCTATCATGACGGCGGGATATCGCTTTATGCCGCCTCGATCCTGCGCAACAAAAAGTCGGTTGCGATCGACATCAAGACGCCGCGGGGCGCCGAGCTGGTGCGCGCCCTTGCCGACAAATGCGACGTGCTCGTGGAAAATTTCCGCCCCGGCACGCTGGAACGCCTCGGGCTCGATTACGCCAGCCTGCGGCAGACGAACCCCGGGCTGGTAATGGTGCGCATCAGCGGCTACGGCCAGACGGGCCCGTATCGCGGCAAGGCGGGCTATGGCGCGATTTGCGAGGCGATGGGTGGCGTGCGCCACCTGACGGGCGATCCCGATCGGCCGCCCGCCCGCGTTGGTCTGGCCACCACCGATTACCTGACGGCCGTCTATGCCGCCTATGGCGCGGCACTCGCGTTGTTGCGCCGGACCAGGACCGGCATTGGCCAGGTCATCGATGCCGCGCTCTACGAGTCCGCGTTCAGCATGATGGAGTCGATCGTGCCCGCCTACGATCGCCTCAAGGTCGTGCCGACGCGGACCGGCTCGCGGTTGCAGAGCACGGCGCCCAACAATCTCTATGCCACGCGCGATGGCAGCTACGTGCTCATCACCGCGAACAACGACAAGGTGTTCGGCAGGCTTGCCGAGGCAATGGCGGCGCCGCACCTGGCGGATGATCCGCGCTTCGCGACGGTGCGGGCGCGGGCCAGGAATATCGACGCGATTGACGCGGAAGTGGCAGGCTGGGCACGTGAGCGCGACAGCCACGACATCCAGCGACAGCTCGATGCCGCGGGCGTTCCTGTCTCGCTCGTCTACACCATCGCCGACATCTTCGCGGACCCGCATTACCGCGCGCGCGACATGCTCGCCGCGCTGCCTCATCCGGCGCTTGGGCCCCTGACGCTGACGGGCGTTGTCCCGAAGCTGTCCGAGAGCCCGGGCCGCATCGTCCATGTGGGCCCGGAGATCGGCGCCGATACCGCGGAGGTTCTTGGTGCCCTCCTGGGCATCGGGGCGGAGGAATTGGACGCGCTCCGTGCCGCCAGCATCGTGGGCATCGTGGCCACCTGATATCGGGCCATTTTCTGGCGCGCGGCCCGGGCGAATACTGCCGTGCGCCGGCGAGCGCGTCCATCGCGCTTCGCCGCGCGGGAACGTTTCGGTCCGTTTCGGGGTTGACCGCAGCCAACGCGGCTGACAAGCTTGTAAAATGCGTGATGAGGAAGAGGGGGATTTCGTCATGCGCTCATTCCTACTCGCGGGAGCAGGGCTCCTCTTGTCGGTATGTCTCGGCACCGCCCAGGCGAGCAGCCTCGTGGTCTGCTCCGAGGCGAGCCCGGACTTCCTGAACGCCCAGCTCAGCACCGCGAACACCAGCTTCGATGTGTCCGAGCAGATCGGCGACCGCCTGGTGGAGATGAAGATCGGCGGATCGGACATCGTGCCCGGGCTCGCTGAGTCCTGGTCGATCTCGCCCGACGGGCTGAAATACACCTTCCATCTGCGCCACGGCGTGAAGTGGCAGTCGAACAAGGAGTTCACGCCGACGCGCGACATGAACGCCGACGACGTGGTGTTCAGCTTCGAGCGCATGATGGACAAGAACAACCCGTTCTACAAAAGCGCGAACGGGAACTTCCCGATGTTCCTCGACCTGATCGCGCCATACCTGCAGTCGATCACCAAGGACGACGATTACACCGTGGTGATGACCCTGAAGTCGCCGCTGGCGCCGCTGCTGCCCTCGCTCTCGGTGCAGCCCTTCACCATTGT
Source organism: uncultured Pseudomonadota bacterium (assembly GCA_963764465.1). Taxonomy (GTDB): domain Bacteria; phylum Pseudomonadota; class Alphaproteobacteria; order Acetobacterales; family Acetobacteraceae; genus JAJXXT01. Next base: position 177,431 of record CAVXSO010000004.1, on the reverse strand, counting down.
CTCCGCGGAATACGCGGCGAAGTTGCTCAAGATGGGCAAGCCCGAGCTGCTGGACCAGGACCCGATCGGCACCGGGCCGTTCGAGCTCGTGCAGTACCAGAAGGATGCGGTCATCCGGTTCGCGAAGTTCAAGGACTTCTGGGGCAACACGGCGCAGCCGGACCGGGTGGCGAAGGTGGACAGCCTGATCTTCGCGATCACGCCGGACGCCTCGGTGCGGTATGCGAAGCTGCGCACGAACGAGTGCCAGCTGATGCGCTACCCGAACCCCGCGGACCTGAAGGCAATGCGTGCCAACCCGAACCTCAAGGTCGCGTCCGCGAACATCGCCGGCACCAACTACCTGCGCTTCAACGTGAACAAGAAGCCGCTCGACAACGTGAAGGTGCGGCAGGCGCTGATCATGGCCGTCGATCACGACGCGCTGACCAAGACGGTGTTCCAGGGCGCGGGCACCACGGACCCCTCGCTCGTACCGAGCTCGCTCTGGGGCTACAACGGCTCGCTGAAGCCCTACCCGTACGATCCCGCGGAGGCGAAGAAGCTGCTGGCGGAAGCGGGCTACCCCAACGGGTTCTCGATCAACCTCTGGGCGATCCCCGTGGTGCGCGCCTACATGCCGGACGGGCGCCGGGCCTCGGAGATGGTGCAGGCGGACTGGGCCAAGATTGGCGTGAAGGCGAAGATCGTCACCTATGAGTGGGGCGAGTACCTGAAGCGCGCGCGCGGGCCCGACACGGACATCGTGATGCTCGGCGGCACGTGGGACTACCCGGACCCGAGCGAGATCCTGCTTGGCTTCGTCTGCGGCGCACCGGGCAATGCCAGCCATTGGTGCAACAAGACCTACACGGACGCGGTGCAGAAAGCGAACCTGGTGACCGACCAGGCGGAGCGCGCGAAGCTCTACCAGGAGGCCGACCAGGCAGTGTACGACGACGCGCCGCTGATGCGCTTCGCCGACGTCGCGGCCTATGTGCCTATGCGCAAGGATGTGCATGGGTTCAAGCTGCACTTCTTCGGCGGCCAGCCCTTCGGCGGCGTCTCCGTCGGCAAGTAGGGGCGCGCGATGCAGCTGGCGCTGTCGACCTGGCAGGAGGTCGAGGAGTACCTGCGCGCCTCGAAGGGCGTGATCATCCCGGTGGGCTCGACCGAGCAGCACGGGCCCAACGGGCTGATCGGCACCGACCACCTGGACGCGGAGTACGTGGCGAAGGGCGTGGGTGACAAGATCGGCGCGCTGGTGGCGCCCACGCTCACCATCGGCATGTCGCAGCACCACCTGGGCTTCGCCGGCTCGATCACGCTGCGACCCTCGACGATGATCGCGCTGGTGGGCGACGTGGTGACCTCGCTGGCGCGGCACGGCTTCGAACGGTTCCTGTTCATCAACGGCCATGGCGGCAACGTCGCCACCGTCACCGCCGCTTTCGACGAGATCTACAGCGCCGCCTCGCTCACCGGCACGGCCTCGCGGCTGCGCTGCAGGATGGTGTTCTGGTCCGGCGGGCCGCGCTGCAAGGCGCTGGCGGACAAGCTGTACGGCGATGCCAACGGCAACCACGCCACGGCGGCTGAGGTCTCGCTCTCCCAGGCCTATCATCCAGAGGCGATCAAGCAGGCGCAGATGTCGCCGAAAGTGGCGCCGAGGAGCGACGGCTTCTACGACAGCGCCGATTACCGCCGCCGCTTCCCGGACGGGCGCATCGGGTCTGACCCGTCGCTCTCGACGCCGGAGCATGGGCGACAGCTTTTCGACGTCGCGGTCGAGGACATGGTGGAGATCTACCGCGCCTTCCTTGTCGCCGGCTGAACCGCCCGCCGCGTGCTCAGCTTCATCCTTCGCCGCCTCGGCCTCGTCGCCGTCACCTTCTTCGGCATCACCATCTTCGCCTTCGCGCTGGTGCACCTGATCCCGGGCGACCCGGTGGAGCTGATGTTCGGCGACAAGCCGGTGGACCCGGCAACGCTGGCGACGATGCGTGCAAGCCTCGGGCTCGATAAGCCGCTCATCACGCAGTACCTGCTGTATCTGTGGCACGTCGCGCACGGGAATCTCGGCCAGTCGCTCGCGACCCACGATTCCGTGTTCGGCGAGTTCCTGACCTATTTCCCGGCAACCGTGGAGCTCGCGCTCTCGGCGATGCTGCTCGCGATCGTGGTCGGCATCCCGGCCGGCACCGTGGCGGCGCTGCACCGCGGCACCTCCCTGGACTACAGCGTGATGGGAGTGGCGCTGACCGGCTATTCGATGCCGATCTTCTGGTGGGCGATCCTGCTCATCCTGTTGTTCTCGGTCGTCCTCGGCGTGATGCCGGTGAGCGGGCGGATCGACATCGTCTACGACGTGCCGCACGTCACCGGCTTCATGCTGATCGACTCCCTGCTCTCGGGCGACAAGGGGGCGTTCCTTTCGGCCCTGCAACATCTCGTGCTGCCGATGGTGGCCCTCGGCACGATCCCGCTTGCTGTCGTCGCTCGCATGACCCGCTCGGCGATGCTCGAGGTGCTGGGCGAGGACTATGTGCGCACGGCGCGCGCCAAGGGTGTCTCGCCACTGCGGGTGATCGGGCTGCACGCGATGCGCAACGCGCTGATCCCGGTAATCACCGTGATCGGCCTGCAGGTGAGCGGGCTGTTCGGCGGCGCGGTGCTGACGGAGACGATCTTCGCCTGGCCGGGCGTGGGCAGCTGGCTGATCCACGGTATCCAGCGCCGCGACTACCCGGTGCTGCAGGGCGGCATCCTGCTGGTCGCGACCGTCATCATCCTGGTGAATCTCGCCGTCGATATCCTGGTGGGCGTCGCCAATCCGCGTATCCGGCATCGTCGGTGACGGTAGGGCTGATGCGGGTGGCGGGATGAGCGAGGCGGTGGGCGTGGTGACGCCGTTCGCGGCGCTTCGCCGGCAGCTGATGGCCAACCGCAGCTTCATGATCGGCCTGGTCATCGTGGGCGCGTTGGTGCTGGCCGCGGCGCTCGCGCCGCTGCTGGCGCCGCACGGGCCGGACAACCAGGCGCGCTCCTATGTCCTGCACGCGCCGGACTGGATGTTCCCGCTGGGCACCGACGATGTGGGGCGGGACGTGCTGTCGCGGCTGCTGTACGGCGCGCGACTCTCGCTCTCCATTGGGGTCGCGGTCGTGGTGCAGGCATCCGTGGTCGGCACGCTGCTGGGGCTCGTCGCCGGGTTCGCGGGCGGGGTCGCGGATGCGCTGATCATGCGCCTGATGGACATGATGCTTGCGCTGCCGACGCTGCTGCTCGCGATCGCGATCGTGGCCATCCTGGGCCCCGGCCTGGTCAACGCGACCTTCGCGGTGGCGATCGTGCAGTTGCCCGGTTTCGTGCGGCTGACGCGCGCTGCGGTGCTGGCGGAGCTGGGGCGCGACTATGTCGCCGCCTCGCGCATGGCCGGTGCCGGGCGCGGGCGCCTGATGTTCATCACCGTGCTGCCGAACTGCCTGGCACCGCTCATCGTGCAGGCGAGCCTCGGGCTTTCCGGCGCCATCCTCGACACCGCGGCGCTGGGCTTTCTTGGCCTCGGCGCGCAGCCGCCGACGCCGGAATGGGGCACGATGCTGGCCGAAGCGCTGCAATTTCTGCAAAGCGCCTGGTGGGTCGTCACCTTCCCCGGCATCGCGATCCTGGTTACCGTGCTCGGCTTCAACCTGCTGGGCGACGGGCTGCGCGACGCGCTGGACCCGAGGTTGAAGCGCGGATGAGCCTGCTGGAGATACGTAACCTCAACGTAACGTTCCCGACCGGTGCGGGCACGCTGCGCGCTGTCGAGGGCCTCGACCTCACGGTGGAGCCGGGCGAGGTTCTGGGGATCGTGGGCGAATCCGGCTCCGGCAAATCGGTTGCGATGCTGGCCGCCCTCGGCCTGATCCGTCCGCCGGGGCGCGTGACGGCGGACGTGCTGCGCTTTGACGGCACGGACCTGCTGCGCATCAAGTCGCGCGAACGGCGCAAGCTTCTGGGCCGCGACGTCGCGATGATCTTCCAGGAACCGATGACCAGCCTCAACCCCTGCTTCACCGTAGGCTGGCAGATCGGCGAGACACTGGGCACACATCTCGGCCTCGGGCGGGCGGAGCGGCGGGCGCGCACGATCGAGCTGCTGCGCCAGGTAGGGATTCCGGCGCCGGAGCAGCGGCTTTCCGCGTTTCCGCACCTGCTCTCGGGGGGCATGAACCAGCGCGTGATGATCGCGATGGCGATTGCCTGCAACCCGCGCCTGCTGATCGCCGACGAGCCGACCACGGCGCTGGACGTCACGATCCAGAAACAGATCCTCAACCTGCTGGCCCGGCTGCAGCGCGAGCGGGGCATGGCGCTGGTGCTCATCACGCACGACATGGGCGTGGTGGCGGACACCGCGGAGCGGGTGCAGGTGATGTACGCAGGGCGCGCGATGGAGCAGCGGCCGACCGCCGCCCTGCTCGCGGCCCCGGCGCATCCCTACACCGCGGCGCTGCTCGATGCGCTGCCGGAACGGGCGCCGGCGCATGCGCGACTCGCGACCATCCCGGGCGTGGTGCCGGGGGTGGCGGACCGGCCGACGGGATGCCTGTTCGCGCCGCGCTGCCGCTTCGCCTTCGATCGCTGCGCGGAGCCGCCGGAATCCCACGCGCTGGTGGACGGGGAGGTGCGCTGCCACGCGCCGCTTGCGTCATGACGCTGCTCGCGGTGGAGGATGTCGCGCGGATCTACGAGGTACGGCGCGGGGCTTTCCGCAAGCCAGCGCAGGTGCACGCGCTCGCGGGCGTGTCGTTCACGCTGGACGAGGGCCGCACGCTCGCGGTGGTGGGCGAGTCCGGCTGCGGCAAGTCCACGCTGGCGCGCATCCTGACGATGCTGGAGGCGCCGAGCGCCGGCACGGTGCGCATCGACGGCAAGCGGGCGGACCCCACGGATACCGCGATGCGCCGAGCGGTGCAGATGGTGTTCCAGGACCCGTATGGCTCGCTCAACCCGCGCATGACCGTCTCCGGCATCCTGGAGGAGCCGCTGGTGATCGCCGGCATGGCCACCGCGGAGCGGCGGGAGGCGGCGCGCGCGATGATGGCCCGCGTCGGCCTGCGCCAGGACCAGGAGCGGCGGTACCCGCACATGTTCTCAGGCGGCCAGCGTCAGCGCATCGCCATCGCGCGCGCGCTGATGCTCAATCCGCGCATCGTGGTGGCGGACGAGCCGGTCTCGGCGCTGGACGTTTCGGTTCGCGCACAAGTGCTGAACCTGCTGGCGGATTTGCAGGCGGAATTCCACCTGGCCTACGTGTTCATCAGCCACGACCTTTCCGTGGTGCGACACATCGCCGACACCGTGCTGGTGATGTATCTCGGCCGTGTGATGGAGTACGGCACGAGCGAGGCGATCTTCCGCGCCCCCGCCCATCCCTACACACGCGCGCTGCTGGCCTCCACGCCTGGCGCAGGCCACTCGGGCGCCGGACACTCGGGCGTGGACGAGGCGGTGCTGGGCGAACCGCCCTCCCCGCTCGATCCGCCGGGCGGCTGCGCCTATCACACGCGCTGCCCGCACGCGACCGAGGCCTGCGCCGCGACGCGCCCGCTGCTGCGCCCCGTCGATGGCCGCGAGGTCGCATGTCACCATGCCGGGGCGCTTGCGCCGGGCTGAGCTCGCGCCTGGAGGCGACGGGGCCGCGGCGAAGACGGTCCTGTCATCCGCGGCGCGAACTGCTGCGATTCCGCAACAGCATCGTGGCGAGGCAGCAGGACGGCGTCTCGCAGCCCGAGACGCGTTGCCGTGAGGCAAAGCGCATGCGCGCTGCCGACGCGTTCCTGCCGGGTTCGGTGCTGATTGTTCCGAATTGCGCGCCGGACAGCGGCGGCGCGCGCCGGCCCTGTAAGGCAAGATGATGGCGCACGGCGGGCCGTGGGATGCGCGCGGTGCAGCGGATCGACCGGTGACCCCGGCCGGCGTCGCCTCACAAACTTGATGATAACGTATTGATTTACTGCATCTTTTTGTGGTCCTGGCGCGCGCGTTCTGTGTGGCGGCAGTTGCGTTGTCGCATTGGGTGAGATGGATCTTGTCGCCGCCGCGGGGGCCGCGATACATGCGTCTTCCGTGTCGCGCTTATGTTGGCAACTTCGCCGGGAAATGATGCTACGCACGCGGCCATGAGCCCCGTCTTCGAGATCTTCCGGCATGATGTGCTCGCCTCCACCAGCGACACCGCGAAGGCGCTCGCGGCCGCGGGGGCGGCGCATGGCACCACCATCTGCGCGCGCCAGCAGACGTCGGGGCGCGGCCGGCTCGGACGCCACTGGGTGAGCCCGCCGGGCAACCTGTATGTCTCGTTTGTGCTGCGTTACGATGTCCCTGCCGCCCGGCAGGCGGAACTCGGCTTCGCCGCGGCGCTCGCGGCCGCGGACCTCGTCGACCGGCACCTGCCGGACGGCCCGCACGCACGGCTGAAATGGCCGAACGACGTGCTGGTGAACGATGCCAAGATCGCCGGCATCCTGCTGGAGGCCGACGCAACAGCTTCGGATCCTTGGGTGGCGCTCGGCATTGGCGTGAACCTGTTGCACGCGCCGCCGGACCTGCCCTACCCCGTCACCAGCCTTGCGACCCTGGGCGGGCAGGCGCCGGCGCCGGAGGCGGCACTCGACGTGCTCATCGCCTCGCTCGGCGCCTGGCTCGCGGCGTGGGAGAGCGGCGGCTTCGCGGCGCTGCGCGCGGGCTGGCTGCGGCGTGGGCCCGAACCCGGAACGAAATTGCGGGTGACCATGGCCGGCGAGACCCGCGAGGGCGATTTCCGGGATCTCGGCGACGATGGCGCGCTGGTGCTGTGGACGCCGGATGGCGCGCTGCGCCTGACCAGCGGCGTCGTTTCGTAACAATCGCGACGGCGCGGGTGCGTGCGATACGGGCTTTGCGGCATTGCGGCGGTGCCGATATGCTGCCCGCGCAGGAGGAGGCGTGATGTCGGCTGGCGGGGCTGGTGGTGACGGGACATTGATGACCATGACCTCCCCGGTCGCGGGGGTCACGCTGCAGCCCGTGCGCCTGCGCGCGACGGAGGGGATCAGCGAGCTGTTCGAGTTCGACGTCGAGATGGTTTCGTCCACCTCGCCGATCAGCCCCGACGACATGCTCTACAAACCCGCCTGCGTGACGCTGACGCCGAAGGTCGGCTCGCCGCGATATTTCCATGGCATCGTGCGGGAGTTCCGCGCCGGCGAGAAATGGCAGGGAGCCCACGGCTACCGCGCGGTCCTGGTGCCGCGCCTGGCCTTTGCCGGGCAGACCGCGGATTGCCGGATGTTCTACAAGACGACGGCGCTCACCGTGATCCAGACCCTGCTGACGGAAAACGGCGTCACCGACGTCAGCACGCAGGTCACCGGCACGCTGCCCACGCGCGACTATATCTGCCAGTACAACGAGACGGACCTCGCCTTCATCACGCGGCTGATGGAGGAGGAAGGCCTTTACTATTTCTTCACCTTCACCGGCAACGCGCATACGCTGGTGATCGCCAACGCCAACACCGCGTTCACCGCCATCGCCGATCCCAGTGCCGCCGTCAGCGGTGGGACCACGATGGATGTCATCGGGGGCTGGCACCGCAACGCCGCGACGGCGGTCGGCAAGGTCACGCTCAGCGACTACGATCCAGTCAACCCGAACACGTCGCTGCTGAAGAACACGCCGACGGTGCTTTCGACCAGTGGCAAGGAGAAGCGCGACACGTTCCACTGGCCCGCGCTGTCCACGGACCCGGAGGTCATCACCAGCCGCACCAAGATCCACCAGGAGGCGCACGAGGCGACCGCGACCCAGTTCGCCGGTACCGGCCAGCATCCGGGGTTCATCCCCGGCGGCAAGTTCACGCTGCTCGCCAAGCACGACACGCCGAGCGGCGACGACGGGGACTACGTCATCCGCCGCGTGACGCACGAGGCGGTGGACGAGGTGCACGCCAACACCGGGCGGACGACGAGCTACAGCAACGGCTTCTCCTGCTTTCCCGCTGCCACCACCTGGCGCCAGCCCCTGGTCACGCCGCGCCCGCGCATGCTCGGCGTGACCACCTCCGTGGTGATTGGCGAGGACGGTGAGGAGATCACCACCGACGAACTCGGCCGGATCAAGGTCGCGATGCTTTGGGACCATGCGGGCGTGGCGACCAACGACACCATGATCTGGGTGCGCCTGGCGCAGCCCTGGGCGGGCAATGGCTGGGGCTGGCAGAGCCTGCCGCGACAGGGCAGCGAGGTGCTCGTGGCCTTCGAGGATGGCGACATCGACCAGCCCATCATCCTCGGCGGCCTGTACAACGGCGACCAGAAACCGCCCTTCACGCTGCCCGGCCAGAAGAACAAGACCGGGCTGCGCACCCGCTCCACCAAGGGGGGCGGCACCTCCAATTACTCGGAGCTTTCCTTCGACGACACCAGCGGCTCCGAGCTGGTGCTGCTGCATGCGGAGAAGGACTACACGATCGAGGTCGAGAACGATAACACCGTCAAGATCGATCACGACCAGAACATCACGGTCAAGAACGACCAGACCGTCGCCGTCAAGCACGACCAGACGCTGACGGTGGACAACGACCGCAGCCTCACGGTGACGAACAACGAAACGATCACCGTCAAGGGCAAGCGCAGCACCACCATCACTGGCGACAACACCACGGAGATCCAGAGCGGCAACGAGAAGCTCACCGTCGATACCGGCAACATCACCATCGACGCGCAGGCGGGGGCGGTGAAGATCACCGCGGTCCAGTCCATCGAACTCACGGTCGGGTCCAACACGGTCAAGATCGATCCCAGCGGCGTGTCGATCAATGGCACCATGGTGAAGGTCGCCGGCACCGCGATGCTCGACATGAAGGCTCCGCTGACCACCCTGAAGGGCGACGGCATGCTGACGCTCAAGGGCGGCCTCACGATGATCAACTAGAGGCACGCGATGTCCGGCACCCAATCCGCCTACCCGTCCACCGCGCTCGCCAAGCTGCGCGCGACCCCGCTCGGCCCGGTGCGCGAACGCGGCGAGCTGTCCGCCGATGCCCTGGCGCGGATTGCGGAATGCCCCGACGCGCCGGCCGCGCTGGAGGTGCTGGAATCAGGTGGGCTGGCGGCGGACGCGGTGAAGCTGGTCGCGCATGCGCTGCCACGGCGCGAGGGTGTATGGTGGGCGTGCATGTGCGCGCGCGCCACCATTCCCGCCGATCTTCCCCCGCCCGATCGCGCGGCGCTGGAGGCCGCCGAGGCGTGGGTGCGCAAGCCATCCGACGAGAACCGCCGCGCCGCCTTCGCCGCCGCCGAGCAGGCGCGCTTCGGCACGCCGGAGGCCTGGGCCGCGGTCGCGGCGTTCTGGAGCGGGGATTCCATGGCACCGCTCGGGCAGCCGGCCGTGCCACCCGCGCCGCATCTCGCGGGGTTGGCACTCGCTGGCGCGATCACCCTCGCCTCGGTGCGCACCGATCCGTCGCTCCAGGCGGCGCGCCTTGCGCGGTTTCTCGCCAGCGCGCGCGACATCGCCTCCGGCGGACCGGGGCGCATGGATACGGCGGCACCCTGATGGGCCAGCCCGCCGCCCGGCTCACGGACATGCATGTCTGCCCGATGGTGACGGGCATCGTGCCGCATGTCGGCGGTCCGATCCTCGCCCCCGGATGTCCCACGGTGCTGATCCAGGCGCTGCCGGCCGCGCGCGTGTCTGACACGTGCGTATGCGTGGGCCCGCCGGATACGATCGCCCTGGGATCGTTCACGGTGCTGATTGGCGGCCAGCCGGCGGCGCGCATGGGCGATCTGACCTCGCATGGCGGCTCGATCGTGCTCGGTTGCTTCACCGTGCTAATCGGTTGAGGTTGGCGACATGGCCCTGGTTCTCTCCATCCTGCGCTGCCCCGAGACGGTCTCGCCGGAACGGCGGCGGGTAACGGGCGGGGAATACGCGCTCGGCCGCGGCTCGGAGAACGAGTGGCCGCTCGCGGACCCCGAGCGGGTGCTGTCCAAGCGGCACTGCGTGATCGCCTTTCGCAACGGCGGCTGGCAGATCGCCGATGTTTCGACAAACGGGACGTACCTCAACCGCGATGCCGACCCCATCGGCCGCGGCAGCGTGCGCGACCTGCGCGACGGCGACCGGCTTCGCCTCGGCGCCTACGAGTTCGAGGTGCTGATCGAGGCGGAGCCGGAGGCGGCTTCCTGGGGAGCGCCGCCCGCGCGCCAGGCACAGCCCGCGCCGCCGGGTTACGGCGGCTCGCCCTTCGGACACGATCCGTTCGGCGACGATCCGCTGGCGCCGCCGCGTGGCACGCATGATCCGTTCGCTGCCGAACCGTTGCACAAGGGACCGCTGGCACCGGATCCGATCAGCCTTGGCAACAATTTCGGTTCGCCCCTCACGCCGGCCACGTCGTCTCGCCCGGCGACCGACCCCGACCACGTTCCGGCCTTCGAGGAGGCGTTCCGCACGCCGGCTCCGGCACCCCCGCCGCCACTGCCGGCGGATCTCGACGACTGGGATCTCGACTTCGCGCCGAAGCCGGCGGCGGCACCCGCGTCGGCCCCGTCGCCGGCAAACGCACCGCCAGCCGGTCCGCCTGCCAGCCCCTTCCCGGCGGCACCACTTCCAGCCGCCCCGCCGCTAACCGACAAACCCGCCGCGAGCCCCTTCCCGGCGGCACCACCGGCAGCGGGAGCGCCACCGGGCGCGCCACCACCGGCCACGCCACCACCGGCCACGCCACCACCGGCCACGCCAGCCGATCCGTTCGCCGACCTCTCGCCGTTTGACGAACCGGCAGCCGCGAGGCCCACGCCAACGCCTGCGCCCCCGCCATCGGCTGCGCCACCAGTCGCGCCGGCCTCCCCGGTGCGCGCCGCAGCGCCGGCCGCTGGCACGAGCGACCTGCTTGCCGCGTTCCTTGGCGGCGCGGGGATGGAGGGTGCCGCGGTCGCCGATCCGGCCGCGACGATGGCGGCCCTTGGCACCGCGTTCCGCGAGCTTGTCTCGGGGCTGCGCCAGGCGCTGATGGCGCGAGCCGCGGTGAAGGGCGAGTTCCGCATTGAGCAGACGATGATCCGCGCGCGCGGCAACAACCCGCTGAAATTCTCCGCCAACGACGACGACGCGCTGGCGGCGCTGCTCGGCACCGGGAGGCGCGTGGACATGGCGCCCGGCACGGCGGTGGCCGACGCGCTGCGCGACATGCGCCTGCACGAGCTTGCCTCCGCGGCGGCGATGCAGGCGGCGGTGCGCTCGCTCGTCGCGCGCCTCGATCCCGCGCCGCTGCGCGCCGAGGGAGAGAAGGCCGGCGGCGTGCTGCCGGCGCAGAAGCGGGCCCGCGCCTTCGAGCTCTACGAGAAGCTGCATGCCACCGTGACCCAGGGCCTCACCGACGATTTCGACAGCGTGTTCGGCAAGGCCTTTGCCCATGCCTACGAGGAGGCACTGCGCGACGCCGACGAAAGGAAGAGAAACTGATGCAACGACGCCATCTGGTCCGGAACCTGGGCCTGGGCACGCTCGCCGTGCTCGCGGGCTGCGCTGCGCCACCGCCGGCGCCGGCCACGCTCTCGCTCACCATCACCGGCGGCGCGGACCAGAACCCGGATGCGTCCGGGCACCCCGCCTCGGTCGCGGTGCGCATCGTCCAGCTCGCTTCCACCGCGACGTTCTCGCGCGCCGACGTGTTCGCGCTGATGAACCGCGAGCAGGCGACGCTGGGCGCGGACGACCTCGGCTCGGAGGAGGTGCTGGTGAGCCCGGGGCAGACGGTGACGGTCTCGCATCCGCTGAAGCCCGGCACCAACGCGATCGGGATCGTGGTGCTGTTCCGCGACATCGACCACGCGACCTGGCGCCTCACCGCGCCGGTGCCCGCGACCGGAGAGGTGAAGCTGACGCTCACCACCGCCGGCCTCGTCGCGAAGCTGGGGAAGGGTTAGGCTCGCGTGGCAACGGCAGGGCGGGCGCGATGACCTGGACCAACCGCGTGGTCTGGCAGGAGGGCATGTTCCTCCGCGCGCAGCATTTCCAGCAGCAGGACCGCGCGCTGGAGGCGATGCTGCGCGGCCGTACCGCAGCGCTGCGCCCGCACCCGTGGGGCATCACGGAGTTCGCGATCGATCGCGACCTGCTCGCCACCGGCCGCTTTGCGCTCGCGCACGGCGCGGGCGTGTTCGAGGACGGCTCGCCGTTCGCGATCCCGGGCGAGACCGACCATCCGCCGCCGCTCGAGCTTGGCGAAGGCGTGCGCAACGCTGTCGTGTATCTGGCGCTGCCGGTGCGCCAGCCAGGCGCGGTGGAGGTTGCGGCGGAGGGTGTCGAGGGCCGGCTCGCGCTGCGCGAGTTCGAGGCGTTCGACACGCATTCCGGCTCGCCGACGCCGGCCGCGATCCAGATCGGGCGGCTGCGGCTGCGCTACATGCTCGAGAGCGAGGAGCGCGCGGGGTATCTGTGCATCGGGCTCGCGCGCGTGCTCGAGGTCGCGGCGGACAAGCGCGTGACGCTGGACGACCGCTGGATCCCGCCGGCGCTGCTGTGCGGTGCGGCGCCGCCGCTCGCGGGGCTGATCACCGAGCTCTCCGGCATGCTGCACCAGCGCGGCGAGGCGATGGCGGCGCGGCTGGTCGCCCCCGGCTCGCGCGGGGCGGCGGAGGTGCAGGATTTCCTGCTGCTGCAGGCGATCAACCGCTGGCAGCCGGTGCTCGCGCACTGGGCGGAGGGCGGCAACGTCCACCCCGAGGATCTCTATCGCACGCTGCTCTCGATGGCCGGCGAGTTCGCGACCTTCACGGATACGCAGACGCGCCGGCCGGGCACCTACCCAGCCTATCGGCACGATGACCTGCAGCGCAGCTACGCGCCGGTGGTGGCGGATTTGCGCCGATCGCTCTCGGCGGTGATCGAGCAGAACGCGATCCCGGTGCCGCTGCAAGAGCGGCGCCACGGGCTGCATGTGGGCCAGATTGTCGATCGTTCGATCCTGCGCGGCTCGGTCTTCGTGCTGACGGTGCAGGCGGACGTGCCGACCGAGACGCTGCGCCAGCTCTTCCCGAGCCAGGTGAAGATCGCCGGCGTGGAGCATATCCGCGAATACGTGATGAGCCAGATCACCGGCATCCCGGTGCGCGCACTGCCGGTGGCGCCGCGGCAATTGCCGTTCTACGCCGGGGCGACATATTTCGAGCTCGACCGGAATGCTCCGCATTGGCAACAAATGCAGAGCTCCGGCGGCTTCGCGATCCATGTCTCGGGCGACTATCCGGGCCTGCGCATGGAGCTGTGGGCGATACGTGGCTGAACCGCCGTGACGGGCTGAGGGCGAGGCAGGGATGAGCGACAACCCATTCGGCGAGCCGGACGACAGCGAACGCACGGTGATCCGGCCGGTACCCGGTGGCCGGCGGCCGCCGGAAGCGGCGCCGCCGGGCGGCATGCAGCCTGGTCCCGGCGCGGGCTTCGGGGGCCAGGGGGGATCGGGTGGCCAGGGTGGCCTCCCGCCTGCCGGCGCCGGGTTCGCGGCGCCATCGCCGACGCTCTCGGAAGGGGCGGAGCAGATCCGCTTCGGCACCTCGCCACTGCTGGCCGCGGCGGCACCTCTGCTGCAGCTGCTGGCGCGACTGCGCAACACGCTGAGCCAGCCCGATGCCTCGGAGCTGCGCGAGCGCGCCGTGCGCGAGATCCGGCAGTTCGAGGCGTCCTCGCGCGAGGCGCAGATCCCGATGGAGCTGCTGCGCCCGGCGCATTACGCGCTGTGCGCCAGCCTCGACGACGCCGTGCTCAACACGCCCTGGGGCAGCCAGAGCGCCTGGGACACGCGCTCGCTCGTTTCGACGTTTCACCAGGAGGTGCGCAGCGGCGAGCGCTTCTTCGCGGTGCTCGCGCAGCTGCGGCAGAACCCCGGCAGTTTCCTGCCGGTGCTCGACCTGATGTACATGTGCCTCGCCCTCGGGTTCCAGGGTCAGTACCGGCTGACGCCGCGCGGGCCGGCAGAACTCGATCGCATCCGCGAGGATCTCTACACCATCATCACCCGCCAGCGCGGCGCGGTGGAGGCCGGGCTTTCGCCGCACTGGCAGGGCGTGGCCGCACCCTATCGCCCTGCGCGCGCGCGCCTGCCGCTCTGGGTCGCTTGCGTCGCCGGCCTGCTGGTGATGGGCCTCGCCTTCCTCGGCTTCTCGCGCAGCCTCAACGCAAGTTCCGACGCGCTGTTCGAGGCGATGCTGACAGCGCCCCCGGCCGCGATGCCGCGGCTCGTACGCGCGGCACCCGTCGTGCCGCCACCGCCACCACCGCCGCCGGCGCAGCCCGGCATCCTGGAGAAGCTGCGCCAGTTCCTGGCACCCGAGATCAAGGAGGGGCTGGTGACGGTACTGGGCACGGAGGAGATGCCGGTCGTGCGCATCCGCAACACCGGCATGTTCGCCTCCGGCAGCGCCACGGTGGAGGCGAAGGTGATCCCGACGCTCGAGCGCATCGGCACCGCGCTCAAGAGCGAGCCGGGCCAGGTCACCGTGCTCGGCTACACCGACAATCAGCCGATCCACACGGTGCAGTTCCCATCCAATTTCGTGCTGTCGACGAAACGAGCGGAGGCGGCACGCGCCATCATCCTGAAGACGCTCGGCGAGCCGGCCCGCATCCGCGCCGAGGGCCGTGCCGAGGCCGACCCGATCGCCACCAACGCCACCGCCGCCGGGCGGGACGAGAACCGGCGCATCGAGGTCGTGCTGAGGCGGCAGGGTTGAGGACGCAACGATGAAGAAAATCCTGGGCTGGCTGCTCTCGCGCTGGTTTCTCACGGGGCTTGGCGCCGCGATCCTGGCGGCGCTGGTGTGGATCTTCGGCCCGCTGCTGGCGCCGCTGGCCAGCTGGATGGTTCGGCTTGCGATCGTGGTCGTGGTCGCGGTGGTCTGGTTCGGCGTGAATTTCTGGCTCTCGTGGCGGCGGCGCAACGCCGATGCGGCGATCGTCGCCGGGGCGACCGCGACCGCAGCGGAAGGCCCCGACGCCTCGGCCGAGGAAGTCGCGGCGCTACGCGAGAAACTCACGACCGCGCTCGGGCTGCTGCGCCGCGCCAGCGGCACCCGCGGCTATCTCTACGAGCAGCCCTGGTACGTGATCATCGGCCCGCCAGGTGCGGGCAAGACCACGGCGCTGCTCAATGCCGGCCTGCAATTCCCGCTCGCGGCCGAGATGGGCCAGGGCGCGGTCGCCGGCATCGGCGGGACGCGGATGTGCGACTGGTGGTTCACCGAGAACGCGGTGCTGATCGACACTGCCGGGCGCTACACGACACAGGATTCCGACGCCGCGGTGGATCGCGCGGGATGGGAAGGCTTTCTCGACCTGCTGCGCCGTACCCGCACGCGCCAGCCGCTCAACGGCGTGCTGGTGGCAATCTCGGTTGCCGACATCGCGACCGCGCCGGCGGCCGAACGCAGCGCCCATGCGCGTGCCATCCGCCGCCGTGTCAAGGAACTGACCGACCGGCTCGGCGTGCGGCTGCCGGTCTATGCGCTGTTCACCAAGGCCGACCTGCTGGCCGGCTTCACCGAGTACTTCGACGACCTCGACCGTGACCGGCGCGGCCAGGTCTGGGGCATGACTTTTCCCATCGGCGGCGGCGAAGCAGGGCCGGTGCCGGGTTTCGCGGCCGAGTTCCAGGCGCTGGTCAACCGGCTTGGCGAGCGCCTGTTCGACCGGCTGCAGGCCGAGCGCAGCCCGGACCGCCGCGCGCTGATCGCGGGGTTTCCCGCGCAGGTCGCCTCGCTTGAGCAGCCGCTCACCAGCTTTCTCACCGATGCGTTCGGTGGATCGAAGCTCGATCCGGCGCCGTTCCTGCGCGGCGTGTACCTTACCTCCGGCACCCAGGAAGGCACGCCGATCGACCGGCTGACCGGCGCCCTGTCCCGCGCGTTCGGCGTGGACCAGCGGCGGGCGCCGAGCCTGCGCCCGGAGCAGGGTCGCAGCTACTTCCTCACCCGCCTGCTGCGCGATGTGGTCTTCGGCGAGGCGATGCTGGTCTCCGCGCGCCCTGGTGCCGCGCGGCGCCAGGCGCTGCTGCGCGGCGGTGCGTTCGCCGCGATCGCGCTGGTCACGATTGGTGTCGTCGCCGGGCTTTGGATGCAGAACGCATCGAGCAACGCCGAGATCGCGCGCGCCCAGGCAGCACTCGCCGCCTATCGCGCCGCCGCGGCGAAGCTGCCGCTCGATCCGGTGAACGATGCCAATCTCGCCGCCATTGCCCCCCTGCTCGACCAGGCGCGCGCGCTGCCGGACGGCTACGACCATCCCGCGACCGGCGCCGGCCTCGGCCTGTCGCAGAGTGCCAAGATCGGCGCCGCCTCGCGCGCGGTGTATCGCCAGGCACTGGAACGCGTGCTGCTGCCGCGGCTGATCTGGCGGCTCGAGGGCCAGATCCGCGGCAATCTCGACAAGCCCGAGTTCACGTACGAGGCGACGCGCGTCTACCTCATGCTCGGCAACCAGGGGCCGCTCGACCGCGGGCTGGTGCGCGAGTGGATGACGCTCGACTGGCAGAACACCTATCCCGGCGCCGCCGACGTGGCGTTGCGCGGCGATCTGGTGAAGCACCTGGATGCGCTGCTCGCCAACCCGCTGCCGCAGGTACCGCTCGACGGCAAGCTCATCGAGGATGCGCGGCGCACGTTCAGCCGCGTGAGCCTCGCTGAGCGGGTCTATTCCCGCATCCGGCCGCTGGCGGCGAACGTGCCGCCGTGGACGCCTGGGGCGGCGCTCGGTGCTTCGGGTGCCCCGCTGTTCGTGCGCGCCTCGGGCAAGCCGCTGACCGACGGCATCCCTGGGCTCTACACGCGCGATGGCTTCTATAACGTGGTGCTGCCGTCGCTTCCGGTCGCGGCGAAGGACGTCGCGAGCGAGAGCTGGGTGCTCGGCGCCAACGCACAGATCAACCCGACGAGCCCGGAGACCATGAACCTCGAGCACGACGTGGTCGCCCTCTACACCGCCGAGTACATCAAGGCGTGGGAGGCGATGCTCGCGGACCTCAACCTCGCCCCGCTGAACAGCCTCAACGAGGCGGTGCGGGAGCTCTATGTGCTCGGCTCGCCGCAATCGCCGATGCGCGACCTGCTGGTTTCGATCGCGAACCAGCTTACCCTCTCGGTGCCGCCCAAGGCCGCTCCAGGAGCGGACGCCGCGGCCAAGGGCGTGGCCGCGAAGGTGGCACCGAAGTTGGGTGGCGCCGCCTCGCAGTTGCAGGGGCTGCTGGGCAAGCAGGCCGGGGCACCGCCGGTGCCGCCGGGCCAGGACGTGGACAACCACTTCAAGGCGCTGATCGACTTCGTGGGCAAGGGGCCCGGCGCCCCGATCGACACCGACATCAAGCTCATCAACGATCTGCAACAACAGCTGAGCCAGGTGGCGGCGACGCCGGCCGGCGGAGCCCCCGCGCCGGCGCTCGCGGCGGGTGGCGATCCAGGGCAGTTGCTGATCGCGGCGGCAAGCCAGGCACCCCCACCGGTCGCGCGCTGGCTGCCGGCGCTGGCCAACAGCGCTTCCGTGCTACGCGGTGGCGGCGCCAAGGCGCAGGTAGCGGCCGCATTCAACGGCGGAGGCGGGCCGGGCACGCTGTGCCAGCGCGCCGTCAACGGGCGCTATCCGTTCTTCACCGGGGCCAGCAACGAGATCCCGCTCGACGATTTCGCGCGGCTCTTCGCCCCTAACGGGCTGCTCGATTCCTTCTTCAACACGCAGTTGCGACCCTTCGTCGACACCTCGGGCACGGTGTGGAAGGCGCAGGCGGCCAACGGCGTGCCGCCGCCGATCTCGGACGGCGACCTGGCACAGTTCCAGCGCGCCTCGCAGATCCGCGATATGTTCTTCGCCGCCGGTGGCACCACGCCCACCGTCCGTTTCGACATCACACCGGTGAGCCTGGACGCCGGGGCGCGGCAGGTGAGCATCGATTTCGGCGGCGCCACGGTGGTGAACACCCATGGCCCGGTGCAGTCCACGCCGATCACCTGGCCGGGGCCGAACCGGATGGAGCATGTCCGCCTGGTGTTCGACCCGCCCTCGCCCGGCACCACGGGCGTGATCGAGGCGCGCGGGCCATGGGCGCTGTTCCGCCTGTTCGACCAGGGCGAAATCGCGCGCGCCGGGGCGGCGGAACGTTATACGCTGACCTTCCATCTCGGCGCCCGCTCCGCGTCGTTCGACCTGCGCGCCGACAGCGTGCTCAACCCGTTCGCGCCTGGCGTGCTGCACGATTTCCGCTGCCCCGCGGTGCACTGACGGATGCAGCGCTCGCGCGGCCAGGCGGGGTTCTGTGGCAAGTTGCCGAGCCGAGGCGATCACCTGGCACTGGGCCTGCCGCGCGGCTTCACGGATCCGTGGAACGCCTGGCTCGACGCCACGCTTCCGGCCGTGCGCGTCGAACTCGGCGAGGCCTGGCGCGACGCATGGATGGAAGCGCCGATCTGGCATTTCGTGCTGCCCGGCGGCCAGTGCGGTCCGGGTGCTACGCTGGGCGTGTGGATGCCGAGCGTCGACCGTGTCGGGCGGCTGTTTCCGCTCACGCTCGCCTGGGTCGGCGAGGAGAGCGCGCCACCCGCGGATGACGGGGCGTGGCGCGCGGCGGCGGAGGCGGCGGGCCTCGCGGCATTGCACAGCGACATGGCGCCGGAGGAACTCGCGGCCCGCCTTGCAGGTGCCCCTTCGCCCGGTGGCGAGGCGCTGCCGATGGGGAACGCGCGCTGGTGGACGGAGGGCGCGCCACGCGTTCCGGCGGGGAGCCTCACGCTCGATCGGCTGCCGGAGCCCGACCTGTTTGCCGGAATGCTTCTCGCCCCGCGACGGGAGACGACGCCATGACCGGTCTCCGTTTTCGTTCAGAGGCCGTGACGCATCCGGGCGCGGTGCGGACGCATAACGAGGATGCGTTCCTCGAGCGTCCGGATATCGGCTTGTGGGCCGTGGCGGACGGCGCCGGCGGGCACGAGGCGGGAGAGGTTGCCTCCGCGATGCTGGTCGAGGCGCTGAGCACCATTCCCGCGGGGCTTTCGGCTGCGGAACTGCTCGCGCAGGTGCGGCTGCGCATCGCCGCGACCCATGCTGCCCTGCGCGCCGAGGCGGCGCGGCGCGGCCCGAGCACCGTCATTGCCTCCACGCTCGTGGTTCTGCTGGCGCGCGGGCAGCATTTCGCGTGCCTGTGGGCCGGCGACAGCCGCATCTACATGCTGCGCGACGGCGCGCTGCACCAGCTCACGCGCGACCACAGCCTGGTGCAGGAGTTGGTGGACAGCGGCATGCTGAGGCCGGAGGAAGCCGAGGGACATCCGCGCGCCAACGTCATCACCCGCGCGATCGGCGCGGACGACGCACCGCCGGAGCTCGACAAGGTGAGCGACCGCGCCTTGCCCGGCGACCGGTTCCTGCTGTGCTGCGACGGGCTGAACAAGACGCTGCCGGAACATGAACTTGCCGCCCTGCTCGGCGCGGGCGCCACGCCGGCCTCGGCACTCGTCGAGGAGGCCGTGCGCCAGCATGCCACCGACAACGTCACCGCCGTCGTCGTCGAGGCGATGGCGGACCCCGCGGCGTAGCGGCGACGCACAGGACCGGAGGCGGAAAGAAAAACCGGACCGGGTGAGGCCACCCGATCCGGTTGTATCGATAATCCAGAAAGACCTGGCGGTCGATCAGGCCACCTTGGCCGTCGAGAGGTCGTACGTGACGGTCTCCGGCGACTCCGTGGAGCCAGACGCGCCAAGCGGGGTAGCCTTCATTTCGATCTTGGTGAAGTTCAGGGAAAGCGATTCGCTCGGGCGATCACCACCGCTGCTCATCGAATAGCCGCTGATCATCGTGTTGGTCAGCGTGAACTGCAGGTAGGTCTCGAGCTTGCCCTTCTCGGTCTTCACGAGATCGATGATGACGGTCTTGCCTTCGCCCTGCAGGGCTTCGGTGAGGATCTTGACCGAGGCCTTGTCCTGAGCCTTCGTCGTCGTGATCTCGCTGACGGACGGGGCGCTTGACTCGCGGTCGGCGGACGCACCGGTCGGCGAGGAAATGCCGCGGCCGACACCCCACTGGAAGGAGCTCAGCTCAATCCAATCCTTGTGGCTGTCTTCCGTCACGTCGCCTTTGATCGAAAGGCTGTCGTAATTCATGTAGATCGGCATGCATTCATCTCCTCTGCGGGCCCGGGCCGGGCCTGGTTATTGACGATCACCCCCCGCGGGCATGACCGGTCACGGTTGAAACAGTCACGCGCCGCCAAGCCACTGCGCGGCACGCTTATCCGGTGGTGGCGTTCGGCCTCGATCGATGTCTCCCTTAGCTGACCGTATAGACGAAAGAACCCGAAGGCTCCACACCCACGCTGAGCTGGCTGACGGCACCGCCCTCGGCGAGGCGAGCGAGCACCTCGGACGACAGTTCCGGCAGCAGCGTGCGCGACAGGATGTTCTCGATGTTGCGCGCGCCCGACGAGCTCTCCGTGCACCGCCGGGCGATGGTCTCGACCAGCGCCGGATCGTATTCGAAACTGGCGCGGTAGGCCTCGCGCACGCGCCGCTTGATGCGCTCGAACTGCAGCACGACGATCTTGCGGATCACGTCGTCCGACAGCGGGAAGTATGGCACCAGCGTCACGCGGCCGAGGAACGCCGGCTTGAAGTATTTCATCAGCTCCGGCCGCAGCGCGTCCGCGAGACCGGCCGCGTCCGGCGCGGTGTCGGGATCGGCGAAGAGCTTGGCGATGAGGTCGGTGCCGGCGTTTGAGGTCATGATCAGGACGGTGTTCTTGAAGTCGATGTCCCGCCCCTCCCCGTCCTTCATGTTGCCCTTGTCGAACACCTGGAAGAACACGTCCTGCACGCCGGGATGCGCCTTTTCCATCTCGTCGAGCAGGACGACGGAATAGGGACGGCGGCGTACCGCCTCGGTCAGGATGCCGCCCTCGCCGTAGCCGACATAGCCGGGGGGCGCGCCCATCAGCAGGCTGACCTTATGTTCCTCCTTGAACTCGGTCATGTTGATGACGGTGAGATTCTGCTCGCCGCCGTAGAGCAGGTCCGCGAGCGCGAGAGCGGTCTCGGTCTTGCCGGTGCCGGAGGTGCCGACCATGAGGAAGACACCGATCGGCTTGCGCGGATCGGTGAGCTTGGCGCGGCTGGTGCGGATGGCCTGCGCCACTGCCTCCAGCGCGTGGTCCTGGCCGACGATACGCTTCTGCAACGCCTCCTTCAGGTTGAGGACGGTGCGGATCTCGTCGGACTGCATTCGCCCGGCGGGGATGCCGGTCCAGCTCTCGACGATCTCGGCCACGGCCTGGCCGTCCACGACGGGATATATCAGCGGCGTCTCGCCCTGCAGCACGCGCAGCCGGGTGGAGGCTTCCGCGAGCTTCGTCTTGAGGGCCTGCTTGTCCTCCTTGTACTCGGGGTCCTCGATCGCGGTGCGGATATCGCCGATCTCGCCGGCGAGCTCCTTCTCCGACGCCCAGCGCTCCTCCAGCGCCTGGCGCTCGGCCTCGACCTTGGCGCGCTCCTCGACGAGTTCGGCGCGGCGCGCCTCGTGGGGGGAGCCCGCGGCCATCTCGCGGTCGAGGATCGCGACTTCGGTGTCGATCAGCTCGAGGCGGCGGATGCGATCCTCCAGCGCCGCCGGCATCGCTGCCTGGCTCATCGCGACGCGCGCACAGGCGGTGTCGATGAGCGAGACCGCCTTGTCCGGCAGTTGGCGGGAGGGGATGTAGCGGGCGGAGAGCTTTACCGCCGATTCCACCGCGTCGTCGAGGATGCGCACGCCGTGGTGTTGCTCGAGCGTCGCGACGATGCCGCGGACCATGGCGATCGCGATCGGCTCGCTCGGCTCCTCGACCTTGACCACCTGGAAGCGCCGCGTCAGCGCCGCGTCCTTCTCGAAGTACTTCTTGTACTCGGCCCAGGTGGTGGCGGCGATGGTGCGCAGCTCGCCGCGCGCGAGCGCGGGCTTGAGCAGGTTGGCGGCATCGCCCTGTCCCGCGGTGCCGCCGGCGCCGATCAACTGGTGCGCCTCGTCAATGAACAGGATGATGGGCTTCGCGCTGGCCTTGGTTTCCTCGATCACCGATTTCAGCCGGTTCTCGAACTCGCCCTTCACCCCGGCGCCGGCCTGCAGCAGGCCCAGGTCCAGCGTGCGGATGATGACGTCCTTCAGCGCGGGCGGCACATCGCCCTGCGCGATGCGCACGGCGAAGCCCTCGACGACCGCGGTCTTGCCGACGCCGGCCTCGCCGGTGAGGATCGGGTTGTTCTGGCGGCGCCGGGTGAGGATGTCGACGACCTGGCGAATCTCGGTGTCGCGCCCGAGGATTGGGTCGATCTTGCCCGCGCGGGCCTTCGCCGTCAGATCGATGGTGAACTGATCGAGCGCCGCGGAGCCGGCGGGGCGCGGCGCGCCCGGCTCGCCCTCGCCACCCATCGGCGCGCCATCGACGGAGGTGGTGACGCTCGCCGCCTCCACGCTGTCGCGCGTGACGGTCAGCAGGTCACGCTTGAGCGCGTCGGCCTGAATGCGGCCGAACTGCCCCGAGACGTCTCGCACGTGGCGAGACAGTGTCTCATCCGCCAGCATCGCCCACAGCAGGTGACCCGAGCGCACGCGCGACAGGCCGTGCTCGACGGACGCAAACAGCCAGGCCTGCTTCGCCGCCTCCACGATTTCCGGCGAGAGCGAGGGCGCGCGCGCGTTGCCGGTCTTGAGCCGGTCGAGCGCGCGGTTGAGGTCAGCCATCAGCCGGCCGTGATCGGCCTCGTAATGACGCAGGATGGCGGCGATGTCCGTGTCGGTGCCGTCGGCGAGCTTCACGAGCCAGTGCTCGAGCTCGACATTGTAGTGGGAGCGCGAGAGCGTCAGCCCCGCGGCTGCCTCGAGCGCGCGGCGGCAATGGTCGTCGAGCCGCCCCACCAGCGCCTTGAGGTCTATTGCCGCCATGCCGCCTCCCCTTCCTATGCGGTCCGTTCCCGCGAGCGGCGCGCAGCCTAGGGGCGGCATCGACGAGGAGTCCAGAGCGAAAAGTGTGACAGCGAAACGTATGCCAACAAAACCGCACACAGCCGGGATTGCCGGTGCTATCGGTTCCAATCAGTATAGAAGCGGATCGGGGGAGAGGCGAACATGGCCGACGCGCCGGCGGGGATCGACGTCGCGGCATTGCTGCAGCCCATCGCTGGCGACGCGCCGGCGGGTGTGGACCTGCGCGAGGATTTTTCGCCGCAATCCGTTTATTACCGGCTTCGCGACGCCCGCGCCGAGGCCCGCGCTGCCGAGCGCACCGCCGACGAGAATCCGGACGTCGAGATACCGCCGCCGCCGCAGTGGCGGACCGTGCGCGAGCTCGTCCTCGCCGCGCTCACCGAGAGGGCGAAGGACCTCGAGCTCGCGGCATGGCTCACGGAGGCGCTGGTGCGCAGCGACGGGCTCGCGGGGCTCGCGGCGGGCGCACAGCTGATCGCCGGGCTTGCCGAAGCGTTTTGGGACCAGAACCTGTTTCCGGTGCCGGACGAGGACGGCATCGCCACGCGCGTGGCGCCGGTCACCGGGCTCAACGGCGAGGGCGGCGACGGCACGCTCATCCAACCGCTGCGCAAGCTGGTGCTGTTCGCCAGGCAGGACGGCACCAACGTGCCGTACTGGCAGTACGAGCAGTCGGCCGAGCTGCAGGGTATCGGCGATGCGGAGCGGGTGAAGCAGCGCCTGGCCGCCGGCGTGATTCCCTTCGCGGACATGGAGGCGGCGGCACGTGCCGCCGGTGGCGCACGCTTTGCCGCCATCCGCGCGCTGGCGCGGGCGGCGATGCGCGAATGGGCGGCGATGGGCCAGATCCTCGACGCCAGGGCGGGCGCCGATGGGCCGCCGACCAGCCGCGTGCGCGAGATGCTGCAGCAGATCCTGGATGTCGCTGGGCGGTACGCGCCGCCGGACGCGGTGGAAGAGGAGACGGCGGCGGCGGAGGCCACCGAGGGCGATGGCGGCGGCGCCGTGGTGGGCGGCGCGGCACCGGCCAAGGCGGTGGCGACGCGCGAGGACATGCTGCGCGAGCTGGCGCGGATCTCCGAGTTCTTCCGCCGCACCGAGCCGCAATCGCCGCTCGCCTACACGCTCGAGGAAGCGATCCGCCGCGGCCGCATGTCGTGGCCGGAGCTTCTCGCCGAGGTGGTGACCGATGCCGGCGTGCGCGCCGCCATCCTCACGCAGCTCGGCATCCGCCCGACGAGCGGAGAGGGCGGCTGAGCACTGCCATGAAACCTTCGTTGACCAGTGGCCCCCCCGGTGCCTACGTTGTCGCCGACAGGGGTGCCGGGGCTGCCGTGCCTGGAACAGGTGGGCGCGGCGACCTGGCCGGTCATGCGCGAAGATTATCCGATGCCGGTGAGCCGGGCGCGACAGGCGTGCCCGGCGGAGTCCCATAGGGAGGGTTTTGATGAGTGCGTCCGTTCACGACAAGCTGAACCGCGTGCGCAAGCCGCGGGTGCACATCACTTACGAGGTCGAAACGGAGGGCGCCCAGATACAGCGGGAACTTCCCTTCGTCGTTGGCGTGATGGGGGATTTCTCTGGCGACCCGACGCAGCCGCTGCGCCCGCTCGCCGAGCGCAAATTCGTCCAGATCGACCGCGATAATTTCGACGATGTCATGGCCCGGATGGCTCCCGGGCTGAAGCTCAAGGTCGACAACACGCTGGCTGGCGACGGCTCGCAGATGGGCGTCGAACTCAAGTTCAACAAGATGGAGGATTTCGAGCCCGCGAAGGTCGCAGCCCAGGTGCCGGCGCTGCAGGCGCTGATCGAAACGCGCAACAAGCTGCGCGACTTGATGAGCAAGGTGGACCGCTCGGAGGAGCTCGAGAACCTGCTCGAGCAGGTGCTCAAGAGCGAAGAGGAACTGAAGTCGCTGTCGGGCCAGCTCGGCCTCGGCAAGCAGGAGGGCTGAAACGATGTCAGAAGCGAAAGCCGCCGCTGGTGCCGCCACGACCACGGAAGAGGGTGCCCTCAACATCCTCGACCAGGTCGTCGCCGCCACCAAGCAGACCGAGCCCGATCGCGCGCAGGACCTGGTCAAGACGCTCGTCGAGCAGGCGCTCGCGGGCACCGTCACCTTCGACAAGAACCTGACGCGCACGTTCAACGCCGCCATCGCCGCGATCGATCGCAAGCTGTCGTCGCAGCTCAACGCGATCATACATGACCCGAAATTCCTCAAGCTCGAGGGTTCGTGGCGCGGTCTTAACTACCTGGTGATGAATTCGGAGACGGGCGCGTCGCTCAAGCTCCGGGTGCTCAACATCACCAAGCGCGAGCTGAACCGCGACCTGACCAAGGCGGTGGAATTCGACCAGAGCCAGCTGTTCAAGAAGATCTACGAGAACGAGTTCGGCACGCCGGGCGGCGAGCCCTATGGCTCGCTGATCGGCGACTACGAGTGGACCAACCACCCGGACGACGTCGACACGCTGCGCCTCGTCTCCAACGTCGCGGCGGCGAGCTTCGCGCCCTTCGTCTCGGCCGCCGGGGCGCAGATGTTCGGCTTCTCCGACTGGACGGAGCTGTCCAAGCCGCGCGACCTCGCGAAGATCTTCGAGACCGCCGAGTATACGAAGTGGCGCAGCTTCCGCGACAGCGAGGACAGCCGCTTCGTCTCCCTCGTGTTGCCGCGCGTCATCGCCCGCCTGCCCTATGGCTCGGCGACCAAGCCGATCGACGAGTTCGCCTACGAGGAGGCGCCGTACGACGCCAATGGTGCCGCGCTGCCGATGCAGCACCATGATTATTGCTGGATGAACGCGGCCTACACGATGGCCACGCGGCTCACGGACTCGTTCGCGCAGAGCGGGTTCTGTGTCGCGATCCGCGGCGCCGAGGGCGGCGGCAAGGTGGAGGGGCTGCCCAACCACGTCTTCACCTCCGACGACGGCGACCTCGACACCAAGTGCCCGACCGAGATCGGCATCACCGACCGGCGCGAGTTCGAGCTCTCCAACCAGGGTTTCCTGCCGCTCTGCCACTACAAGAATACGGACTACGCGGTGTTCTTCGGGGCGCAGTCGGCGCAGAAGCCGAAGAAATACGACCGGCCGGACGCAACCGCGAACGCCGCGATCTCGGCGCGCCTGCCCTACATCATGGCGACCAGCCGCTTCGCGCATTTCCTCAAGGTGATGGCGCGCGACAAGATCGGCTCCTTCATGGAGGCGAGCGACTGTGAGCTGTGGCTGAACCGCTGGATTAAGAACTACGTCAACGCCAACGAGAACGCGGGGCAGGAGACGAAGGCCAAGTACCCGCTGCGCGAGGCCCGCGTCGAGGTGAAGGAGATCCCCGGCAAGCCGGGTTCCTATAACGCCGTTGCCTATATGCGGCCGTGGCTGCAGATGGAGGAACTGACCACCAGCATGCGCATGGTCGCGCGCATTCCGCAGAAGGCCTGACGCTTGGAGGCAGCGGCGGGAGGGGCGGCGGCCGAGACCACGGCCCCGCCGCGCCCGGCGCGCGACATCGTGCTCGACGGGCGGTTCGTCGGCGCGGGGCGCGAGGCGGCGGCGGAACACGTCGCCTCCTTCGTCGCCAGGAGCGAGCCGGCGGCGCTGTTGCGCGACTGGTTCGGCGCCGAGCGCGCGGCGCCGCTCGCCGGCGACGTCGCGCGGCTGCGGCTTGCCCTCGATCGCGACATCGCCACGATCGACGCGCTGATCGCGGGTCAGCTCGATGCGATCCTGCATCATCCGCGCCTGCGCCGGATCGAGGGGGCGTGGCGTGGCCTCGCCTGGCTGATCGGCGGCATCGAGCCAGGCGGCCGGGTGAAGGTGCGGGTGCTCAACGCCGCCTGGCCGGAACTGGTGCGCGACCTCGAGCGCGCCGCCGAGTTCGACCAGAGCCAGCTGTTTCGCAAGATTTACGAGGAGGAGTTCGGCACTCCCGGCGGTGAGCCCTATGGGCTCGTCGTGATCGACCACGAGGTGCGCCATCGGCCCGGCCCGGGCGCGCCCACCGACGATATCGGCGGGCTCAAGCTGCTGGCCGGGGTCTCGGCGGCCTCCTTCACGCCCACCGTCCTCGGCGTGGCGCCGGAACTGCTGGGCCTCGATGGCTTCGCTGACCTCGCCGGGCTCGGCGATCCCGCGTCGGTGTTCCGCGGCACCGAATACACGCGCTGGCGTGGCCTGTTCGCGGTCGAGGACATCCGTTTCCTCGCACTCGCGATGCCGCGGGTGCTGGCGCGCCCACCGTGGCGGAACTCGCCGCTGCGTGCCGAGCCGTTCCGCTACGAGGAGGACGCGCCGGACGCGGAAAGCCGCGTGTGGATGAACCCGGCCTACGCATTTGCCGCCACCGTCGCGCGCGCCTTTGCCGATTTCGGCTGGCCCGCCGATGTGCGCGGCGTTGAGATGGACCAGCGCAATGGCGGGCTGGTGGACGAGTTGCCGCTTGAAGCGTTCTCCACCGAGGCCGGCCTGATCTGGGTGCGCCCGCCGCTGGAGGTGGTGCTGACGGACCATCAGGAACGCGCGCTGGTGGACGCCGGGTTCATGCCACTCGCCGGCATTCCATGGTCCGAGGACGCGGTGTTCGGCGCCGTACGCAGCCTGCAGGCGCCGCGGCTCTACGCCGGCCCGACGGCGGAGGCGGCCAACGCCAACGCGCGGATCTCGGCACAGATTAACACGCTACTCTGCGTCTCCCGCTTCGCTCACTACCTCAAGGTGCTGGGCCGCGACATGGTCGGCTCCTTCCGCACGGCGGAAGAGATCGAGCACCAGTTGCAGACCTGGCTCAACCGCCACGTCAACGCGAGCGTGAGCGCCGGTGCCGACAGCCGCGCGCGCTATCCGCTGCTCGCCGGCCGGGTGAACGTGCGCGAGCGGCCTGGCCGGCCGGGCGTGTATGGCTGCATCATCCACCTGCAGCCGCATTTCCAACTCGACGACGTGTCTGCGAGCTTCCGCCTCGTCACCGATATCGCCGCCCCTGGATCGGTGCGATAAGTTCGGAACGCGAGCGGCGGGAATGTTACGGATCAACGTGAGGGAAGCGGAGGAAGAGCGATGCCGGATGGTGCGGAGACGGCGGGAAACCTGTTTCGAGTTCGGCAAGCTTGCCGAAGCGGTCGATGCCGCCGGCGCGGCGGTGCGCAAGACGCCGACCGATCTCGGCGCGCGCGTGCTGCTCGCGGAACTGCTGCTCGCCGCGGGCAATCTGGAACGTGCCGACGTGATCCTGGACGCCGCCTCCGAGGCCGACCCTGGCGCCGCGGTGGTGATCGCCGAATTCCGCCAGCTGCTGCGCGCGGAGACGGCGCGGCGGCAGCTGTACCGCGACGGCCGCGTGCCCGAGTTTCTGGGGGAGCCGGGCGAACCGGAGCGCGCGGCGCTGGCGGCTCTCGTCGCCCTGCGCGGCGGCGACGTCGCGGAGGCGGCGCGCCTGGCTGCGACCGCCGAGGAGGCGCGTCCGCGCGCCGCGGGCACGATCGCCGGCAAGCCGATCGACGATTTCCGCGACGCGGACGACCTCGCGACCGGATTCTTTGAGGTACTCACCTCGACCGGCAAGTATTTCTGGATCCCGACCGAGCGGGTGGAATTGTTGCAGTTCCATGCGCCGAAGCGGCCACGGGACCTGATCTGGAGGCGCGCCAGCATGTCCGTGCAGGATGGGCCGGACGGCGAGATCTACCTGCCCGCGACCTATGCCAGCGACGAGCCGGACCTGTCCGCGGCGCTGCGGCTCGGCCGCGAGACGGAGTGGCGGGAACTCGCCCCCGGGCTGGTGCGCGGCGTGGGACAGCGCGTCTTCCTTGCCGGCGACGACGCAGTCGGGATCATGGACCTGACCGAACTCAGCTTCGCCGGCGCGTGATGCGAGGCCTTTGGCCATCGCTTATGGAGACGGCGCTGGGCCTGAAGGCGGGCGGCGCATGAGCGGGCGCGGGCGCGATCCCCGTGGAGGCTGGAGCGATGGCGGGCGCGGCGAGGCCGCGGCGAGGCGCGCCCCGGTGCGCGCGCTGCTGCCCCTGCTCGACCGGCTGATGGACGACAACCCCGAGGCCGAGCGCGACCCGCCGATCGGCAGCGTCGAGGCGCTCGCCATCCTGCGCGCATCCGTGCGCCGCGATCTCGAGGCACTGCTCAACGCGCGGCGGCGCCACCGCTCCTGGCCCGCGGAGTTCGGCGAGCTTGCGAGTTCCTCCATGGGCTACGGCGTGCCGGACTTCACCTCCGGCACGATGAGCGATCCCAAGCGGCGCGAGGCGCTGCGCGAGGAGATCGAGGCCACGATCCGGCGCTTCGAACCGCGGCTCGCGACGGTGAGCGTCTCGCTGGTGGAGGGCGCGAACAAGCTGGAGCCGACGTTACGGCTGCGTATCGACGGCCTGCTGCACGCCGAGCCCGCGCCGGAGCCGATCGCCTTCGACACCACGGTCGACATCGCCACCACCGATGTCGAGGTGAAGGGCCGCGACGATGTCTGACACGCTGCTGCCCTACTACAACCGGGAACTGGTCGCGATCCGCCGGCTCGCGGCCGAGTTCGCGGAGGCCAATCCCAAGATTGCGGGGCGCCTGCGCCTTTCGCGCGACGCGGTGGACGACCCGCTGGTCGCGCGCCTGCTCGACGGCGTCGCCTTCCTCGCCGCGCGCGTGCATCATCGGCTCGACGACGAGTTCCCCGAGCTGACCGACGCGCTTCTGGGCGTGCTCTACCCGCACTACCTGGCCCCCTTCCCCGCCACCGCCGTGGTGCAGTTCGCGCCACAGCCGGACCTCGCGGGGTCGGCACGGATTCCCCGCTTCTTCCCGCTCGACACCGAGCCGGTGCGCGGCGAGACGTGCCGATTCCGTACCGCATACGAGACGACACTCTGGCCCGTCGAGATCGAGGGGGTGCGTCTGTCCGGCCAGCCTCTGGCAGCGCCCCCGAACCCGCGCGCGGCGGGGGCGATGAGCGTGCTGCGGATCACGCTGCGCACCGCGAGCCCGGACAAGACGTTCGCGGATCTCGGCCTGGACCGGCTGCGGCTGTTCCTGCGTGCCGCGCCGAACATTGCGCTGCCGCTCTACGAACTTCTCGCGAGGCATGCGCTCGGCGTGGCCTTCGCGGATGGCCCCTCCGACACGGCGGCCGTGCTTGCCGGGCCGGAGGCGATCCAGCCGGTCGGCTTCGCGCCGGAGGAGGCACTGCTGCCCTGGCCGGCGCGCAGTTTCTCCGGCTTTCGCCTGCTGTCGGAATATTTCGCGTCACCCGAGAAGTTCCTTTTCCTCGACCTCGCCGGCATCGAGGCCAAGACCGGATCCGCCACCGCGCCGGCGGGCAACCGGCTCGAGATCTTCGTCTATCTCGACCATGCGCTGCCCGATCTCGAGCGCATGGTGGGGCCGGAGGCGCTGGCGCTCGGCTGCACGCCGGTGGTCAACCTCTTTCCGCAACGCTGCGACCCGATCCCGCTCACGCACATGACAACCGAATATCGCGTGGTGCCGGACGTGCGCCGGCCCGCGACCTTCGAGGTCTGGGGCGTCGAGCAGGTGCGCGAAAGCCGTCCCGACGGTTCGTCGCGCCCGTGGCGACCCTTCTACCGCCTCACCCACGGCGATCCCGATACCGAGACGCCCGGCGGCTTTTATCTCGTGGCGCGCCGCGACAGCCCGGCGCCGCTGCGTGGCAGCGAGGTCTATCTGGCGCCGTTCGACCCGGCGCTCGACCCCGACACGCCGGCCGAGACAGTGCTTTCGGTGGATGCGCTTTGCAGCAACCGCGACCTGCCGACGGAACTGCCCTTCGGCGGCGGGCATCCGCGCCTGCGCCTCGCCGAGGGAGCCGCGGCGGTCGCGCGCGTCAACTGCCTGACCGCACCCACGGCGCCGGCGCGCATGCAACTGCGCGAGCACGGGTTCTGGCGGTTGATCTCGCATCTCTCGCTTGGCCATCTCTCGGTGGTGGGCGAGGCGGAGGGCGCCAACGCGCTCAAGGAAGTGCTGCGCCTCTACGATTTGAGGGATTCCGCGGAGAGCCGGGCAGCGATCGGCGGACTGCTGGCGGTGCGCGCGACACCGGGGGCGGCGCGGGTGCCCGGGGCGCGGGTCGGCGCCTTCTGCCGTGGGCTCGATGTGACGCTCGAGTTCGACCAGCGCGTGTGGCAGACGAGCGGGCTGTTCCTGATGGCCTCGGTGCTCGACCGGTTCCTTGGCCTGCACGCCAGCGTGAACGCCTTCGTGCGCACGCGCGCGGTGCTGCGCGGGCGCTCCGGGACCGTGGCCTCGTTCCCACCGCGCGCCGGCGCGCGCACCCTGCTTTGACGCCCGGTTCGCCCCTCGCGCGCCTCGCACGCGCGCCGTGGCGCTTTACCTTCGATGCCGCGGCGCGACTGCTGATGTTGCGCAAGCGTAGCGACAGCCCGGCCGATGCCATCGCCTTCCGCGCCACGTCCAGCCTTGCCTTCCCCGCGGCCGAGGTCACCCGGGTGGAGATCGAGGAGGAGACGCCGCGCCTTGCGACCCCCGTGATGACGCTGGCAGGCGCGATGGGCGTGCTGCCGCGCTACTATGCGGAGGCGCTGTCCACGACACTGCGCCATCGTTCGCCGGCCTTCATGGCATTCCTCGACCTGCTGGCGCAGCGCCTGGTGGGACATTTCGCGAGGGCCGGCATCAAGTATCGCCCGCATCGCGCGGTCGAGGCGGCGGCGCTGCGCGTTTCCGCGGCCGATGCGGATGAGCCCGCGGCCGCCCCGACGGCAGACCCGGTCGCCGCGGTGCTGTTTGCGCTGACCGGCTTTGGTACCAGCCATCTGCGCGAGCGCATCGCCGCCGGCACGGATCCGCTGCTGCACTATGCTGGCACCTTCGCGCTGCGGCCGCGCTCGGCGGACCGGCTGGCGGCATTGGCCGGCGACTGGCTCGGCCGGCCGGTCGAGGTCCGCCAGTTCGAGGGCGCGTGGCTGCATCTCTCGCCGGCGGAGCAGACGCGCCTGCCGTTCGGCGCGCGGCCTGGTGCGCATGGGCGGCTCGGCGTCGATGCCGCGATCGGCGAGCGTGCCTGGGATATCCAGGGCCGGGTGGTGCTGCGCATCGGCCCGCTGGAGCGCGCCGGCTTCGTTGCCCTGCTGCCGGACCGCGAGGGGCTGCGCCAGCTGGTCTCGCTGGTGCGCGCCTATCTCGGGCTCGAGACGGATTTCGCCGTCAACCTCCTGCTCGCCGCCGCCGCCGTGCCGCCGCTCGAGCTCTCGCCGGGCGCCGAGGCGCCGCCGCGGCTCGGCTGGAACACCTGGCTGCCCATGCCGCGTGGCCGCGAGACGGACGCCAGCGAGGCGGTGTTCGAGGCCGCCGTGGTCGAAGCCGAAACGTTACGACTTACCAAGGGATTGCACGCCAAGGAAATGCTGGCATGACAACCGCGGGTGACTGGTCCGCCGGCTATGTCACGGATACTGCCTATTCGCGCGGCTACTACGCCGAGCAGGCGCCGGTTCATCTGGCGCTCGCGTCACTGCTGCGGGGTGTCGAGACTGACCTGCCAGGACCCACCGACGAGGTGCGCTACCTTGAGCTCGGCTGCGGGCACGGCTTTGGCGCGACGCTGCTGGCTGCCGCAAATCCAGGCTGGCGCGTCACCGCGGTCGACTTCAACCCGGCGCATATCGCTTCCGCCCGGCGCACCGCAGCCGAGCTGGGGCTTGGCAATATCCGATTTCTCGAGGCAGATCTCGCCACACTGGCCGAGGATCCGTTGCTGGCGGAGATCCCGGAGGCGGATGTCACGAGCCTGCATGGCGTGTGGTCCTGGGTGGCGCCGGAGGTGCGCGTGGGGATCGTGCGGCTGCTGCGCGCCAGGGTGCGGGCCGGCGGGCTCGTGCATGTCAGCTACAACGCGCTACCGGGCTGGCAGGGCGCGCTGCTGTTGCAGCGCCTGATACGCGAGGCCGGGCACCGGCTCGGCCATGGCAGCATCGAGCAGAGCCGCGCAGGCCTTGCCCTGGTCCGCGAACTGATCGCGGCGGAGGCGGGGGGTCTCGCCAAGACGCCACTGGTGGGCGAGATCCTGGCCAGGCTCGACAAGAGCGTGCCGGAGTACATCGCGCACGAATACATGAACGAGCACTGGTCGCCGTGCTGGCATGCCGACGTCGCTGCCGACCTCGCCGGTGCCAAGCTCGATTTCGTGGGCTCCGCGAGGTTGTTGACGAACTTCAATGACCTGATGATGACCGAGAGCCAACGTGCCATCCAGGCGCGGTTCCCCGATCTGGCGATGCGCGAGCTGCTGGTGGATGCGTGCACCGAGCGCCTGCTGCGCCACGACATCTATGTTCGCGGCACGCGCCGCCTTACCAACGCCGCGCGCGACGCGGCCCTCGAGGCGGTGACGCTGGCGCTGGCGACCGCGCCCGAGGACATCGCCTATTCGGTCTCCGTGCCGGCGGGAAACGCGGCGCTGAGCGAGGATTACTACCGTCCGATCATCGAGCGCCTGGCGCAGGGGCCGTGCACCGTGGGCGAGCTTGTATCCCAGCCGGCGCTGGCGGGGCATGTGCGCAATCCGTCGGAGGTGGTGGGCATGCTCGTGGGATCCGGGCAGGCGCTGGTGCTGGCGCGACCCGGCGCGGCAATGAACACCGCCTCGCGTCACTTCAACGCGCTCACCGGCCGGCGCTA
This sequence comes from uncultured Pseudomonadota bacterium, assembly GCA_963764465.1. Classification (GTDB taxonomy): domain Bacteria; phylum Pseudomonadota; class Alphaproteobacteria; order Acetobacterales; family Acetobacteraceae; genus JAJXXT01. Next base: position 143,751 of record CAVXSO010000004.1, on the reverse strand, counting down.
CCTGCGCCTGGCGACGCTGAACCAGCCGAGCGCCATGGCCTCTCCGGCACTGGCCGGCGGCGTGCAGGTGCCGCTCGGCCATTTCTACGTCTCCGAACGATTTGCCGCGGCCGGCGGTATCGATGGCGCGAGCATCGATGCGGTCCGCTGGGCGCGGGAATTAGCGCCACCAGGCGCGCCGGAGGCCGAAATCGAGACGCTGGCGCAGGAGATGCAGCATGCGGTGCGCCGCCATGGTAAGTTGTGGCGCTCGCTCGGCATCGCCTGAGAGGATGCGCGACTCGCGGCTGACACGATGCCGCCCGGCTGCTATGATGCAACTGGATCTTCGATAAGGAAAAATGCGCCATGGCGAAGCTTTTCACCGCCCTCACCGCCGCCGTCGTGATCGGCCTCGCCGCCGGAGCCCACGCACAATCCAATCCGGACGCGGGCCAGATCATCAAGGCGCTGCGGCCGACAGGGAACATCTCGGGCACGACGCGTGGCATCCGCCCCGCCGGCTCGCCGCCCCCCGCCCCGGCGTCATCCGCGACACCGGCGGCGATGCCCGCGCCCGCGCCCGCGCCCGCCGCACCGGCAACCGCCGCGACGCCGGCGGGCGTGAGTGTCGCGAGCCAGCCGGCGGGCGGGCCCTCCGTCAATCTCTCGGTGCAGTTCGCCAATGGCTCCGCCGCCCTCACGCCGTCGGCGATCAAGACGCTGGACCAGCTCGGCACCGCGCTCACGTCCGAGGAGCTGAAGGGCTACCGCTTCCGCATCGCCGGCCACACCGACACGGTGGGTTCGAGCACGTATAACCTTGCGCTGTCACAACAACGTGCGGATGCCGTGACGCAGTACCTCGAGAGCAAGTTCTCTATCCCGTCCTCGCGGCTGGAGGCGGTAGGCCGCGGCGAGCAGGGCCTGCTGGTGCCGACGCCCCCGCAGACGCCAGAGCCGCGCAACCGCCGGGTGCAGATCACCAATCTCGGCAGCTAGCGCAATAGCCGGCCGGACAGGATCATCCGGCCGGATTTCCTGCTCCGCATAGCGTTGCTGCCAGGGTAGCCCCCAGCGGGATAGGGCCGTCCGGGGTCTCTTGCCCTGGAAAACGCGCGCGGGCACCGATGGGTGCGCGCGCCGGGGTCGGCGCAGACCTGGAACGCCGCGAAAGGCCCGGACGCGCCGGGGGCTACTGCGCCGCCGTCCGCACCAGGATGGCGCGCACCGCCACTTTCACACCCTTGGCCTCTGCGTCCTGGATTGCCTGGCGCAGGGCCGCGAGATAGGCGGCGAGGGTCTCGTTCGCCGGGCGCGGCGCCGTGAACAGCGGCGCGGAGGAGGCGATGGCGAGGATCATGTCGGTGCCATAGGGCGGTGCCACGGTCCAGCCGACGGTCGAGGCATCGCAGCCGCAGAACGCCGGATCGCCGATCGCGACCGTGGCCCCCGCCGGGATCACCTGCGCGGCACTGGCCGCAGTTACGTGACGATGGCTCACCACCCCGCCGGGTGCCGTGATGTCCAGCATCTTCTCGTCGCCGGAGGGGTGCAGGTGCGCGAGGCTTCCGTCGTTGGCGATATAGTCCACCTGCAGGTAGGCGGGATAATCGGGCATCATGAGACGCGGGATGACATGCGCGTCCTTCAGCAGGCGGCCGGATGCACCGGCCAGCGACAGCCCGAGCGCGGGCGTAATGCCGAAGGCGGGTACCGCCGCATGAACCGCGTCCAGCACCGGGCAATAGGGGCCGGCGAAGGCATCGACCCCCAATGTCGCACCGGGCGCGCCGGCACTGGCCAACGCCTGGCGCAAGGCGGAGCGCTGCGCCTCGCCCAGCAGGCCGCCGACCTGGACATTGCCGCCGGGGCCGACCTCGCCATCGAGCATCGCGCAGGGGATTGGCGCGAGCACGGTTGCGAGGCGCTGGCTAATTGCAGCGGTATCGGGCGCGGGTGATGGGGCCGGTGCCGGGGTCGGCGCTGGGGTCGGTGCCGGGGTCGGCGTCGGAGCCGGTGTTGGTGTCGGCGCTGGGGTCGGCGTCGGCACTGGTGCGGGCGTGGGAGCCGGCGCCGGGGTTGTTGTTGGGGTTGGAGCCGGCATGGGTACGGGCGCCGGAGTCGGCGCGGGTGCCGGAGCTGGCGCGGGTGCTGGCGCGGGTGCCGGTGCTTGCGCTGGCGCGGGAGCAGGCGCGGGCGTCGGTGCTGGCACGGGAGTAGGCGCTGGCACGGGAGTAGGCGCGGGCGCTGGGGCGGGCGCGGGCGCTGGGGTTCCCGGTGCCGCAGCGGGCGTCGGTGGGGCAACTGGCGCCTGCTTCTGGGCACCTCCGCCGAGCAGGAAATATCCGCCCACCGCCGCCGCGACGACGAGGACCACGACGCCACCGACCAGCAGCATCTTGCCGCCGCCGGAAGGCTTCGGGGTTGGAGCGGGAGCCGATTGCGGCGGCGGCACCGGCGGCGTGAGCGGGCCGGTGCCGAGCGAGATTCCTCCGCCACTGCCGCCGCTCATCACCAACGTTGCCTCGGCCGCGTCGCTGGCCGCCGGCGCACCACCGCCGAGCGCGGCGCGCAGATCGGCGGCGAAGGCGGTGGCGGAAGCGAAGCGCGCGTCGGGGCGCTTCGCCATCGCGCGCGCGACCACCGCGTCGAAGCCGCGCGGCGCGGTCACGGAAAGCTCGGACGGGCGCGGCGGCTCCGTGTTCAGCACCTTGTGCATGATCGCCGTCATGCTGCCGTCGAACGGCCGCTCGCCGGTGAGCATCTGGTAGAGGACCACGCCTGCGGAATAGATGTCCGTGCGCAGGTCCACGGTCTGGCCCATGAACTGCTCGGGCGACATGTACGCGGGCGTGCCCATGATCGTGCCCGCCTGCGTCATGCTGCTGCTCTCGATGCGGGCGATGCCGAAATCGGCGATCTTCACCGTGCCGTCGCGCGTCAGCATGATATTTGCGGGCTTGATGTCGCGATGCACGACGCCGCGCTCGTGGCTGTAGCCGAGGCCGGCGAGCAGCCCCTCCATGATGCGCACGATCTCCGCCGGCGGCAGGCGCTCGTTGGCGTCGAGCAGCGCCTTGAGCGAGCGGCCGTCGATGAACTCCATCACGATGTAGGCGAGCTTGTCGGTCTCGCCGTAATCGAAGATGCCGACGATGTTCGGATGGGTCAGCCGGCCGGCGGCCTGCGCCTCGCGCTTGAAGCGCGCGAACTCATCCGCGGCCTCGGCATCGCTGGCATCGGGGCGCGAGGCGGTCTTGATGGCGACGCGGCGATCGATGACAGGGTCGCGGGCATCGTAGACGGTGCCCATCGCCCCTTTGCCAAGGATGCCGTGGATTTCATATTTGCCGAGCTTTTCGCCGTCCACGCCGTCCGTTCCCGCCGCCCCAGTTGCGCCGGGCGCAATTGCGCCTGGCCAGCCCCGACTATAGCGGCGCCTTGCCGCTCGCGGGAGGGAGGGCGGCGCTGCGACCGCCCTCGCCGCCGCCATCGCCGATGAGTGCGAAGGGCGCCCAGTAGAACGGGTGCGATAATGCCGCCGGCAGGTCCTTGCCCGCGCCATTGATCATCGCCAGCTCGGCCGAGCGCAGCGCACCGCCAAGGCCCGCCGAGGGCCGCGATGCGTAGCGCGACAAGGTATCGGCGATGAGATAGGCGGCGGTCTGGTCGTTCACCGACCAGTGCGTCACCACCAGCGCCCGCGCGCCGGCATAGAAGAACGCACGCGCGAGGCCGGAGAGGCTCTCGCCCGCCTGCCCGCCGGAGGGGCCGCCGGTGTTGCAGGCCGAGAGGATCACCGCGTTGGCATCGAGGTGCAGGCCCGTCACGTCGGAGGCGGTCAGCAGCGCACCGGACGCGTTCTTCGCGCCTGCCGGGGCCGAGGTCACGATCGCCGGCTCGTTCTGGCAGGCGAGGTCCGTGGGCAGCAGCGCGTGGGTTGCGAAATGCAGGACGCGGTACTGGTCGAGCGGCAGCTTCTCGACCGCGGTGGCGGTGAAGGCGGGGCCGAGCAGCTCATCCTGGCGTGCCGCTCCCATCAGCGCCTGCGCGGCGGCGAGCTCACGCGCGGCGAAGGGCAGCGGCGGCAGGTCGGCGAAGAGCTGCGCGCTGTCGCCGCAGCGCGGGCCGAAGGTCGCGCGCGCCTGCGCCAGTGTCACCGGGTGGAAATCGCCGAAGCCAAACCAGGGCTGCGTCGCGCGCGAGGTTCCGGCCACTTGGCGCAGCGATACGAAATTCGCCGCCGCCGGTACGTGCGCCACCGTCATCTCGCGGATCAGCCACGGTGCCCTCGCGAGGTTGTTGGCGTCGCCGGGCTTGGTGAGCAGCAGCGCGAAGGGCAGCGAGAGCAGCGGCCCCGCGGGTGCCACCACCAGGCGCTCGGTGCCGTCGAACGCCTTGCCGAAGCCGCCGAACACGTCCTGGTACAGCGCGTGGGCGTCCGCGACGTCGAAGGGCGGCAGCGTGGTGCTTTCCGTCTCGATGCTGGCACGGATGCGCTTCACCAGCTCGCTCATGCGCGGCATGCCGCCGGGGATGCGCGCCACGTGGATGGTGCCGTTGCGCAGCAGGAACGACCAGCCGTGTTTCGGACCCAGCACGGTATCGACAAAGGCCTCGCCCGGGCGCAGTGCGGCGAAGACCTGCCTGGCGGTTGCCACCTGCTGGACGAGCTGGCCGTAATTCGGAGCCGCCGCCTGCAGCGCCGCGTCCGCGTTGGCGAGGTTGTTCCGCGCCTTGGCGATGCGCGCGTCGAGCTCGGTCGAGGCGGTGGCCTGGCCAGTGAGCTGAATGAGGCGGTCGCGCTCGCGGTAGAGATCGCCGAGCGCCTGTGCGGCGTCCTGCCGCGCGCGGATCGCGGCACCCACTTTCGGGTCATGCGCGTTGGCCGCGAGCCGCGCGGTGGCCTGCGCGATTTCGGTGCTGGTCACGCTGCCCTGGGCGAGCTGGCTGGCCTCGAACATCTCCGTGAGCAGGGCCTGGTCACCGGCACCGCCGGCCGGCCCATTGGCCGCGTTCGCGGCATAGGCATCGAGGCAGGGGTTGATCAGGGTTGCGCTGGTGCCGAGCTTGATCTGGCGCAGCAGGGTGAAGGCGCGCCGGCACAGGCCGAGCGCGGCGCCGGGTTCGCCGGCATCGACCAGCTGGCCCGCGTGCAGCAGTTCCGTCTCGGCGACAGGGCGGCTGTCCGGGATCGCCTGTTCGTAGGCAACGGCCGCGGCACCATAGGCGCTCGCCGCCGGACCGTGGTCGCCCGCGGCGCCGAGATCCGTGGCGGAGGTGCGCGTCAGCCGCGCCATGAGCACCGGCTGCGTCACGCCGTTGCCCGCCGCGAGCGTCTCGGCCGAACGCAGCGCCGCGATGCTCGCGTCACGCTGCCCGAGCCGCCGCAGCACGATGGATTCATAGCGGCGGACCTCGATCAGCCCCAGCAGGCTGCTGCGGGTCGCAAAATCGGTCAGCAGGCCGCGGTTGGGAATGAGCCGCCCGGTATCCGCGCCGGGCCCGGCGAAGACCGAGCCCGCGGTATCGGGCGCCGGCCTGGCGTTCAGCACCGCCGGCGGCAGTTGCTGAGCATAGTCCGCGCCGGCCGTGCGCAGCAGCCTCAGTGCCGTCTGCAGGTGCCCCTGGTTGAGCTCGTGCAGCGCCTCGTAATGGTTGAGGCGCGCGATGGTCGCGGGATCGGAGGCGCGCGGCGCAAGCGCGGCGGCCTGCGCGAAGAGCGTGTCCGCCTCCGGGAAGCGGCCCTGGTTGGAGACCTGCAGGGCCAGATCCATGAGCGTGAGCGCGGTATCCGGGTTTTCCGGCCCGAGTGCCTTTCGTTGCAGTGCCAGCGCCGCGCGGTACGCAGCCTCGGCGCCGGCGAAATTCTCCGCGGCATTGGCCTGCGCCGCGACACTCATCAGCTGGTCGTACTGGCCGACGTCGCCCGAGCTGAACGCTTGCGCGGCGAGGCGGCTCGCCAGCAGCTGGTCCGCGCCGGAGGTGACGGAGGCACTCGCGGCGCTGGGGCTGATGCGTCCGGCCATCACGCCCACCGCGCGTTCCATGGCAGGCAGCGCGGGCAGCACCCCGTCCGCGTACCATCCCTGCCCGTCGATGGAGGCCACCAGGGCGACATGGGGCCAGCCGCCAATCCGCTGCGTGCATTGCAGCAGCTCCACCGGGGCGCCGCCAAGGATGGTCGTCGCCGTTGGCGGGCCGCAGCGGTAGCGGCTCTCCAGTCCCGTGCGCCAGCTGCTGCCGGCGGCCAGGCCGGGCAGCGCCGCCGGGCTCACGGCGCCGGCCGCCGCGACCTGCGCGCTGGGTTGCTGCCACGCGCCGCAATAGACCGCGCCCGAGGCACCGTTGCGCAGCAGCGTGCATGCCTCGTTGGCGGTGTTGTGGCCCAGCGCGAGTCCGCCCACGTTGCCTCCCGGCGCGGTGGTGCCGGCGACGTAGGCCGCCGCCGGCGGCTTCGTGCAGCCGGCGAGGGCCGGGATAAGGACCAGGGCGGCGGCGAAGCCGCGCCAATGGTGGACTGGGCGCATTTCAGTAGTCCTCCCGCGCGATGCCCGGAAGCAGGATATCCAGATCGTTGTTCGGCGGTGGTGCCACGGCCAGGGCGAGACCGTTCAACGGGTTCGACGGTATGACAAGCGAAATCGGCAGGACCACGCAGGAAACCGCCTGGATGGGACAGTTGTTGAGCGTGTAGTTGCCGTTCGGCGAGGGCACGATCTTCGAATTCTGCGCCGCCGTGATGCCGAAGAGTGACCCAACGCTGCCGGAGAGCTTGGCGCTGCCGCTGCCGCCGATCACCGTCAGCCCGGCGACGTTGAGGTTGCCGGTGGCCGTGCCGCCCTGGATTCCGAGTACGAGGTTCAGCGCCGGCCCCTGCAGGTTTGACAGCACGACCCTGCCACCGGTGAGCGGCAATTGCAGCCGCAGAGTGGCAACTGGCGCGCCGTTGGGCGACACCGTGGTCTGGCCCATCTGGTAGATCACCGCGTTCGGGCCGGTGACACCGATATAGCTGCCGGGGCTGGCGGGTTGCGGCAGGGTCTGCTGGGCGACGGGCAGGCCGTTGGTCTGGATGTTGCCGGCGACCGTCACCTGGCCCACCGCGTTGATGGCGAGGTAGCTGGCGACGATCGGTCCCTGGATCGCGAGCGGTTGGGCGTTGCTCAGCGACAGCGTGCTGCCCGACATGATGAAGGGGCCGAGCGTGCCGACGAGGTCGCCGGTGCCAAAATCGGCGAGTTCGACCGCCGAGCCGGTGATGGTGCCGGCCGCGAGCCCGCCCGAGACATGGCGGATCGTGCTCGAGCTCGCGATTTTCCAGGTGTTGGCGACCGCGAGCCCGCCCGCGAGCACCAGGGGCTGGGTTTCCGTCAGCGTGAAGTTGCCGAGCGTGACCGGCCCGGTGATCGCGAGCGGGGCGTTGTCGGTCAGCGCCAGGGTCTGCCTCGGTGCCTGGAAGCTGCCGATCACGCCGATGAGGTTGCCGGACTGCCTCAGGTCGATGTCGCCGCTGGCGATCGCCGCCGAGAGGGTCGCGCCGCCGGTGACGGCCCCGCCGGCCGTTTCGAGCACGGCGGTGGTGAGGCCAGGCGTGCTGGTGGTGATCGCCAGCCCCGGCGCGGATACGTGGCTGGCGATGACGATCGCCGGCACGTTGGCGCCACCCGTTCCGTCGCCGGATGCAAGCGCGACCTGCCCGCCGGAGGTCAGCGGCGCGTCCACCGCGATGGCGGTGCCGGTTGCCGTGTCCGCGAGGGCGAGGTCGCCGCCGGCAAAGATCGCGCCGGTGATGGCGAGTGGCGACATATCGACGAGCGAGAACGCGCCTGTCGTCGCGTGCCCGGAGACACTGGCGATACGGTTCCCGGCGCCGAGCAGCGTGATGTCGCCGCTCGTGGCCGTCGCGGAAAGCGGCACGGCGATGCCACCTGGTCCCTCCATCACGCCTGCGACCGGCTGCAGAATTGCCGCTCCGGCGATGCCCGCGGCAGTGCTCGCGAGGGAAATCGCCGAGCCGACGATACTGCCCCCGAGCGTGAGGGCGGTGCCCACGGCGCTGTCGCTGAGCACGATCCTGCCTGATCCCGCGCTGACCAGGCCCGACTGCGCGAGTGGCGCCGTGTCTGTGATGGCGATGCCGCCGGGGGCGGAGAGGTTGGCGAGGGCGTGGATCGAATTGTTGCCGGAGGACAACGAGACACCCGCGCCGCCGATGCCGCCGGCGCTGGTCAGCGTTGCCGCGCGCACCACGCCGCCCGTGCCCTCGCTGAACCCGCCAGAAGCCGTCACGTCAAGCGCGCCGGTGCCGGCATCGAGCGAGCCCGCGACCGCGACCGGGCCGCTCGTCACCAATGTCACGCCGCCGGCGCCCGCGAGCCGGCGAGGGACCGCGACGCCCGGCTTGGCGTTGATCACGACGACACGATCGACCGCCACGTCGCCCGACACGGTCAGCGAGGTGTTGTCGCGCAGGCGCAGGTCGCCGCCATGCACCGCGAGGTCGCCCAGCGCCGCGATCGTGTTGGCGCCGCCCGACAGGTCCGCCGTGCCGCCGATGCCCGCCGAACTCGTCAGCGTCGATGCGATCAGCGTGCCGCTCCCCGCACTCACCCCGCCGCCCGCCGCCGACAGGTCGATCGTCCCGCTCGTCGCGTTGGCGGCCAGCGTGCCCGTTACCGTGATGCCGCCCGCGCCACTGTTCGCAACCGAAATGTTCGCCGCCGACACCAGCCCCGCGATCTGCGGATCCACGCTGCCGCCAAGCGTCACCCCGAACCCGGGCGCCAGCACCTCGCCCACATGCTGGATCGCGTTGGCCGAGCCGCCCAGCACCACGTCCCCGCCCGCCGACGGAACCAGCAGCGTGCCAGCCGAGATCACCCCGCCCGTCTGCGCGATCCCCCCGTTCGGCGCCGACAGCGACAGCGAGCCCGTGGCACCCACACCGCCGCTCAGCGTGATCGCCGTCCCCGACGCCTGGTCCGACACGACAACATTGCCAGCCCGCAACGGTCCCGCGAGCGTCAGCGCCGTCCCGTCGCTCAGCGTCACACCACCCGTGCCGGCGTCCAGCGAGCCGAGAGAGGGGATGAAGTTGCCGGTGGCGCCGAGGACCAGGCTGCCCATCGTGCCCACAAGCGTTCCGCCCGCGGCAAGCGACAGGTTTTGATTGATCACCACCCCGCCGGCGGCATCCAGCTCCAGCGTCCCGATCCTGGTCGCGTTCACCGGGCCAGCCGCGACCATGGTCGCGGCGACCGCCGTCGAGATATCGGTGGCACCCAGCCGCAGCGTCCCCGCCGTGATCGCACCGAGATCGCCCGGCGTGATGATCCCCGGGAATCCAGGAAAGGCCAGCAGCACCGACACGCCGGAACCCGTGGGACCGATCTCCACCAGACCGTTTGGCGCCGAGAGCGCGCCGCCCGCCGCAAATGCCAGGGCGTTATCCGCGAGCGCGATCGTGCGGCTGTTACCGACCGAGACCGACCCGGCAACGGTGAGCGACGTGTTGTCGCGCAGCCGCAGATCGCCACCGGACGCCACCGCGACATTGCCCAGGGTCCCGATCGCGTTGCCGCCGGCGACCAATGTCAATCCGCCGGAACCAACGCCGCCGCTGCTGCTCAGCACGCCGGCGGACAGGCTGCCCCCGCTCTGCGTGATGCCGCCGTTCGGGGCGCTGAGATCGAGCGTGCCCGCCGCCGATGCCTGGATGCTGCCGCCGAGGCTGATCGCGGGACCGCTCGCGGTATCGTGCAGCAGCACATTCCCGGCCGTCGCCGCGATCGTCGAGCCGCTGGCCAGGTTGAGGGCCGCACTGTCGTTGACGACCACGTCACCCGCGGTGGTCTGGAGGGACTGGATCGCGTCGATGCTGTTCGACGTCGCGCTCAGCGTGATGCCCTGGCCGATGCCGGTGCTGGTCAGCAACGGGGTTTTCACCACGCCCGCACCGGCAACGCTGCCATTGGGGGCGTCGAGTTCGACGGAGACGGAACCCGTGAGCGAGCCGGCGAGCGTGATCGCGGTCCCCGCGGCGGAGTCGGCAAGCAGCACCGACCCGCCGCGCACAGGGCCGGCGAGGTTGAGCGCCGCGCCGTCGCTCAGTGTGATGCCGCCGGTACCGGCATCGAGCGAGCCGAGGGCGGGGATGAAGTTGCCGGCGCTGCCGAGAACCAGGCTGCCCATCGTGCCCACGAGCGTTCCGCCGGGGGCAAGCGACAGGTTCTGGTTGATCACCACCCCGCCCGTGACATCCAGTTCCAGCGTCGAGATCCCGGTCGCGTTCACCGGACCACCGGCCGTTACGCTGCTGGCAATCGCCGTCGAGAGGTCGGTGGTGCCCAGCCGCAGCGTCCCCGCCGTGATCGCACCGAGATCGCCTGGCGCGATGATCCCGCTCCCGCCCGACGAGGCCAGCGCCACCGTGACACCCGAGCCGATGGGCCCGATCTCCACCAGCCCGTTCGGCGCCGACAGTGCGCCGCCAGCCGCAAACGCCAGCCTGTTGTCCGCGAGCGCGATCGTCCCGCCGCTTCCGACCGAGACGGTCCCGGCAACGGTGAGCGGCTTGTTGTCGCGCAGGCGCAGGTCGCCGCCATGCACCGCGAGGTCGCCCAGCGTCGCGATCGTGTTGGCGCCGCCCGACAGGTCCGCCGTGCCGCCGATGCCCGCCGAACTCGTCAGCGTCGATGCGATCAGCGTGCCGCTCCCCGCACTCACCCCGCCGCCCGCCGCCGACAGGTCGATCGTCCCGCTCGTCGCGTTGGCGGCCAGCGTGCCCGTTACCGTGATGCCGCCCGCGCCACTGTTCGCAACCGAAATGTTCGCCGCCGACACCAGCCCCGCGATCTGCGGATCCACGCTGCCGCCAAGCGTCACCCCGAACCCGGGCGCCAGCACCTCGCCCACATGCTGGATCGCGTTGGCCGAGCCGCCCAGCACCACGTCCCCGCCCGCCGACGGAACCAGCAGCGTGCCAGCCGAGATCACCCCGCCCGTCTGCGCGATCCCCCCGTTCGGCGCCGACAGCGACAGCGAGCCCGTGGCACCCACACCGCCGCTCAGCGTGATCGCCGTCCCCGACGCCTGGTCCGACACGACAACATTGCCAGCCCGCAACGGTCCCGCGAGCGTCAGCGCCGTCCCGTCGCTCAGCGTCACACCACCCGTGCCGGCGTCCAGCGAGCCGATGGCCGAGAGCGTGTTGGTGGTGGCGTTGAGCGTGACGCCGCCACCGAGGCCGGTCGAGCTCGTCAGCGTCACGGCGTCGAGCGTGCCACCGGCCTGGCGCAGCGCGGCGCCGGCATTGGCGAGCAGCGTGTTGGCCTTCAGCGTGCCGCCGGAAAGCTTGATCGCGCCGCTCTCGGCCTCGATGTCGAGCACCGGAATGGCGCTGGCATCTGCGTTGGCCGCGACGATCACGCCTTCGCCCCTCAGCACCAGATCGCTTGCGGTGATGGCGCCCAGAATCGCGCGATCGAGGGAGACTGAGTTCGTTCCCGTGCCGCCGATGACCATGCCATCGGTCGCCGGGAACGCCGCGATCGCGACGGTGCCGCCTGGCGCCACCAGTGAGCCGCCGCGCAATGTGAGGCCGCCGACGGCGAGCCCGATCGAATTCGCGGTCGGTACCGAGATCGTCCCCTGCAGCTTGAGCGAGCTGGTATCGACCAGCTGGAACCTGCCGGCCGTGACAGCGAAGGATCCGAGCGAACCGACCGTGTTTGAGCCAAGCAGGCCAGCGTTGCCGGCAACGCCGCCGGTGCTCTGCAGCAGGGTCGCGCTGATGCCGGCCGTGGGCGCCTGTGTGATGCCGCCGGTCGTCGAGAGATCCACCACCTGCGCGCTTAGATTGTCGTTGAGCTGGATGCCCGCTGATCCGGCGTTGAGCACGATGGTGTTGTTGCCGGTGGCGGTAACGGGCGCGCCGATGGTGATGCCGCCGCTGCCGTCGCCGCCGAGCGCGGTGAGTCCCGATCCGAACTCGATGCCGCCACGCGCGGCGACCGACTGGTTGACCATGACGGCACCGGCGGCGAGCAGCGTGAATCCGCTGGTCAGGCTGACGGCGGAATCGACGCTGATGTCGCCGCTGGCCGACAGCGTGACGTTGCCGACGAGCCCCGCGATCGCGGCCGGGTCCACGGTGCTGTCGACGCTGTAGGTCTGTCCGTTGGTCACGCTGTCGGTGCCGCCAGAGAGGATGTCCAGCGAACCTGGGTCGAGCAGGATCGAGCCGATCGTGCCCGAAGGCGCCGAGACGTTCGCCGATCCCGTCAGGCGCAGCGTGGCGCCGGAGATCTCGATGGCGCCGCCGTTGCCGCCGGTTGGTCCGCCGCGTGCCTCGGCATAGCCCGCGAAATCCGTGCGCATCGAGGCCGAGCACGGTGACGTGGCCGCCATTTCCCGTGCCGAGCGCGTCAGCGGCGAGGGTAGCGCTCTGCGCCACCGTCACGTCCGCCGCCGCCGGCGCGGCGACGGATGGCCCTCCCTTCGCGCGCGCGATGGTGGTGCCGACGGCGATCACACCGCCGCCCGCCTGGCCGGACGCGTCGAGCCTTGCCCCCGGCGCCACGGTCACGGATTTCGTGGCGGTGACCTCGATCGAACCACCTGTGGTGCCCGGCTGCGTGCCGCGCGCGGCGAGTTGGCCCTGGATCGTAACGGATCCGCCCATCCCGGCGATCACGATGCTGCCCGTGCGCGCGCCGCCTGCGGTGGCAAGGCCGGGCGCGGCGATGCTGCCGCCGGCATCGACGAGGTTGGTGACCAGGCCATCGACCGCGGCGGCGGTGAGCCGCACCGTGCCGCCCTGGGCCGCGATGGTGCCGGTGTTGGTGACCAGCGCCATGCCGCCGCCCGGCGCCTGCGTCACCTGCTTCGTGACGTCGAGCGAGATCAGCCCGTCGCCATAAAGATCCACCGTCGCCGCCGCGGCACCGGCCAGCACCACATGCCCGAGCTTCGCCGAGATCACCCCGCTGTTGGCAACCTCCGGTGCAACGAGGGCAGCCAGCCCGGTCTGGCGCACCGTGATGTGGCCCTCGTTGACCACCGCAGCACCCGGCCGCGCCGGCTGGTCGAACACCAGCTTCCCCGCCACCGCGTTCGCCGCACTGATCCCAGGCGCCGAGGCCACCAGCGCGTTCACGTCCACCTGCGCGCCGTTCGTGAACACGATCCCGGACTGGTTCGCGATCACCACGTTGCCGTTCGACGAGATCCGCCCCGCGATCACCGACGGGTCCGGACCCACCACCCGGTTGATCGTCGTCGACTGCGCCGTCGGCACATGGAACGCCACCGACGCCTGCGAACCCACCGAAAAACTCTGCCAGTTGATCGCCGCACTCGGCGTCGACTGCTGGATCGTCAGCGTGTTGCCGCCCCGCGCAATCGACGCAACGCCACCAATCACCCGCCCGCCGCTCGGCAACACCGTCGGCGCTACACCCTGCGCCAGCGCGGGTGGCGCCAGCAGCACCACGGTAAGCATGCCCGCCTGCAACGCGGTCGCGGCGAGCAGGGCGGCACGCGGGCGCCGCAGCTTTGCGATGGCCACGGCTGTCGGCGCCGCAGGGCCAATGCCCCGTCCCCTACCCCGCCCCGGGTCGGCGCGCCGTGCCATCACGATGCCCCTTGCCTCAGAAACGCGTCAGCACACGCCAGTAGATGGCATCCGCGCTCAGCGGCGCTACCCCGGTCGTGCCGCTCTGGGGCTGGCGCACGCCGCGGATAACGCCCTCCAGATCAAACTCCGTATTCTCGTCCACCGCCATCCGCACGCCCATGCCTTCCGACTGCACGCGGCTGTTGGGGTCCACGGACTGGTTCTGCCAGGTCTCGCCCCAGTCGTAGAAGATATAGAACTGCGTTGCGACATTGAGCACGCGGCCGAACAGCGTGGTGCTGAAGCCGGTGTTGAGCTGCAGTTCCGCGGTGGCGGCGAGGCCGTTGTCGCCCGAGACCTCGCCGGAATAGTAGCCGCGCGTGTACTGCGAGCCGCCGAGATAGAACGTCTCCGACGGCGGCAGCACGCTGGGCGAATACTGGCCGGCCAGCAGGCCCATCAGCGCCACGCTCGAGCCCTGCCAGGGTTCGAACAGCGTCTGCGTCCGGCTGATCTGGGCATTGAACTTGGTGAAATCCGGGACCTCGCCGGCCCGTTCGGCCATGGGATCGCCGGCGGGCGTGGCACCGAAGGCGGGCAGACCCTGCGAGATGCGCAGGCTTGCGGAATTGGTCGCTGGGAAGGCGCCGCCGAGCCAGACATCGTGGCGCACGTAGTCAGCCCCCACCCGCAGCGCGCGCACGCCGTCGTGGTTGGCTAGGGTCGAGACCGGCACGCCGTTGTCGATCGACCCGTCGGTCGCATCGAAATAGAGGCCGACCAGCAGCGTCTGCGCACGGGCGCGGATCACCGGATAGGTGAGCGCCAGGCCGCCCACCTGCGTCGTACCCGCGTAGCCGGTGGCTCCCACGCCACCCGTGGGATCGGTGGTGCCGGCTCCGCCATAGACCTTCAGCCTAAGTCCCGAGCCGCCGAGGAACATCTCGATCGATGCCTGACCGAACGTCTCGGTGCTGTTGAAGGTGTGATAAAGGGCGACTTCGGTGCGCTCGCCCAGCGAGGTGAAGCTGTTGGCGTCGATCACCGCCAGCGCTTCCTCCGGCCCGGTGAACGGGGCGCTGCGGTTGTCAGCGGTGAACAGGGCCGAGAACGGCTTTCGGCTGAGCTGCGCGATGAGCTCGAGCGCGCCAGGCGCCGTTGTGGAGGGCCGCAGCACCGCGCGCAGCGTGATCCCGGGAATGTCCTGCGCCAGCAGCAGCCAGCGCTCGAGGCTGGCGTTGCTGATCGGCTGGATTGCCGTGAGGTGGTTGAGGAAGCGCAACACCTGCGTGCCGGCGGGGCCGATATCGCCAGCCAGCTTCACGTCGGCGATGCGGCCCTCGATGATCGAGAACGTCAAATGCCCCGCGGCATCGAGCCGTGCGTTCACCGCCGTGAGAAGGTAGTCGTCGTGCCGGTACTTGTTGAGGATCGCGAGACGAGCCGCCTCGATTCGCGACAGCAGCACCTTCCCCACCACGCCCTGCGTCAGCCGGCCGAGTTCCGAGGCGGAATAGACCGTCGAGCCGACGACGTTGACCGAGCGGACGGTGACCAGGCGCTCGGGGGTCGGCGCGGGCGTGGCAGGGGCCGGCGGCGGCGTGGCGGGGCCGACGGAAGGTAGCGAAGGCGGAATGATCCGAGGGATCGGCGATCCCTGCGGCACAATGGGCCCCGCGGGCGGCACGCCCTGCGCGCGTGCGGGCGCCGGCGCCGACAGCGCGATGCCAACCAGCATCACGATGATGCGCGCCAGCCAACCCACGGACACAATCAAGGGCTGACGCGACGCCGAAGTCGTCGGTCCCGGCATGTCGGCTGTCGCTCCCTGTACCCCCTGAAGCCGATTAACGAACCTTCGCCGGCCACGCAATGCCGTTTGTCGCCGGTGAATGTGTCATGGTATCCTAATTCGTTATGATTCGCGCCAGAAAGGAGAAATTCACGGGGCGTGGGTTCGCGCTGCAACGCGGCAGAGCCGGAGCGCCGATGTGATAACGGCTGTCGCGACGGCATTCGCCGTTCTGGTGCTGCTCATCGCGAGCGCGATGCTCGGCCGGATGGTACGGCCGCGCCTGCGCGAAAACCACACCTCGCGCGAGACGATCGAAGCGATGCAGATCGTCATCGGCATGCTGGTGACGTTCACCGCACTTGTGCTCGGGCTGCTGATCGCTTCGGTGAAGACCGCCTATGATCACGCCGGGCATGACCTCCAGGCCTACGCCCTGGAGCTCACGCAGCTTGACCGCTGCCTGCGAAACTATGGTCCGGAGACCGACCCGGCGCGCGACGCGCTGAAATCCTATACCGCCGCCCTGATCGCCGGCACCTGGACCTCCGAGCCGCCGCCGACCGGGGTCGGCTTTCCGCGCGGCCCCGGTGTCCCTCAGGTGGGGCCAAGCCGCGTGCTCGGCGCCACGCTGAACTCGGTCTATCTTGAGACCCTGCGCCTGGTGCCCGCCGATGCGTTTCACCGGGACGTGCGCAACGATTGCCTTGCCGACTACCGAACGGTGCTGCGGGGACGGTTGGCGGCGATCGAGGATGACCGGTTGCGGGTCTCGACCCCGTTCGACGTCGTTCTGGTGGTCTGGCTCATGATCATCTTCGCGGTTTTCGGTCTTATCTCGCCACGCAACATGGTGGCCCTGGTCGGCATCGTCCTGAGCAGCGTCTCGCTCAGCCTCGCCATGTACGTGATGCTGAGCCTGAGTCACCCGTATTTTATCGCCTTCCCCAGCAAGGACATGCGCGACGCTCTCGCCCTCATGATGGCGCCTGGACCATGAGACGGGGAACCGCGGCGTCGGGGACCAAGGCACCGGGGGCCATGACGTCGGGCCCGCGGGCGCCCCATGCCCCCGCTCGCCCGGCCACGGGGGCAGGGCCCTGCCCCTCTGCGCCGGTCGCGCGATTATGCTATGACGCGTTGCACAATGATCAGCATCAAGGCGGGACGACGGAACCCGCGTGAGGCTGGAAGGGCCCAAGGAGGGTCGGGATGGATTACGAAGCCTTTTTCCAGAGCGAGTTGGACGGCCTGAAGCGCGAGGGGCGTTATCGCGTCTTCGTCGACATCGAGCGGCGGGCGGGACAGTTTCCGCGAGCGACCTTGCACGGGCGCGGTGGCAAGCGCGAGGTCACGGTCTGGTGCTCGAACGACTATCTCGGCATGGGCCAGCACGATGCGGTGCTCGCGGCGATGCACGAGGCGATCGACGCCTGCGGCGCGGGCTCGGGTGGCACGCGCAACATCTCCGGCACCAACCACTATCACGTGATCCTGGAGCGCGAGCTTGCCGGCCTGCACGGCAAGGAGGCGGCGCTGATGTTCACCTCCGGCTATTCCAGCAACTGGGCGACGCTGTGCACGCTGGCCGCCAAGCTGCCGGGGTGCGTCGTGCTCTCCGATGAAGGCAACCATGCCTCGATGATCGAGGGCATCCGCCACAGCCGGGCCGAGCGGCAGATCTTCGCCCATAACGACGTCGCCGACCTCGAGCGGCGGCTCGCCGCCCTGCCCGCCGAGACGCCGAAACTGGTCGCCTTCGAGAGCGTCTATTCGATGGACGGGGACGTCGCCCCGATCGAGGCCATCTGCGACGTGGCGGACCGCTACGGGGCCATGACCTACCTCGATGAGGTGCACGCCGTGGGGCTGTATGGCCCGCATGGCGGCGGCATCTCCGAGCGCGACGGCATGGCGCACCGGCTCACCGTCATCGAGGGCACGCTGGCCAAGGCCTTCGGCGTGGTCGGCGGCTACATCGCCGGTTCGGTCGCCATGTGCGACTTCGTGCGCAGCTTCGCCTCGGGGTTCATCTTCTCCTCCTCCCCGCCGCCTTCGGTCGCCGCCGGCGCCATTGCCTCCATCCGCCACCTGCGCGCCTCCTCGGCCGAGCGCGAGCAGATGCACGCGCGCGTCGCGCAGGTGCGCTCGGGGCTCGACGCGCGCGGCATCCCGCATCTCGCCAACCCCAGCCACATTGTCCCGGTGATGGTGCGCGACCCGGTGCTGTGCCGGCAGATCAGCGACCGGCTGCTCGACGAGTTCGGCATCTACGTCCAGCCGATCAACTATCCCACCGTCGCCCGTGGCACCGAGCGGCTGCGCGTGACCCCCTGCCCGCTGCATACCGACGAGGACGTGGCGCATCTGCTCGAACTCGCTCGCCACCATCTGGAGCGAATTGCGGCTCGCGCGCGCCGCCTGACAGCGCGGCGGTTGTGCGCCATGCTCCCGCAAAGCAACCAACCGGGACGATGATGGCGACACGGGATTGGGCGGCGCTGGCCGCCGAACTGGAGCAGCTGTTGCGCCTGCGCGGCCTGCCCTTCGGGATGAAGCTGTTCGAGGATCGCGCGGCGATGGAGGCGATCCCGCGCATCCGCCGGCCGAATGCCATCCATACGCTTGACCAGGTCGTGGCGCAGGCGGCACGCCTCGGCTGGACCGTGGGGGTCACTGCGGAGGACCTGGTGGGCGCGCAATGCCGCGCCGTGGTGGGGCTCGGGCATGCCAAGGACGCGGCATGGCGTTCCGGCGAGCACATGAAGGGCGTCTGGTTCTCCACGCTGCAGGACGCGACGGCGCACCAGGCGGCGATGCATTGTGTCGAGGACGGGCACTACGACGCGCTCGCGGTGTCGCCGCTGGGCTCCGGACGGCTCGACCCGCCGGACATCGCGCTGTTCTACGCGACGCCCGGGGCGATGATGTATTTCATCAACGGACTGCAATGGTCAGGCTACCGGAAATTCGACTGGGGCGTGGTGGGCGAGTCGGCCTGCGCCGATTCCTGGGGGCGCGCGCTGGTGCGGCGCGAGCCGAGCCTGTCCATCCCGTGTTTTGCCGAGCGCCGCTATGGCGGTGTGCTCGACGACGAGATGCTGATGGCGCTGCCGCCGGAACAGCTCGACCAGGCGATCACCGGGATGCGGGCGCTGGCGAAGAACGGCTTTCGCTATCCCTTCCCGCAATATGGCATCCAGCAGGATGCGCGCGCGGGGCTCGGCGTCAGCTATCCGTCGCGCGGCACCTGAGGCCGGCGTGCGCGGCTGAGGCGGATCAACGACGCGCCGAAGGAGGCGGGCGGCGCCGCGCCGAAGATGGCGCCACCTTGGATTTGGCCGCGGTCTTGGCGGGCTTCGGCTTGCGCGCGGCAGGAGGGCGCGGCTTTGCCGTGGCGGGAAGCTCGCGAGCGTTGGTGACGCGCGGCGGCCCCTCGATCCCGGTGATCTCGCCGATCAGCGCACGGTAGGCGGCGAGGTAATCCTCCATGCGCAGATGCTTCTCCGCCCAGGCGCGCGCGCCGTGGCGCAGCGCATCCGCGCGGTGCCGGTCCTCCAGCAGGCCGAGAACGTTGCCCGCAAGCCTTTCGGAGTCGAGCGCCGGCGTCAGCAAACCGGTCTCGCGATCGGTGACGAACTCGCGCACCGGCTCCACATCGGCGGCGACGATGGCACAGCCCGCCGCCATCGCCTCCCTGAGCGACCAGGAGACGACGAACGGGTAGGTGAGGTAGACATGCGCGTCCGAGCGCTTGAGCAGGCTGCGATAGACGTCGTACGGCACCTGGCCGGGCAGCAGCACGCGGCTCGCGTCGTACTTGCCTTCCATTTCCTTGAGGTAATGATCGCGCCAGGAACCGGTTGCGAGGCGCGCGCCGTAGCTCACCTCGTCGCCGCCAACCATCACCACCTTGACATCCTTGCGCTTCAGCAACGACGGCAGGGCGCGCATCATGGTGTGATAGCCGCGATACGGCTCGAGGTTGCGCACGACGTAGGTTACCAGCTTGTCGCGCGGGCCCACGACGAAATCCTTGATCGCGAGACGCGCACGCCGCGCCGCTGCCTCCGGCGCCAGGTCATCGAGCCGCACGCCTTCCCGCAGTAGCCGGATGCCGCCGCGCGCCCATTCGGGATAGCGCGTGCGTTGCCATTGCGTGGGACTCTGCCCGTGTTCGCCCAGCGCGATCGCCGCATGGTTGATCTGGTTCATGCTGGTGATGCGCAGGCGGATGGCATCATCGGCCGGGAACTCCGGGTCGAACCCGACATCCGCGCCAGTCTGGCTGTAGTAAAACTCGAAATATCCGAGGATGGGCACATTCGGGAAGACATGCTTGAGGTCGAGCAGTTCGCCCCAGCCATGGTGACCGATGATGATGTCGGGCTGAAACCCGAGCGACTTCAGGTTGAGCGCGACACCCGCCACCTGCTCGGCGCGCCGTACCGCGCGATCCCATTCGCGCGCGTGAGGATGGATCGGTTCCTGCGCGTACTCGGGCAGGTGGTAGACGACGCGGCGCACGCCCCCGATCTGGTTGGTGTTGGGCTCCGAGATGAACATGATCTCGTGCCCGCCCTCGGCCAGCAGCCCGCGGATCAGGTGGAGGAACTGACCCGGGAAATTCTGGTGAACGAAGAGGTAACGCAACGGCGCCGCGGATCAGGCCTTGCGGCGGGGCATGCGCGGCGACTTCCCACCGGCGGCATCGTCGCGCGGCATGACCTCGATCCGGAACGCCTCGAGCGGCGCCAGCGCCTGGCTTTCGCAGACCTCGCCATCGCCGACGGGGCCGATGAGGCTGCCATCGGCGAAGCTGGCCTCGATGCGCAGCGCGTGGCTCTTGCTGGTTTCGTTACGCAGCCGTACCCGCAGCCCCAGCACGGGTAGCGCCATGCCACGGCTGCCGCAGAACTGCGCACCCTCCACCCAGGGCGAAAGCCAGCCCTTGCCGAGCACGGCCTGATACTCGATGTCGGCCGGCGGGATACCTTCGGGCGCGATGGCGAAACCCTCGATCCAGCGGCCCGAGCCCTTCTCGCCCATCCACTCGCCCAGCGGCACGGCGATGTCCCCGCGCGCCTGCACGTGCGCCAGCACTTCCGGCTTGCGCGGCGCCGCGGCGGAGGCGGCGGCCGGGACGACGGCCGCGGCAGCAGGCGCCACAGCCGCGATCGCATCGGACAGGCGCATCACCTGCAGATTGGGGGCGGCGTCCTTCGCGCCTTGCGCCTGATAGACCGTCACCAGGATCTGCGCCGTCCCGTCCAGAACGCGCACCAGCGCGGCATCGCCGGTACCGGCCAGCAAGCCGTCCTCGCGGAACGTGCGCACGCTCACCGCCTCTGGCCGGCCGATCGGACC
Source organism: uncultured Pseudomonadota bacterium (assembly GCA_963764465.1). Taxonomy (GTDB): domain Bacteria; phylum Pseudomonadota; class Alphaproteobacteria; order Acetobacterales; family Acetobacteraceae; genus JAJXXT01. The sequence continues at coordinate 122,992 of CAVXSO010000004.1, read as the reverse complement.
CGGGGACGGCGTGATCCGCACGGCGGGCAGGCCGGAGGGACCGCCGGCGGTGGGACTGCGCGAGGCGATGATGCAATAAAGCCCCGCGTCCAACGTCATGAGATGCCCGCTGACCTTCAGTTCCTCGACGGGTGAGATGGCCGTATGGGCGGCAGCTTCTGACATTCACAAATCCCGATCGGTATCCGGATGGTGGCTGGATCTTACGCTGTCCATTCCTGTTTCGCGTCAACCGCGCGCCATGGCAAGAGGCGCCGCCGAGAGCAGGGCGGCGTTGATCGCGCCAGGCGGCAGGCCCAGCGGCAGAAGGAAGCCGCGGCCAGTGGCGCGCACCCGTTCGGCCTGCGCGCCAAGATCGAAGGCGCCGACGGAAAGCCCTGCCCGCCATGCCAGCGACAGCGCGAAGCACCAGGTTTCCGGGCAGGTCGAGGGGATGAAGGCGAGCGAGGCACCCTGCGCCCGTAGCAGGGCCTCGCCCTCCGCCTCCTCGTAGCGGCCGGTAACCCAGACGCGGCCGGTCTCCATCAGCCGCGCGTCATCGAGGCTGTAGCCGACGACGACGAACTCGAGCGGCAGGTCGCGGCTGGCGGCGTCGCGCGCGCAGGCCAGCAGCACGTCGTAGCCTTTCTCCGGCCCGATCGCGCCGGGAACCGCGACGCGGCGTCGCGAGGTGCGTGGTGGCGGCGCGAGCGGCGGCAGCGCGGCGTCGTTTTCCGGCCGCGCCACGCGCGCCGCCACGCCGGGCAGGTGGCGTGCAAGCCTGGTCGCGACATCCGCCGAGGGGACCACCACCGGGGCCAAGGCAAGCGCCGCGGCACTCGCCTCGCGCAAGGCGGCGACCGTGAGCTCCGCGCCGTCACGCCGCCCGTGATCGGCGATGCAGGCCTCGCAGGCGGCAAGCTCCGCCGGTTCGCCGCAATAGCGTCCGTCCGGTAGCGAAAAGGTCACGCGCGGGCAGACGCAGGCATAGTCGTGCACGTGCCAGGCGACGGGAACGCCGAGCGACTGGGCAAGGCGCAGCACCGCGCGGTCATGCCCGAGAAGGTGATGGATCTCGATCGCGCTCACCTTCTGCCGGCGCAGCAGCGCACGCAGCGGAGCGAGCTCGCCCGGCACACGGAACGAGAGGTTAGGAAAGGCACCCGCGTCGTCGTCGAGGCGGCAGATGCCGGCGCGGTAGCGCTTCTCGCCCTCGCCGTCGCCGAGCAGCACCGGGCGCAGCAGCAGTGCCTGCCGTCCCCCGGCGGTGATCTCGGCGATGCGGGCGCGGACGGCGCGCTCGACGCCGCCGCCGTCGTCGTGCGTCACCAGCAGCGCCGTCTCGCGGCGCTTGCGGGCAGCAAGCCGTGCGGCATCCAGCGAGCGGCGGGCTGGCGCCAGCGGATCGGCCTCCACCCAGCGCGCGATCGTGTCGGCATAGCCCGGATGCAGCCGTTCCATCGCCTGGCTGTTGCGCGCGACGAGGGAGGCGGTCGCGGCACCGAAGCTGCCGCCGCCGAGATGCGCGACATAAGCGCGCGGCACCGCGATGTGGCGCCAGCCGAGCCAGGCGGCGCGGCGGCAGAAATCATTTTCCTCGCCATAGCCCTGGGCGAACAGATCGGCGCGCAGCAACCCGGTGGCCCCAAGGCACTCGCGGCGGAGATAGAGGCAGAACCCGACCCCGGTCGGCAGGTCGGCCGGCGCGGTGCCGGCAGCGTCAGCGAGCGCGCCGGTTGCCGCGATATCCTCGGGGATCGGGTTGCGCCGATCCGGACGCGGGTAGGACAGGATGGTCGCGTCGTTGGAGAGCGGCGACGCGGTGCCGATATCCTCCGCCGCGTGCACGGCCTCGCGCAGGCGTTCGATCCAGCCCCGCGCGGGAATCGTATCGCTGTTGAGGAGGACGATGTCGCGTGCTGGCGCGAGGCGCCAGGCGGCGCGCAGTCCCGCGTTTGCTGCCGCGCAGAAGCCGAGATTATCACGTGTTCGTATCAGGCTCACCCGCGGCCGCGAGGCCCGCGCCTGCAGCGCCTCGACAAGGGCGGGGTCCGTGCTCGCGTCATCGACGATGACGAGTGCCGTTCCCGCCGGCAGTGTTTCGTCCAGCGCTGCGAGGCAGGCGAGCGTCGCCTCCCGGTTGGCCGCATCGCCCGTGCCATGGACCGGCAGCACCACGGCGACCGGCCGGCGCGGACGCAAGGGCGCGCGCGCCGGAAAACCCTGGAGGTCCGCGTGCACGGCAAGCGGGGGGATCGGGCGCTGCGGTCCCGTGAGGGGGTAGGCGCACGCCAGCGCCTCCCCATGCATGCGCGCGGCGCGATGTTCGGCGAAGGGATCGAGCGGGCTGCCGGCAAGCGCCCGCCCGCCGGCCGTCACCGACAGCGGTCCCGCGGCATCGCGCGCGCCGAGGGTGAGGTGGAAGCCGCGTGCCTGCACCAGCGGACGCGGCGTCGGGATGCCGTGGTCCGTGGCAACGATCCGACGCTTTCCGGCGCTGCCCGAGACCGTGAGAACGGCATCACGATCAGGGTCGGCGGGATGCCAGGCCCAGCCCACCAGCGCCGCGCCCTCCGCGCGGACCGCGCCCTCCACCCGATCGAGCAACCCGGGCTCAAGCGGCGAGCCGAGCAGTTCGCGCCCCTCCGAGAGGAATGCGACGCGCGCCCCCTTGCGCCGCCGCCGCGCGCGGGCTGCGCCGGGCAGCGTGACACCGACGGGGCCGCGTGCCCCGAGACCGCACCAGCCCGGCATACCCGCGGCACGCGCGATGGCGGTCGCCACCGGCGGCACCGGATCGGGCAGGCGAAACCGTCGGAGCGCCTCGGTCAGCGTCGCCGCTGCTCTGGCCACGTCGCCCAGGGCAAGACGTACGGTCGCGAGCGTCCACCACGCCTCGCGCAGCGATACTTCGCCGACCACCCTCTCCAGGAGTGTCGCCGCCTCTTCCGGCGCGTGATCGGCGATGCACCGCAGTGCCAGCAGCAGCGCCACCGTGGGATCGGACGGCGCCAGCCGGCGCGCGCGCTCCAACCAGGCACGGGCACGAGCGGCATCGCCAGCCTGCTCCGCGCTTCGGGCGGCGGCAACCGCCTCTTCCGCCTCGCGCCGCCGCTGTTCTGTAAGAGTGCCCAAATCAGGCGGCGCCGGCTCAGGCCGCCGTCGCGGACGGTCCGGGCTCCGCCGGCCCCAGTGCCGTGAGATCCCCCGCGGCTTCGGCCTGGCCCTGCGCCAGGGCCCGTTCGAACCAGATCCGTGCTTCGGCCAAGTCGCGGTCGCCGGCCAGCCCGCGCGCGAGATAGCGGCCGAGCATGAGTTGCGCGAGCCCGTGCCCGCGCTCCGCCGCCATCCGGAACCAGCGTTGCGCGGCGGGGCGGTCCCAGGGCACGTCGTGCCCACCGCCGAGCATGGCGCCCATGGAGAACATGGCGTTGATCGCGCCGACACTGGCCGCCTTCTCGTAGAGCGCCAGTGCCTGGGCATGGTCGCGCGGGCCGCCGGTGCCGGCGACCAGAAGATCGGCGAGCGCCACCTGCGCCTCCGGCATGCCCGCTGCCGCCGCGCGCGCGATCCAGCTCCGGGCTTCCACCGGGTCAGCGGGCACGCCACGGCCGGCGAGCACCATGAGCCCATAGCCGAACTGGGCATTGACGATGCCGTCGGCGGCGCGCCGCAGCCAAGCAACGGCGGCGACATCATCGCGCTCGCCACCGATACCGTCGGCAAGACACATGCCGAGGTTGAAGGCGGCAACGAGGTCGCCTTTCGCGGCCGCCTCGGCGAACCAGGCCTGGCTGACGGCGTGTGCCTCGCGACCGGCCTCGGGGTTGGTGATCAGGCTCGTCAGGTGGGTCACGGCCTGCTTGTCCCCGGCCTCGGCGGCGACGCGGAACAGCCGGGCCGCCTCCTGCGGGTCGCGTGACGTTCCGGCTCCGGTCAGGTGCAGCTGGCCGAGCGCGCGCGCCGCGGCACCGTGACCGAGGTCCATGGCGCGACGGTACCACATCGCCGCCTCGGCGTGGTTCGGCGGCAATTCGCCGCCGCGCGCGTAGATATCGCCGAGGAAAGCCGCGGCATCGGGGTCGCCGGCCAGGGCGGCGCGGCGCAGCAGGGATTCGCCCTGCACCGTGTCCTGCTCCGCCCCCTCGCCCACCATCAGCATGCGTCCGTAACGTGCCTGGGCGGAACGCAGGCCGCGTTCGGCGGCGGTGGCGAGATGCCGCGCCGCGGCCTTGAGATCGACCGGGCCACCCTGGCCGCGCTCCGCCATCTCGCCCAGCAGCGCGCTTGCGAGCGGGATGCCAGCCTCGGCGGCGCGGACGAGCAGTGCCTTGATCGCGGCATAATCGGTCGCGGCCGCAACCTCGGGGTCCGCCGCCGCGCGGCCGAGGCGCAGCATCGCGATACCCAGGCAGCCCTGCGGCCAGCCCGAGGCGGAGGAGGCTTCGTAAAGCGTCCCGGCGCGCGCCTGATCGCGCCCTTCTTGTGGCCCAATGGTGAGAATGAAGGCCAGCGTGGCCTGCCCCTCCGGCGAGCCGGCGGCGGCCGAGCGCTCCGCCCAGATCCGCGCGCGGTTCCAGTCGGTTCCTCCCTGCATCGGCAGGGTGGCACCGAAAAGCTGGTCGCGCCCCTGCGTCTCGGGCGACACGACCCCCTGGAGGCACAGCGTGGCAAGCAGGTTCTGGGCCTCGACGAGGCCTCTTCCGGCCGCGCGCTCGAGCCAGCGCAGGCCTTCCGGCACGCTTGGTGGCACGCCGGCGCCCTCGAAATAGCAGCGCGCGACCTGCAACTCCGCCTCGGCATGCTCGGCGGCGGCGGCACGCGCCAGCAGCGGAAACGCACGCGCGCGCTTGCCCGCCGCGATCAGCCTGCGCGCGCGGCGCAGCGCCGCTCCCGGCCCGAGGACCCTGGCGGGAAGCAGACGATCAAGCATCGGCGCCCCGTGTCCGGGCGACAGCGCCCCGCGTCACGGCTCGCGCATCCCCTCCGTCGTCGCCGGGATGACGCGGGAGAGCATGAACTCGAGCGCCGTGCGCTTGCCGACCTTGACGTCTGCGGTGACCGGCATGCCGGGGGTAAGATGGAAGCCCTGCGGCAGGTTGCGCATGTGCATCTGGTCGATAGCGATGCGCACCCGGTAATAGACCTCGCCGAAGGGCTGTGTGTCATGTGGCCGCGCGATCACGCCCTTGACCACGTTGGGTGCATGGAAGCTGTCGGGAGAGACCACACGTACCGTGCCGGTGGCCGTGCCGTAGGTATAGTACGGGAACGAATTGAATTTGATGCGCACTGGCTGACCGTCATGCACGAAGCCCGCATCCTTGCCACTCAGGATCGTCTCGACCTCGAGCTTCGCGTCGGCGGGCACGAGCGTCACGAACTCGTCGCCCGACTGCAGCACGGAGCCCACGCTGACCGGCGCGATGGACAGCACCACCGCGTCGCGGTCCGCGCGCAGCTGCACGAGCTGGCGGCGCAGCTTGGCCTTGGCGAGATCCTGCTGCGCTTGCGCCAGCTTGCGCGTCTGGGTCTGCAACTGCGTGGAGATGTCCGCCTTGTATTGCTGGATGTAGCTGCCGCGCTGGGCGCGCAGCGCCGCGAGGTCACGCGTGGCACCGGCCGCCTGGGATTGGGCGTCGGCCAGGGAGCGCTCCATCTCCACGCGGTTGTCCTGGGCGGCAAGCGTGTTGAGCTCGCTGCCAACCTGTAGCTTCTCGAGCTCCATGCGCTTCTGCTCGACCGCGCGCGCAACCGCCAGGCGCTGTGTGTAGGAAACGATATCGGATGCCGCCTGTGCGACCTTCGCCTTCGCCGAGTCCATCTGCTGGTCGTAGTTCTCGACCTTGAAGGTGAACTCGCTGTGTCGCTGAGCGAAGATCTCGGCTTCCAGGTTGCTGGCCGACGTGCCGTCCGAGAGGTAGGTCTTGCCCGCTGCCTCGGCCTTGAGGCGCGCCACCTCCGCGCTCAGGCTCGCCGCCTGTTCCGCGAGGTTCGTCTCATCCGCCTGCACGAAGGTGGGATCGAGCTGGGCCAGCAGCTGCCCCTTTTTGACGAACTCGCCCTCCCGCACGTCGAGCGAGCGGATGATCGAGGTTTCCAGCGGCTGCACGACGATGTTGGGCGAGCGCGGCACGACGCGTCCGGAGGTGGTGACCACGCGGTCGATGGGTATGGTGCCGGCAATCACCAGCATCACCGCCATCGCGAGCGCGAGCGTCCAGATCGTGTTGCGGATGCCGACCCGGATCGGACGCGCGATCAGCGAGACGGTCGGGCTCTCGAATTCCAGCAGCGCGCGGCTGGCGGGATCGTTGCCGCCTGCGATCGCGGCCAGGGCGCGCGAGGTGGATTGCGGCAGCGGCGTCACGTCCGACATCGCTCAGCCCTCGTTGCGTGCGACGATCGCGGCCGGCTGCGGCCCGCGGCCCGTCTCCATCATGTGCCGGTTCTGCTGCAGCCAGAGCTGACGATACACCGGGCAGCGATCCACCAGCACACTGTGCGGCCCGATATCCATGACCTTGCCCTGGTCGAGCACCAGGATCTGGTCGCATTCCACCAGGGACGAGAGCCGGTGCGAGACGATCAGCATCGTCCGCCCATGCGCGATCCGCCGGATATTGGCGTTGACCAGCGCCTCGCTCTCGGGGTCGAGCGCGCTCGTCGCCTCGTCGAGGATGAGGATCCGCGGGTCGTGGATCAGCGCGCGCGCGATCGCGAGGCGCTGGCGCTGTCCACCGGAGAGATTGGGCGAGCCTTCCTCGATCCAGGTCTCGTAGCCGAGCGGCATGCGCTCGATGAACTCTTCCGCCCCGGCGAGGCGTGCGGCGCGGATCGCATCGTTGAGCGTGAGGCCAGGCCGGCCCGCGATGATGTTCTCGCGGATGGTGCCGCGGAAGAGGAAGTTCTCCTGCAGCACCACGCCGAAGCTGCGGCGCAGATGCGCGAGGTTGATCTCGCGCAGATCGGTGCCGTCGAGCTTGATCTGACCTTCGTACTCCCGGTTGATCCCCTGCAGCAGCCTTGTGACCGTCGACTTGCCGGAGCCGGAGCGCCCGACCAGGCCCAGCGTGGTGCCGGCCGGAATCTCGAACGAGACTTCCTGCAGCGCCTTGGTCCGAGTGCCGGGATAGGCGAAGTCCACGTCCTGGAACCGCACCGCGCCCTCGAGCCGCGGACGCACGCCGGCGCCGGGGTTCACCACCTCCGGCCGGTTGTTCAGTACCTCGGCGACGATGCCCACGGCGGCGCGGGCGTATTCGTATTCCTCCGTCAGCCGTGCCAGGCCGACCAGCGGCGTCGCGACGCGGCCGGAGAGCATCATGAAGGCGACGAGCGAACCCAGCGTCGCGGCGTCGCCGTGCAGCGCGAAATAGGCGCCGAGCAGCAGCACGCCCCGGTTCATGAAATTCTCGAACGGCGTGACGAGGGTCGACGGCACGTTGCTGGCGCGGCCCAGTTCCTGTTGCCACAGCCCCGCCTTCGCCAGGCGCTGGTCCCACAGCTCGCGCTGCTGCGGCTCGAGCGCCAGCGACTTCACCGTGCGGATGCCGGCGACGCTCTCGACCATCACGTTGCTCTTCTCGACCTCCGCCTTCATCCACTCGGAGAAGGTGCGGCGCACGCGCGGAAGGCAGATGATGATGATGAGCGCGATCACCACGCCGGCGGCGACCGTGAGCCAGGTGAGCGCCGGGTCGAGCCAGTAGAGGAAGGGAATCAGCACCGCGAGCGTGACCAGGTCGAGCACGGTGGCCAGCAGCTTGCCGGTGAGGAACTCACGGATCTTCGCGAACTGACCCAGCTTGTAGAGGATGGCGCCGGTCTGGTTCTTCTCGAAAAAGTCGATCGACAGGCCGAGCAGGCGGCGGAAGATGTGCAGGCCGATGCGCGCGTCCATGCGCGTCGCCACGACCAGGATCAGCTCGCGCCGGGCGAAGCCGAGATAGGTCTCGTAGGCTGCCGCCGCGACCAGGATCAGCGTCAGCATGAGCAGCGTGGAGCCGGACTGGTAGGTAACCACCTTGTCCACCACCACCATCACCAGCAGCGGCGGCAGGATTGCCAGGACCGACAGCACGATCGAGCCGACACAGATGTCGCGCAGCGTCTTTTTCTCACGCCAGACGATGCGCGCGACCCAGCCCAGGGTGAACGGGGCGTTGTCCTCGTTCGCGCCCCGCTCCGGGCGCAGCAGGATGACGTTGCCCTTCCACAGCTGCGTGAGGCGAAGCTCGTCCACGGGCACGCCGCCATCGTCGAAGGCGGAGGCCGGGTTCTTGAGCCAGACGACATTGCGCGCGGGATCGGCGCGCACCATCAGCGCGGCGGAACCGTCCTCGAGCAGCAGCACGACGGGACCGGCGGACTGGGTGGCGACGAGGTGCTTCCAGGAGAACCGGGAGGCGCGCGCCCACAGCCCCGCGCCACGCAGCCATTCCACCAGCAGCGCGGGCGCCACCGATCCGGAGGAAGGGATGCGCAACTCGTCGCGATCGAGGTCGACACCGTGCCACCGCGCCGCCTCGATGAGCGCCAGCACGCGCACCTCGAGCCGCTCTCGTGGATCCGCGGCAGCGGGGTCGATGGAGCCAGCGGCGGGCGGCATTGAGTCCAAGACCGTGTTCCTCGGGACATAGCGTGACGTATCAGGAACCGGCAAACCCGTCCCCTTGATAGGCCTATAGCACGGGTCGCGACCATAAGGCGCTGTAGAACTAGTCTATTATAGTAGCCGCCGTGGCTGGGCGATCAATTCCGCGTGATCACCCAGGCGATCCATGGCCGGCCCGCGACCGCCGACGCCGGGCGCCGGCAGCCGCACACGCCAGCCCTCCGATCTTGACGGAATCCCGCGCCCCGCGAAGGTTGGCGACAAGTCCGGCCGCGTGGCGCGGGGACCGTGACGGCAGGAGCGGGCGATGTTCAGGGACGATGACCGTGCACGTGGTGAGCCGGAGGCGGATGCCAGCGCCTTCGTCCCTGGCCCGCGCGCCGCGCTGGCCGCCAGCGACAGCGGCGCGCTCGAAGGACTATCTTTTGCAATCAAAGATTTGTTCGACGTCGCTGGCTTCGTCACCAGCTATGGGCACCCGGAATGGGCGCGCACCCATCCGCCGGCCGAGGCGACCGCCCCGGTGGTCGCCGACCTGCTCGCCGGCGGCGCCAGACTTGCCGGGAAGACCAAGACCGTGGAGCTGGCGTTCGGCCTGACGGGGGAAAATCTCTGGCACGGCACGCCGCGCAACCCCGCCGCCCCGCTGCGTTTCCCCGGCGGTTCGAGCTGCGGCTCGGCAGCCGCGGTCGCCGCCGGCGAGGTGGACTTTGCGCTCGGCTCGGACACTGGTGGCTCGGTGCGCATCCCGGCCAGCTATTGCGGCCTGTACGGCATCCGCCCGACCCATGGCGTCGTCTCGCTCGCTGGCGCGAGGGGCCTGGCGCCGAGCATGGACACATGCGGCTGGTTCACCCGCTCCGCCGACCTGCTGGAACTGGTGGGCGAGGCGTTGCTGCCGCAGCCGGGCGGCGCACTGACGGGACCGTTCCTGCGCGTCGAGGAAGCCTGGGTGAACGCCGATCCGGCGGTGGCCGCGGCGCTCTCGCCGGCGGCGGCGGCGCTGCGCCCCGTCTCCATCTCCCTGGTGCCCGAGGGACTATCGGCGCTGTACGCGCATTTCCGTGCCATCCAGGCGGCCGAGGTGTGGGCGACGCTCGGCGACTGGGTGGTTTCGGTGAACCCGCGTTTCGGTCCTGGCGTGGGCGAGCGCGTCGAGGCGGCGCGCACCATGAGCCCGGCGCTCGCCGCCGCGGGACGTGCCTTTCGCCGCCGCTTCGCCGCCCGTCTCTTGCCACTGCTGAATGGCGGTGCGGTGCTGATCTTCCCCACCGCGCCGAGCCCGGCGCCGTTGCTGACCGCCAGCACCGCGCACCAGCAGGCGGTGCGCGAGGCGACGATGGGGGTGACCGCGATCGCGAGCCTGGTCGGGCTGCCGGAGGTGACCATTCCTGTCGGCACCGCGGACGGGGCGCCGGTCGGCCTCTCGCTCGTCGCCGGCGCTGGCTACGACGCGGCGCTGCTGGCGCTCGCCAACCAGGTCGCGGGCCTGCTTGGCTTGCCTGCATGACGGGCCCGTACGAGACCCTCGGCGTCGCGCGCACCGCGACGGAGGAAGAGATCGGCGCCGCCTTCAAGAAGCTTGCGCGCCGCTACCACCCGGACCTGCATCCCGGGGACAAGGAGGCGGAGGCGAAGTTCAAGGAGGTTTCCGCCGCGGCGGAGCTGCTGCGCGACAAGGAGAAACGTCGCCGCTTCGACGCGGGCGAGATCGACGCCACTGGCGCCGAGCGGCCACGGCCCTTCTACCGGGAGACGGCGGACGGACCGCACGCGGCGCAGGACGGGTTCGCCAGCAACGAGGAGCTTGCGGAGTTCCTGGCCCGCGCCTTCGGCGGAAGCAGCGGTGGAGCAAGGGGCGGCGGGCGCGGCGGGTTTGGTGGCGGCGAGTTCCGCGCGCCTGGCCAGGACGTCACCTACGAGTTGCGGCTGCCGTTTCTCGATGCCGTGCGCGGCGGGGTGCGCGCGCTCACCATGCCCGAGGGCAAGACGCTGCAGGTGACCATCCCAGCCGGCTCCGCGGACGGGCAGATGCTGCGCCTGCGCGGCCAGGGCATGCCTGGCTATGGCGGCGGGCCCGCGGGCGATGCCTATGTGGAGCTGCACGTCGAGCCGCACGCCTTCTTCCGCCGCAAGGACAGCGACATCCATGTCGAGGTACCGGTGACGCTGAAGGAGGCGATACTCGGGGCGCGCATCGAGGTGCCGACGATCGACGGCGCGGTGTCGCTCACGGTGCCCAGGGGGTCCAACAGCGGTACCACGCTGCGGCTGCGCGAGCGCGGCGTGCTGGACCGCAAGAGCGGTCAGCGGGGGCACCAGTTCGTGACGCTGAAGGTCGTGCTGCCGAAAGGGGAGGACAAGGCGCTCGCTGGGTTTCTCGAGACCTGGCAACCCGAGCACGACGAGAACCCGCGTGAGGAGATGCTGCGATGACCGGCATCGACGAGCTGCTCGCCACCACGGCGAAGCTGCGGCGCGAGGATCTCATGGCCTGGATCGCCGAGGAACTGGTGGTGCCGGCCGGGCCCGCGGAGGCGCCGAGCTTTGCCGAGGACGCGTGCTGGCGGGTGCGGCTGCTTTGCACGCTTCGGTACGAGCTCGAGATCGATTCCGACGCACTGCCGGTGGTGATGTCCCTGCTGGACCAGCTGCACGACACGCGGCGTCGGCTGCGGGCGCTGGCAGGCGCCGTCGCGGCACAGGACCCGGCGGTGCGCGAGGCGATCATAGCCGCGCTGCGGGGTCCCGCCGGTCCTGGTTGAATCCTTGCTTGCGCCGTCACCGGCGCGTCGCGTGGTTGCGGTCGCCATTCCCCGCGCCGTCCCCTGGTCTCCGCCGTCGGCATGCTTGCCGCCGCGACCGCGCTGCGCGCAGCCAGCGCTCGGGCCGCGACGTCGGTGCCGTTCCATGGCGAGCACCAGCCGGGGCTCGCCACGCCGCAACAGGGCCAGATGTGTTTCATGGCGTTCGACATCCTGGCCGGGGAACCTGCGGCGCTGGTCGCGCTGCTGCGCGCGTGGAGTGAGGCGGAACGGCTGCTGACCGATGGAAAGCCCGTCGCGGGCGATGATGGCTCCGCGGCGGAGCTCCGTCCGGCGCCGCTGACGCTCACGGCGGGGTTCGGGCCGAGGTTGTCCGCGCCTGGCCGGTTCGCGCTGGAGGGGCGGCGCCGCCGGAGCTCGCGGGCTGCCGCGGTTCAACGGCGACCAGCTTGATCCCAGGCGCTGCGGCGGGGACCTCGCGGTGCGGGCCTGCGCGGACGATGCGCCGGTGGCATTGCACGCGGTGCGGGAGCTTGCGCGCCTGGGCTATGGGGCAGTGGAACCAAGGTGGATGCAGGCGGGATTTTTGCCGGATGTCCCGCCGGGAGAGACGCCGCGCAATTCCATGGGATTGCGTGACGGCACGCGGAACCTGACGGCAGGTTCAGGCGAGGCGGAAGCGGGCCTGGGCAAGGCTGTCCGCGGCGTAGGCCTGGGCGAGCTGGCCGGGTTCCATCGCAACGACGGCGCCGGTGACGGGTTTGCCCATGGCGTGATCGCGCCAGACCCTGCCGAGCGTGGCCAGGGGCGAGCGGACGCCGCAGCAGGCACAGCCGGCGGGGTGAAAGGGCCCGGGGACAAGCACCTCCCCCGGTTTGGCCACGGTGCCGGCGCGAAGGGACAGGCGATCGAGCGACATCAACATATATAGACATGTTTATATGTGCATGTCTATATACGTCGATGCACGAAATCCTCCTGCAGCTTCGCGCCGCCGCAGACCCGACGCGGCTGCGCATCCTGGCACTCGCATCCGCCTGCGACCTGTGCGTGGCGGATTTCGCGGAGGTGCTGGGCCAGTCCCAGCCACGCGTTTCCCGCCATCTCGGCGTCATGGTCGAGGCGGGGCTGCTGGAGCGACGCCGTGAGAGCAAGAACGTGTTCTTCCGCCTCGCTCCCACTGGGCTCGCGCCCGAGCTCGCGGCGCGTATTGCCACGGGTGGCGAGGCGGTCGCGACGGACCGGCGCGCGGCGCAGCGGGTGATGGCGGAGCGGGCGCGGGAGGCCACCGAGCTTTTCCGGATGCAGGGTGCGAACTGGGACGAGATGGGCGCCCTCGGCCTGGCGCAGGCGGAGATCGAGCGCGCGGTGCTCGAGCGGCTGCCGGAACGTGCGCAGCGGCTGCTCGATATCGGCACCGGCACGGGGCGCATGCTGCAGGTGATCGGGCGCCGCGCGGATTCCATGCTGGGGATCGATGCATCACGCGCGATGCTGGCGCTGGCGCGCACGCGGCTCGCGGAGCACCCGGGACTGCGCCATGCCGCGGTGCGGCTGGGCGACATGTACCGCCTCGAACTGCCGGAGAGACATTTCGATACTGTTCTGATGCAGATGGTGCTGCATTACGCGACCGAACCAGGAAAGGCGCTGGCCGAGGCGGTTCGGGTGCTGGCGCCGGGTGGGACGCTGATCGTCGTCGATCTTGCGCGGCATGAGCGCAGGGCGCTCGGCGTGGAGGGGCACCACTGGCTCGGCTTTGACGACACCGAGCTGTACCGGATGCTGCCGGTCGGGGAATTGGAAATCGAACAACCGAGCGCGGTGCGGGGCGAGCTCGAGACACGCATATGGGTGGCGCGGCGCAAGCCGATGCCGATGCCGGCGCCGGCCGAGGCCGCGCGGACCGTCGAAGCCTGAGGAACTGGTACGCGATGACATCGATCCTGGAAGCGCTGCACGAGCGGGTATTGCTGGCCGACGGCGGCATGGGCGCGCGGCTGCAGCAGATGCACCTCGATCTCGAACGCGACTGGTGGGGACACGAGAACTGCTCCGACATCCTGGTGCTGTCGCGGCCGGATATCGTGCGCGAGATCCATCGCGGCTATTTCGCCGCCGGTGCCGACATGGTGGAGACGAACAGCTTCGGCGCCTCCCCGATCACGCTTGGCGAGTTCGGTCTTGCCGAGCGTGCGTATGAGATCAACAGGCAATCGGCCGAGCTGGCACGCGAGGCGGCGGGAATGTTCGCCGATGGACGCGATCGTTTCGTTTTGGGTTCGATCGGGCCGGGAACCAAGCTGCCGAGCCTGGGGCATATCGGGTACGACGCGCTGGAGGCGGCGCTGGCGGAGCAGGCGCGCGGGCTTATCGAGGGCGGTGTTGACGCGATCCTGATAGAGACCTGCCAGGACACGCTTCAGATCAAGGCGGCGGTGAACGGGTCCAAGACCGCGTGCCTCGCGACCGGGCGTGCGGTCCCGATCTTCGTGCAGGTGACGGTGGAGACGACGGGCACGCTGCTGGTGGGGCCGGATATCGCGGCCGCGGCGACGGTGGTGCGGGCGCTCGACGTGCCGCTGCTGGGACTGAATTGCGCGACCGGCCCGCAGGAAATGGCGGAGCACCTGCGCTGGATTTCCGGCAACTGGCCCGGGCTGATCTCGGTCATGCCCAACGCGGGCCTGCCGGAACTGGTTGACGGCAAGCCCTATTACCCGCTGTCACCGGCGGACCTCGCGACCTGGCTCCGGCGTTTCGTCGTCGAGGACGGGGTGAATCTGGTCGGCGGATGCTGCGGCACCGATGAGCGGCACATCGCTGCCCTGGACGCGATGCTGAGGGAGCTGGGCGAACGCCGGCCGGTGCCGGTTGAGCGCAACGCCGTGTGGGTGCCGTCGGTCGCCAGCCTCTACGGCGCGGTGGCGCTGCGGCAGGAGAACGCGGTCTTTTCGATCGGCGAACGTTGCAACGCCAACGGCTCCAAGAAGTGGCGCGAGTTGCAGGCGGCAGGCGATTGGGACGGGTGCGTCGCCATGGGCCGCGCGCAGCTGGGCGAGGGTTCCAATGCGCTCGATATCTGCACCGCCTTCGTCGGCCGCGACGAGAAGGCGGAGATGGACGAGGTGGTGCGACGCTTCACCACGGCAGTCGCGGCACCGCTGGTGATCGACAGCACCGAGACCGGCGTGATCGACAGTGCGCTGAAGCTGCACGGCGGCAAGGCGATCATCAACTCGATCAATTTCGAGGACGGCGAGACGGCCGCGGGTCAGCGATTGGCTCTGGCGAAGAAATTTGGTGCCGCCGTGGTCGCGCTGACCATCGACGAGACGGGGATGGCGAAAACCGCCGAGGCGAAGCTCGCGGTGGCGAAACGCCTGGTGGAATTCGCGCGTGCGCATGAACTCCCCGACAGCGACCTGCTAATCGATCCGTTGACCTTCACCATCGCGACGGGCAACGAGGACGACCGCAAGCTGGGCGAGGCGACGCTGGAGGGCATCCGCCTGATCCGCGAGGCCTTCCCCGAGGTGCAGATCATCCTCGGCCTTTCCAACATCTCCTTCGGGCTTAACCCGGCGGCGCGCGCGGTGCTGAACTCCGTCTTCCTCGACCACGCTGTGCGGGCGGGGATGACGGGCGCGATCCTGCATGTCTCCAAGATCAGGCCGCTGCATCAGATTCCGGCGGAGGAAGTGCAGGTCTGCGAGGACCTGATCTTCGATCGCAGGCGCGAGGAATACGACCCGCTGGTGCGGCTGCTGGAGATATTCGCCGACCGAAAATCCGCCGATGCAGCCACCAGGAAGCGCCCGGAGACGGTGGAGGACAGGTTGCGCGAGCGGATCGTCGATGGCGACCGCAAGGGACTCACGGAGGAGCTGGACACTGCGCTCAGGACGCATGCGCCGCTTGCCATCATCAACGAGATCCTGCTCGACGGGATGAAGACGGTCGGCGAGCTGTTCGGCGCGGGCAAGATGCAGCTGCCCTTCGTGCTGCAATCGGCCGAGACGATGAAGGCGGCCGTTGCGTACCTGGAACCGCTCATGGAACGCGTGGAGGGCCAGGAGCGAGGCACGATCGTGCTCGCGACGGTGAGGGGTGACGTGCACGATATCGGCAAGAACCTGGTCGATATCATCCTGACCAACAACGGCTATCGCGTGGTCAATCTCGGGATCAAGGTGCCGCTCGCGGACATGCTGGCGGCGGCGACCGAGCACCGGGCGCACGCGATCGGGATGAGCGGGCTGCTGGTGAAATCCACCGTGGTGATGCGCGAGAACCTCGAGGAAATGTCGCGGCAGGGCCTGGAAATTCCGGTGATCCTGGGAGGCGCCGCGCTGACGCGCAACTACGTTGAGGAAGCGTGCGTGCAGTCCTATGCCTGTGGGCGCGTGGCTTATGCGCGCGACGCGTTCGACGGGCTCGGGTTGATGGACAAGGTGACGGGCAACGGCTTCGACGACTATCTCGCGGCGGTGCAGGCGCGGCGCAGCGGCAAGGCACGCAACACGCAGCGCACGCTTGGCGAGGCGCAGGCCGCAGCCTTCCGGCCCATCGACGTGGCCGTGGTGCGGGATCGCCGGCGGCGGATGACGCGGGACGTGGCTCCGTTCGAGCCGCCCTTCTGGGGCGCGCGCGTGGTGGAGGCCGCGCCGAAGGCAATCGTGCCGTTCCTCAACGAGCGATCGCTGTATCAGTTCCAGTGGGGGTTCCGGAAAGCCGGGCGCTCACTTGAGGATTTCCTCGGCTGGGCGCGGCAGGAGCTGCGGCCGGTGATGCGGCGCATGCTGGGACTGTGCGAGGACGGCGAAATCCTGAAGCCCCAGGCGAGCTATGGCTATTGGAAGGCTGCGGGACAGGGCAACGACCTGATCCTGTTCGAAGCCAATGGCCAGACGGAGGTCGCGCGCTTCAACCTGCCTCGGCAGCCGCGCGAGGACGGGGAATGTATCGCCGACTTCGTGCGCGACGTGGATGACGGCGTGCGCGACGTGGTCGGGCTGCAGGTGGTGACGGTGGGGCAGAAGGCGAGCGACACGGCGCGAGCCTGGTTCGAGGAGAACCGTTACCAGGACTATCTCTATCTGCACGGGCTCTCCGTCGAGATGGCGGAGGCGATGGCGGAGTATGTGCACAAGCGCATCCGCGCAGAGTGCGGGTTCGCCGCCGAGGATGATCGCGACATCGAGAAGATGCTGGCGCAGGGGTATCGGGGATCGCGCTACTCGTTCGGCTATCCCGCCTGCCCGAGGCTGGAGGACCAGGCACCGATCCTGCGCCTCCTTGGTGCTGAGCGGATTGGCGTGTCGCTCTCCGACGAATGGCAGCTGCATCCGGAGCAGAGCACGAGCGCGATGGTGATCCTCAACCCGCGCGCCAAGTATTTCTCGGTGTGATGACCGAGGTCTGGGGCCCGAGACCCTTGTGGGGTCGCCGGGGCAAGGCCCCTGCCCTTCACGGAGTTATGGCGCGAGCGATCCAGGCTTCCGGCGATTCGCCCCTCGGCTGCCAGCCCAGCGCCCGGGCGCGGCGAGCGCGTACGCGGCAGTTCGAGCCGTAGGTGTGACGGGCGCGCTGCTCGCCCCATTCGGCCGCGGCTTCCGCGATGCTCCAGGGAAGCGGCGGCTCCTGGCCCAGCGCCTTGGCGATGGCGCTCGTCAGGGTGGCGAAGTCGGCCTCGCCCGACTCGGCGTAGAACAATCCGCGTTCGCCGCGCGCGAGCAGCAGACGATAGAGTGTCACGATGTCTGTCAGCGCGGCGTAGGACCAGATATTGCGGCCTGGCCCGACATGGCGCGGGCGGCCGAGGCGGCGCGCCGTCGTGGCGAGCGTGGGGAGTTGGACACTGGCCGCCGGCGGGCCTAGCGGATCACCGAAGATGAGTGGGTTGCGGATCACGGCAAAGGCCTCGCCCCCCTCGGCGGCGGCGAGGATGGAGGCGTCGATGGCGGCGCGGGCGGCCTTGTCCGGGTGCGGAGGGAAGGTTGTGGTCTCGTCGTGAATGGTACCACCGCGTTCGCCCCCGGCATCGTCGGAATGCAGCGAGATGCCGCTGGTGTGCAGCAGGCGACGCCCGGCGCAGGCGACGAGCAGTGTCGCCGCGGCGGTTGCATGGTCGCTGTCCGCGGCGTTGACGGTGGCGTCCGCGGCACGCGCCTCCGCGGCGAGAAGTGGCGTGTGCTCGAGCGAGCCGATGACGGGAACAATCCCGCAGGCGGCGACCGCGGCAGCCTTCGCGGGGTCGCGCACGAGGCCGCGGACACGATGGCCGGCGCGGACCAACACGGCCGCGACGGCGCCGCCGATATAGCCGCTCGCACCAGTGACGAAGACGCGCATCCTGGCCTCCGACAAGGGACCGCGGCAATTGGCCGCATGGACCGGAGGGGCTAGATTCGCGCCTCCTCGCCGAAGGAGCAAGGGATGATGAGAGGGGCCTGGCCGCAGCGCGCCATGCGGACCCTGCTGCTGCTGGGGTTGCTGGCCCTTGGCGCCTGCGCCAGTGGCGGCACGTGCACGCTCAAGCCGGCGGCCGACCTGTCGATGATGCCGGGCATGAAGCTGCCGGTGGTGCCGGTGCGCGTCAACGGCCAGGATGCGCTGTTCCTGCTCGATACCGGCGCGCAGGGAGTGGTGTTGACGCAGCGCGCCGCGAACCGGCTTGGCCTGCGTGAGGATCCGCGGCGGAGCGTCGCGGCGAGCGGAATCGGTGGTTCGACAAGGCAGCTCAACGTGACGCTGGACGGGCTGTCCATCGGCTCTCTCGTGTTGCACGCGGTGCCCGCGGGCGTGTTGCAGCAGGACCTGCCATCCGCGGGTTCCGTGCCGGTGGATGGGCTGCTCGGGATGTCGGTGCTCGGTCATTACGATTTCGAACTCGATATGGCAGCGGGCAAGGCCGTGCTCTATGCGGGCACGGCTTGCGCGGACAGCCCGCCTCAGTGGACGGGCATGCAGCGGATCCCCGCGAGCGCGCTCAACGGGGTCTTCGTGATACCGGTGACGCTCGAAGGCCGACCGTTCAAGGCGATGCTGGACAGCGGCTCCCAGACGGACGTGCTGCTGACCGATGCGCAGGGTTTTGCGTACGCGCGCAGTCATCGCCTGCCCGGCCGGGCGCTGCGCGGCGTGGGACCGGAACTCGCGCATGCGTTCATGGCCGAGTTCGATCGGCTGGACGTCGGCGGCGAGACGTTGCGCGCGGTGCCGATGGTGGTGACCGAGCGGCGGCCTGGTTTGCCGGACGTGATCCTGGGCCAGCCCTTCCTCTCACGCCATCGCGTCTGGTTCTCGGCGCAGCGTGACTCGGTGTTCATTGCGCCGGCGGCGCACTGAGGCGATGGCGATGCGCGTGGAAGGCTTCGCCTGGTGGAGCATCGCGGTGGGAGGCGCGGTGCTGGCGCTGAAGCTCGCGGCCTGGGGCGTGACGGGTGGATCGGCGCTGTTCTCGGACGCGGCGGAAAGCACGGTCAACGTCGCGACCGCGACGATGACGGTGGCCGCCTTGCTGTGGGCTGCCCGGCCGGCGGATAACGAACACAATTACGGGCACGACAAGGCTGAGTTCTTTGCCGCCGTGGTGGAAGGCGTGCTGATCGTGGTGGCGTCGCTGCTGATCCTGCGTCACGCCTGGATCGTGTGGCGCCACCCTGCGCCGCTGGAGCGCCCGGGGCTCGGTTTGTTCTTCAGCATGACGGCAACGGCGGTGAATGGGATCTGGGCGCGGTTGCTGATCCGAAATGGTACGCGGATGCGCTCCCCGGCCCTGGTCGCCGACGGGCGGCACATCCTGGCCGATGTCGTGACCTCGCTTGGCGTGTTCGTGGGTGTGGTGCTGGTGGTGGTGACAGGGTTGCACTGGCTTGACCCGCTGGTCGGCGCGCTGGCAGCGGTGATGGTGCTGGTCTCCGGGTTCCGCTTGATCGGGGAAAGCGTGGGAGGACTGCTCGACGCGGCACCGGCGGAGGCCGAACGCGCGCGCATCCGCGCGGTGCTGGCCTCGATCCTGGAGGATGAGGCGGGCGACGCGCGATCCGACGTGTTCGAGGTGCACGACCTGCGCGTTCGCCTGGCGGGCCGGACGGCGTTCATGGAGTTCCACCTGGTGGTACCGGGCGCGATGAGCGTTTCGCAGTCGCACCGGATTTGCGACCGGATGGAGGCGGCGCTGAAGGGCGAGATGGCTGGACTGCGCGTCACCATCCATGTCGAGCCGGAGGAAAAGGCGAAGCATTTGGGAGTGGTGGTTTCGTGAGAGCGCTGCTGCTGGCGCTGCTGGTGCTCGGCATACCTCTCGGCGCTCAGACTGCCGCGGCCGCGGCACGCGACGTGGTGTCGTTGAACTTGTGTACCGACGAGGCGCTGCTGACGCTGGCGCCTCAACGGGCTGCGGCGGTGAGCTTCCTGGCGCGCGATCCCTCCCTTTCGGTGGTGGCCAGTGCGGCCTCGCGCGTGCCGGTGGTGCGGGCGGAGGCGGAGGCGGTGTTGGCACGGCACCCCTCGCTTGTGCTGGCCGGGCGGTTTGGAGCGCAGGCAGTGCTGGCGGCGCTGCGTGAGTCCGGGGTGCGCGTGGCGGTGTTCGGAGAACCGCATGACTTCGCCGGCGTGCGCAACGAGTGGCGGGCTATCGCGGGTGTGCTGGGCGCGGAGGCGCGCGGCGAGGCGGTGATCGCGGCGATGGACAGGGCGCTGGGAAAGGCGCCCGCGACGCGGGGCACGGCGGTATGGCTGGAGCCGCGACTGGTGGCGGTGGGGGCGGACACGATCGAGGGTGCGGTGCTGCGGCATGCGGGGTACGTGCCAGTGACGCGCGTGGGTGGGTTGGAGGCACTGGCGGCGCGGCCGCCGGGGTTGCTGGTGGTGCCGGCCTTGCCGCGGTTTCCGTCTCTGGCCGATGCTGTGCTGGAGCATCCCGTACTCGCCGGAATCGCGCGCGCGACGGTGCCTGCGCGGCTGGTGGCCTGTGCCGGGCCGTGGAGCGCGCGGGCGGTACGCTTGTTGCGATGACGATACGTCTTGCCCTGCTGCTGTTATTGTTGTGCGTGGCTAGCCTGCTGGTGGGCGGCGCGGGCCTTGGCGTGCCGCCGGTCGCGATCCTGTGGGAGTTGCGGGTGCCTCGCACGGTGCTGGCGGTGGCAGTCGGTGCCGGGCTTGGGCTTTCGGGCGCGGTGTTGCAGGGAGCGATGGGCAACAGGCTCGCGGATCCTGGCCTGCTCGGCATCGGCGGCTGCGCGAGCCTCGGCGGAGCGATTGCATTTTACTGGGGCATCGCCGCCGCCTCACCCGTCACGTTGCCGCTGGCGGGCTTGCTGGGAGCCGCGTTGGGCGGAGCCGTTCTGTTCGGGCTGGCGGCGCGGGCGGGAACGGGGCTTGCATTCATCCTCGCGGGGATTGCTCTGGCGTCGATTGCCTCCGCGCTGCTGGCATTGACGATGGCGCTGGCGCCGAACCCATTCGCGCTGGCGGAGCTCGGCGACTGGCTGATGGGTGGTGTCGCGGACAAGACGCCCATGGCGGCGGCGATGGCGGTGGTGCCAGTGGCGACGGGCTGCGCGATGCTGCTGCGGCTTGGCACGCGGCTCGATGCGCTGGCGCTGGGCGAGACGACGGCGGCGAGCCTGGGATTTGGCGCGGCCGCCACCTGGCGCTGGGCGGCCGCTGGGGTGGCGCTTGCCGTGGGGGCGGGAGCCGCGGTTGCGGGCGGGATCGGGTTCGTGGGCCTGATCGTTCCGAATCTGTTGCGGCCGCTGGTGGGCGAGCGGCCGGGGGCGCTGCTCTGGCCCTCTCTGCTCGGCGGCGCGTGCCTGCTACTGGCCGCCGATCTGCTGGCACGCCTGGCGCCGCTGGCATTGCCACTGAACGCGGAGCCTCGGCTCGGCGTGCTCACCGCGCTGCTGGGGGCGCCGTTCCTGGTGGTGCTTTCGTGGCGGTGATTCGTCTCGATGACGTAACGGTCTCGCGCGGCCGGCGGGTGGTGCTCCAGCGGGTGAGCTTCGCGGCGAGGCCGGGGCAGCTCTGTGCGGTGGTGGGACCGAACGGTGCAGGCAAGTCGACGCTGCTGCTGGCGCTGGCCGGGCTGTTGCCGGGCACGCCGAAGCGCGACCCGCGAAACGTTGCATGGCTGGAACAGGGCGCGCGCGCGAACTGGGGCATGACGGTGGCGGAGGTGGCCGGGCTTGGGCGGCTGCCGCATCGCGAGCGCGACGATGGCGCTGTCATACGGGCGATGGAGGCGGCGGGGATCGCGGCCCTGGCGTCCGTGCGGGTGGACCGGCTCTCCGGCGGCGAGGCGCGGCGGGCGATGCTGGCAAGGGTGCTGGCGACACAGGCGCGCACGGTGCTGCTCGACGAGCCGACGGCCGATCTGGACCCCGCGGCGGCGGAGGCGCTGATGGGCGTGCTGCGCGGGCAGGCAACGGCAGGTGTCGCCATCGTCGTCGTCCTGCATGCGGTGGAGCTCGCGATGCGGCATGCGGATCGCGTGGTCGTGATGCAGGCTGGCGCGATCGTGGCGGACGGGGCGCCGGACCACGTCTTACCGGCAGCGGCAATGGCATTCGGCATGCGGGTGGCACGCGACGCCACGCCGAGGCTGGTGCCCTGATGCTGCGGGCAACCACGCGACAGGTCCGGACGCGGCGGATGACGCTGGCGGTCGGGCTCTCGTTGCTGGTGCATGCCGCGGTTCTGTTCGCGTTCCTTTGGCGGCCGGTGTTGCCGCCGCCACTGCTGCCGGAGAACCAGGCGGTGGTGCAGGTGCTGGTCGGGACCGGGAATTCCCGGGGAGCCGAAGCCACGCCACCGGCACCTCCGCGCACAGAACCGACAAAGGCGAGAGCCCAACCCTCGCCGCCGCCGGCTGTGCAACCGCCGCCGCCCAAGACCGTGCCTCCGCCACAACCGGCGCCGCCACCGCCACCGCCACCGCCGCCGCCGCCCACGACCGCGGCTCCCCCTCTGCCAGCGCCGCCGCCGCCGCCGCCGCAAGCACCGAAGACTGCGGCACCGGTCTTGCCGCCACCGCCTTCGCCGCCGGCAACGGTCGCCGCGAAGCCGCCGGCGCCCGAACCGAAAGTGACGGCGACGCCAATCGAACGCCAGAGCGTGCCGATGGAATTCGGCAACCTGGACGGACCTCTCGCCCGCATCGACCCGAGCAAAGACCAGTCGCTGCAGGCGGCAACGCAGCCCGACAAGGCGAACCTGCCACCGACCTATCCGCCCGAGGCGGCGCGGCGGGGCGAAACGGGAACGGTTGCGCTGCAGCTGCATATCGCGGCGGATGGGTTCGTCGACCGCGTCGATGTGGTAAGGAGTTCCGGCTACCCGTTGCTCGACCAGGCGGCGGTGTCGCGGTTGCGGACCTGGCACTTCACTCCGGCGATGAAGGGGGGGATGCCGGTGCCAAGCATCTACAGGATTGCGGTCACGTTCGGGCCTTAGGAGGTGGGATGGTCAGGATCGACCGTGTGGTGACACGAGGCGGCGATGCGGGCGAGACGTCGCTCGGCGATGGGGCGCGGGTCGGCAAGGACACGGCGCGGATCGAGGCGATCGGCGCGGTGGACGAGGCGAACGCGGCGCTGGGCGTGCTGCATTGCCTCGTGGCCGGCGACGCGACGGCGGACGCGATGTTGTCACGATTACAAAACGATCTCTTCGACATCGGCGCCGACCTCGCGGTGCCGGGCAATGCCGGGCAGCGGCTGCGGGTGACGGACGCACCCGCGGTGCGGCTGGAGGCGGAGATCGCGGCGATGAACGCGGAGTTGCCGCCGCTCACGAGTTTCGTGCTGCCGGGCGGAACGCCGGCGGCGGCTCAGGCGCATGTCGCGCGCACGTTGCTGCGCCGCGCGGAGCGATGCGCGGTGCGGCTGCGCGGCGAAGGCGTGAACCCGGCCGTGCTGCGGCTGCTGAACCGTGCCTCCGACCACATCTTCGTGCTGTCGCGGGTGTTGAACGCGCGCGAAGGCGGTGACGTGCTGTGGGTGCCGGGAGCGAACCGGTAGCGTTCACCCGCGCGCGGCAAGGAATTCACCGATGGCGGAGGCCGCGCGGTCCGGCGCGTCGCGATACGGGAAGTGACCGACGATGCCGCAGCACGCGAAGCCGCTGGATGGACCAGCCGCGCGGTCAGCGCAAACTCTATCGTGCTCATTGAGCCGGTTTGATGATTTTATAGCGCAACGACGCCAAGCGAGGGGCTGCGATCGGCGTCGGCGCGATGTCGTTGTCGTGGGCCTGGTGGCGGCCCATGCGGGGGAGGATAGCGCCTCCTCCGCCACGGCTCCACGCCTCAGAATCCCGCGCGCACGCCCATGAGCAGGGAGGCGCCGGGCATGGCATAGCCGTTGGCCGGCTCGAAATGCGAGTTGAAGATATTCCGCCCGTCGGCGAATAACGTGAGTTGCGGGCGCAGACGGTAGCTCGCGGACAGATTGGCATAGACACCGCCAGGCGACAGGCCCGGGCCGGTGGGATAGCCGTAGTCATTCTCGATATAGTCGTCGAAGGCGCTGGTGAGCACGACCTGCGGCACGACGACGAGGCCGGGCAGCGGGACGATGCGCGCGTCGATCGTGCCTCGGTTCTTGGGCCGGCGAAGCAGCGGCGTATTGGCGCTGAGATCGCGCGCATCCGTGTAGGTGTAGGTCAGGTCGGTGGTGAGCCACGAGGCAGGGCGCGCCGTGAGCGTGACCTCCACGCCGCGGGTGCGGGCGCGAGCGACGTTTTCTGTCGTCGAGGCGGTATAGTTCGCGTTGTAGACGGTCTCGATCAGGTCATCGATCTGATTGTCGAAATACGTCACATCGAGCGACACGGCCTTGGGGCGGCCGAAGAGCGGCACGTCGATCGCCCAGCCAAGCTCGTAACCCTGGCTTCGTTCCGGTTTCAACGCTGGGTTGCCGGTGTAGCCGTAATTGTCCTGGCCGAAGAGCTCGTAGAGCGAGGGACCGCGAAAGGCGGTGCCGTAGGCAGCGTGCAGGCGCGAGAGGATTTCCGGTAGCGCCACCACGGCGCCGGTGCGCCACGTCACCGCGCCGCCGCCGTAACGCGCCTCCTCGCCACGAATGTCGGCGGTGAGGGTAAGACGGTGCCACAGCGTGCCTTGAAGGCCGGCATGCCCCGCATCCGACGTGGCTGAGGCGCGCACGGCGCTGTCATACGGCACGCCGGCGGTGACGAGATCGAGGCGTGAGTGCGACGTGTCCTGCCAGTGATCATAGCCGAAGAGAAAGGCCGTGTCGGTGAACGGCCCGGAAGGCGCGATCCGTAGCGTATTGTTCCAGGCGAGCGCGTCACGCTCGCCGTGATAGCGGCTGTCGCCGGAAGCCTGGTTGGGATCGGCGGCTTCCAGCGGCTGGAGGTAATGCCGGTCGGTTTGCAGATGCGCGAAGGTCAGGGCGCTGTCCCAGAAGCCGAACAGCGTCGTTGTGGCGCCGAGACGGCCATTCCAGGCATTGTCGTAGCCGCGGTAGTCCTGGGAGTCGTATGTGGGGAAGCCGTGCTCCTTCAGGGGGAAGGCGGACATACGCCCGTTGAGACCAATGAAGAAACGGGTGCCACCGATCGGCGTGTAGCCGACCTCGAGCCCACCCGTATCGCTGCGGAAGAACTCGCGATGGCCCGCATAGACGGTCTCCCGTTTCGGGATCGTATCGCCGAAGGTGAGATCCAGCGCCTGGGCGCCAAGCTGGTAGTCCCATTTACCGGTACCGCCGGCAAGCGTCGCCGCAGCCTGGCCGACGGCGGGCAGCCCGGCGCCCAGCGTGACCGTGCCGTGGGCGGGACCGCTGCCGGGCTTGGTGATGATGTTGATGACGCCACCGATGGCGCCAGAGCCGTAGAGCGACGACATCGGCCCGCGGACGATCTCGATACGGTCCACGCCGGCCAACGTGTCAACGCCGAAATTAAAGGCCGCGTTCGAATCCGACGGATCATTGAGCGGGACGCCGTCGCGCAGCACCAGCACATGGTCTGAGTTCGTGCCGCGGATGAAGACGCTGGCATTGCCGCCCGGACCACCGGCCTGGACCGGCGTCAGGCCTGGAATCAGGCCAAGCGCGTCTGTCAGCGTCGTCGCCCCTTCCTGCCGTAGCTGCGTGGCGGTGATGACGGTGACACCGGCCGGGATCTGCTCGATCAGGGAAGGCACTCTCGTCGCGGTGACGACGGTTTCCGGCAGCTGCAGCTCGGGCACAGTCTGCGCCGACACCGGCAAGACATATCCGGCGGCCAGGATAGAAGTTACGATAGCAAAACGCCAAGGCTTCATGTCTCGCACTCCGGCAACGGGGGTACCCCCCACTGATGTCAGGGCGATGCATGCATGCGGGGCTTGCCCGTTGCGCCGGTGCTCCCCGCCCGGTGCGCGCGTGCGATCTCGACGCCGGCCGGTCTCCTGGCTCGCGGCGCCGGCACATTCCGAGAACGGAATGTCCTGTCCCTCGCCGCCTTCTCACCGCGAGGCGGCAATGGCGCATTGGCGAGGGACTCGCCGCTCACAGTTGCGGGGGCAGCCGCGGTCTTGGTTCGCCAGGGGCGCAGTCTCCCTGGACATTTGGCCATTCCGCGTTCCCGTTTCAGCCCTTGCGGGCCACCGGAGTCTGCCGCAAGCCTAGCCCCGACGCCCGCCGGCCGGAAGGGGGCGTGGATGGAACAGTTGTGGCAGGTCCGCCAGCGCCGCGCGCACCCGATCCGCCTGCGCGCGGGTGAGCGCGTGGCGCCAGCGGCCGATGGCACCATCCCGGCCAGCATGGTGGCGATGCCATTGCGTCGCCGGGTCCTCGATATCGCCGGAGCGTGGGTCGATTTTCACATCGTCGCGGGTAGGGAACCGCGCGATCGCCGCCTCCAGCGCGCTGCGGCGCAGCCCCGCGAAGATCGCGGTGCATGCCGCTTCGTCCGCGTCAATACCGAAATGGGCGGCGAGGCGCGTGACCGTGGCTGGCAGATCGCAAAATCCGTCCTCGTAACGAAGGGCGAGCGCGCCAGGGCGCTGCGCGACGATGGCGGCAAAGCGGGCGGAGCGGCCGACCCAATCGAGCGCGAGATCGAACGGGAAGTTCTGGTAGCGCATGAGCGACGTGACGGCGTCACGTGGGTCACGCAGGGTGACAACGATGCCGCTTGCGAGTTCCGCGAGCCGGGCGGCCACTTCCGGCGGCACGTCGTGAGACTTCACCGCATAGCGGCCATCATCGAGTCCAGCCGTGTCCTGTATCGTGTTGACAAAGCGGGTGGTCACGTCGCCACCGCGCCGCGCAAGCTCGCGCAGGATGTTGAATGCGTAGGTGGAGCCGCTGGCGTAGACGCCGGCGCACCAGAGGAGCATGCCTGCGGCGGCGGTTCAGCGCCCCCTGAAGACGGGGCGGCGCTTTTCCATGAAGGCGGTGCGCCCCTCGCGATAATCCGCGCTGTCAAAACAGGTCTGGATGACGGCATCCATTGCAAGGCGGTCGCGCTTGCTTTCGTCGCGGGTGACCTGCTCGACCATGACCTTGGCGGCTCGCAGCGAGAGGGGAGCGTTGTCGGCCAGCGAGCTCGCGAGCTCCAGCACGACATCGGACAATTCGTCATCCGGTACGGTGCGGTTCACGAGGCCGATGCGCTGCGCCTCCTCCGCGTCGATGCGCGCGCCGGTGTAGAGCAGCATGCGGGCATGCGCGGGGCCCACGAGATCGACCAGGCGGCGCGTCATGTCCGGCCCATAGGCAATGCCGAGGCGCGCCGCGGGAATACCGAAAGCGCTGTCGTGGGCCGCGATGCGCAGGTCCGTCATCATTGCGATGCCGAGCCCGCCACCGAGGCAAAAGCCGCGGATGCGCGCGATGGTCGGTTTGACGAAATTGGCGAGCTTGTCACGCCCGGCGCTGGTCAGCCGGTCGTATTCGCGCTGTGCGTCCGCGTTGTTGCGTGCCTGCTCGAACTGACTGATATCGGCTCCCGAAACGAACGCCTTGTGACCGGCGCCCGTGAGGATGACCACGCGCACGCTATCGTCGGCCGCGAACCCGTCCAGGATCTCGCCGAGGCCCTGCCACATCGCGACTGACATGGCATTGCGCTTTTCCGGCTGGTTGAACGTGACGAGGCCGACCCCCTTCTCGACGGAGGCCAGCATCTTGCCATCCGCGAAAATCTTGCTGCTCGCGACGTCGTTCATTTCACGGCTCCCTTGGCGCGAAGCTCGGCGATCTCGTCCTGGCCGAGGCCGATGGATTGCAGGATGGCGTCCGTATGCTCGCCAGGATCGGGGGTGTGGGAGCGGATCGTCTTGGCCACACCTGTCATGTTCAGCGGCGAGGCGACAACCATCTCGGCGCCGAGCGCGGGGTGTTGCATGGGCGTCGCGAGGCCCAGATGCTTCACCTGCGGATCGGCGAACACCTTGTCGATGGTGTTGATCGGGCCGCAGGGGATGCCGGCGGCCTCGAACAGCTCGATCCAGTACTCCGAGGGCTTTGTCTTGGTTATCTCGGCGATGGCGGCATTGATCTCCTTGCGGTGATCGCTGCGGCCCTTGCCGGACTGCCACTCGGGGATCTGCAGCCATTCCGGCTTGCCAATGGTCTCGGCGAAGCGCGCGAACAGGCGCGGGCCGCTTGCCGCGATGTTGATGTGACCGTCGGATGTGGGGAAGACGCCGGTGGGAATGCCCGTCGGGTGATCGTTGCCGGCCTGGCCAGCGACCTCGCCGGCCATGAGCCAG
The DNA here is from genome assembly GCA_963764465.1 of uncultured Pseudomonadota bacterium. GTDB lineage: Bacteria > Pseudomonadota > Alphaproteobacteria > Acetobacterales > Acetobacteraceae > JAJXXT01. The sequence goes on along the minus strand of CAVXSO010000004.1, from coordinate 94,902 downwards.
CGCGCGGCCTGGAAATCCAGCATGAAGACCTGCGCCTCCAGCAGCGAGGTGTGCACCCAGCGGCCCACGCCGGTTCGCTCGCGCTCATAGAGCGCTGTCATGATGCCGAAGGCGAGCAGGTTGCCAGCCGTGAGGTCGTCGATCGGGATGCCGACGCGCATCGGCCCTCGGCCAGGTTCGCCGGTGATGGACATGAGGCCGCCGAGGCCCTGCGCGATCTGATCGACGCCGGCACGCGCGGCATAGGGCCCGTCCTGGCCGAAGCCGCTGATGCTGCCATAGACGAGGCGCGGGTTGACGGCGTGCACGTCCTCCCATGCGATCTTGAGCCGGTGCTTCACGTTGGCGCGCATGTTCTCGACGATGACGTCGGCCGAGGCTGCCAGCTTCATGAACACCGCGTGGCCCTCCCGCGACTTCAGGTCCAGCATGATCGCGCGCTTGTTGCGATGCAGGTTCTGGAAGTCGAAGCCGTGGCGGTCACCCGAGATTTCCTCGCCGCCCGAGCCGGGGGGCTCGACACGGATGACATTGGCGCCCCAGTCGGCGAGATGGCGCACGCAGGTGGGCCCGGCACGGGCGAGCGTGAGGTCGAGCACGGTAATGTTGGCGAGCGGCAGGACTGTTGCCGCCACGGCGCTGGGATTGGTATCGGGCATCGGATCCTCCGGGCGTGAGTTTCGACCTGTGGGGGTGGGCATGCAAGGGTGGCCGGTTTCAGCCGGCGAGATGGAGGAAACCATGGTTCGGGTACATCGGATCGCCTCGATCCCGGCGGATGGGATCGGGCCGGAGGTTATCGCCGCGGGGCTCGAGGTGCTGGAGGCGGTGGCGGCGCGCGATGGCGGCTTCCGGCTGGAGGTGACGGCGTTCGACTGGGGTAGCGCCTACTACAAGAAGCACGGGCGAATGATGCCGCCGGACGGGCTTGCCCGGCTCGAGGGTATGGACGCGATCTATTTCGGCGCGGTGGGCGCGCCAGACCTGCCCGACGACATCACGCTGTGGGGGCTCCGGCTCGCGATCTGCCAGGGCTTCGACCAGTTCGCGAATATCCGGCCCACGCGCATCCTGCCGGGGATCGAGAGCCCGCTGCGGCATGCGGGGCCCGGCGACCTCGACTGGCTGATCGTGCGCGAGAACAGCGAGGGCGAGTATGCGGGCGTCGGCGGGCGGGCGCATCGTGGCCTGCCCGAGGAGGTGGGCATGGAGGTGGCGGTGTTCACCCGCGCGGGGGTGGAGCGGATCATGCGCTTCGCTTTCGAGCAGGCGGCGCGGCGCAAGCGCCGCCACCTCACCGTGGTGACAAAGTCCAACGCGCAGCGGCACGGCATGGTGATGTGGGACGAGATCGCAGCCGCGGTCGCGACCGAGTTCCCGCAGGTGGCCTGGGACAAGGAACTCGTCGATGCGATGACGATGCGCATGGTCAAGCGGCCGGCGAGCATCGACACGGTGGTGGCGACCAACCTGCACGCCGACATCCTGTCCGACCTAGCGGCGGCGCTCGCCGGCAGCCTGGGTATCGCACCCACGGGCAATGTCGATCCGACGCGGCGGCGGCCTTCGATGTTCGAGCCGATCCATGGCTCGGCGTTCGACATCACCGGCAAGGGGATCGCGAATCCCGTGGCGAGTTTCTGGACCGCGTCGCTGATGCTCGAACATCTCGGCGAGGATGCGGCGGCGGCGCGTCTGATGGCGGCCGTGGAGCGCGTTTGCGCCGATGGCGTGCTGACGCCCGATCTCGGCGGCAAGGCGACGACGAAGGACGTGACGCGCGCGGTGGTGGAGGCGGTGCACGGCGCGAACTGAACGCGGCGTGCGCTTATGCGACCGGTGTGCCGACGCCAAGCAGCGCCTCGCCCTTGTTCACGCGCAGGCTGCTCAGCGTGTAGAGCACGGTGCCGGCATCGCGCGCGGCGATCGTTGCGATCACGTCACCGAACAGCGAGCGGACCTGGCCGAGCGTCTCGCCGGCCTGGACCGCGTCGCCGAGGCCCTTCGCGGGATACCAGAGCCCGTCCTCATCCGCGGTGGGCACCCACATGGTAACGACCTTCACCGGGCCGGCGTGCGCGGGCTTTGTGCGGATCATGCCGAGATGGGCGAGCACTCGCTCGATGCCGGCAAGGAGTTGCGCGACACCATCCTCGGTCCAGACGCCGTTGCCGCCGACCTCGGCGAGGACGCTGGGCTTACCGAGGCGGCCGGCCGCGTTGATCGTGTACCCTTCCCCCCCTGCGGCGACGGCGACCGGGAGGCCGAAAACGGTGGCGAGCTCGCGCGAGGCCTCGCTGTCGCGGGGAAACAGCGAGAACGGTTCGAGCGCCTCGCTGAGATCGCCGCCATGAAGGTCGAGATACGCATCGGCCTGCGGATAGATGTCCGTGACCAGCCAATGCGCCAGACGCTCGGTGAAGCTGCCATCCGGGCGGCCGGGGAACATGCGGTTGAGGTTGCACCCGTCCTCTGGCGCGACGTAGATCGAGCGGGTGCGGAACGCGCCCATGTTGACGATGGGCAGAATGAGGATCGTGCCGCGAAGGCCGCGCGCCGGGCGGCGGGAGAGCCGCAGCGCTGCTTCGATCGACGTGTATTCCGAGCCGTGAATGCCGGCGGTGACGAGCAGGCACGGGCCCGGCGCGTCGCCCTCGACCAGCGCGAAGGGGATGTGGGCCCCTCCGGTCGGGGTGATGACGCCGTGTTCGTGACGCGGTGTGCCGGTGCGCAGCGGCGGCAGGTGCAGGGGCATGGGTGGGTCCGGTGTTGGTCGGCGCGCGAAGCCTAGCGGGAGACCGCGTGGCAAGACAAACACGAGGGCGGCCGTCCGCGGTGGCCCCACCCTGGCGCGCCACCCGCGACCGGCCGCGAACGTCCCACGCCATCCACGCGACGCGGCCTTGCCAGGCACGGACCGCCGGCGTCAGATCGCACGCGGTGCGACGCCGCTTGTGCCGGGGAGGTGGCATGCGTTGGATGGTGAGATTGGCCGTGATCCTGGCCGGCATGGCTTGCGTGTTCGTCACCCCGTCGGCTCAGGCTCAGGCTCAGGCTCAGGCTCAGGCTCAGGCTCAGGCTCAGGCTCAGGCTCCGGCTCAGGCTCCGGCTCGGGCTCGGGCTCCGGCTCAGGCGCAGACCGAGCTCAAGGTCGCGACCTTCGTGCTGCCGCCCTACGTCATGCTCCAGAACGGGCGCCTGGAGGGATTCGCGATCGATCTGTGGGGCGAGGTCGCGCAGATATTGCAGGTCCGAACCGATTTTCAGGTGATGCCCAATCTCGCGACGCTGCTCGCGGAGGTGCATGACGACAAGGCCGACGTCGGCGTTTCCGGCATCTTCATCACCGCCAACCGGAGCCGTTCGGTCGATTTTACGGTATCGGTCCTCAACACGGGAATGATGGTGATGGTGCGCGACCCCGGAGCCGTCCCGGGCCGCGTCACGTTCAGAGCGCTGCTACGCCTGTGGCTTTCGACGACGACGCTGGGCTGGCTCGTGGCTGGCCTGGTGCTGGTCCTGGTGCCCGCGCATATGATCTGGTGGTTGGAGCGGCGGCGCGAAGGCGGCCATTTCACCCACACTTATCTGCGGGGGATCGGGCAAGCACTCTATTGGTCGGCGTCGGCGTTGGTGATGCAGACGCAGAGCGGCCCGCGGCGGCCGGCCGCGCGGGCAGTCGGGGTCGTCTGGATGTTCGTGGGGCTGGTCTATGTGTCGCTTTACACGGCGCTGCTCGCGGCGAACCTGACCGTCGAGAAGATGCAAGGCGCGATTGGCGGGCCAGATGACCTGATAGGCAAGCGCGTGGCGACACTTCGCGACACGACCTCGGACCAGTATCTGCGCAGCCGCGACATCACGCCGCTGGCGCTCGGCGACACGAACGCGATGTTCAACGCGCTGCTCAGCGGAAAGGCCGACGCGATCCTGTTCAGTGCGCCCACCCTGCAGTATTTCGCGATCACCGCCGGGGCCGGCAAGGTGCAGTTGGTGGGCCGGGAGGTCCGCAAGCTCGATCTCGGCTTCGCGCTGCCGATCGACAGCGCGTGGCGGCGAAAGATCGACAACGCGCTGCTGGAGTTGCGTGACGACGGGACGTACGACCGCATCTACCGCAAATGGTTCGGGCCCAACTGACGCCGCGGTGACGGCGTGCGGCAGCCGTCGGTCAGCCCGGCCAGTCGGCGAGACCACCCGCGAGCATGAAGGCCGGCGGTTCCGTGCTGCGCGCGAGGCGGGCAGCGGGCGAGGCGCGCAGCAGGCCGGGGCCGTCGGCACGGCGTTGCGGGAGGCTCAGGCCTTGTTGGTGCGGATGCGCAGCAGCCCATAGGCGGGGCAGAAGCGGATCAGTGCCGTCACGACCAGCACCGCGCCAACCAGGGCAGCCCAGAGCCAGCCACCGCGCAGCCAGATGCCGAGGACGACCAGGATCACGCCGAGCACGAGACGCAGGGCGCGATCGACGGAACCGATATTGGCGGACATCGAAGCCTCCTTCATCACCGGACGTTGTGGGACGCAGGATGGCACGGGCCGGGCCGCGCCGCTGTGATAATACCACAGCCGCGCGGCGCGTCGGCGCCGACTTGCCTAGCGGCGCACATGCGCGGGGATGCTCATCCCGAGGCGGCGGGGAACCGGCCAGTCCTCGTCGACGGTGCGGGTGACGCGGAAGCCCACGGAACGGTAGAGCGGCAGGGCGCGCGGATGGTCTGCGGTACACGTGTTCACCGTCACCGCGCGCGGGCCCGTAGCCCATGCCGTGTCCACCGCATGGCGCAGGAAGGCGCGGCCGACGCCGCTGCCCACCGCATGCGGCATCAGGCCGAAATACGCGAGGTTGACCGCCGGCCATGGCCCGCGATCCAGCTCGTAGAACCCGGCCTCTCGCCCATCGAGCAGAAGCACGCGCACGCTGACATGCACGTCGCGCAGCAGGGCGGCGAGCTGGCGCTCCGGCATCGCGCGGCGGAGCCACCAGAGATACTCCGCGCCCACCGTGTCGTAGAGCGAGCGGTAGTAGTGCGGCGAGGCGTCGCGCAGCAGCCGAATTTCCGCCCCCGCGGGGAGCGGCGGCGCCGGCTGGAGGGGTGGTGCCTCCATCCGCAGGAACGTCACCGTGACGGCGACGTGGTCCACGCCCTCCGTGTCGGCCGACAAGGCTGGATCAGTCGTCGAGGAAGCTGCGCAGCTTGCGGCTGCGGCTCGGGTGCTTGAGCTTGCGCAGCGCCTTCGCCTCGATCTGGCGGATGCGCTCGCGCGTGACGTTGAACTGCTGGCCCACTTCCTCGAGCGTATGGTCCGTGTTCATGCCGATGCCGAAACGCATGCGCAGGACGCGTTCCTCGCGCGGTGTCAGCGAGGAGAGAACCCGCGTCGTCGTCTCGCGCAGATTGGCCTGGATCGCGGCCTCCACCGGCAGGACGGCGTTCTTGTCCTCGATGAAGTCGCCGAGATGACTGTCCTCCTCGTCGCCGATCGGGGTTTCGAGCGAGATCGGCTCCTTCGCGATCTTGAGCACCTTGCGCACCTTCTCGAGCGGCATGCCGAGCTTTTCCGCCAGCTCCTCGGGTGCCGGCTCGCGGCCGATCTCGTGCAGCATCTGGCGGCTGGTGCGCACCAGCTTGTTGATCGTCTCGATCATGTGCACGGGGATGCGGATGGTGCGCGCCTGGTCCGCGATGCTGCGCGTGATCGCCTGGCGGATCCACCAGGTGGCGTAGGTGCTGAACTTGTAGCCGCGGCGGTATTCGAACTTATCGACCGCCTTCATCAGGCCGATATTCCCCTCCTGGATCAGGTCGAGGAATTGCAGGCCGCGATTGGTGTATTTCTTGGCGATCGAGATCACGAGGCGCAGATTGGCCTCGATCATCTCCTTCTTCGCGCGGGTGGAATCGCGCTCGCCGCGGCTGACCGTCGCGAAGACACGGCGGAACTCGCTGATCGGCAGGCCGCAATCGGTCGCGACCGAGGCGATCTGCGCGCGGATGGCGACGATCTCCTTGGCGTGCCTGCTGGCAAACGCCTTCCAGGACTTTCCGGGAAGCTTGGAGATGCGGTCGAGCCAGTTGGGATCGAGCTCGTGGCCGCGATACTGGTTGAGGAAGTCATCGCGCGCGACCTTGGAACTCTCGGCCAGACGAAGCAGCGAGCCCTCTAGGCTGGTGAGCCGCTGGTTGAGCTGCTTGAGCTGCTGCACCAGCTCCTCGATGCGGTTGTTGTGCAGCCGCACCGTTTCCACGAGGCTCACCAGCTCCTCGCGCTGGCGCTCGTAGTTCTTCTCCGAGCGGACGCTCAGTTCCTCGCCCGCGGTGAAGGTCTCGAGGCGGCGGGACTGTACCTTGTGCAGTTTCTTGTAGAGCGCTTCGATCTCCTCGAAGCGGGCGAGCACGTCCGGCTTCAGCTTTTCCTCAAGCGCCGAGAGCGAGAGGGCGGCACCATCGGCCTCCTCCTCGTCCTCCGGCGCGTCGAAGGCGTCGCCGCCCGGAGCCGCGCCCTCGGCGCCCGCCTCCGCGCCGTCGGCGACCTCGCCCTCCGCCACCTGCGGCGGGCCGCCCTGCGTGGCCTCCAGGTCGATGATGTCGCGCAGCAGCATGCGCCCGGCCTTGAGCGCGTCGTGCCAGGCGACGATGGCGCGGAAGGTGAGCGGGCTTTCGCACAGCCCGCCGATCATCATGTCGCGGCCGGCCTCGATGCGCTTGGCGATCGCGATTTCGCCCTCGCGCGAGAGCAGTTCGACGCTGCCCATCTCGCGCAGGTACATGCGCACCGGGTCGTCGGTGCGCCCGGCGGTTTCCTCGTCGACGTTGCCGGAGCTTTCCTCCTCCTCGGCCTCGGCCTTCTCGACCTTGACGACGGCCTCGCCTTCCTCCGGCTCCTCGTTCTCGACGACCTGGATGCCCATTTCGGAGAACTGGGCCATCACGTCCTCGATCTGCTCGGAGGAGTTCTGGTCCTGCGGCAGCACGGCATTGAGCTCGTCGAAAGTGATGAAGCCGCGCTCCTTGCCGCGCGCGATCAGCCGCTTGACGTTGGCGGATTGCACATCGAGCAGCAGCGTCGTTTCGGCGTCGGCTTCCTGGGCGGGGGTTTCGGCGGGTTTGGTGGCCATGCGGGACTCCGGTGGGCGGCGTGCGGTCAATGGGGCGGTGCGGGCTGCGGCGGCGGGTCAGAGATCGGGGTCGAAGCCGGTCTCACCGCGCCGCAGGGCCGCGCGGGCAAGCGAAAGGGCGATGAGGCGCTGCTGGGTGGCGTTGTCCACGTGCTTCTCCATTTCGCGGGTCGCGGCCATCCATTCCGCCTCCAACCGTCCAGGGTTCATCAGGCCGAAGAAGTGCCAGAAACCGGCCTCGACCTCGGCCGGCATGGCGTCGGGAGCGGCGCAACGCAGCGTCGTGGCGAGAACCCGCTCCAGCTCGGCCCCCATCCCAACCTGCCGCAGGTGGGCAAGAAGCGCGTCCGTGTCAAGCGATTCCCCAAGGTTTTGCGCTGCGTCGGCCCAACCGAGCATGGCATCGCGCAGGCGTGCGTGCGGCAAGGGCAGGTCGAGCATCGCGAACGGCTCCTCGACACTGCGCAGCAGACGGGGGTGGCGGCAAAGAATGAGGGTGAGGCAGTCGGCGCGGGAGACCCGCGCGGCTTCCGGGTCGAGCCTGGGGCGTGGCGGGCGCGGCGTCGGCCTTGCGGGCTGCGGCGCGCGGTTGCCCGGCTGGCGGCCAGGTGGCGGCCGCTGGCCGGGCAGGCGGGGCGGGCCAGCGGCGCGGCGTTCCGCGAAGAAACGGTCGAGCAGGGAGCGGCGGAACTCGGCGGCGAGGTTGCGGTCCGCGATGCGGGCGGCGGCCTGCTCCAACCTGGTGCGCAGCGCGGCCCGCGCCTCCGCGCCCGCGGCGGTTCCCTCCGCGAGGAACAGATAAAGCGCCTCGTCGGCCGGCAGGGCGGCATCCAGCAACGCCTTGAACGCGGCGGCCCCTTCGCGGCGGACGAGGCTATCGGGATCCTCCTTGCCGCCCTTGCCGCCAAGGCGCGCGATGCGCAGGCTGTGATCCGGGCGAAGCTGCGGCAGGGCGAGGTCCAGCGCGCGGGCCGCGGCACGGGCACCGGCGGCGTCGCCGTCAAAGCACAGGACCGGCATGGGCGAGAGCTGCCAGAGTGCGTCGAGATGCTCTTCGGTCAGCGCGGTGCCAAGCGGCGCGACCGCGCCCGGGAAGCCGGCCTCGGCCAGCGTGATGACGTCAAGATAGCCTTCCACAACGATGATTTCGTTGTTTTTATCCTTGCGTAGCGCCTCACGCGCGCGATCCAGTCCGTAAAGGGCACGACGCTTGGCGAAGACCGGCGTTTCCGGGCCATTGAGGTATTTCGGTTGGGAATCGCCGAGAGTGCGGGCGCCGAAGCCGATGACACGGCCGCGCCGGTCCCGGATCGGGAAGGTGACGCGGGCGCGGAAGAAATCCGCGGCGGGCCGCTCGTCGTCCGCGAGGCGGGCGAGGCCGGCCTCGACGAGTTGGGGCAGTTCCATCGCCTGCCCCGCCAACTCACGGATCAGCGTGTCGCGCCCCTCGGGTGCCCAGCCCAGGCCGTGGCGCGCGCAGGCGGCGTCATCGAGGCCCCGGCCGGCGAGATAGGCGCGGCCTGCCGCCCCCTCGGGCTCGGCGAGGCGGCGGGCAAAGGCTTCCTGCGCGGCGGCGAGGACGGCGAAAATATCGGCGCGGGCTTGGGCTTCCTCGGCGGCGCGGGGCGTGGGCGCTGGCACATCCATGCCGGCCTCGGCGGCGAGGGCGGTCACAGCCTCCATGAACTCGAGGCCCTGGGTCTGCATGATCCAACTGATCGCATCACCGCTGGCACCGCAGCCGAAGCAGTGGAAGCCGTTCTCGTAGACGTGGAAGCTCGGCGTTTTCTCGTTGTGGAAAGGGCATAGGCCGCGCCAGTTGCGCCCGGCACGCGCCAGCTTCACCCGCCGGCCGACGAGTGGCGCCATCGGCGTGCGCGCGCGCAGTTCCTCCAGGAAATGGGCGGGAAGCGCCATCAGCCGGCGAGCTTGGCCCGCACGAACGGGTTGGCGATGGCCATGTCGAGCGCGGCGCCGTGGCGGGATTTCAGCAGGCCCATGACCTTGCCCATGTCCTTGACGGAGGTGGCACCGGTCTCTGCGATGGCGGCGTCGACCGCGGCCTCGACCGCCGCCTGGTTCATGGCCTGGGGAAGGAAGGCTTCGATCACCGCGATCTCCGCCATTTCCTTGGCGGCGAGCTCCGGTCGGTTGCCCTGCTCGTAGAGGGCCACGCTCTCGCGGCGGGATTTGACCATGCCGCGCAGCATCGTCTGGATCTCGTCATCGGGAATGGCGGCGATGCCCTTGGGGCGGGCGGCGATATCCGCCTCCTTCAGCTTGGCGTTGATGAGACGGATGGTCGAGACACGCGCGGCGTCGCCGGCGCGCATGGCGGTCTTCAGTGTTTCGGTGAACTCGGCGCGCAGGGACATCGTGGCTCCGGCGTTGTGGTAAAATTCTTCCCAAAAACGACGCATGGCGGCTGTGATGGGAAATGACTTCCCACGACCGGCCGCATGCGTTACCCCTCTATACTATGACAAATCATGTGGACCGCGTTTTGTCGCAACTCGGGGGTGCGGAGGCTGCGGGGCGCCTGCTCGGCGTCGGCGGTGAGGCAATCCGCAAATGGCGCCAGGCCGATGCCATTCCCGCCCGCCACTGGGCCGCGATCGCGCAGGCGACCGGCATGTCCATGACGGAAATCCAGGGCGAGGCCGAGCCGGCGCCGGGCGAGGCGCCCGCCGGCGCCACCGCGGCGCTGGTGCTGGCGGACGGAACAGTCTTCTGGGGCCGGGGCTTCGGCGCGCATGGCACCTCCCAGCCCGCCGAGATCTGCTTCAACACCGGGATGACGGGCTACCAGGAGACCCTCACCGATCCATCCTATGCCGGACAGATCATCACCTTCACCTTCCCGCATATCGGCAATGTGGGGACGAACCGCGAGGATATCGAGGCGACGAACGTCGCGGCGCGCGGGCTGGTGGTGAAGGAGGACCCGACGGAGCCGGCGAACTACCGCGCCGAGTGGCGGCTCGATGAATGGCTGCACGCGCGCGGTATCGCGGGGATCGCGGGGGTGGACACGCGGGCGCTGACGCGGCGCATCCGCGACCAGGGCGCGCCGAGCGGGGTCCTGTGCTTCCCGGCCGATGCGCGGTTCGACATTGCCGCACTGGCCGCGGCGGCGGCGGCCTGGCCGGGGCTCGAGGGCATGGACCTCGCGAAGGCGGTTTCCTGCACGCAGAGCTACGCCTGGGACGAGACCGGCTGGCTCTGGGGCCGCGGCTATGGGCACCTGGATAAGCCACGCCACCATGTGGTCGCCGTGGATTACGGCGCGAAGCGTAACATCCTCCGCTGCCTGGCCGATGCCGGCTGCCGGGTGACGGTTGTGCCGGCGACAGCGACGGCCGAGGAGATCCTGGCGCACAAGCCCGACGGCGTCTTTCTCTCCAACGGGCCGGGCGACCCGGCGGCGACAGGCGTCTATGCCGTGCCGGCGATCCGGGGCGTGCTGGCGGCGGGGCTCCCCGTCTTCGGCATCTGCCTCGGCCACCAGTTGCTGGCGCTGTCGCTCGGCGGGCGGACCTACAAGCTCGCGCGCGGGCACCGGGGCGCGAACCAGCCGGTGAAGGAGCTTGCGACCGGCCAGGTGGCAATCACCAGCCAGAACCACGGTTTCGCGGTCGATCCCGAAAGCCTGCCCGCGGACGTGAGGGTGACGCATGTCTCGCTGTTCGACGGCAGCAACGAGGGCATTGCCTGCCCGGGCAAGCGAGCGTTTTCCGTGCAGTACCACCCCGAGGCGAGCCCCGGGCCCAGCGACGCGCGGCCGCTGTTCGGCCGCTTCGTCGCCATGATGGAGGGCAAGTGATGCCCAAGCGCAACGACATCCGGTCCATCATGATCATTGGGGCTGGGCCGATCGTGATCGGCCAGGCCTGCGAGTTCGACTATTCCGGGGCGCAGGCCTGCAAGGCGCTTCGCGAGGAGGGCTACCGGGTGGTCCTGGTGAACTCCAACCCCGCGACGATCATGACCGATCCGGGGCTCGCGGATGCGACCTATGTCGAGCCGATAACGCCGGAGGTGGTGACACGCATCATCGAGCGCGAGAGGCCCGACGCCCTGCTGCCGACGATGGGCGGGCAGACCGCGCTCAACACCGCGATGAAGCTCGCGGCCGACGGCACGCTGGAGCGTCTCGGCGTCGAACTGATCGGCGCGCGCGCGGACGTGATCGATCGCGCCGAGGACCGGCTGAAGTTCCGCGACGCGATGGCGGCGATCGGCATCGAGAGCCCGACGAGCGCCATCGCGCACTCCATGGATGAGGCGCGCGCGGCACTGGCCGAGGTGGGATTGCCGGCCGTCATTCGTCCCTCCTTCACGCTCGGCGGCACGGGCGGCGGCATCGCCTACAATCGCGAGGAATTCGAGCGGATCGTGGCCGGGGGGCTCGATGCCTCGCCCACGAACGAGGTGCTGATCGAGGAAAGCGTGCTTGGCTGGAAGGAGTTCGAGATGGAGGTGGTCCGCGACCACGCGGACAACTGCATCATCGTCTGCTCCATCGAGAACGTCGATCCGATGGGCATCCATACCGGCGATTCCGTGACGGTGGCCCCTGCCCTCACGCTGACGGACAAGGAGTACCAGCGCATGCGCGATGCCTCGATCGCGTGCCTGCGCGCGATCGGTGTCGATACCGGCGGATCGAACGTGCAATTCGCGGTCAACCCCGCGGACGGGCGGATGCTGGTGATCGAGATGAACCCGCGCGTCTCGCGCTCCTCCGCGCTGGCATCCAAGGCAACCGGGTTCCCGATCGCCAAGATCGCGGCGAAGCTGGCCGTGGGCTACACGCTCGATGAGCTGGCCAACGACATCACGAGGACGACGCCGGCGAGCTTCGAGCCCACGATCGACTACGTGGTCGTGAAGATCCCACGCTTCACCTTCGAGAAATTCCCCGGGACGCCGGCGCTGCTCTCCACCTCCATGAAGTCGGTGGGCGAGGCGATGGCGATCGGGCGCAATTTCGCCGAGGCGCTGCAGAAGGGTTTGCGCAGCATGGAGACCGGCCTCGCCGGTCTCGATCCGGTGGAGCCGCCTGGCGACGGCGGCGCGGATGCGTATCGCGCGGCGCTTTCCACCCCGCGGCCGGAGCGACTGCTGATGGCAGCGCAGGCGCTGCGCGCGGGACTTTCCGTGGAAGACATCCACGAGACGGCGCGCTTCGACCCCTGGTTCCTGCGCCAGTTGCAGAGCGTGGTGGAGGCCGAGCGGGAGATCGTGGAGGACGGCCTGCCGCGCGGCGCGCGCGCGATGCGGCGGATCAAGGCGCTCGGGTTCTCCGACGTGCAGCTTGCCCGACTTGCCGGAACCAGCGCCGATGCGGTGGCGAAACATCGCGAGAAGCTGGGCGTGCGAGCGGTCTACCGGCGCATCGACACCTGTGCCGCCGAGTTCGCATCCGCCACCCCGTACATGTACTCGACCTACGAGGGTGGCTACGCCGAACCGGTCTGCGAGGCGGAACCCACGGCGCGCGACAAGATCGTGATCCTCGGCGGCGGGCCAAACCGGATCGGCCAGGGGATCGAGTTCGATTATTGCTGCGTGCATGCGGCCTACGCCCTGCGCGAGGCGGGGTTCGAGACCATCATGGTCAATTGCAATCCAGAAACGGTCTCGACGGACTACGACACCTCCGACCGGCTCTACTTCGAGCCGCTGACGGCGGAGGACGTGACCGCGCTGATCGCGACCGAGCAGACACGCGGCCGCCTGCTCGGCTGCATCGTGCAGTACGGGGGGCAGACGCCACTGAAACTGTCCCAGGCTCTGGCCAAGGCCGGTATCCCGATCCTCGGCACGTCCGCGGATGCGATCGACATCGCGGAGGACCGCGAGCGGTTCCAGAAGCTGCTTCAGTCGCTGGGGCTGCGCCAGCCGGAGAACGGCACGGCGCGCAGCACGGAGGAGGCCGAGGCGATCGCCGAGCGCATCGGCTATCCGGTCGTGATCCGCCCCTCCTATGTGTTGGGCGGGCGGGCGATGGAGATCGTGTACGACCGTTCCGGACTTGCGCGCTACATGCGCGAGGCGGTCCGCGTCTCGGGCGACAACCCGGTGCTGATCGATCGTTACCTGAACGATGCGATCGAGGTGGATGTGGACTGCATCGCGGATGGCGAGCGGGTGCATGTCGCCGGCGTGATGGAGCATATCGAGGAAGCCGGCATTCATTCAGGCGATTCGGCCTGCGCGCTGCCGCCCTATACGCTGTCGCCCGCGATGGTGGCTGAGCTCAAGGCCGAGACCGAGGCGATGGCCAAGGCGCTCGGCATCGTGGGATTGATGAACGTGCAATACGCGATCAAGGGCGACGAGGTGTTCGTGCTCGAGGTCAATCCGCGTGCCTCGCGCACCGTGCCCTTCGTCGCCAAGGCGACTGGATTGCCGGTCGCCAAGATCGGCGCGCGGGTGATGGCCGGCGCGAAGCTTACCGAGTTCTCGCTCGACGACACGGCGATCGCGCCGCACGTGGCGGTGAAGGAGGCGGTGTTCCCCTTCGCGCGCTTCCCAGACGTGGACACGATCCTCGGCCCCGAAATGAAGTCGACCGGCGAGGTGATGGGGCTCGACGCCAGCTTCCCGCGTGCCTTCCTCAAGAGCCAGATGGGCGCGGGGGTGAAGTTGCCGGAGAACGGGCGGGCCTTCATCTCCGTGCGCGATTCCGACAAGACGGCGGCCGTGGGCGTGGCACGGCGGCTCTCGGAGATGGGTTTTGCCATCCTGGCGACGCGCGGCACCGCGCAGAAGCTGCGCGAGGCCGGGATCGAGGCTGAGGTGGTGAACAAGGTGCTGGAGGGCCGGCCGCATTGCGTGGACGCGATCCGCTCCGGCGAGGTGCAGCTCGTGGTCAATACCGCCTCTGGCGCGCAGTCCGTCACGGACAGTTTCGACATCCGCCGCAGCGCGCTGACGCATGGCGTGCCGCACTACACGACGATGGCGGGAGCGAGGGCGGCGGCGCACGCGATCGCGGCGCTTCGGTCCGGCTCCCTTGAAGTTGCGCCGTTGCAGGCCTATTTTCGGCGGTCATTCTGACCGGTCGGCGGTTCCGGGGCTTTCTCCCTGGTGCCGCCCGGCTTTGTCGGAAGCGCCGAAATAGAAACGAGACGCCCCGCCACCAACTGCGAGTTGCCGAGGTTCGACGTGCAGAAATTTCCCATGACCGCACAGGGACTGCAACGCCTGGAGGACGAGCTGCGCACGCTGAAAAGCGTCGAGCGGCCGGCGATCATTCGTGCAATCGCCGAGGCGCGCAGCCATGGTGACCTTTCGGAAAACGCCGAGTACCACGCGGCGCGGGAGCGGCAGAGCTTCATCGAGGGGCGCATTGCCGAGCTCGAGGAGATCGTTTCGGCGGCCGAGGTGATCGACCCCTCCAGCCTTTCCGGCGCGCACGTGAAGTTCGGCGCGCATGTGCGCCTGGTGGACGAGGAGACCGAGCGGGAATCCTTCTACCAGATCGTCGGCGTGCACGAGGCGGACATCAAGGAGAAGCGGATTTCCATCTCCTCGCCGCTTGCCAAGGCGCTGATCGGCAAGAAGGTGGGCGATACCGTTTCCGTCCCTGCGCCGGGCGGCGACCGCAGCTACGAGATTCTCTCGGTCGACTACCGCTGAACGGGCGATGATCACGCTCGCGGATGTGCGCGCGGCGGCCACTCGCATCGAGGGCCGGGTGCTACGCACGCCTGCCGTACCCTGCGCCGCGATTTCGCACCACGTGGGTGCGGACGTGGTGCTCAAGCTCGATAACCTGCAGGCGACCGGCGCGTTCAAGGAGCGAGGTGCCGCGAACCGGCTGTCGCTGCTGTCGGCCGAGGAGCGCGGCCACGGCGTGATCGCGATGTCCGCGGGCAACCACGCGCAGGCGGTCGCACGGCATGCAAGCCTGCTCGGCATCAAGGCAACAATCGTGATGCCGAAGCACACGCCGACCACAAAGGTGGTGCGCACGGCGGGGTGGGGCGCGCGAGTTGTGTTGCATGGCGAAACGCTGGCCGAGTCAGCCGAACACGCGCACAAGCTCGCGGCCGAGCAAGGCCTTGTCTTCATCCATCCGTATGACGACGAGGGGGTCATGGCGGGCCAGGGCACGCTGGCGCTGGAACTGCTCGCGGATTTCCCGGAGCTCGACATGCTGGCGATCCCGGTGGGTGGCGGCGGGCTGATCAGCGGCTGCGCAGTCGCGGCCTGCGGCATCAAGCCCGGGATCGAGGTTGTGGGCGTGGAGGTGGCCGCCTACGCGCCGCTGGCGCAGCGGCTCGCGGGCCAGCCGGTTTCCGTCGGCGGGCCCACGATCGCCGATGGTATCGCGGTGCGCGATATCGGTGAGAAGCCGTTCGCCGCGATCCGCGCCTATGTCGCGGACGTGCTGGTGGTGCCGGAGCGCGCGGTTGAAGCGGCTATCGCGATGCTCGCCGAGGAAGCCAAGCTGGTTGCCGAGGGAGCGGGGGCCGCTGGGGTGGCGGCGCTTCTTGCATTTCCGGAACGTTTTGCCGGTCGTAAGGTGGGTGTTCCGGTCTGCGGCGGCAACATCGATAGCCGCATCCACGCCAACGTGATGCTGCGCAACCTGCTGCGCGACGGGCGGCTGACCCGGCTCATTCTCGAGATCCCGGACCGGCCGGGCGTGCTCGCGGACATCGCGGGCTGCATTGGTGGCGCGGGCGGCAATATCATCGACGTGTCGCACCATCGGCTGTTCGCCTCCCCCTCCGTGCAGGCGGCGCAGCTCGAGGTGATGTTCGAGGCGCGGGATGCGGCGCATGCCGCCGAGATCGTGGCGGCGCTGGAGAGCCGCTACACGGTGCGCCGGGCGTGAGCCGCCGGCGAATCTGGGTCGACGTCGAGGATCTGCTTGCCTACGCCGACACCTATGCCCGCCCTTCCGGGATTCAGCGCCTGGCCTTCGAGATTTATCGGGAGCTGGCGGCGATTGGGGGCGACGACGTCCATTTTGTCCGCCATCTGGCACCGCCGGGGCTGACGGAGATCGCCTGGGAGGAGGTGCGCGCCACCTTCGCGCGGATGGACCGGCCGATCGCGGCCGCGAAGCCGCGACAGCCAGCGCCGCCGATGGCGGACGATGCCGGTTTGCGCGGCGGGCTGCGCCGCCTGGCGTTCCGCTTTCCGTCCTCGGTGCAGCGGCCGCTGATGCGCGGGCTGCGCGCGCAACGCGATGCGGCGCGGGGTTTCGGTGAGGCGCTGCTCATGGCGGCGACATTGCCGGTGCGCTGGCTGCGCCGGCGACTGCCCCGCGGCCCGCGGCCGTCCACCGGCTCGGACGCGCTGCTGGCCATCCGGGAGGGTGACTTTTTCCTGGCCCTCGGTTCGCCATGGTTCCCCTTCTATGAGAAGCGGCTCGAGACGGCGCGGGCACGCGGCGCGCGCATTGGGGTGTTGGTCTACGACCTGATCCCGGTGATGCGGCCGGAGTGGTGCGATGCGAGCCTGGTCCGCACCTTCCGCGCATGGATGCGCGCCTGCCTGCCGCTCGCGGACCGCGTCTTCGCGATCTCGCGTGCGACGGCGCGGGATACTCAGCTATTTGCCGAGACGGAACGTATTGCGCTCGCGGGGGCGGTCGTGCCCGTGCCGATCGGCACAGGGTTCTCGGGTCCGCCGCCCGGAGGCGAGCGGCGTGCCGACCTGCCAGCACCTGGAAGCTACGTGCTGTTCGTTTCCACCATCGAGCCGCGCAAGAACCACCCGGTGCTGTTTCGCATCTGGCGCGAGTTGCTGACCGCACTGCCGCGCGAGAGCGTGCCGACCTTGGTCTTCGCCGGCCGGGTGGGCTGGATGAGCGGCGATTTCCTCCAGCAGCTGAAGAACGCCGACTGGCTCGGCGGTGCCATCCGCCACATCGATTCGCCGACCGATTCGGAACTCGGGGCCCTTTATGATGGCGCGCTGTTCACGGTCTTCCCCTCGCTCTATGAGGGGTGGGGGTTGCCGGTCACGGAGAGCCTCGCGCACGGCAAGCCGTGCCTGGTGGCGCGAACCACGTCCCTGCCGGAGGCCGGGGGCGCGCTCGCGCGATATTTCGATCCCGACAACCTGCGGGATGCGGTCGAGGCCGTGCGCATACTGATCGAGGATCGGGCCGGCCTCGCGGCCTGGGAGATGGAGGTGCGGACCGGGTTCCAGCCGACCTCCTGGCGGGAGACGGCGATGGCGGTGCTGGACGGCATGGAGAAAATTGCAGTCCAGCCTTGACCCGCACGGAGGGACCCGCCTGATACCAGCCTATCGCGTCAAGCGACGAGGAAACGAACACGGAAGTGAGGCGTTGGATGCCGCCGGCGACGGCGGCGCTCGTATCGCTTGCGTTCAACTCCACCCAAGCCGCGGACCCGATGAAGATCGGGGTCATCGCTGACGCCTCGGCGGCCGGCGGCGCATGGCTACCCAAGGCAGCGCGCGCGCTCTCCGGCGGTGAGCAGCCGATGCTGGCGATCGCGCGCTTGCGATCGCGCGGGCGCTGATGATGCGGCCCTCGCCGCTGATCCTGGATGAGCCGACGCTCGGCCTCGCCCCGGTGATCCCGGAACTGCTGTCCCGGGCGCGCGAGACGTTGCGAAACACGACAGACATCACCGTGCTGCTGCGCGAGCAGAACGTGACCTTCGCGCTGCCCCATGCGGATCGGGTCCATGTTCCGGAGCGTGCGCGCATCGTCTGGGAGGGCGCGCCCGAGCGGTTCGCGGGCGAGGCGGGCGCCGGATTGCTCCGACCCCGGTTGCGCGCGGCGCGCCGCCGTCGCAGGCTCGGCGCGTTGGAGGGTCACGAACATGACGAGCCTGAGCCAGGCCGAGTTTGCCGTCCTGCTGCGCCGCGCGGGACTGGAGTTGCCGGACGCCGAGATCGGCGAACTCTACCAGAACGGTTTCCTGCCGTTCCAGGCGATGGCGGAGAATGTGCGCGCCGGCGGCACGCGGCCACGCGAGGCGGAACCAGCCCATGTCTTCAGCGTGGATGACCGCGCATGACGCCCACCATCGCCGAGGCCGCGCGGGCGATCGCGGCCAGGACGCTCTCGCCGGTGGAGCTGACCCAGGCCTGTCTCGCGCGGATCGAGGCGCGGGATCCGGTGCTGCATGCCTTTATTCTGCGTACGCCGGAACGAGCGCTCGCGGAGGCGCGGGAGGCGGAGGCGCGGCAGATGCGCCGCACCCTGCGCGGGCCGCTCGACGGCATCCCGATCGGACACAAGGACATCTACGAGACCGCCGGCCTGCCCACCACCGCACATTCCAGGCTGCTCGCGGAGCATGTGCCGGCGGCGGACGCGCAAACGGTTTCGATGCTCGCGGGCGCGGGCGTGGTGCTGCTGGGCAAGCTCGCGACACATGAGTTCGCGATCGGCGGGCCGAGCTTCGACCTGCCCTGGCCGCCGGCGCGCAATCCCTGGGACACGACGCGCTTCACCTCCGGCTCGTCCTCCGGCACCGGGGCCGCGGTCGCGGACGGCATGATCCTGGGCGGCACGGGCTCCGACACCGGCGGCTCGATCCGGGGGCCCGCGGCGCTGTGCGGCGTCGCGGGAATCAAGCCGACCTATGGGCGCTGCTCTCGGCGTGGGATTGTCCCCCTCGCCTTCTCGCTCGACCATGCCGGGCCGCTCGCCTGGACGGCGGAGGATTGCGCGCTGCTGTTGCAGGCGATGGCCGGCTACGACCCGCTCGACCCAGCCAGCGCCGATGTTCCGGTGCCGGATTTTTCCGCGGGGATCGGCGGCTCCGTGAGGGGCCTGCGGGTCGGCGTGGTGCGACATTTCCATGAGCGCGACAACCCCGCGACACCTGGCTGCGCGCGGGCGGTGGAGGATGCGGCGCGTGTGCTGGCGGCCGCCGGCGCCGCGGTGCGCGACGTGACGCTGCCGCCGCTCATGGACTACCAGTCGGCGAACAGTCTCATCCTGCACGCCGAGGCGTGGACACTGCACGAGCCCTGGATCTCCACGCGCTTCCACGACTATGGGGAGATCATGCGTTCGCGCCTCGCGATGGGAGCCGTGATGAGCGCCACGGACTACATCCAGGCGCTGCGGCGGCGACGGGAACTGGTGGCGGCGACGCGCGTGGCAATGGCCGATCTCGACCTGCTGCTGGTTGCGGGCGCGCAGTCGGAGGCGCCGCCGATCGATGCTGTTCCGAAATGGATGGCGGTGGCCAAGCCCGGGTTCATGGCGCCCTTCAACCTCACGGGCCTGCCGGCGCTCACCGTCTGCGGCGGGTTCGGCGAGGGCGGGCTGCCGGTGGGCGTGCAGGTGGTGGGCCATGCCTGGCAGGAGCCGGTGGTACTGGGCGCGGGCCATGTCATCGAGCGCGAATTGGGTGAGCGCGGACGGCGCCCGGTGGGCTGAGATGCGGGCGCTGGGGGCTGCGATCCGCGAGGCGTTCCTGATCGATCCTGGCGCCTGCACCGTCAATCACGGCTCCTATGGTGCCACGCCACGCGCGGTACTGGCGGAGCAGGACCGCTGGCGGGCAATGATGGAAGCGCAGACCTCGCGTTTCTTCAACCGCGTGCTGCCAGGAGCACTGCGCGCGGCGGCGGGGCGGCTCGCGGCCCATGTTGGCGCGGCAGCGGAGGACGTGGCCTTCGTGCCGAACGCGACGACGGGGGTGAACGCGGTGCTGCGTTCGCGCGATTTCGAGCCCGGCGACGAGATCCTGATGCTGAGCCATGTCTATGGCGCGGTACGCAACACGGCGCGTTACGTCGCGGAACGAACCGGCGCGCGACTGGTGGAGGCCGCGCTGCCCTGGCCACGACCGGACGATGCCGGGATCATCGTGAGCGTCGCCGGGGCGATCACGCCGCGCACGCGGATTGCGGTGCTGGATCATATCACCTCGCCGAGCGCGGTCGTGCTGCCGATCGCGGAACTGGTGGCGCTGTGCCATGCGCGAGGCGTTCCAGTGCTCGTGGATGGGGCGCACGCGCCAGGCCAGGCAGCGCTCGATGTCGAGGCGATCGGGGCCGACTGGTACACGGGCAACGCGCATAAATGGCTGTTCGCGCCAAAGGGATGCGCCTTCCTGCATGCGCGGCGCGAGGCGCACGCGGGATTGCATCCGGCGGTGATCAGTCATGGGCTTGGCCGCGGTTTCGTTGCCGAGTTCGACTGGACTGGGACGGTCGATCCGAGTGCCTATCTCGCGATCGGGGCGGCGCTGGATTTTCATGCCTCGCTTGGCGGCGACGCGCTGATGGCGCGAAACGCCGGGCTGGCGGCAGAGGCGTCCGCGCGGCTCGCGGCGAGGCTGGGAACCGAGACGGGCCATGGCAATGCGGCCTGTGGGGCGATGGCGACCGTGCGCATTCCGGGCACCGGCACGGCGGAAGCGGCGCTGGCGCTGCGGGGGCGGCTGATGGACGCCGGCTGCGACGCGCCGGTGCATGCCCTGGCCGGCGCGCTGTGGCTGCGGCTTTCCGCCCAGGCATACAACGACGCGAAGGATTACGAACGCCTCGGGGAGATCCTGCAGACCGTGCTATAGGTAGCGAAAAGCGGAGGAAACGCATGCTTGCCATTCGTCCCGCCAGCCCGCTGGAGCGGCCGGATTTCTTCGGCATCGTGACGGGCGTCGATCTGCGCGAACCGCTCGATGCCGTGACGGTGGCGGCGATCGAGGCCGGAATGGATCGTTACGCCGTGTTGCATTTCCCCGGACAGGACATCGCGGACGAGCAGCAGCTCGCCTTCGGGCGCTGCTTCGGCGAGCTGGAGCTCGCGACTGGCGACATCGCGCAGGGTGCGCAGCGGCGGTTGGCGGAGCCGCACCTCAACGATATCTCCAATCTCGGCAGGAATGGCGAGGTTCTGGCGCGCGACGACCGGCGGCGGCTGTTCGGGCTCGGCAACATGCTCTGGCACAGCGACAGCAGCTTTAAGGCGACACCGGCCAAGTATTCCATCCTGTCGGCGCGGGTGCTGACCAGCCGCGGCGGCAACACGGAGTTCGCGGATATGCGTGCCGCGTGGGACACGCTCGATGCCG
This sequence comes from uncultured Pseudomonadota bacterium, assembly GCA_963764465.1. Classification (GTDB taxonomy): domain Bacteria; phylum Pseudomonadota; class Alphaproteobacteria; order Acetobacterales; family Acetobacteraceae; genus JAJXXT01. The sequence continues at coordinate 73,749 of CAVXSO010000004.1, read as the reverse complement.
CGACGCGGGCTGGGATTCGCGACCTCGTCGCCGAGCACAGCCAGCTCTATTCGCGCGGCTCGCTCGGCTTCGAGGATTGGACGGAGGCGGAGCGGGCACGCTGGCAGCCGGTGCCGCAGCGCCTGGTACGGCGGCACCCGGTGACGGGGCGGCTTTCTCTCTTTCTCGCGAGCCATGCCGGGGCAATCCGCGGCATGCCGGTGCCGGAGGCGCGCATGTTGTTGCGGGATCTTACCGAACACGCGACCCAGCGCGAGCGGGTGCACATCCATCGCTGGTCGCTGCACGACATCGTGATGTGGGACAATCGCGTGACGATGCACCGTGCGCGGGCATATCCGGCGAACGAGGTGCGCGAGCTCAGGCGAACCACGGTTGCCGACGTGGCGCCGACGCTGGCGCAGGCCGCGTGATGGACGCGCAACCGCGCTGGACCCGCCGCCCGCCGCGTTCGACCTGGGGCGACTGGGGCCCGGACGACGAGCTTGGGCGGCTCAACCTGCTGACGCCGCAGAAGGTGTTGCAGGGCATCGCGGAGGTGCGCGAGGGCCGTACATTCTGCCTCTCGCTGCCGCTCGACTATCCCGGCGGCAACGTGCTGAACCCCCGCCGGCATCCGCCGGTGCTGGAGCCGACACGGCGAGAGCATGGCACGCCCAACATGACCTATCCGCTGCGCTGCGACGACCCGACCGCGACCGACGTGATCTGCGACGACCGCGTACTGCTGACCCTGCAATACTCGACGCAATGGGACAGCCTCGCACATGTCGGGCAGATGTTCGATGCGGATGGCGACGGCGTACCGGAGGACCGGTTCTACAACGGCTACCGCGCCGGCGTGGACATCGTCGGGCCGCTTGCCTGGACCGGCACCGAGGCGCGCGAGACCGGGCAGGCGCCCGGCGCGCACCGACTTGGGGTCGAGAACATGGCGGCGTCCTGCATGCAGGGGCGCGGCGTTCTGGTGGACCTGCTGGCACATGTGGGGGCCAGGGGCGAGATCGTCGGCTATGACCGGCTGATGCGCATCATGGAGGCGGACCGCGTGAGTGTGGAGCCGGGCGATTTCCTGCTCCTGCGCACCGGTTTCGCGGAAATGCTGCTCGGCATGGGCAAGCAGCCGGACGCAAAGATGCTGTTCGCCTCTGCCGCGGCGCTGGATGGCCGCGACGAGAAGCTGCTCGACTGGATCGGCGAGAGCGGCGTGGTGGCGCTGATCGCGGACAACTACGCGGTGGAGGCGCATCCGGCGCGGCCCTGCGCGGAGGATGTCTGCGCGACGTTGCCGCTGCACGCACATTGCCTGTTTCGGCTCGGCGTCTATCTTGGCGAACTCTGGCATCTGACGGGGCTGGCGGACTGGTTGCGCGCGGCCGGACGCAACCGGTTCCTGCTGACCGCACCGCCGCTGCGCCTGCCAGGCGCCGTGGGCTCGCCAGCGACACCGGTGGCGACAGTCTAGGGGCCTTGCGGCACGTGACATGAGCGCCGGCAGAGGCTAGGCGGACGCATGCCCTGGCTGCGGATCGCTGAACTGCGCCTGCCGCTCGACCACGCGCCCGATGCCCTGCGCGCGGCGGTGGTGGCGCGGCTCGGCATCCCGGCCGCGGAACTGCTCGAACTCAGCGTGTTCCGACGTGGCTGGGATGCGCGCGGCCATGGGCGGATACGCCTGGTCCATACCGTCGACGTGGGGGTCTCGGATCACACCGCGTCACGCGTACTGTCAGCCCATGCTGGCGACAAGGGGATCGGGCAGCGGCCGGATATGCGCTATCGCGGCCCGGGCCGCGCGCGCCCCGGCGCGCCGCGGCCGCTGGTGGTGGGTGCCGGACCCTGTGGGCTGTTCGCGGCGCTGATTCTCGCACAGGCCGGATACCGGCCGATCATCCTCGAACGCGGGCGGATGGTGCGCCAGCGCACGAAGGATACCTGGGCGCTGTGGCGGCGCGGAGTGCTGACGCCGGAGAGCAACGTGCAGTTCGGTGAAGGCGGGGCTGGCACTTTTTCCGACGGCAAGCTCCATTCGGGCGTGAGTGACCCGCGCCACCTCGGCCGCAAGGTGCTGGAGGAGTTCGTGCGCGCCGGCGCGCCGGAGGAGATCCTGGTCAGCGCCAAGCCGCATATCGGGACGTTTCGCCTCGTCTCCGTGGTGGAGCACATCCGCACCTCGATCGAGTCGCTGGGGGGCGAATATCGCTTCGAGACGCGTGTCGATGATCTCGTTATCGAAACCACCGGCGGCGTCCGCCGACTGCGTGGCGTGGTACTGGCAAATGGCGAGACACTGCGCTCCGACCATGTCGTGCTGGCACCTGGCCACAGCGCGCGCGACCTGTTCGCGGTGCTGCATGCCCGTGGGGTGGCGCTGCAGGCCAAGCCGTTCTCGATCGGCGTGCGCATCGAGCATCCCCAGGGGATGATCGACCGCGCCCGCTTCGGCGCCGATGCCGGCAACCCGATCCTGGGCGCGGCGGACTACAAGCTCGTCCACCACGCCCGCAACGGACGCGGCGTCTATTCATTCTGCATGTGTCCGGGCGGCACGGTGGTGGCCGCGACCTCCGAGGCCGAGCGCGTGGTGACCAACGGAATGAGCCAGTATTCGCGCAACGAGCGCAACGCGAATGCCGGCATCGTGGTCGGCATCTCGCCCGCGGACTACCCGGGCGGGCCCCTCGCGGGAATTGCGTTTCAGCGGCACTGGGAGAGTCAGGCGTACGTGGCCGGTGGCGGCGGTTACCGTGCACCGGCGCAGCTTGTGGGCGATTTCCTGGCGGGCCGCGCATCGACCGCGCTTGGTGATGTTGTGCCTTCGTATCGGCCTGGCGTGACGCCGACCGACCTCGCATCCTGCCTGCCGGATTTCGCGGTCGCCGCAATACACGAGGCGTTGCCGATGTTCGCCCGCCGTATTCCTGGGTTCGACCGCGCGGACGCGGTGATGACGGGGGTGGAGACGCGCACGTCCTCGCCGCTGCGAGTTCTACGCGGCGGGAACGGCGAGAGCGTCAACACGCGGGGCCTGTTTCCGGCCGGCGAAGGCGCGGGCTTTGCCGGTGGCATCCTCTCGGCCGGCATCGACGGAATCCGCGCCGCCGAGGCGGTGGCGGCGGCGATCCTCGAGGGGACGGCTCAAGCTGCCTGAGGCTTCGGCTGGCCGCTTGCGGGCTCTGTGAGCGCACGCCAATCCGTGCCCTTCGGCACGACTCCCTCAAAGGAGGCAATGGTGGCGGGCGGCGCTACAATGGTTGCCTTGCCGTCACGGAATGCCCTCGCGGCGGCGACCATCTGGCGGCGAAAATTCACGATGGCAAGATCGCTGTTGCCAAGATATTCGCCTGAGCGGTCGGCGATCGCGCCCATGCTCTCCCACATCGCGATATCCTGGGCCGGAATGCCCTTGATGCCGGTGAAATCGCCGAGGCGCATGAGCGCGCGATCCTGCAGGTAGCGGTTCTCCGCCTTGCGGATCGGCGACCAGTCTGGCTCCAGGTCGTGGCCGGTTGTGGCGGCGCAGAAGCGGCGCCATTCATCCACGCCGATCCCCTGGTCCGGCTCTGGGTGCCAGGCAATGAAGTGGAACATCGTGGTCACGTCGTCGACCGGCACGATCGCCTGGGCCAGGCGGTAGCGGTTGTTCGGGGGAATCAGCGCGAAGATCGGCGCGATGAAGACGGTAGCGCGGATGTAGTCGTGCGTCTCCGCCTCCCGGTTGGGCGTGCGCACCGCCGCGTAACGAAAGCCCCAGTTGCGGACATCGACCTGCATGCGCGGCGCCTTGTCGCTCGACGGGCGCGGCCAGGCCGTCGTGGTGGCCGAGGCACGGCTGACGGTGGAGGCCGGCATGTCCGTAGAATGCAGCGAGGAGGAGTGGGCGGAATCGATCGCACCCTCAAGCACCTGCGCCCAGTTGCAGCGCACCTTCATCTTGACCACCGCGATAGAGGCATCCTCCGTGGGAGCCCAGGGCACGGTTGGGAATTGTGGCGGCGCGTCCTCGCCGAGCCAGACCCAGACGAAGCCAGCGGCTTCGTGTACGGGATAGGAACGGGCGCGCACCGTCTCTGGCAGGCGCGAGCCGGGGGGTTCGCTCGCGGCCTCCAGCAGGCGGCCGTCGGTCGCGAATTTCCAGCCGTGGTAGAGGCAGCGCAGGCCGCATTTTTCGTTGCGGCCAAAGACGAGGCGCGCGCGGCGATGCGGGCAGTGTGCATCGAGCGCACCGAGCTTCCCGTCGCTGTCGCGGAAGATGACAAGGTCCTGGCCAAGCAGGCGGACCTCCACGGGGTCGCCGTCCGGCTTGGCGACTTCCTCGGGCAGGCAGGCGGGGAGCCAGTGGCGGCGCATCAGCCCGCCCATCGGCGCCGCGCCCTCCACACGGCAGAGCAGCTCGTTGTCCTCGGTGCCGAGCATGAACGTCTCCCCTTGGATCTTAGGTCTCGAAGTTTATGTCAGTCACCCGAGGGTGTCCAGCCTGTTGCCGGGCGCTGGCTTCGGTTCCTAAGATCGGGCGATGGAACGTATCGGGCTTGGGGTTGTGGGGTTGGGCCGCGGCTTCGCGATGATGCGCGCGGCGCTCGCGGCTCGCGCGGATTTTGCGCTCGTGGCCGGAGCGGACCCGCGGCCCGAGGCTCGCGCCAGGCTCACCGAGGAATTCGGGGCCACGGGCTTTGGGACCGCTGCCTCGTTGTGCGCCGACCCGCGTGTCGAGGCGGTTTATGTTGCAACCCCGCACCAGTGCCATGTTGCGGACGTGCTTGCCGCGCTGGGGGCGGGAAAGCCGGTTCTGGTCGAGAAGCCGATGGCGCTGACGCTCGCCGACGCGGCCGCCATGGTCGCGGCGGCACGGCGCGCCGGGGTGCCGCTGCTGGTGGGCCACAGCCATAGCTGGGACGCGCCGGTGGCCGCCGCGCGGCGGCTGATCGCCTCGGGTGACTATGGGCCTGTGCGGGCCATCCATGCGCTCAACTGTACGGATTTTCTCTACCGCCCGCGCCGGCCGGAGGAGCTGGACACGGCAAAGGGCGGCGGCGTGTTCTTCAACCAGGCTCCGCACCAGGTGGATATCGTGCGCCTGCTTGCGGGCGGCCTCGCGCGAAGCGTTCGCGCCCATGCGGGGGCATGGGACAGGACGCGGCCGACCGAAGGTGCCTACGCCGCGCTGATCGATTTCGGTTCCTGCCATGCGAGCCTCGTCTACAGCGGCTATGCACATTTCGATTCCGATATGCTGATGGACTGGATCGGCGAGACCGGGCACCGACGCGACCCAGAGGCCTATGGCGCGGCGCGGCGGACGCTGACGTCAACTCCCGACGAGATTGCGCTGCGCCAGGCTCGCGGCTATGGCGCGGCGTCGCCCTCCCCTGCCCCGCCGGCCGCGCACGAGCATTTCGGATTCGTGCTCGCCTGCTGCGAGCATGCGGATCTGCGCCTATTGCCAGATCGTATCGAGGTATATGCTGACGGCGAGCACCACGCCGTGCGCCTGCCGCCGCCGGAACCGCCACGCCGCGAGGTTTGGGACGCATTTGCCGCCGCCATACGCGATGGAATTATGCCGCCACAAACGGGTGCCTGGGGATTAGCCACGCTGGAAGTGTGCCTGGCGATGCTCCAATCCGCGGGCGAAAACCGTGATGTTTCGCTGCATCATCAGGTGGCGGCATGAGCGAGGCTGACGCGATCCTGCGTCACTGGCGCCTGACGGTGCCGGACGACCGGCTGGCGCATCTGGTGCGCGATGCGGCACGCGCGCTGGGCAAGGCGCTGTCGGTGCGGCTCGCGGCTCACGGCATCGCGTTCGGGCACTGGATGTTCCTGCGCGTGTTGTGGGTGGAAGATGGATTGATGCAGCGCGAGCTCGCATTGCGCGCGGGCCTCTCCGAGCCGACGGCGTTCGCGGCGCTGACGGAGATGGAGCGGCTTGGGCTGGTGCGACGGCAACGCCGGGCCGAGAGCCGGCGCAAGGTCTTCGTGAACCTCACCCCGAAGGGTCGCGCGCTCGAGAGCGTGCTGGTGCCGCTGGCCGAGGAAGTGAACGCTACGGCCGCCGCCGGTTGCAGCGCGGCCCAGATCGCGGCCATGCGGCGCGGCCTGCTGCGAATGATCGAGAACCTCGCCAACGATGAAGCGCGCTTGACGGAAACAGCGGCGGATGAGACTTAGCCACCTAAGCGTAGCAAGGGAGGCAGGGTGCCGGCGATGAAGGACCGTGATGCCGCCGTGGCAATACCGGCCCGGCTTGCCGACGCCGGTGCGCAACTCATCGCCGACCTGGTGGACGCGAACCGCATCCTTTATCGCTTCGGCGTTGTGGACGCGTTTGGTCATATCAGCGCGCGGCACCCCGCGCGGCCGGACCATTTTCTCCTCGCGCGCAACCTGGCGCCGGCGCTGGTGGCGGCGGACGATATCCTGGAGTTCGATGCCGACTCAGAGCCGGTTGGCGACACGCGGCCGGCCTATCTCGAGCGGTTCATCCATGGCGAAATCTTCCGCACGCGACCGGACGTGATGGCGGTGGTCCATACGCACTCGCCCTCGGTGATTCCGTTTGGGCTGGTGCCGGGCGTGGCACTGCGGCCAGTGTTCCACATGTGCGGCTTCATGGGCGGCGCCGCGCCCGTGTTCGAGATTCGCGAGGCGGGCGGCGACGGCACGGATCTTCTGATCCGCAGCAGGGCGCTCGGCCATGCACTGGCGGCGCGGCTGGGGCAGGATGCCGTGGTGGTGATGCGCGGGCATGGCGCGACCATTGCGGCGGCCAATGTGCGCCAGGCGGTTTATCGTGCGCTCTACACGGAAGCGAATGCCAGGCTGCAATGCGAGGCGATCGGCATGGCCGCGGCGGCGGGGGCGGAGCCGGTCTATCTTACCCCGGCCGAGGCGAAGGCGGCCGCGGCAATGAACGATGGACAACTGCACCGGCCCTGGGCGCTTTGGTGCAGCGAGGCGTGGTCGTAACGAGAGTACAACAAAGGGGGAGGCGATGAAGACATTACTGGCAGGTATGCTGGCGCTGGCGTTGCCCGGCGTGGCAGCGGCCGCGAACTATGACATCAACGTGATCCTGCCGGTGACGGGGCCGGCCTCCTTTCTCGGCTCGGCGGAGAAGACCGCGATCGAGCTGGTCGAGAAACAGGTCAATGCCAGCGGTGGAATCCATGGCACGCCGGTGCATTTCGTCTTCCATGACGACCAGTCCAACCCGCAGGTGACGGTGCAGCTGGCAAGCCGCATTCTGCCCGAGCGCCCCGCGGTATTGATGGGCTCCTCCATCGTCGCCATGTGCAACGCAATCGCGCCGCTGATGACCAATGGCCCGGTCGACTACTGCTTCTCCCCCGGCATCCATCCGGCGGCGGGCAGCTATGTCTTCACCTCCTCCGTCTCGACATTCGATCTCGCCCGCGCGCTGATCGCATATTACCGTGGCAAGGGGTGGACACGGATCGCGATCATTACCAGCTCCGACGCGACGGGGCAGGACGCGGACAAGGGGCTCGCGGAGATCCTCGCCGACCCCGCCAACAAGGCGGTGCAGGTGGTCGCCCACCCGCATTTCAACCCGACCGATGTTTCGGTGGCGGCACAGATGGGCACGATCGCGGCGGCCAAGCCGCAGGCCATCATTGCCTGGAGCACGGGCGCACCGATCGCCACCATCTTCAAGGGTCTGACGCAGGCCGGCATCGACGTGCCGACGGGCACGACCGACGGCAACATGACGCTCGCGCAGATGCAGCGCTATGCGAGCTTCCTGCCCCGGCAGCTCTACTTTCCCTCTGCGCAGTGGGTGGCGCTCGGTGGCCCGGCCGTGAAGGACCCAGACGTGCGCAAGGCGCAGGAAGCGTTCGCCGCGGCCTACAAGGCTGCGGGAAAGAAGCCCGACGTCGCCGCCGCGCTCGCCTGGGATCCGGCGCAGGTCGTGGTCGCGGGGCTGCGCGCGCTAGGCACCAAGGCGACGGCGGCGGAGATGCGCACCTGGCTTGCCAGCCACAAGGGTGCGGGTGTGGACGGCGTCTACGATTTCGCGAAGTTGCCGCAGCGCGGACTTGACGCCAGTTCCGCCATTGTGAGCCGCTGGGATGCGAAGACGGGCTACTGGGTGCCGGTGAGCTCGCCGGGCGGCGCGCCGCTGCCGTGACGCTGGCGGAACATCCAGCGCGCCTCGCCTGATGCAGGCTGCCGAGACGATTCTCGGCGGCCTGCTCCAGGGCGGCGTCTTCGCGCTGCTGGCGCTGGGCCTGTCGCTGGTCTGGCGCGGCACCGGGGTGATCAACCTCGCCCAGGGTGGCTTCGCGGTGCTGGGCGCGCTGATCTACACCTCGCTCGCGACCGCCGGCTGGGCGTGGCCCGTCGCGGCGCTGGTGGGCATTGCTGCCACGACGGTCTTTGGCGCGGCGCTGGGTGCCGTCGTGTTCGTGCCGGCACTGACACGATTGCCGAACTCCGGCATGCTGATGCTCACCGCCGGCATGATGACGTTGATCGACGGGCTCGCGCTGCTGATCTGGGGTTCCGATCCCTATGCGGCGCCGAGCTTTTCCGGCGAACGCCCGGTGCACCTGCTGGGACTGATGGTGCCGACACAGGGTTTCTGGATTGCCGGCGTGGCGGTTGCGATTCTGCTCGGGACACGTGCCGCGTTCGCGCGCACCGCGCTCGGCCGTGCGATGCTCGCCTCGGCCGAGAACCCGCTGGCGGCAAGGCTGATGGGCATCGACGTCGCGGGCCTCTCGCGGCTCTCCTTCACGCTCGCCGCCTGCGTTGGCGCGGTGGGTGGCATCGCGGTGGCACCGCTGATCTCGATCCAGTTCGATACCGGGCGATTCTTCACCAATGCGGGTTTCATGACGGTAGCGATTGGCGGGTTGCAATCGCTGGGCGGGGCCATCGCGGGCGGGTTGTTCCTCGGCGTCGCGGAGCAGCTGGGCGCCGGCTATGTCTCGACGCTGTTTGCCAACGCGGTGGCGCTGGTGCTGCTGCTGGCCGTGCTGCTGTTCCGCCCGCAGGGGCTGTTCACGACCGCTCAGCGGCGCAGCGATGTGCGCGCCGAGGCGAGGGTGGCGCGCGCGACGTTGCGCTTCGGCCGCGCGGGCACCACCACCGTGGCGCTCGGCACCCTGGTGCTGGCAGCCGCGCCGGCCTGGGCGGGCACCGGCTTGCTGACGTCGCTCACGCTGTCGCTGACACTTGCCATCGCGGTCGTCGGGCTCGACGTGCTGATGGGCTACGGTGGGCAGGTCAATCTCGGCCAGGCTGGGTTCATGGCAATCGGGGGGTATGGCGCGAGCCTGCTGGTGATGCGCGCGGGCCTGCCCTTCCCGCTCGCGACGCTTGGCGCCATGGTGATGGCCGCCGCCTGCGCCGCGGTGCTGGCGATGGCCACGGGGCGGCTGCGCGGCGGCTACCTGGCGCTGGCCACCCTTGCCTTCGGCCTGCTGGTGGACAGCTTCACCGTGGGGCTCGGCGGTGTGACCGGCGGGCCCTCGGGCCTCGTCGGCATTCCCAACGCGGCAGCCTTTGGCTTCACGTTCGATTCCGTTGCCAGGGCGTACTGGCTGGCCTTCCTCCTGCTGGCCCTGGTGCTGGCACTGCTCTCCGGGGCGCTGCAAGCGGGGTTCGGCCGCGCGCTGAAGGCGATCCGCACCGACGAGATGGCGGCCGCCGCACTCGGCATCGAGGTCGGCTGGCACCGCACGCTCGGCTTCATGATCTGCGCGGCGCTGGGCGCGCTGGCCGGCGCGCTGTATGCTGCGCAGTTGCGTTTCCTCTCGCCGGAGATGGTCGCGACGCCGCATTCCTTCGAACTGATCGCGATGCTCGTGCTGGGCGGCGAAGGCACGCTGGCGGGCGGTGTGCTCGGCGCCATCGCGATCACGCTGCTGCCGACTCTGGCGCAGCCTCTGGCGGATGCGAAGATCCTCGGCGAGGGACTGATCCTGGTGCTGATCTTCCGCTTCCTGCCGGAGGGCGTGCTGGGCCGGGCGTTGCGAGTGCGGGCGTGAACGCGCTGGAAGTTGCGGGCCTGTCGCGTCGTTTCGGCGGCGTCGCGGCCGTCGCGGAGGTGAGCTTTGCCGTCGCGGAGGGCTCGCTCACAGCGCTGATCGGCCCCAACGGCGCCGGCAAGACGACGCTGTTCAACCTCATCACCGGCGTCGTGGCACCGGACACTGGCCGCGTGAAGCTGTTCGGCGAGGACGTGACCGGGCTCGCGCCCGTCGCCATTGCGCGGCGCGGGCTGATCCGCACCTTCCAGACCGCGCGCGTCTTTCCGGGCATGACCGCGCTCGAGAACGTGGAGGCGGGTGGGCATCGGCTGCTGCGGCGCGGCACGCTGCGCCAGGTGCTGCGCCTCGCGGGGGCGGAGGAGCGGGCGAACCGGTTGCGGGCACTGGCGTTGCTGGAGCTTGCCGGCCTTGCGCGGTTCAGCGAGCGGCCCGCGGCCGACCTGCCGATGGGCGCGCAGAAACTGCTGGAGCTGTGCCGCGCGCTGATGGCGCGGCCACGACTGCTGCTGCTCGACGAGCCGGCCGCGGGGCTCAACGATGCGGAGACGGAAGAACTGGCCGAGCTGCTGGCGGCGGCCCGCGACGCCGGCGTTTCCACCCTGATCGTCGAGCACAACATGTCGCTGGTGATGGCGCATGCGGATGCCGCGGTGGTGCTGGATCTTGGCCGTTCCATCGCCGCCGGTTCGCCGCGCAATGTGGCGCGCGATCCGCGCGTGATCGAAGCCTATCTGGGGGCGGCATGAGCGGCTCGCCGATGCTGGAGGTGGAGGACCTCGCCGCCGGCTATGGCACCGGCGATGTGCTGGCGGGGATTACCTTCAGCGTGTCGCCGGGCCAGGTGGTGGCGCTGGTAGGGGCGAACGGCGCGGGCAAGTCCACGCTGGCCCGCGCGCTCTCCGGGCTGTTGCCCGCACGTGGGCGGATCGCGATCGGCGGGCAGGATGCCTCCCGCGCCACGGCCGCGCGGCGGCTGGCGCTGGGGCTCGCGCATGTGCCGGAGGGGCGGCAGGTCTTCGCCACGCTCTCGATCGGGGACAATCTGCGGCTCGGCGCGCACGGGATACGGCGCGAGCTCGGCGAGGCGGGCATGCGGGCGCGGATGGACGAGGCTCTGGCCCGGTTTCCGGCGCTGGCCGGGCGGCTGGCAGAGCCCGCGGGCAATCTTTCCGGCGGGCAGCAGCAGATGCTTGCGATCGCGCGCGCGCTGATGTCCCGCCCGCGGGTACTGCTGCTGGATGAACCCTCGCTCGGCCTCTCGCCGCTGCTGGTGGGGGACGTGTTCGCCGCGGTAACGGCGCTGCGCGAGGCGGGTGTTGCCGTTCTGTTGGCGGAACAGAATGCGCGGGCGGCCCTGGCGCTGGCCGACGAGGGGCTGGTGATCGAGGGCGGGCGGATCGCGCTGCGCGGCCCGGACCTGCTGGGCCGGCCGGAGGTGGTGGAGCGCTATCTCGGCGCCGGCGACGCGGGCACGCTGTCGCCGGTGCAGGAGGCACGGCGCGCGGCGATGGCCGCTCGGCTCAGGGAAATTCTGGCATAGGAAGAACGATGCGCATTCCGGTCTCGATCGCGGTCGGCAACTACGACCGCATCCGCCCGCTGGTCGATGGCGACGTGCCGATCGACGGCGCCGACCCCGTCTTCATGCTGCTGGAGCCGGAGGAGATCTTCTTCCGCGCCTTCCGCCACGAGCCGTTCGATGTCTGCGAGCTGTCGCTCTCCAGCTTCACGCTGCGCACCGCGCGCGGCGACTGCCCCTATGTTGGCGTGCCGGTGTTTCCCTCCCGCGCCTTCCGCCACACCGCGATCACGGTGCGCCGCGACCGGGTGAGGCGGCCGCAGGACCTGGCGGGCAAGCGCGTCGGCGTGCCGGAATACCAGCTCACCGCCAATGTCTGGGCACGCGCGATCCTGCAGGATGATTACGGTGTCGCACCGGAATCGATCACCTGGGTGCGCGGCGGGCTGGAGACGCCGGGCCGGGTGGAGAAGAACCCGTTCGCGCCCAAGCCGGGGCTCGTGATCGAGGAGGCGCCCGCGGGCGCCACGCTCTCCGCGATGCTGGCCGCGGGGGCCATCGACGCAATCATCGCGCCGCGTGCGCCCTCCTGCTTCGGGGGCGATGTCGGCTGGGTGTTCGACGATCCGCAGGCGGTGGCTTCAGACTGGTACCGGCGCACCGGCATCTTCCCGATCATGCATCTTCTGGGCGTACGGCGAACGCTGGCGGAGCAACACCCCTGGCTGCCTGGGGCGCTGGCCAAGGCGTTCGGTGCAGCCAAGCGGGTGGCGATGGCGCGGCTCGCCGATCCCTCCGCGAGCAAGGTGACGCTGCCCTTCGTCGAGGAGGCACTGGCCGCGGCGCGGGCGCTGCTGGGCGATGACTGGTGGCCCTATGGCGTCGGCCCCAACCGCGCGACGCTGGAGACGTTCCTGCGCCATCACCACGCGCAGGGGCTTTCGCCGCGGCTCGTTGCGGTCGAGGAATTGTTCCATCCCGCCGCGGTCGAGGAACACGTGATCTGAGCCATGCCTGGGCCGCTCGCGGGCATTCGCATCATCGAGATGGCCGGCATCGGGCCGGTGCCGTTCTGCGGCATGCTGCTCGCCGATCTCGGCGCCGAGATCGTGATCGTGGACCGGCCGCCGCGCGGGACGGTGGATGACATCACCGCGCCGGGCTGGAAGGGCGACGTGACGCGACGCGGCAGGCGCTCGATCGCAATCGACCTCAAGCACGAGCGCGGAGCGGCAACGGTGCTGCGGCTGGCCGAGCGGGCCGACGTGCTGCTGGAGGGGTTCCGGCCCGGCGTGATGGAACGGCTGGGACTGGGCCCCGGGATCGTGCGCGGCCGCAACGAGCGGCTGGTCTATGGGCGCATGACCGGCTGGGGCCAGGACGGACCGCTGGCGCAGAGGGCGGGGCACGACATCACCTACATCGCGCTCACCGGGGCGCTGGCGGCGATGGGGCGCGCGGGCGCGCCGCCGGCACCACCGCTCAATCTCATCGGCGATTACGGCGGGGGCGCCATGCTGCTCGCGGTGGGCGTGCTGGCGGCGCTGGTGGAGCGCGGCGTCTCTGGTTGTGGCCAGGTGGTGGACGCCGCGATGGTGGATGGCGCGGCCCTGCTGATGGCGCCGTTCTTCGCGATGCGGGCGGGCGGGCATTGGCGGGACGAGCGCGAGGCCAACCTGCTCGACGGCGGCGCCCCGTACTACGACACCTATGCCTGTGCGGACGGGCGCTTCCTGGCGGTCGGACCGCTGGAACCGGAGTTTTTCCGCGTCTTTCTGACGACCATCGGGCTCGACCCGGCGATGGCGGAGAACCATCGCGACCGGGCGCGGTGGCCGGCGCTGCGGGCAGCCATCGCGACCCGGCTGCGCGAGCGGACGCGCGACGAGTGGGCGGTCTTGCTGACCGACACCGATGCCTGCGCCGCCCCGGTGCTGACCATGACCGAGGCCGCAACCCACCGGCACATCCTGGCGCGCGGCACGCTGGTCGAGCGCGACGGGGTGGTACAGCCGGCGCCGGCGCCACGCTTCTCGCGCACCGAAACGAGCCTGGGGTCCGGGACCGCCCAGGCTGGCGCCGACGGCCGGCGCGTGCTGACGGATTACGGGTTCGGGACCGAGGAGATCGAGGCGCTGGTGGCCGGCGGCTGCGTCGTCTCGCCCGGCAAGAGCGATATCCGGCCGGATTGAATTATCCGGCCGTATTTCCAGCCCTAGAAAAAGTTGTGTCTAGAATAACTTGGGACCGAGCACCCTGAGCCGCTCAGGCGCAGGCTGGTCCGCGGCGGGTCAGTCGAGCGCCGAGCCGGCGGTGTTGCCCTGGCCGCGGCCGGGGCCCCAGACCGGGTCCGGCGCGCGCCAAAGCACCTGGTCCGCCATCGCTTCCGCCAGCGCCGCGGCCATTGCATCGAGCAGGCGCTCACCCTTGGCCGCGGTCGCGGGGCGAGGGTCGCCCAGGACGCCCGTGGATGGCGCGCGCTCCGAGAAGCTCCAGAAGCGGCTGAAGCCGGGGCGGGCGGGCACACCCGGCGGCGCCTGGCGCACCGCTTCCTCGAATTGGTCGGTTTTGACGGCGTCGCCCATCATCGCGAGCATCACCGAGGTCTCGGCCTCGCAGGCGTGCTGCGGGCCCTTCGCGGTCTCGAGTTCGGCGGCGACGGCGTCGGCGGCGATGAACCACGGCGTCGTGGCGACGACCGGCAGCCCGTATTCCACGGCAAGCTCGCGGGCGGCGACGGCGAGCGGGTCGATGTTGCCGCCGTGGCCGTTGACCAGCAGCAGCCTGGCGAAGCCGATGGCGCGCAGGCTACGCACGACACCCGAAAGAACGCCTCGAAATTCGTTGAAATTGAGGCTTATTGTTCCACCAAAAGGGAGGTGGTGCTCGCTCATGCCGGTCCACATTCCGGGCAGCACCAGGACCGGCGCCGCCTCGGCCGCGATGCGCGCGGCGCGGATGGAGATTTCCCAGGCGGTGCGCGTGTCGGTGATGACGGGCAGGTGCGGGCCGTGCTGCTCGAGCGAGCCGACGGGCAGCACGGCGAGTGCATTGCCGCGCGCCGCGAGCGCGCGAATCTCCGGCCCGGTGCAGCGGGTCCAGTCAACCTCGGTCATGCCGGCAACTCCGTGATGCGATCAGCGTTGGACGGGACCGAAGCCCAGGAACCCGGAGGACGGGTTGGGAACGCCAGGGTCGGTCGAGAGCGGCGCGGGGCGGACCGGAGCCGGCGCGGGCGATGCCACGCGCGGAGCGGCGGCAGGCCGCTCTGGCGTAAGGCGGCTGACGGCAACCTGCCGGACCGGATTGCCGGCGACCTGCCGGGCACCCGGCGCGGGCTCGCCACCGCGGGCAGAAAGCAGCAGGAAGGTTATGTCGTTGCGCGCGAGATCGACGGAGAGGTCGAGCGACGTCTCGCCGAGTGCGTTGCGGGCGTTGATATCGGCGCCCCGGCTCAGCGCCTCGCGCGCGGCGGCGATGTCCCCGCGGTCAATCGCGTCGAACAGTGCGGCGTTGGGCGAAAGGTCCCGGGCCGCGCGCTGAGGTGAAACGATCGGCTCGCTCGATTGCGCGCCCGGCAGGCCAGGGGGCGCGGGCGCCGGCCTGTTGCCGACCTGGACGTTCTGCTTCGGACCAACCTGGCCCGCGGGCGGGATGGCCTGCGCCATGGCCATGCTGGGCAGCAGCGCGGCCGAGGTGGCAAGAATCAGCAATCGCATACGCATGGCGAGGCTTTTAGCAGCAAGTCCCGCCGCTGCGAAGCTTTCCGCGGATCAGGGGAAATGGCGGCCGTTGAGCCACCAGAATCCGGCGTTGAGCCATGTCGCGTAGGCGACCCAGAGCGGGTACGGCGCGAGGAGCAGCCCGGCGAGACGGTCGCGGCGGACGAAGGTAACGAGAGTGGCGACCACCAGGACCAGCAGCGCCAGGCAGATGAAAAGCGCTGCGCCGATCGCGTGCAGGCCGAAGAACACCGGCGACCACAGCGCATTGACGAGCAGTTGCCAGCCCCAAAGGCGCAGCGCCGCGTAGGCGCCCGGGCGCGGCGCGGCCTGCCAGATGCGCCAGGCGGCGACCCCCATCAGCACGTAGAGCGTGGTCCATACCGAGGGGAACACGGCGTTGGGCGGCGTGCCAGGCGGAGCGGTGAGCGAGGGGTACCAGAAGCGCACGCCACGCGCCGTGGCGATGCCGGCGACGACGCCGACCAGCAGCGCGAAGCCGACGAAGCCGACCAGGGCAAGCAGCGCGCTGCGGCCCTCGCCGTGCGCGAAGCCGTTGCCGTCATCCTCCTGGAAGACACGCCCTCCTTCGCATCGTTATCAGTTGCCCTCGCGCCGCCAGGCCAGCAAGGCCAGCACGAGGATGAGCGTGAGCGCCGCCCAGCCTGGGACGAGCGGTATCGCGTCCACCCCGGTGACGACATGGGCGTGCCGGCGCACGAGGCCGATCCAGCCATCGCCCGAATCGAGGCGTCCGGGCTCGACCATGCGCAGCGCCGGCGCGCCCTTGGGATCGAGCCAGGCGACGGTACCATGCGAGGCCGCGACGGCATGGCCGAGGATGGTCGCGGTCGCTCGCAGATCGGCGAACTCGGGCGGGTCCGCGGGGCCGGCGGCGGCGAAGGCGGCAAGCCCGCCCTCCGTCGCGCGCCAGACGCCGACCTGCGGCGCGGGGAGCGTTGCCTGCGCGAGACCGGGCCGGACCACGCCGAGCGGCAGCGCGTGCGCGACGCCATCCGGCCCGGTGACGGTCGCCGGCGGCGGGGGGGTCGCCGCGAGGCTGCGGCGGGCGACGGTGAGCACGCCGTCCTTCACCGTGGCGGTGAGGCGGTTCTCGGCCAGCGCCGGCTCACCCATCGACCAGTGGGCGATGCGGCGCAGCAGCTCCGCCTGCGGACCGCCGCCCATATGGCCGCGCGACCACAGCCAGATCTGGTCGGAGAGCAGCATCGCCACGCGACCGCGCCCGACATGGCTGGTGATGAGAAGCGGCCCGCCATCCGGCCCCGCGCTCATCAGCTCGTCGCCGGTGAGCTCCGGGTTCGGCACGGTCCGGATGCGGCGGTACCACGGCCCCCAGACGGGCTGGCCGTTGTCCCAGCCGGGCAGGTTCTCGGTGACGGGATCGCGCTCGCCGATGGCGGTGACGAAGGGACGGAACGGCGCCTCGACGACGCCGGATTGCGCGAAACCCGCCGGCCGCGCCGGCAGCACGGCGGCGAGGGGGGAATCCGCCAGGCTGTCGCCCCCCGCGAATTCCGGCCCCACCGAGATCAGCAGCGCACCGCCCGCGCGCACATAGTCCACGATGTTCTGGATGTAGTGCGGCGGCAGCAGGCCGCGGTTCTGGTAACGATCCAGAATGATCAGGTCGAACTGGCGGATCTTGAGCTGGAACAGCTCGTAGACCGGGAACGAGATCAGCGACAGCTCGTTGAGCGGTGTGAGATCGTCCTTCGAGGGCGGACGCAGGATGGTGAAGTGCACGAGATCGACCGAGGGATCGGCCTTGAGCAGGCGCCGCCAGGTACGCTCGCCGGGATGTGGCTCGCCCGAGACCAGCAGGACGCGCAGCCGGTCGCGCACGCCGTTGATGGTCAGCACCGTGCGGTTGTTGATGGCGCTCGCCTCGCCGGGCAGCGCCGGTACGGAAAGCTCGATGACGGTCGGGCCCTCGGCGGTGATCGGCAGGTCGATCTCGTGCGTCGGGCCCACGGCGACGGACTGCACGACGGGCGGCTCGCCGTCGCGGCGGATGGTCAGTTGCGCCGTGCGCCCGATGGCGGTGCCGCGATCGGGCAGGCCGAGATCCTCGATTGCGACATCGACGCGCGCGGTCTTGCCGACGATGCCATAGGAGGGAGCGGAGACGACGCGGATGCGCCGGTCCGTCTCCTCCGCGCGGGCCGGGATGAGCAGGTGGAGCGGGGCAGGAAGGCCGAGATCGCCGGTCGCGTCCGAGGCCTGGCCGTCGGTGATGGCGACGATCCCGGCGAGCCGGTCGCGCGGGACGTCTGCCAGCGCCCGGCGCATCGCCGCGACGAGTTCGGTGCCCGCCGAGCCCTGTTCCGGAATCGTGACGGTTCGCCATTCGAGGTTCGGGATGGCGCGGGCCTCGTCGTCGAGCTTCGCCGCCGCCGCGTCCGCGAGCGCGAGGCGGTGGCCCACGGCCATGCTCGCGGAATGGTCCACCAGCATGAGGCCGATATCAGGCAGGAAGCGGCGCGTCTCGGTGATCAGGCTCGGGCCCGCGAGCCAGAGCCCGATGGCGGCGAAGGCGGCGAGCCGCCACCAGGCGCCGCGCGCACGGCGCCAGAAGGAGAGCGCAACCACGAGCGCCGCGACGATGCCGAGCGGGACCAGCGCCCAGAGCGGCAGCAGCGGCAGGAAGCGGAGTGCCGCGATGGCCTGCGTGCCGGGCATCAGCCCCTCCTGGTCGCGCGGTTCATTGGCCGAGCCGCTCCAGGATCGCCGGCACGTGCACCTGGTCGCCCTTGTAGTTGCCGGTGAGCGCGTACATCACGAGGTTGACACCGAAGCGGAAGGCGAAGACGCGCTGGCGCTCGTCGCCGGGGATGGTGGCGTAGGGGTAGCGGCCGTCAGGGTCGGTGGCCCAGGCAGCCGCCCAGTCGCCGCCGCCGATCACCACCGGGGAGACGCTGTCATTGGCGCGGTCCTGGTCGCGCTGGACCCAGACCGTTCCGCTTGCGTAGCGTCCTGGAAACTCGTGCAACAGGTAGAAGGTGCGGGTCAGCACATGCTCCGTGGTCAGCGGCGCCAGCGCGGGGATGGCGAGCCCGCGGGCGAGGCGGCGCAGCGCCTGCTGCGCGCCTGGAGCGAAGCCCGCGGCACCGTCGCGCGTGTCGATCAGGATGATCCCGCCATGCGACATGTAGTCGTTGAGCGCGGCGACGGCGGCGTCCGAGAGATCGGGCTGGCTCGGGGTGATCGGCCAGTAAAGCAGCGGGTAGAAGGAGAGGTCGTCCTGGCCGGGGACCACGGCCTCGGGAGCCGCGAGGTTCGCGGCGGTGCGCGCGGTGACGAAATCGGAAAGGCCGGCAAGGCCCTCGCGCGCGATGCGGTCCACCTCCGCGTCGCCGGTCACGACGTAGGCGAGCGTGGTGTGCAGCGCGGCGCGGGGGATGGTGGTGGGCAGCGGCGCCGGGACGGTCTGGGCGCGCGGCGCGGCGAAGGGTAGCAGCAGCAGGAGCAGGGCCACGGCGGCGGGGCGCAGCAGGCCGCGCAGGCCGAGTGCGATCAGCAGGTCGATCGCGAACAGCAGCGCGGCCAGGGCCAGCAGCCAGGGGCCGAGCGCGCGCTCGGGTGGCAGGAAGCCGAGCGGCGCCACCGTGGCGCCGGCGATGGCGGGAGCGGCGGCGGGCGGCGCGATGGCGGCGCCGAGATTGAGCGCGCGGCGGCCCGATTCCGGACCGTAATAACCAGGCGGATGCAGTGCCGAGACCGGCGTGGTCGCGATCTCGGAGGCGGTAAGTGCCGTGGCACGCAGCGGCGGCGGCCCGAGCTCGCCATAGGCGGAGAGCGTCGCGGCCGGAGCCAGGCGCTGGTTGCCCGCGACATCCGCGACCCCGGAGGAGAGCATCACGAGGCGTTGCAGCATCGAGACGAACAGGCCCGACAGCGGCAGGTCCGACCAGTCGGCGTTTGCGGTTGCGTGCACCAGCACGATGCGCCCGCGGCCACGCGTGGTGGCGGTGACGAGCGGCGTGCCGTCGGCGAGGGAGGCCCAGACATGGCCCACGAGATCCGGTCCCGGCTGCGCCAGCACCTGGCGGCGGACATGCACGTCCGCGGGGATCGGCAGGCCGGAGAAGGGCGAGTCCGGCGGGAAGGCGAGCAGCGCCTGCGGCTTCGTCCAGGACATCGCGCCGCCGAGGCGACGGTCGCCCGCGAGCAGCGGGACGGGCAGCAGCGGGTCCGGATGTGCCGCGGTTTCCGGCCCGGCAAAGCGCAGCAGCAGCCCGCCGCTGGAGACGAAGCGATCCACCGCGTCGCGATCGGCACCCGGGGGCAGCGGCACGTCCGCCAGCACCAGCACCGCGAGCGGGCTCGAGAGCAGGTTCTGGATCGTGCCGGTGCGCAGCTCCGCGAACGGGGCCATGGCACGCTGGAGGTAGTAGAGCGGGCCGAGCAGCGGCGTCGCGGCGGTCAGCGTGTCGCCGGCGACGAGGCCGACCGGGCGGCGGCGCCAGCGCTCGTCGAGCAGTGCGATGCTGCCGGCCGAGCGCAGGACGGGGCCTGCCGCCGCGTCCGGCGATGCGGCCGGGCTCGCGAGGACCAGCCGGTCGAGACGGTTACGCAACGAGGGCGGCAGCACGATCGGGGCGCTGGCGGTGGCCGCGCCGGGCGCGAAGCGGGCGGTTACGCGCGCGAGCGTGCGCCCGTCGCCGGCGCGGGCGAGCACGTCGTAGCTCGCCGCCTCGGGCTGGGCGGCACGGGCAAGGCGCGCGACGAGGGCGTCGGCGCGGGATTCCGGCGGGAGCATCAGCACCGATCGCGGGACGAGGTCGCGCAGCACCGTGACCGGCCCCACGCGGGCGACGTCCGCCGCAAAACGTCGCCAGACGGGCTCCGCCGCATCGGTGAGCCCGTCCGCGACATAGGCGACATCCATGCCGCCCGCGTGGCTGGCGGCGAGGAAGGTCTCGATCGCCTGGGCACTCCCCGCGCGGTCGGCGGGCCAGGGCTGCGGCGCGATGGCGGCGAGCCTGACGCGCAAGGCGGCGAGCGGCACCGGTGGCTGCACCGCGGGCACGGTGCCATCCGCGTCGGGCGCCGTGGCGAGCAGCGCGATGGGCCGTCCGGCGCGGCCGGCGCGGTCGGCCACCGCCTCCGCCGCCGCGAGGCGGGAGGACCAGTCGACGGAACTCGCCCAGCCATTGTCGAGCACGAGCAGCACCGGCCCCTTTCCCGCCAGGCCGCCACCCGAGGTAAGCACCGGGCCGGCAAGCCCGACGATGGCGAGCGTGCAGGCGAGCAGGCGCAGGGCCAGCAGCCACCACGGCGTGCGTGCCGGCGTTTCTTCCGCGGCGGCCAGGCCGAGCAGCAGGCGAATGGCGGGAAAATGCTCGTGGCGCGGTGCGGGTGGCGTCACGCGCAGCAGCCACCACAGCAGCGGCAGGGCCGCGAGTGCGACGAGCAGCGCGGGGGTGGTGAAGATCATGGGGCGGTGACGATCATGCCCCGTCCCGCCGTGGCGCCAGCGCCGCGTGCAGGGCGAGCAGGGCCATTTCCGGCGGATGGTCGGTGCGGTGGACGGCGAAGCTCCAGCCCGCGGCGCGCGCGATGGCGGCGAGCCCGTCCTGCTGTGCCGCGAGGCGCGTGGCGTAGGCTTCCCGCACGCCCTCGACGCGCGGCACGATGGTGTCGGCCGGCAGGCCGATCCCGAGGAAACGCACGCGGCCGGTATACGGCAGCAGAACCTCGGCCGGGTCCAGCACCTGCAGGATGCGGCCGGTGATGTGCCGGACGGCGAGGCGGCCGACCGCGGCCTCGATCTCCTCGAGCGGGTCGAGGAAGTCGCCGATGAGGACGCAGGCGGCGTGGCGCGGCGGCGGCATCTCCATCGCGGAGGCCTGGCCGGGCAGCGTGTCCGAGGCCTCGCGATCCAGCGTCATCGCCAGGCGCTCCAGCGCGAAGCGGCCGGTGAACGGGCGGTGGCCGAGCAGGGCCACGCGCTCGCCGGCGCGCAGCAGCAGGGAGGCGAGCGCCAGCAGCAGCAGGTCTGCGCGCTCGCCCTTCTCGACCGCGGCGAAGCGCGAGCGCCAGCGCATCGTCGCACCATTGTGCCGCCACAGCAGCACCGTCTGCGCCGCTTCCCATTCCGTGTCGCGGACGTAGGCGCGCTCTCCCTTGGCGGTCTGGCGCCAGTCGATCGCGGTCGCCTCGTCACCCTGGATGTAGGGGCGGAACTGCCAGAAACTGTCGCCCTGCCCCACGCGGCGGCGGCCGTGCACGCCTTGCGCCACGGTGGCGGCGACGCGCTCGGCGGCGACGAGCAGCGGCGGCAGGCCGGCGCCAAGCGATTCCGCCCGGTGGACGGCGCCGCGCAGGCTGGCGGCGGAACCCGTCATCCCAGGCGAGCGACCAGGCGGGCGATGATCTCGGCGAGCGTGACGCCGTCGGCACGGGCGGAGAAGGTGAGCGCCATGCGGTGGCGCAGCACCGCCGGGGCGAGCGCCGCCACGTCGTCGAGGCTGGGCGAGAGGCGCGAGTCCAGGATGGCGCGGGCGCGGGCGGCAAGCATCAGCGCCTGCGCCGCGCGTGGACCGGGGCCCCAGGCGACGTGGCGGCGGATGGTCTCGTCGTCGGACGTCTCCGGCCGGCCGGCGCGGACCAGGGAGAGAATGCCGTCCACCACGCTGTCGCCGACCGGCACGCGGCGGATGAGGTTCTGGGCGGCCATCAGCGTCGCGGCATCCATCGCCTGCGCCGGGCGGGCCTCGGCGGCGCCGGTGGTCGCGACCAGCATTGCGCGCTCGTCCGCCTCCTCCGGGTAGGTGATGCGGATTTCGAGCAGGAAGCGGTCGAGCTGGGCCTCCGGCAGCGGGTAGGTGCCTTCCTGCTCGATCGGGTTCTGGGTGGCGAGCACGTGGAAGGGGGCGGGGAGCTTGTGCTCGACACCGCCGACGGCGACGCGCCGCTCCTGCATCGCCTGCAGCAGCGCGGACTGGGTGCGCGGCGAGGCGCGGTTGATCTCGTCGGCCATCAGCAGCTGGCAGAAGACGGGGCCGGGGACGAAGCGGAAGGAGCGCTTGCCGTCCTGCTCCTCCAGCACCTCGGAGCCCAGGATGTCGGCGGGCATGAGGTCCGGGGTGAACTGCACGCGCTTGGCGTTGAGCCCGAGCACGGTACCGAGCGTCTCCACGAGGCGCGTCTTGCCGAGGCCGGGGACGCCGACGATGAGCATGTGCCCACCCGAGAGCAGGGTGATCAGCGCCTGGTCCACCACCTCGCGCTGGCCCCAGATGGCGCGGCCGATCTGGGCGCGCACGGCGCCGATGGCGGGCGCGAGCGCCTCGGCCTCGGCGAGAAGATCGGTTCCGGTCGTGGTGGTGGACATCGGGGCCTCTCCGGGCACGCGTGGATGATATGGGGCGCGCCGTTTTCCTCGCCAGCGTCAAGAAACGTGGTGCGGGCGGGTGCGGGTCTTTGACCCCATATGGCATGCTACCTATATCGACTCCCGACAGGGAAGCTTGTCGTCGCTTGCGGAAGGATTTTGCGGAAATGACGCCTCGCGGCGCCGTTGCGGGCGGAACCTGGGCGGGAGAAACCTGGCGATGAGGGAACGGGGCCATGTGCCCCTGCCCGCGCTACCGCTTCTGCGGCCGGGGAACGCGTGCGCGAAGGCGGGCCCCGCGGCCGGGACGGAGCCTGGGAAGCGCCGCATACCGGTGGAATGCGGCGACCTGCCCTTCCGTATCCTGCGGGACGGCACCTGGCTCTATCGGAACTCGCCGATCGGGCGAAAGGAGCTGGTCTGCCTGTTTGCCTCCGTGCTCAAGCGCGAGGCGGATGGCAGCTTCTGGCTGGAGACACCGGCCGAGCGCGGGCGCATCGAGGTCGAGGACGCGCCTTTCGTTGCCGTGGAACTCGACTGGTGCGGCGTGGGGCGCAACCAGTGCCTGACGTTTCGTACCAACGTGGACAAGCTGATCTGCGCCGGGCGCGAGCACCCGATCCGCGTCGCGCACGACCTGCTGACCTGCGAGCCGACGCCCTACCTGCACCTCGCCGCGGGCAGCGGGCGCTACCCCCTG
The DNA here is from genome assembly GCA_963764465.1 of uncultured Pseudomonadota bacterium. GTDB lineage: Bacteria > Pseudomonadota > Alphaproteobacteria > Acetobacterales > Acetobacteraceae > JAJXXT01. Next base: position 50,429 of record CAVXSO010000004.1, on the reverse strand, counting down.
GAGGCGCGCATCTGCCGCGCCGTGTATTACGAGCTTGTAGCGCTGGCCGAGACACACGAGGTGATGGGGCGGACCATGCTCGGGGTATGGAGCGAGGGCTGCTTCTTTCCGCTGGGCGAGATGCCGGCGGACGACGCCGCGGCGGACGAACTGGACGAAATCTAGGTGCTGAACGGCAGGGCGCTGCGGGAGAGGCTCGATGCGGTGGGCGGCGGAGCCGACCCGAGCCAGGGGGGCATGCTGATCCCCGCGGCCGTGCTGGTCGCGATGGTGGATGGCGCGGAGCCGGGCGTGCTGTTGACCAAGCGCAATGAGCTTCTTTCCAACCATGCTGGCCAGGTGAGTTTTCCGGGCGGGCGCATCGATCCGGACGACGCCTCGCCCGAGGCCGCGGCGCTGCGCGAGGCGGAGGAGGAAGTCGGGCTTGCCTCGGGCGACGTGGAGGTACTGGGGCGGCTGGCGTCGCATGTGACCACGACTGGTTTCGGTATCGTGCCGATCGTGGGCCTGGTGCCGGGACGGATTCTGGCGGAGCTGCGCCCGCAACCCGCGGAAGTGGACGAGATGTTCGTGCTGCCGCTCTCGGTGGTGACGGACCCCGCGGCGCCGCGGCGCGAGTGGATGGAACGGCGCGGAGAGCGGCGCGAGTTCTGGGTCTGGCCGCATGCGCGGCATTTCATCTGGGGCGCGACCGCCGCGATCCTGGTGCAGCTCGCCGAGCGGCTGCGCCGGTAGCGGCGGCATGCTGCGCGCGTTCGATCTCGGGCTGTTCCTGGTGCCGACGGCACTGTTCGTCGCCTGGCTGGTGCTGGGGCGGGTGGCGACGCGGCGCTTTGTCGTCGCCGCGCTGCTGGCTGTGGCGGCGCTGGGCACGCTCGCGGTGATCTACGGGCAGGAGCGCTCGATCCCCGCCGGCGACACCTACGTGCCGGCGCGGCTCGAGGATGGGCGGATCGTCCCGGGCCATGGCGCCCCGCGCGACGCGGCGCCGGCCTCGCGATGAAGCCCGCGTTTCTGGAGGAAACGGCGCTGGCGAGGGTGCTCGCCGCCCTGCCCGGCGCGCGCGTGGTGGGCGGCGCGGTGCGCGACCATCTGCTGGGACTGGCGGTGGGCGAGGTCGATCTCGCCACGCCGGAGCCGCCGGAGGAGGTGGCGCGCATGCTGGCGGCGGCGGGCCTCAAATGGGCGCCGACCGGGCTCGCGCACGGCACGGTGACGGCGATCGCGCTGGGGCGCGGGTTCGAGGTGACGACGCTGCGCCGCGACGTGGCGACCGACGGGCGGCACGCGACCGTGGCGTTCGGCGCCGACTGGGAGGCGGATGCCCGGCGGCGGGACTTCACCATCAACGCGATGTCCATGGACCGCGAGGGCCGGGTTTTCGACTACCACGGCGGAAGCGAGGACTTGGCGGCTGGGCGGATTCGTTTCGTGGGCGATCCGACGGCACGGATCGCGGAGGATTACCTGCGCGTCCTGCGCTTTTTTCGCTTTCAGGCGCGGTTTGGACGCTTGGCACCGGACGAGGCGACGCTGGTGGCGATCCGCCACGGCGTGCCGGGGCTGGCGCGGCTCGCGACGGAACGGGTCTGGCGGGAGTTGCGGGGGCTGCTCGCGGCCCCCTTCCCTGCCGCTTCGCTCGCGCTGATGCGCGCGACCGGCGTGCTGGAGGCGGTGTTGCCGGAGGCTGTGGGTGAGGCGCCGGCGGCGGGCGACGCGCTGGTGCGGCTCGCGGGGCTGATCGGCGGCGCGGGCGCGGTGGAGGCGGCGCGGGTGGTGGCGGCAAGGCTGCGGCTTTCCGGTGCGGAACGCGACCGGCTGGCGGCGCTGGTGGCGGGACCGGCGCCGGAGGCGGACCGGCGGGCCTTGCGGGTCGCCGTCGCGACGCTGGGCCGGGAGGTCGTGATCGGGCGGCTGCATCTCGCGGGTGCTGATCCGGCGGTGGTGGCGATGGCCGCGGGTGAGGAGGTTTCGCCGTTTCCGTTGCGCGGGCGCGACCTGGAGGCCTTGGGGATCGGCGCCGGGCGCGCGATGGGCGGATTGCTGCGCGAGATCGAGGCCTGGTGGCTGGCAGGCGGCGCGGCAGCGGACCGCGAGGCGTGCCTCGCCGAGGCGCGGCGGCGGATGGCGATGTAGGCGCCGCCGATCTCGGGGTGGCGGCCGGCGGGCTGACGACCGGCGGGGATCGGGCGAACGGAACCTAAGTGGAGCGCGCGTCGCGCAGGGCGCGGCGGGCCTGCGCCACCCAGCGCATCACCCGGCGGGAGCGTGGCAGGCGCCAGTTGAACGGCACCATGCGGTGCAGGATGTCGTCGCGCAGCACGTAGTGATGCAGGAGGGCCGCGGCGGCATGCAGCCCGACCACGATGACGATGCCGTTGGCGGCAAGCGCATGCAGCGAGAACAGCGTGTAGCGAGACACCATGGTCAGGTTGACCAGCGGCGGCACCTGGAACAGGCCGAAGAACGGGATCGGGTGCCCGCCCTGCCATTTGAGCAGGAAGCCGAACGCGACGGTCGCGATCATGAGCAGGTAGAGCACGATGTGGCCGGCATAGGCGGCCAGCCCCATCAGGCCCTTTTCATGCTCCGGAGCCCGGCTCGCGCTGCGCCAGACGAGCCGCAGGACGATGATCGCGGCGAGCGCGAGGCCGAGGCCGTAATGGCTGGCAAGCATCAGGTGCTGAAGCGTGCTGCCGCGCGGCGGCAGGGAGCGAAGCTGGCCCAGCGAATAGACGGCGCCGATGAGGAACGCGGTCAGCCAGTGGAAAAGGATGGCGGGCGCATCGTAGCGCTGAACACGGCTGGACATCGAGCGTCGGCTCCGGTTGCTGCAATGCAACATAGGCAGCCGATCGCGTGGCTTCCACTGCCGGCGGATTAACATGCGCAGAGGCCGCGTAACAGAGCGTCACGCGGCCATCGCCAGGCGCTTGAAAGGACTCCAGCAGCCAGGCGCCCGTCAGGCGGCGAGGGCCTGGAGCGGATCCTGCCAGCCCAGGCCAAGCGCCTCCGCCACCGCCTTGTAGGTGACACGGCCGGCATGGACGTTGAGCCCGTCGCGCAGATGCGGGTCGTCCTTCAGCGCCTGGCGCCAGCCCTTGCCGGCGAGTGCCAGCACGAACGGCAGCGTCATGTTGTTGAGCGCGAAGGTGGAGGTGCGCGCGACGCCGCCCGGCATGTTGGCGACACAGTAATGCACGATGCCGTCCACGATGTAGGTGGGTGCCGAATGCGTGGTGGCGTGCGAGGTCTCCGTGCAGCCGCCCTGGTCGATGGCGACGTCGACGATGGCCGCGCCCTTCTTCATGGTGCCGAGCATGGCGCGGGTGACGAGCTTGGGCGCCGCGGCACCGGGGATGAGCACCGTGCCGATGATGAGGTCCGCGCGCGTCACCAACTCCTCGATGGCGTTGCGGGTGGAGAAGACGGTGCGCACGCGTTCGCCGAAGCGCGCGACCAGGTTGCGCAGGACCGTCGCCGAGCGGTCCACCACCGTGACCGAGGCGCCCATGCCGATCGCCATCATCGCGGCGTTGCTGCCGGAGACGCCGCCGCCGAGGATGAGCACGTCCGCCGGCGGCACGCCGGGCACGCCGCCGAGCAGCACGCCGCGTCCGCCCATCGCGTTCTCCAGGCAATGGGCGCCGACCTGTGCCGCCATGCGGCCGGCGACCTCCGACATCGGCATCAGCAGCGGCAGGCCGCCGGCCGCGTCCGTCACCGTCTCGTAGGCGATGCAGGTCGCACCCGACGCGATCAGGTCCCTGGTCTGCTCCGGATCGGGCGCGAGGTGGAGGTAGGTGAACAGCACCTGGCCGGGACGCAGCTTTGCGCGCTCGGGAGCCAGGGGTTCCTTGACCTTCACCACCATATCGGCCTCGCCCCAGATGGTATCGGCCTCGGGCACGATGCGCGCACCCGCCTTTATGTAATCGGCATCCGTGACGCCCGATCCGAGCCCGGCACCCTGCTGTACCAGCACCTCATGACCGTGCGCGACGAGCTCGTGAACGGAGGATGGGATCAGGCCGACGCGATCCTCGCGGTCCTTGATTTCCTTGGGTACGCCGACGCGCATGGGTCGTTTCTCCTCATTGGTGCGGCCGCCCGCACGGGTGGGCCGGGTCGGTAGCGAGGAGCGGATAACAGCCCCGGCGCGCGCCGGTTGCAACGGCGCGGCCGGGCGCGTCAGATGCCGAGATGGGCGACGATCGCCTCCGCCATGGCGGTGGTGGAGCCGGTGCCGCCGAGGTCGGGTGTCAGGTTCAGGCGCCGCTCGATGACGTGCTCCACGGCGCGACCGATCATGGCGCCGGCCGCGAGCGCCGGCTGCGAGGCGTGCCGGCGGCCGAGCCAGTCGAACAGCATCTTGCCCGACATGATCATGGCGTAGGGGTTGGCGATGTTGCGCCCGGCGATGTCCGGCGCCGAGCCATGGGTCGCCTGCTGGCGCCGCGGGTGACACCGGCGATCGCCACGGAACTGCGCGAGTGGCTGCAGCGGCTGGCCTCGGTCGCTGCGACGGGGGACATGGCGCGGTATTTTCCGCTCAACATTGCCTTCCACGACCGGCTGGTGGAACTGGCCGGCAATGCGACGCTGCTGGAGTTCTACCGCCAGGCGATGGACCGGATGCATCTGCTGCGCCGGCGCAATTTCAACGAGGGGCTGGGCAGCGCCGCCTCTCAAAAGGAGCACCGGGCGATTGTCGCGGCGCTGACGACGCGCGACCCTGCCGCCGCCGCGGCGGCGATGCGCCAGCATGTGCTGAACGGCCATGCCCGGCTGCGGCAGCACCCGGAGCCGGCGGCCCCCGCCAGGACGAGGCGCTAGACGGGACGCCTGGACCCGGCGCGTGGGGTTTGCCATCGTCGCCGTTCGAGCGCGGCCATCCGATGCCGCGCTGAAGCCGGGAGGGACGCATGAGCGGGCTTGTCTTGAAAAATCTGCGGCTGCTGGAGCCGGATGTGGGCGAACTGCAGGATGGCATGCAGATCCGCATCGAGGCGGACCGCGTCGTCGAGGTCGGCAAGGCGCTCAAGGGCGAGGACGTGCTGGATTGCGGCGGGCGCGTGGTGATGCCCGGGCTGATCGACAGCCATGTGCACGTCACGCTTTCCGACGTGATGATACCGAACCTGGAGAAGGTGCCGTTGACGCTGGGCACGGCGCGGGCGGCGAAGCTGATGCGCGCGATGCTCGACCGCGGCTTCACCGCCGTGCGCGACACCGGCGGTGCCGACTGGGGCCTGCGCCAGGCGGTGGACGAAGGCGCCATCCCCGGGCCGCGGCTGTTCGTCGCGGGCCGGGCGATCGGGCCGACGGGCGGGCATTCCGATCCGCGGCGGCGCACCGACGTCTGGGGCCGGCGCTGCCATTGCTGCAACATGATGAGCTTCGGCATGGCGATCGCCGACGGCGTGTCGGAGGTGCGCAAATCCGTGCGCGAGCAGATGCGCCAGGGGGCGGACCAGATCAAGATCATGATGTCGGGCGGTGTCGCCTCGCCCTATGACCCGCTGGACAGCCTGCAGCTTGCAACGGACGAGATCGCGGCGGCGGTGGAGGAGGCGCATGCGTTCGGCCGCTATGTCTGCGCGCATGCCTATACGCCGGCCGCGATCACGCGCGCGGCGAAGGCGGGGGTGCGCACGATCGAGCACGGCAACCTGATCGACGATGCCTCGGCGAAGCTGATGGCCGAGAAGGGCATGTATCTCGTCGCCAACCTCGTCGCCTATTACGCGATGAAGGAGCGGGCGGCGCAATTCGGCATGAATGCCGACATGCTGGCGAAGAACGACATGGTGATTGATGGCGGGCTGCGCTCGCTCGAGATCTGCAAGCGCGCGGGGGTGAAGGTGGCCTACGGCACCGACCTGCTGGGCGCGTTGCAGGACGACCAGAGCCGCGAGTTCCTGCTGCGGCGCGAGGTGCTGTCGCCGATCGAGATTATCCGCGCGGCGACGACGACCGGCGCCGAGGTGCTGCGGATGGAGGGCAGGCTCGGCACGTTGCGGCCTGGCGCGTTTGCCGACCTGCTGGTGCTGGATGGCAACCCGCTCGAGGATTTCGGCGTGTTCCAGGACCAGGGCGCGCACATCGCCGCGATCATGAAGGGCGGGCGCTTCCACAAGAAGCGGCTGTAGGAGGCACTCCGCCCCCGGATTGCCCGCTCAGGAGCCGGCGGCGGCGAGCCCGGCCGAGGGTATGGCCTCGCGCGCGGCGGGGTGGGCGAGGCCCTGTGCAACGCGCTTGAGTTCCTCGGCGGCAAAGGTTTCCTTTTCCAGGAGTTCCTTGGCGGCCTTGTCCAGGAGTTCGCGGTTGTCGCCGAGGATGGCGACCGCGCTGTGGAAGGCGTCCTCGATCAGCGCGCGCACCGCGGTGTCGATGGCGTCGGCCGTTGCATCACCGTAACGGCGGGGGCGCCAGTCCGCGCCGGCGGCGCCGCCGAGGAAGGAGGCACTTTCCGTTTCATAGGCGACCTGGCCGAGCTTCGGGTCCATACCGAAACGCACGACCATGCTGCGCGCGATTTCGGTGGCCTTGGCGAGGTCGTCCGCGGCACCGGTCGAGACATCCGGGTAGAACAGGCTTTCCGCGGCGCGGCCGCCGAGCAGCACCGTCATGCGGTTCACCAATTCCGCGCGGTCCATGAGGAACCGGTCCTCGGTCGGACGCTGCATCGTGTAGCCGAGGGCGGCGATGCCGCGCGGGATGATCGAGACCTTCTCCACCGGATCGACGTGCGGCAGCGACATCGCCACGATCGCGTGGCCCATCTCGTGGTGGGCAACGATGTCGCGCTCGTGCGGGATGAGCAGCCGGTTGCGCTTCTCGAGGCCGGCGACGATGCGCTCGATGGCGCCGACGAAATCCTGGTGTGCCACCGCCTCCGCGCCACGGCGGGTGGCAAGCAGCGCCGCCTCGTTGACCAGGTTGGCGAGATCGGCGCCGGTGAAGCCGGGGGTGAGGGCCGCGATGTCCTCGACGGAGACCTCTGGCGCCAGCTTGATCTTCCTGATGTGCACCGCGAGGATGTCGGCACGGCCCTTTTTGTCCGGGCGATCGACCAGGATCTGCCGGTCGAAGCGGCCAGGGCGAAGCAACGCGGGGTCGAGGATTTCCGGCCGGTTGGTGGCACCGAGCAGGACGACGCCGCTCGATGGATCGAAGCCGTCGAGCTCGCTCAGGAGTTGGTTTAGGGTCTGTTCCTTCTCGTCGTGGCCGCCGCCAGGCAGCAGGCTGCCGCGGGCGCGGCCGAGTGCGTCGAGTTCGTCGATGAAGACGATGGCCGGCGCGCTTTGCCGCGCCTGCTCGAACAGGTCGCGCACGCGCGCCGCGCCGACGCCCACGAACATCTCGACGAACTCGGCGCCGGAAATGGAGAAGAACATCACCCCCGCCTCCCCGGCGACGGCGCGGGCGAGCAGCGTCTTGCCGGTGCCGGGCGGACCGACGAGGAGGATCCCCTTCGGAATATGCGCGCCGAGGCGGCCGTATTTCTCGGGATCCTTGAGGAAGGCGACGACCTCCCGCAGTTCCTCCTTCGCCTCGTCGACGCCGGCGACGTCGGCGAAGCGGACCTTGATGTCCTTTTCGACGAAGACCTTGGCCTTGCTCTTGCCGATCGCCATCATGCCGCCCATTCCCTGGCCCGCCATCGGGCGCACGAGAAAAAGCCAGAGCAGGACGAAGGCGAGCGAGGGAATGATCCAGCCGAGCGCGGTGGCGAGCAGGCCGGGCGGGGTTTCGCCGGAAAAAGTGATGCTGTCCTTGGTGAGGCGGGCGGCGAGCTCCGCGGGGACGCGGTAGGTCCGGAAACGTTGCGGCTCCGGCTGGGATGCCTGGCCGGCCGATGGCGCGGATGCGGCCGGCGACATCTTGTAGATGCCGGTGATCGTGGTGGGGCCCACGACGATGTCGGTGACCTTGCCCTGGTCGAGGAGCTGCTGGAACTCGCTGTAGGGGATGGTCTTGATGGGCGAGGCCGGAAAGCGCAGCTCCTGGATCAGCATCACCGCCAGCAGGGCGGCGATGATGTACCAGAAGTTGATCTGATGCTCGTGCTTGATATTCACGAGCTGCTCCGTTGCACCGGCAGGATTGCTCGCGCCATGCGTAGCGAGACGCCTTGATCCTGGTCAAGCGTCGATCCTGGTCAAGCGCCGATCCTGGTCAGGCGTCCGGGCGCGGAACGGCGTGGCGGGCCGCCGGGAGAGAGAGCCGGATTCCTGATTTGGGCGCAATTCGGCGCCTCGATCGCATGATGGCTCGATGGAGATCGGCCCCGTGGCAGCCGATCCCGCGCCTCCGTCCACCAGAAACCTCCGCTCGCGGCGTTGCGGAGACTCTCGCGCTCGCCCGCGGCTTTGGCGATTTCGTCGCGGTGGGCGCCGGCGAGGTGTTTGGGCCGTGGCTGGATTTCGTGGTCCTGGCCTGCGTGTTCGCGGCGCTGGTGGCGATCGCGGCCCGGCTTTACGGGCGGAAGGGGACGTAACCGGGCTTTTGGCCCCCTTTCTCGCCACGCGCGCCGCGATTTTCGGCCGGCTTTTGATCTATCTCATCGCGGATCGCGGCTGGCCCTGCGCTTCTGTTTCCCGATGCGCGATCGGAGGTGGCAGGTGGACGCCCGACTGTCCCGGCGGTCGCTGCTGCAGGGGTCGGCTTTGACCATGGCAGGCACGATGCTTCCCGAAGAACAGGTGGATGCGCAGCAAGCGAAAGCGGCGGCGGGTCCAGGCCCGGCGCGGCTCGTGATCAACGTCAACGGCTCGCGGCACCAACTCGAGCTTGAGCCACGGACGACGCTGGCCGAGGCGCTGCGCGACACGCTCGGCCTGACTGGCACCAAGATCGCCTGTGATCGCGGCGCCTGTTCCGCGTGTACGGTGTGGCTGGACGGCGTACCCGTTTGTGCCTGCATGACGCTGGCGATCGATGCACTGGGGCGCAGCGTTTCGACGATCGAAGGTCTTGCGCAGGGTGGGGTGCTGCATCCCGTGCAGGAAGCGTTCATCGAGCACGACGCGATGCAGTGCGGGTTCTGCACGCCGGGCATGGTGATGAGTTGCGCCGCACTGCTGGAGCGCAACCCGCACCCGGATGCGGCGGCGGTGCGCGAGGCGATTGCCGGGCATTACTGCCGCTGCGGAACCTATCCGCACGTGATCGAAGCGACGCTCGCCGCCGCGGAGCGCAAGGCATGAGCGGGCCGCGGAGAGAAACGTTTCCCGCCGGTATCGTCGGCGCGGGCCTGGGCACGGTCACGCGGGAGGTGCCGGCGAACGAGCCTGCGCCATGGCCGCCCAATGCCGGGCTCACCTGGGTCGGCAAACCGGTGCCGCGGTTGAACGGACGGGGCAAAGTCACCGGTGCCACGCGCTACACGACGGATGTGCGCCTGCCCGGCATGCTGTACGCGCGGTTCCTCCGCTCACCATTGCCGAGTGCGGAATTGCGCAGCCTCGATGCAGGGCCCGCCACCGCGCTGGCGGGCGTTCGCGCGGTGCTGCGGCTCGTGCGGTCTGGCGAAAGGTTGCGCTACGCGGGCCAGCCCGTGGCGGCGGTGGCCGCTGTTTCGCCCTCGGTTGCGGCGGAGGCGGTGAGCGCGATCGAGGCGGAGTTCCGGCCCCTGCCCTTCGTCGTCGACATGGATGCGGCACGCGGGCCCGGGGCCGCCCCGGTCTATGACGCGGCCTCGGCGCCTGGCGGTCATCCATCGGGGTTTCCTGCCGCGCCCGATCTGCCGCTCGAAGGCAATGTGCGCGGTCCGGCGGTGACGCGGCGCGGGGATCCTGCCCGCGGCCTCGACGACGCGGAAATCGTCGTGGAGGGTGAGTACAGGACGCAGGTGCAGACGCATTCCTGCCTGGAACCGCACGCCATCGTGGCCGATTGGCGGGCGGAGGGGCTTACCGTCTACATGTCCACGCAGTTCACCTCCGGCGTGCGGCAGGAACTGGCGGCCGTGTTCGCGCTGCCGCTGCACAGGGTGCGGGTGATCGTGGACGGCATGGGTGGCGGCTTCGGCTCGAAGTCTCAGCTCGGCGTGTATGGGCGCGCCGCCGTGGAACTTTCGCGGATGGCGGGTGCGCCGGTGCGGCTGGTGCTGGACCGGCACGAGGAGCAGATCGATGCCGGCAACCGCCCCGGCACCTGGCAGCGTGTACGACTGGGCGCGAAGCGCGACGGCACGCTGAACGCGATCTCCATCCTGAGCTACGGTACGGCGGGCGTGGCGCTGGGCGCGGGCATCGGGTTCTTCGCCGAACGCATCTACACCTGCCCGAATTTCGAGGCGCTGCAGCACGACGTGTTCGTCAACGCCGGGCCCGGTTGCGCCATGCGCGGGCCCGGCAACACGCCGGGGGCGTTCGGGCTCGAGCAGGCGATCGATACGCTTTCTGAACGGCTTGGGCTTGATCCGCTTGCCTTGCGCGACCGTATCGATCCGAGCGCGGTTCGCCGCGAGGAACGGCGGATCGGCGCGGAGCGCATCGGCTGGGCGCGGCGGCATTTGCCTGGAGCTGATCCGGGGCCGGTCAAGCGCGGGATCGGCGTCGCGCAGTCGCTGTGGATGGCGAACGTGCAGACCAACGCCGCGTGCGAGGTGCGCATCCTGCGCGATGGCTCCGTGGAGGCGCTTTCGAGCGTTCAGGATATCGGCACCGGCATCGGTACCGTCATGGCGCAGGTGGTGGCCGAGGTGCTCGGGCTGCGGCCGGAGGACATCACGGTGCGGATTGGGGATACCGAGTTTCCCGCCGGCGGCCCGTCCTATGGCAGCCGCACCACGGCCTCGATCACGCCGCCGCTGCGTACCGCGGCAACGAGGGTACTGGGAGAACTGCTTCGCGAGGCGGCGCTGCTGCTCAATGCGGCGCCGGACGAGCTCGCGGCGCGCGATGGGCGCATTCATGTCCGCCGCGAAACTGGCCGCAGCGTCGCGTTTGCGGAAGCGGCGGCACGGTTGCGCACCGACCGGATCAGCGCGGTTGAATCACGTGCCGACGATTACGGCGGGTTCCGGCGGCGGATGCCCGATGCGGCCATGGCCCACGAGGATCTCGGCGGCGTGCAGTTCGCCGCGGTGGCCGTCGATACCGAAACCGGCGTGATCCGCGTCGAGCGCGTGGTCGCGGTGCAGGATTGCGGACGGCCGATGAACAGGCTGCTGCTGGAGAGCCAGGTACAGGGCGGCGTTCTCATGGGCCTCTCCTACGCGCTGCTGGAGCGGCGGATCATGGACCGCCGGACGGGGCTGATGGTCAATGCGGATCTGGAACATTACAAGCTCGCGGGCGCGCATGACTTGCCCGAGATCGACGTCGTGATCCTGGAGAACCTGCAGGGCAACAGCGCGACCGACGCCTATGGCATCGCCGAGCCCGCGAATATTGCCACCGCGCCCGCGATCGCCAATGCCGTCTACAACGCGATCGGCGTGCGCCTTACCTCCCTGCCGATGACACCGGACGCGGTGCTCGCGGCGCTCGGGCGGGGTTAGGAGGATGAACCGGTTTTCCTACAGCAGTCCGGCGACATTGGCGCAGGCGACCGCCCGCTCCGGCCTGGTCGCGGAAATAATGGTAACACAGGAGGCGGGGACCGTGCTGAAGGCGGGCGGGATCGACCTGCTGGACCTGCTGAAATCCGAACTGCTGGCGCCGGCGGAGCTCGTCAACCTCCGCGCGGTGCCGGGGATGGACACCATTGTGGAAGACGCATCGTCCGGACTTCGGATCGGTGCCCTGGCGACGCTGAGCCAGGTTGCGGACCACCCGCTGGTCCGCGGCACCTATCCAGCACTCGCCGCCGCCGTGGCGGGTTCCGCCTCCCCGCAACTGCGCAACGCGGCGACCATCGGCGGCAACCTGCTGCAGCGGCCGCATTGCTGGTATTTCCGTTCGGCCTCGTATCATTGCCTGCGCAAGGGCGGCGGGCATTGCTTCGCGATCCGCGGCGAGAACCAGTATCACGCGATCTTCGACAACCAGGCCTGCGCCATCGTGCATCCCTCGACGCCGGCGACGGTGCTCGTGGCGCTCAAGGCGGACGTTGAGCTCACGGATGCCGCGGGCCGGACGCGCCGTCTCCTGCTCGAGGATTTTTTCGTGCGGCCCGACGACGACATGCAGAGGGAGAATGCGCTGCGCCCTCGCGAGGTGCTGACCTCGGTGCTGCTGCCGAAGCCAGCGGCGGGCACGCGGATGGCGCATCTCCGGCAGGGCGAGAAGGCGGGGTTCGACTGGCCGCTCGCGGATGTGGCCGTGGTGCTGGCGCTCGACCCCGGAGGTGTTTGCCGGGACGCTGCGGTGGTGCTGGGGGCTGCGGCGCCGGTTCCGCATCGTGCCGGCGCCGCGGAACGGGTTCTGCTGGGGCAGCGGCTCGATGACGAGGTCGCGAGCCGCGCTGCCAAGGCCGCCTTGTCCGGGGCCACGCCGCTGGGTGACAACGGCTACAAGCTTGCGTTGTTCGAGACCCTGGTGCGGCGCGCCGTCCTGGCCGCCGCCTGACCGGAGGAGGAACGATGATGAAACGACGCGAAGTCGGCGCGAGTGCTGTGGCCGGCGCGGCCCTGGCCACGCTGACCGGTGCCCATGCTGCGTCGATGCAGCCGAGGGCGCTGCCGCCGGCAAGGCAGGAAGGCGGCATGCCATTGATGAACGCCCTCAAGCTGCGGCACTCGACGCGGGAATACGCGACGCGTCCGCTCCCCGAACAGGTCCTGTCCGACCTGCTCTGGGCTGCGTTCGGCGTGAACCGGCCGAACGGTGACCGCACCGCGCCCTATTGGCGGCATGTGATGGTGATCGACATCTACCTCGCCATGGCGGATGGCGTCTGGGCCTACGACCCGCAGCATCACGGCCTGAAGCCGCATCTGCCAGGCGATCTGCGCGCGCTCACGGGACTGCAGGATTTCGTGGGCGCGGCGCCGCTCGATCTGGTCTACGTGGCGCACGGCGAGCGGATGACGGACGTTTCGTCGTCGGAACGGCGGCTCTTTGCCTCGGTCGATGCCGGGTTCATCGGCCAGAACGTGTATCTGTTCTGTGCCTCGCAGGGGCTCGGCACCGTCTTCCGCGGCGCGGTTCCCTACGAGAAGCTCGAGCGCGCCCTGGGACTGCCCGGGGAGCAGTTCGTGACCTTCGCCCAGACGGTCGGCTATCCGGCCTGAGCGGAGGGACGGCATGCGCGCGATGATCTGCGAGGCGGTGCGCCGGCCGCTCGTCGAGGAAGAGCGGCCGGCGCCGCGGCCGGCGGCGCACCAGGTGCAGATACGGGTGCACGCGTGCGGCGTGTGCCGTACGGACCTGCATGTCCTCGATGGCGATCTTGCGCAGCCAAAGCTGCCGCTGGTGCCGGGGCACGAGATCGTGGGGACGGTGACGGAGCTGGGTGCGGACGTGACCGGCCTCTCGCTCGGCGACCGGGTTGGCGTGCCGTGGCTCGGCTGGACCTGCGGCGAATGCACGTTCTGCCGCAACGGACGGGAGAACCTATGCGCGCAGGCGCGCTTCACCGGCTACCAGATCGATGGTGGCTACGCGCAATACACGGTTGCGGATGAACGCTTCTGCTTTCCCATTCCGCCGGGCTTCGGTGACGTGGAGGCGGCGCCGCTGCTCTGCGCGGGGCTGATTGGCTACCGCGCGCTGCGGCTGGCGGGCGATGCGCCGCGCCTGGGGCTCTACGGGTTTGGCGCGGCAGCGCATATCGCGATCCAGGTGGCGCGCTACCGTGGACAATCCGTCTATGCGTTCACGAGGAAGGGCGACGCCGAAGGCCAGGGTTTCGCACGCGAGCTTGGCGCCGTGTGGGCCGGCGCCTCCGACGAGATGCCGCCGGAGAAACTGGATGCGGCCGTGATCTTCGCGCCGGTGGGCGAGCTCGTGCCCGCGGCCTTGCGCGCCACGGAGAAGGGCGGGGTCGTGGTCTGCGCCGGCATTCACATGACGGATATCCCGGGCTTTCCCTACAGCATCCTTTGGGAGGAACGGGCGGTTCGGTCGGTGGCGAATTTGACGCGGCGCGACGCCGAGGAGTTCCTCGCGATCGCCAGCCGGATCCCGGTGCGAACGACGACGACGCCGTTTCCGCTGGGCGAGGCAAACGAGGCGCTGGCGCGGCTGCGCGAGGGACGGGTCAAGGGCGCGGCGGTGCTGGTGCCGTAGCGGCCCCGGCCGAGAGGCGCGATCTGCCGCTTCCGTCCTGAGTTTAGGCCCCGACAGACCGCCCCATGCGGCGGTGCGGCGTGTGCAGTTGGCTTGACACCGGCCCCTTCCCTGGCCTGCGCGAACGTTTTGCTTGACGGGCTTCGGGCTGCCTTGTTAGTGAATGATCGTTCACTCATTTTGGTAATGCTCCGATGCGCGACGGAACCGGTACCAGGGCCAGGCTTGAACGCGAGGCGATGCGGCTGTTTGTCGAGAAGGGCGTGGCCGAAACCTCGACCCGCGACGTCGCGAAGGCCGCCGGCGTCGCCGAGGGGGCGATGTACCGCCACTTCACCGGCAAGGAGGATCTGGTCGCAAGCCTGTTTCTCGCCCACTACCTGGAGTTCGCGCAGGTACTGGAGCGGCTGCAGGCGGACGCCTCCGGGACCCAGGCGAAGCTCGATGCGATGATCCGCGAGTTCTGCCGCTTCTTCGACCGGGATCAGGTGTTGTTCCGCTTCCTGCTGTTCGTGCAACACGGGCACCTCGCGAAAGTCCCCCGGGATGCCGCGACACCTGTCGATGTGATCCGCGACGTCATCGCCGCCGGCATGCGCAAGGGCGAGATCGCGAAGGCGAATGTGGAGCTTGCGACGGCGATGGTGATGGGCCTCGTGCTGCAGGCGGCAACCGCGATTGTGTACGGGCGGATCCGCGGCAGGTTGTCGCCGCATGCGGCGCGGCTCTCTGCCGCGGCGTGGGCGGTGCTCACCGCGGCTGATGGCCACAAGCGGACCGCGAGCGCGGCCTAGGGAGCGACGGAACGTCATGCATAGCAATCTGGCCAGGCTGCTCGCGCGCCGGCGGTTCCTGCCGCTGTTCATCACGCAATCGCTCGGCGCGTGGAACGATAATTTCTTCAAGAACGCGCTGGTGTTGCTCGCGACCTACCAGGTGGCATCCTGGGCGAAGAATGACTCGATCCTGGTGGCGGTGGCAGGCGGATTGTTCATCCTGCCCTTCTTCCTGTTCTCGGCGACGGCGGGGCAGCTTGCGGACCGGTTCGATAAATCGCGCCTCATCGTCGTGATCAAGGCGATCGAAATCGGCATCATGGGGCTCGCGTTCCTGGGCTTTTCCCAGGGCAATATCACGTTCCTGCTTGCGACCCTGTTCCTGATGGGCACGCATTCGACGTTCTTCAGCCCGTTGAAATACGGGATCCTTCCGGAGCATCTGCGCCACGACGAACTTCTCGCGGGCAATGCGCTGGTGGACGCGGGCACGTTCCTTGCCATCCTGCTCGGCACGCTGGCGGCGGGGCTGGTGATGCCGCTCGCCGGCGGCAGGGCAGCGGCGGGTGCGATCGCGATCGCGGTGGCCGCGATGGGGCTCGGCGCGAGCCTGTTCATCCCGCGCGCGCCGGCCGCCGCACCGGGACTGAAGGTGGGATTCAACATCGTCGCCGACACGATGGAGATGATCCGCTACGCCGCCTCCCGCCGTGACCTGCTCCTCTCGATCCTTGGCATCTCCTGGTTCTATCTCGTGGGCGCCACATTCCTCGCCGAATTCCCGGCCTATGTGAAGGACACGCTGCACGCAGGCGAGCATGTCGTCACGCTGTTCCTCGCCGTCTTCTCGATCGGCGTGGGGATCGGTTCGCTGCTCTCGAACAAGCTGCTGCATGGCGAGATCAGCGCGCGGCTGGTGCCGTTCGCGGCTCTCGGTCTGTCATTGTTCATCGGCGATTTCTACCTCGCATCGCCGACGCAGGGTGCGGCGGATGGCACGCTCATCTCGCTCGGCGCGTACCTCGCGCAGCCGGCGAGCTGGCGGACGCTGTTCGACCTGCTCGGAATCTCGGTTTGCGGTGGATTGTTCATTGTGCCGCTCTATGCGTTGTTGCAGGAGCGAAGCGCGGCGGCGCATCGCGCCCGCGTCATTGCCGCGAACAACACGATCAACGCGCTGTTCATGGTGGTCTCCGCGGTGGGCACCGTGGCCCTGCTGGCGGCAGGACTTTCCATCGCCGGTGTCTTCCTGGTGGTGGGCGTCTGCAACCTCGCCGTCGCGGTCTATGTCTGTGGCCTTCTGCCGCAGGAACTGGTCAAGACGGCACTTTCCGCGGTGCTGCGGCTTTTTTATCGCGTCGAGGTGCGCGGGCTCGAGAACTACCGGGCCATCGAAGGGCCTGCCGTGGTGATCGTCAACCACGTCTCCTTCCTAGACGCGGCGCTGCTGGCAGCGTTCCTGCCGGACAAGCCGATGTTCGCGGTGGATACGTTCATCGCGCGGCGCTGGTGGCTGCGTCCATTCCTGCGGCTGTTCGAGGCGCTGCCGGTCGACCCCACCAACCCGATGGCGATACGAACCCTCACGCACGCGGTGGCCGAGGGGCGGCGCTGCGTGATTTTTCCCGAGGGCCGCATCACCGTCACCGGGGCGTTGATGAAGATCTACGAAGGGCCGGGGCTGATCGCGGACCGTGCGCGTGCACGGATCATCGCCGTGCGCATCGACGGGGCGCAGTACTCACCCTTCTCCCGCCTGCGCGGCAAGGTGCGGCTGCGCTGGTTTCCGAAGATCCACATCACCATCCTGCCACCCGCGGAACTTACGCTGCCAGCGAGCCTGCTGGGGCGCGAGCGGCGCCGCGCGGCGGGGCTCGCGATCCAGCAGCAGATGAACCACCTGGTCTTCGAGACCGCAGACCGGGACCGCACACTGTTCAAGGCGCTGCTCGACGCGCGCGCGGTCCACGGTGGCGGGCACGTCGTGATCGACGGTATCGAGCGGCAGCCTGTTTCGTTGCGCCGGCTGATCGCGGGCAGCTTCGCGCTTGGGGAGCGTCTGGCGGCGATGACGCAGCCGGGCGAACGCGTCGGCGTCCTGCTACCGAACTCCGCAGGTGCCGCACTGACCTTCTTTGGACTGCATGCCTATGGGCGCGTGCCGGCCTTGCTGAACTTCACGACCGGTACGACGGGTATGCTTTCGGCGTGCACGGCGGCAGAGTTGCGTTGCGTGATCACGTCGCGACGGTTCGTTGAGATGGCAAAGCTCGGCGAGGTGGTGGGTGAGCTTGCCTCGCGTGTGCGCGTCGTGTGGCTTGAGGATCTGCACATCCCGGCCCTCGCGCGCATGATGGGGTTGCTCAAGGCGCTGTTTGCCCGCGCCGTTCATCGGCGAACATCGAGGGCGGCGCCTGGCGATGCCGCGGTGGTGCTGTTTACCTCCGGCTCCGAAGGTACGCCAAAGGGCGTGGCGCTCAGCCATCGCAACATCATGGCAAACCAGGCGCAGCTTGCGACGGTGATCGACTTCAACCCAACCGATATTGTCCTCAACGCGTTGCCGATGTTCCATTCCTTCGGCCTTACGGGGGGATTCCTTCTGCCCGTGCTGTACGGAGTGAGGACATTCCTTTATCCGTCACCATTGCACTATCGGATTGTTGCCGAGCTCGCCTACGACATCAATGCGACGATCCTGTTCGGTACCAACACATTCCTCACGGGTTATGCCCGCGTGGCGCACGCCTATGATTTCTACAGCGTACGCTACGTCTTCGCCGGGGCGGAGCGGGTGAAGGAGGAGACACGACGGGTTTGGGCGGAGAAGTTCGGGTTGCGCCTGCTCGAGGGGTATGGCGCGACGGAGACCTCGCCAGTGATCGCCACCAACACGGCGATGATGTATCGGGCTGGCACGGTAGGACCATTGCTGCCGGGCATCGAACACCGGATCGAGCCAGTCGAGGGTGTGGCGCGCGGTGGGCGGCTGCATGTGAAGGGGCCGAACGTGATGCTCGGTTATTTGCGCGCCGAGGCGCCTGGCGTGATCCAGCCGCCGGAAGACGGCTGGTACGACACCGGTGATATCGTCGAGATCGACCACGAGGGGTTCGTTACCATTCTCGGTCGTGCGAAGCGGTTTGCGAAGATCGCGGGCGAGATGGTGCCTCTTGGTGCCGTCGAGGAGTTCGTCACCAGGGTCTGGCCTGACGCTGGGCACGCGATCGTGACACGCCCAGATCCGCGCAAGGGCGAGACGCTGGTGCTGGTGACGGAATACAAGGAAGCACAGCGCTCCACGCTTGTCGCGGCTGCGCAGCGCGAGGGATCGCCGGAGCTGTTCGTGCCGCGCGCCATTGTGGTTGTTCGGAAGCTGCCGCTACTGGGCACGGGGAAAGTGGATTACGTGGCGGCTCGGGCGATGGTCGACGTGGAGGAGGAGCATGTTTGAGCTCCTGGTCCTCCCCGTTCTTGCAATTCCCGTGGGCGTGGTGGTGAGCTTGGCCTGGTGGCGGGCGCGCGCAGGCGGATAGGCGAACACGCCATCGCGCTCCCGCTGGCGGTGCCCTCCACAGCGATCTCTCCTCGCGACGACGGCATCGACGCGTGGGCGCGATGTCTGGATGCCCGATGGCACGGACGGGGATAACGTCGCCGCGTCGTGCGGGCGCCTTAAAAAGCGCCGGCCGACGGCCACGCTGGCGGCGAAACACCTGAACTCCTGGGCCCACGCCACAGCGGCGGCGAATGCCTGCCGCCGATCCCCACCGAAAAATAACTGATCGTGAGCGTGTGGCATCTTGATCTCGCTCAAGGACGACGCGGCGTTCGTTTGCGAGGGTTTGGTTGTTTTGCAGGCCAAGAAGGAGCGCTGGCTGCGATGCCCCTACCGGCGAGACGCGTGAAGATTGCCCTTGCGTGCCAGGGCGGCGGCAGCCAGACGGCGTTCACCGCCGGCGCCCTGAAAACCCTGGTCGAGCGCCTGGGCGGCGGCGAGTTCGAACCTGTCAGTATCAGCGGCACCTCCGGCGGCGCGGTCTGCGCCAGCCTGATTTGGTACGCCTACGAAAGAGGGGAGCGCCCGGTCTGGCAACGCATGCTCGATTTCTGGAAGGAGAACACGGCGCAGAACTGGGCGGAGGACGCCTTCAACGAGTTCGTCACCACCGGACTGCGCCTGGTGAACCGCGGGCTGTTGCCGGCCTTCCAAGTGAGCCCATCCTCGCCGATGTTCCGCACTATGCTTTCGCTGGCGAGTGCGGGAAGCCGGCCGGAATTCACTGATTTCTCCTGCTCTGCTGAGCAAATATATCGATTTCGACGAGATCGCAGCCTGGGGAGCGCGCCCGCAGCGCCCCGTGCTCATGATCGGGGCCTCGAACATCTCCGACGGCAGGCTGGTGAAGTTCGTCTCCAGCAAGGAACCGATCCGGCTTGAGCACATTCTGGCGTCCTGCGCCGTGCCGAGCATTTTCCCAGCGGTGCGCATCCACGGGCAGGGATATTGGGATGGGTTGTTCTCCGACAATCCGCCGATCGAGGAACTGATCCGGCCACGCAGCGTCGGCGTGGAGAACGTCCCGGATGAGATCTGGCTTATAAAGATTAACCCCACCATGCGGGCGCGCATTCCCGTGGACCCGGACGATATCCTCGATCGGCGCAACCAGCTCGAGGGCAATATCTCGCTGTTCCAACAGTTGCAGCACCTGGAGTTCATCAACGATCTGGTGATGTGGGGCGCCTTCCGGCCGGCGTTCCTGCGGGAGTTCGACATCAAGGCGCCGATCCGCATCCCGAAATCCTTCGCGTCCGACACAGACAAACCCTACCACATCCCGTGCATCGAAATGCCGCAGGAGGTGCAGGAAATGCTCGACTACGAAGGCAAGATTGACCGCAGTGCGCGCAACATTACCTGGCTGATCGAGCAGGGCGCCGCGGCAGCGGACCGGTTTCTCGACGCGCGCGCGAAAGCCGTCGCCAATCCGCCACCCATCCCGACGCGCCCGACCTTCGGAAGGTAGGTCATGAAGGAGACGGCGACGCTCACCATCGGCAGACGCGACCTTCCTCTTGTCGTGCCCACCGGCAATGGCTGCGCCTCGATCGCACCGGGCACGGCGGTTCACGTTCGTTTTGATCTCGCCACAACAAGCGGCGATTTCCGGAACGAGCAGACGCTGTTCAACATTATCGGACCGCGCTACGCCGATAGCAGGACGTTGCGGCGTTTCCTCAACGACGAGACCGCAGCGTGTGTTACGGGTCTGCGCAGGAGTGGGGAACGAACGACCGGCCCTGCTTCCGCCTTTTTTCTTGACGCCCGTTACATGGCAGTATCGGCATTGAAAGGGCGCAGATGTTAGGAGGCGCAATCGCTAAACCATCGGCCAGCGAAGGCGTTTCGACGATGCTGACGAGGGCGTCGGCGATCATTCCGTCGTGCGGAACAACGCCACTTCGAGCGGTCGCATCGATTTTTTTCACCGGCCTTTGTTCCGTATATCGCCTTGGATTGGTTGTCATATTTTTGTCCGCTCCGGCATACGCGGCCGATGCACCCGATCCATATACAATAGACTCGGGACCTATCGGAAAACTCGAAGTCAGCGGCGGCATGGACGGATACGTCTATGGGCTGCACGGAGCTGGCAGCAGTACCAGCCTGGGACTTTTGGGCACGTCCAACGACAGCGGCATTGAATTCCTGAACGCTCTCGTGGAAGTGCAGAAGACAGATGGGATCTTGCGGTTCACGGTCCAGGGCGGCGCGGTGAACTCGCTGACGCTCGGCGTTAGGCCCGGGGGGCCATCGATCCAGACCTACTCGACAGGCCCGGTGCGCCGTGGCTACGTGACCCTCGCGCCAACGTCGGATCTTTCGCTGTCGGTGGGACAGGTTGATTCGGTCGAGGGATGGGAGTCCGGAGTGGATTGGGAGAACCCCAACCTTCTGACGACCGCGCTGTGGTACACGGAGAACTCACAGAGCGTCGGCGTCCGGCTCGACTATAGTCACGGGCCGTTCTCGGGCACGATCATTTTCGGTGATGGATTCGACACGAACGCCTGGAATTACTTGCAGCTGAAGGCGGCCTACGCCATCGACAAGAACAACAGCGTTGCGTTGTACGGTGCGACGAATCTGGGCACCACGGGCCTCAACGCGCATTTCTACGGCAATGCCACAACGGCTTACCACGCAACGACTGTCGGGTCCGCGGGCGTGGCCAACCTCGTCAATTCATCCGTGGCGGGTGGATATTATGAATGGGACTGGGGCTCTCTGACGGTGGTGCCAGAGGTGCAGTATGTCTGGTCCGGCTCGAATGCCAGAGTTGGCCTCACCAAATACTCCAGCAGCTTCGGGGCGGCGGTGTTCGCCAACTACCATTTCGAGGGGACTTCGATCTCGCTGGGTGGCTGGGGAGAGTACTTCAGCAGCAACGGGCCGGAATACTGGTTTCTCGGCCCCGGCGCCCAGGGTTTGGGATTTGCCGTGGGCCCAACATGGTCGCCCGAATGGGCCAAGAAGCATCTTTTCGTGCGTGGCGACATTGGCTACCTCCACCTCGCGCGCATCGGTAACCCCGGATCCATTGGTTACGGAAGCGGGAAGAACGATCGCGACCAGGCGACCTTCCTGATCGAGGCTGGGGTGCTCTTCTAGGCGGAGACGAGCGCATATGGAGCCTATGATGCACTATCGCAACATCACTCCCGCGATCGCGGGCAAGGCGAGATAACAGGGGAACGATCATGTCCGGGATCTCGGTCGGCGACGGCGCGACAACCACGACACCCCGGAAGGAGGGACGGCTTACGCTGCTCCCCCTGATCGCGCTCGTGGTCGGTTCAATGATCGGCGGCGGTGTCTTCAACCTTCCCCGCGACATGTCCAAGGCGGCCTCACCAGGCGCGATCGCCATCGGGTGGGTGGTAACAGGCATCGGCATGCTGATGCTGGCCTTCGTTTACCAGAGCCTGGCCATACGCAAGCCCACGCTCAACGCCGGCCCCTACGCATATGCCCGTGCCGGATTCGGCGATTTTGTCGGGTTCAACAGCGCGTGGGGTTACTGGATCAGCGCATTCCTCGGCAACGTTGCCTATGCGGTGGCAATCTTCAGCGCGCTTTCCTACTTCATGCCGGTTTTCGGAGACGGGAGCAATGTGATCTCGATCATCGGCGCGTCGATTTGCCTCTGGCTGATCAACTACCTGGTGTTGAAGGGCATCTCTGGCGCCGCGCTGGTCAATGTCGTCACCACGATCGCCAAGCTCGTCCCTCTGGCGTTGTTCATCCTGGTCGCGATCATCGCCTTCAACTACCAGAAGTTCACCTTCAGTTTCTGGGGCAACACGGGCGGTGAAAGCCTCGGCAGCGTCACCGAGCAGGTCCGCGGTACGATGCTGGTGACGCTTTGGGTGTTCATCGGCATCGAGGGAGCGAGTGTCTATTCGGCGCGTGCGCGCCGTCGCAGCGACGTTGGAA
This sequence comes from uncultured Pseudomonadota bacterium, assembly GCA_963764465.1. Lineage (GTDB taxonomy): Bacteria > Pseudomonadota > Alphaproteobacteria > Acetobacterales > Acetobacteraceae > JAJXXT01. The sequence continues at coordinate 27,969 of CAVXSO010000004.1, read as the reverse complement.
AAGCGACGGTAATCGGGTTCGCCGGCGCGCTTGGCATCTATGTGCTTGTCTCGCTGCTCTCCACCGGTATCCTTCACCAAAAGGAACTTGCGGACCTGAAAGTCCCGGCCATGGCCGGCGTGTTCGAGCCTCTGGTCGGCGCCTGGGGTGCATCGCTGATCAATGTTGGCCTGATCGTCTCCGTCGGGGGCGCTTTCCTGAGCTGGACGCTGCTGTGCGCGGAAATTCCCTATACCTGCGGCAAGGAGGGCATTTTCCCGCGCTGGTTCGCGGTGGAAAACGCCAAGGGGTCGCCGGCGAATTCTCTGTGGGCGACCAACGGGCTGATCCAGCTGTTCCTGATCATCAGTCTGTTTTCCCGCGATGCCTACGAGTTTTTCTACTCCATCGCATCCGTCGCGATCCTGCCGCCCTATGTGCTCTCCGGCGCGTACGCGCTGAAGCTCGCGCTCAGCGGTGAGACCTATGAGGACGATCGCTCCCGCCGGCGCGACATGTTTGTGGGCCTGCTCGCGACTGTCTACGGGCTATGGCTCGTCTACGCTGCGGGTCTAAGCTTTTTGCTGATGACGGCCGTGCTCTTCGCACCCGGAATCATAATTTACCTGCGCGCCCGGCGCGAGGCGGGAGCCGCCGGACTGGCCGGGCCCGACTTGCTGATCGCCGCTTGCATCGTCGCCCTGGCACTTCTCGCGATTTGGTTGATGGCAACCGGCGCAATCAGCCCGCTGTGATGGAAAGCAAAAACCAGAAGGAAACCAGCCCCATGCGCGAATACGGCGTTCATTCGGAGGTCGGAAGGTTACGGACGGTCATGGTGTGCAGGCCAGGCCTTGCCCATAAGCGCCTCACGCCTGGGAACTGCAAGAACCTGCTGTTCGACGATGTGTTGTGGGTACAGGAGGCGCAGAAGGAGCATTTCGGCTTCTGCAACAAGATGCGTGAGCGTGGCGTTGAGGTGTTGGAGTTCCACGAGCTGCTGGCCGATGTACTCCATACCAAGGAAGGTCGCGCCTGGGTTCTCGACCGGCGCATCACGGCAAACCATGTCGGCTCCGGCATGCTGGAGGACCTGCGAGCATGGCTCGACGAGGAGCCGGCAAGCAAGCTCGTGGACCATCTGATCGGCGGCATCGCGCGCTTCGAATTGCCGTTCGAGCCGCACGGCATGTTCGGCCGTTACCTCCAACCGGCGGACTTCGTGATTCCCCCGCTGCCGAACACGATTTTCACGCGCGACAGTTCCTGCTGGATCTATGGTGGGGTCTCGGTGAACCCGATGTGCTGGCCGGCACGCAAGCCGGAGACGCTGCTGGTCACGGCGGTCTATAAATTCCACCCGGAGTTCAGGCACGGAAAATTCAAGACCTGGTTCGGCAATCCCGACGAGGATTTCGGCCCCTCCACGGTGGAGGGCGGCGATGTGATGCCGGTTGGCAACGGTATCGTGTTCGTGGGGATGGGCGAACGCACCACACCGCAAGCGGTTGGCCAGCTGGCGCGCGCACTGTTCGAACACGAAGCCGCGACGCGCGTCGTGGCCTGCCAGATGCCCAAGTCGCGTGCCGCGATGCACCTCGACACGGTCTTCACGCTCTGCAGCCGCGATATCGCGAACGTGTTCATGGGTGTGTGTCAGGAAATTCGCTGCTACAGCCTGAGACCAGGCGATTCACCCGACGACGTCGACTATCGTGTCGAGCAGCAGTCATTCCTGAGCGAGGATGGTACCGGCGTTGCCGCCGAGGCCCTTGGCTTGCAGCAGCTCAATCTCGTCACCACGGGTGGCGACGCCTATCAGCAGGAGCGCGAGCAGTGGGACGACGGCAATAACGTTGTCGCCATCGCCCCCGGCGTCGTGATCGCCTACGCGCGTAACCAGTACACCAACACCCGACTGCGCAAGGCCGGCATCGAGGTGATCACGATCGAAGGCAATGAACTCGGCCGCGGTCGCGGCGGCGGCCATTGCATGACCTGTCCCATTCTGCGTGACCCCGTCGAGTAAAAAGCCGAACAAACCTCACGGAGAACTCCGATGGCTTTCAATCTGCGCAACCGCTCCCTCCTCACCGTGCAAGACTATACACCGCGCGAGTTCAGGTACCTGCTCGACCTCGCCCGCGACCTCAAGCGAGCGAAATACGCCCGCACGGAGCAGCAGCACCTGAAGGGGAAGAACATCGCGCTGATCTTCGAGAAGACCAGCACCCGCACCCGCTGTGCGTTCGAGATCGCCTGCTACGACCAGGGCGCGAACGTCACCTATCTCGAGCCCAGCGGCTCGCAGATCGGGCACAAGGAATTGTTCAAGGATACCGCGCGCGTGCTTGGGCGGCTGTATGACGGGATCGAGTACCGCGGCTCCGCGCAGGGCGGGGTTGAGCAGCTTGCGAAATATGCCGGCGTGCCGGTGTATAACGGACTGACCGACGAATATCACCCGACGCAGATGATCGCCGATGTCATGACCATGCGCGAGCAGCTCGAGCGCCCCATAGAGACGATCAGGTACGCCTATCTCGGTGACACGCGCTCCAACATGGGGCACTCGCTGCTGTTGGTCGGCTGCCTCATGGGCATGGATGTCCGGATCTGCGGGCCGCGCGCGCTGTGGCCCACCGAGGAATATATCGAGATCGCAAAGAAGCTGCAGAAGACGTCCGGTGCGCGCATGCTGATCACCGACAACATCGACAAGGCCGTGAAGGACGTCGACTTCGTTCACACCGATGTCTGGGTCTCCATGGGCGAGCCGAAGGAGGTCTGGGCCGAGCGCATCAAGCTGCTCACGCCCTACCGCGTGACGATGGAGGTGATGCGCAAGACCGGCAATCCAGCCGCCAGGTTCATGCACTGCCTGCCCGCCTTCCATGACACCGAAACCAAGGTGGGCAAGGATATCGCGGACCAATTCGACATCGACGATGGGGTCGAGGTGAGCGACGAGGTTTTTGAATCCGAAATGAACATCGCCTTCGACCAGGCGGAGAACCGCATGCACACGATCAAGGCCCTGCTCGTCGCGACCCTCGGGGCCTGAGCGATGCGCATCGTGGTCGCACTCGGCGGCAACGCGCTGCTGCGCCGCGGCGAACCGATGACGGCCGAGGCGCAGCGCGCCAACACGCGTGTCGCTGCCTCGGCTCTTGCGCGGATCCATGCGGGCAACGAGCTCCTTATCACGCACGGCAATGGGCCGCAGGTCGGGCTGCTGGCACTCCAGGGAGAAGCCTACAAACCGGCCGAGGCCTCGCCGCTCGATGTGCTTGGCGCGCAGACCGAGGGCTCGATTGGCTACATGATCGAACAGGAACTCGGCAACCTGCTGCCGTTCGAGGTTCCGCTTGCGACCGTGCTGACCATGGTCGAGGTCGATCCTGGCGATCCCGGCTTTGGCAACCCGACGAAATTCGTCGGCCCTGTCTATGAGAAGCGCGAGGCCGATGCGCTGGCCACGGAAAAAGGATGGGTGTTCAAGGCGGACGGTGCCAAGTGGCGGCGCGTCGTCCCGTCACCGCTGCCACAGCGTATCTTCGAGATCCGGCCCATCCGCTGGCTGCTGGAGAAGGGAGCGGTTGTGATCTGCGCCGGTGGCGGCGGCATTCCCACGATGTACGAGCCCGGGAAGGAGCGTCACCTGGTTGGCGTCGAGGCGGTGATCGACAAGGACCTGTGCTCGGAGTTGCTGGCACGCGACGTGGGCGCCGATTTCTTCATCATGGCGACGGATGTCGAGGCCGTGTTCGTGGATTGGGGCACGCCGAACGCGAAGGCCATTCGCCGCGCCTCGCCCGAAGCGTTGGGCCAGTACGCGTTTCCGGCGGGATCGATGGGCCCGAAGGTGGATGGCGCATGCCAGTTCGCCCGCGCGACCGGCAAGCCTGCCGCCATCGGCGCGCTCAAGGACCTGCCCGCCATTCTGCGTGGCGAGGCGGGAACCACCATCGCGGCGGACGCGGGCGACGTGACCTGGCATGGCGCGTAGGCGGTGGCCACGGCGGCCGCCGACGCCCTCCTGGCTCGCCACGACCGGCACTTGCGCGCCGGGCGGCATGGTCAGCCGATACCGGTGGCCTCCGACCCGACGAGACGCAGCGCCTCGGCGCGTGACTCGAGGATGCGGCGGCTGGCGGTCTCGGTGGCGGCCGCGACGTCGCCTCGGCGCACGGCATCGAGCGTCTTCTGCCAGAGCGCGACGGATTGGCGCCGCCGCGCTCGCGCGCCCAGGGCGAGGCGCGAATAGCGGTAGGTCTGCAGGGAGAGCGAAGTGATCATGTCCGCGAGGCGCGCGTTGCCCGCCGCGCGTGCGCATTCCAGGCTCAGGTGAAACACGGTCATGGCGTAGAGGCTGCCGTCGTCCGGTACGTCCGCAAGGCGGCGCAGCGTGCGCACCCCATCTTCCAGCAGGCGTAGCACGGCCGTCGTCGGGTTCGTGGCCAGGCGCCGCGCGACTGCCTGGTAGAGATGCGCCCGGATCTCGAACAGATCGAAGACATCCTGGCGGGAAAGTTGGCTTGCCCGCGCGCCGCGGCGGGGATGGATCTGCGCCAGGCCTTCCCGTTCGAGGATGCGCAGTGCTTCACGGACGGGACCGCGCGAGGCCTGGAACTCGTCGGCGATCTCCTGTTCGATGATGCGCGCGCCGGGCTCGATCTTGCCGGTGACGATACGGTCGCCGAGGCGTGCCGCGATCTGTTCCGGTAACGAAAGAGTGGGCGGTGGCGACGCGCCGAACCAGCGGAAGACGACGAACCCGCCCTCCGCCCCCGGGAGCGCGGAGGCGTCTTCCCGTTGGAGCGTGATACTCTCCGCCATGGCCGGCCTGGCTTGTCCCGAAGGTGCGGCCGCAACTTAGGTGGGCAAGCGCCGGGTCGCAAGCCGATTGTTGACAATTGGCTTCGAGTATCTAGGCTGCCGCGCCGTAGCCGGGTTCCCGCGAGAAGGAGAAATGCCATGGACGAGCTACGAGGAAACCAGGGGCCGCGAATCCGCGCGGCCGCGGCCGGGGGCGCCCCCTACGAGACGATCGAGGTCGACAAGCTGACGCCGATCATCGGCGCGGAGATCGGCGGCGTCGATCTTGCCCGGCCGACCAACCGCCAGCTCGACGAGATCCACCGCGCGCTTGCCGAGAATCTCGTGATCTTCTTTCGCGACCAGGACATGACGCCGGAACAGCACCTGGCGTTTGGGCGCTATTTCGGAGCGCTGCACGTGCACCCCGCGGCACCGCACGCGCCGGGCCACAGCGAGCTGATGATCATCCACGCCGACAGGAACACGCCGCGCGCCAACGGCGAGAACTGGCACTCCGATGTGTCCTGCGACGAAATGCCGCCGATGGGCAGCATCCTCTACATCAAGACCTGCCCGCCGCGGGGCGGCGACACGTTGTTTGCCAGCATGTACGCGGCCTACGAAGCGCTCTCGGACCGCATGAAGACGTATCTCGAAGGTCTTACGGCGCTGCACGATGGTGAGCCGGTCTATCGCGGCCTCTATGCCAATTTCGGCGTCAGCGACAAGGAAACGTATCCGCATGCGGAACACCCCGTGGTGCGGACGCACCCGGTGACGGGACAAAAGGCACTGTTCGTCAACCGCGGTTTCACGCGGCGGATCCTTGGCATTCCGCGCGATGAGAGCGAGGGAATTCTCCGCTATCTCTACGAGCACATGGAAAACCCGCTGTTCCAGTGCCGCTTCCGCTGGCGCACCAACTCGGTAGCGTTCTGGGATAATCGCTGTGTGCAGCACCACGCGCTGTGGGACTACTGGCCGGAAACGCGCTCCGGCTTCCGCGTGACGGTGCAGGGCGACCGGCCGGTCTGAGCGGCCGGAAGGCGTCGCGCCTGCCCGGGCGTAATCCTGGGCGGCGCGCGTTTTCGTCAGATTGTTAACAATCGCCTTGTCTGTTATCTGCATCTCGGTATGATGACGCGGCCTGGTTCGCTCAGAGCCGGCAGGGGCACGGGAAAGATGTTCGGGAAAGATTCTGGCCGCGCAACGAGCGGCGGCGGGATGGCCTGGCTCCGGGCCGATGTTGCGCGATGCTGCGCGCGACCGCGATGCGCCCTGCCCTGCCGCTGCCATCCGCATGGCGGGGTATGCCGTCGGCATGAGCGTGCCACGCGCATGAACGCGACACGATGAGCGCGCTTCCTTCCGATATGGGTGAGGCGGGCTGGCAGCCCGAGTTCCAGGACCTGCGGCGGCGGCGCGACGCCGCGCGGGCCATGGGCGGCGCGGAAGCCATCGCGCGCTGGCACGAGGAAGGACAGGCTCACCGCGCGCGAACGCATCGATGCGTTCCTGGACGCGGGAACTTTCCAGGAACTGGGTGCGCTCGCGGGCAAGGGACGCTACCGGACCGACGGGGAGCTCGACAGCTTCACGCCCGCCAATTGCGTCATGGGCACGGGCGAGGTGGATGCGCGCCGCCTGGTGCTGGTGGCGGACGACTTCACCCTGCGGGGTGGTTCCTCGGAGGCGGCGGTATCCGACAAGTGGGTTTATGCCGAGCGCATGGCCTACGAGTTCCGCATGCCGCTGGTGCGCTTCGTGGACTCCGCGGGCGGCAGCATCAAGCTGCTGGAGCAGATGGGGCGCACGAAAATCCCCGGCTATGCGCTGTGGCCGTTCGTGCAGCTCCTGGGCGTTGCGCCGGTCGCGAGCATTGCCTTTGGTTCCTGCGCCGGGCTTGGTGCTGCCCGGCTTCTGGCGTCGCATTTCTCGGTGATGGTGCGGGACAAATCCTACGTGTTTGCGGCCGGCCCGCCGGTGGTGCGCCAGGGACTGGGCCAGGACGTGACGAAGGAGGAGCTGGGCGGCGCCTCCGTGCACACCAAGCTCAGCGGCTGCATCAACAATGCCGCGGCGGATGAGCGCGACGCGCTCGACCAGGTACGGAGATTCCTCTCCTACATGCCGCGCAACGTGTGGGAGCTGCCGGCGCGTGCGCAGCCGGCCGATGATCCGCGGCGCGCCGACGAAAAGCTGAACGGCATCATTCCGCGCAACCGGCGCAAGAGCTTCAACGCGCGCCAAATCCTCGAGCTCGTCTGCGACCAGGGCTCGGTGTTCGAGATGTCGTCATCCTTCGGTGGATCGCTGGTCACGGCGCTGGCGCGGCTCGATGGTTACGCCGTCGGCATGATGATCAACAACCCCATGGTGATGGGCGGGGCGCTGACGCGGGCCGCGGCGCAGAAGATGGAACGCTTTGTCGATCTTTGCGACACGTTCCACCTGCCCATCGTGAACTTCGTCGATCAGCCGGGCACGATGATCGGTGTGGAGGCGGAACGGGCGGGCACGCTGCTCGCCGCAGCGCGGGCGGCCTGCGCGATCGAGCAGGCGAGCGCGCCGTGGGTCTCCGTGGTGATCCGCCGTGCCTTCGGGCTCGCGGGGTCCATGCTGGGACCGTGGCACGGTCCGTCCGGCACGTCGCTCAATCATCGTTTCGCCTGGCCTTCGGCGCGCTGGGGTTCAATCCCGATCGAGGGTGGTGTGGCCGCGGCCTATCGGCGGGACATCGCCGCCGCCGCGGACCCGGAGGCGAGGCGGGCGGAGCTGGAGCAGCGTTACCAACAGTACGCCTCGCCGTTTCGCACGGCGGAGTTGTTCGGCGTCGTCGACATCATCGAGCCGGCCGAGACCCGCGCATTGCTGTGCGGCTGGGTCCGCGATGCCTATGAGCTGACGCGGACGCAACTCGGCCCGCGCGCGAGGACGATGCGATGAGCGGAGGAGCGCCGTGCGGGCAGGAACGATAACGGAGCGCAACGGGCCATTGCGCGGCTACCGGGTACTGGAGCTGTGCAGCACCATCGCGGGGCCGGTTTGCGCCCGGTTGCTCGCGGATTTCGGTGCGGACGTCATCAAGGTCGAGCCACCGGAGGGCGACCCGGTGCGCAACATGGGTTACCATGAGGGCGACGTATCGCTCTACGCGGCCAGCATCCTGCGCAACAAGCGCACGGTGACGATCGACCTCAAGACGGACGCGGGACGCGACCTGGTGCGCGCGCTGGCGGCGCAATGCGACGTGGTGGTGGAGAATTTTCGCCCTGGCACGCTGGAGCGTCTGGGGTTGGGATACGACGTGCTGTCCGCGTCCAACCCCGGCCTGGTGCTGGCGCGCATCAGTGGCTATGGCCAGACTGGCCCATACAGCGGCAAGCCCGGCTATGGGGTGATCTGCGAGGCATTCGGCGGCACGCGCCACCTCACCGGCGATCCGGATCGGCCACCGGCGCGCGTGGCGGTGGCGGTGACGGATTACCTCACCGCCGTCTACGCGGCGTTCGGTGTTACGATGGCGCTGCTGGAGCGCAATCGCACCGGCACGGGCCAGGTCGTCGATACCGCGCTGTACGAAACCGCCTTCAGCATGATGGAGGCGATCGTTCCGGCATATGATCGGCTGGGCCTGGTGCCGGCGCGGCAGGGTTCGCGCCTGCCCAGCATGGCGCCGAACAATCTCTATCTGGCGCGAGACGACGGTTATGTGCTGATCGCGGCAAACAACAACCAGACATTCGGCCGCCTGGCGGAGGCGATGGGGCAGGCCGCGCTGGTGGACGATCCGCGGTTTTCCTCGATCCGCGCGCGTGCCGCCAATGTCGACGCGATCGATGCGATCGTGGCGGCCTGGGTGCGCGGCCAGCCCGGAAAAGCGGTCGAGGAGACGCTGGAAAGGGCGGGCGTGCCGGTTTCGCGCGTCTTTACCATCGCCGACATCTTTGCCGATCCGCACTATCGCGCACGTGAGATGCTCGCACAGATGCCGCACCCGCAGCTGGGGCAGGTGACGCTCGCGGGCGTGGTGCCGAAGCTCTCCGCGACACCCGGCCAGATTCGCCATGTCGGCCACGACCAGGCGGCCGATACGCGCGACGTGCTCACCGAGGTCCTGCGGGTCGCGGAAACGGCACTGCAGGCGCTAGAGGCTGAAGGCGCGATCCGTTGTGCCGCGCCGGCGGCCGACCCGCCGCGCGAGCCGGAGCGGGCTGCCTAGATGCCGGACGAGATCGATCCGGCGATGAAGACGCCTTCCCCGCAGGCGGCCGGCGCATGGGCGCCGGAGATCGAGGAACTGCGGGCGCGCCATGCGATGGCGGTGGCGATGGGCGGCGAGGAAGCCATCGCGCGCCAGCACGCGCTCGGCAAGATGTCGGCTCGGGAACGTATCGATACCTTGCTTGATCCCGGCAGCTTCAGGGAGATGGGGCAGCTTACCGGCAAGGCGAGCTATGCGCCCGAAGGCGGACTGAAGAGCTTCGTGCCGGCCAACGCCATCATCGGCACGGGGCGGATCGACGGGCGCAAGGTCTCGATCTCCGCTGACGATTTCACGATCCGTGGAGGATCATCCGAATCCACCAACTCCGAAAAATGGATCTACGCGGAACGAATTGCCTTCGAGATGCGCATGCCGCTCGTGCGCCTGGTGGACACCGCCGGGGGCAGTGTGAAGCTGCTCGACCAGATGCAGAGCACGAAGATCCCAGGTTATCCGACGTGGCCGATCGTTCCGCTTCTTGACCGCGTTCCGGTGGTGGGCGTCGCGCTGGGCGCGTGCGCCGGGTTGGGCGCGATCAAGGTTCTGGGCAGCCATTTCTCCATCATGGTCCGCGATACCAGCCAGGTGTTCGCGGCGGGCCCGCCGGTGGTGAAGCAGGCCTTCGGTATCGACATCGACAAGAACGCGCTCGGCGGATACCAGGTCCACTCCCGCAAGAGCGGGGTGGTTGACAACGAAGCCGTGGACGAAGCGGACGCGCTGCGCCAGGTACGCCGCTTCCTGAGCTACATGCCGCGGCACGCCGGGCTGCTGCCGCCGCGCACCGCGTGCGACGACGATCGAGCCCGTGCCGAGGACTGGCTGCAGCACGCCGTGCCGCGCAACCCTCGCCAGGTCTATGATCCGCGCAAAATCCTGGAGGCCATTTTCGACCGCGCGTCGATTTTCGAGATCGGTCGTTATCATGGCGGATCGGTCATTACATGCCTGGCGCGGCTGGACGGCATCGTGGTGGGGGTGATGGCGAACGATCCGCGCGTCGCCGCGGGCTCCATGACGCTGACGGCGGCGAACAAGGTGGAGCGCTTCGTGGAGCTTTGCGACACGTTCCACCTGCCAGTCGTGAACTTCGTCGATCAGCCCGGGAACATGATCGGACTGGAAGCGGAAATGGCCGGCACGCTTCTGGGCGCGGTGCGCGTGCTGCGTATGATCGAGCGCAGCAGCATGCCGTGGATGTCCGTCATCGTGCGCCGTGCCTATGGGCTCGCGGGTGGCATGCATGGTCGCAAGCACGGGCTCGACGGGCGATCCATCAACCACCGCGTGGCCTGGCCCTCGGCACGATGGGGATCGATCCCAGTCGAGGGCGGAGTGGCCGCGGCGTACCGGCGCGACATCGCCGCGGCCGAGGACCCGGTGGCGAGACGCAAGGAACTGGAGGCACATTATCATCGGCTCGCCTCGCCATTCCGCACGGCGGAACGTTTCGGGATCGTTGACATTATCGATCCACGCGAAACCCGGGCGGTCTTGTGCGACTGGGTGGAGGACGCGCTGGAGGTAACGGCTTGTCTTGCGCGCGAGGCATGACGCCCCGACGCGTGACAATATGGAAGGGAGGAAAAACATGAAGACAGAGCGAGCAAGGAAACTGAGTGGCGCCGCGGCGTTGGGGCTGGTGCTGCTGGCCGGCGGTGGCGCGCAGGCGGCCACGATCACGCTGAAGGTGGCGAGCACCTGGCCGGACAAGCACCCGGCCAATGTCTGGGGCCCCGAGCTCTTCATGAAGGAGGTGACGGAACTCACCCACGGGCAGGTCAAGTTCCAGTGGTATCCGGATGGGCAGCTTGGCAAGCCACCGACGCTGCTGCAGCTCACGCAGGGCGGCGGCATCGACATGCTGCTTGCGGCACCGCCCTACACACCCGAGAAGCTGCCGCTGAGCGAGGTCGGCGGCCTGCCGGGGCTGGCGCAGACCGCCTGCCAGATCTCGGAGGCGATGCAGACGCTGATGACGCCCGACGGGATTCTGACCAAGCTCGAATACACGCCGCTTGGCCTGCATCCGCTCTTCACCGGCAGCCCGCCGCCCTATGAGATCATGACCACGCGCAAGCCCGTCCGCAGCCTCGCGGACCTCAAGGGCCTGCGGCTGAAAGCCGCGGGGGGCGCGGAGCAGGATGCGGTGCGCGCGCTCGGCGCCGTGCCCGTGCAGATGAGCTCGACGGATGTGTACGAGGCTTCCCAGCGCGGGGTGCTGGACGGGCGCATCGGGCCGTACGCGAGCGTCGCGGCGCTGCACGAGCAGCATGTGCTGCAATTCGGCACCGTTGGCGCGGGCGTCGGCGATTTCGTTTCGACCTTTGTCATCAACGAGAAGCGCTGGAACTCACTGCCGAAGGACGTCCAGGCGGCGATGGAAAAGGCGGCGCATGACGCCATGCTGAACAGCTGCAGGAATTGGGATGCGTCCGGCCAGGACTCGATCGATAACACGTTGCCCAAGCAGTACGGGTGGAAGATGTATCACCTGACGCCGGCGCAGGTGACCCATTGGCACACGCTTCTCCAACCGGTGCAGGAACGCTGGGCGAAGGGGATGGACCGTGGCGGCAAATCCGGGAGCAAGGTGCTCGCGGCGTTGAAGAGCGCGCTGGCGAGCCAGAAGTAGGAAGCGGCGGGGCAGCCGGACAACCGGCTGCCCTCCGGTGCGGGAGGAAGCGACATGCTGCATCGCGTGAACAGGATCGTCTGCCACCTCGAGGATGCGGCAATGTCGCTCGTCGCCCTGGCCATCTTTCTCGTGATGATCATCAAGTTCGTCGATGTCGTGCTGCGGTACGCGATCAATGCGCCGCTGCAATGGTCCTATGGCTTCATCTCCCACTATCTTCTGGTTTCGGCGTTCTTTCTTGCACTGCCTTACACCTTCCGGGTCGGGCGGCATGTGCGTGTCGATGCGTTCATCAACCGGCTGCGGCCTGGTCCGCGGCGAGCGATGCGGGTGGTTGACTTCGCGGTCTCGCTCACCCTCTTCGCGCTCATCCTGTACCAGGGCGTCGTCCTCGTGAGCGACGCGTGGAGCGGCGGCGAGATCATGCCGGACTTCTATAACTGGCCGGGCTGGACATCGAAGATCTTCGTGCCCGTCGGCGTCGGACTGCTGGAGGTCCGGCTGCTGCTCAACACGCTCGCGGCCTTTACCGCGGAGGGCGCGGAAACGCCGCCCTTCATGGTCGGCTCCGGGACGGCACGGGAGGCGCACGCGACCGAGGCGCTCGTGGAGCCATCGCATGCCGAGTTCATGTAGGGGAGCCGGGACCATGCGGCGCGGTGGGCCCGGGACGGGATTGAATCGCAGAAGGAAGAGCTGAACGATGCTGGCCGCCGGTGTGATTCTGTTGCTGTTCGTTCTCCTCGCGATCGGGATTCCCGTGGGTTTCGCCACGGCGGCAGCCGGTGCGGTGGGGCTGTACCTGGTGAGCGGGTGGGGCGGCATGCTCGCCGTCCTGCAGTCCGCGCCGCTGAGCGTCGCCTCCGAGAACGTGCTGGCGACGATTGCGATGTTCGTGCTGCTGGCGGAGTTCATGCTGCGCAGCGGCGCGGTGGACGAGTTGTTCGAGATGCTCAACGCCTGGATCGGGCAGGTGCCGGGCGGGCTGGGGCTGGTCACCATCCTGACCGGGGCCGGGTTTGCGACGATCTGCGGCTCCAGCACCGCGGCGGCGGCCGCGCTGGCGCCGACGACGATTCCGCAGATGGTCAAGCGCGGCTACAACCCCCGCCTGTCGAGCGGCCTGGTGACGGTGGTGGGCACGCTCGCGATCATGATGCCGCTGAGCAGCGGCCTGATCCTCTACGCCGTGATCGCCAATGTCAGCATCGCCAAGATGCTCGTGGCCGGCCTGGTGCCGAGTTTCCTGGCCGCCCTGTCGCTGATCCTCACGTTGTGGCTGGTGCTGTTGTGGCGGCCCGAGTGGGCGCCGCGCACGGAGCAGCGCGTGACCTGGCAGGAGCGCATCCGGCTGTTGCGCTATGTGGGGCCGATCGTCGCACTCGTGTTCCTGACGGTCGGGCTGATCTATTTCGGTGTGGCAACGCCGACGGAGGCGGGCTCGGTCGGCGCGTTCGGCGCGTTCGTCATCCTCGGGCTGCGCCGGCGCCTGACCTGGGAGGCGGTGCGCGAGTCGCTGATTTCGGCCGCGGGCACCAGCGTGATGATCATCATGATCGTCGTCGGTGCCTACATGATGGGGTACTTCCTCACGCTCTCGCAGGTGGCGCAGGGCGCGATCGCCGCGATGTCCGAGGCCAGGATACCTGCGCAGGTGGTGGTCGGCGCCGCGTTCGCGCTGCATTTCATCCTGAGCTTCTTCATGGAGCAGATTTCGATCCTGGTGCTGATCGTTCCGATCACGTTGCCGATCGTGACGGCGCTGGGGTTCGACCCGATCTGGTATGGCATCCTGAACACGCTCATCGCCGAGATCGGGCTGGTCACGCCGCCCGTGGGGCTCAACCTGTTCGTGGTGGAGCGCTATTCGGACCAGAAGCTCGGCGACATCTTCCGCGGCGTCCTGCCCTTCATGTCGGCGCTGATCCTGTTGGTCTTCGTGCTCTGGGCGTTTCCGGGATTATCGCTCTGGCTGCCCAACACGATGCACTAGATGCGCCGGCGCCGCAGGTCTCGCAGGATCTCTCGCGCGGCATTGTGGCCTGGCGCGCCGGTGACGCCGCCGCCCGGGTGCGTGCCCGAGCCGCACATGTAAAGGCCCGGCAGCGGGCCGCGATAATCCGCATGGCCCAGCACCGGCCGCGCCGAGAAGATCTGATCGAGGGAGAGCGCGCCATGCATGATGTCGCCGCCCACGAGGCCGAAGGTACGCTCGAGGTCCAGCGGTGAATAGGCGACGCGGCCGAGCACGGAGGCCTTGAAGCCCGGCGCCACGCGCTCGACCGTCTCGATCATCAGGTCCGCGACTTCCTCCCGATGATCGTCCCAGCTTTGGCCCTCCGGCAGTTCGGGTGCGACGTGCTGGCAGAACAGGCTCGCGACATGGCGGCCGGCGGGTGCCAGCGTGGGGTCGAGCGTCGATGGAATCAGCATCTCGACGATCGGTTCGCGCGACCAGCCGAGGCGGCGCGCATCCTGGTAGGCGCGATCGAAATAGCCGAGCGATGGCCCGATGATCATGCCGGCTGTCAGGTGCTCGCCTGGCTCCGGCAGGCAGGTGAAGCGTGGCAGCGCCGATAGCGCCACGTTCATGCGGAACGTGCCGGAACCACAACGATACTGGCGCATGCGCGACAGGAAGTCGGCCGGCAATTCGTTCGCCGCGACGAGCCTGGTGAACAGGAGCTTCGGGTTGAGGTTCGAGGCGACGGCGCGGGCGCGGAAGGAACGCCCGCCCTCGCTCGCGGCACCCACCACCCTGCCGCGTTCCACGAGCACCTCGCGCACGGCATCGCCGAGCACGATCTCGACGCCCTCGGCCGCGCATGCCTTCGCCATCGCCTGCGTGATGGCGCCCATGCCGCCGATGGCGTGACCCCACACGCCCTTGCGCCCGTTGGTCTCGCCGAAGCAGTGGTGCAGGAGCACATAGGCGGTGCCGGCCGAATACGGGCTGGCGTAGGTGCCGACGATGCCGTCGAAGCCCAGCACGGCCTTGATCGGATCGCTTTCGAACCAACCTTCGAGCATGTCGCCGGCGGACTGGCCGAACAGGGCGAGGAGATCGCGCCGCGCCGTGACGTCGAGCGCTGCGAGCCGACGGCCGAGCGGCAGCACGCGCAGAGCCTCGCGCAGACCCGCGATCCAGCCGCCGATCGCGCCGTTCGGCGGCGTCTCCAGCAGCGTCGTGCGCACCAGGTTGGCGAGCACGGCGAGGCGCTCGTCATAGGCATCGAGGCGCTCGGCATCGCGGGGGGAGAATTTCGCGACCTCCGCCCGGGTGCGGCCGGCGCCGGTCGCGAGATAGCGCCGGTCGTCCACGGGCAGGAAGTTCTGCACCTTGCGATCGACGATGGTGAGGCCGTGGCCGGCCAGGTCCATGTCCGCGATGACCTTGGGGTTGAGGAGCGAGACCGTGTAGCTCGCGGTCGAGTTGCGGTAGCCGGGGTGGAATTCCTCGGTCACCGCCGCACCGCCCACGACGGCGCGCCGTTCCAGCACGGTGACCTTGAACCCGGCTCGCGCGAGATAGAAGGCGCAGACGAGGCCGTTGTGCCCCGCGCCGATCACGAGGATGTCCGTCCCCTGGTCGCTTGCTCTCATCTCTTGCTCCGCGGTTCCGGGAAGGGCACGGCTTCGTGCCCGCTCGCGGCAGGACGAAGATGTTTGCCGTCCGCATCATGGGGATCACCCCGCGATGCCCGGCGCCGCCGGGTGCTGGCGCGATGGGCTGCGGCCGATGCGATCGGCGTGGTCGGGGTCGATCGGCTCCTGCGCGTCAGAGCACCTGGCTGAGAAATGCCTGCGTCCGCGGATCACGGGGATTGGAGAAGAGCTCCGCCGGAGGTCCGTGCTCGACGATGACGCCACGGTCGGTGAAATAGACATGGTCGGCGACTTCACGTGCGAAGCCCATCTCGTGCGTGACCAGGATGCAGGTCATGCCCTCGTCGGCGAGTTGCTTGATGGTGAGGAGCACCTCCTTCACCGTTTCGGGATCGAGGGCGGCGGTCACCTCGTCGAACAGCATGATGTCCGGATTCATCGCGAGCGAACGGGCGATGGCGACGCGCTGCTGCTGGCCGCCGGAAAGCTCCCCGGGATAGGCGTCCTCCTTCCCCTCGAGCCGGACCTTGCGCATCAGCGCGCGCGCCCGCACCTCGACCTCCGCCTTCGGCTGCTTCAGCACCTGGATCGGCGCCATCATGACGTTCTGCAGCGCCGTGCGATGCGGGAAGAGGTTGTACTGCTGGAACACCATGCCGACGTGCCGGCGCAGCGCCAGCTTGTCGAGGTCGGGGCGGTGAACCTCCTGGCCCATGACCTTGAGCGACCCGCGCTCGAACGGCGTCAGCGCGTTGATGCAGCGGATCAGCGTCGATTTCCCGGAGCCGGAGGGGCCGATGATGCAGACCACCTCGCCCTTGCGGACATCGAAGCTGATGCCGCGCAGAACCTCGATCTGGCCGAAGGATTTGTGCAGGTCGCGGATGGCGACGATTGGTTCCTGCTCTGTCGGGGGGGCGTCCTGCATGCTCCGCTCCTCACGCCTTGACATGGAAACGCCGCTCAAGCCGGGCCGTGAACACGGCGATCGGATACGTATAGAGGAAGAACCAGAGGAGGATATAGCCGTAGAGCGGGGCAAGGAGATCCGTCCTGCCGCCCTCCGCCGCGGAGACCTGCCCGGCGAGCGTCATCACCTCCGTCACGCCGATGATGGAGGCGAGAACGGTGGACATCGTCACGATAGCGTAAAGGTTCATCCACGGCGGCAACATGCGCTTGACGCATTGCGGCAGGATGATCCCGAAAATCTGCTGGCGGCGGTTGAAGGCGAGCGATTCCGCGGCCTCCCACTGGCCGGCGGGGATGGAGAGGACGGCGCCGCGCATGATCTCCGCGACGTTGGCCATCACCGGAAGGCTGAGGCCCAGCACCGCCTTGAACCACCCCGGCAGCGGCACCGAGACCGGCCCGACCACGATCTGGAACGGGAACAGGTACATCACGAAGAACAGCAGCACGAGCCAGGGTATGTTGCGGAAGAACTGCATCACCGCCGCCCCCGCCCGGCGCAGCCTGGTGTGCAGCGATATGAGCGTGAGCCCAAGCAGCGCGCCGAGCAGCGTGCCGATCAGCATCGCGAACAGGCTGATGGCGATATTGAAGATGAAGCCCTGGAACAGCAGCGGCGTCCATTTCAGCAGGGTGACGAACACCCCGGCGCGCGGCGCAGCGGGGCTGGCCGCATTCGCCACCGTTCCGGCCAGCAGGACCAGGGCGGCAAGCGCGAGCCCGTGCCACAGGCGCGGGCGCAGCGCCGGTGGTGGCGGCAACGCCAGGACGAAGGGCGAGCCGCTCATGCCTGACCGTATCCCGGCAGGCGCAGCCAGTGTTCGAGCCGTTGCATGGCCCACACCAGGAGCCCGACAAGCGCGAAATAGACGATCATCAGGGCGACCATCATCTCCGGCACGTTGACCTCGTCCGACCAGATCTGCGCGGAAACATAGAGCAGCTCGGGCACCGCGATGGCGTAGGCCAGGGTCGTCGTCTTGACCAGGTTGATGAGGTTGTTGTTGAGCGCCGGCAGCGAAATGCGCACCGCCAGCGGCAGGACGACGTGCCGGTAGATGCCGAAGCGCGTGTAGCCGAGCGCCTCCGCCGCCTCGATGGTGGAGCGCGGAATGGCCTCGATGCCGGAACGGAAGATCTCGACGTTGAACGCGCCGGCGAAGAAGGAAAGCGAGATGCAGGCCCAGGCGAAACCGGAGAGCAGCGGGTGCGAGCCGTGCGCGGTTTCGACCTGCGGCAGGAGATTGCTGAGGCCGAAATAGAAGAAATACATCTGCACGAGCGGCGGCGTATTGCGGAACAGCTGGATGTAGCCCTGGACGATACGCCGCGTCCAAACCAGGCGGGAGCCCTGCAGCCAGGCGCCCACGACGCCGATAATGACCGAAAAGACGATGCAGATGACGGACAGCTCGACCGTGACCCAGAAGCCCGCGATGAAGCGCGCCCGGTCGAACGGGTCGTAGAAAATGGTGAGGTTGATCCCGGTCGTTTCGTAGAGGTGCTTGAACCAGGCCGCGATGAAACCCACGAACCCCCCTGCTGAACGGCCCGGCGCTCGCTAGCGGGCGCCGGGCATAGGTTCAGTGACTATATTTCTGGTGCATCTCCTCCGCAAAGGGAGAGTGCGCGATCTTGTATTTGCTCTCCAGGTCCAGGATGAGCCCGGTCTTGTGCCACTCCTCGACCTTTTTCACCATGAAGTCGTGGAAGCCGTTCTCGCCAAGCTTGACCGCGAGGCCCCAGGGAACCGCGTCGAGCGTTTCGAGGGGCATCGAGTAGCCCGGCCAGTCGCCGCTGACGAGCTGCCCCTGGATCGCGGTGTTGTCGTAGACGAAGCCGACACAGCGGCCCTGCTTCAGCGCGGTCAGCGCCTCCGCCGTGCCGGTGAACGCGAGCACGTTCGCGCCGAACTTCTCGGCGACCTGCTTGTTGTAGTAGGCGCCCTGGATGCCGCAGATGGATTTGCCCTTGACGTCTTCCCAACTCTTGATGCCGGCGCTGTCCTTGACCATCAGGTTGTAGCCGGACGTGTAATAGTCCGGCTTGACGATCCAGATCACCTTCTCGCGCTCGGGCGTGTCGCTCATCGTCGCGATCATCAGGTCGATCTTGCCCTGCTCGAGGAATTGCATCCGGTTCGAGGCCGTGACCGGCACGAACTCGACCTTGACGCCGAGGGACTTGGCGACGTCCTGCGCAAGATCCGGCTCGATCCCGACGATCGCGCCACTGGGCGTGCGGTAGCCGAAGGGCGGGTAATCGGCCTTCACGCCGACGATGAGCGTGCCGCGGGCCTTGATCTGCGACAGCGCGTCTGCCCGCGCGGTCGTGGACGTTGCCGCCATCGCGAGGCCGAGCAGTGCCAACCCCAGGAGTTTTCGTCGCATCATCTGTGTCACCTCCGTTTTTTGTCAGACTACAGTCAATTCGCCGTCCGATCCATGCCGATCAGAGCCAGGGCGTGATGGAAGCTCGCGGCCTGGCTGCGGGCGCATAGCAGGTCGTAGGTCGGCGTTTCGTCGACCTGCCAGAACAGGACCGGCAGATGCGCCGCGAGCGTCGCCGCCGCGTGTCCGGCCTGCATGGCGCGTGGATGCAGGTCGAGCGGCAGAAACGTCGCAAGCGCGCCACGGGCCCCCTTGCCACGGATGCGCACGCCGACCTGGCTGCCGGACAGGTCGATCAGCGTCGCCGCATCGCCGAGCGGGCCGGCGAGAAGCGCGCCGAGGGCCTCGGCCGGACCTTCGCGAAGGAGGAGCCATCGATCCGGGCGGATGCTGACGGCGCGCAGATCGCCTGCCACCGTTGTCCTTCCGGGCGCGGGCAGGTCGAGGCCGAGCACCTGCCTGGCGCGCGCGCGGACATCCTGGCCCCGCCGCGCCGCGATGGACATCACCGCGAACTCCGGCAGCGCAACGGTCTGCAGGGTTGCGTCAACCATGCAGGCGCACTCCCTCGGGATCGAACTGGCACGGTGCCACGATCTCCACCGCCGTGTCGCCGCCGCGCAGCGGATCGTAGGCGCGCATCTGCTCGCCATGGCGCGCGGCACCGTCGGCGAGGAAGCCGAGGCCGATCCAATGGCCAAGCGTGGGCGAGAACGCCACCGAACTGACCCAGCCCTCGTCGCTGGCAATCGTGGCCGGGGCACCGGGAGCGAGGAAATGCGCGCCACTGCGCAGCCTCGCGGAACGGTCGATCGGGCGCAAGCCGACAAGGATCGGGCGCGCCGGATCACGCAGGGCGGGCCGATGCTGCAACACGCGGCCGACGTAATCCTTGCGCTTCGCCACCATCCGTTCCAGCCCCAGATCGCGCGCCGTGGTCTGGCCGTTGAGTTCGCCGCCGGCGGCGTGGCCCTTCTCGATACGCATCACCGCCATGGCCTCCGTGCCGTATGGGGTGATGGCGTGTCGCTCGCCGGCGTGCATCAGGGCGCGGACCGCGTGGTCGGCATCGTGCGCGGGCACGGCGATTTCGTAGGCCAGCTCGCCGGAGAACGAGATCCGGAACAGCCGTACGCGCCTGCCGCCGAAGCCGCGCAGTTCCCCGGCGGCCATGAACGCAAACGCCGCATTCGAGATGTCGTGGCCGGGGTCCAGCACGGCTTGCAGCACATCGCGCGAACGAGGGCCGGCGATGGCGAACTGGGCCCAGCAATCCGTGACGGATTCAAAATGGACGTCCAATTCCGGCCACAGCACCTGGTGGCAGTATTCCATGTGGCGCAGCACCGCGGGCGCCTCGCCGGTGGTGGTGGTGAGCAGATATCGTTCCGCCTCCAGCCGTGCGACGGTGCCGTCGTCGAACGCGAACCCGTCCTCGCGCAGCATCAGCCCGTAGCGGGCGCGGCCCACCGCGAGCGTGGCGATCGTGTTGGCGTAGATACGGTCCAGGAAAGCGGTGGCGTCGCTGCCCGCGACCTCGATCTTGCCCAGCGTCGAGACGTCGCAGACGCCCACGCCGTTCCGCACCGCGTTGACCTCGCGGACGACGGTTTGCAGCCAGTCGCTCTCGCCCGGCCGGGGGAAATACTGGGCGCGCATCCATGGGCCTGCCTCGACGAACACGGCGCCCTGTTCCCGCGCCCAGTCATGCGCCGGGGTAAGCCGTCTCGGCCGGTAGTCGCGGCCACGATGCGTGCCGGCCAGCGCGCCGATGGCGACGGGCGTGTAGGGCGGGCGCAGCCGCGTGGTGCCGGTGGCAGCGATGCCGCGGCCGCTGAGACCGGCCATGATGGCCAGGCCGTTGACGTTCGCGGTACGGCCCTGGTCGGTCGCCATGCCGAGCGTGGTATAGCGCTTCAGGTGCTCGACCGAGCGATAGCCCTCGCGATGCGCCAGCGCCACGTCCGACGCGGCGACATCGTGCTGGAAATCGACGAAGGCCTTCTGGCGCGATGGTGGCATCAACCACAGCGGCGCGGCCTGTCGTGTCGTTGCCGTAACGTCGTGCGCCGCCGCGGCGAAACCGCAGGCGGCGGCGGCCTCTGCGCCGCGGCGCGCGCCGCTTTGCAGCGCGTGGACAAGCCCGATGCGCCCCGTGGCGCCGCCGGCAATCTCCATCCCGGCCGGCATGTCGTTCGCCAGGAAGGCGGATGCGTCCTCGCTCCAGACCGGCCTGGCGCCGAGATGGCAGGTGAGCCCGATCGCGGGTGTCCAGCCGCCGGCCATGGCCAGCAGGTCGGCCTCGATGCGATGGCGCCTGCCGCCGGCATCAACGACATCGACGGAGCGCAGGCCGGTGGCGCCATGCGTGCCGGCGACATGTCCGCCGGCGAACACGGCGGCCCCGGCGCGGCGTGCGCGGGCAAGATGTTCGTCCGTGAGCGCGGCGCCGCGGTTGACGATGGCCGCCACGTCCAGGCCGAGGCGCAGGCAGTCTGCCAGCAGCTCCCACCCGTCGTCCCCCGCGGTTGCGATGACCGCGCGCCGCCATGGCGCGACAGCGTAACGGTTGAGATAGGTTCGCACCGCGCCGGACAGCATCACGCCTGGCCGGTCGTTGCCGCCGAACACGAGCGGGCGTTCCGTCGCACCGGCAGCGAGCACCGCGCGGCGCGCGACGATGCGCCACAGGCGCTGCCGGGGCTCGCCGGCATCGGGCAGCGTCTTGTGGTCCGCGACCCGTTCCACGGCGAGATACGCGCCGTGGTCGTAGACGCCGAGCACCGTCGTGCGGGGCATCACCCGCACCTCCTGCATCGAATTGAGTTCCGCCACGGCTTCATCCGCCCAGCGCGCGGCGGGGCGCTCCTCCAGCGGTTCGGGCTCCGAGAGCAGCCAGCCGCCCATGCGCGGCCCTTCGTCGCACAGCACCACGCGTGCGCCGGCGCGCCCGGCCGCACGTGCCGCCGCCAGGCCCGCGGCGCCGCCGCCGATCACCAGGACGTCGCAGAACAGCGAGGCGTGCTCGTACGTGTCGGGGTCCGGCATCGCCGAGGCGCGCCCCAGGCCCGCGGCGCGGCGGATCAGGGGCTCATAGAGCTTTTCCCAGAACGCGGCCGGCCACATGAAGGTCTTGTAGTAGAAGCCCGCGCCAAACAGCGGGGCCAGGAGGTTGTTCGCCGCCAGCAGGTCGAAGCGCAGCGAGGGGAAGCGGTTCTGGCTCGTGGCGACGAGGCCGGGATGGAGCTCGACCATCGTCGCCGGCGTGTTGGGCTCCCGCCGCGCGCCTTCGCGCAGCTCCACCAGCGCGTTCGGCTCTTCCGAGCCGGCCGAGAGGACGCCGCGCGGACGGTGGTACTTGAACGATCGGCCGAACAGCGTGACGCCGTTGGCGAGCAACGCGGACGCCAGCGTGTCCCCGGGGTAGCCGGCATAGGACCGGCCATCGAAACGAAACGGGATCGTGACGGACCGGTCGATCAGCCCGCCCTGCGCGAGGCGCGCCATCACGGCGCGGCGTCCGCGACACGAGCGATGGCGTGTGTGCGCGTATCGCGCGTCACCTCCAGCCAGCGCCGGCAGCCATGCACGTGCTGCCACAGCTCCCGGTGCGATCCGGCCGGGTTGTCGCGCAGATACACGTAGTCATGCCATTCCGCCTCCGGTGCATCAGGCGGCGGCCGGCGCAGACCGGCGACACCGCGATAAAGAAATTCCTCATTGCCACGCTCGCCACAATGCGGACAGGGAATGCGCATCGCCGTTGCCCCTAATGCAGGTTCGGTTGGGCGCCCGCGCCCTTTTCGTCGATCAGCGCGCCGGTCGCGAAACGATCCAGCCGCATCGCGGCGTTCAGCGCGTGCGGCGCATCGCGGGCGATGGTGTGGGCGAAGCACCAGCCGGAGGCAGGCGTGGCCTTGAAACCGCCGTAGCACCAGCCGGCATTCAGATAGAGCCCGCTCACCGGCGTGCGATCGATGATCGGCGAGCCGTCCATCGACATGTCCATGACGCCGCCCCAGGAACGAAGCATCCTGAGCCGGCCGGCGCAGGGCAGCAGCGCCATGCACGCCTCGGCGACGTCCTGCACGATCGGCAGGCTGCCGCGCTGGGCATAGGAGTTGTAGCCGTCGATATCGCCGCCGAAGACCAGGCCGCCCTTGTCCGACTGGCTGATGTAGAAATGACCGGCGCCGAAGGTGACCACGGTGTGCACCAGCGGCTTGATCGCTTCCGAAACGAACGCCTGGAGCACGTGGCTTTCGATTGGCAGGCGCAGGCCGGCCATCGCCGCGACGCGCGAGGAGTTGCCGGCGCAGGCGAGCCCGACCTTTCCCGCGGCGATGTAGCCGCGCGCGGTCTCCACGCCGCGGACCTGGCCGGATTCCACGCGGATCCCGGTGACCTCGCAGTTCTGGATGATGTCCACGCCGCGCCTGTCGGCACCGCGCGCGTAGCCCCAGACGACCGCGTCGTGGCGCGCCGTTCCGCCGCGCCGCTGCAGCAGGCCGCCCCTGATGGGAAAGCGGGCGCTGTCGAAATCGAGCAGCGGCACCATGGCGCGGACCTCGTCCGCGTCCAGCAGTTCCGCGTCCGCGCCGTGCAGCCGCATCGAGTTTCCGCGCCGCGCCGCCGCGTCTCGCGCCGCATCCGAGTGGAAGAGGTTCAGCACACCGCGCTGGCTGACCATCGTGTTGAAGTTCAGCTCCTGCTCGAGCCCTTCCCACAGGCGCATCGAGTGTTCGTAGAAGGCTTCGTTGCCGGGCAGCAGGTAGTTCGATCGGATGATGGTGGTGTTGCGCCCGGCATTGCCCGAGCCGATCCACCCTTTTTCGAGCACGGCGACGCGGGTGATGCCGTGCAGGCTCGCGAGGTAATAGGCGGTGGCCAGCCCGTGCCCGCCGCCGCCGACGACAATGGCGTCGTAGGCGGGCTTCGGCGCCGGGTCGCGCCAGGCCGGCTGCCATCCGGTATTGCCGCGCAGGGCCTCGCGCGCGATTCGCCAGAATGAGTAGGACATGAACCAGGTCCCGTCGGGGTCGTGACAACAGGCAGAGTACGCGGTCAAAATCGCCCGACATGACCGTAAGCGACATTGGCTTGCCTGCCGGCGACACCCGCCCCACGGAGGTCGGCTACCTGCTGATCCCCGATTTCAGCCTGCTTGCCTACGCCTCCTCCATCGAGCCGCTGCGGGCGGCGAACACGCTCTCCGGGCGCACGCTGTACCGGTGGCGGCATCTTTCCCCCGATGGCAGGCCGGCCGCGGCCTCGAACGGCGTGACCATCGCGCCGGATCTGCCGCTGGAAAATGCCGCGGGGCTGGACATGCTGCTGGTGGTCGCCGGCGGCAATCCGGCCCTGTTCCGCGACCGTGCCACGCTGAACCGGTTGCGCCGGCTGGCGCAGGGCAAGCTCGCGATCGGGGGCATTTCCGGCGGCGCCTACATCCTCGCGCGGGCCGGGCTGCTGCGCCGCTTCCGGTGCACGCTGCATTGGGAGCATGCCGAGAGTTTCGGGGAAGATTTCCCGGATCTCGACCTGCGCCACTCGCTGTTCGAGATCGACCGGAACCGGCTCACCTGCAGCGGCGGGACGGCGGCGCTGGACATGCTGCACGAGCTCATTGCGCGCCAGCACGGCGCGGCCCTGGCGCGGAGGGTGAGCGATTGGTTCCTGCAGACCGAGATCCGTGCCGGGACGGGGCCGGACCGGATGGCGCCGGGACAGCGCCTGGGCGTCGCGAACCTGGCGCTGCGACAGGTCCTGGCGGCGATCGAGTCGGAGAGCGATGCGCCGCTACGCCCGCGGCAGCTCGCGGCGATCGCCGGGCTTTCCGTGCGACAGATGGAACGGCTGTTTCGCGCGCATCTCGGCGTGACGCCGCGGGCGCATGATCGCAGGGTGAGGCTCGATCGGGCGCGGCTTCTGTTGCGCCAGAGCGGCCTTTCCGTGCTGGAGGTTGCCGTTGCCTGCGGGTTTGCCAGCGCCAGCCATTTCTCGCGCGTCTATCGCGGCGCGTTCGGGCATTCGCCGAGCAGGGAACGGACGTCTCCCGCGCGCGATGCGCGGTGACGGGATTGCGTGGCCGCTGCGTGAGCGCAAACGACAACGGCCGCGCTCCGGGAGGAGGGCGGCCGTGTTGCTGGCTTGATGGGAGACGTGGTTGCGGGGATAGGATTTGAACCTATGACCTTCAGGTTATGAGCCTGACGAGCTACCGGGCTGCTCCACCCCGCGGAAAGGCAAAACGCACGTGGGATTGGAAGACCTGGCAGCGACCGACTTTCCCGCGTCTTGAGACGCAGTATCATAGGCGCTGGGGGTTTTCACGGCCGAGTTCGGTATGGGATCGGGTGCGGGCCCCCCGCTAGAGCCACCAGGTCGTCCAATCCCGCGTGCGCGGGACTGTGCGTCGGTTCTGGTTATGTGTGCTGTTTCGAGACCGTAACCTGTGCGCCGATCCCGTGCCGGGATGGCTTGTGCGCAAGGTGGGGGTGATCTCAAGCCTATCGGGCGATTAGGACCAGTCAGCTCCACGCGTTACCGCGCTTCCACACCTGGCCTATCAACGTGATGGTCTATCACGGCCCTCAGGGAGACCTCGTTTTGAGGAGGGTTTCCCGCTTAGATGCTTTCAGCGGTTATCCCATCCGCACATAGCTACCCGGCGATGCCGCTGGCGCGACAACCGGTTCACCAGAGGTGCGTCCATCCCGGTCCTCTCGTACTAGGGACAGCGCCTCGCAAGTCTCCAACACCCACGGCAGATAGGGACCGAACTGTCTCACGACGTTCTGAACCCAGCTCACGTACCACTTTAATCGGCGAACAGCCGAACCCTTGGGACCTGCTCCAGCCCCAGGATGTGATGAGCCGACATCGAGGTGCCAAACCTCCCCGTCGATGTGGACTCTTGGGGGAGATCAGCCTGTTATCCCTAGAGTACCTTTTATCCGTTGAGCGATGGCCCTTCCACGCGGGACCACCGGATCACTATGGCCGACTTTCGTCTCTGCTCGAGCTGTCACTCTCGCAGTCAGGCGGGCTTATGCCATTGCACTCGACAGCCGATGTCCGACCGGCTTGAGCCCACCATCGCGCGCCTCCGTTACATTTTGGGAGGCGACCGCCCCAGTCAAACTGCCCACCATGCAGGGTCCCGGACCGGGATGACCGGCCTCGGTTAGACATAAGAAGCGCCCAGGGTGGTATTTCAAGGTTGGCTCCACCGAAGCTAGCGCCCCGGCTTCAAAGCCTCCCACCTATCCTACACAGTGCTCTCCTCATGCCACTGCAAAGCTGCAGTAAAGGTTCATAGGGTCTTTCCGTCTGACCGCGGGTACCCCGCATCTTCACGGGGAATTCAATTTCGCTGAGCCGATGCCGGAGACAGTGGGGAAGTCGTTACGCCATTCGTGCAGGTCGGAACTTACCCGACAAGGAATTTCGCTACCTTAGGACCGTTATAGTTACGGCCGCCGTTTACCGGGGCTTCGATTCAGTGCTTGCACACCTCCTCTTAACCTTCCGGCACCGGGCAGGCGTCAGACCCTATACGTCGTCTCTCGACTTCGCAGAGCCCTGTGTTTTTGCTAAACAGTCGCTACCCCCTGGTCTGTGCCACCCACCCCCGGTTGCCCAGGAATGGGTCCCGCTTATCCCGAAGTTACGCGGGCAATTTGCCTAGTTCCTTCGACATCGTTCTCTCAAGCGCCTTGGTATGCTCTACCAGTCCACCTGTGTCGGTTTAGGGTACGGTCTATACGCTGGAGCTATTTCCCGGCACGATCCAGCCGCCCCCGCAATCCGATAAGCGGGAACAACGTTTCACGTGCGTCACTTCCAGCAGGCCCAGGAATATTGACCTGGTTCCCATCGACTACGGCTTTCGCCCTCGCCTTAGGGGCCGGCTCACCCTGCGTGGATTAACCTTGCGCAGGAACCCTTGGACTTTCGGCGACAGAGTTTCTCGCTCTGTTTGTCGCTACTCATGTCAGCATTCGCACTTCCGATATCTCCAGGAGGGGTCGCCCCACTCCCTTCACAGACTTACGGAACGCTCCGCTACCGCTGCATTACTGCAGCCCACAGCTTCGGTACGTGGCTTTAGCCCCGTTACATTTTCGGCGCAGGATTTCTAATAGACCAGTGAGCTATTACGCTTTCTTTAAAGGATGGCTGCTTCTAAGCCAACCTCCTGGTTGTTTTGGAATTCCCACATCCTTTCCCACTTAGCCACGATTTGGGGACCTTAGCTGGTGGTCTGGGCTGTTTCCCTCTCGACGATGGACCTTAGCACCCACCGTCTGTCTGCCGCGCTGCACGCCTGGGTATTCGGAGTTTGGTTAGGTTTGGTAAGTCTTTGGGACCCCCTAGCCCATCCAGTGCTCTACCCCCCAGGGTGACCACACGACGATCTACCTCAATAGATTTCGCGGAGAACCAGCTATCTCCGAGTTTGATTGGCCTTTCACCCCTAGCCACAGCTCATCCCCGACTTTTTCAACAGGCGTGGGTTCGGCCCTCCAGTAGGTGTTACCCCACCTTCAGCCTGGCCATGGCTAGATCACTCGGTTTCGGGTCTTCTGCCCGCGACTGAACGCCCTGTTCAGACTCGCTTTCGCTGCGCCTACACCTATCGGCTTAAGCTTGCCGCGAACAGAAACTCGCTGACCCATTATACAAAAGGTACGCCGTCACCGCAGATGCGGCTCCGACTGCTTGTAGGCATTCGGTTTCAGGTCTCTTTCACTCCCCTTATCGGGGTGCTTTTCACCTTTCCCTCACGGTACTTGTTCACTATCGGTCACCAGGGAGTATTTAGGCTTGGAGGGTGGTCCCCCCATTTTCAGACAGGATTTCACGTGTCCCGCCTTACTCAAGGACCCAACGGCATGGACGCATACGGGGCTATCACCCGCTATGGCCGGCCTTTCCAGACCGTTCTGCTTACTGCCGCCAGGCCACTGGCCTGTTCCGCTTTCGCTCGCCACTACTAGCGGAATCTCTGTTGATGTCTTTTCCTCCGGGTACTGAGATGTTTCAGTTCCCCGGGTTTGCTTCGTCAGTCTATGGATTCAACTGACGATACCCTTGCGGGTGGGTTTCCCCATTCGGATATCCACGGATCAACGCCTGCTCGCGGCTCCCCGTGGCTTTTCGCAGCGTGCCACGTCCTTCATCGCCTCCTGGTGCCAAGGCATCCACCGAATGCCCTTCTCTTGCTTGAGATCCGGAACGCTCTTGCGAGCGTTCCCCTACCCACCTTGCACACAAGCCATCCCGAAGAATGG
>CAVXSO010000003.1:0-257940 GCA_963764465.1 uncultured Pseudomonadota bacterium | reverse complement strand
CCACTAGCGCCGGCGCCGGCCCGGCGGCTTCAGCCCCGCTGCTCCCACGCGGGCCGCTCCGGCCCGATGTTGAATATCTCGGCAACCGCGCGCATCTGCGCCGCGTGCGAAAGCGGGTGCTCCCCGCCTCGCCCGGCATTGCGCGTGCCTCGGGACCGGGCAGCGGCCTGCAGCCACGCCCCGGGATCGCCCGGCCGCAGATCCTCCGCCTCGCGGATCAGCGCCATTGCCGCCGCGCAATCGTCGCCGAGGTCGCGCAGCAGCCGGCCGAGGAAGGCGCGGGACGGGGCATCCCCCCTGCCCGTCATCCGCCGGTATGCCGCCAGGCCCTTGCGCCAGAATTCATCCCGCGAGTCAGCGTGCCCGGAGTCAGGGGGCAGCACGGCCGCGCCGTGCCGTTCCTCTGGAACGGAAGCTTCTTGCATCTGGCTTCTGGCTTCTTGGGCTGAAAGGGTTTTGCCGGTTTCCCTATTAGGGGGGCTATCGCGGTCACTCGCGGCGTCCCAGCGCTTGCGGATGTGGGCGCGGCCGGTCTGCGCCGCCACGTCGTCGCGCACCAGGCGGCGGGAATAGACGACGCCCTCCGGCGTGCGGCTGAACACGCCGGCGCGTTCCAGCTCCGCGATCAGCGGCAGGATTTCGCGGCGCGGGCGGCCGGCGATGCTCGCCATCTCCGCCTCCGTCATCGCCCGGCCGTTGAGCGTGACGTGGCCGTAGGGCTCGCTCTCGTGCGCGATGCAGAGGAGTTCCATCCACAACCCCCGCGCCGCGAGCGAGCAGGCGCGCAGGGCGGGGTCGCGCTGCCAGTCCTGCGGCCAGAACTTGATCCAGCGGCGGCGGCTCATGGGGTGGGCCTGTGGGGGTGGTTGGCTGGGGCGATGCGGGGGTGGTTGCGATGGTTTTGCATAAAAGACTCTTCTGACATTCCTAATTGCCCGTCAATAGGAAATACCTAACTTCTGTTCGGCTACAGCCGGCAGCGGGCCAAACCTGCCACCGCGAGAGATCGTCACTGCAAGGACGAGACGCTTTCGGCGCCCCGGGGGGCGTGCCGTATCCTCCGACGTCGCAGCCGAGGCGTTTTCACAGTTGCGAATTGGCAAGCCGCCGCGACAGGCATTATACGCTTTTGCGTATTCATGACGTTTATGCGCCTCGGCGTATTTTTGCGTTTTATACGCATCTAAGTATATTGACAGATAATGCGGATAAGCGTATATCATGCGGGATGGACATCATCGCTCGCACGGCAAGGCAGTTAGGAGCCGCGATCCGACGCAATCGGAAGCAGCAGGGCCTGACCCAGAGCGCTCTCGCCGCTCGCATGAAAACGCGACAGGCGACAATTTCCACCCTTGAGGGCGGGGAGGCCGCGCTCGGCACCGTCATCGATGCGCTGGCGGCTCTGAACCTCGAGATCGTTATTCGTGAGCGATCGCAAGCATCCCTCGAAGAGTTCCTTGAGGACACGACCTGATGGCGCGACGCCGCGCCCACATACCGCTCGACGTCTTTTTGAACGGAAGATTGGTCGGGAAACTCACCCGCGAGCGAACTGGCGCGATTGATTTCCGCTACGCGACCGCGTGGCTTGCGTGGGCCAATGCCATTCCGGTGTCCCTCTCCCTGCCTCTTCGAGAGGATCGCTATCTAGGCGAGCCGGTGATTGCGGTCCTCGACAACCTCCTCCCTGACCATCCGGATATTCGGCAACGGATCGCCGAACGGTCGCACGCGGATGGGACCGATGCGTATAGCCTCCTTGCCGCGATCGGCCGGGATTGCGTCGGGGCATTGCAGTTTCTGCCGGAAGGCTCCGCCCCCGATCCGGTTGGGACACTCAAGGCGGAGCGCCTATCCGATAAGGACATCGCAGCCCTCCTCGGAGATCTCGGCCAGAACCCGCTCGGCATCGCCCCCGACAGGGAGTTCCGCATCTCGCTGGCGGGCGTACAGGAAAAAACCGCCCTCCTGTTCTGGAAGAAATCCTGGCATCTGCCGCACGGTACGACGCCCACGACGCACATCCTCAAACCGCAGATCGGCAGGATGGCGGGTGGGATGGACCTCTCTCAAAGCGTCGAGAACGAGCATCTCTGCATGAGGCTGATCGAGGCCTTCGGCCTTCCCGCCGCCCGCACCGAGATAAAAGACTTTGGCGGCGGCAACGTGCTCATCGTCGAGCGTTTCGACAGGCTCTGGACGAAAGACAAGCGACTGCTCCGCGTGCCGCAGGAGGATTGCTGCCAGGCGCTCGGCGTACCGCCAACCCGAAAATACGAGGCCGACGGCGGCCCGGGTATTCGCGCGATCATGCAACTGCTCAAGGGCAGCGACGTTCCGGAGGAAGATCGGCGCCGCTTCTTCAAGGCGCAGGTGCTTTTTTGGCTTCTCGCCGCCACGGATGGTCACGCCAAGAATTTCAGCCTGAGGCTCGCGCCTGGCGGGCGCTTCGTCCTTGCCCCGCTCTATGACGTGCTGTCGACGCAGCCACTGGTCGACGCGGGCCAGCTCGCACGAGGGCGCATGCGGCTCTCGATGGCAGTCGGCACGAACCGCTACTACGCGGAATATTCCGTTCGGCCCCGGCACTATCTCCAGACCGCAGCGTTGTGCGGCTTCCCGGAAAGCACTGTGTTCCGCATCTTCGACGAGCTGATTGCCGAAGGGCCTCGCGCCATCGATGCCGCGCTCTCGGGCCTGCCCGCGGCGTTCCCGGAGAAGCTTGCATCATCGATCACCGCCGGCGCTCGGGAAAGACTGGCCATGCTCGCTGAGGAAAGACGGCGAACAAAGACCTAGCGCGAGACGGCTCCGCGATCAGCGGCAGGATTTCGCGGCGCGGGCGGCCGGCGATGCTCGCCATTTCCGCCTCCGTCATCGCCCGCCCGTTGAGCGTGACGTGGCCGTAGGGCTCGCTCTCGTGCGCGATGCAGAGGAGTTCCATCCACAACCCCCGCGCCGCGAGCGAGCAGGCCCGCAGGGCGGGGTCGCGCTGCCAGTCCTGCGGCCAGAACTTGATCCAGCGGCGGCGGCTCATGGGGTGGGGCTGTGGGGGCGTGGTTTGCGGGGCTTTGCAGGGGTGTTTGCGATGGTTTTGCATAAGCGAAAGTTAGGTCTCACCTATGTGCCCCGTCAATAGGTATTACCTATTTCGCCCACCCGGCCGGCGAGACGATCCGCAACGCGACCTCATCGAAGGGCCCGCTACGGGGTATGGCGATATCCGGCCGACCTTGCGGTCCAGGCAGCACCGCAAGTCGCTGGGGCAAGGTGCCGGCCGTGCGCTGGTTTGATATTTCCGCGGTGGGTGGATTTCTGCATGAGGCTTTTGGAGCTGAGGTGCCCATACGAGAAATCCACAAGGCCGGCTGCGCGCAATGGCCACGCGCCTGATTTCGCGTTGGCCAGTTGGAGTTCGGGCATTCCGTGACGCTTGCAGCATGTCCACTGAGGGTGACTAGCCATCTCTAAAAAAGTCTAGCGATTTTTGATAGACTTCCGTAGAAGCCGCTAGACAGCGCAGTTACCCTGTGGAGAACTGATGGACCCGTATCGCAACCCATTCGCGCCGGGAGCAGGCAGTCGCCCGCCGGAACTCGCAGGTCGAGATAACATCCTTGAGGCGGGAAAGATTTCCTGTGGAAGAGCCGTGCAGGGAAGAAGCGCGCGCTCAATAATGTTACTGGGCCTACGCGGCACCGGGAAAACCGTACTGCTCAGCGAGATCGGTCGGAACGCCGAGCAAGAGAACTTATTGGTTTCCAAGGTCGAGGCTCCGGAAGGGGAACGTCTCGCCCGCCTCTTATACCCGGAAATGCGAAAAGTCATGAGATCGCTCTCTGGGGTGGAAGCAGCCAAGCAACTTGCTACCCGCGGCCTCAGGGGGCTGAGGAGCTTTGCCTCGATCTTCAAGCTCGAAATGGGTGTTGTGGAAGTAGGTGTGGAGCCTGAGCCCGGACTGGCCGACACGGGCGACCTTCAATACGATCTTCCGGACCTTTTCACCCTTATCGGGAAGGCTGCTAAGGCCGCAGGACGTGGCTGGATACTCCTTATCGATGAAGTACAGTACCTGTCGGAAGCTGACCTTTCGGCACTGATTGTTTCACTGCACCGGATGTCGCAGGAGGGCCTGCCCGTTCTATTGGTTGGCGCAGGACTCCCACAAGTTGCACGTTTGGCGGGAGAAGCCAAATCTTATGCGGAACGGCTATTTCAATATCCGGGCGTGGGAGCGCTCGATGCCGCCTCCGCCAAGCAGGCGATTGAAAAGCCGATTGTTGAGGAAGAGGCCACCATTACAACGGCAGCGCTGAACCTTATCGTTGAGCGCACCAAAGGCTATCCCTTTTTTCTTCAAGAATGGGCCTCCGTAATATGGAACAACGCGGAAGGACCGGAGATCACCTTTACCGACGCCGACAATTCCTATGCTGAAACGCTGGCGGCGCTGGACGAAGGGTTTTTCAAGGTGCGGATGGATCGCCTGACGAAGGCGGAGGTCCAGTTCGTAAAAGCAATGGCAAAACTTGGCGATGGGCCCTATGCGATGGCGGACATCACACAGGTACTGAAGCGTACCCAGAAGTCTTTGGGCCCGGCGCGGGCAAGCATCATATCAAAGGGCATGATCTACAGCACCGATCACGGATATCTGGACTTCACGGTGCCGCTCTTTGCTGAGTTCATGCGGCGCCAGGGTTGAACGGGAACGCAGTGTACATCGTCGGTCCATACCGACGATCGTGATCTGCTAGCGCTCGGGCCGCGATCCGCGCGAAACAGCTGCGGAGCACTGCCGAGAATGAGGACGTTTGGGCCGAAAGGTCGCACGTCGGATTCAGTCCACTTTGTGGAAGCGGAGATCGGCACTTGAACTCCCGCGATAGGTCGGAAACATCTGGGACGCCGAGGGTGGGAAGCGGCGAAGCGGCTTTCGGGCCCTAACGGGTGAAAGCCGCCACTATCCTCAGGAATCGAACGGCGACGTAGCGATCTGGAAGGTCAGGTCGTACAAAGGCAAATTGGTCGTATCCTCGCCGCCACAGCTGTAACCTTCGAGCAGGCCCAGCATCCCGTTTCCCATGAAGAGTACGAAAATCCAAGACCGTATTTCAGCCCATCGATGCGAGCAAAGGTTTCGTAGCCGAGTACCCGAGGGCTCTCCACGGGTTTGGCCGTCGCTAGTACAGATATGGACGTAGAAAAGCCGGCGCCTGTGTTCTCGCGGCTTGCAACAATGGTGAGATCGAGTTGCTGGCGAAGGCCCGGAGCCAGTTCCGGCGTTTCAGCGAAGATCGCCTGAAGAGCCGCATATTCGAGAGCCGTGAACTCCGCTGACTTGATCCGCTCCTCGGCGACGACCGTTTCCTCACCCCCGAGCAATCTGGTGCGCCCGATCACGATATTGCCAGGGCGGAACGCCCATTCTTCGTCCTCGGGCATCACCCCCAGGATGCGATAAATGTTTTCTCCGAACGGTACGACCGCAACCGGTCGCCACACGTCGGTCCCCTCGTTCAGAAGCGGCACAAAAATTGTTGCGCTCATGACCGCCGATCGCATCCCGCGACGATGGAAGCAATGCTGCGAGGGCTGAGAGGCGAGCCGGATACCGCTATACCCCGCCCCCTACCCCAGCGACTTCACGATATCCTCGGTCATCTTCTTCGCATCCCCGAACAGCATCATCGTGTTCGGGCGGAAGAACAGTTCGTTCTCCACGCCGGCATAGCCCGAGGCCATGGAGCGCTTCACGAACAGCACCGTCGTCGCCTTGTCCACCTCCAGGATCGGCATGCCGTAGATCGGGCTCGTCTTGTCGGTCTTGGCGGCGGGGTTGGTCACGTCGTTGGCGCCGATGACATAGACCACGTCCGCGGTGCTGAACTCCGAGTTGATCTCCTCGAGCTCGAACACCTCGTCATACGGCACGTTCGCCTCCGCGAGCAGCACGTTCATGTGCCCGGGCATGCGCCCGGCGACGGGGTGGATCGCGTATTTCACCTCCACGCCCTCGGCCTTCAGCTGGTCCGCCATCTCGCGCAGCGCGTGCTGCGCCTGCGCCACCGCCATGCCATAGCCCGGCACCACGATCACCTTCGACGCGTTCTTCATGATGAAGGCCGCATCCTCCGCCGCACCGGAGCGCACCGTGCGGTCCCCCTGCGGGCCGGCGGCGGGGCCGGAACCCGATTCGGTCCCGAAACCACCCAGCAGCACGTTGAAGATGCTGCGGTTCATCCCCTTGCACATGATGTACGACAGGATCGCGCCGGAGGCACCGACCAGCGCGCCGGTGATGATCAGCGCCAGGTTCTGGATGGTGAAGCCGATGCCGCAGGCCGCCCAGCCGGAGTAGCTGTTCAGCATCGAGATCACCACCGGCATGTCCGCCCCGCCGATCGGGATGATCAGCAGGAACCCGAGCGCGATGGCGAGCAGCGCGATGATCCAGAACACGAACTGCCAGCCCGTCACCACGAACAGCACCACCAGCACCGCGAGCGTGGCACCGAGCGCCGCGTTCAGCTTGTGCTGGCCCATGAAGGTGATCGGGTTGCCCTTCATGATGCCTTGCAGCTTGGCGAACGCGATGATCGAGCCGGAGAAGGTGATGGCGCCGATCGCGAGCCCGATCGACATCTCGATCAGGCTTTCGAGGAAGAGATGCCCCGGCGTGCCGATGCCGAACGCCTCCGGCGCATTCAGCGCCGCCGCCGCGACAAACACCGCCGCGAGCCCCACCAGCGAGTGGAACGCGGCCACAAGCTGCGGCAGCGCCGTCATCGCGATGCGCCTGGCGATGAACGCGCCGACGCTGCCGCCGATGCCGATGCCCACCACGATCAGCAGGTAGCCCACGGGGTGCATGCCGGAATGCGCGAGCGTGGCGAGGATCGCCACCGCCATGCCGGACATGCCCATGAGGTTGCCGCGCCGCGACGTCTCGGGGTGCGAGAGGCCGCGCAGCGCGAGGATGAACAGAACCGCCGCGATAAGGTAGAGCAGCGAGGTCAGGCTTGCCGACATGCTGGCCTCACTTCTCTTTCTTCTTGAACATCGCGAGCATTCGCTGGGTGACGAGGAAGCCGCCGAAGATGTTGACGGAGGCGAGCGTCACCGCGATGAAACCGAACAGCATCGCCCACCAGGAGGTGGCGTGCCCGACGGCCAGGATGGCGCCGACGATGATGACGGAGGAAATGCCGTTGGTCACCGCCATCAGCGGCGAGTGCAACGCCGGCGTCACGTTCCACACCACGTAGTAGCCGACGAAGCAGGCCATCAGGAAAATGGCCAGCAGGAAGACGAACGGGTTCACCGCCTCCGCCACCGGCGCCGCCGCGGCGGAGAGCGCGTGCAGCTTCGCGGCAAGCTGGTTGGCGCTCTCCGCGATCTCGTGCGCCTTTTCCGCGAGTTCGTTGGGGTTCATGTCGCTCTCTCCGCGCTCAGGCCCGGGCCTGGTGGGGGTGGCTGTTGGGGGGCCGGCTGGAAACTCGGGTGCACCACTTCGTTGCCGCGCGTCAGCAGCACGCCCTTCACGATGTCGTCGTCCTCCGGCAGCACGTGGCGGCCGTCGTTCTTGTCCCAGAACGTGGTGAGGAAGGTGAGCAGGTTGCGCGCGTAGAGGCTGCTCGCGGCAACCGCGATGCGCCCGGGCCAGTTGGTGTAGCCCAGCACCTTCACGCCGTTCGCCGTCACCGTCACCTGCCCCGGCACCGTCGCGGCACAGTTGCCGCCGGCTTCCGCCGCGAGGTCCACGACGACGCTGCC
The DNA here is from genome assembly GCA_963764465.1 of uncultured Pseudomonadota bacterium. Lineage (GTDB taxonomy): Bacteria > Pseudomonadota > Alphaproteobacteria > Acetobacterales > Acetobacteraceae > JAJXXT01. Next base: position 250,161 of record CAVXSO010000003.1, on the reverse strand, counting down.
CGGCTTCATCGCCGCCACCATCGCCTCCGTGACAATGACGGGTGCGCGGCGGCCCATCACCAGCGCGGTGCAGATGACGATGTCGTTCTTGGCGACGGTTGCGGCCATCAGCTCCGCCTGCTTGGCGCGGAACGCCTCGCTCATCTCGCGCGCATAGGCGCCGGTCTGGGTGGCGCTCTCCGCGTCGTCCACGCCGACATAGCTGGCACCGAGCGAGCGGATTTCCTCCTTCGCCGCGGGGCGCACGTCGGTCGCGGAGACGATGGCGCCGAGGCGGCGCGCCGTCGCGATCGCCTGCAGGCCCGCCACCCCCGCGCCGATGACGAACACGCGTGCCGGCGGCACCGTGCCGGCCGCGGTCATCATCATCGGGAAGCCACGGTCGAACGCGCCCGCCGCCTCGATCACGGCGCGGTAGCCGGCGAGGTTCGCCTGGCTGGAAAGCACGTCCATCGACTGCGCGCGGGTGATGCGCGGCAGCAGTTCCATCGCCACGCAATCGACGCCGGCCGCCTGCAGCGCCGGGATCAGCGACGGGTCGGCATGCGCGCCGGCGATGCACACCAGCGTCGAGCCGCGCGGCAGCGCGGCGACGTGCGGCGGGCGGACGGCGAACACGATGGCCGCACCGGCGACGGCCGACTCCATGTCCGGCGCGACCTCGGCCCCGGCCGCGGCGTAATCGGCGTCGGCGATGGCGGCGTGCAGGCCGGCCCCCGCCTGGACCACGACATCCAGTCCCAAAGCCTTGAGTTTCTTGACGGTTTCAGGCGTCGCGGCGACCCGTGGCTCGCCCGCCTGCTCCTTCAGCACCGCAAGCCGCATGCCCGTGCATCCTTCCGCGCTGGAACCAGTTCGTTATGCCCAGCGCGGCGCGCCCGGGCAAGGCGTCGCCGCCTTACACGGCCGCAAGCCACGGCGGCGCCGCCAGGGCCGCGCGCGCTACCGGCGCGGGGACGGCCCGCACCGGCGCCCGCAAGATGCGCGTCGAGGTGCGTCGTGATCCCGCCCATGTCTCGACCTCGCATGTCGAGCGCCAGAACCCCACGATGCGGGTGCACATGCGCGGCTTTACTAGACTGACGAACGGCTTCTCCTTGGACACGCAAGATCGTTTGGCAGGATCTTCATATCCTGCTCGTCTCGGGTCTCCGACCATCAGATTGAAACTGAGACACGGCCGCCAGGAACTTTGCTTTGACTCCGCTCTCCGGCGCGTGCTTGCCTCCGCGCTCGCGCCAACACGCGGGAGGAAGCACACCATGAACGACACCATCGTTCCGGCGCAGACAATCGCCATCGCGACCGCCGACGCGCCGAAGATCATTCCCGGGCGCCGGGAGTTCTTCAGCTATGTCGATCTCGGCGTCGCGGACGCCTCCAACGGGGCGATGAAGGCGCAGATCATGCGCTCGGACAAAGGGCTCACCTCGCCGACCGGCTGGCACTATCACGTCTGCCAGCAGCAGTTCATCCACGTCCTCAAGGGCTGGGTGGACCTCGCCTTCGAGGACGGGCGCACCGTGCGGCTGAAGCAGGGCGATTCCATGATGATCCCCGGCGGCACCCGCCACAACGAGGTGGGCACCTCCACGGACCTCGAAATCCTGGAAGTGAACACGCCGGCGAAGTTCAGCACCGTGCCCTGCGACCCACCGCCCGGCATGCCCGCCTGACGGGACGGCGCCGCCGCCCCGCTCCCAGGGAACCCGTCCCTCACGGCCACCAGGTTGCGGGGCGTCGTCCCCGCCAGCACGGCGGCGATGCCGTCCAGCACCAGGTTGCCCATCGCGTCGCGCGTGGAAGCCGTGGCGCTGCCCAGGTGCGGCAGCAGCACCACGTTCTCGAGCCCGAGATAGCCCTCGTGCATCTTCGGCTCGCCGTCATAGACATCGAGCCCCGCCGCCGCGAGGTGGCCGCCGCGCAGCGCCGCGATCAGCGCGCCGTCATCGACCAGCGTGCCGCGCGCGGCGTTGGCGACCACGGCACCCACCGGCAGCTTCGCGATGCGTTCCGCGTTCAGCCACCGGCGCGTGGCATCGCCCCCCGGCGCGTTGAGCGAGAGCACGTCGCAGACCGGCAGGAACGTCTCGTCGCTGGCGTGGAACGTCGCGCCCTGTTCCAGCTGCGGCGGCAGGCGCGCGATGTCGTGGTAGTGCACCTCCATCCCGAAGCCGCGCCCCATCTTCGCCAGTTCCCGCCCGATGCGGCCCATGCCGAAGATGCCGAGCCGCTTGCCCGAGACCTGCGTGCCGATGAGCTGCGTCGGCGCCCAGCCGGTCCAGCGGCGCGCGCGCACCATCCGCTCGCCCTCGCCCGCGCGCCGCGCGGCGGCGAGGATCAGCAGCATCGCGCACTCCGCCGTCGCCACGCTCAGCACGTCCGGCGTGTTGACCACCGGGATGCCGCGCGTCTTCGCCGCCGACAGGTCGATATGGTCGAAGCCGACGCTGAACGTGCCGATCACCCGCACGCTCTCCGGCAGCGCCGCGATGATGCCGCCATCGAGCTTCTCGGCGGGGCAGCAGAGCAGCGCGTCCGCGCCCTGGCACATGCGCTGGATATCGGCTGCCGAAACGGGGGCGTCCGCCGGCGAAAGCCGCGCGGTGAACTCCTCGGCCGCGCGCGCCTCGATGGCGGGCGGAAGGCGGCGGGTGACGGCGAGGACGTGCTTGGTCATGCGGGCGCTCCCGTGATTGTTGCGCCATGATGGCGCACCGCCCGCGGCGGGGAAACCCTGGGTTGCCGGCGGCCCGCCTTGCCACCGCTGGGTGCGCGCGGCAGTTTCCGGGGATGACCGCCAACGCCCGCCTCGCCGCCCGTCTCGCCGTCGATATCGGCGGCACCTTCACCGACCTCGCCCTGGAAACGCCGCGGCGCCGCTGGACCGCCAAGGTGCTCACCACCCCGCACGCGCCGGAGGCGGGCGTGCTCGCCGGCATCGCCGCCATCCTGCGCGAGGCGGGGATGGCGCCGGCCGACATCGCGCTCGTGATCCACGGCACCACGCTCGCCACCAACGCCATCATCGAGCGGCGGGGTGCCCGCACCGGCTTCATCACCACGGCGGGCTTCCGCGACGTGCTGGCGCTGGGCAACGAGAGCCGGTACGACCAGTACGATCTCGACATCATCCTGCCGGAGCCGCTGGTGGCGCGGCACAGGCGCCTCGGCATTCCGGAACGGCTCGACAACGAAGGCCACGTGCTGCTGCCGCTCGACGAAAAGGCCGTCGCCGCCGCCGCGCAAACCCTCCGCGACGACGGGGCGGAGAGCATCGCCATCGGGTTCCTGCACGGCTTCGTCAACCCCGCCCACGAGCAGCGCGCGCGGGAGATCGTGCGCGGCGTGCTGGCGGATATTCCGGTCTCGCTCGCCTGCGAGGTCTCGCCCGAGATGCGCGAGTGGGAGCGGTTTTCCACCACCGTCGCCAACGCCTATGTCCAGCCGCTGATGGACCGCTATCTCGGCCGGCTGGAGGGCGCGCTGCGCGACATGGGGCTCGCCGCACCCGTCTTTCTCATGCTCTCCGGCGGCGGGCTCACCACGCTTGAAACCGCGCGGCGCTTTCCCATCCGCCTGGTGGAAAGCGGCCCCGCCGGTGGCGCGCTGTTCGCCGCCGACATCGCGCGCGCCGGCGGGCTCGACCGCGTGCTCTCCTTCGACATGGGCGGCACCACGGCGAAGATCTGCCTCATCGACGATTTCGCGCCGCACACCTCGCGCAGCTTCGAGGTCGCGCGCGTCGGCCGGTTCCGCAAGGGCTCCGGCCTGCCGCTGCGCATCCCCGTGATCGAGATGGTGGAGATCGGCGCGGGCGGCGGCAGCCTGGCCAGCGTCGATGCGCTCGGCCGCATCGCGGTGGGGCCGCAGAGCGCGGGCGCCGACCCCGGCCCCGCCTGCTACGGGCGCGGCGGCACGCACCCCGCGGTGACGGACGCCAACCTCATGCTCGGCCGCTACGACCCGGACCGTTTCGCGGGCGGCACGATGACGCTGGACGCGAAGGCCGCCGCGGCCGCGCTTGCCGCCGATATCGGCAAGCCGCTCGGGCTCGATGCCGGCATGGCCGCCCTCGGCGTGGTGGAGATGGTGGACGAGAACATGGCCAACGCCGCGCGCGTGCACGCCGTGGAATCCGGCGCCACGCAGGATGGCCGCACGCTGATCGCCTTCGGCGGCGGCGGGCCGGTGCACGGCTATCGCGTCGCCGAGAAACTCGGCATCCGCCGCGTGCTGGTGCCGGCGGGTGCGGGCGTGGGCAGCGCCATCGGGTTTCTGCGCGCGCCGATTGCCTACGAGGTTGTCCGCAGCCTCTACCAGCGCCTCGGCCGTTTCGATCGCGAAGCGGTCAACGCGCTGCTCGCCGCGATGGAGCGCGAAGCCGCGGAACTCGTGGCCGCCGGCAGCTTTGGCCGCAAGACGAGCACCAACGGCATCGCCTACATGCGCTATGTCGGCCAGGGGCACGAAATCCCCGTGGCCCTGCCGCGCTGGCCGCTCTCCCAGGCGGATGTGGACCGGCTGCGCCACGACTACGACACCGCCTACGCGCGCTTCTACGACCGGCCGGTGCCTGGTTCCGATGTCGAGATCATGAGCTTCGCCGTGCGCGTGGCGACCGAGCCGACGCCGGGGCCGGAGATGCCCGAGCAGGCGCGCACCGCCTCCGCCCCACGCACGCAGCAGGTGCGCGATACCGCGAGGGGCACCATCGCCGCGTGGCGCGTGGTCGATCGTGCCGCCCTCGAAACGGGTGCGCCGCTCTCCGGCCCCGCCATCATCGCGGAGGACGAAACCTCCACCCTCGTCGGCCCGGGCTGGAGCGCCATGCTCCAGCCCGACCGCTCGATCCTCCTGACACGGGAATCCTGACGCCATGAGCACGAACGGGAACGCGCTCGCCGCCATCCGCCAGCAGGTGATGTGGAACCGCCTCATCGCCGTCGTCGAGGAACAGGCGCAGACGATGATCCGCACCGCCTTCTCCACCACGGTGCGCGAGGCGGGCGACCTCTCCGCCGGCATCTTCGACCTCAAGGGCCGCATGCTCGCCCAGGCCGTCACCGGCACGCCCGGCCACGTCAACTCCATGATGGAGAGCGTGGGCCATTTCCTCGCCAAATTCCCCGCCGCGACGATGCGCCCCGGCGACCACTACATCACCAACGACCCCTGGCTCGGCACCGGGCACCTGCACGACCTCACCGTCGTCACCCCCGCCTTCCATCGCGGCAGGATGGTCGGCCTGTTCGCCAACACCGCGCATGTGATCGACGTCGGCGGGCTCGGCATGGGGCCGGAGGGCCGCTCCGTGTTCGAGGAAGGGCTCTACATCCCCATCGTGAAGTGCTTCAGCGAGGGCCGCGCGAACGAGACGTTCTTCGACTTCATCCGCGCCGGCTCCCGCCTGCCGGTGGAGCTGGAGGGCGACGTCTATTCGCTCTGCGCCTGCAACGACACCGGCGCGCGCCGCCTCGCCGAGATGCTCGACGAGTTCGACCTCGCCAACGTTGAAGGGGGGGGCATCGAGGGCCTGGCCGAGTTCATCTTCGCCAGTTCCCTGCGCGCGACGGAGGAAGCCATCGCCGCCATCCCCTCCGGCACCTATTCGGGGGACATCTGGTCGGACGGCTACGACGAGCCGGTGCGCCTCGCGGCCTCCATGCGCGTGGGCGAGAAGACGATCGAGGTCGATTTCGCCGGCACCTCCGGGCTCTCGGGCCGGGGCATCAACGTCCCCGCCGCCTATTGCCGCGCCTATGCCAGCTTCGGCATCAAGGTCGTGGTGGCGCCGCAGATCCCCAACAACTGGGCCTCCCTCGCACCGTTCCGCATGACGATCCCCGAGGGCTGCATCCTCAACGCGCCGCGCCCCTACCCTGTCTCCGTCCGCCACGTGGTGGGCCAGTTGCTGCCGGACTTGATGATGGGCTGCCTGTTCCAGGCGGTGCCGGAGCGTGTGGCGGCCGAGGGCTCCTCCTGCCTGTGGAACCCGCCGTTGCGCGGCGGCGCCGGGGTTTCCGGCCATGCCCGCGGCAACCGGCCGGTGCTGGAGGATTTCGAGGTCATCACCTTCAACTCCGGCGGCACCGGTGCGACGGCGCGGCGCAACGGGCTGGATGGCACGGCGTTTCCCTCCGGCGTGCGCACCATGCCGGTGGAGGCGACGGAGAACGTGGCGCCGGTCGTGTTCTGGCAGAAGGAGCTGCGGCCGGACTCGGCGGGGCCGGGGCGGCATCGCGGCGGGCTCGGCCAGGTCATGGAGATCGGCACCAAGGGCGAGCTGGAATTCGCGGTCAACGCCATCTTCGACCGTGTCGGCCACCCGGCGAAGGGCCGTGCCGGCGGCAGCGAGGGGGCGGCCGGCGGCGTGCGGCTGGCCACGGGTGCCGCGCTGCGCACCAAGGGCTTCCAGATCATCCCGGACGGCGAGCGGCTGCTGCTGCTGTTGCCCGGCGGCGGCGGCTATGGCGACCCGCGCGCCCGCCCCGCGGCGGAGGTCGCGGCGGACGTGCGCGACGGCGTGCTGTCCGCCCAGGCCGCGCGGGAGATCTACGGTGTCGCGGTGAACGCGGATTTCTCGGTCAACGAGACAGAGACGCGCGCCCTGCGCTGAGTTGCCCTTCCCCGGCAAGGCTGCCGCCACCCGCAGCCTTGCACAGGCGCGGCCAGATGCGCATGTTGCCATTTTTCGCGGGCCCCGATGGCGCCGCGCGGAGCAGGATGATGGACGGCCAGACCGAGACGAGGCGAATCCCGATCCACGGGCCGGAGGATTTCCCGCCCATGCGCGCGGCCGGCCAGCTCGCGGCGCGCACGCTGGACATGATCGCCGAACACGTCGCCCCCGGCGTCACCACCGCCAGGCTGGATGAGCTGTGCCACGACTTCATCCTGGCGAACGGCGCGGTGCCGGCGCCGCTGAACTATCGCGGCTTTCCCAAATCCATCTGCACCTCGATCAACCACGTCGTCTGCCACGGCATCCCCGGCGAGCGGAAGCTCGACAGCGGCGACATCATCAACATCGACGTCACCGTCATCCTCGATGGCTGGCACGGCGATTCCAGCCGCATGTACTGCGCCGGCCCGCCCTCCACGAAGGCGCGCAACCTCATCGACGTGACGTACGAGGCGATGCTGCGCGGCATCGCGGTGATCAAGCCCGGCAGCACGTTCGGCGACATCGGCCACGCGATCCAGAGCTACGTGGAGCGCAACCGTTTCAGCGTGGTGCGCGACTTCGTGGGCCACGGCATCGGCAAGCGCTTCCACGCGCCGCCCAACGTGCTGCACTACGGCAACCAAGGCGAGGGCCCGGTGCTCAAGCCCGGCATGTTCTTCACCGTCGAGCCGATGGTGAACGCCGGCCGCCCGGAGGTGAAGGTGCTGGACGACGGCTGGACCGCGGTGACGCGCGACCGCTCGCTCTCGGCGCAGTTCGAGCACATGGTGGGCGTGACCGAGACGGGCGTGGAGATCTTCACCCTCTCCCCCACCGGCGCCGACAAGCCGCCCTATCCCGAGGTCTGAAGCATCCCTTGCCGTCTCCTCGCGTCACCCGCCCCCACGTCACCCGGCCCCACGTCACCCGGCAGGTCCTGCGCTTCTGCGACACCGACGCGCTCGGCCACGTCAACAACGCGGTCTATGCCGTGATGCTGGAGGCAGGCCGCTCGGAGCTCGCGCGCGAGGCCGGGCTGCTCGACGCCGCCGCCGGCCACACCGTGGTGCTGGTGCGCCTGGAGCTCGATTTCCTGCGCGAGATGACCTGGCCCGGCGAGGTGACGATCGAGACCTGGGTCAGCCACATCGGCAACAAATCCGCGCGCCTCAACCAGCGCGTGCTTGTCGGCGAGACCGAAACGGCGCGCGCGGCCACGGTGATCGCGATGATGTCCACCGAAACCCGCCGCGCCATTCCCTTCACCGCTGCCTGGCGCGCGGCGCTCGCGCCCTGGACGATCGAGGGTTTGGGGACGATCGAGGGTTTGGGGACGATCGAGGGTTTGGGGACGATCGAGGGTTTGGGGACGATCCCCGATCACGGCAGCCCCGGCTCCGTCTCGCGATAGGCGTCCCGCGCCGCCATCGCGCCGAACCAGGCGGCGAGGCGCGGATGGGTCTCCAGCATCGCGCGACCCTCCGGGGCTGCGGCGAAGTAGCCGAGCATCGGTGCCAGGTGCAGGTCCGCGAGCGTCGGGCTCCATGGCCCGGTGCCGGGTTTCTCCACCAGCCGGTCCAGCGCGCCCAGCACGGTGCGCGCGGCGGCGAGCCCGGCCGCGATCTCCGCCGCGTCGGCCTCCCGCCCCAGGCGCGGGCGGAACACGCGGTGCGCGAACACCTGGCGCACCAGCGGCCGGTAGGCGTAGCTGTCGGCGATGGAGACCACCTGCTGCATCCGCGCCCGCCCCTGCGCGGCCCGCGGCTGCAGCGCGGGGCCGGCGAACGCCTCGTCCACGTAGCGGGCGATGGCGCAGGTCTCGTAGAGCACGAAATCCCCCCGTTCCGGATCAGGATGCACGAGCACCGGCACGCGGCCGAACGGGTGCAGCGCGCGGTACTGGTCCGGCACGTCGGGCGAGAACGGATCGACCTCCCGCCAGCCATGCGCCACCCCCTTCTCGCGCAGCACCAGCCGCGCGATCCAGGCGTAGACGCTGTAGCGGTAGCCGTGCAGCACCGGCTCCATTTTCGCCTCCCGCGTTCCCTTTGCCACCCGCCCCGCGCTTCCAGCCGCCCCGCGCTTCCAGCCGCCCCGCGCTTCCAGCCGCCCCACGCTTCCAACCGCCCCGCGCTTCCAACCGTTTGGTCCGCGTGGCAGGCTTCCAGCATGACGCAATCCGCGGACCAGGGCGACCTTCTGCCCCAACCCCAAGCCCAATCCGGGTCCGACTCCCAAGCCCAGTCCCGGCGCGGCCGGCAGCGCGAGGAGCCGGCGAGTGCGACGGCCGAGCACCGTGCGCGCATGCGCGAGCGCCTGCTGCGCGCCGGCCCCGCCGCCCTCGCCGACTACGAGCTGCTGGAAATGGTGCTCTACATCGGCCTGCCGCGGATCGACACCAAGCCTCTCGCGAAGGCGTTGCTCAATCGTTTCGGCAGCTTCGCCAACGTGATCGCGGCACCCGAGCAGGAACTGGTGGCGGTCAGGGGCATCGGCGAGTCCGCGGCGGCGACGCTCAAGCTGGTGCATGCCGCGGCACTGCGCCTGGCGCACGCGGAGGTGAAGGACGCGCCGGTGCTGAACAACTGGGAGCGGCTGATGGACTACCTCCAGGCCGCCATCGCCCGCGAGCCGATCGAGCAGTTCCGCGTGCTGTTCCTCGACACCCGCAACCGCCTGATCGCGGACGAGGCGCAGGCGCGCGGCACGGTGAATCACACGCCGGTCTATCCGCGCGAAGTGGTGCGCCGCGCGCTGGAGCTCGGTGCGACCGCGATGATCCTCGCCCACAACCACCCGAGCGGCGACCCCTCGCCGTCGCGTGCCGACATCGAAATGACCCAGGCGATCAGGGAGGCGGCGAAGGCGCTCGAGATCACGATCCACGACCACATCATCGTCGGCAACGGCAAGCACCTCAGCTTCAAGCGGGAGGGATTCCTGTGAGCATGGCCCGGCACCGCGCCGCCCCCGCCCGGATCAGGCGCTGAGCACGGGAGGGGAACGTGCCGACGCCCAACATCCTCTTCATCATGTGCGACCAGCTGCGCTGGGACTATCTCTCCTGCTACGGCCACCCGCACCTGCACACACCCAACATCGATGCGCTGGCGAAACGCGGCGTGCGGTTCGACCGCGCCTACGTGCAGTCCCCGGTCTGCGGCCCCTCGCGCATGAGCTTCTACACCGGGCGGTACATGCGCAGCCACGGCTCCAACTGGAACCGCTTCCCCCTGCGCATCGGCGAGCCGACGCTGGGTGATCATCTGCGCAAACTGGGCATGCGCGCCGTCCTCGTCGGCAAGACGCACATGCAGGCGGACACGGAGGGAATGGAACGCCTCGGCATCGATCCGGAATCCACCATCGGCGTGCTCGCCGCCGAAACCGGCTTCGAGCCGTTCGAGCGCGACGACGGGCTGCACCCGGACCCCTCGAAGCCGCGCCCCCGCTACGACGCCTGGCTCAACGAGCGCGGCTATCCCGGCGCGAACCCGTGGGAGCACTGGGCCAATTCCGGCGAGGCGGAGGACGGCTCATTGCAGAACGGCTGGCTGCTGGTCCACGCCGACAAGCCGGCGCGCGTGGCGGAGGAGGATTCCGAAACCCCGTACATGACACGCCGCGCGATGGAGTTCATTGCACAGGCGGGCGATGCCCCCTGGTGCGTCCATCTCTCCTACATCAAGCCGCACTGGCCCTATATCGCGCCCGCGCCCTACCACGCGATGTACGGCAGGCAGGACATCCTCCCCGCCCATCGCAGCGCGGCGGAGCGCGAAAATCCGCACCCCGTCCGCGGCGCCTTCATGGGCATGCGCGTCGGCCGCAATTTCTCCCGCGACGAGGTGCGCGAGCGTGTCATCCCCGCCTACATGGGCCTCATCAAGCAGATCGACGACCAGATGGGCGTGCTGTTCCGCTTCCTCGACGAGCGCGGCCTCGCCGGCAACACCATCGTCGTCTTCACCTCCGACCACGGCGACTATCTCGGCGACCACTGGATGGGGGAGAAGGATTTCTTCCATGAATGCACCGTCCGCGTGCCGCTCATCATCGCGGACCCGCGGCCGGAGGCGGACGCCACGCGCGGCACCACCTGCGACAGGCTGGTGGAAGCCATCGACCTCGTCCCCAGCTTCATCGAGGCCGCCGGCGGCGAACCGCCGCGCCATGTGGTGGAGGGCCGCTCGCTGCTGCCGCTGCTGCGCGGCGAGGAAATCCCGTGGCGGCGGTATGCGGTCAGCGAATACGACTACTCGATGCTGGAGGCGCGCCTCGCCCTCGCGCAGCCCATCCCCGCTTGCCGCCTGTTCATGGTCCGCGACGAGCGCTTCAAGCTGATCCACGCGACGGGCTACCGGCCGATCCTGTACGATCTCGCAACGGACCCCGACGAGTTCCACGATCTTGGCGCCGACCCCGCGCAGGAGGAAACCCGCCAGCGCCTCACGGCCGCGCTGCTGGACTGGGCGCTCACCGACCACAACCGCATCACCACGCCGGACAGCAGGATCGCCGCCTACGCGAACGGCGTGCAGCTGCGCCAGGGCATCGTCATCGGCATCTGGGACGAGGCGGAGCTGGCGCAGGCACGCCGCGCGGCGGGGCTGGAATGAACCGCCTCAGCCGACGTGCCGGGCGACCTGCCAGGCGCCGTCCCAGATCAGCTTGAGCGCGATCTGCAGCACCACCAGCAGCCCCACCCAGCCGAGCCAGCGATAGCGGCTGAGCATGCGCGCGATGAGGCTCGCGGCGACACCCATCAGCACCACCGAAACCGCGAGCCCCGTCACCAGCACCCAGAGCCGCCCCTGCGCGGCGCCGGCCACCGCCAGCACGTTGTCCAGGCTCATCGAGAGGTCGGCGATCAGGATCTGCCACACCGCCGCCCGCAGCGTCTTCGGCGCCAGCACGGAGGCCCCGCCGCCATGCCCGCGCAGTTCCCGCGCCATCTTCCACGCCACCCACAGCAGCAGCAGCCCGCCGGCGAGCAGCAGCCCGACGATCGCGAGCAGTTGCAGCGCCACCGCGCCCATGGCGATGCGCATCCCCGTCGCGGCACCGATGCCGAGCAGGATCGCGCGGCGCCGGTGCGCCACCGGCAGGCCCGCCACCGCGAGCCCCACCACCACGGCGTTGTCCCCGGCGAGGACCAGGTCCACGAACAGCACCTGCGCCAGCGCCGCGAGGTCGTGATAGACCGTCATCTTGTCAGGAACCCCGGCGCCAATTACAGCCCGGGGAGAATGTGCGAGGCAGCATGATTCCCCGATACACCCGCGAGCCGATGTCCGCCATCTGGGCCCCCGAGAACCGCTACCGCATCTGGTTCGAGATCGAGGCGCTGGCCGCCGAGGCGATGGCGCAGCTTGGCGCCATCCCCGCCGAATCGGCCCGCAACATCCGCGGCAAGGGTGGCGCGAAGCTCGCTGCCATCGGCCCCGCGGACATCGAGCGGATCGACGCGATCGAGCGGGAGACGCGCCACGACGTGATTGCCTTCCTCACCTGGCTCGCGGAGGCGATCGGCGAGGATGCGCGCTTCGTGCATCTCGGCATGACATCGAGCGACGTGCTCGACACCTGCCTCTCCGTCCAGCTGACGCAGGCCGCGGACCTGCTGCTCGCGGATATCGACGCGGTGCTCGCGGCACTCAGGCGCCGCGCCATCGAGCACAAGCACACGCTCACCATCGGGCGCAGCCACGGCATCCATGCCGAGCCCACCAGCTTCGGCCTCAAGCTCGCCGGCCACTACGCGGAGTTTGCGCGCAACCGCCGCCGCCTGGAGGCGGCGCGGGCGGAGATCGCGGTCGCGGCGATCTCGGGTGCCGTCGGCACCTACGCGCATCTCGATCCGCGTGTGGAACAATACGTGGCGGAGAAGCTTGGTCTCGCCGTCGAAACGGTCTCGACACAGGTGATCCCGCGCGACCGGCACGCGGCGTTCTTCTGCGCGCTCGCCGTGATCGCGAGCGGCATCGAGCGGCTGGCGACCGAGGTGCGGCATCTGCAGCGCAGCGAGGTGCGCGAGGCGGAGGAGTTCTTCCATCCCGGCCAGAAGGGCAGCTCCGCGATGCCGCACAAGCGCAACCCGGTGCTGTCGGAGAACCTCGCGGGCCTGGCGCGCCTGGTGCGCTCGGCGGCGGTTCCGGCGCTGGAAAACGTGGCGCTGTGGCACGAGCGCGACATCAGCCACTCCTCCGTCGAGCGCGGCATCGCGCCGGACGCGACGGCCACGCTGGACTTCGCGCTCGTCCGCCTCGCCGGGATGATGGAGAAACTCGTCATCCATCCGGAACGAATGGCGGCGAACCTGGAGAGCCTCGGCGGCGTGGTGCACTCCGGCGAGGTGCTGCTCGCCCTCACCCGCGCCGGCCTCTCGCGGGAGGAGGCGTACCGCATCGTCCAGTCCCAGGCGATGGCGACCTGGACCCGGCTCGGCACCGGGCAGGGCAGGACCTTCCGCGAGAACCTGGAAGCGGACCCCGCCATCGCCGCCCGCGTGCCGCCCGCGGTGCTGGACGCGGCGATGAATGCGGCCCAGCACCTGCGGCACGTGGACGCCGTTTTCGCCCGGGTTTTCGGCGCGTCCTAGGGCCGCTCCGCCGCCTTGCGTTCGGCCGGGATTCATGACCAACTTCTCATGAAGCGTCATGGTGGCGGAGAATTTTCTTGTGAGGCTGGTCCCATCCAGCGGGCAACGCCTTGGCAGCCGCCTGCCGCACCGTTCCGCCACGCCCCGTTCCGCCGCGTCTCGTTCCACCACACCGCATTCCGCCACGCCCTGGCTCGCGGTGCTGCTGGCACTGGTGCTGGCCGGCTGCAAGGTGGGGCCGGACTTCACCGAGCCGCACGCCCCGCTCGCCGCGCGCTGGCAGGAGTGGGGCGACCCGTCGGTCCGCGCCTCCGCCGCCGACGACGCCAGTTGGTGGAAGATCTACGGCGACCCCACGCTCGACCACCTGGAGGAGGTCGCCTACCAGCGCAACCTCACGCTGCTCTCGGCCGGCACCCGGGTGCTGGAGGCGCGCGCCAGGCTCGGCATCGCCGCGGGAAATTTCTATCCGCAGACACAGCAATTCGACGGCAGCGTCACCTACAACCAGGCGAGCAACGCGAGCCCGACCGCGGTTCCGGACCATGCGCTTGGCAATTTCTGGCGCCTCCAGCTCGGCCCCTCGGTCGCGTGGGAGATCGATCTCTGGGGCAAGTTCCGCCGCGGCGTGACCTCGGCGGACGCGTCCTACCTCGCCTCCATCGCCAGCTACGATGACGTGCTGGTGACGCTGCTGAGCGACGTCGCCACCACCTATATCGGCATCCGCACCATCGAGCAGCAGGTCGCGGTCACCCACGACAACATCATCAAGCAGGAAAAGGCGCTGCAGATCGCGCGCGACCGCTACACCGGCGGCACCGCGACCAAGCTCGACGTGTTCCAGGCCGAGAACGTGCTGGCCCAGACCGAGGCGAGCCTGCCGCAGCTCACGGCGCAGCTGCAGCGGGGCAAGGACGCGCTCGCCGTGCTGCTCGGCATGCCGCCCGCCCCGCTCGACGCGCTGCTCTCCGGCCCGCGCCTGATCCCGATACCGCAGGGCAATGTCGCGATCGGCATGCCCGCGGACCTGCTGCGCCGCCGCCCGGACATCCGCCAGGCGGAACTCGCCGCCGCCGCGCAGAGCGAGCAGATCGGCATGGCCAAGGCCGATCTCTACCCCGCCTTCTCCATCGGCGGCTTCTTCGGCGTCATCGCCGGCACCACCGCGAGCAACCGGCTGAACGACGCCTTCACCAACAACGGCATCCAGTTTTCCTTCGGCCCATCCTTCTCCTGGCCGATCCTGAATTACGGCCGCATCACCAACAACGTGCGCGTGCAGGACGCGGCGCTGCAGACGCTGCTGGTGGAATACAAGAACACGGTGCTGAAGGCGCAGCAGGAGGTGGAGGACAACCTCTCCGCCTACGAGCAGACGCACCAGCAGGTCATCATCCTGCGCCGCGCCGTCGAAGCCGCCACCTCCGCGCTGCGCGTCGCGGTGGACCAGTATCTGCTGGGCTCGCGCGACTTCACCACCGTTCTTACCGCGGAACAAAATCTCTACCAGGCGCAGAGCAGCCTGGTATCGGCGTCGGGCACCTACGCGACCAGCCTCGCCAATCTCTACCGCGCGCTCGGCGGCGGCTGGCAGATCAGGAAAGGGGACGAGTTCGTGGACGCCAAGACCCGCGACGAGATGCGCAAGCGCACGGACTGGGGCGACCTGCTGCCCGCGCCCGCCCAGGCCCATCCGCAAGGCCAGCAACCCGCCCAGCAGCAGGCCCCGGGCCTGCCGGGCCCCGCCGATATCGGCCCCGATATCCGCCCACCGAACTGGTGACGCCGATGCTCCCTCGCCCCAGAATCCTCCTTCTCCCGCTCGCGCTCGCGCTGGTGCCCCCGGCACTGGCACTGGTACTGGCACTCGTACTGGCACTGGCGCCACTTGCCCGCGCGCAGAACGCGCCGCCCACCATCCCGGTGGTCGAGCCGAAGACGGAGGCGGTCAGCGAATCGATGGTGCTCACCGGCAACGCCTCGCCGGTGAACCAGGTGAAGCTGATTGCCCGCGTCTCCGGCGTGCTGGAGCAGATCCGCTTCCAGGACGGCGCGCCGGTGCGCCAGGGCACGCTGCTCTTCGTCATCCAGCAGGACCAGTACAAGGCGCAGCTGCAGCAGGCGAAGGCCCAGCTCCAGCTGCAACAGGCGGCACTCGTCTTCGCCAGCACGGAGGCGAAGCGCTACGCCGCCCTGCTCAAGCGCGACGCCGCGACGCAGGTGGACGTGGACCACTGGAACTTCGAGCGCGCGAAGGCGGACGCCAACATCCTCGACGCCGAGGCGCAGGTGCAGCTGGCCGAGCTCAATCTCTCCTACACCGAGGTGCGCGCGCCGTTCGACGGGCTGATGGGCAAGCACCTCATCGATGTCGGCAACGTCGTCGGCGGCAACGGCCAGCAGGCGGCGCTGGCCGAGATCACGCAGCTCGACCCGATCTACGTGCAGGCCAGCATCTCCTCCCAGCAGGCGCTGCAGGTGCGCGCCAACCTCGACCAGCGCCGCCTCACGCTCGCGCAGATCCAGCAGATCCCGATCGAGGTCGCGCTGTCCAACGAGACCGGCTTCCCGCACAAGGGCCACCTGGACTTCGTGGCGCCGGCGATCGACGCGCAGACCGGCACGCTCGCCATCCGCGGCATCCTGCCCAACCCGGACCGCACCTTCGTGCCCGGCATGTTCGTGCGCGTGCGCGTGCCGATGGGCAAGGAGATCGCGGGCGCGCTGCTGGTGCCGGACCGCGCGCTGCAGCAGGACCAGGGCGGGCGCTACCTGCTGGCGGTGGACAGCACCGATACGATACGGCAGCGTTACGTCCAGGTCGGCGCGCTGGAGGGCTCGCTGCGCGTCATCACCAGCGGCCTGCAGCCGGGCGACAGGATCGCGGTGGGCGAGCTGTGGCGGCTGCAGCCGGGCATGAAGGTGGTGCCGCAGCTTTCGCCCACCACCCCATAGGGCGGGCGCGATGTCAAAGTTCTTCATCGAGCATCCGGTCCTCGCCAATGTGCTGGCGATCGTGCTGGTGGTGATCGGCGCCGTCTCGATCCTGCGCCTGCCGGTCTCGCAATACCCGAACGTGGTGCCGCCCACGGTCTCCGTCACCGCGCGCTACCCCGGCGCCAGCGCCCAGACGGTGATCGACACGGTGGCCCTGCCGATCGAGCAGCAGGTCAACGGCGCCGACCGCATGCTCTACATGCAGAGCACCAGCGCCGCGGATGGCACCTACACGCTCAACGTCACCTTCGCCATCGGCACCGACCCCGATATCGACCAGGTGCTGGTGCAGAACCGCGTGCAGATCGCACTCGCCTCCCTCCCCGGCCCGGTGCAGGCGCAGGGCGTGAGCGTGCAGAAGAAGAACACCGCGATCCTGCAGATCGTCACGCTCAACTCGCCCAGCGGCAAGTACGACAGCCTGTTCCTGAGCAACTACGCGACGATCAACCTCACCAACGTGCTGGCGCGCCTGCCCGGCGTGGGCAGCGTCAAGGTGTTCGGCGCCGGCACCTATTCGATGCGCATCTGGCTCGATCCGGAGAAGCTGCGCTCCTACGACCTGGTGCCGAAGGACGTCATCGACGCGATCCGCCAGCAGAGCCAGAACATCGCGGCCGGCCAGGTGGGCATGCCGCCCGCGCCGGCGAGCAGCCAGTTCCAGTACACGATCGACGTCCAGTCCCGCCTCAACGACCCGTCGCAGTTCGGCGACATCGTGCTCAAGGACCAGACGGCGCAGGGCGGCCGGCTGCTGCACCTGAGCGACGTCGCGCGCATCGAACTCGGGGCGCAGACCTACGCCCAGGATTTCCGCCTGCGCGGCAAGCCCGCCGCGGGCATCGCCATCTACCAGACACCGGATTCGAACTCGTTGCAGGTCGGCAAGGAAGTCAAGGCCACGATGGCGAGCCTCGCCAGGCGCTTTCCTGCCGGCATCAGCTACGAGATTCCCTACGACACCACCGGCTTCGTCAAGGATTCGATCAACGAGGTCTACAAGACGCTGTATGAGGCCGGCATCCTCGTCCTCGTCGTCATCCTCGTCTTCCTGCAGAATTTCCGCGCGACCCTGGTGCCCGCGACCACGGTGCCCGTCACCATCATCGGCGCCTTCGCCGCCATGGACGCGCTCGGCTTCACGGTGAACCTCTCGACGCTGTTCGGCATCGTGCTCGCCATCGGCATCGTGGTGGACGATGCCATCGTCATCGTCGAGGGGGTGACGAAATACATCGAGCGCGGCATGTCGGGCCACGATTCCGCGATCAAGGCGATGGGCGAGCTGTTCGGCCCCATCATCGGCATCACCCTGGTGCTGATGGCGGTGTTCATTCCCGCGGCCTTCGTGCCCGGCCTCACCGGCAACATGTTCGCGCAGTTCGCGCTGGTCATCGCCGCGACCGCGCTGATCAGCGCCGTCAACGCCGCGACGCTGAAGCCCACGCAGTGCGCGCAATGGCTGCGCGCGCCGACCCCGCCGGAGAAGCGCAACTTCTTCTACCGCGGCTTCAACCGGCTCTACGACCCGATGGAGCACTGGTACGCCGCCCTCATCCGCCGCATGGTGCATGTGAGCGGGCCGATGGTGATCATCGCCCTGCTGCTCACGGTCGGCGCGTTCTGGGGGCTCTCGCGCCTGCCCACCGCCTTCATCCCGATCGACGACCAGGGCTACCTGATGGTCGCGACCCAGCTGCCGGACGGCGCCTCCCTCTCGCGCACCTCAGCCGCGCTGGATCACGTGCGGGAGGTGGCGGAAAAGGTCCCGGGCGTGGAGCAGGTGATCTCGCTCGCCGGCATGTCGCTGCTCGACAACAGCGCGGACCTCGCCAACGCCGGCACCGCGTGGATCATGCTCAAGCCGTTTGAGGAGCGCAACAAGGTCAAGGCCGAGGGCCTGCTCGGCATCTATGAGCGGCTCAGCAAGGCGCTCGCCTCGCTGCCGGACGGGCAGGCCTACGTGCTGCCGCCGCCGGCGATCCAGGGCATCGGCAATTCCGGCGGCTTCCAGATGCAGCTCGAACTGCTCGGCGGCAGCTTCGACTACCAGAAGCTGGACGCGCTGACGCAGGAGATGGTGAAGGAGGCGAACAAGTCGCCGGTGCTGCGCAACGTCATCACCACCTTCCACCCGAACGCGCCGCAGGTGACGCTGACCGTGGACCGGGAGCGGGCGCAGACGCTGCGCGTATCGGTGGGCAGCATCTTCGCCGCCCTCACCGACTATGTCGGCTCCACCTACGTCAACCAGTTCAACAAATTCGGCCTCACGCTGCAGGTCTACGTGCAGGCGGACTTGAAATTCCGCCTCACGCCGGAGGACCTGCTCAACATCTACGTGCGCAGCCAGGACGGGAACATGGTGCCGATCGGCGCGGTGGCGCATCTCGGCCCGAAGGTGGCCCCCTCGCTGATCACGCTCTACAACCTCTATCCCTCGTCCACCATCGTCGGCAGTTCCGCGCCCGCCTACAGCTCCGGCCAGGCGATGACGGAGATGGAGGCGATCGCCAGGCGCGTGCTGCCGAACGACGTGACCTATGAGTGGACCGCGATGTCCTACCAGGAGAAGATCACGGGCAACCAGCTCTACTACGTCTTCGCGCTCTCGGTGCTGCTGGTCTATCTCTGCCTCGCCGGCCAGTACGAAAGCTGGATCCTGCCGGTCGCCGTGCTTTCCGCGGTGCCGCTGGCGCTGCTCGGCCCGGTGGTGGCGCTGAGCTGGCTCGGCGTGGCGAACAACCTCTACACGCAGATCGGGCTCATGCTGCTGATCGCGCTCTCGGCGAAGAACGGCATCCTTATCGTGGAGGTCGCGCGCGAGCTCCGCATGCAGGGCGTGTCGATCCTGGATGCCGCGGTGGAAGCCTCCCACACGCGGTTCCGCCCGATCCTGATGACCTCGTTCGCCTTCATCCTCGGCGTGCTGCCGCTGGTGCTGGCGACGGGTGCGGGTGCCAATGCGCGCAAGTCGCTGGGCATCAGCGTCTTCAGCGGCATGATCGCCTCCACCGTGCTCGCGGTGCTGTTCGTCCCGTCCTTCTACGTGGTGCTGCAGCGCTTCGAGGAATGGCGCGGCCGCGACAAGCACAAGGCCAAGCCGGCGATCGAGCACTCGCAGGCGTAACGATACGCCGGCCCGTTCGCCGCCCCCTACTCCGCCGCCCCCCGGTTCAGATACCCGTCGCGCGTCTGCGGCAGCTTCATGCCCAGCACGGCGGCGGCGAGCGTGTTGCGCAGCACCTGCGCGGTGCCGCCGCCGATGGTGAACATCCGCACGTCCCGCGCCATGCGCTCCAGCGGCAGGTCGCGCGAGTAGCCGCGCGCGCCGAACACCTGCAGCGCGTCGTTCACGACCTTGATCGCAGCCTCCGAGGCGAACAGCTTTGCCCGCGCCGCCAGCACCGGGTCTGGAAACTTCCCGCCCTTGCCCTGCGACAATGCCGCCTGGTGCAGCAGCGCGCGGGCGGCGGCGACCTGCGTGTCCATGTCCGCCAGCATCCATTGCAGGCCCTGGAACTCCGCGATCGGCCGGCCGAATTGCCGCCGCCGCTTCGCGTAGTCCACGGCGAGCTCCAGCGCGCCGGCAGCCACCCCCATCGCGATCGTTCCGGCGCCGACACGCTGGCTGTTATAGGCGTCCATCAGGCGCGCGAAGCCGCGGCGGAACCCCTCCGGCGGCATCAGCGCCATCTCCTCCGGCACGTCCACATCCTCGAAGGCGAGCTCCGCCTCCGGCATGCCGCGCAGCCCCATCGTCGCCTCGCGCCGCACCACGGAAAAGCCGGCGGGCATCAGCCCCTTCGCCGGGTCGCGCACCAGCATGAAGCCGCCGATCCCCTCCTCGCGCCCCTGCGCGTCGAACACGCGCGCGAACACCAGGTGCAGCTTGGAAACGCCGCCGCCGGTGATCCAGACCTTGCGCCCGTTCAGCACGTAGCGGTCGCCGCGCCGGTCCGCGCGGGTGGTCATGCCGGTCGCCGCACTGCCGGCCTCGGGCTCGGTGATGCAGATCGCGGGCTTGTCGCCGGCCAGCACCAGCCCGGCCGCGAGGCGCTGCTGCGGCTTGCTGCCGTATTCCATGATGGCGGAGATGCCGCCCATGTTGGCCTCCACCACCACCCGCGCGGTCAGCGTGCAGGCCTTGGCGATCTCCTCCACCACCAGCGCCACGTCGTGGAAGCTGCGCCCGCCGCCGCCGAACTCGCGCGGGATGGTCATGCCCATGAAGCCGGCGGCCAGCAGGTCCGTGACGTTGGCCCAGCAATACTGCTCCGTGCGGTCCCACTCCGCCGCCCGCGCCGCGAACTTCCCCTGCGCCAGCGCCCGCGCGCGCTCCCGCAGCACCTCGGCATCCGGCGACGGCAACAGGCCCATGGACGATCCCCCGGTTCGTGGCCCGACGATGGCGCCGCGCCTGGCCGCGCGCAACCGCACCCACGCGCGCACGGCATGGCATCGGCGATGGCATGCGCCATGGCGCGGGGCGGCCCCCGCTGCTATAGGCAGCGCAGCAAAAGTCGCCGTGCTCCCCCGGCGCCGCAAGGGATTCGCGCCATGGCCCGCCGCCGCCAACTCTACGAAGGTAAAGCCAAGATCCTGTTCGAGGGGCCGGAACCCGGCACGCTCGTGCAGTACTTCAAGGACGACGCCACCGCCTTCAACGCCCAGAAAAAGGGCGTGATCACCGGCAAGGGCGTGCTCAACAACCGCATCAGCGAATACCTGATGCAGCGCCTCGCCGAGATCGGCATCCCCACGCATTTCGTCCGCCGGCTCAACATGCGCGAGCAGCTCATCCGCGAGGTCGAGATCATCCCGATCGAGGTGGTGGTGCGCAACGTCGCGGCCGGCAGCCTCTCGGCGCGGCTGGGCATCCAGGAAGGCACCCGCCTGCCGCGCTCGATCGTCGAATACTACTACAAGAACGACGCGCTGAACGACCCGATGGTGTCGGAGGAGCACATCACCGCCTTCGGCTGGGCGCACCCCGCGGACATGGACGACATCGTCACCCTGACGTTGCGGATCAACGACTTCCTGACCGGTCTTTTCCTCGGCGTCGGCATCAGCCTGATCGACTTCAAGGTCGAGTTCGGCCGGCTCTGGGAAAACGAGGAGATGCGAATCGTCCTCGCCGATGAGATCTCCCCGGACAATTGCCGCCTGTGGGACAGCAAGACGAACGAGAAGATGGACAAGGACCGTTTCCGCCGCGACCTCGGCCGCGTCGAGGAAGCCTACCAGGAAGTCGCCCGCCGCCTCGGCATCCTGCCGGAAGCGGGCGTGCGGGACATCAAGGGCCCGGAGCTCATGCAATGAGCGACCGCTACACGACGACGGAGCTCATGCAATGAGCGACCGCTACACGACGACGGAGCTCATGCAGTGAGTGGCGGCGCGGCCACCTCGACCAATTCCAGCCAGGAGTTCGCCATTCGATGAAGGCTGTCGTCACGGTGATGCTGAAGCCCGGGGTGCTGGACCCGCAGGGCAAGGCGATTGGCCAGGCCCTCGCGCATCTCGGCTTCGGCGGCGTGGGCGAGGTCCGGGCCGGCAAGGTGATCGAGCTGGAACTCGCCGAGACCGATCCCGCCGCCGCGAAAAATGCCGCGGAAACAATGGCAAGGAAGCTGCTGGCCAACACCGTGATCGAGAGCTTCAAGGTGGAGATCGCCACGGGGGACGCGGCATGAAGGCTGGCATCGTCGTCTTCCCCGGCATCAACCGCGAGCGCGACATCGCGATCGCCCTTGAACGCGCCTCCGGCCGCAAGCCGCGGATGATCTGGCATCACGAGACCGACCTGCAGGGCCTTGATCTCGTTGTTATTCCGGGCGGCTTTTCCTACGGCGACTATCTCCGCTGCGGCGCCATGGCCGCGCAGTCCCCGGTGATGGAATCCATCCGCGCCCACGCCGCCCGCGGCGGCCACGTGCTCGGCGTCTGCAACGGGTTTCAGATCCTCGTGGAGTCGCAGCTGCTGCCCGGCGCGCTGCTGCGCAACGCCTCGCTGCGCTTCCTCTCCATGGACTGCCACATGCGGGTGGAGCGCACGGACACGGATTTCACCGCCCACTACCAGCGCGGCCAGGTGATCCGCGCGCCCATGGCCCACGGCGACGGCAACTACTTCGCGGACGACGCGACGCTGGACCGGCTGGAGGGCGAGGGGCTTGTCGCCTTCCGCTATGTCGAGCCGGACGGCACGGTGACGCGGGCGGCCAACCGCAATGGCTCGGCGCGCAACATCGCCGGCATCCTCTCGCCCAACCGCCGCATCATGGGGCTGATGCCGCACCCCGAGGACCTGGTGGACCCGCTGATGGGCGGCACCGACGGCGCGCCCTTGTTCGAGGGGCTTTCGGCCGCTCTCGCCGCGTGACGGAAAAGACGGTAAATCAGGCGCTTGCGGCCGAGTTCGGCCTCAACGCCGAGGAATATCAGCGCGTGCTTTCCATCATGGGCCGCACGCCCTCGCTGACGGAGCTCGGCATCTTTTCCGTCATGTGGTCGGAGCATTGCTCCTACAAATCCTCCCGCGTCTGGCTGCGCACCCTGCCGACGAAGGCGCCCTGGGTGATCCACGGCCCGGGCGAGAACGCGGGCGTGGTGGCGATCGGCGAGGGGCTCGCCGCCATCTTCAAGATGGAGAGCCACAACCACCCGAGCTTCATCGAGCCCTACCAGGGGGCGGCGACCGGCGTCGGCGGCATCCTGCGCGACGTGTTCACCATGGGCGCGCGCCCCATCGCGAACCTCAACGCGCTGCGCTTCGGCGACCCGAAAAACCCCCTCACGCGCCGCATCGTCGATGGCGTGGTGCGCGGCATCGGCGGCTACGGCAATTGCGTGGGCGTGCCGACCGTGGGCGGGGAGATCAACTTCCACCCCGCCTATGACCGCAACCCGCTGGTCAACGCGATGACGGTGGGCATCGCGCCGGCGGACCGCATCTTCCTCTCCGCCGCGGCCGGCATCGGCAACCCGGTCGTGTATGTCGGCTCCAAAACCGGGCGGGACGGCATCCACGGCGCCACCATGGCGAGTGCGGAGTTCGGCGCGGATGCCGAAGCCAAGCGCCCGACGGTGCAGGTCGGCGACCCGTTCGTGGAAAAGCTGCTGATCGAAGCCTGCCTGGAACTGATGGCGACCGACGCGATCGTGGCGATCCAGGACATGGGTGCGGCCGGCCTCACCTCCTCCTCCGTCGAGATGGCGGGCAAGGGCGGCGTGGGCATCGAGCTCGACCTCGACCACGTGCCGCAGCGCGAGACCGGCATGACCGCCTACGAGATGATGCTCTCCGAAAGCCAGGAGCGCATGCTGATCGTGCTGCGCCCGGGTGCCGAAAGCGTCGCCCGCGCCATCTTCGAGAAATGGGAGCTGGATTTCGCCGTCATCGGCCACCTGACGGACACCGGCCGCATCACCGTGCGCCACCAGGGGCGCGTGGAGGCGGAGATCCCCCTCGCCCCGCTCGCCGACCAGGCGCCGCTCTACCATCGCCCCACCGCGCCCTCCCCGGCGCCCAGGCCCATCGGCGCGATCCCCGCCACGAAACCGGGTGACGACCTGCTGCGCCTGCTCGCCTGCCCGGACCTCGCCTCCCGCGCCTGGGTCTGGGACCAGTACGACAGCACCGTGGGCGGGCAGACGGTGAAGCGCCCCGGCGCCGCGGACGCCGCCATCGTGAAGGTGGACGGCCACCGCCTCGCGCTGGCACTCACCACGGACTGCACGCCCCGCTACGTCGCCGCGGACCCGGAGGAAGGTGCCGCCCAGGCCGTCGCCGAGGCCTGGCGCAACATCACCGCGACCGGCGCGCGCCCGCTCGCCATCACCGACAACATGAATTTCGGCAATCCCGAGAAGCCGGTGGTGATGGGCCAGTTCGCGAGCGCCGTCGCCGGCATCGCCAGGGCGTGCACCGCGCTGGATTTCCCGGTCGTCTCCGGCAATGTCAGCCTCTACAACGAGACCGAGGGTTCGCCGATCCTGCCCACGCCGGCGATCGGCGGGCTCGGCGTGCTGGCGGATGCCGCGAGCGCCGTTGGCCTCGCGGCCAGCCCCGGCCAGGACCTGGTGCTGGTGGGCGCCGACCCCTCCCATCTCGGCCAGTCGCTCTGGCTGCGCGAGATCGCGGGGCAGGAAGCGGGCAATCCGCCGCCGGTCGATCTCGCGGCGGAGCGCCGGCACGGCGACTTCGTCCGCGCCTGCATCCTGGCCGGCAGCGTGCGGGCCTGCCACGACATCGCCGATGGCGGGCTGCTGGTCGCCGTCGCGGAAATGCTGATGGCCGGCAACACCGGGGCTGTGCTCGCCGCTGGCCCGGAGGTTCCCGCGCCCGGGGCCGGCTTCTGGTTCGGCGAGGACCAGGCGCGCTACGTGCTGGCCGTGGCCGACGGCGCCGCCCTGCTCGCCGCGGCGCGGGAGGCGGGCATCCCCGCGCGGCTGCTCGGCCGCACCGGCGGCGAGGGTTTGACACTCCCTGATGGCGCAACCATATCGTTGGGCGCGCTGCGTTCCGCCCACGAACGCTTCTTCCCAGCCCTGATGGAGACCTGACCAGGTGGCGATGCCGGCAAGCGAGATCGAGGCGCTGATCAAGGCGGCCGTCCCCGATGCCGTCGTCACCATCGAGGACCTCGCCGGCGACGGCGACCACTACGCGGCGACCGTGGTGGCGGAATCCTTTCGTGGGCTCAGCCGCGTGCGCCAGCACCAGATCGTCTATGCGGCCCTGCGCGGCCGCATGGGCGGCGAACTGCACGCGCTGGCACTCCAGACCTCCGCTCCCTAACCCCTCTCCCAGGAAACCCGCTCATGGCCAATATCGCGGAACGCATCCAGTCCGAGATCACCGGGAACCCGGTGATGCTCTACATGAAGGGCACGGCGATGTTCCCGCAGTGCGGCTTCTCCGCCCGGGTGGTGCAGATCCTCTCGCACCTGGGCGTGCCCTTCACCACGGCGAACGTGCTGGAGGACGCGGAGTTGCGCGATGGCATCAAGCACTTCTCCAACTGGCCGACCATCCCGCAGCTCTACGTGAAGGGCGAGTTCGTCGGCGGCTGCGACATCGTGACGGAGATGTTCCAGTCCGGCGAGCTGGCGAGCATGCTCGCCGAGAAGGGCATCAAGACCGAAGCCTCGGCCTGATCGCACCTGCCTTCTCTCGCGCGGCATCGGTCAGGCTGCCATCAGCCCGACCGATGCCCCGACCGAGGCGTGGTGTTATGTTACGGCTTCAGGCGCCCGGCGCGGACCGCCGCCGCGAGCGCAGGCTGACGCCAGCCAGCGCCAGTAGCCCGGCGCCCAGCACCGCGAACGAACCCGGCTCCGGAACGCGTACGCCGTTGAAATTGTAATCGAGCGCCTGCCGGCTGGTCGCGACGGCAATACCGTACGGCGCCACGAGGCCGCCCTGGGGGGTGCCGCCGCTCCAGAGGTCGACCACGTCGCCGTTGGGGAGCTGGAACATCAGCCCGTAGATGTCCAGCAATCCGCCATGCGGCGCATAATCGCTGGCGGTTTGCGGGGAGCCGCCCGGCCAGTAGAGATTGTCGTAGGTCAGATACCCGTTGCTTTGCGGCGACAGGCCAGTGGCGACGGCAAAGCGGCTGAAATCGTGCGGGGCCAGAAGATTGGTGAGCTCGGGCGTCGCGTTGTTGATGCTCTGCAGTGTCGAGACCGCCGCGTTGACAATATTGAGGCCGTTATTCGTGTCGGTGAACGTGCCGGAGATGCCCGTGATCTCGAAGGCGTTGGAATAGTTCGCGTCCGTCGCCGCGCCATAGGTGAGCGTCAGCGAGCCGCTGATCCCCGGGGCATAGAAGTCCACGTAGGTGGAGGTCGCCCTTGCCTGCTGGCCGCATGCCAGCACAGTGGCGAGCGCGCCAGCAAAGATTGAGGCATATTTTATATTTTTTGACACGAATTTGACCCCCAATGAGCGGCGAGATCGAGTATCGGCCCGCAACTGGCCAAAAAACTCCCTCACACGTGAAACAGCATATATTTTTGGTTAACAAGAATCAACCGTCGGGACACCGCCCTCCCGATGCCGCGATCTTTCTGGCCGCCTCCGTCCGCGCCTTGGCACCGGGCACGGGGGAGGAAGCGCGCGGGCCCGCGGCCGGCGCGTCGCCACGACTTACCGGCTCGGTTTCTCGGACGTTGCTTCGGCCGGCAGGCTGGGGCGGCCCGCAGGCCGCCCCCCGTCAGGCAGCGAGCCGGGTGAGCTTCCACCCCGCCAGCAGGGCCGCGAGCTTTTCCTGCTGCGCCCTGGTGAGCGGCCAGGCGCCCGGCGCGCGCACGTGCCCGCAATCATGGCCGGCCAGCGCCAGTGCGGCCTTCACCACCGAGACATTGGTGCCGTTGCCCTCCTCCGCGCGCAGTTCCTCGAACGCGGACATTTTCTCGATGAGCGTCATCGCGGCCGCGTAGTCGCCACGGTCGAGTGCGGCGTGGATCGCCACGGAATGTTCCGGCCAGACATTGATGAGGCCGGAGGTGAAGCCGCGCGCGCCCACGGCATAGAGCGGCGGCGCCCAGGTCTCGGCCAGGCCCGCGACCCAGGCGATATCCGGCGCGCGGCGGATCGCGGCGGCGAGGCGCATCGGCGTCTGGCTCGCCCATTTCACGCCGATCACGCCCGGCAGCCGGCACAGCGCCTCGATCGCGTCGAGCCCGATGCCGTCGTGGCGGAGATAGAGCACGATGGGCAGCCCGCCCCCCGCCTCGGCGATGCGGCGCACGTATTCCACCACGCCGCGCGGGGCGACGAACGGGTCCGGCGGCTGGTGCACCATCAGCGCGTCCGCCCCCGCCTTCGCCGCGGCGCGGGCCAGCGCCAGCGCGTCCGGCAGCGCGCGGCCGACGCCGGCGAGCAACGGCACGCGCCCGCCCACCTGCCCGGCCGCCTCGTGCACCATGGTCTCGGCCTCCGCCGTGGTCAGCGCGTAGAACTCGGAGGTGTTGCCGTTGGCGACCAGCACCTGCACCCCGGCGCCGATGGCGCGGTCCACGATGGGCCTCAGGCGCGCGGGCGCCAGCCTGTCCGCCGCGTCGAACGGGGTGACGAGAATGCCGGAGATGCCGGCGAGTGCCGCGCGGACGGCGTCGTGCGATCGGGCCATGGTTTTTCCTTCGTTTGCCGTGGCGATGGTAGCGATACCATAGCACGCGCACCGCAAAACGAAAGCGCCCCCCGACCAGCCGGCGAATTGAACCGGCGAATCGAACCGCGCCAACCCGGCATGGCGAATCAGACGCCGCGAATCAGATGCCGCGAATCGCGCGCCGCGATCACCGGCGAGGCGAAATCCAGGTGGCCCGGAGCCGAGGAATTCTGCACCAAAGAGAATTCACTGTTCCGCTGCGCGATTCACCTTCCAAGCCAGGACTTCAAGGCGATCCGCCCCGAAGAAGATTTCGCCATTCCAGACGAACGTGGGCGCGCCAAACACTCCCTTCGCGTAGGCTTCTGCTGTCCTTCTTGTCAGAGCTTCATGGACGCCCGGATCGCTGGCCTGATCCACTATTGCCGGATTACCGCCAGCGCGCGACACGGCGTCGCGCAGGAACGCGGGATCAGCGATATCGTGTTGTTCGTGCCATAGGCCGTCGAAGATAGTGGCCCGGAAAGCGCCCTCTGCCTGTTCTGGTAGCAAGGATGCGATGCACAGCGCCGGGACTTGGTTTGGCCGGGTTGGCCACTTCCATGACGGCTTGTAAGGAGCGCCATAAAACTCCGCCATGCGACGGATGTCGGCCATCAGATAAGCCCGCTTCGGCGGTATGAGCGTATCGACGAACGACGCCCACGGCTCGCGCCCGCCTTGCAAGTTGAGGATCACGTCGATGAAAATCGGACGGCCGACCCACTCGACTGCGGCAGAGAAGCCGAGGCTGCCTTTGCGGACCCGATAGTCGGCAAAGTAGGCATAGGGCGACCTGAAGTCGTAATAGGTTTCGATTTTGACAGTCATGGGTGGGGCATCTGAGTTTTGGTATGGTTGCGAGCCGAGAATATGCCGAGTTCCTGTCCGAACTTCTAGCACCCCTTGGTAGGGTGACGACCCGGCGCATGTTCGGCAAGACGGGTGTATTCTGTGATGGCGTGATGCTTGGGATGGTCACAGCCAACTCCCTGTATTTTCGCGTCGATGACGATAACCGCTCGGCCTTCGAGGAGGCGCGTTCGTCTCCACCTTTGAACTACGCGAAGAAGGGTGAACTTATCGACCTGTCGTTCTGGCGCGCACCGGATCGCCTGTTCGATGATCCCGATGAATTTCTCGAATGGGCGCGTGCCGCGCTGGGGGCAGCACGACGCGTCGTGCGGAAGCGAAAACGGGCTGTGCCGTCCCGTCGCGGAGATGCATAAGTCAAGAGTATCGGGCGATACACACGGTAGATTATTTTATAATCAACATAATACGATGTAGCACTTCCAGCCGTCCCGCTCCGCCCGGCAAGCCATCGCGCACGGCAGGCCCGGTCGCCCCTCAGCTCCCGAGGCTCGCCAGCGCCTGCGCCGCCACGGAGGCAACATGCGGATCGCGCGTGAGGGATTTCGCCTTCGCCAGCCACTGGCGCGCCTCGGGCGTGTCGCCGATCGCCGCCGCCTGCTGGCCCGCGCGCAGGTAGAGCCCCGCCGCCTCCGCCCGCGCGTTGCCGGCCAGCGCCGCGTCCGCCGCCAGCGCCTCGCAGCGCGCGACGCCGCGGTCGTCCTTCAGCTCCGTGCGCAGCTTCACCGCCTGCATCGCCAGGTTCTGCGCCGGCCGATGCTCCCCGCGCGCCAGGTCCAGCCGCGCCTTGAGCTCCGTCGCGTCCGCGACCGAGTACGCATCCCCGCTGCCCGCGAGCACGAGGGAGGCCGCGAGCACGCCGGCCGTGTCGTGCTGCTCGGCCGCGATCAGCCCCAGCAGGAAGCGCGCGCGCAGCGCCACCGCCTGGTTGGGGAGCGCCGCAACCGGCGTCGCCGCCTCCTCCGCCTCGCGCAGCCGGCCCAGCCGATAGAGCGAGGTCGCGATCACCAGGCCGAGCGTCGGCGGTCCCTTGCGGCCGCGCTTCGCCAGCTCCGCCTGCAGCGCGCGCGCGTCCGCCAGCGCCTGGCTCGGCTTGTTGTCCGCCAGTTCGGCGATGGCGAGGTTGGTGCCCGCGGTCGCGATGGCATCGCCGTTGTCGATCGCCCGCGCGCGTGCCAGCGCCGCGCCGTACTGCCGCGCCGCTTCCGAGGGATGGCCCGCCTCCATCGCCTGGCGGCCATTGAACTGCGCCGCCGCGATCTGCCGGTCCGCGGTGCACGCGCCCAGCGCCAGCAGCAGCGCCATGGCCCCACCCCGCAACGCCCCACCCCGTAGCGCCGCATACGATAGCGTCCCGCCTGCGAATCGCATGGGAAACCTCCTCCGCAATCGGAGAATGCTATCAGCCCTGATCCGATTCCCGGTCCAGCGGCGCGCGCGGCGCCTGGGTGCCGCGCCTGGCCGCGATCAGCGTCTCGTACACGCGCACGTAATCCTCGGCCATGCGCCGGCTGGTCCAGCGCTCCTCGAAGCGCCTGCGCACGCGCGCGCGGTCGAGCTCGTGCAGGCGCCCGCAGGCGGCGATCGCCTCCTCCACGTTCTCCACCACGAAGCCGGTGAGCCCGTCCTCCATCACCTCCGGCACCGAGCCGCGGCGGAAGGCGATGACGGGGCAGCCGCAGGCCATCGCCTCGATCATCACCAGGCCGAACGGTTCCGGCCAGTCGATCGCGAACATCAGCGCCTTGGCGCCGGAGAGGAAGGCGGGCTTCTGCGCGTCGTTGATCTCGCCGATGAAATCGACGTTCGCCCCGGCCTCGCGGATCAGCGGCTCCACGCTCGCCTTGAAGTATTCGTCGTCCGCGCGGTCCACCTTCGCCGCGACCTTGAGCTGCACGCCGCACGCACCCGCGATGCGGATCGCCCGCTCGATCCCCTTCTCCGGCGAGATGCGGCCGAGGAAGGCGAAGTATTCCTGGCTCGCCGGCACCGGGTGGAGCAGCGTGGGCGAGAGCCCGTGCAGCACGGTCGCGACCCAGTTGAGGTCCGGGATGGGCTTCCTCTGATTGTCCGAGATCGAAACCATCGGCACGTCCGGGAACATGCGGTAGACGGCCGCGAACTCCTTGAGATCGAGCCTGCCGTGCATGGTGGACAGAAAGGGAACCGGCTGGCGGGAGAACAGCGCGCTGGGGAAATAATCGACGTGGAAATGCAGCACGTCGAACAGGTGCGCGCGGCGGAACACGTATTCCATCATCAGGTGGTACGTCGCCACCCAGTCGCGGATCTCGGGGTCGAGCCGCAGCGCCTCGGGCCAGGGCGGGTCGAGCTTCGCGGCGGTGATGGAATCGCCGCTGGCGAACAGCGTCACGTCATGGCCCATCGCCACCAGCTCCTCGGTCAGCGCCGAGACCACCCGCTCGGAGCCGCCATAGAGCTTGGGGGGGACGGCCTCGAAAAGCGGGGCGATCTGGGCGATGCGCATGCGTGGCTCCGTGGGGAAAGGCGTGGCGGCGGGCGGTTAGGGGCCCAATGTGGCGGAATCCAGCCCGAAATCCGCCGTATTGGGGTAGTCTCTGCCGCATCATGACGGCACCCCCTTCCTTGCCAAATCAGATGACCCGCTACCAGGGCCGGCCGATCGCCTTCCTGCTGCGCTACGTGCGGCTGCATGCGGCCGCGCACGCCGTGATCATCGGTTTCGTCGTGCTCGCCGTGACCTTCGCCACCTCCTCCCAGTACGCGCTCAAGGGGCTGATCGACGTGGTGGCGCGCGGCCCGGCGGCGGCGGGGGACGCGATCTGGCGGCCGCTCATCATCCTCTGCGTGCTGATCGCGGCGGATAATTTTTCCTGGCGCGTTTCCGGCTGGGTGGCGGCGCGCACCTTCACGCGCGTGACGGGCGATGTGCGGAGCGACCTCTTCCTGCACCTCGCCGGCCACGCCCCCTCCTACTTCGCGGACCGGCTGCCGGGCACGCTGGGCGGGCGCATCTCCGCCACCGCCAACGCGATCTACCTCACGGAGAACACGCTCACCTGGAACGTGCTGCCGCCCTGCCTCGCGGTGGTGATCGCGATCCTGTTCCTCGGCACCATCAACCCGCTGATGGCGGCCGTGCTGGCGGGGCTGGCGCTCGCCATGGCGCTGGTCATCTACCGGCTTGCCCGGCGCGGCACGCCCATCCACCGCGCCTACGCCGAGGCCGCCGCGCGCGTGGATGGCGAGCTGGTGGACGTGATCGGCAACATGCACGTGGTGCGCGCCTTCGGTGCGACGCTGCGCGAGCACACGCGGCTGGGCGAGGAGCTGGGCCGCGAGATGGGTGCCCGCACCAGGAGCCTGCTGTACCTCGAAAAGCTGCGCCTGCTGCACGCGGCGATGACGGCGGGCATCACCGCCGGCCTGCTGTTCTGGGGTGTCATGATGTGGCGCGCCGGCACCGGCACCGCGGGCGACCTGGTGCTCATCACCTCGATGGGCTTCACCATCCTGCACGGCACGCGCGACCTCGCGGTGGCGCTGGTCGATCTCACCCAGAACGTGGCCCGGCTGGAGGAGGCCGTCACCGCCGTCTGCGCCCCGCACGCGCTGACCGACGTGGCGGGCGCGCCCGCGCTGGCGCCCGCCGGCGGGCGCGTGGCGTTCGAGGGTGTCCATTTCGCCTATCCCGGCCGCGCGCCGATCCTGAACGGGCTCGACCTCGCCATCGAGGCGGGGCAGCGCGTGGGCCTGGTCGGCGCCTCGGGCGCGGGCAAGTCCACCGTCATTGCTCTCCTGCAACGTTTCTACGACGTGGACGACGGCGCCATCCGCATCGACGGGCAGGACCTGCGCGCGATCACCCAGGCCAGCCTGCGCAGCGGGATCGCCATCGTGCCGCAGGATATCTCGCTGTTCCACCGCTCCGTGCGGGAGAACATCCGCTACGCCCGCCCGGACGCGACGGAGGCCGACGTGCTCGCCGCCGCCGAGGCCGCGCGCTGCCGCGATTTCATCGAGGCGCTGCCCCAGGGTTTCGACACCGTGGTGGGCGACCGCGGCACCAAGCTTTCCGGCGGCCAGCGCCAGCGGCTCGCGATCGCCCGCGCGCTGCTCAAGGACGCGCCGATCCTGCTGCTGGACGAGGCGACCTCCGCACTCGACAGCGAGAGCGAACAGGCGATCCAGGCCGCACTCGACGTGCTGATGCGCGGGCGCACGGTCATTGCGATCGCGCATCGTCTCTCCACGCTCAGAAGCTTCGACCGCATCGTGGTGATGGATGCCGGCCGCGTGGTGGATGATGGCCCGCCCGCCGTGCTCGCCGAGCGCCCCGGCCCCTACCGCGAGCTGCTGCGCCGCCAGGGCCTGCTGGAGGGTGCCGCGGCCTGAGCCGATGGCCGGCGCGCGACGCCGCACCGGCCGCGTCTCATGGCTCCGGCGAACCGGCGGGCTTTTCCATCAGCGGGCTTTCCCAGACGGCGGAGAGCAACTCCTTGAGCTGGGCAAAGCGGCTTGGGCCAAGCTCGGCGCTCCACTCGCGCTCGATGTCGCGCAGGATGTCGATGATCTTCGCATAGGCGGCGCGCCCGCGCCTGGTGAGACGGACCACGCGCGCGCCGCGCCCGTCCGGCGCGTCTGCCCGCACGACATAGCCAAAACCCTCGAGGCTGCCGAGAAGCTGGTTCATGGCCTGCTTGCTCATGCCCGCGCGCTCGGCGAGCACGCCCGGGCGAACCCCGTCCGGCCCCGGAAACTGCAGCACCGCGATATGCGGCAGGCGCAGTTCCTCAAATCCCGCCGCGTTCAGCCCCGCGATGAGGCGGCGATGGATGGCCTGGGCGGGGACGCGCAGGAGCGCGCCGATGAGCATCTCTCCCGCTCCGGCCGGCGATTTTTTCAGCGGTGTCGGCATTGACATTCTGCGTAAATGGAGTTTACCTGTCGTATCGGTAAACGCCGTTTACCACGGGAGAACGGGCATGGTACAGAATTCCATCGGCCTGCGCGTCGATCCAGCCGAGGAGACGCTCCGCGGCGGCGCCCTCACGGTGCGTTTCCTGATCACGGGAGAGAACTCGGGCGGCAGCGTCGCCGCCTTCGAGCTCACGGTTCCCGGTGCCGCGCGCCTGCCGGGCCCGGCCCACAGCCACGACCATTATGAAGAGACGATCTACGGCATCGACGGCGTGCTGACCTGGACCGTCGATGGCAGGCGGATCGACGTCGGGCCCGGGCAGGCGCTGTGCATCCCGCGCGGCGCCGTGCACCGGTTCGACAACAACACGAGCGGCGATGTGAAGGCGCTATGCGTCATCACGCCGGCGGCGATCGGCCCGCAGTATTTCCGCGAGGCTTTCGAGTTGGTCAACACGGCGCAGGGCGGTCCGCCGGACCGCGCGCGGATGATGGAGATCATGCGCCGCCACGGCCTCACCCCGGCCCCACCCCAGGCGTAGCGCCCCAGGCGTAGCGCCCCCGGCGTAGCGCGCTCGCGCGGCGCGAACGGCCCGTGGCAGCGCGGGCCTGCTCTGCCGTCCTGTCGTTCCGGCCGCCATTGCCGCGGGCGGCCTCAGCGGAGGCGCGAACCAGCGCCGCGGACCAAGGCCCGCAGGGTGCGATTCTGCCCTAGGTCAGCAGCCCCGCGAGCGCGCCGCTGGAGAGCGTCGCCAGCGTGCCGGGGATCAGCGCCCGCAGGCCGAGTGTGGCGAACTCCGCCCGCCGCTCCGGCACCATCGCCCCCATGCCGCCGACCATGATGCCGACGCTGCCGAAATTGGCGAAGCCGCAGAGCGCGTAGGCCATGATCAGCCGGGCGTGCGGCGACAGCGCGCTGCCCCCCTGCGCCAGGTGCAGATACGCAACGAACTCGTTGAGCACGGTCTTGGTCGCCATCAGGCCGGCCGCGGCACCTGCCTCCCGCCACGGCACGCCGATCAGCCAGACCAGCGGGCGGAACGGCCAGGCCATCACCCGCTCCAGCGAGACCGGCGCGCCCGCGAGATGCGGCAGCAGCGCCAGCAGGTCGTCGAGCAGATGCACGCAGGCGACGGTCACGATCAGCACCGCGGCGATCCCCGCCAGCACCGGAATGCCGGCGGCGGTGCCCGTGATCAGCGCCTCCAGCGCGCCGCCGGCGCGGTGCGGGGCCACGAGGTCCGCCTCGTCCTCCGGGGCCGCCGCGAACGGCACCATGATCGCCGCCAGCGCCAGCGCCGCGGGCGTGGAGATGACGGACGCGATCAGGATATTTCCCAGCGCATCGGGAATGATCGGCCCCAGCAGGCTGGCGTAGATCACCATCACCGTCCCCGCGATGCCGGCGAGCCCGCAGCTCATGAGCGCGAAGATCTCGCCCCTTTGCAGCCGCGCGAGCCAGGGGCGGATCAGCAGCGGCGCCTCCACCATGCCGACGAAGATATGCACCGCCGCCCCCAGCGACAGCGCGCCGCCGAGGCCCAGGCTGCGCCGCAGCAGCATCGCGAACGCGCGCATCACCGCCTGCAGCACGCCCCAGTGCAGCAGCAGCGCGCCGAGGGCGGAGATCACCAGCACCAGCGGCAGCGCGCGAAACGCCAGGATGAAGCTCGCCGCCGGGTTCACCACCGCGAAGGGCTGCGCGCCGCCGGCGAGGTAGCCGAACACCAGCCCCGTGCCCGCATCCGTCGCCGCCTGCACCGCATCGACGGCGCGGTTCAGCGCCAGCACCGCGCCGCGCGCCACCGCGAAATGCACCAGCAGCAGCGCGAGCAGAAGCTGCAGCGCGAAGCCGCCCAGCACCGTGCGCCACGCAACCGCCCCCCGCCGCTCCGAAAGCAGCCAGGCCAGCGCGTAGAGAACGAGGATTCCGCCGAGCGGCCGCACTAGTATCCGTCGTCGAGGCGCAGGTGCGGGAACGCGCTGTGCACGCCGGGCGGCACCACCGGCGGCGCTGGATGCAGGTGCGAGGGCTCCAGCCCCGCGAGCGCGCTCACGC
This sequence comes from uncultured Pseudomonadota bacterium, assembly GCA_963764465.1. Lineage (GTDB taxonomy): Bacteria > Pseudomonadota > Alphaproteobacteria > Acetobacterales > Acetobacteraceae > JAJXXT01. The sequence goes on along the minus strand of CAVXSO010000003.1, from coordinate 214,894 downwards.
CCAGCAGCGCCATGGAACGCTGCATCTCGTCCTCCAGGATCTCCAGCACGCGGAACACGCCCTCCGCCCCCGCCGCCGCCAGCCCGTAGAGATAGAGCCGCCCGAGGCAGACCGTGTCCGCCCCCAGCGCCAGCGCCTTCACGATATCGGCGCCGCGCGAGAACCCGCCATCCACCAGCACCTTCGCCCGCCCCGCGACGGCCGCCGCCACTTCCGGCAGCACATCCAGCGCGCCGCGCCCGTGGTCCAGCTGCCGCCCGCCATGGTTGGAGACATAGATGCCCTCGATCCCCATCTCGCAAGCTCGCGTGGCATCCTCGGCCGTCGCGATGCCCTTGATGATGAGCTTCATCCGGTTCTTCGCCCGCACGCGCTCCAGCGTCGCCCAGTCGAGCCCCGCCTGGTAGTCCATGCCGGCAAGCCGCGCCTGCCACGGCTTGGCCCAGCGCTTGGCGATGTCGCGCTCCCGCCGCGACAGCACCGCGGTATCGACGGTGATGCAGAACGCGTCGTAGCCCGCATCCTCCGCGCGCTTCATGTGGTCGAGGATGAACGCGTCGTCGCCGCGCACGTAGAGCTGGAACACCTTCGGCCCGCTGCCCGCCTTCGCCGCCGCTTCCAGCCCCGGCTCGGAGACCGAGGACAGGAACATCGGCACGCCGAAATCCCCCGCGCCCCTGGCGACCGCGGAACCCGCATCCGGATGGAAGCTCTGCAGCGAGCCGACCGGGGCGAGTGCGACCGGCAGCCTGGTCTTGCGGCCGAGGAAATCGCCCGTGGTATCGACCTCGCGCACATCCACCAGCACGCGCGGGCGGAAGGCGAGGCTGTCGATCGCGAGGCGGTTGCGCTTCAGTGTCGTTTCGGTCTCGACGCCGCCGATCAGGTAGTCCCAGACGAACTGGTCCAGGTGCAGGCGCGCCGACTTGACGAATTCGTGCAGGTTCAGGAACTCGTCGGCGGCGTTGGCGCGCATGGTTTCCTCCGGCTGGGACGCGCGCAGTCTGCGGCGGCCGGCACCGCCCGGCAAGACAGGGCAAGGCCGTTCATTCCCGCGGGACGGGACCGCGATTCAGTGCCTCGCCGGTTTCAGCATGCGGACGATACCGCTCGCCCGGTCCGCGTCGCGCAGCAGCAGGCGCAGGACACGGCGCGCCAGTCTCAGCCGCTCGATGCGGGAAAGCTTGGCCGGGCGCCTGCGGTAGAACATCTCGAGCAGGTGGCCGCCATAGGGAAAGATCTCCGGCGCCGTGAACCCGATTTCCTTGCCCGTCGCGATGATGAGGCGCGGCGGCATGTCGCGCTCGTTGACCCCGAACTCCCGCACCGCGGCGCGCGAGCCCTCCGCGGCGGCATGGCCCTCGCCGGGTTCGTGCGTCAGCAGAACCCCGCCCGGACGCAGCGCGGCGAAGGCCGCCTGCAGCGCCGCGCGCTCCGAGTCCGCGTGGTGCAGGCAATCGAAGAAGATCGCCCCATCGAACGTGTCGAGATGCGGGGGGTTTTCATAATCGGCGCAAATGAACCCGATCCTCGCCTCTGGCGCATTGGCGAGGCGGTTCTGCTCGGCGATCGCCAGCATCCCCGGCGAAATATCGATCCCCGTCACATCGTAGCCGCGCCGCGCCAGGAAGATCGTCGTCCATCCGGCGCCGCAACCGAAATCCACCAGCCTGGCCGGCGGCGGCGGCAGGAGGGCCATCACGGCCGCGATCCCGACCAGGTTGACCGGGCAGAACTCGTCGCTGAACGGCTTTTGCAGCAGGTGCCGTCGCCCCGCGTCCGTCATTCGCAGCGGATAACTCTGCTCGGCGTCCTTGGTCATGCCTCACCAACGCGCACGTGACGAGCGAACCTAGGCGCCGGTTTCACATCCGTCCACGCGGCACGGGGGCTTCCGCCCCGCGGCGGCCGCCGGGCGCCGCGCCGCTGGTCAGCGCAGGGATGCCAGAAGCTGCACCACGGCACCGGCCAGCGCGCCCACCACGGTGCCGTTGATGCGGATGTATTGCAGGTCCTTGCCCACGCGCAGCTCCAGCCGCTCGGTCAGCGTCGCGGTGTCCCAGCCGCCGACCACGCCCTCGACGAAGCGCGCGATCTCCCCGCGCCCGGCCGGTATCAGCCGCGACGAGAGCCCGCGGAACGCGTCGCGCAGCCGCTCGCCCGCCTTCGCGTCCTCGCGCAGCACCTGGCCGAGATTGGCGAGTGTCGCGTCCACCGCGGCCACGGTGCGCCCGCTCGGCCGCGCCGCGTCCTGCTCCAGCGCCAGCCGCACCCGGCTCCAGATGTCCCACAGCCAGGCGCGCACCGTCTCGTGCGCCACCACGCGGCGCAGTGCCGCACCGATCTCGGCGGCGCGCTGCGGCTCGTCCTCGATGCGCTGGATCTCGCGGCGCATCCATTCGTTGAACGCCTCGCGCAGCTCGCTGCCGTCCGGCTCCATGCGCTCGAGCTCGGTGTTGATCTGCGCGATGACGCGCCGCGCGATGGAGGCACCGACCGCCCAGCCCACCAGCCGCCCGCCCTGCTCGCGCACCCGCTCCTCGATCGCCTGTTGCAGCGCCGCCTCCCGCGCCGCCAGCAGCGTCCTGAGCTGGTCGAGGAAGAAGCCGAACACCTCCTGGTGCCGCCCGCCTTCCACCAGCTGGCGCAGCGCGCGGCCGACGATGCGCCCGCCGCCCTGCCCGCCCACCAGCCGCGGCACCAGCCGCGAGACCAGCCGCCGCGCCCGCCCGTCCTCGATCGCGCCGAGCAGCCGGGGCAGCATGCCCGAAAGCGCCTCCGCCGCCGGGCGCCGCGCCTCGGCATCCGAGAGAAATCCGGCGACGATCGCCGCGATGTCCAGCCGCGAGAGGGCTGCCGCCACCTCCGCCTCGGTGAACACGTGGCCGGCGATGAACCGCCCGAGCGCGGCACCGATGCGCGCCTGCTGCGCGGGGATGATCGCGGTGTGCGGGATGGGCAGGCCGAGCGGATGGCGGAACAGCGCCGTCACCGCGAACCAGTCCGCCAGCCCGCCGACCAGCCCCGCCGTGCTCGCGGCCAGCAGCAGCGGCGGGAAGCGCCAGATGTGGCCCGCCGCCGTCAGCGCCGCCATCAGCAGCAGCAGCAGATGCGCGACCAGCCGGTGCCGCGCGAGCGCCTGCCGCGCCGCCGCATCGGGGTCCACCGGCTTTTGTTGCAACGCACAATCCTCCTGCGCCATGCTTCTCCCATGACGCTCGCCGACACGGCAACCTCTCCCATGGAGAATCTCGGCCTCGCGCGGGACCTGCTGTCGCTGGTCGCCCGGCTGCGCGAGCGCCTGGCGGAGGACCCGTTCGCCAACCCGATCCTTTCCGCCGCACTGGCGATCTCGCGGCGGATGGATCGCGGCCAGCTGAGCGCGGCGGCGCTGGCGGGCCTCGTTTCGCACCTGCGCGACGAGGCGTTCATCGGCCGCGCCGGGCGCCTCGCGCGCTACGGCGCCGAGCCGGGGACGATCGCGGTAACGATCGCCCGCCTCGTCCGCCCGGACCCCGCGGACAGCCCGGTGCCGTTCCAGGAATTCGCCGGCGCCGTCGCGCGCCCGCTTCTTGCCGCCGTGTTCACCGCGCACCCGACCTTCGCCTTGGCACCTCGGGCCGCGGCGGCACTCGCCGCCGGCGCCGCGCCGCCGCCGGGCAGCCAGCGCCCCGGCGAGATCACGCTCGCCGACGAGTTCGCCCAGGCAATGGCCGCGATCGGGCATGGCCGCGACGCGCTGGATGCGCTCAACCGCGCGATCCTGGCGGCAGCGCGCGAAACCTGGCCCGGCCGCTGGCGGAGCCTGGCCCCCGCGCCGCTGCTGCTCGCCTCCTGGGTGGGGTTCGACACCGACGGGCGCACCGATATCGGCTTCCTCGACATGCTGCGCTTCCGCCTCGCGATGAAGGCGGCGGCACTTCGGCGGCTCCACGCGCAGACCGGGGTTGGTGCCGGCGCGCTCGCCGCCGTCGAGCGCCAGCTCGCCGCCGTGCCGGAGCGCGCGGCGCCGGAAGCGGTCGCCGCCTTCGCTCGCGTGCTGGTTGGCGGGGCCGCCGTCAGCACCGCACCGCTGCTCGCGGAACTCGACACCGCCATCGCCGCCGCGACCGATCCCCTGGACATGCTGGTGGCGCGCGCGGGGCTCGCGGCGCACGGGCTCGGGCTCGCGCATGTCCACGCGCGGCTCAACGCGGCACAGGTGCACAACGCCATCCGCCAGCGCCTCGGCCTCGCCGATCCGCCATCGGACCCGGCGCGCCGGCGCGTGCTGCTCGGCGGCATCAACGCGGCACTCGAGCAGGTGCAGGCGGTGCCGGTGGATTTCGGCGCCATCCTCGCCGAGCAGGCTTCCGCGCCGAGGCTGATGATGACACTGGCGCAGATCGTCAAACATATCGATGGCGAAACGCCGATCCGCTTCCTCATCGCCGAGACCGAGACCGGCTACACGCTGCTTGCCGCGCTCTGGCTCGCGCGGCACTACGGCATCGAGCGGCACGTCGAGATCTGCCCGCTGTTCGAGACCGCCTCGGCGCTGGAGGGTGGTGCCCGCATCATCGAGGAGGCGCTGCGCAGCCCCGCCTGGCGCGCCTATCTGCGTGCCCAGGGGCGCATCGCGCTGCAATTCGGTTATTCCGATTCCGGTCGCTATGTCGGCCAGCCGGCCGCCAGCTACCTCATCGAGCGGCTCAAGCTCAGGATCGCCGACGCCCTGGCCCGCCACGGGCTCGCCGATATCGAGATGGTGCTGTTCGACACCCACGGCGAGAGCATCGGGCGCGGCGCGCATCCCGCCTCGCTCGCGGAACGGCTGGACTATCTCTCCCCGCCCGCGATGCGCGCCCAGCTGGCCCAGCGCGGCATCGCGCTGCGCGCCGAAAGCGCGTTCCAGGGTGGCGACGGCTACCTGCATTTCGCCAACGGCGAGCGCGCCGCCGCCACCATCGCCGGCATGTTCGCCCACGGCTTCGCGCCGCCGGATGCGACACCGGACCCGATCTACGACGACCCCGATTTCGCCGCCGATTTCTTCGCCGCCTCCCGCCACGCGATGCAGGAACTGGTGGAGGATCGCGGCTACGCGGCCCTGCTCGGCACGTTCGGCCCCTCGTTGCTGGACCGTACCGGCTCGCGCCCCGCGGCACGCCAGACCGACGGGCTCGGCGGCCCCGCCACCATCCGCCACCCGCGCGAGCTGCGCGCCATCCCCAACAACGCGATCCTGCACCAGCTCGGCTGGCTCGCGAACACGGCGCACGGCATCGGGGGCGCGGCACTGCGCCATGCCGAGACCTTCGCCGAGATGCGCGCCCGCTCGCCGCGCTTCGCCACCGCCATGGCGATGGTGGCCGCGGCCCTCTCTGGCTCCGACCTCGACGTGCTGCGCGCGATGGTGGCCACGCTCGACCCCGGCACGTGGCTCGACCGCGCGGCCCAGGCGCGCATCCCCGGCAGGCGCGAGGCGCTGATCGCGGTCGCGCGCACGCTGGAGGGGCTCGACCTCTGGGCGCCGGCGCAGGCGATGTTCCGCCACATCCAGGCGGACCACGTGGCGCTGCGCGCCGCCTGGCCGGACGCGCCGCGCATGGGCGAGCGGCTGGCGCTGCTGCACGCGCTGCGCATCGCGCTGATCCAGCGCATCTTCATCCTCGCCGCCGCCATCCCGGATTTCTCGCCGCGCCACGGCATCACCCGCGGCCTCCTCGCCCAGCGCCTGGTGCGCCTCGACGTGCCCGCCTCGCTCGCCTTCCTCGACGAGGTCTTCCCCGCGCTCCCGGACGCCGATGCCGGCCGCGACTACGCCGAGCCGCGCGCGCGGCCGGAGGCGGGCAGCTACGGCCAGGAGCACGCGAGCATCTTCCGCCCCATGGCCGCCCTGTTCGACCTGCTGCGCGAGATCACCGTCGCCGTGACGCACGAGGTCGGTGCCTTCGGCTAGACCCCGGCGGCAAAGCCCCGCACAATCGGCGCGGGAGGATCCCGATGCCGATATTCGTCCTGCTTCACGGAGCATTCCACGGCGCCTGGTGCTGGCGCGACGTCGCCGCACGCCTGCGCGCGGCGGGCCACCACGTCACCACGCCGACGCAGACGGGGCTGGGCGAACGGCGCCACCTGCTTTCCGGCGCCATCACGCTCGAGACCTTCGTCGAGGACCTGGTGCAGCACCTGGAGAACGAGGACATCACGGACGCGGTGCTGGTGGGCCACAGCTTCGGCGGCAACGCCATCACCGGGGCGGCGGACCGCGTGCCACGGCGCATCCGCCACCTCGCCTACCTGGACGCGGCGCTGCTGGAAAACGGCGAGACCCCGTTCAGCCGCGGCCTGCCGGAGAACGCCATCCAGCGCGAGCGCGACGCGCAGGCACTCGGCGGCTTCGCGATCCCCGCGCCACCGCCCGCCGCCTTCGGCGTCCCGCCTGGGCCGGCGGCCGACTGGGTGGCGAGCCGGCTCTGCCCGCACCCGCTGCGCACGTTCCAGACACCGTTGATGCTACGCAACAAACCCGGCAACGGCCTGCCCGCCACCTATATCTGCTGCACCGACCCGGTCTACGCCAACCTCGAATCCTCGCGCCTGCGCGCCCGCGCGCGCCCCGGCATGGCCTGGCGCGAGATCGCGACTGGCCACGACGCGATGGTGACGGCGCCCGAGGCGACCGCGGACCTGCTGATGGAGCTTGCGCGATGAGCCGCATCCTCAACGTCGCCATCGCCCAGATGGGCCCGATCGCGCGGGAGGAAAGCCGCCAGGCGGTGGTCTCGCGCCTGCTCTCGCTGATGCACGAGGCCGCCGCGATGCGCGCCGACATCATCGTCTACCCCGAGGCGGCGCTGACCGCCTTCTTCCCGCACTGGGTGGTGGAGGACGAGGCGGAGCTGGATTCCTGTTTCGAAACCGAAATGCCAGGCCCCGCGACGCGCCCGCTGTTCGAGGCCGCCGCCCGCCTCGGCATCGGCTTTCATCTCGGCTACGCGGAACTCGACACCAGCAGCGGCCGCAAGCGCCGCTTCAACACCGCGATCCTGGTGGGCAAGGACGGGCGCATCGTCGGCAAGTACCGCAAGATCCATCTGCCGGGCTACGCCACCCCGCGGCCGGAGGAACCATTCCAGAACCTGGAGAAGCGCTATTTCGAGGTCGGCGACCTCGGCTTTCCGGTCTGGGAGGCGATGGGCGGCAAGCTCGGCATGATGATCTGCAACGACCGCCGCTGGCCGGAAGCCTACCGCGTGATGGGCCTGCAGGGCGTGGAGCTGATCATGCTCGGCTACAACACGCCCTCCAGCCATCCGAAGATGCCGGAGACGGACCAGCTCGACAATTTCCACAACCGGCTCGTGATGCAGGCCGGCGCCTACCAGAACGGCACCTTCGTCGTCGGCGTCGCCAAGGCGGGCGTCGAGGAAGGCGTGGACCAGATCGGGCAGAGCTGCGTCATCGCGCCCTCGGGCGAGATCGTCGTGCAATGCTCCGGCCTCGGCGACGAGCTGCAGGTGGCGCGCTGCGACCTCGACCTCTGCAACAGCTACAAGCAGCACATCTTCAACTTCGCCGCCCACCGCCGCCCCGAGCATTACGGCCTCATCGTCGAGCGCACCGGGGTTGGGCCCGTTCTGGGAACGAAACCATGAGCCTCGCCACCACCATCGCCCCCGCCCTGCCCGAGGATGCCGCGCGGGCCGCACTCGCCGGCCGCGCCTGGCGCCCGGACGCCGAGGGCCCATCCGTCGTCGCCATCCGCGACGGCGACGTGTTCGACATCTCCGCACGCTTCCCCACGATGCGCGACCTGTGCGAGGCGCCAGACCCCGCGGCGGCGCTGCGCGGCGCCGCCGGCCAGGCGCTCGGCAGGCTCGCGGACATCCTCGCCAACACGCCCGCCGAGACGCGCGACCGCTCCCGCCCCTGGCTGCTCGCGCCCGTGGATCTCCAGGCGATCAAGGCCGCCGGCGTCACCTTCCCCATTTCGATGCTGGAACGTGTGATCGAGGAGCGGGCGAAGGGCGACCTCACCGCCGCCGCCGCCTTCCGCGCCGAGGTGCAGGCCACGATCGGCGACGACCTCGCCCGCCTCAAGCCCGGCTCGCGCGAGGCCGCGAACCTCAAGCAGGTGCTGATCGCGCGCGGCGCGTGGAGCCAGTATCTCGAGGTCGGCATCGGCCCGGACGCGGAGATCTTCACCAAGGCCCCGCCGATGGCGGCCGTCGGCACCGGCATGGACGCGGGGCTGCATCCGTCCTCATCCTGGAACAATCCGGAGCCGGAAGTGGTTCTGGTCGTCGCCTCCTCCGGGCGCATCGTCGGTGCCGCGCTCGGCAACGATGTCAACCTGCGCGACATCGAGGGCCGCTCCGCCCTGCTGCTCGGCCGCGCCAAGGACAACAACGCCTCCGCCGCCATCGGGCCCTTCATCCGCTTCCTCGACGACGGCTTCACGCTCGGCGATATCCGCAACACCGTCGTCTCCCTCACCGTCGCGGGCGCGGACGGTTTCCGCCTGCAAGGCTCCTCCTCCATGGCGATGATCGCCCGCGACGTGGAGGATCTCGCCGGCCAGATGCTGAACCAGCATCACCACTACCCGGACGGCGCCGTGCTCTATTGCGGCACCATGTTCGCGCCCATCGAGGACCGCGACGTGCCGGGCCAGGGCTTCACCCACCACGACGGGGACATCGTCACCATCGCCTCCCCCCGCCTCGGCCGCCTGGTCAACCGCATGCGCCGCACCGACGCGTGCGAGCCGCATGTCTTCGGCGCCGGGGCCCTCATGCGCAACCTCGCGAAACGGGGGCTGCTCACATGATGCCACTGCACCTCTATCTCGGCTTCATCCTCGCCAACGCGATCCTGATGCTGATCCCGGGGCCGAACGTGGCGTTCATCACCGCCAACTCCGTCGCCTACGGCACACGTTACGGTTTGTTGACGGTCGCCGGCACCACCACGGGGGCGGCGGCCCAGCTCGCCCTCGCCGTCATCGGCATGAGTGCGGCACTCGCCGCCGTCAGCCAGCTGATGACACTCGTGCACTGGGGCGGCATCGCCTACCTCATCTGGCTCGGTTTCCGCCAGTTCCGCGCCGCCCCGGTCGATCTCACGCGCATCAGGGCGGAGCCCAGGTCCGGCCGCGGCATCTATGGCCGCGCGGTGCTTGTCGCCATCAGCAACCCGAAGACGCTCTTGTTCTTTGGCGTGCTGCTGCCGCAGTTCATCGACCCGCGCCTGCCCGCGGGCCCGCAGCTTGCCCTGCTCGCGGTCACGCTTCTCGTCATGGCGATCCTGCTCGATGGCGCCTGGGCGGTTGCCGCCGGCCGCGCCCGCGCCCTGCTCGCGCGCCATGGGCGGCTGCGCAACCGGCTCTCCGGCGGGCTGCTGATGACGGCGGGCGTCGGCCTCGCGATCGCGCAGCGGAACCAGTGATGCGGCTCTCGGTTCTCGACCAGTCCACCATCGTCGCCGGCACCTCGCCCGACGCCGCGATCCGCGAGAGCCTGGTGCTCGCGCGCCACGTCGAGGCGCTGGGCTATGCGCGCTACTGGCTGGCGGAGCACCATGCCTCGCTCTCCCAGGCCGGCACCGCGCCGGAGATCCTGATCTCGGCCATCGCCGCGACCACCAGCCGCATCCGCGTCGGCTCCGCCGGCGTCATGCTGCCGCATTATTCCGCGCTCAAGGTCGCCGAGCAGTTCCGCGTGCTGGAGGCGATCGCACCCGGGCGCATCGATCTCGGCCTCGGCCGCGCGCCGGGCTCGGACGGGCTCACCGCCTACGCGCTGAACCCCAACGCCGATACGGCAGCGGAACATTTCCCCGCCCAGGTGCGCGACCTGCTTTCCTGGCTCGCGGGCGAGAAGCTGGTCGAGGGCCACCCGTTCCGGAACATTGTCGCCCAGCCGCAGGGCCCGACGCAGCCGGAGGTGTGGATCCTCGGCTCGTCCAACTACGGCGCGCAGGTCGCGGCGATTTTCGGCCTGCCCTACTGCTTCGCGCATTTCATCACCGACGGCGCCGGGGCGGAGGAGGCGATCGGCCTCTACCGCGATCTCTACAAGCCCTCCGCGCGCTGGCCGGAGCCGGTGGCGGGCGTCTGCGTCTGGGCCTGTGCCGCGGCCACCGAGGCGGAGGCGGAGCGTCTCTTCTCCAGCCGCGCGCTCTGGCGCCTCGGCCGCGACCGCGGTGTCTACGCGCCACTGCCGACGATCGGGGAAGCGCTCGCCTACAGCTACTCGGATTCGGAACGCACCCGTATCGAGGCGCTGCGCCAGCGCGCCATCCTCGGCACCGGGGAGCAGGTGGTGGCGCGCCTGCGCGGCCTCGCGGCCACGCTGGGGGCAGAGGACGTCGCGATCCTGACGACGGTGGCGGACCCACAGGCCCGCCGCGAGAGCTACACGCAGATCGCCGGGGCCGCCGGCCTCACCACGGCGCGCCAGGCCGCCTGAAACCCCTGCCCGCCTGCCACAGCCGCAGGCGCATCATCGCCCAGGCGATCAGCCCGGCGCCGAGGGCGATGGGGATCATGATCATCGCGAGCCAGAAGGCGAGTGCCGCGAAGGCCGCCGCCCCGGCCAGCACCGCGACGATGATGGCGATGCGCAGCAGCCTGGCACCGATGCCCGGCCCCAGCACCGAGTAGCGCGGCGGGGAGCGGAACTGCCCGTCCGGCGTCATGTCGATCGTACGCTCGCGGATGACGAAATGTTCCATTCCGCCGACGTGGCGCGCCGCGGTCTCGTGATCAATGGGGTCGGTCATGAAGTCGCCTCCACCTCCGGGGCCACCAGCAGCGTCATCCCGTCCACCGCCACCACGGTGAGCGTGGTGTCCGGCAGCGCCTTGTTGCCGGTCAGCAGCCGCGCCGGCCAGTCGCTGTCGCCCACGCGCACGCGCCCCTCGCGCCCCTCGAACACCAGCGCCCGCGCCCGCCGCCCCACCAGCCCCGCGGACTGCGTGTTGACATCCGGCATCGCGTGCCGCCGCCGCCGCAGCCCGATGCCGAGCCCCACCGAGATCACGGCCGCGAAGGCGAACACGCTCGCCCCGCCGACGAAGCCGAGCGGCAGGGCAAGCGTCACCAGCCCCGTCACCAGTCCCGCGAGGCCCAGCCAGATCAGGAACGCGCCCGGCAGCATCGCCTCCAGCACCATCAGCACCAGGCCCACGCCGGTCCAGATCAAGCCCTCCGTCATGATTGTTGCTTTCCTCCCACCACCTTCAGCAGCTCCAGCGCCTGCGCCATGCCGCCGGCGAAGCTCGCCGCCTCCATCGGCACGATCACCAGCCGCGATCCCTCGGCCGAGGCGATGCGCCCGAACGCCTGCACATAGCCCTGCGCGATGAAGTAGGAGAGTGCCGCCTGCCCGCCGCTGCCCGCTGCCTCGGACACGAGGCGCGTCGCCGCCGCCTCCGCCGCCGCCAGCCGCTCGCGCGCCGCGGCGTCGCGCTCGGCGGCGAGCTGGCGTCCCTCGGCGGCCAGCACCAGCGACTGTTTCTCACCCTCCGCGCGCTTGATCGCGGCCTCGCGCTCGCCATCGGCCTTGGCGACGGTCGCGCGCCGCTCGCGCTCCGCGGTCATCTGCAGGTTCATCGCGAGAATGAGGTTGCTCGGCGGCTCGATGCGCCGCAGTTCCACGCGGCTGACCTTCACCCCCCATGGCGAGGTGGCGCCGTCGAGGATGCCGAGCAGGTGCGTGTTGATGCGCTCGCGCGAGGAGAGCGCCGCATCCAGCTCCAGCTCGCCCACGATGGCGCGGATATTGGTCATCGCCAGCGTGGACAGCGCCTGCGGCAGGTTTGCCACCTGGTAGGCCGCCTTCGCCGCCTCCATCACCCGGTAGTAGATGACGCCATCCACCGCGACGGTGGCATTGTCCTTGGTGATGACGGATTGCTCGGGGATGTCGAGCACCTGCTCCTGCACGTTCAGCCTGCGCCCGATGCGGTCGATGTAGGGCACGATGATGTTGAGCCCGGGATGGATCTCGCGCGTGAACGCGCCGAACCGCTCGACGGTCCAGACCTGGCCCTGCGGCACGGTTTTGGCGCCGGTGAAGATGGACACCACCACCAGCACAAGCACCAGGACGAAAATGGCCTCGACGGCGCCCATGCCCGCGTTTCCTCGCTGTTGGCGGCAAGCCTAGCACAAGGTGGCGCCGGCGGAACGGCTTTCGGGCGGCGGCGCAGACCATGCCGGCGCGGGCCTTCCGCCTACAGGTGGCGGCCGCGCTCCAGGATCTCGAGCGTGTAGTCGTGGTAGCTCATGCCGAGTTCCTCCGCGCGGGCGAGGCGGCGCAGCGCGATCTCCCTGGGCGGCGTCTTCCACGCCCGCTTGTGCGCGCGCTTCCAGCACCACAGCCGCCAGGAGGCGCCGGGATCCGGCTCCTCCTCGTCGAGCGGAGGGCCGCCGTTGTGGCCCAAGGCGGCGATGGGTGCGGCGATGGGTGCGGCGATGGGGGCAGCGAGCGGCGCGGGCGCGGTGTTGTCCATGGCGATGGCGTTCACTATGATGGACGCATGTCGCACATGCAAGATATCGGCAGCGCCGGCTTCCCGGAATCCGCCCTCGCCGAGCGCCTGCGGCGGGAGCGGGAGGCGCGAAACTGGTCCCTTGCGGAACTCGCCGCCCGCGCCGGCGTCTCCCGCGCCATGATCAGCCGCATCGAGCGCGCCGAGGCAAGCCCGACGGCCGTGCTGCTCGCCCGCCTGTCTGCCGCGTTCGGCCTGCCGCTCTCCGCCCTGCTCGCCCGCGCGGAGGCGGACGCGGAAGGCCCCCGCCGCCTGCGCCGCCGCGCCGAGCAGACGGTCTGGCGCGACCCCGAGACCGGCTATGTCCGCCGCGCCGTCTCGCCGGAGGGCACGCCGGAGCTCACCCATGTCGAGCTGCCGCCCGGCGCCCGCGTGGCCTACCCCGCCGGCGCGTGCCTCGATGCGCGCGGCCAGTGCCTCTGGGTGCTGGCCGGCAGGCTGGACTTCACCGAGGGGGGCGAGACGCATCGCCTCGAATCCGGTGACTGCATCGCGATCGGCCACCCGGCCGAGCGCATCTTCGCCAACGCCTCGGACAAGGTCGCCTGCCACTACCTCCTGGCCGCGGCGCGGGAATGAGCGGCCTCAGCGACGCGATGCCGCGATCACCATCGCGCGCCGCTCCGTGATGCGGATCATGAGGTCGTGCAGCAGGTAGGCGAGCCGGTCGCGGCACCACGCCTGGCCGGAGAGCGGATCGTACTCCGCCGGCATCGCCACGCCCTCCGGCGCGTAGGCGTCGAAGCCAAGCCGGCGGGCCGTGGTCACGCAGCGCGCCATGTGGTCGGCGAAGGCGACGATGCCGACCACCCCGAACGAGGCGGGCGCGCGGTGTCGCGCGATTTCCTCCAGCACGCCGCCGGTGCTGAGATAGACCGGCTCGCCGCGCTCGTCGCGGCCAGGGTAGATCGGCGTCACCACGCCTTCGGGCAGGCTCGCGGCGGCGGCCTCCGCCACTTCCCATTGCGCGAGGATGGGCGCGGCGGTCGCCCTGTGCAGCGCGCACGCAACCCCCGCGAGCGCCTCGTTCACCGGGCCGGGCACGCGGTTGGCATTGGGCGCCATGCGGTTGCCGAAGGTGAAGCCGAAGACATGCCCGATGCGCGCGACCGGGATGGCCGGCGCCGTCCAGCCGAGCGCCTCCTCCTCGATGATGGCCGCGAGTTCGCCGGCGATCGCGGGGTCGCCGAGTTCGCGGGACAGGCGGGCTGTAAGCATCGCACGCTCGGACATCATTGCACCATCAAAACACAACCGACTGGCACGGCTCTCTTGTCAAGGCCACCCATCCCACGCATCATGGCGGCATCGGCGACCGCGGACAACGCGGCACCCATGAGGGGAGCGGAACGATGGGCATCAGGCTGCGTCGTCGGGCGGTCATTTCCGGGGCCGCGGGACTTCTGACGCTTCCAGGCAAGGCACCGGCCGCGGTGGGGGCCAAGCCGCTCTCCGGCGTCACGCTCAACGTCTCGTGCTGGAACGCGCCCTATCCGCAGTTCCTCGGCAAATACATCCCCGAGTTCGAGGCCGAGACCGGCGCGCGCGTCGTCTACACGACGCCGGCCTTTCCCATCTACAACCAGCGCATGGACATCGCGCTGGCGACGAAGAGCGATGCCTACGACGTCATCAATGTCACCTTCATCTATGTCGGCCGCTGGATCGGCGCCGGCTGGGTGACGCCGCTCAATTCCTTCATCGCCAACCCGAAGCTCACGCCAGCCGACTGGGACGCCAAGGATTTCCTGCCCGGCCTCACCGGGGCGTTCCGCGACCCGCAGGGCAGGCTCTGCGCCATTCCCTGGATCGGCGACATCATGATGGGCGGCGCCGCGCGCTACGACCTGATCAAGGCCGCCGGCATGACGATGCCCGACAGCTTCGACGATATGCGCAAGATGCTCGCGGCCGTCTCCGGCAAGGACGGGCTGCCGGGCTTCACCATCGAGAATCATTACGGCTGGACCTTCATCGGCTATCTCCAGGGCTTCGGGGGCAACATCTTCCGCGCGCCGCCGCACGACCTGACGCCGGTGCTCGACACGCCGCAGGCGGTGCAGGCCGCCGAGTTCTTCGCCACCATGGTGCGCGATTACGGCCCGAAGGGCGCGCTGTCCTACACCTACGACCAGGTCGTCGCCTCGCTGAAGGCGGCGAAGGCGATCTACACCACGGAGAACGAGGCCTTCGTCGTGCAGATGGCGCAGAAGGGCAACGCCTCGGCGCCGACCGCCGCCTACTCGCTGTTCCCGCAGGGGCCCGCCGGGCGCTTCCCGCAGGTCGCGACCCATGGCTGGGGCATCCCCGCCGGCTCGCGCAAGAAGGAGGCCGCGTGGCAGTTCATTTCCTGGGCGATGTCGAAGCCGCTTCTCCTGCGCATGTTCCGCGAGCAGGGCTTCAGCTCCGTGACGCGCCGCTCGGTCATTGATCTTCCGGAATATCACGCCAAGCTCGACTACAACGGCTTCGACGTGGCGAAGATGTATCTCGACACGCTGGAAATCGCGGCGCACGGCTACATGGCCTACCGCACCGTCCCCGCCTACCCGCAGATCGACCGGCAGATCGACATCGCGCTGCAGAGCGTGATCTCCGGCGAGAAAAAACCGGCCCAGGCGATGAAGGACGCGCAGGCAAACTCGCTCGAGGCGCTGCGCCGCGCCGGCGTCAAGCTCTGACACAGGGCGCATGAGCGCGGGCGCCGGCTGGGCCCGCGCGCAGCGCCGCGCCTTCCTGCTCGGCCTGGCACCGGCGCTGCTCGTGCTCGCGGCCGTCACCGTGGCACCGGCGGTCTATCTCGTCGCCACCAGCCTCACGCCGCTCACACCGGTGACGCCGGGCAGCGGGCTCGACTTCTCCCACCCGCTCGGCAATTACATCCAGGCACTGTGGCACAGCAGCTTTCCCCACTCGGTGCTGCTGCAGGTCGAGCTCTCCGTCCTCACCGTCGCGATGCAGACGATCGTTGGCGTGGCGCTGGCGCTGCTTCTCGACATCGACTCGCGGTGGATGGAGGTGCTTCGCACCGGCTTCCTGGTGCCGATGGTGCTGCCGCCGATCGTGGTCGCGATCGTCTGGAAGGTGCTCACCACGCCCGATGTCAGCCCGGTCTACACGCTGCTCGGTGCGTTCGGCCTGCACCCCGGCTCGCTGGTCACCGATCCCGCGACCGCGCTGCCGGTGATCGCGGTCGCGGACAGCTGGGAGTGGTTCCCCTTCACCATGCTGATGGTGCTGGCCGCGTTGCAGATGATGCCGCAGGAGCAGATCGAGGCGGCGCGCATCGACGGCGCGAGCGGCGCGCAGCTTTTCTGGCATGTCCGCCTGCCCTTCCTGCGCCCGGCACTCACCGTCGCCGTGCTGTTCCGGCTGATCGACAGCATCAAGGCGTTTCCGCTGATCTACGTGCTGACCGATGGCGGGCCGGGCCAGGCGACGGAGGTGACGAATTATTACGCCTTCGTTCAGACCTTCAATTTCGCCTACTGGGGTTATGGCAGCGCCATCGCCACCATGATGGTCGCCGGCGTGTTCCTGCTGAGCCTCGCGATCGGGCGCCTCGGCTTCGGGCGGCACGAGGATGCCTAGGCGCTCACGCCACACGGCCGAGTGGACGGCAAGCGCGCTGCTGCTGCTGGTGCTGGCGCCAGCGCTGTGGCTGCTGCAGATGTCGTTCCGCACCGAGGCCTCCATCACCGGCGGCGCGTTCGAACCGACCTTCGCCAACTACGCGGCACTGGCCGGTGGCGGCTTCCCCGCCTCCTTCGCCAACAGCCTCGTCGCGAGCACGGTCGCGACACTGCTCTCGCTGCTGCTGGGCGTGCCGGCGGCCTACGCGCTCACCCGCGGCGGCGTGCGCCGGCGCGGCGCGATCGCGATGTGGGTGCTGGTCTCGCGCATGGCCCCGCCGATCGCCTTCACCGTGCCGTTCTTCCTGGCCTTCAGCTGGCTCGGGCTGATCGACACGGTGAGCGGGCTGGTGCTGGTCTACCTCACCTTCGATCTCGCCATGGTGATCTGGACCATGCGCAGCTTCTTCGCCGCCATTCCGCGCGCGCTGGAGGAGGCGGCCTGGATCGACGGCGCGGGTGTCTGGGCCGCGTTCCTGCGCGTGGTGCTGCCGCTCTCGGCGCCGGGGCTCGCGGCGACCGGCATTCTCTGCTTCATCATGTCGTGGAACGATTTCTTCTTCGCGCTCATCCTCACGCGCACCAACGCGATGACAGCGCCGGTCGCGATCGTGAACTTCATGCAGTACGCGGGATGGGAGTGGGGCAAGATCGCCGCCGCCGGCGTGCTGGTGCTGCTGCCCGTGCTCGCCTTCACCATGCTCACGCGGCGCTACCTGGTGCGCGGCCTCACCGCGGGGGGCGTGAAGGAGTAGCGTCGCAGTTTCCGCGCCATGACCGTGCTGCCTGCCTTGCGTGCGGAGCGGCTCCTGGCCGGCGGAGATCGCAGGCATGCCGGGCGAGGGCTGCCTGCGCCTCGCGGTCCCTGCCTGACGCCTCTGTTGCCGCGTATCCCCGCTACGGCGTTGCAACCCGCTTCCACACAAGACGGTTCTCGACCGGCTTTCCCTCGAACGTCCACGGAAAGCTCAGCACCAGGTTGCCATCGACAAATTCGTAACGGCGCCGCAGCTCAGGGGACGCCGGCTTGCCCCGCAGGGAAGCGACGACGTGGTGGATGACCGTGGCCGAGGGGGCATCGATGTCGTAGGTGCCGAAATAGGCGGCGAACTCCCCCCGGGCCAAGGGATCGCCCGGCTCCCCGCCGGCATTGCCGCCACGGTCGCTCACGATCAGCGCCATCACCTGGCCGCCTTCGCTGTAAGTGATGCGCCCGGGCGGCCGCTCCCCCCACGGCTCAACGATCGAACCGTCCGGCAGGCGCGCCACGAGGGACACGAGTTCCCACATGCCGAGCAGCGAAGGCGGCGCATCGTTGTCAGTCATGGACCGTCCCCCTTGTCGCGAGAACTCCTGTCACGCCGCCCCCAGCGCCGCCTCGGCCGTCCGTACGGCGGTCATCGCGAAGGCCGCGCGGCCGACCACCTGGCCGCCGACGCAGGCGAGCCAGTCCTCGCCCTCCGGCGGCTTGGGCCTGAGCTCGATCAGCCGCGCCTCGTCGTCCAGCGCCACGGCGGGATAGACCCGCCAGCCCTCGCTGACCGGCCCCAGAAGACGAACGACGCGGGCGATGGCGTCGCCCGCGTCGTCCAGTCCGATCCATTCCATCGTCCCCGTCTCCGGGGCCGAACGCCCGCGCCGCCAGTGAAGGCGCGGCTGCTCCATCCTAGGCCCGCACCCCGGCGGCGAACCGCCCGGTTTCGGCCCCAAGCAAGGCCGAAGCGCCCCGTCCGCCGGTGGCGGCAGCCGTCATGCGCTCTTGGCCATGATCTCGTCCGCGATGTTCCGCGGCACCGGATCGTAGTGGTGGAACTGCATGGTGAACGAAGCCCGCCCCTTCGTCATGCTGCGCAGGTCGGAAATGTAGCCGAACATCTCCTTCAGTGGAACATGCGCGCGCACCATGACGGTGGAACCCGCACTTTCCTGGGTCTGGATCATGCCGCGGCGGCGATTGAGGTCGCCCACCACGTCGCCGACATGGTCGTTCGGCGTCGTGACCTCCACGTCCATGATCGGCTCGAGGATGATCGGCGAGGCCTTCTTCATGCCCTCGCGGAAGCAGGCCCTGGCCGCGATCTCGAACGCCAGCGCCGAGCTGTCCACGTCATGGTACTTGCCGTCCACCAGCGTGTACTTGAAGTCCACGGTGGGGAAGCCGGCGAGCACGCCGGTGTCGCACTGGTTCTTGATGCCCTTCTCGACCGCCGGGATGTATTCGCGCGGCACCGAGCCGCCGACAACCTTGTTCTCGAAGACGATGCCGGTGTTGCGCTCCAGCGGCTCGAAGACGATCTTCACCTCGGCGTACTGGCCGGAACCGCCGCTCTGCTTCTTGTGGGTGTAGGTTTCGGTATGCGCGCGGCTGATCGTCTCGCGATACGCCACCTGCGGCGCGCCGATATTCGCCTCGACGCCGTATTCGCGCCGCAGCCGGTCGATGATGATCTCGAGGTGCAGCTCGCCCATGCCGGAGAGGATGGTCTGTCCGGTCTCCTGGTCCGTCTTGAGCCGCAGCGAGGGGTCCTCGCCGGCCAGCTTCTGCAGGCCGATCGTCATCTTCTCGACGCTGTCCTTGGTCTTCGGCTCGACCGAGATGTCGATCACCGGCACCGGGAAGGCCATGCGCTCCAGCACCACCGGGTCCTCGGCGGCGGCGAGCGTGTCGCCCGTGCCGGTGTCCTTGAGGCCGACGAAGGCGACGATGTCGCCCGCGCCCACTTCCTTGATCTCGGCGCGCTTGTCGGCGTGCATCTGGAACATGCGCCCGACGCGTTCCTTGTGCTCCTTGGTCGTGTTCAGCACCGTGTCGCCGGACTTCAGCGTGCCGGCATAGATGCGCACGAAGGTCAGCGTGCCGTACTTGTCGTTGATGATCTTGAAGGCGAGGCCGGCAAAGGGAGCGCTGGGATCGGCCTTGATGCGGCGGCGATCGTGGTCGGTGACCTCGTCCTCGCCCTCCGCGGCGGCGATGGCGATGCCGGGCACGTCCACCGGCGAGGGCAGGTAGTCGAGCACGGCGTCAAGAAGCGGCTGCACGCCCTTGTTCTTGAAGGCGGTGCCGCACAGCACCGGGCGGAACGCGCCGGAGATGGTGCCGGTCTTGATGCAGCGCTTCAGCGTCTCCACCGAAACGTCGCCCTTGTCGAAATACTCCTCCATCGCCGCGTCATCGACCGAGAGCGCGGTGTCGAGCAGGTTCTGCCGGTGCTCCTTGGCCTGTTCCATCAGGTCGGCGGGGATCGGCTCGTCGTGGAACTTGGCGCCGAGCTCGCCGCCCTCCCAGACGATCGCCTTCATCTCGACGAGGTCCACCACGCCAAGGAACTGATCCTCGACGCCGATCGGCAGCTGCAGCGGCAGTGCCACGATGTCGAGCTTCTCCTTCAGCGTCGCGAAGGCGCGGTAGAAATCCGCGCCGGTGCGGTCGAGCTTGTTGATGAAGATGATGCGCGGCACGTTGTAGCGGTCCGCAAGGCGCCAGTTGGTCTCGGACTGCGGCTGCACGCCGGCCACGCCCTCGATGATGAACACCGCGCCGTCCAGCACGCGCAGCGAGCGGTTCACCTCGATGTTGAAGTCGATGTGGCCGGGCGTGTCGATGATGTTGATGCGGTGGTTCTTCCACTCGCAGGTCACCGCGGCGGAGGTGATGGTGATGCCGCGCTCGCGCTCCTGCTCCATGTAATCGGTCGTGGTGTTGCCGTCGTGCACCTCGCCGATCCTATGGGACACCCCCGTGTAGTAGAGGATGCGCTCCGTCGTCGTGGTCTTGCCGGCATCGATATGCGCGGTGATGCCGATGTTGCGAATCTTGTCGAGCGCGGTCGTGGACACGGTGGCCTCCATGGGGTCCCGGCACCGGGCCGGGCGTGCGGCTGTATTTGTAGCACGAAAGGCGCGCCGGATGCGGACCCGGGCGCGAGCGTGCGCGGCGCAATGCCTGCTCGCCTCTAATTTTGCAAGCGAGAAGACGGTTACAAGCCCACGAAACCGCTCCCGCCGGCGCATGGCTGGCCTCCGCCCGGTGCGCCGGTCATGCATCCCCCCGCATCGGGACTTCATTCTTTGTCACACGCTGTCACGCGCGAGGGGCGTAGACAGGCGGGCATGACGCTCGAACCCGTCCAGGCCAGCATCCGCTTCGGCTACGGCCCCCGCGCCGGCGAATCGCCGCCACCGGACGCCGCCGCCTGGCTGCGGGGCCAGCTCCAGGAGCCGGACAGGCTGGCAGGCGTGCCCGGCACCACCGCCGTCCAGGGCCTGATCGCGCTGCGCGAGGACGCGCTGGACCGCAAGCAGAAGCTGAAGCCGGACCGCGTGCGCCGCATCTTCCTCGCCGAGGCCCGCGCCATCGGCGACCACCTGGTGGACACGCCCACGCCGTTCCGCGAGCGGCTGGTCTGGTTCTGGTTCAACCACTTCACCGTCAGCCTCAAGCGCCCCTTCGTCGCCGCCGTCCTCGGCGACTACGTCCGCACCGCCATCCGCCCGCACGTCACCGGCAGGTTCGAGGACATGGTGCTGGCGGTGATGCGCCACCCCGCGATGCTGATGTACCTGGACAACGCGCAGTCCTTCGGCCCGGACAGCCGCGTGGGCGAGCGCCGGCACAAGGGACTGAACGAGAACCTGGCGCGCGAGTGCATGGAGCTGCACACCGTGACCCCCGCCTCCGGCTACACCCAGGCGGACGTCACCAATTTCGCGAAGATCCTGACCGGCTGGAGCATCACGCCGCCCCGGTCGCTCTCGGCTGGGTTTCTCACGGAGGGCGACAACGCCTTCCGCTTCTTCGCCGCCGCGCACGAGCCTGGCTCGCCGGAGGTGATGGGCCACCGCTTCCCGCCGGGCGAGGCGGGCGGGGTGGCGGCGCTGCGCTTCCTCGCCAACCACCCCTCCACCTATCGCTCGCTGGCCACCAGGCTCGCGCGGCACTTCGTGGCCGACAGCCCGCCGCCCGAGGCCGTGGCGCGGCTGGAGCGGGTGCTCGCCGAGACGCATGGTGACCTGAAGGCCGTCTCGCTGGCCCTGGTCCAGGAGCCCGCTGCGGCCAGGCCGCTCACCAAGCTGCGCACGCCGGTGGATTTCGTCGTCGCCACCGCGCGCGCGCTCAACCTGCCGGCGGGCCGGCGCATCCCGCCGATCCAGGCCATGGCCGGGCTCGGCCAGCCGCTGTTCGCGGCGCCGCTGCCGAATGGCTGGCCGGACACCGCCGCCGACTGGTCCGCGGGGGAGGCGATGATGCGCCGCGTGGACTGGTCCTACGACGTCGCGGCACGCGCCGAGACGCACGACCCGGTCGTCGTCGCGGACGCCGTTCTCGGCCCCCTGCTCGCCCCGCCCACGCGCGAGGCCGTGCACCGCGCGGGCTCGCGCCGGGATGGCCTCACCCTGCTCTTCGCCTCGCCGGAGTTCATGCGCCGATGACCCCGAAACTCACCCGCCGCGCGACGCTTCTCGGCCTCGCCGGCGCCGTCAGCCTCGGCCGCGCCTCGCTGGCGCTGGCGGATGCGCCGACCGACCGGCGCTTCGTCGTCATCCTGCTGCGCGGCGCGCTGGACGGGATGGCGGCCGTGGTGCCCTACGGCGACCGCAACCTCGCCACCTGGCGCGCCGGGCTGCTCCAGGGCCAGCCCGGACAGGCCGGCGGGCCGCTCGACCTCGGCGGGTTCTACGGGCTGCACCCGGCACTTTCCGGCATGCACGGGCTCTACGCCGCGGGCGAGCTGATGCCGGTGCACGCCATCGCCGGCGCCTGGCGCGTGCGCAGCCATTTCGAGGCGCAGGACTACCTTGAGTTAGGCAATGGGGAAATGGGCACCGGCGACCAGCGCATGGACAGCGGCTGGCTCAACCGCGTCGCCGGCAACATCCCGCGCAGCGGCCGCGACGACAACGCGATCGCGATCTCCGCCACCGTGCCGCTGATCCTGCGCGGCCCGGCGCACGCGGGCTCGTGGCTGCCGGAGAATTTCCGCCCGCCCGCCGAGACGCTCTACGCGCAGATCGCGGCGCTGAACCGCAGCGACCCGGTCACCGGCCCCGCCATCGCCGACGGCCTGCGCGAGCGCGGCTTCACCGATGCGATGCAGGCCGGCACGATGCAGGGCGACGCGAAGGGGGCTGGTCGTTACGCTTTCCCATCGTTGGCCCTCGTCGCCGGCAAGATGCTGGCGGCACCGCAGGGGCCGCGCCTCGCGGCGATGGAGATCGGCGGGTGGGACACGCATGTCGCGCAGCTGCCGCGCCTGCGCTACCCGCTGGAGCAGCTGGACAAGGGGCTGGTGGCGCTCAAGCGGGGCCTGGGTGCGGCCTGGTCGCGCACCGCGGTGCTGGTGATCACCGAGTTCGGCCGCACCGTGCGCACGAACGGCACCAACGGCACGGACCACGGCACCGGCACCACGGCCTTCCTCGCCGGCGGTGCCGTCGCCGGCGGCAAGGTTCGGGCGGACTGGCCGGGCCTGGCGCAGAACCAGCTGTTCGAGAACCGCGACCTCGCACCGACGGCGGAGCTGCGCGCGCTGGCAAAGGGCGTGCTGGCGCAGCATCTCGGTCTTTCTCAGGCAGCACTCCTGAACGTCTTTCCCGGCAGCGCGCAGGTTTCCCCGATGCAGGGCCTGATCCGCGCCAGCGCGTAACGGTCGCTCAGCCCGTCACGCTCTCCAGCGCCCCAATTGCCGTCGCGAGCGCGTGGCCCAGCCGGTTGCACGCGCGCCGCGCCGCGACGAGGCGGAATTGCCGCGCCTCGCCGCCCGCCTCGCTCGCGGCGAGCGCGCGCACCGGGTCCAGCACCGGATACGGGTTCTGCGCCAGCGCCGGATCGTGATCGAAACGATCGCCCCTGGTGTAGTCCATCGGCACCAGCGCGCGCGAGACCGCCATCAGCGCCCGGTTCACCGCCTCGGGATCGGCCGTGGCCGGGATCGCCCGTGCCCGCTCGCCGAGGTGGCGCGCACGCTCCCGCAGCCAGCCGAGGTCGAGCGCGGCGCCCACGCCGGGCGCCAGCTTGTCGAGCTCCGCCGCCAGCACATCCGCCGCCCGCCCATAGTCCAGCGGCAGGACCTGCATGGTCAGCAGCCGCGCCACCGCATGCACGTAGACGCGGGTGTCGCGCGCGAGCAGCTCGGGGTCCATCTTGTCGAGCGTGTCGTCCGGCGTGTGCCACCACCAGCCGAACCCGGCCCCCTTGCGCCCGGTACCGCCAAGCACGGCGCCCATCACGTTGTCCGCGGCGTCCGCCGGCTGCTCGCCCATGCCCATGAACAGCGACGGCACGCCCACGCCCCAGAAGGACTGGTCCCCCGCGCGGCTCATGCGGTAGCCGGCAAGCTCCTGCCCGCCCTGCCCGCGCACGGCCTCGGCGGCGAAGCCGGTCAGTTCCGCCGCCGAAATGGCATCGGTCATCACCGTGTTGCCGCGCGCGCCGGTGGAATTGACGTTGACATGGACAGCGCAGCGCCGGTCCAGCTCCTCCCAGTGCGTGTCGGCGTACCAGGCAGAGCCGGAATAGCGCCCGTGCGAATGCCCGGACCAGAAGCACAGGCGCAGGCCGCGCTTCCAGGTGGCGCGCTCCGGCGCCAGCAGCCGTGCCACCTCCAGCATCGTGGCGTTGGCGCCGCCATTGTCCATCACGCCGTAGTACCAGGTGTCGTGATGGCCGGAGAACATGACGAACGGTGCCTCGGGCCTGCCCTGCGGCATCAGTTCCGCCACCAGCAGCGGCGTTTCCCGCCAGCCCGTATCGACCTCGGAATGAAGCGTGACCTCCACCGCCTCGCCCGCCTGCACCCGCGCCTTGAGCGCGTCGCCCACGGCCTTGCGCACGCTGAGCACGGTGGTGCCCGGCAGGTCGGCGCGCGTCGCCTCGGTCGGGCTGCCCCAGACCGGGGAGATGCACATCTCGTGGATGTGCTGGTGCGGGCTGATATGCACCTGCCCCGCCGCCCCGGCGCGCGAGGCGCGCAGGCTGGCGGCGGGATTGGCGATGCCCTCCAGCAGCACGATCCTCCCGCGCGCGTCGATCGCGGCAAAATCCTCCGGCCTGCCGTACCCGGCATAGACCACGCGCGCGGTGAGCCCGCCCGCCGGCGACGGGCGCGAGAAGGAATGGGTGATGCAGTCCGGCGTCTCGTTGCCGATGACGATGCGCGCCCGGCCCGGCAGGCTGATATAGGCCTCGTGGCGCAGCAGCTCCGTGCGGTAGCCATAGCCATCGAGCACCGAGCGCAGGTAGTGGAAGCTCTCCAGCTCCGCCGGCGTGCCGGAGAGCTTGATGCGCTTCGCGAACTCTTCCAGGTGGCGGAACATCGCGCCGGCATCGACGGATGCCGTGAGGGCCGCGAGCCTGCCGCCGCTGTCGATCTCGTTCATCACCCTGACCTCCCCTCGGATACCGGCAGGATGATCCCGGCGGCGGCGGAAGACCAGGGGATGGCGAGCATGGCTGCCGGCGGCGGATCGCCCGCCGCCGGCGCCGTTCGGTCAGGCGGCGGAGCCGAGATCCGCCTTCAGCAGGTCCGCGATCTGCGGGCTCATGTGCAGATCCTTGAGGAACTGCGCCTGGTGCGGATGCATCTGCGCGCGGATCGCCGAGATCTCGGCATCCGTGGCGAGCACCACCTGGATCCCCTTCACCTTCATCTCGCCGAGCGCGCGCTCCTGCGCGGCCGCCATGTTCTTGCGATAGGTCGGGATGTTCTCGTTCCAGGTGTCGATGACCAGCTTGCTCAGGTTCGCCGGCAGCTTGGCGAGGAAGGCGGCGTTGATCATCGGGATGTAGCAGTTGACGTTCTGGTGGTCCTGCAGCGTGTACTTGATGCCGGCATCCCAGAGCTTGGAGCTCGCGGTGCTCTCGTTGGTGGTGATCAGCCCGTCGAACGTGCCCTGCGACAGCGCCAGCGGCACGTCGGGCCATGCCGTGACGTTGGGGATGGCGCCGAAGAAGCGCGTGCGCCAGGCGAGCGCCGCGCCACCGGCGTTGCGGATCTTGAGCCCCTTGAGGTCGGCGAAGGTCTTGAGCGGCTTCTTCGTCGTGTACCAGTGCTCGAAGCCGAGCGTGAGCCACGGGCCCGGGATCCTGACCCTGAGCTTCTTCTCGAGCTCGCCCGCGACGAAGCCGCCGGTCTTGCCGTCGATCGCCTTGTAGGTCTCGTCGATCGAGCGGCCATACAGGTCGGGCACGTTGAGCACGTCGGCGTCGGGGACGAAGCCGGTGACGGTCCAGGTGCCGGGGCAGGCCATCTCCACCTGGCCCTCGAACAGCGCCTTGCCGACATGCAGGTCCGGGAACAGCGCGCCGCCGTCGAACACCTGGCCGGTGATCTCGCCGTTGGAGGCCTTGGTCAGCTTCTCGATATAGTCGCGGAACGACACGTTGCGCTGATGCCCGTGCGCGGTATCGAGCGAGACGCGGATATGGAATTTGCCCTGCGCGCGGGCCGGCCGTGCCGCCATCGTGGCGACAAGTGCCGCGCCGGATGCGCCGAAGGTGAACGTACGGCGCGAAATCGTCGTCATGCGTGGTCTCCCTGGTGATCGGCTTGTTTCAACCAGGGAAAGGCGCACGCGCCGGCGCGCATCCGCAACGGCACCGACGTAACGCGGAACGAAACAGATGAGCCAGCCAATTGCCTTGGCATGCGTGGGCGTTTCCCTGGACGGCGCCGGCGGTTCCGGCGTCTGCCTGCGTCTAACATTTTCAGCAGCCCACGCCAAACCCGTTTTGCCGCATATCGCCCGCCGAGACCGGGAATTGAGACACGGCCTAGGCTGGGGCAACCGCGGAGTCCGCCATGCCCCTGCTTTCCAGCCTGCTCGCCCGCAAACGCCTCTTCGCCGGTGTCGCCGCCGGGCTGGTGGTCCTGGCGCTGCTGCCAGGGAGGCACGGGCTGCTTGTCCGCGGCCTCATCGCCTGGGATTCCGGCGCGCTGATGTTCCTGGCGCTGATCGCCGCGATGTTCTCAAGGCGCAACTATCTGCATCTGCCGCACGACGCGGCCGCGCAGGAGGAGGGCGAGTGGACCATCTTCGCGGCGACACTCGCGGGCGTGACCGCGAGCTTCGCCGCGATCGTCCGGGAGTTCGCCGCCACCAAGGACATCCCACGCGTCACGCGCTACGAGCATATCGGGCTCGTGGTCGCCACCCTGCTGCTCTCCTGGCTGGTGACGCAGACGCTGTTCGCGCTGCGCTACGCGCACGAATACTACCAGTCCCGCCGCCGCGACGCGAAACCCGATGGCGGGCTGCTGTTCCCCGGCGGCGATCCGCCGGACTACTGGGACTTCGCCTATTTCTCGCTGGTGCTGGGCATGACGTTCCAGGTCTCGGACGTGCAGATCGTCTCACGCAAGTTCCGCCGCATGGCGCTGCTGCACGGCTTCCTTTGCTTCATCTTCAACACCGTCATCATCGCGCTCTCGGTCAACGTCGGCGCGAGCCTGCTCTAGCCGCGCAGCGCCGCCATCGCCGGGAACAATTTCGTCCACGCCCTGAGCCCCTCGTCGAAGGAGGAGAGGCGGAAGAACTCGTTGGGCGCGTGGATGCGCTCGTCGGCGACGGCATAGGACAGCATCACCGTCTCCAGCCCCAGCGCCTCCTTCGCCATCGACGAGATCGGCAGCGTGCCGCCGACGCCCACGCGCACCGGGGGCCTGCCATGCACCTCCTCGATCACGTGCTCGACCACGGCGAGATAGGGGTCGTCCTCGGGCACGACGTAGGCGCGCGCCCCGTCATGCGGGTCGAGGATCTCGAGGTCGGCCCAGGCGGGGCAATGCGCGGAGAGATGCGCCGCGACAGCCTCGAACACACGCCTCGGCACCTGCCCCGGTCCCAGCCGGCAGGTGATCTTCGCACTCGCCTCGTGCGGAATCACGGTCTTGCCGCCCGGCCCGGTATAACCGCCGATCATGCCGTTCACTTCCAGCGTCGGGCGGAACCACAGGCTTTCCAGCAGCCGCACGCCGGGTTCCATCGCGCCGGGCCGCGCGCCGATCTCGGCGAAGAACGCCGCCTCGTCGAAGCCGAGTTCGTCCATGCTCGCGTAGTCGCGGTTGCCCGGCCGCTGCAGCCCGTCGAAGAACCCCGCGACCGCGATCCGCCCCTGCTCGTCGTGCAGCGTGGCGAGCAGCCGCGCCAGTGTCATCACGGCATTGCCCACCGGCCCGCCGAACCGCCCGGAGTGCAGGTCGCGCGCCGCCGTGCGCAGCACCACCTCCATCCCCGCGAGCCCGCGCGAGTTGGTGTTGACGGAGGGCCTGCCCGGCCGCCAGCGCCCGCCATCGGCCGAGACCAGCACGTCGGAGGCAAGCAGGTCGCGATGCCGGCGCATGATGCCGGGCAGCGAGCGGCTGCCGATCTCCTCCTCGCCCTCGATCAGCAGCTTCACGTTGACCGGCAGCCGGCCTTCCGCCGCGAGCCAGGCCTCGACCGCCGAGACCGCGATCCACAGCGGCGACTTGTCGTCCGAGGCGCCGCGCGCATGGATGTGCCCGTCGCGGATCGTGGGCTCGAAGGGCGGCGTCTCCCACAGCTCCAGCGGATCCGGCGGCTGCACGTCGTAATGGCCGTAGACCAGCAGCGTGGGCTTGCCCGGCGCGCCGAGCCACTCGCCATAGACCGCGTCGTGCCCGCCATCGTTGAGATACTGCACCGAGTTGAGGCCGATGCGCTCGAAGCGCGCCTTCAGCAGCGCCGCCGCGTCGCGGATGCCCTGCGCATAGGCCGGGTCGGTGGAGACGCTCGGCAGGCGGATGAAGGACAGAAGCTCGTCGAGCAGGCGGTCGTGGTTTTCCGCGACCCAGGCTTCGACGGTCATCGTCCGCCGTCCACCGAGATGATCTGCCCGCTGACGAAGCTGGCGAGCGGGGAGGCAAAGAAGATCACGCCGTTGGCGATGTCCTGCGCCGAGCCCAGCTTGTGCAGCGCGATGCGCTCGACCAGCGCCGCCTGCCCCTCCGCGCCATAGCTGTCCCATTGCCGCTCGGTCGCCTCGTTGCTGCGGATGAAGCCGGGAGCGACGGAGTTCACCGTGATGCCGAACCGCCCCAACTCGTGCGCGAGCTGGCGCGTGAGCCCCACCACCGCGTGCTTGGCGCTGCAATAGGCCTGGATGCCGGTGAGCGAGGCCTGCAACCCGGCACCCGAGGAGATGTTGATGATCCTCCCCTCGCCGGCCTGCTTCATCGCCGGCGCCGCGGCGCGCGAGAGGGCCATCGCGGCGCCGACATTGACCGCGAAGATACGGTCCCAGTCCGCGTCCGGCACCTCCTCGATCGGGCGCATCACCTGCCCCGCGACGCCGCCGGCGTTGTTCACCAGGCAGAAGATCCGCCCGATGCCATGGATCCACGACGTCGCCGCCGCGCGGTCCGTGAGGTCCAGCACGCGCGTGTGGATGCCGGCATGGCCCTTCGCGGTCTCCGCCAGCTCCGCCGCGTTGAGGTCGCAGGCATGGACCGTGGCGCCGAGCGTGGCAAAGCTCTGCGCGATCGCGCGCCCGATCCCGTGTCCCGCGCCGGAGACGACAACGGTCTTGCCATCGAAACGAATATTCATGCGCGCATCAGCTCCAGCAGGTTGGCGTCATCCATCTTGCGCTTGCCGGTCTCGCATTCGTGGATCTGCGCCACCAGCGCCCGCACCGCGGGGCAGTCGATCCCGTGCTTCGCGCCGTATTCCGCGATCGGCGCGATCTGCACATCCACCTCCGTCGCGCGGTGCCGCACCCAGAGATCGCGCCACACGCCGGAATGCGTCTTGGCGTTGGGCCGGTTGAAGGCGACCATCTCCGCGACCGACTTCACCGCCAGCTCCGGCGCCGCGTTGGGCGCGAAGGCCAGGGGATCGAAGCCGTTGAACCCCTTGGGATCGACACCCTCGGCCAGCGCCACCTCCACCGCCTCGCGCCCCAGCGCGCGCCACAACGGCAGCAGTTCGGGCCGCGCCAGGCAGTCGGCGATGCCCGCCGCGCCGAGTGCCTGCGCGAACAGCATCGCGCCATACCCGAGCTTGCCCCAGAGATAGCCCCAGATCGCCTCCGTCATCACCGCGTTGGGCTCGAAGGCGAGCATGGTCGCGTGCAGCGCCGCGAGCCGCGGCGTCATCCGCCCGTTGAGCTCGCCCAGCACCACCGCGCCGCGCCCGCCGAACATGATCTCGCCCGGCTTCATCCAGTCGGCGGAGAAGTTGACGAAGGCGCCGATGGTGCGGTCGCGGCCGATGATGCGCTCGATGATCTTCTCGTTGAGCCCGTTCTGCGCCGAGAGCACGTAGCCATCCTGCGCCAGGTGCGGCGTGAGCGCGCGTGTCGCCGCCTCCGTGTGGTGCGCCTTCACCGCCAGGATCACGTGCCGGAACATGCCGCGCAGATCCTGGGGCCGGAACGCCGTGCCGCGCGCGGTGAACGTCTCGACCGGCCCGGTGATGGCAAGGCCCGGCCCGTTGATCGCGTCCACATGCGCGCCCTCGATATCGACGAAGGTGACGTCATGCCCCGCGCGCAACAGGTAGGCGCCGATCGTGCCGCCGATGGCGCCGGCACCCCAGATCAGTATCGGTTCCGAAACCTTCTCCGCCATCACCACGCCTCCATCGCGTCACGCGTCTCTTCCACGGCTATGTTCCAGATCGCCAGCATCTCGGCGTCGCAGCGCGCGACGAGGCCGCCGTAATTGCCGTCCTCCAGCATCGTTCGCGTCTCGAACGGCGGCAGCGTCTTCAGCCGGTCGACGTCCACCATCGCCTTGCCGCCCTCGGTCGGCGTGCTGGCGAGCCGCGTCCACGGGAAATTCTCGAGCCACGAGCCGTGGCTTGCCACCTTGTCCGTCGCCTGCACCTGCGCCCAGGTGCGCGGCGCGCGCCACCAGTCATGCATGCGCACGCGGCAATCGGGGTTATCGACCATCCATTCCTGCGCCACCGCCGCCGCCGGCTGGTTGCCGCCATGGCCGTTGACCAGCAGCACGCGGCGAAACCCCGTGCGCTTGAGGCTGTCGAGCAGGTCCCGCACGACATGCGCATAGGTCGCCACCCGCAGCGTCACGCTGCCGGGATAGGCCTGGAAATAGGGCGAGATGCCGAACGGCAGCCCGGGGAACACCGGCACGCCGATCGGGTGCGCCGCCTCCACCGAGACGCGCTCGGACAGAATCGCATCCGTCGCGAGCGAGAGCCCCGCATGCTGTTCCACGCTGCCCAGCGGCAGCACGGCGCGGTCGTCCCGCCGCAGCCAGTCCTCGACCATCGACCAGTCCATCTCAGCGATACGCATGCATGCCCCCCGGCTTCGCGCCCGCAGGCTTTGCCCAAGCGCGCGCCGCGTCAATGGCCGGGTTCGCATGGCGGCCGCGCCATGGCACGAAGGGCCATGCAACTCGCGCTCGACCTGCTGCCGCTCGCCGGCCTCGTGCTGCTGCTCGCGAGCGGGCGCGTGCGGCCCGCGAGCGCCTGCTTCGCCGCCATTCTCCTGACATTGCCCGCGGCGTGGAGCGTGGCACCCGGCGCCGCGCTGCTGCCGTTCCTGTCGCACGCGGTGGAACAGGGGCTGTGGCTCGCCATCGTGCCTGTCGGCATCATCGCGGGCGGGCTCGTCTATCACGCCGCCGTCGGTGCCCGCGGCGCGCCGCGCGGCGCCACCACGGACACGCTCTTCATCGCCGCCTTCCTGCTGGGCCCGTTCATGGAGACGGTGACGGGCTTCGGCGTCGGCTGCGTCTTCGCGCTCGGCATCATCCGCGCCGCCGGGCTCAGGGGCCCGCGCGCGGCGGCGATCGGGCTGCTGACGCAGGTGCTGATTCCGTGGGGCGGCCTCGGCCCTGGCACCGCGCTGGGCGCGGCACTCGCCGCCGTGCCAGCGCAGGCGATGGCGGCGCGCAACGCGGCGATGCTCGCGGCCACCCTGCCCTTCCTGCTGCCGCTGTTCTGGCGCTGGACCGCGGCGGAGGGCCATGGCGTGCCGGCGCGCGACAAGATGGCGCAACTGCTGTGGGTGCTCGCGGTCGGCGCCTCGCTCATCGCCTGGCATCGCGTGGCGCCCTGGGAAATGTGCGGGCTGCTCGCCACCGGCTGCGTGCTGGCGGTGAAGCTGCTGTGGCGCGACCCGCCGCGCACGCCGGCGGCGCTGCTGGCGGTGTCGCGCACCGCCTTCCCCTACCTGCTGCTCGCCGCCTCGCTGCTGGCAAGCCGGCTGTGGGGGAGCGCGCCGAGCCTGGCACTGGTCGCCGGCCTGCCTCCGATCGCGGCCAATTCCGCCGTGGTGGTGCTGTGGCTCGTGGCGCTGGTGCTGCTGGCGCGCGGGCAGGCACCCGTGGGCGCACTGCGCGCGGCACTCGCGCGTGCCGGGCGGCCGGCGCTGGCGCTGCTCGGCTTCGTGCTGTTCTCCCGCGTGCTGGCGGCGGCACGGGTGCCACAGGGCCTGGCCGGGGCGCTGACCGGCCTGCTGGGCCACGCGGCACCCTTCGCCTCGCCCCTGCTCGCCGGAATCGCGGGTTTCTTCGCCGGCACCAATGTCGGCTCCAACGCCGCGATGATGCCGCTGCAGGCCGCCCTCGGCCACGCCGCGCATCTGGGCCCGCTGGTGCTGCCCGCGGTGCAGAACGGCACGCTGTTCCTCATCCTCTCGCCGCAGCTGACCGCGATCG
This sequence comes from uncultured Pseudomonadota bacterium, assembly GCA_963764465.1. Lineage (GTDB taxonomy): Bacteria > Pseudomonadota > Alphaproteobacteria > Acetobacterales > Acetobacteraceae > JAJXXT01. The sequence goes on along the minus strand of CAVXSO010000003.1, from coordinate 183,075 downwards.
CGAGCGGCGTGCTGGCGGACGGCACGCGCCCGGCCGGCATCTGGCGCGTCGCCTGGCCGGTCTTTCCGCTGGGGATCGCGGTGGGTCTCGCGGCCATCGCCGTGGGGTGATAGGAGGCGCTATGACGCTTTCGGCACGCCGCCACATTGCCAGGACATGCCCGATCTTCGCGGCCCTGATCCGGCGCGTCGGCCCATGCCAGATGGAGCGTGACAAGCAGTCGCCCTACGAGGCGCTGGTCCGCGCCATCGCGCACCAGCAGCTGCACGGCAAGGCGGCGCGCACCATCACCGCGCGCTTCGTGGCCCTCGGCAGCGGCGCGTTCCCCGCGCCCGCGGAAGTGCTTTCGTTCGATGAGGCAACGATGCGCGGCTGCGGCTTCAGCGCCGCGAAGATCGCCGCCATCCGCGACATCGCGCTGCACGCGGAGCGCGGGCTCGTGCCGAACCGCCGCCAGGCCTCGCGCATGTCCGACATCAGCCTCATCGAGCGCCTGACCGCGATCCGCGGCGTCGGCCGCTGGACGGTGGAGATGCTGCTGATGTTCACGCTGGGGCGCGAGGACGTTCTGCCGGTGGACGATTTCGGCGTGCGCGAAGGCTACCGCGTGCTCTACGACCTGCCGGAACAGCCGAAGCCGAAGGAACTCGCGGCGATCGGCGAGGCCTGGTCCCCGCATCGCAGCACCGCCGCCTGGTATCTCTGGCGCGCCGTGGACGAGGCGCGCGCGGGCTAGGCCAGGAACGCCTCCACCGCCGCCACGAACCCCGCCGGGTCGTCGGCGTGCAGCCAGTGTCCGGCATTCGGTAACGTGGCGAAACGGACGTCCGGAAACAGCGCGCGGATGGCGGCGTGGTGTTCTTCCCGCACATAGCGCGAGCGCCCGCCGGTGAGGAACAGCACCTTCCCCCCGAACTGCCCCTCGGTCTCTGGCCAGTCGAGAATATCATAGAGCCCGGCCGCGATTTCCTCGATCCCGACGGTCCAGCGCGGCTCATGCCCGGTGATGAGGTTCTGTGCCAGGAACGCGCGCACCGCCGGGTCTGGCGCCGCGGAGGCGAGTGCGGCGTCGGCATCCGCCCGCGTCATGCCGGCAAACAGCCGCATGCCGCGCATCGCCGCGATATAGGTGTTGAACTCGCTACGATATCGTACCGGCGCGATGTCCGCGACGACCAGCCGCCGCACTGCGGCGGGGTGGCGCAGCGCCACCGTCATCGCGACCTTGCCGCCCATGGAATGGCCGAGCAGGTCACACGGCGCGGCGCCCATTTCCGTGAGCGTCTCCACCACGTCCGCCGCCATCCCGGCATAGGTCATGCCATCCGCGTGCGGGCTGCCGCCGTGGTTGCGCAAATCGAGCGCCAGCACGCGGCGGCGTTCCGCGAGCCGCCTTTGCACCGTTGCAAGATTGGTGGCGCGGCCGAACAGCCCGTGCATCATCGCCAGCGCCGTGCCGCCCTCGCCACGCTCGATCGCGCGCAACAGCATCATGTCCTCCGCGCGGGCCAGGCGGCCACGGCGACACCCGTCAGAACCAGCGCGGTGCCGGCGATGAGGTCGGGCCCGATCGCCTCGCCCAGCCACCACGCGGAGAACAGCAGGCCGGCCGCCGGCGTCGCCAGGAAGCCCACGGAGGAGACCATCACCGGCAGCGAGGCCGCCGCCTCCATCACGCACCAGGTGCCGGCCGGCCCCGCCAGCCCGCCGATATAGGCGAGCGAGCCGAGCGCGCCGGCCCCCCACGCGGCCGGGTGCGGCGCCTCCACCCAGGCGAGCGGCAGCAGCACCAGCGCCGCCAGGCCGAAGCACCAGGGCAGCAGCTCCAGCATCCGGTGCTCCGGCGGAAAGCGCCGCACCGCGAGGATCGCGCCCGCGAAGCCCGCCGCCGCCACCAGCAGCATCAGGTGCCCCACCAGCACGCCCTTCGCCTGCCAGTCGATCGCCCACGGCCCCATCAGCACCACCACGCCCGCGAGCCCGATGCAGGCCGCCACCCAGCGCCGCGCCGAGACACGCTCGCGCAGCAGCACATAGGAGAGCGGCGCGATCCAGATCGTGGTGACATTGGCGAGGATCGTGGTCCGCCCGGCCGAGACATACGCCACCGCGATATGCGCGAGCGCGAAGAACAGCGCGAGCTGCAGCAGCCCCACGGAAAGCACCGCCGGCAGGTCCCGCCGCGACGGCACCCGCACCCGCCCGGTCGCGAGCAGCACGACGGCCGCGACCACGCAGGAACTGCCCGCCCGCCCCGCCGCGAACCAGAGCGGCTGCGCCCCGTCCTCGATCGCGGACTTGGTCACCGGCCAGGCGCTGGCCAGCAGCACCACCGAGAGCGCGAGCTGCACCAGGCCACGCGCCGGCAGCCCCTCGCGGGTGATGGCTGTCGCTGCATCGGATGCCATGCGTCCCGCATCGCATGTCCGCGGCCGCTCGCCTACCCTTGCGCCGCGCATGGCCGGGCCAATCGCGCCGCCGGCGGCGGCCCGGCATCTCCCGCGCGGGTTTGCCGGCGCCGCCTAGAGCCGCGCCCTGGTCGAGCGCGGCGTCGCCAGCAGCAGGTTCGTTTCGCTGCTGCGAACGCCCTGGATCAGGCGGATTCGCCGCAACGCCGCGTCGAGATCGGCGAGCGTTCCGGTGCCGAGCTCCACCACCAGGTCCCAGCGGCCATTGGTGGTGTGGATGGCCGATATTTCGGCAAACCCCGCCAGGCTGCGCACGACGCGGTCCGTCGCCACCCCCTCCACCGCGATCATCATGATGCCGCGCACCGGCTGCTCGATGGCATCGGATTTGAGGATGACGGTGTAGCCCAGGATGACTCCCGCCTGCTCCAGCCGCTCCATGTGCGCGCGCACGGTGGCCCGCGACAGGCCGAGCTGGGTCGCGAGCGCGGAGATGCTCTGCCGCCCGTCATGCCGCAACAGCCCGATGAGCTTCTGGTCGATCGCGTCCATGCATTTCCAATCTGCGCGATTTTGCCTCCATATCGGTAGGTTTTTTTCATTAACCGCCAATTTCGCCTGTTCGATCCGCCACGCCACGCTGGTCAACTCCCGGCCATCGAACCTCGCGGCGGGACGGAGAACGGATGACGACGCGCTTCTGCAAACTGATCGGAGCCCCGGTGCAGGACGGTGCCGGGCGGCGCGGCTGCGAGATGGGCCCAAGCGCGCTGCGCACCGCCGGGCTCGCGGAGGCGATCGCCAGCCTCGGGCATCGCGTGGCCGACCTCGGAACGTTGCAAAAACCCTCGTCGCTGCCGGTGGATTTTCCCAATCCGGCGCTGAAGAAGCTGCCCGAGGTCGCCGCCTGGGTGGAGCTGCTGAGCGAGGTCGCCTATGCCGAGAGCGGCGACGGCATGCCCGTTTTCCTGGGCGGCGACCACAGTCTTTCCGCCGGCACGATCGCCGGGTTGGCCCGGCGCGCCGCATCGCTTGGCCGGCCGCTCTTCGTGCTCTGGCTCGACGCGCACCCCGACTTCCACAGCCTGCGCTCGACCGAGAGCGGCAACATCCACGGCACGCCGGTGGCCTATGTCACCGGGCAACCCGGTTTCGAGGGCGGGCTGCCGCCGCTCGCGGCGAGCGTCGAGGCTGGCAATGTCGCCATGCTGGGAATCCGCAGTGTCGACGACGCCGAGCGCCGCGCACTCGCCGACAGCGGCATCGGGGTCTTCGACATGCGCGCGATCGACGAGCACAGCATCGCGCCCCTGCTGCGCCGCTTTCTCGACCGCGTGCGGGCGCAGGACGGGCTGCTGCACGTCAGTTTCGATGTCGATTTCCTCGACCCCGGCATCGCGCCGGCGGTCGGCACCACGGTGCCTGGTGGCGCCACGTTCCGCGAGGCGCACCTGGTGATGGAGATGCTCCACGACAGCGACCTGGTTTCCAGCCTCGACCTCGTCGAGCTCAACCCGTTTCTCGACGAGCGCGGCCGCACCGCCACGCTGCTCGTGGACCTCGTCGCGAGCCTGCTCGGCCGCCGCGTCATGGACCGCCCGACCTGGAGCTTCTGATGCCACCCATCGCCAACCTGAACATCGTGCCCTTCGTCAGCGTCGATCACATGATGAAGCTGATCAACCGGATCGGCGTCGAGCGGTTCCTCACCGATCTCGCCGCCTATATCGAGGAGGATTTCCGGCGCTGGGAAAGCTTCGACAAGACACCGCGTGTCGCGGCGCATTCGCGCAACGGCGTGATCGAGCTGATGCCGGCGAGCGACGACACGCTCTACGCCTTCAAATACGTCAACGGCCACCCCGCGAACACGCGCTCCGGGCGGCAGACCGTCACCGCCTTCGGGCTGCTTGCCGACGTGGCGACGGGCTATCCGGTGCTGCTGTCGGAGATGACCCTGCTGACGGCGATGCGCACGGCGGCGACATCGGCCGTGGCGGCGAAGTATCTCGCGCCAAGATCCGCGCATGCCATGGCGATCATCGGCAATGGCGCGCAATCCGAGTTCCAGGCCATGGCGTTCAAGGCTCTGCTCGGCATCCGGACGCTGCGCCTCTACGACATCGATGCCGCGGCGACGCGCAAATGCGCCGCCAATCTCGGCCGTTTCGGCTTCGACATCACCGCCTGCGCCTCGGTCGAGGAGGCGATGCAGGGGGTGCAGATCGTCACCACGGCGACCGCGGACAAGCAGTACGCCACCATCCTCGGCGACAACCTCGTCGGCGCGGGCATGCACATCAACGCGATCGGCGGCGATTGCCCGGGCAAGACCGAGCTGCATCGCGACATCCTGCTGCGCTCGACCATCTTCGTCGAATACCCGCCGCAGACACGCATCGAGGGCGAGATCCAGCAGCTCCCGCCCGGCCACGAGGTGCACGAGCTGTGGCAGGTGATCGCCGGCACGGCAGAGGGAAGGCGCGCCGCCGGCGAGATAACGCTGTTCGATTCCGTCGGCTTCGCGATCGAGGATTTCTCGGCGCTGCGCTATGTCCGGGACCAGGTGCTGCAGACGGCGATCTTCGAGCGGCTCGACATGCTGGCCGACCCCGACGACCCGCGCGACCTGTTCGGCATGATTCTTCGCGCCGCCTGAACACGGCACCCTTCCATCGCGCCGGGCTGGCGGGGCATGCTCCGCACCCATCCTCCCGGGGGATCGCATGACCGAAATCGAGCCTTTTGCCGCCTTCGCCGCCGACCGCGTGCCACGCGACGCGCTGCGCCGGCGCATCACGGACGCGACGCGCCGGCCGGAGGAGGAATGCCTGCCGCCGCTGCTCGAGCAGGCGCGGATGCTGCCCGATGCACAGGCGGCGACGCGCCGCCTCGCCGCCTCCCTCATCGGCGCGTTGCGGTCCCGGCGCGGCGGTGGCGGCGTGGAAGGGTTGATGCAGGAATACGCGCTTTCGAGCGAGGAAGGCATCGCCCTGATGTGCCTCGCGGAAGCCCTGCTGCGCATCCCGGACACGGCGACGCGCGACGCGCTGATCCGCGACAAGATCGGCGGCGGCGACTGGCGCGCGCATCTCGGCCACTCGCCCTCGCTGTTCGTCAACGCCGCGACCTGGGGCCTGGTCGTCACCGGCTCGCTCACCTCGCTTGCCAACGAGACCGGGCTTTCCGGCGCGCTGGCACGCCTGGTGGCGCGCGGCGGGGAGCCGCTCATCCGCGGCGGCGTCGATGTCGCGATGCGCCTGCTCGGCGAGCAGTTCGTCATGGGCGAGACGATCCCCCTGGCACTTGCCCGCGCCCGCAAGCTGGAGCCGCGGGGCTTCCGCCACTCCTACGACATGCTGGGCGAGGCGGCGGCGACGGCGGCGGACGCGCGCCACTACCGCGACGCCTACGAGGCCGCGATCCACGCCATCGGCGCCGCCGCCGAGGGGCGCGGGCCGATCGAGGGGCCTGGCATCTCCATCAAGCTCTCGGCGCTGCACCCGCGCTACAGCCGCGCGCAGCGCGGGCGCATGCTGGCGGAGCTCTATCCCGTGCTGCGCGAGCTCGTGCTGCTGGCGCATCGTTACGATATCGGCATCAACCTCGACGCCGAGGAAGCCGACCGGCTGGAACCCTCGCTCGACCTGCTGGAGGCGCTGTGCGCGGAGAAGGCGCTCGCCGGCTGGGGCGGCATCGGCTTCGTCGTGCAGGCCTACCAGAAGCGGGCACCCTTCGTGCTCGACTGGATCGTGGCACTGGCGCGCGAGACCGGCCACCGGCTGATGGTCCGCCTGGTCAAGGGCGCCTACTGGGACGCCGAGATCAAGCGCGCGCAGCTCGACGGCATGCCGGACTACCCGGTCTTCACCCGCAAGCTGCACACCGACGTCTCCTACCTCGCCTGCGCGCGAAAGCTGCTCGCCGCACCGGACGCGGTGTTCCCCCAATTCGCCACCCACAACGCGATGACGCTGGCTGCCATCCACACGCTCGCCGGCGCGGACGCCGCACCCGACCGCTACGAGTTCCAGTGCCTGCACGGCATGGGCGAGCCGCTCTACGAGCAGGTGGTGGGCAATGGAAAGCTCGGCCGCGCCTGCCGCATCTACGCGCCGGTCGGCACGCACGAGACGCTGCTCGCCTACCTCGTGCGCCGCCTGCTGGAGAACGGCGCCAACGCCTCCTTCGTGCACCGCATCGCCGATCCGAATGTTTCGGAAGACGAACTTCTTGCCGACCCCGTCGCGGAGGCGGCCTCGCTCGCACCGCCAGGCCTGCCGCACCCCGCGATCCCGCTGCCGCGCGACATGCTCGGCGCGCGCGCGAACTCCGCCGGGCTCGACCTCGCGGACGAGAACGTGCTGGAGGCGCTGGCCGGAACCTGCGTCGGCGCCGGCCCGTGGCACGCCGCACCGCTGCTCGCAGACGAAACGGCGGCCGGCGCGCCACGCGCGGTGCTGAACCCCGCCGACCACCGCGATACCGTGGGCACCGTCGTCGAGGCGGACGAGACGGTCGTCGCAACGGCCATGGCACTCGCCGCCTCCGCAGCACCCGCATGGGCCGCGACCCCGCCCGCGCGCCGCGCCGAGACCCTGCGCCGCGCCGCGGACCTGCTGGAATCGCGCACGGCGGCGCTGATCCCGCTCATCGTGCGCGAGGCGGGCAAGTCCATCGCCAACGCCGTCGGCGAGGTGCGCGAGGCAACCGATTTCCTGCGCTTCTATGCCGACGGCATCGCGGATTTCGACAACGCGACGCACCGCCCGCTCGGCCCCGTCGTCTGCATCAGCCCGTGGAACTTCCCGCTCTCCATCTTCACCGGCCAGGTCGCGGCGGCGCTCGCGGCCGGCAACATCGTGCTGGCCAAGCCCGCGCCGGAGACGCCGCTGATCGCCGCCCAGGCCGTCGCCATCCTGCGCGAGGCCGGCATCCCGCCCGGCGCGCTGCAATTGCTGCCCGGCGGCACCGCGACCGGTGCCGCGCTGGTCGCGGACCGGCGCACCAGGGGCGTGCTCTTCACCGGCTCGACGGAGGCGGCGCGGCATATCCAGGCAAGCCTCGCCCGGCGCACGGAGAGCGCGCCCGTGACGCTGATCGCCGAGACCGGCGGGCAGAACGCGATGGTGGTGGATTCCTCCGCCCTGCCGGAACAGGTGGTGGCCGATGCCGTTCGTTCCGCTTTCGATTCGGCCGGCCAGCGCTGCTCCGCGCTGCGCGTGCTCTGCGTGCAGGAGGATGTCGCCGAACGCATCCTCGCCATGCTGCGCGGCGCGATGCGCGAGCTTGCGATCGGCAACCCGGACCGGCTCGCGGCCGATGTCGGCCCCGTGATCTCGGCCCGCGCGAGGGACGGGATTCTTGCCCACATCGCGGCCATGCGCGCCCTCGGCCATGCCGTCGAGACGCTGCCGCTGCCCGATGAGTGCGCCCACGGCACCTTCGTCGCTCCCACGCTGGTCGAGATCCCCGCCATGACGGAGCTGAAGCGCGAGGTGTTCGGCCCGGTGCTGCACGTGCTGCGCTTCCGCCGCGACCGGCTCGACGAACTGATCGGCAGCATCAACGCCACCGGCTACGCGCTCACCTTCGGCGTGCACACCCGCATCGCCGAGACCGAGGCGCGCGCGACCGCGCTCGCCGCCGCCGGCAACATCTACGTCAACCGCGACATGATCGGTGCCGTGGTCGGCGTGCAGCCGTTCGGCGGACGAAACCTTTCCGGCACCGGGCCGAAGGCGGGCGGACCTCTCTACCTGCACCGCCTCCTCGCCGCCGCGCCGCCGCCGCTCAAGGGCAGCGTGCCGGGGCCCGCCGGAGAATGGGTCGCGCATCTGCACGCCTCCGGCTCACCCCTGGCCGCGCAGGCGGCCGCCCTCGTCGCCACGACGCCCTTCGGCCACGCGGAGGAGCTGCGCGGCGCGGTCGGCGAGCGCGATCGCTACGAACTGGTGCCGCGCGGCACGGTGCTGTGCCTCGGCGCGCGACTGGAACTGCCGGTCGCGGCGGCCTTGGCCACCGGCAATCGCGCCCTGGTGCCGGCGGGGACGACGGTGCCGCCAGGCCTCGCGGAGCACATCGTTCGGGTTGCCGACTGGCGCGCGGCCGACTTCGACGCGGCGCTGTTCGACGGCGATGCCGACGACGCGCGGGAACTGGCGGCGGCGCTTGCCGAGCGCCCGGGCCCGATCGTTACGCTGCAGACCGCATCGGCCGGGTTCCGGCTGGAAGCCCTGCTCGCGGAGCGCAGCATCAGCGTCAACACCGCCGCCGCCGGCGGCAACGCGACACTGATGGCGCTGGTCTGACGCCGCGCTCGCTCAGGCGCCGGTCGCCCCCGGCTCAAGTGCCACGTCCAGCATGATCTTGCCGATATGCGCGCTGCTCTCCATCAGCGCGTGCGCCTGCGCGGCCTCGGCGAGCGAAAACACCTTGTGGATGACCGGCCCGCACCGTCCGGCCGCGAGCACCGGCCAGACGCGCTCGCGCAGCGCCGCCGCGATCTCGCCCTTCTGCGCCGTGGTCCGCGGCCGCATCGTCGAGCCGCAGACCGTCAGCCGCCGCACCATGATCGGCGTGAGGTCGAACGTCTCCACCTTCGAGCCCTGCAGGAAGGCGATGATCACCAGCCGCCCGTCCAGCGCCAGCGCACGGATGTTGCGCGGGAAATAGGCGGCGCCCACCATGTCCAGCACCACGTTGACACCCTTGCCGCCGGTCGCCTTGCGGACCTCCTCCAGGAAATCCTGCTCGCGGTAGTTGATCGCGACCGCCCCCAGCGCCTCCACCGCTCGCGCCTTCTCCGCGCTGCCCACGGTCGCGAAGACGCTCGCGCCGAACTCGCGCGCAAGCTGGATCGCGGTGACGCCGATGCCGGATGTGCCGCCATGGATCAATGCCGCCTCGCCCGGCGCCAGCCGGCCGAGCATGAAGAGGTTGGCCCAGACGGTGAAATAGGTCTCGGGCAGGGCCGCGGCGCGCAGCGCGTCATAGCCCGCGGGCCAGGGCAGCGTCTGCGCCGCCGGGGCCACGGCGTACTCGGCGTAGCCGCCGCCATTGGTCAGCGCGCAGACCCGGTCGCCGGGCTTGCAGCCCGCGACCTCGGCGCCAGCCGCCACCACCTCGCCCGCGACCTCGAGCCCGAGGATCGGGCTCGCGCCCGGCGGTGGCGGGTAGTTGCCCTGGCGCTGGGAGACGTCCGGCCGGTTCACGCCGGCGGCGAGCACGCGGATCAGCACCTCGTCCGGCTTCGGCGACGGCACCGCGCCGGCGACCGGCTTCATCACCTCGGGCCCGCCGGGTGCCTCGTAGCCGATATGCGTCATCGTTACCGGCAGGCTCATTTGCTTCCCTCCGCCTCTCGTCGGGAAGCGGATACTACAGATGCTCGGCGAGTTGATAGGCTCGGCCGAAACGCTTCTCGATACGCATCTGCACCAGCGACCAGACACTCGTCAGGGCAAGGTAGTAAATCGCCGCGATGGTGAAGAGCTCGATCACCATGAACTGCTCCTGGATCAGGATCTGGGTTCGCCGCAGCAGTTCCTGCATCGATACGACCGAGGTCAGGGAGGTGGTCTTGAGCATCCCGTTCACGGAGTTGCCGAGTGGCGGGATGATCACGCGCATCGCCTGGGGGCCGGTGACGTGGCGCAAGGTCTGATACGGTGAGAGGCCGAGTGCCAGCGCCGCGTCGCGCTGGCCTGCCGGCACCGCGAGAAGGCCGGCGCGAATAATCTCCGAGAGATACGCCGCCTCGTTGAGCGACAGGCCCAGCAGCGCTGTCGTCACGACCGAAAAGCGGATGCCGATCAGCGGCAGCACGGTGAAGATGATCAGCAGCTGCACCAGAAGCGGCGTGCCGCGGAACAGCCAGCTGTAGAAACGAGCGAACCACGAAAGCCCGCGCCGATGAGAGAGGCGCAGCAGCGCCACGACGACGCCAACCGCAAGTCCGCCCAGCATGGCGCCGACGGTGAGCCAGATCGTGACGACCACGCCGGCGAGGAGATACGGGTTGAACAGGTAGTGGTAGAACCCGCTCCAGTGCCAGGCGCGCATGCTCGTCCCAGCGCGTCAGGCGGTCAGTTCGGCCCCACCACGTCAAACGGCCCAGGCCATGCCGTGACCCCATACTCGCCCAGCAGCTTCTGGAAGGACCCGTCCTTGCGCATCTCCGTCAACACGCCCGCCACCGCCTCCGCCAGCATCTTGGAGCGTGTGGCGAAAGCGATGGGCGTCGGGTAGAGACCCGAGAGCGCCTGGGTGAAATTGCCTTTGTCCTGGTATTGCTTGGCGGTGCTGTCGATGCTGACGACGGCTTCCACCTGGCCTGCGGCGAGTGCCTGGAACGCGAGCGCAAAGTTGTTGAACGGCCGCACCACGAGCGGCTTGCCGCCCTTGGCCGCGACCTCCTTGGCCATGTCCTCCGTGCGCTGGTATTCGAAGCCGCCCTGCTCCACGCCTACCGCGTGACCCGCAAGATCCATGACCGACTTGACGTGCAGCGGGTTGCCGCGCGCCACCGAAACGCTGATCGCCTGCTCCTCGTAGCGCACCATCTCGACGATCTTGGTCCGAGCCTCGGTGTAGAACATACCGGTGTTGATCAGGTCCCAGCGCCTGGAGGCGAGGCCCGGGATCATGGTATCGAACTCGGTCTGAACGTATGCGGGCTTGAGGCAGAGGCGTTTGGCAATCTCCTCGCCGAGCGTGATGCGCATGCCCTTGAGCACGCCGTCCTTGTCGACGAACTGCATCGGCGGCAGCGTCGGGTTCGTGGACATGGTGAGCGTGCCGGGCGTGATAAGTTCGGATGCGGCGACCTTCGGCGCGCAGGCCTGGGCAAACGCGACCGAGGGAAGCAGCAGCAACACGGCAACCAAAGCGCGCATTGTCGGACCTCCTGTGCTCATGCGGCAATCGGTGGATTTGCAATCGGCGTGCCGCTCGCCGGGAGCAGCCCCATGGCCACGAGCACACCGGCCAGTGCCGCCGCCTGGTCGGCCGGCAGGGGCAGGCGCGGTGGGCGCGGATCGCCCATGTCCATGCCGAGCAACCTGAACGCCGCCTTGGTGCCCGAGACGTAACGCGGCCCGCCAACGAAGGGCAGCAGCGGCGCGAGGCGGCGGTAGAGCGGCAGCGCGCGCTCCCGGTCGCCCGCCATCGCCGCGCGGAACATGTCCGCGGAAAGCCGCGGCGCCACGTTGGAACAGACCGCGACCCAGCCCGTGGCGCCGAGCCAGGCGCTCTCATAGCCCAGCACGCCGGCGAAAACGCTCATCCGCTCGCCGCAGAGGGCGAGGATGTCGCGCACCCGCGTAGGGTCGAGCGTGCTTTCCTTGACGTAGCGGCACGCATCGATGCGCGAGAGCCGCGCGATCGTCGCCGGCAGCAGATCCACGTTCGCGGTGGCCGGGTTGTTGTAGACCATCAGCGGGATGCCAATGGCCTCGCCGATGCGCGCGTAATGCGCGAACAGCTCATCCTCGGTGGGCACAGAATAAAAGGGCGGGATCACCATCACCCCGTCCGCGCCCAGCGCCTCGGCCTCGCGCGCCAGTGCCACCGCCTCGTCCGTCCACTCGGCACCCGTGCCCACGAACACCGCGACACGCCCACCCGCCGCCTTGATGACCGTCTCGGCGACCGCGCCGCGCTCCTCGCGCGTGAGCGAGAGGAACTCGCCCGTCGAGCCCAGCGGGATCAGCCCTTCGACCCCTTCCGCGACCTGGAAGGCCACCAGGCGCCGCAGCGCCGCGTGATCGACCTGCGACCCGTCGGCCGTGAACGGTGTCACGAGAACCGTGAATGTCCCGGAGAAAGGTTGCGCCATCGATGAACTCCCCACTCCCGCCCGGGATCACATCATCGTTCGGGTGCCATAGCAATCCGTCACCACAGGTGACCGGCCCACCGCGAGGTCCGGCCGCTGAGGCATGCGGCCCGCGCGGCGGCGCAGCGCCAGGCACTCCCCGGGGTTCAGCCGACGCGCAGCAGCCGCGGCCCCTCGTCGCGCAGCCAGCGCATCGCGGTGTCGGTGTGCGGCGTCAGCGTCGCGACCAGCGCCCAGAAGCGGGCGCCGTGGTTCATGTGGCGCAGATGCGCCACCTCGTGCGCCGCGACGTAGTCCTGCACGAAGGGCGGCGCCATGATGAGCCGCCAGCAGAAGGCGAGGTCGCCGCGCGCCGAGCAGCTCCCCCAGCGGGTGCGCGTGTCCTTGACCGAGATGCGCCGCGGCCGCAGCCCGGCCTCTCCCGCCTTGACCATGGCCAGCGCGGTGAAGCGGTGGCGGGCCTCCGTGCGCAGGAAATCCGCGACCCGGCGCGGCAGGAAATCGGCGTCGCCCGAGACATGCAGCGTGCGGCCGAGCAGCTGCACGCCGGCGCGGCCGGAGGGAACGTGACGGATTTGGTGCATTTCGCCATGGAGCGGCACCTGTGCCCCGTCCACCAGGGGCAGGTGCAGCGGCAGCGCCGCCAGCCGGGCGGCGATCCACTCCGCGTTGTCGTGCAGCAGGCCCATCGCCGCCTGGCGCCCGGCCCGCGGCGGCAGGGTGACGACCACCGCGCCATCCGCGGGGTCGATGCGCAGCGAAATCCGCCGCGCCTGACGGCTGCGGCGCCAGCGGACCGGGGCCGGACCGCTCGGCAAGCGCAACAATTCTGGCTTGATGGATTCCATCGCCGCCATCCTGCCGTGCGTCGCGCGTCGCCGCAACAATTTCGGTGGCGGGACTTGCTATATTTCGAAACGATGTTGCCGTAGCGCCGCCCCCGCCTCCGCCACCACCCCGTCCCAGTCGCCGTGGCGCTGCTGGCGGAACAGCCGCAGCGAGGGGTACCAGGGGCTATCCGGGCGATCCCGCAGCCAGCGCCAGTCGGCGGCGCGCTGCAGCAGCACCCAGGTCGGCCGGCCCAGCGCGCCGGCCAGGTGCACCAGCGAGGTGTCGCCCGAGATGATGAGGTCGAGCCGGTTCATCAGCGCCGCCGTGTCCGCGAAATCGCCGATCGCGGTGCGGGCGATCACCAGGTCGCCGGCCTCCTCCATCTGCGCCTCGGTCGCCTCGTCGTACTGCGTCTGCAGCACCACGAACTTCGCCTCCGGCCGCGCGGCACGGATGCGGTCGAAGACGGGGAAGGGGATGGAACGGCTGGAGAAACCCGCGAATTTCGGGTTGCCGGACCAGGCGATGCCGATGCGCGGCCGCTCCGTCAGCGTTGTCTGCAGCAGCCGGTCCCAGCGCGCCTGCACGTCCTGCGGCACCGTCAGGTAGGGCACCCGCGCCGGCAGGTTCCCGAGCGTGGTGCCGAGGAACCACGGCAGGCTCATGATCGCGATCGCGTAGTCGTGCGCCGGCAGCCGCGCCCCCTGCTCGCCGACATGGAACACGCCCTCGACGCTGCCGATGAGCCGTCCGAGCCCTGGCGGCACCTCCAGCGCCACGCGGGCGCCCATCGCCGCGAGCAGCGGCACGAAGCGCGCGAACTGGATGTTGTCGCCGTACCCCTGCTCGGTATGGACCAGCACCGTCTTGCCCGCGATGTCGGTGCCGGGGGCAAGGCGCGGCGCGGTGATGTCGGCGCGCCGCTCCTCCGCCCGCTGCGTCGCGAACCGCGCCTCGTAGTTGCGGAACCCTTCCTCGTAGTCGCCGAGCATGAGCTGGGTCATGCTCTTGTTGGCGCGCAGCATCGCCTCGCCCGGCGCAACGCGCTCGGCCTCGGCGTAGACCTCCATCGCCCGCTCGAAGGCGCCGGCATGGTCGAGGATGACGCCGAGGTTGACGCGCGAGGCAAGGTCTGCGGGTGCCAGCGCCACCGCCCTTTCCGCGGCGGCGACCGCCTCATCGATCCGGTCCGCGACCATGAGCGCGAGGCCGCGCGCGGAATGCAGCGCGCCCTCCCCGGGAAAGCGCGCAAGCGCCGCGTCGGCACGGGCGATGGCGTCGAGCGGGCGGCGCAGATCGTTGAGAACCGTGATTTCGAGCCGCGCCGGTCCGGGCTGATCCGGGGCCAGCTCGCGCGCCGCCTCGGCATGCGCGACCGCCTCCTCGTCGCGCCGCGCATGGTGCAGGGCGTCGGCGAGCGCGAGCGCGACATGCGCGCGCGCCGGCGCCAGGCCGCGTGCCGCGCGCAGGCTGGCGATGGCGTCTTCCACCTTGCCCTCGGCGCGCAGCATCTGGCCGAGCAGGAGGTGCGAGTCCGCCTGGTCCGGGCGCAGGAACGCGACCTCGCGCAGATGCGCGATCGCCTCCGCCCGCCTGCCCGCGCGCTCGAGCTCGCTGGCCAGCGCCAGCCGCAGGTCGGCGTCGCCGGGCGCCTCTGCCACCACGGCTTCCAGCTCGGCGATGCCCTCCGCCGCCATCCCCGCCTCGCGCAGCGCGATCCCCAGCAGGCGCCGCAGGTCGTGGTTCGTGGGATCGCGCCGCGCCGCCTCGCGCAGCACCGGGACCGCGTCCGCGGGGTAGCCGGCGCCGCGCAGCGCGAGGCCGAGGTTGCGCCACGCATCCACCATGGCCGGCGCCAGCTCCAGCGCGCGGCGCACGCGCGCGAGCCCGGCCGCCGTCTCCCCGCGCGCGATCAGGACCAGGCCCGAGAGATGCAGCGCGTCGGCATTGTCCGCTGCCTCGGCGAGAACCTGCTCGTAGAGCGCGCCCGCCTCCGCGAGCGAGCCGGCCCGGTGCAGCCCGGCGGCCCGGACAAGCAGCGCCGCCGGGGACAGAATGGCTTCGGACATGGCGCCCGAATTAGGCGCTTCGCCGTACCCGGTCGAGGTCCGGCAGGAAGGCCGCGAGCAGGCCCATCAGCGGCAGGAAGGCGCAGAGCCGGTAGACCGCGTCGATGCCCCAGGAATCCGCGAGCAGCCCCAGCACCGCCGCCCCCACGCCGCCCATGCCGAAGGCGAAGCCGAAGAACAGCCCGGAGACGGCGCCGACGCGCCCGGGCACCAGCTCCGTCGCGTACACCAGGATCGCCGAGAAGGCCGAGGCCAGGATCATGCCGATCGGCACGGTGAGCACCGTGGTCCAGAACAGGCTGGCGAAGGGCAGCGCGAAGGTGAACGGGAACACGCCGAGGATGGAGCCCCAGATCACATATTTGCGCCCGATCCGGTCGCCGATCGGCCCGCCGAGGAACGTGCCGGCGGCGACCGAGGCGAGGAAGACGAAGAGCCGGATCTGCGCGCCATCCACTGAAACGCCGAAATGGTGGATCAGATAGAAGGTGTAATAGACGTTCAGGCTCGACAGATAGAAATACTTCGAGAAGATCAGCGTCACCAGGATCGCCAGGCACCACGCGACACGCTGGCGCGAGACCGGCAGATCCCGGCTGGCCACGGCACGCGCCGCGCGCTTGCGCTGGTGCGCGGCGGACCAGCGCCCGACGCCGGCGAGCACGACCATCGCCAGCAGCGCCGCCAGCGCGAACCAGGCGATGCTGTGCTGGCCATAGGGCAGCACGATGAAGGCGGCGAGCAGCGGGCCCATGGCGGAGCCGCAATTGCCGCCGACCTGGAAGAAGGACTGCGCGAAGCCGAGCCGCCCGCCGGAGGCGGCGCGCGCCGTGCGCGAGGCCTCCGGGTGGAACACGGCCGAGCCCATGCCGACCATGCCGGCGGCAAGCAGCAGGGCGGCGTAGAACGGCGCGCGCGACAGCACCAGCAGGCCGAGCAGCGAGACCCCCATGCCGGCGGCGAGCGAATAGGGCATCGGCCGCCTGTCGGTGACGACGCCCACCAGCGGCTGCAGCAGCGAGGCGGTGATCTGGAAGGTGAGCGCGATCAGCCCGACCTGGCCGAAGGTGAGCGCGAACTTGGTTTTAAGGATCGGGTAGATCGCCGGGATCAGCGACTGGATCGTGTCGTTGAGGAAATGGCTGAAGCTCAGCGCCAGCAGGACCGGGATGAAGGCAACCTGCGCCGGCCCCACGGCGGACGCGGGCGCGCCGGACACCGATGAGCCGGGCATGGGCGGGCTGGGCGCTGGCGCGGTCTGCGTCGTCGTCGACAATTGGCTTGTCCCCGGGGTGGAGCCCGCAGGCTCGGGCGGCTTCATCGTGGGGTTCCGGGCCGCGCCGCGCCAGCGAGAAGGGCGCGGATCAGAATCCCGGCCAGCGCCTATCTGGTCCAGCCACCGCCCGGCATCGCCGCGTGCGGCACGTCCGCGAGCTCCGCCGGCTCGTTGGGCAGGACCTGCGGATTGCGCCAGCAATCCGGCTGGCCAAGCGTGCGCGTGCAGTAGGGATCCATGTACGGCGCCTTCGCTTCCCTCGTGGTCATGCTCAGGGGCAGGACGGCGGGCGGCGGCGATGCGGCGCAGGCGCCGAGCAGCGGCAGCAGCAGGAGCGGGAGGCGGCGGAACATGCGCGAAGCGTACGCGCCGCCCATGAACGGGACGTTTGCGGCGCCAGCCTGCCCGCGGCGGACGGAGGTTTGCGACGGGGACGGGCCACGGCTATACCGCGCGACTGCTCCGACGCGGGGATGTGCCGGTTTGTCTGATATTTTCGATGAAGTCGAACAGGAGCTGCGGGCCGACCGCGCCAGGCAGTTGCTGCAGCGCTATGGCGGCGTGCTGATCGCCGCCGCCGTGGTGGTGGTGGTTGCGGTTGGCGGGTGGGAAGCCTGGCAGGCCTGGCAGGCACGCCAGCGCGCCCAGGTGGCGACCCTTTATCTGCAGGCGAGCCAGGCAGCGGACAGCACCGATTCCGCGATGCGCGAAACCGCGGTGCCGGTGCTGCGCCAGGTGATCGCGCGCGGCGACGAGGGCTACAAGACGCTGGCGCGCCTGCGCCTCGCCGCGGTGCTGGCCGGCAGCGACCCCAGGGCCGCGCTCGGCCTGTGGGACCAGGTGGCCGGCGACCCGGCGGCCGACCCCCTGCTGCGCGAGACGGCGACCCTGTCCTGGGCGCTGCACCTGATCGACAGCGGCGACCCCGGCATCGTCGGCGCGCGGCTGGCGGCGCTGGCGCGGCCGGAGGACCCGCTGCACGCGCTGGCCGAGGAAGCCCAGGCGCTGCTGGACCTGCGCCTGGGCAAGGTGGCGGAGGCGAAGGCCAGGCTGACCACCCTGATGAACGACACGACGGCGCCGCAGGGCGTGCGCGGGCGCGCCACCGGCCTGCTGATGCAGCTCGGGGGCTCGTGATGCGCCGCGTTCCCCTCTCCGCGCTGGGGCGCCGCGCCACGGTGCTCGGCGCGCCGCTGCTGCTGACCGGCTGCGGGCTGATGAACACGTGGTTCGGCGACACCAAGCCGCCGCTCCCAGGCACGCGCCTGCCGGTGCTGAGCCAGGGCAGCGGAATCGAGATCGACCACGACGCGCCGCCCGTCTCGCTGCCGGCGCCGACGACGAACCCCGCGTGGCCCCAGGCCGGCGGCATGCCGACGCACACCGGCGGCAACCTGGCCCTGGGCGCGAACCCCACGCTCGCGTGGCGCGCCGATATCGGTGCCGGCTCCGGCTATCGCCAGCGCATCACGGCGCCGCCCGTGATCTCCGGCGGGCGCGTGTTCACGATGGACGCGGACGCGGTGGTGCGCGCCTTCTCCGCCAAGGATGGCAGCGATCTGTGGCGCGCCTCGACCCGCTCGAAGGACGACCGCAGCACCAATGTCGGCGGCGGCGTCGCCGTCGCTGGCGAGACCGTCTACGCCTCCTCCGGACGCGGCGACGTGGTGGCGTTCCGCGCCGGCACCGGCGCGCGGCTGTGGGCCGCGCGCCTGCCCAACGCGGCGCGCAGCGCCCCCACCGTTGCGGAGGACCGGCTGTTCGTCTCGCTGCTCGGTGATTCGATCGTGGGTCTGTCCCGCGCCGACGGCAAGCAGCTCTGGCTGCACCAGGCGGGCCAGGCGGACCTCGGCTCGCTCGGGGCGCCGGCGCCGGCCTATGCGGACGGGCTGGTGATCGCGGGGTTCGATTCCGGCGACCTGCTGGCGCTGCGCGGCGTCTCCGGCATCGTGCTGTGGGGCGACAGCCTCGCGAGCCCCGGCGGCCGCGGCGCGATCGCCCAGCTTTCGGCGATCCGCGGCATGCCGGTGATCGACAACGGGCGCGTCTTCGCGGCCAGCCTCGGCGGCGCCGCGGTGGCGGACGATCTGCGCTCCGGCCGCCGGCTGTGGTCGCGTGACATCACCACCGCGGAATTGCCCTGGCTCGCCGGCAACTACGTTTTCTTCGTGACGCAGGATGCGAAGGTGGTGGCGGTTTCCGCCGATGGCGGGCGCATCGCCTGGTACACGCAGCTCACCCCCTATTCCGATCCGGTGAACCAGAAGCACCCGATCCTGTGGCGCGGGCCGGTGGTCGCCGGCGGGCGGGTGCTGGCCGCGGGCGAGAACGGCAAGGCCGCGTGGATGGACCCCAAGACCGGCCGTATCCTGGGCACGATGGACCTGTCCGATGGCGCGGCCGTGGCCCCGGTGGTCGCCGACGGCACGCTCTATATCGTGACCCGCGACGGGTACATCAGCGCGTATCGCTGACGCCATGCTCCCGCTCGTCGTCATCGCCGGGCGGCCGAACGTCGGCAAGTCCACCCTCTTCAACCGCCTCGTCGGGCGCAGGCTCGCGATCGTCGCCGACACGCCGGGCGTGACGCGCGACCGGCGCGAGGCGGAGGCGCTGCTGCGCGGCCGGCGCGTGCGCGTGGCCGACACCGCGGGGCTGGAGGAAGCGCCGCCGGAAAGCCTCGCGCGGCGCATGCACGATTCCGCGGCCGCCGCGATCCGGCAGGCAGACCTCGTCGTCTTCGTCGTCGACGGGCGCGCCGGCATCGTTCCGGATGACGAACATTTCGCCGCCTGGCTGCGCCGCCAGGAACGGCCGGTGCTGCTGGTCGCCAACAAGGCGGAGGGGCGCGAGGGCTGGGCCGGCGCGCTGGAGGCGCATCGCCTGGGCTTCGGGCAGGCGCTGCCGGTCTCGGCGGAGCATGGCGAGGGGCTGGCCGAACTGATGGGCGAGATCGCCGACCGCCTCCCGCAGGAGGTGCCGGAGACCGCCGGCGAGACGGCGCTGAAGCTCGCCGTGGTCGGGCGGCCGAACGCGGGCAAGTCCACGCTGGTCAACCGCCTGCTCGGCGAGGCGCGGCTGGTGACGGGGCCGGAGCCGGGGCTCACGCGCGACGCCGTCGCGGTGACGATCCGCGACGCCGAGGGGCCGATCGAGATCGTGGACACCGCGGGCATGAGGAAGCGCGCGCGGGTTCAGCAGGGACTGGAGCATGCCTCGGTCGCCGCGAGCCTCTCCGCGCTGAAGCTCGCCGAAGTGGTGGTGCTGCTGGCCGACGCGACGCTGGGCCTGGAGGACCAGGACCTGCAGCTGGCCCGCCTGGTGGAGCGTGAGGGCCGCGCGCTGGTGATCGCGCTCAACAAGTGGGACGCCGTCGAGGATCGCGGCGCCGCGCGACGGGGCGTGTCCGACGCGCTGGAAGCCTCGCTCGCGCAGATGAAGGGCATCACGGTCGTGACACTCTCGGCACTGACCGGCGCGGGCGTGGACAAACTCCTGCCCGCGGTGCGCGCGGTGCACGCAATCTGGAACAAGCGCGTGCCGACCGGCGAGCTGAACCGCTGGTTCGAGGCGGCGCTGGAACGCCACCCGCCGCCGCTGGTCAATGGACGCCGCCTCAAGCTGCGCTACGTGACGCAGGCCAAGGCGCGCCCGCCGACCTTCGTCGTCTTCGGCACCCGCGCCGAGGCGACGCCGGAGGCTTACAGGCGGTATCTGGCGAATTCGCTGCGGCAGGATTTTACCCTTCCAGGCGTACCGTTGCGGATCAATTTCCGCGGCACTGAGAACCCGTACGACGAGAAGTAGGGCGGCCGATCAGGCCATGCCCGCAGATAGCCCGGCACGGAGGTTGGGGGAAAGAGGCTTTCCGGCGCACGGCGAACCGGATGAGTGTCGGACGTGGACAAGAAGGTCTCTCCGAACGCGGCATTCGCACGAAGTTCATCGCGCCGGCGCTCCCTCGGGCGGGCCGGGACGCGATTTCGCAGATCCGCGAGGAGGCCAGCCTCACCAAGGGCCGAATCGCCGCCAAGGTCGATGCGCTGATGCCGGATTGCGATCGCCTGGCACCGAGCCCCACTGCCGCCACGCCACCGCCTGCGTGACGCGCTCCTGACCGAGGCGCTGGCGCCGGCCGGGGCCAGCGAGATGCGCGCGGCGGTCTGACATCCGGCCGGTTTCCTGCGCCGGAGGCGATGAACATTCCCGCGCGGGATCGGCCGGCGCCGCAACGCGCCCGCAGCCGCACCACCTCGCGGTGGCGGCTCGAAGACGCTGCGCCGACATGCGGGAGGTTGGCGATTGACATCCTCGAAACCAGCGCTACGCTCAAATATCTACACTAGATGACGAGAAACTTTCGCAGCCGGCGCGCGGCTGCCGACTTTCGTTGCGGTATTGGTCCGAATGAAAAAGAACGTGACCCCTGGCTGGGAATCGCCGCGGAGAGACACGCATGGCTAATGTCGCGCTGGACCTGGTTTCCAAGCGATACGCGCATGGCCGTCAGGTCACGGAAACACTCCGCAACGTCAGCCTGCGTGTTGGGGACGGCGAGTTCGTTTCCCTGGTCGGCCGGTCCGGATGCGGAAAGACGACGCTGCTGCGCATTATCGGCGGCTTCGTGGACGCAGACGGTGGCAAGGTGCTCGTGGACGGTGCGCCGGTGAACGGTCCGGGCTCGGATCGCGGCATGCTGTTCCAGCACCCGATGCTGTTCCCCTGGCTGACGGTGCTGGACAACACATTGTTCGGGCCGCGCGCCACCGGCCGGAACTCCGCCGCGATACGCGCGCGGGCGCTGGAGCTGCTGCAGATCGTGGGGCTCGCCGGCTTCGAGTTTCATTACCCCAAGCAATTGTCAGGCGGGATGATGCACCGCGCCGCCTTCGCCCGGGCGATGATGGCGGAGCCGAAGATCCTGCTCATGGACGAGCCGTTTGGCGCGCTGGACGCACTGACGCGCGCGGGCATGCAGCAATTCCTGCTCGATCTGTGGAACCGGCAGCGCTTCACTGTCGTGCTGGTGACGCACGATGTCGAGGAGGCGGTGTTGCTGAGCGATCGCGTGGCGGTGATGGCGGCGGCACCTGGCGAGATCGTGGAGACGATCCCGATCGACCTGCCGCGGCCGCGCAGCTACGAGATGTCGGAGACTCGGAATTCGTCGAGCTGAAGCGCCGCGTTCGCCAGACCGTCGAGCGGACACGTGGCGGTGTCTCGGCGGTGGGCGCGCGCCAGGCCGCAGGCGGGTGAGCGCGCGACGATGAACGACGAGCACGTGCCGATGCCAGACCGCCTGGGCGACGCGGATGGCGCGGCGATGCTGGGCGCGCGGGCACCCCTGGACATGCGCGAACCGGGGCCGGGAGGGCGGCTGCTGCGCCGTTTCGCCGCGGTAGACTGGTCGCGCATCGGCATGGGCGCGATCGGCATCGCGGCGTTGCTGGTGCTGTGGTGGATCACAGCTTTCCTCATCGGCGACGAGGTGTTCCTGCCGACCCCGCTACAGACCGCCAGTGTGCTCGTGCACTACCTGTCGCGGCCCTACCCTACCCAGGGCAACACGCTGGTCGACAACACGCTGATCAGCCTCGCGCGGATCCTGGTGGGCTTCGTGTGGGGCGCCTGCGCGGGCATCGTGCTCGGGGCGCTGATGGCGGCGATACGGCCAGTGCGACTGATCGTGGACCCGCTTATCGAGCTCGGGCGGCCGCTGCCGCCGCTCGCGTTCATTCCGCTGCTGATTGTCTGGTTCGGGATCGGCGAGATGCCAAAGATCATTCTGATCGGTATCGGCGTGATCCCGGTGATGGTGGTGTGCGTGGTGGCGGCACTGGACGCGGTGCCGGAGGAATATGTCGAGGCAGCGCTGTCGCTGGGCGCCACTCGGCGCTACGCGCTGCTGCACGTGCGCATCCGCGCGGCACTGCCCGCGGTGATCACCGGGCTGCGGCTTTCGATGGGGCTGTCCTGGACCAGCATCGTCGCCGTCGAAATGATCGCGGCAACGGGCGGGCTGGGCTATGTGATCCTGGAAGCATCGAACTACCTGATCACGCCGCTGATATTCTCAGGCATCATCCTGATCGCGATCGTGGCGCTGGTGCTCGACGGGCTGCTGCGACTGCTGCGGCGGCTGGTAGCGCCGATGGGATGACGCGGAAACGACCCGCGCTGCGGACATGAAACGACCAACCTGGAGGGGGATCGATACTCGCTGGAAGACTGAGGGGAACATTCTGCCCCGGCTCGGCACCGCTCTCGCCGCGCTGGCGCTGCTTACCGCCGGCGGTGCGCTATCCGCGGCGTCGGCCGCCGGGCCCGAGACCGTGACATGGGGATATTTCCCGGGAGGAATATCGAGCCCCGGCGCGGTGATCGCCACTCAGCCGGCACTGAAGGACACGATCCCCGGGAACCTGAAATTCATTCAGATCAACAGCGGGGTCGCGGCACTCGCCGCGATGCGCGCCGGCTCGTTCGACGTGGTGGAGGGCGTGGGCAATCCGCCGGTCGTCGGCGCGCTCGCGGCGCACACGCAGCTCGTCGTCGTGTTCGCGGAGAGCTATGATGGTGCCGGGCTCTATGTGAACACCAAGATGCGCGCTGGAACGCCACCCGCCGCCGCTGGTCAATGGACGCCGCCTCAAGCTGCGCTACGTGACGCAGGCCAAGGCGCGCCCGCCGACCTTCGTCGTCTTCGGCACCCGCGCCGAGGCGACGCCGGAGGCTTACAGGCGGTATCTGGCGAATTCGCTGCGGCGAGGATTTTACCCTTCCAGGCGTACCGTTGCGGATCAATTTCCGCGGCACTGAGAACCCGTACGACGAGAAGTAGGGCGGCGGCCTCGCCGCCATGCCCGCCGTAGCAGGCAACCCGCGCGTGCGGCGGATGGCAGGATTGCGCGGATCGGGCCGGAGCCGAGACGATCGCGGTTGCCCCGCCCCGGCACGCCTGCCTAACGTTCCGCAGGGCCGTCATTCTCGCAGCAGAACCTCGCGCGGCGGCCAACCACGGCGCGAAAAGCCGTCGTGGAAACAAGAACAAAG
Source organism: uncultured Pseudomonadota bacterium (assembly GCA_963764465.1). Classification (GTDB taxonomy): domain Bacteria; phylum Pseudomonadota; class Alphaproteobacteria; order Acetobacterales; family Acetobacteraceae; genus JAJXXT01. The sequence goes on along the minus strand of CAVXSO010000003.1, from coordinate 159,600 downwards.
ATAAAGAGGAAACGCGCATGATGCCCTCACCCCTCCCCGACCACGCACAACGGCGGCTCGAGATCGGCGAGCCGCTGCAGCCCGGCGACCTGGCACGCCCGCCACAGGAGGACTGCCCGTGCAAGGAGGGCATGTTCCCCAGGGCCGGCCGGCGCGGCTTCCTGGGCGGGACGAGCCTGCTGGTAGGCGCCGCGGCGTCGCTGGTGCTGCCGGCGCAGCGCGCTTCGGCGCAGGAGGCGAAGGCGCCGCCCGGCGCCGCGCTGTGGCCCGTGGCGGAGCCGCCATGGAGCCAGCCCGGTCGCGTCGCGGGCGCGGATGGTGGCTACGGCCTGCGTTCCCAGTTCGAGACCGTGGTCCGCGTCGCGGAACCGACGGGAACCGCGAGCCGCACGCCGCTGCAGGCGACCGAGGGCATCATCACGCCCTCGGGTCTGCACTATGAGCGGCACCACAACGGCATTCCGACGATCGACCCGGCGCAGCACCGGCTGATCATCCACGGCATGGTGGAGCAGCCGATGAAATACTCGGTGGCGGATCTGCGACGCTTCCCCAGGATGTCGCGGGTGATGTTCCTGGAATGCTCCGGCAACTCCGGCGCCGACGCGCATCGCGCCGCGACCAGGACGGCGCAGACCGCGCACGGGCTCACCAGCACCTCCGAATGGACCGGCGTGAAGCTCTCGACGCTGCTGGAGCAGGTGGGGCTGAAGCCTGGCGCCTCATGGATCCTGGCGGAAGGCGCGGACGCCGCCATGATGACGCGCAGCGTGCCGATCGAGAAATGCATGACCGACGCGTTCATCGCCTTCGCGCAGAACGGCGAGGCGATCCGCCCGGAAAACGGCTACCCGATGCGCCTGATGCTCCCCGGCTACGAGGGGAACATCAACATCAAATGGCTGCGACGGCTCGAGGTCAGCGACAAGCCGTTCATGACGCGCGAGGAAACGTCGAAATACACCGACCTCATCACCCTCACCGGCAAGGCGCGGCAGTTCTCGCTGGTGATGGAGGCGAAATCGGTCATCACCTTCCCCTCCGGCGACATGAAGCTGCCGGGACCCGGCTTCTACGAGGTGACGGGTCTGGCCTGGACCGGGCGCGGCGCCATCAGCCGCGTCGAGATCTCGACCGATGGTGGCCGGACCTGGTCGCTCGCCGCGCTGCAGGAGCCGATCCTGCCGATGGCGCATACACGGTTCCGTTTTCCCTGGTCGTGGAACGGGCAGGAGGCGGTGCTGCAAAGCCGGGCCATCGACGAAACGGGCTACGTGCAGCCAACGAAACAATTCCTGGAGCGAACCGAAGGCGTGGGGCCAACGTATCACTATAACGGAATCCAGTCCTGGAAAGTCGCGGCGGACGGGAGCGTGACCAATGTCTATGCGTAACAAACGGGGCCTGGGCGCGTTGGCGCTCGGCGTGGCTTTGGGATGCATGGTCGCGGGTGTCGCGGTGGCGCAGCAGGGCGGACAGGCAAGCCCCTATAATTTCGGCACACCGGCGACACCGGCTGAGATCGCGGACTGGAGCATCGCCTATCCGCCGGATGGCACCGGCCTGCCCGCCGGCAGCGGCACCTACGAGAAGGGCCAGGCGCTGTTCGCCGCCAATTGCGCCGTGTGCCACGGCAACGACCTCAAGGGAAAGCACGACCCGAACCTGCCACAGGGCGGCGGACCGGCGCTGGTCGGCGGGCGCGGCACGCTCAACACGCCCAAGCCGCTGCAGACGGTGGAGAGCTACTGGCCCTACGCCACGACGCTCTACGACTACATCCACCGCGCCATGCCCTACACGGCGCCGGATTTGCTCGCGCCGGACCAGGTCTACTCGTTGGTGGCCTTTATCCTGGGCAAGGCGAACATCATCGACAAATCGGCGGTGATGGACGCGAAGAGCGTGCCCGCGGTGAAGATGCCGAACCGCGACGGGTTCTTCCTCGACGACCGGCCGATGCCGGTGCTGCCCTACTCGGCGCCGATGCTGGGGAACAGCATCGCGAACCACTAGAGCGATATCCGGCCGGCTGATTCCATCCGGCCGGCTGCTGCCCGCGGCCGGATCAGGATGCCGGCCGCACCACCTGCCCGTGCCGCGTCTCCGCCTCGCCACAGAGATCGGCAATCGCCGGCGCGATCTGCTCCGGCTTGGCGAGCGTCGCCTGGTCTTCGCCCGGCATGGCGGCGCGGCGCAGCCGGGTGGCCATGGGCGGCGGCTCGACGAGGTTGATGCGCAGGCGCGCGCGCTCCGTCTCGTCGGCCCAGGCGAGGGCGAGGTTGTGCAGCGCCGCCTTCGTCGCCCCGTAGGTGCCCCAGAAGGCGCGCGGCCGCGTGGCAACCGCGTCCGTCACGAACACCGCCCTGCCCGCCTCCGCCGCCAGCAGCAGCGGGCCCGTGGTGCGGATCAGGCGCCAGGTCGCGGTGGCGTTGACGGCGATTGTCTCCGTCCAGTCGCGCTCGGTGATCTGGTGCGTGGGCGTCAGCGTGCCCAGCGCCGCCGCCGCATGCACCAGGATGTCGAGCCGGCCGAACCGCGCGAGCAGGCTGGGTCCGACCTGATCGAGCGCCTCGCCCTCCGTGAGGTCGAGCGGCAGCAGCGTCGCCTCGTGCCCCTCGGCGCGGATCGCGTCGTCCAGCGCCTCCAGCGCGCCCTGGGTGCGCGAGGTGGCGACCACATGCACGCCGCGGCGCGCAAGCTCCCGCGCGACGGCCGCACCAAGGCCCCGGCCGGCGCCGGTGACGAGAGCCACTCGTTGCGTCATGAAAACTACCTGCTTTCGGCGAGCAGGCTCAGCTGCCGCGTGTCGTTGTCCGCCATGTCCGGCAGCGAGACCGGGTAATCCCCGGTGAAGCACGCGTCGCAATACTGCGGCGCCTCGTTGTCGCGCCCCGCGTGGCCGAGCGCGCGATAAAGCCCGTCATGTGAGATGAAGGCAAGGCTGTCCGCGCCGATCAGCGTCGCCATTTCCGCCACCGTATGCGTCGCCGCCAGCAGCTTCGAGCGTTCCGGCGTGTCGATGCCGTAGAAGCAGGAATGCGTGGTGGGCGGCGAGGAGATGCGCATGTGCACCTCCTTCGCACCGGCGGCGCGGACCATCTCCACGATCTTGCGCGAGGTGGTGCCGCGCACGATGGAGTTGTCCACCAGCACCACGCGCTTGCCCTCCAGCACGCCGCGGTTGGCGGAATGTTTCAGCTTCACGCCGAGATGGCGGATGTTGTCCGTGGGCTCGATGAAGGTGCGCCCGACATAGTGGTTGCGGATGATGCCGAGCTCGAACGGAATGCCGCTCTCCCCGGCATAGCCCATCGCCGCCGGCACGCCGGAATCCGGCACCGGCACGACGACATCCGCGGGCACATTCGCCTCGCGCGCCAGCTCCGCGCCGATGCGCTTGCGCACCGCGTACACCGGCTTGCCCTCCACCAGGGAATCCGGCCGCGCGAAGTAGATGTACTCGAAGATGCAGAACCGCTCCGGCACGCGGGTGAAGGGCTTGATGCTGCGCACGCCCTTGTCGTTGATGACGACGATCTCGCCCGGCTCGACGTCGCGCACGAAGATGGCGCCAACGATGTCGAGCGCGCAGGTCTCGGAGGCCAGCACCCAGCCGCCACTCTCGAGCCTGCCCAGGATCAGCGGGCGCACGCCGGAAGGATCGCGCACGCCGAGCAGCGCCTCCTCCGTGAGCGCGATCAGCGAATAGGCGCCGATCACCTGCTTCAGCCCGTCGATCAGCCGGTCCACGACGGTCGAGTAGAGCGAGATGGCGATGAGGTGGATGAACACCTCGCTGTCCGTCGTGGACTGGAACAGGCAGCCGCGGCGCACCAGGCTGCGGCGCAGCGCGGTGGCGTTGGTGAGGTTGCCGTTATGCGCGACGGCGAAGCCGCCGAACTCGAAATCCGCGTAGAGCGGCTGGACGTTGCGCAGCACCGTCTCGCCGGTCGTCGCGTAGCGGTTGTGCCCGATCGCGCGGGTCCCCGGCAGTCCCGCCATCACCCGCGCATCGCTGAAATTCTCGCCCACCAGCCCCAGCCCGCGATGCGAGTGGAAGCGATGCCCGTCATAGGTGACGATGCCGGTGGATTCCTGGCCGCGGTGCTGCAGCGCGTGCAGGCCCAGCGCCACCAGCGCCGCGGCGTCCGCCTGGTTCCAGACGCCGAAGACCCCGCACTCCTCGTGCAGCTTGTCGTCATCCCGATCGTGGATGTCTTCCCGTTCCTGGATCATGGTGGGCGCTCTCCGCGTCACGGTTTCGGGTTGGCTGGGTTGGCGGCACCGGGGGCCCCCGGCGCGAAGGCCGGCGGGATCGCCGGCGCGCCCTGGCCGGAGGCCGGTGGCGTGGGCGCGGCCGGGCTCGGCGGCGTGGCGGTGGTCGCGGGCGGGCTCGCCGCCGGCGCGGCGGGGGCCAGGCCCGGTATGGGCAGCTTGCCGCCGATCACGGCCGGGGTGAGCAGTCTGGGCAGCGGCAGCACGTTCTTCTCGTCCAGCGACGCAACCTTCGGCTGGAAGCCCGACGGCAGCATACCCGCGAGCCACACCGCGCCGTCATGCGTGAAGGGCAGCAGCCGCGCCGCGCGCACCGGCTGCGGCCACTCGGCTGGCGGGATCGCCATGCCGGCGACGATGTAGGCCACCATCCCGATCACCGCGCCCCGCAGCACGCCGTAGGCCAGGCCCAGCGTGCGATCGAGCCCGCCGAGCGCGGAGTTGCGCACCAGCCGGCCGAGCAGGTTGGTGACGATGGTGAAGACGATCAGCGCGACGACGAAGACGATGCCGTAGGTCGCGGGCCCGGCGAACTGCTTGTTCTTGATCCAGCCGCTGACGATCGGGTTGGCCGCGGGGAAGCCCTTGTAGGCCGCGTAGGCGGCGGCGACCCAGGCAATGATGCCCAGCACCTCGCGCACGAAGCCCCGGACGAAGGCAACGAACGCCGAGACGGCGATAACGGCCAGCAGGACGAAGTCCGCGGAGGTCAAGGACGGAAATCCCACAGTGAAGTTGGGCGCGCGGTCCGGCGCGGGGCACGCCCTCTATATCGGTCGCCGCTGCCCGGAAGCCAGACCGTCTCGCGGATGGCTTGCCTGCGCCTCATGCGGACGGCATGCGCCTGGTCATGCGGGGAGCGTGCGTTTGTTGCTGAGGAACCTGGCAACCAGGTCCCCGAGATGGCCGATCTCGGCGAGCGACAGCCCCTCCGGTGCCATCGGCTGGCGGTTGCCGCGCGCCACGCGGCGGGGCAGGCAGGCGGAGGCGAAGCCGAGCTTCTGCGCCTCCTTCAGCCGCGCCTCGGCATGCGCCACCTGTCGCACCTCGCCCGAAAGCCCGACCTCGCCGAAGAAGACGCTGCCCGGGTCCGTCGGCTGGTCCGCGACGGCGGAGACGATCGCCGCGGCGACGGCGAGGTCCGCCGCCGGCTCCGCGATGCGCAGGCCGCCGGCGACGTTGAGATAGACGTCCGAACCCGCGAGACGCAGCCCGCAGCGGGATTCCAGCACCGCGAGCAGCATCGAGAGCCGCGAGGAATCCCACCCCACCGTCGCCCGCCGCGGCGAGCCGCCGGCGTTGGTCGCGAGCAGGCACTGGATCTCCACCAGCACTGGCCGCGTGCCCTCCACGCCCGCGAACACGGCGCTGCCCGAGACATTGCCCCGCCGCTCCGCGAGGAACAGCGCCGACGGGTTGGAGACTTCCGCGAGCCCCGTCTCCGTCATCTCGAACACGCCGATCTCGTCGGTGGCGCCGAAGCGGTTCTTCACGCCCCGCAGGACGCGGAACTGATGGCCGCGATCGCCCTCGAAGTAGAGCACCGCATCGACCATGTGCTCGAGCACGCGCGGCCCCGCGATCGCCCCCTCCTTGGTGACGTGGCCGACGAGGACGACCGCGAATCCCTGGGACTTGGCAAGCCGGATCAGCTCGAAGGCCGAGGCGCGCACCTGGCTCACGGAGCCGGGCGCGGCATCGAGGCTGTCGAGCCACATCGTCTGGATGGAATCGATGACCACGAGGGTCGCGTCGCGCGCCGCCTCCAGCGAGGCCGCGATGTCGCGCAGGTTGATCGCCGCCGCCAGTTCAAGCGGTGCCGCCACGAGGCCCAGCCGCCGCGCGCGCAGCCGCACCTGCTCGATGGATTCCTCGCCCGAGATGTAGATCGCGCGGCGGCCCGCCGAGGCGAGACTTGCCGCCGCCTGCAGCAGCAGCGTGGACTTGCCGATGCCGGGATCGCCGCCGAGCAGCACGGCCGAGCCGGGAACCAGGCCGCCGCCGAGCACGCGGTCGAGTTCCGCGATGCCGATCTCGGCCCGCGGCGGCGGCTCCGCCTCGCCGGACAGCGCCACGAACTCGATCGTCTTGCCCTTGGCGCCGGTGCGGCTGCCCGCTGCCGCGGCCGACGGCGTCGCCGCTTCCTCGGCGATGGAGTTCCAGGCGCCGCAGGTCTCGCAGCGGCCCGCCCATTTCGGCGTGACGGCGCCGCATTGCGCGCAGACGAAGCGGGCAACCGCGCGGGCTATCGCCGGAGCTCCATGGCGATCGGCCCCTCGCGGCGGCCGTGGGTGAACTGGTCGACGATGGGGTTGCCGCTCGCCATCAGCGTCTCCGGACCGCCCTGCCAGATGATGCGGCCCTTGTGCAGCATCGCGACCGAGTCCGCGATGCGCGCGGCGCTGGCCATGTCGTGGGTGATGGCGATCGCGGTGCTGCCGAGGCGCTTGACGACATCAACGATCAGCCCGTCGATGACCGCCCCCATGATCGGGTCGAGCCCCGTCGTGGGCTCGTCGAAGAACAGCAGGTCCGGGGCTGCCGCGATGGCGCGCGCGAGGCCGACACGCTTCTGCATGCCGCCGGAGAGCTCGGAGGGCCAGAGATCGCCCACGCTGGCGGCGAGGCCGACCTGGGCGAGCACCTCGTCGGCGCGCTTGCGCGCGTCGCGCCGGGCGACGCGGTGGCGGGCGAGCAGGCCGAAGGCGACGTTCTCCCAGACCGGCAGGCTGTCGAACAGCGCGCCGTTCTGGAACAGCATGCCCATGGTGGTGACGGCACGCTCCCGCGCCTCGCGGTCCATCGCCAGCAGGTTCTTCCCGTCGAGCTCGATCACGCCGTCGTCCGGCTCGATCAGGCCGAGGATGCACTTGATGAGCACCGACTTGCCCGAGCCGGAACCGCCGATGACGACGAGCGAGGTGCCGGCCGGGATGTCGAGGTCGATGCCGTCCAGCACATGCTTCGGGCCAAAGGCCTTCTTGAGGCCACGGATGCGAAGTTTCGGAACCGTTCCGTTCGCCGGCGCGCTCATTTGATGAAGAAGATCTCGGTCAGCACGTAGTCGAACGCGAGGATGAGGACGGAGGCGGAGACCACGGCCGCCGTGGTGGCGCTGCCCACGCCCTGCGCGCCGCCCTTGGAGTTGTAGCCGTTGTAGCAGCCCATCAGCGCCACGAGGAACCCGAACACCGCCGCCTTCGCGAGGCCCGAGACGACGTCCTGCGTCTCCAGGAAGTCGAGCGTGTTGGTGAGGTAGACATGGCCGTTGAAGCCCAGGCGAAGCGTGGCGATGATGTAGCCGCCCAGCACGCCAAGAATGTCGGCCACGACGACGAGCAGCGGCAGCGCGATGGCGCCGGCCAGCAGCCGCGGGGCGACCAGGTACTTCATGGGGTTGGTCGAGAGCGTGGTCAGCGCGTCGATCTGGTCCGTCACGCGCATCGTGCCCAGCTCCGCGGCCATGGCCGCACCCGCGCGCCCCGCGACCATGAGCCCGGCAAGCACCGGCCCCAGCTCGCGCGTGACCGAGAGGACGACGAGGCTTGCCACCCCGCTCTCCGCCGAGAAGCGCGCGAGGCCGGTCGCCGATTGCAGCGCCAGCACCATGCCGGTGAAGATCGCCGTCATCGCGACGACGGGCAGCGAGAAATAGCCGATCTCCGCCATCGCCCGGCCGACCATGCGCGGATAGAAGGGCGGGCGCACGATCTGCGACAGCCCCTCCGCCGCGAACAGGGTGATCTGGCCGCAGGCGCGCGCCGCGCTCAGCGTGCCCCGGCCGATCGCGGCGACGGTATCGAGCAGGCGGTTCATCATCGGTACCGCGCCATCGGCGACAGGCCCGTCATTGATACGCCCGTCATCGGTAGCACCGCGCGATGCGGGGGCCGAGGCGCGTCAGCACCTCGTAGGCATTGGTGCCGGCCCAGGCGGCCACGGTCTCGGCGGCGACACCCTCGCCAAGAAACGTGACACGCGAGCCCTCCGCGAGGCCGGGCACCCCGGTCGCGTCGTAGGTTGTGAGGTCCATGGAGACGCGGCCTACCAGCGGCAGCACGTGCCCGTCAAAGAGGGCATGGCCGGTGTTGCCGAGCACCCGCGGCCAGCCATCGGCATAGCCGATCGCGACGGTGGCGATGCGCGAGTGCCGCTCGGCGCGCCAGGTGGCGTTGTAGCCGACGCTCTCGCCCGCCCTGATCTCGCGCAGCTGCAGCACCGGCGCGCTGAGAGTGGCCGCCGCCCGCATCGGGTTGGCGCGTCCGGGCGTGGGGTTGATGCCGTAGAGTGCCGCCCCCGGCCGGGCCAGGTCCGAGGCGAACTCCGCGCCCAGGAAGATGCCGGAAGAGTTGGCGAGGCTCGTCCGCCAGGCCGGGAACAGCGCGCGCAGCCGCCCGAAGCGCTCGATCTGCAGCGCGTTGGCCGCGTCCGCCGGTTCCTCCGAGGCGACCAGATGGGTCATCAGCAGCCCGACCTCGACGCCATCGAGCAGCGCGGGCTCGTCCGAGAGGCGCGCCATGTCCGCCTCCGTCAGGCCGAGGCGGTTCATGCCGGTGTCGGCATGCAGGAACGCCGTGCCGCCCCCCGCCGCGCGCCAGAGCGCGAGATGGCCGAGGCTGGAGAGCACCGGGACCAGGTTGGCGCCGCGGTAGGCCGCGATCTCCGCCTCGAGCGGGCCATTGAGCACGGCGATGCGGACTTCCGGCAGCACCGGGCGCAGCGCCAGCGCCTCGGACAGATGCGCGGTGAAGAACGTGGCGCAGCCCGCCCGCGCCAGGGAGGGCGCGATGGCGACGGCACCGTGGCCGTAGGCATCCGCCTTCACCACCGCGGCGGCATCCGCCCCGTGGCGGCGGGCAAGCTCGCGCCAATTGGCGACGATCGCGCTGGTATCGACGTCCAGCACGGCGCCCGTGCGGCCCACGCCCTCGCCGGTCGTGCCGCCCGGGGCCACGCTGGCGGTCATGCGGTGTTCAGAACTCGTCCTCGTGCACCTTGTCGAGATCGGCGAAGCGGGTGAACTCGCCCTCGAAGAAGACCTCGACCGTGCCGGTGGGACCGTGGCGCTGCTTCTCGATCAGCAGCTCCGCCTTGTTGTGCACCTTCTCCATGTTCTCCTGCCAGCGGGCGAGCGCGTCCTCGTGCTTGGCCGGATTGTCGAAGGCGATCGCCTTCGGCTTGCGCATGTTGAGGTAGTACTCGTCGCGGTAGATGAACATCACCACATCCGCGTCCTGCTCGATCGAGCCGGACTCCCGCAGGTCCGCGAGCTGCGGGCGCTTGTCGTCGCGGCTTTCCACGGCGCGCGAAAGCTGGGAGGCGGCGATCACCGGCACGTCGAGCTCCTTGGCCAGCGCCTTGAGGCCCTGGGTGATCATGCTGATTTCCAGCACGCGGCTTTCGGCGCGCTGTCCGGGCGAGGGCCGCATCAGCTGCAGGTAGTCGATCATGACCAGCGCCAGCCCGTTGGTGCGCTTGAGCCGGCGGCAGCGGCTGCGCAGCGCGGAGAGCGCGATGCCGGGCGTATCGTCGATAAAGATCGGCAACGAACCGATCTCGCGGCTGGCACCCACGAAACGGTCGAAGTCACGCTGCAGGATGTCGCCGCGGCGGATGCGGTCGCCGGAGATGCGCGCGGCATCCGCGAGGATACGGTTGGCGACCTGCTCGGCGCTCATTTCCAGCGAGAAGATGGCGACCGAGCGGGTCGGCATGGCGTTGGGGTCGGTGACGCGGGCCTCGGCGAGGAAGGAACGAGCGGAGGCCTGCGCGATCGAGGTGAGCAGCGAGGATTTCCCCATGCCCGGCCGCCCGGCCATGATGATGAGGTCCGACTTGTGCAGGCCGCCCAGCCGCTTGTCGAGGTCGCGCAGCCCGGTGGTGATGCCGGAGATGCCGCCGGAGCTGCGCAGCGCCCGCTCCGCCGCCGCGACCGCCTGCGCCAGCGCCCTGTCGAAGCCGACGAAACCGCGCTCGCTGTCGTTCTCGGCGAGCGCGTAGAGCGCGGTCTCCGCCTCCTCGATCTGGTGCCTGGCGTTGAGGTCCGGGTCCGAGGCGAAGGCATTGTTGACGACGTTTTCGCCGATGTTGATGAGCTCGCGGCGCAGCCAGGCGTCGTGGATGGCGCGGCCGTAGTCGCCGACATTGATGATGCCGACCATGGCGGAGACGAGCTGGGCGAGATAGGCGGTGCCGCCGACCTCCCCGAGCACGCCGGAATGCTCGAACTCGGCCTTCAGCGTGACGGCATCGGCGATCAGGCCGCTGCCGACGCGCCGGGCGATGGCGGCGAAGATGCGCCCGTGGATCGCATCCGCGAAATGGTCCGGGCGCAGGAAATCCGAGACGCGGTCGAAGGCGCCGTTGTTCGCCAGCAGCGCGCCCAGCAGCGCCTGCTCCGCCTCCGCGTTGGTGGGCGGCAGGCGCTGGGACAGGCCGAGCAGCGGCGACTCGGTTTCGCGTATTTCCATCGCCCTTTCCTACCCCGCCACCCGCCGCGGCGCACGCATGACGGGTTGTGGATCGCGGGGATAGGGGGGACGGCTCAGGCCCTTGCCTCCGCGCGCACCGCCGCCCGCTCGGCCTCGACCATGTAGTCGCGCGAGAGCGGCAGCGCGGTCTGGTCGCGGACGAGCTGGAGCTGGAGGTTCATGTGGTCCTGGCGGCGGAACGCGAGCTCCGAGCCGGCCAGGTAGAACTCGAACATGCGGCAGAAGCGCTCGTCGTAGAGGCCCTGGATCGCGTCGCGGTTGGCCGCGAAGCGGCGGCGCCAATGCCGCAGCGTCATCGCGTAATGGAGGCGCAGGATCTCGACATCCGTCGTCCGCAGCCCGACGCGCTCCACCGAGGGCAGCACCTCCGACAGCGAGGGCGAATAGCCGCCGGGGAAGATGTACTTGGCAAGCCACGGGTTGGTGCGGGCCGGCCCCTCGAAGCGGCCGATCGAGTGGATCAGCGCCACGCCGTCGGGCGCGAGGCAGCGCTTCACGACGCGGAAGAACTGGTCGTAGAAGCCGACGCCGACATGCTCGAACATGCCGACCGAGACGATGCGGTCGAACGTCGCGTGCAGCGCGCGGTAGTCCATCAGTTTGAAGGTGATACGATCGGACAGCCCTTCCGCCGCGGCGCGCGCCTGCGCCTCGGCGAGCTGCTCGGTGGAGAGCGTGATGCCGGTGACGCGCGCGCCGTAGTCGCGGGCGAGCGTGAGCGCCATGCCGCCCCAGCCGCAGCCGATGTCGAGCACCGAGAGGTCCGGCCGGTCGAGCCGGAGCTTGGCCGCGATGTGGTGCTTCTTCTTGAGCTGCGCCTCGTCCAGCGTCTCGTCGCCCTTGGGGAAATAGGCGCAGGAATACTGGCGGTCGCGGTCGAGGAAGAGGGAGTAGAGCCGGCCGTTGAGGTCGTAATGGTGTGCGACGTTGCGGCGCGACCGCGGTGCCGGGTTGAACTGCGCGAGGCGGCGCGTCATCCGGCCAAGCCAGTCGCAGAGCCACATCAGCGGCACCCGCGGGGTCTGCGAGCCGATGTTCGTCATCAGCACGTCGAGCACGTCGTAGATCGTGCAGTCCACCGGCGTCAGCGTGCCGTCCATGTAGGACTCGCCGAAATAGAGGCCGGGGTTGACCACGAGCCGGCGTATGGTCGCGGTGTCGCCGATGGATAACACCGCCTCCGGTCCCTTTTCTCCGGCATAGGTGGTGATGGAACCGTCCGGCCAGCGCACCGTGAGCCGGCCAAGGACGATCAGTCGCCTGAGAATGAGATCGAGCACCGCTCGCATCCTGCCCCCCTGCGTTTCGAGAGCAGGCAGATTGGACCCGTCAGGCGGGGAAAGGCAACCGGATCGCGGAAGGAAGCGCCGCGGCCAAAAGTTCCGCGGTGCGCGCGATTGGCTCGCGCATCCATTTCGCGTGGGCGGGCAGCACCAGCCCACGCAGGGCGGCGACGCAGGCGGCGATCGTTGCCGGAAAGGCCGGCACGCGCGTCGCGGGCGCGAAGGCACCGGGGTCGATCGCGGCGCCGCGCGCGTGCACGGCGGCGAGAGCCCGCCAGTCGGGCGAGCGGCGGATGACAAGGATCAGCCGGGCCGGCATCGCCGGGTCCCGCAGCGGGCCTTCATCGCGCCGGCGGCTCCACGACGCGGTAGAGCCCGATGCCCGGCCGCTCGGCGATACGCACCAGGCGGCCGCCGAGCAGTGTCGGCCGTGCCACCTGCCACAGGCCGGTCACGATCATCACGTCGAAATGGGTCAGCGCGGCGGCGACATCCCCGTGCGGGTCATCGCCGACGATGGCGCGGTTGAGGATGCGCTGCGCCGCCTCGGTCGCCGCCTCCGCCGGCAGCGCCTCCAGCGGCTGCTGGCCGGGAGCGTCGTACAGCGCGGGAACGAAACGGTTCGACAGCGCGGCGATGTAGACCGGGAAGTGGTAGTCGGCGGGCCAGGTGAGGTCGATCAGCCACGGGCTCAGCCCGTCCGGCGCCTGGCGGCCCTGGATCTCGCCCACGCGCGCCTGCGCGGGGATCTGGTCGAGCAGCCAGCGCACATCCGCGAGGTAGGGGCCGGTGCGCGACCACGCCAGCAGCATCACCGCGAGCCGCAGCACCAGGAAGCCGGAGAGCAGGGCGGCGGCGATGCGGGCGGCGGCGCGCGGCAGGAACGGCACGAAGGCGACCGTGACCAGCACGCCGGCAAGGATCTGGAAGCGAACGTTGATGTAGCCGAGCCCATGCTCGCGGAACGGCAGGGCGAGGCCGAGCACGAGCGCGACCGCGAGCACGATGACGGCGGCCGGCGCAACGCGCACCGTGCCGAGATGCGCGGCGCGCAGCAGCACCAGCACGAGCAGCAGCAAGGTGATCAGCCCGACCATCACCGGGTATGAAAACCAGGCGGCGGTGAGGCTGTGCCAGAGCTCCGCGAATGTTTCGTATTCGACCGGGCTTGGTACGCCGAGCACCGCGGTGGTGCGGTACAGGACGGCCAGCATCGCCATGACCGGCACCGGCGGCAGCAGGGCGGCGGCAAGACGCGCAACGCGGTCCGGCGCGGGGGCACGAGCGCGCCAGGCCCGCAGCAGCGCGTCGGCGCCGAGGAACGCCGCGAAGATGAAGGCGCCGAAGAGGTGCGCCACGAACAGCACGAAACCCATGGGCAGCGCCAGCGCCGCCAGCCACGACAGACCGCGCCGCGTGGTGGCGCGCTCGCGCAGGATCAGCCAGGCGCCCGTCGCCCAGAAGGCCAGCATCGAGGACAGGCAGTAGTTGATGAAACCGCCGAGCAGCCCGCCATTCCAGGCGGTTGACGCGGCGGTGAGGAACCACGGCGACCAGCGCCCGTGCAGCGCGCGGCCGAGCAGGCCCAGCCCGCCCATCCAGCCGACGACGATGAACGCGACCAGCAGCTTCGCCGCCGCCGTCGCGGACATCACGGAAAGCAGCGGCGGCACCAGCAGGTCCATGCCGAGATTGGGCACGAACACCCAGTGCACCCGGTAATGGCTGGCGACCGCGCTGCCCTTCAGCTCGCCCGCCAGCAGCATCATCCGCACCATGTGGTTGGGCAGGTCCGTGAGCGGCGGCATGCCCACCAGCAGCAGCGGCGTGCACAGCAGGAGGCCGACCAGCAGCGTCCCTGGCACCGGCGCGCAGAACGCCCGGCGCCAGGCCGGCACCGGCGGGGCGTAGCTGGTCCGGGCGCTCACCTTTGCACCATCGCGCGATGTGTCGTCGCGGCGCCTGATTCGTCCAGGCCCGGATCGTCCAGGCCCCGCGCCACCGCCGGGCCTGGAGCGCGGATCAGACCTCGGGCTGCGGCGCCGCTTCCGGGTCGAGCAGGGAGCCGATGTCCACCGTCTCCGCCGCTTCCTCGACGCGGACCGCCTCGCCGCGGGCCTGCTTCTCGGCCTCCTCGGTGCTGCGCGCGACGTTGACGCTGACCGGCAGCAACACTTCCGGATGCAGGGCGACGGACACGGTGTAGACGCCGAGCGACTTGATCGGGTGCGCCAGCGTTACCTGCGCGCGGTCGATCGTGAGTCCGCCCCCGGTGCAGGCCTCCGCGATGTCGCGCGCGGAGACGGAACCGTAGAGGCTGCCGCTCTCGCCGGCCTGGCGGATGACGATGACGGAAAGCCCGTGAACGCGCTCGGCGATGCGCTCGGCCTCCTCGCGGCGCTTGAGGTTCTGCGCCTCGAGCTGGGCGCGCTGGGCCTCGAAGCGGCCGAGATTGTCCTTGCTGGCGCGGATCGCCTTCTTCTGCGGCAGCAGGAAGTTGCGGGCATAGCCCGGCTTGACGCGGACCACCTCGCCCATCTGGCCGAGCTTGTCCACGCGCTGGAGGAGAATGACTTCGACGGCGGCCATGGCGTTTCTCCTCAGGCGACCGTGTAGGGCAGCAGGGCGAGGAAGCGGGCGCGCTTGATGGCGACCGCGAGTTCGCGCTGCTTCTTGGCCGAGACCGCGGTGATGCGGCTGGGCACGATCTTGCCCTTCTCGGAGAGGAAGCGGGACAGCAGGCGCACGTCCTTGTAGTCGATCTTCGGCGCGTTGGCGCCGGAGAACGGGCAGGACTTGCGCCGGCGGTAGAACGGGCGGCGGGCGCCGACGGCGGTGCGGCGGGCGGCGGGATTGATTTCGTCCGACATGGCTTACTCCTCGTCCACGCCGAAGCCGTCGCGCGGGACGATGTCCTCGCGCGCGCGGAACTCCTCGCGGTCGTCATACGGGTTGCGCTTGCGCCCGCTGTCGAAGCGGCCGGAGGGCTTGGGCCCGCGGAAGATCTTGTCGCGGTCGTCGCTCTTCTTGGCGAGCATCGCGGAAGGGCCTTCCTCGATCACCTCGATGCGGGAGGTCATGAAGCGCAGCACGTCCTCGTTCAGGCGCAGCTGGCGCTCCATCTCCACGATCGAGGCGGGAGCCGCCTCGAGGCCGAGGAGCATGTAATGGCCCTTGCGGTTCTTCTTGATGCGGTACGCGAGGCTGCGCAGGCCCCAGTATTCGCGCTTGGCGACCTTGCCGCCCTCCGCCTCGAACTGGGTGGCGATGCCGTCCGCGATGGCCTCGACCTGCTGCTGCGTCACGTCGTTGCGTGCGATGTACACGCATTCGTAGAGCGGCATGTGAACTCCCTCTGGCTTGTCTCCGCCCCGACCCCGACAAGGGTCCGTGCCGGGATGGCACGCGGGCATAGCCGCGCGGGGGCCGTCCCCGAGCGGCAGGGTGGCGCGGCTTATACGGGGATTTCGCCGGGGCGCAAGGGAAAGCCACGCGCCCCGCGGCCTAGCCGATAAGCGCCGCGCGCATGGAGGCGGCATCGGGTGCCGCGCGGATGGCGGCGGCCACCCCCGGCTGGCGCAGGCGGCGGGAAACGGCGGCAAGCGCCGCCAGGTGCCCGGCATTGTCCGCCTCCGGGCTCAGCAGCATGACAAGGAGATCCACCGGCGCGCCGTCGACTGCCTCGTAGGCAACCGGGCGGGCGAGGCGAACCAGCCAGCCCGTGGGCGCCGCGATGCTCCTGAGCCGGGCATGCGGCAGGGCGAGGCCGCCGCCGATGCCGGTGGAGCCCAGCGCTTCCCGCGCGGCCAGCGCGGCGGCGAGGCCCGCCTGGTCCGTGCCGGCTTCCTGGGCCGCGAGGGCCGCGAGCAGGCGCACCAGCGCCGGCTTGTCCGCGGCGCGCAGGCCGGCGGCGGCGTGGGCGGGCGGAATCAGGTCCGCGACCGGGATGGTGGGGGGGTTCATGGATCTTCCGCCAGACGATAGCCCACGCCGGTCTCCGTGAGGACATGGTCCGGCCGTGCCGCGTCCCGCTCGATCTTCTGCCGCAGCTGGCGGACATAGACGCGCAGCTGCTGCACGTCGCCGGATGCGCCCCACAAGCGCCCCATGATGAAGCGGTGGGTCAGCACCCGCCCCGCATGGGCCACCAGAAGGTCCAGGATGTCGTACTCGCGCGGGGTGAGGTGGACCTCCGCGTCATCCACCATGACTTTCCGCCGCACGCGGTCCACCACCAGGTTGCCGTGGCGGAATGGCGCCGACTCCCCTTCCCTCGCCACGCGGTGGCGCAGCGCGGCGCGCAGCCGCGCCGCGAGCTCCGCGACGCCGAACGGCTTGGTGACGTAGTCGTCCGCGCCAAGATCCAGCGCCGCGACCTTGCCGCGCTCATCCTCGCGCGAGGAAACGACGACGATGGGCACGTCGCTCGCCTTGCGGATGCGCCCCAGCAACTCGAGCCCGTCCATGTCCGGCAGGCCGAGATCGAGCAGGACGAGATCGACCCCCTCCGTGACCCCGGCAAGCGCCGCGCGCGCGTCCGCCGCCTCGCGCACGCGATAGGATTCCGCCTCAAGCACGGTACGCAGCAGGCGGCGGATCGGCGGCTCGTCGTCCACCACGAGAACGAGCGGGCCGGTCACGCGCGCGCCTCGGCCTGGTGAACCGGCAGCGCGAGGGTGAACATCGCCCCGCTCCGGTCCGTGCGGTTGGCGGCGCGGATGGTCGCGCCCATGGCGGTGAGGAAGCCGTGGCAGATGGCAAGCCCGAGCCCGGTACCGGCCCGCCTGCGGTCCGCGCCCTCGGCCCGGACGAATTTCTCGAAGATGCGTGGCATGATGTCCGCGGGAATGCCGGGACCTTCGTCCTCGACGGTGACTTCGACCATCTCGCCCGCCGCGCGGGCACCCAGCGCGATCGTGGTTCCCTCCGGCGTGTACTTGGCGGCGTTGTCGAGCAGATTGACCAGCACCTGCTCGAACAACACGGGGTCGAGGTCAAGCAGCTTCAGGTTGGGCGGCAGGTCCGTGAGGACGCGGTGGCCCGCGAGCATGCGCCCGGCGCGGCGCAGCGCGCTGCCGACCGCCTCGCCGAGATCGACCGGCTCGCGCCGCGCGGCGACGGCGCCGGCCTCGAGCCGCGTCATGTCGAGCAGGTTGGCGACGAACTGGCCGAGGCGCTCCGCCTCCTCGCGGATGGTGCGCAGAAGATCGGCGCGTTCGGCGTGCGGCAGGCTGGCACCATAGGCCTCGAGCCCCGTGGCCGCGCCGAGGATGGCGGCGAGCGGCGTGCGCAGATCATGCGAGACCGAGGTGAGCAGGGCGGAGCGCAGCCGCTCCGTCTCCGCATGGCGCTGCGCCTGGATAACGTCCTCGGCGAGGCTGATGCGCTCGATCGCGACCGCGATCTGGTCCGCGAGCGCATCGAGCAGGCGGCGCTGGCCGGGACCGAGCAGCTGCCGTTCCGCTGGCGTCTCGAAGCCGGCATCGAGCCCGAGCACGCCGACCGGGCCGCGTGCCGTGGCGAGCGGGATGAACAGCCGGCGCGCCCCTGGCAGCGTGTCGGAGCCGTTTCCGGTCGGTTTGTTGTTGCGAAGACATAACGTCGCCGCGGCGAGGTCCGCCTCTTCCAGCACGTCCTCGGGCGGGTAGCCGGCCCGCACCGCGAGCCCCTCGCCTTCCGGCAGCAGCACCACGACGGAAAGTCGCAGCATCGAGGCGACCTGGTAGGCACTGGCCCACAGCAAATCATCGAGCGAGGCGACGGCGGCGATCTTGCGGCTGAAGCCGTAGAGCTCCTCCGTGGTGCGGGCGCGGGTGCGGGCAGCCAGCGTCTGCTCGCGCAGGCGCGAGGCGAGCTGGCTCGCGACCAGCGCGGCGAGGCCGAAGAAGAACAGGGCCACGATGTTGCGCGGGTCGGCGATGGTGAAGGTGTAGAGCGGCGGCAGAAAGAAGAAATTATAGGCCAGCACGCTCGCGATGACGGCAGCGACCGAGGGCAAGAGCCCGGCCGTGGAGGCGACGGCGAGGATGGCGGTGAGGAAACCCATGGTGACGCTGGAGTTCCCGCCCACCGCCTGCAACCCCTCACCCACCGCCGTTGCGAGCGCGACGGCGCCGGCCGCGATGACCCAGCCACGCGGTGCAGGCGCCGGGCGCGGACGCTGGCGCCCGCGGCGCTCCGGCCGTTCGCCGGCCTCGCGCCCGATGACGTGGACCGGGATGTCGCGCGCCTCCGCGATCACCTGTTCGACGACGCGGCGACGGAACGGCCACAGCCGGCGCGAGCCCGCCGTTCCGATGACGATATGGGTCACGTTGATCTCGCGGGCATAGGCGAGGATCTCGGCGGCGACGTCGCGGCCGGGGCGCGTGACGGTCTCCGCACCGAGGGATTCGGCGAGGCGCAGCGTCTGTTCCACGCGCTCCCGGCCGTCCGCCGCGATACGCGGGTTTTCAACATAAAGCGCGACGAAGGCCGCGCGCAGGCGTTCCGCGAGGCGGCGGCCATAGCGCACCAGGCCCGGCCCGGCACCGCCCGGCGTGACGCAGACCAGCACGCGCTCGCCGGCCGCCCAAGGCCCCGCGATGGCATGCGCCTGCATATGGTCGAGCAGCTGCTCGTCCACGCGCTGCGCGGTGATGCGCAGCGCCAGTTCCCGCAAGGCCGTGAGGTTACCCGGCGAGAAGTAATGCGCGAGCGCGCGCTCCGCGACCTTGGGCAGGTAGATGCGGCCCTCGCGCAGCCGCTTGATCAGGTCCTCGGGCGTGAGGTCCACCACCTCGATCGCGTCGGCGCGGTCGATGATGCTGTCGGGCACGGTCTCGCGCACGCGGATGCGGGTGATGCGCGCGACGATGTCGTTGAGGCTCTCGACATGCTGGATGTTGAGCGTGGACCACACGTCGATCCCAGCCTCCAGCAGCTCCATCACGTCCTGCCAGCGCTTGGGGTGGCGGCTGCCTGGCGCGTTGCTGTGGGCGAGCTCGTCCACCAGCGCCACCTTGGGACGGCGGGCGAGGACCGCGTCGAGATCCATCTCGGAGAGCTTGTGGCCGCGATGCTCGACGGTGTGGCGGGGGATGGTCTCGATGCCGTCCAGCAGCGCGGCCGTCTCGGCGCGGCCATGCGTTTCGACCACCGCGGCGACGATGTCCACATCCTCGGACCGCGCGGCGCGGGCGGAGGTGAGCATCTCGTAGGTCTTGCCAACGCCAGGCGCGGCCCCCAGAAAAAGCCGCAGCCGCCCCCGCCCCTCGGCGGCGGCGGCGCGCAGCAGCGCCTCCGGCGAGGGGCGTGCCGCCTCGCTCACGCGCCTCCGGCTTTGAGCTGGTCGAGCGCGAGATTGAGCTCGAGCACGTTGACATGCGCGGCGCCGAACAGGCCAAGCGTGCGGCCGACAACGTGCTCGCTGACCAGGCGACGCAGCGTTGCGGGATCGAGATGACGGGCGGCGGCGACGCGCGGGACCTGGAAATAGGCTGCAGCCGGCGAGATATCGGGATCGAGCCCGCTGCTGGAGGTGGTGACGAGGTCGGCCGGAATGGGTTGGCCGGGGTTCTCGGCCTGGAGCTTTTTCACGTCCGCGGCCACGCGATCATGCAGCGCCTTCGAGGTCGGCCCGAGATTGGAGCCCGCCGAGTTGTCGGCATTGTACGGGGAATCGACCGTCTTGCCGCTGGCGTCCGTCGCGGTGGTCGCCGAAGGGCGGCCATGGAAGTAGCCCGGCTTCGTGAAGTCCTGCCCGATCAGCGTTGAACCGACCAGCTTGTTGTCGCGCTCGACCAGGCTGCCATTCGCCTGCGAGGGAAACGCGAGTTGCGCGATGCCGGTGACCAGCAGCGGATATGCCACGCCGGTGAGCAGCGTGAGGCCCAGCAGCATGACCAGGGCAGGGCGGAGATGCTTCATGATACGATGCCTTTTTACGCGAGACCGACCGCGGAGACGAGCATGTCGATCAGCTTGATGCCGATGAACGGCGCCACCAGCCCACCCACCCCGTAGACGAGGAGGTTGCGGCGCAGCAGCGACGCGGCGCCGACGGCGCGGTAGGCCACACCCTTCAGCGACAGCGGAATGAGGGCGACGATGATCAGCGCGTTGAAGATGATCGCCGAGAGGATGGCGCTGTCCGGCGTTGCCAGGTGCATGACATTCAGCGCCTGCAGCTGCGGGTAGATGGCGATGAACATCGCCGGGATGATGGCGAAGTACTTCGCGACATCGTTGGCGATGGAAAACGTCGTCAGCGCGCCGCGCGTGATCAGCAGCTGCTTGCCGATCTCCACGATCTCGATGAGCTTGGTGGGATCGCTGTCGAGATCGACCATGTTGCCGGCCTCGCGCGCGGCCATGGTGCCGGTGTTCATGGCCACCCCGACATCGGCCTGGGCGAGTGCCGGTGCGTCGTTGGTGCCGTCGCCGCACATGGCGACGAGCTTGCCATCCGCCTGCTCGCGGCGGATGAGGGCGAGCTTGTCCTCCGGCGTGGCCTGGGCGAGGAAATCGTCCACGCCGGCCTCGGCCGCGATGGCGGCGGCCGTCAGCGGGTTGTCACCGGTGATCATCACGGTGCGGATGCCCATGCGGCGAAGTGCCCCGAAGCGCTCGCGGATGCCGGATTTCACGATGTCGCGCAGTTCCACGATGCCGAGCAGGCGTCCGCCATCGGCCACCGCGAGGGGCGTGGCGCCCTCGCGTGCGACGCGGTCCGTCGTCTCGCGCAGGATGGCAGCGTCGCGAGGCGCCGCCTGCACATGCGCGAGCACGGAGTCGACGGCACCCTTGCGGATCTGCCGCATGGCGCCATCCGGCGAGGGGATATCGACGCCGCTCATGCGGGTCTGCGCGGTGAAGGGAATGAAGATCGTGCCCGCCACAGTGGCACCGGCGCCACCGAGGCGCTCCGCCGCGAGATGAACGATCGAACGGCCCTCCGGCGTCTCGTCGGCGAGCGAGGCGAGCAGCGCCGCCTCCGCCAGCGCCTGCGCCCGCACACCGGGCACCGGATGGAACGCCGCGGCCTGCCGGTTGCCGAGCGTGATCGTGCCGGTCTTGTCGAGCAGCAGCGTGTCCACGTCGCCCGCCGCCTCCACCGCGCGCCCGGACATCGCGAGCACGTTGAAACGCACGAGCCGGTCCATACCCGCGATGCCGATGGCGGAGAGCAGCGCCCCGATCGTGGTCGGGATCAGGCAGACGAAGAGGGCGACCAGCACGAGCACGGATTCGTGCCCGCCGGCATAGGTGGCGAAGGACGGAATGGTGGCGACCGCGATGACGAAGATGATCGTCATGCCGGCGAGCAGGATGTTGAGCGCGATCTCGTTGGGCGTCTTCTGCCGCGAGGCACCCTCGACCAGCGAAATCATGCGGTCGAGGAAGGTGTGGCCCGGCGCGGCGGTGATGCGCACCAGGATGCTGTCGCTCATCACCTGCGTGCCGCCGGTGACGGCGGAACGGTCGCCGCCAGCCTCGCGGATGACCGGCGCCGATTCTCCGGTGATCGCGGCCTCGTTGACGGAGGCCACACCCTCGATGACATCACCATCGGAGGGGATGATCTCGCCGGCGTCGACGCGGACGACGTCGTTCTCGTGCAGCGCGGTCGCGGGGATGCTCTCCTCGCTGCCGCCCGCCGTCACGCGGCGCGCCATGGTTTCGGTGCGGGCACGCCGCAACGTGGCCGCCTGGGCCCGGCCACGCCCCTCCGCCACGGCTTCCGCGAAATTGGCGAAGAGCACGGTAAACCACAGCCAGAGATTGATCTGGATGCCGAAGCCGATGCCGGGATTGCCCATGGCAACATCGCGGATGAGGAGGATGGTGGTCAGGCTCGCCACCACCTCCACGGTGAACATCACCGGGTTGCGCCACAGCACGCGCGGGTTGAGTTTCTTGACGCTCAGCCAGGCGGCTTCGCGCAGGATCGCGCCGTCGAGAAGGTTGGTGGCGGCATGGTGCTTGTCGTGAGAGGGATTCATCGTTGCGACCTCAGTACGTCGTGCCGGCCAGCATCGCGAAGTGTTCCACGATGGGGCCGAGGGCAAGTGCGGGGAAGAAGATGAGACCGCCCATGATCAGGATCACGCCGACGACGAGGCCGACGAAGAGCGGGCCGGTGGTTGGGAACGTGCCGGCGGAAGCGGGAACGATCTTCTTGCCGGCGAGCGACCCCGCGATGGCGAGCGCTGGCACCATCACGAAGAATCGCCCGATCATCATGTCGATGCCCATCGTGACATCCCAGAAGGTGTTGCCGGAAAGACCAGCGAAGGCACTGCCGTTGTTGCCGGCGCCGGAAACATAGGCATAGAGCGCCTCCGAGAATCCGTGCGGGCCCGAAGCCGAGATTTGGGCCGTCGCGACCGGCAGCACGACGGCAAGCGCGGTGAAGCCGAGCATCGCCAACGGCAGGCAGAGAATGGCGAGCATCGTCATCTTCACCTCCCTCGCCTCGATCTTCTTGCCGAGATATTCCGGCGTGCGGCCGACCATGAGCCCGGCGACGAACACGGCGACGATGGCAAACATCAGGAACCCGTAGAGACCGGAGCCCACGCCGCCATAGATGATCTCGCCGAGCATGATGTTGAGCATCGGCACCATGCCGCCGAGCGGCAGGAAGCTCTCGAACATCGCGTCAACGGCGCCGCACGAGGCATCCGTCGTCGCGGTCGAGAACAGCGCGGTGCCGGCCATGCCGAAGCGCACTTCCTTCCCCTCCATGTTCCCCATCCCCGGCGCGACATGCAGCGCCGTGAGGATCGGGTTCGGGCCGCTCTCGATCGCGTAGACCGCGGTGACACCGACAAGGAACAACAGCCCCATGGCGGCGAAGACGGCCCAGCCCTGGCGCTCGTCGCCAACCATGCGGCCGAACGCGTTGGTGAGCCCCGCGCCGAAAACGAAGATCGAGAATGCCTCGATCATGTTCGACAGTGCCGTGGGGTTCTCGAACGGATGCGCGGAATTCGCGTTGAAGAAGCCGCCGCCGTTGGTCCCCAGCATCTTGATCGCCTCCTGCGGTCGCGACGGGGCCGAGCGCGATGGTCTGCTTCGCCCCTTCCAGCGTGGTGACGCCGATCGCGCCATGGAAGGTCTCCGGCACGCCCTGCCAGACCAGGAACAGCGCATAGACGATGCAGATCGGCAACAACCCGTAGACGGTGACGCGCACCAGGTCGGTCCAGAAATTGCCGATAGAGGACGCGGAACGGCGGGAGAAGCCGCGGATGAACGCCAGCGCCACCGCGATGCCGGCAGCCGCCGAGGTGAAGTTCTGCACCGCGAGCGCCACCATCTGGCTGAAATAGGATAGGGTGGATTCGCCACCGTAGAACTGCCAGTTGGTGTTGGTGAGGAAGCTCGTCGGCGGTGTTGTAGGCGAGGGCCGGCGGCACCGCGGACTGCCCGTCCGGGTTCAGCGGCAGGTGCGCCTGCAGGCGCAGGATGGCGTAGACCGCGAGAAAGCAGGCGAGCTTGAAGGCGAGCATCGCCACGGCATACGTGACCCATCCCTGTTCCGCCGCCGGATCGACGCCAGCCGCGCGATAGAGACCGCGCTCGATCGCGCCGAGCACGGGAACGCGCATGGGCTGCGCGTTGTCGGCGACGCGCGCGAGCAGGCCGCCAACCGGACGCGTGACAAGAATGAGGAGCGCGAAGAAGAGGGCGATTTCCACCCAGCCGAGAAATGTCATGCTGACGGCACCTCAGAACTTGTCCGGGCGGACCATCGCCGCGACAAGATAGACGAGAAGGAAGGCGGTCACCATGCCGCCGAGCACAAGATCGAACATGGCTACATTCGCTCGCACAGCAGGACGAAGCCCCAGCACGCGGCAAAGCCGGCGAAACCGAGCAGCACATAGGCGACGTCGATCATGCGAATCCCCGGCATGGTTGCGAACGTGGAATTGTCGCGAAGCGCATAGGGAAGCGATGCACGGATATCATGCGCGGCATAGGAATCCCATAGGGACGAGCCCGCCGGCTCTAGCCTTGCGTGTACGCTTCCCAGCCCTTGCGGCGCAGCTCGCAGGCGGGACAGCTGCCGCAGCCATAGCCCCAGGCGTGGCGATGCGCGCGGTCGCCAAGGTAGCAGGTGTGGGTTTCCTCGCGCACCAGGTCCACCAGCCCGTCCCCGCCGAGCGCATGGGCGAGCCGCCACGTCGCCGCCTTGTCCAGCCACATCAGCGGCGTGTGCAGCACGAAGCGGCGCTCCATGCCGAGGTTGAGCGCCACTTGCAGCGCCTTGAGCGTGTCGTCCCGGCAGTCCGGGTAGCCGGAATAGTCGGTCTCGCACATGCCGCCGATAAGGTGGCGCAGCCCGCGGCGGTAGGCGACGGTCGCAGCGAAGGTGAGGAAGAGCAGGTTGCGCCCAGGCACGAAGGTATTGGGCAGCCCGTCGTCGCGCATCCGGATCTCGGCCTCGGACGTGAGGGCCGTGTCGGAAACGGCCGCGAGCGCATCGAGCGCCAGCGTGTGATCCTCGCCCAGGCGCACGGCCCAGGCGGCGTCGAGGCGCGCGAGGCCGGCGCGGAATGCCTCGCGGCAATCGAGCTCCACCCGATGCCGCTGCCCGTACTCGAAGCCGATCGTCTCCACGCGATCGAAACGATCGAGCGCCCAGGCAAGGCAGGTGGCGGAATCCTGCCCGCCGCTGAACAGGACCAGGGCCGTTTCGCTCATGCCTGCACCCGTCAGGAGGGCCGGGACGCGACCAGCACCCCGATCAGGATCGCGGCGATCAGGAACAGGCCGCCGGCGAGGAACAGGATGCGGAACATCATCAGTTCCCCCCGGCTCGGCGGGCTGGCGTAGCGCGGCGGGCCCGGCGGTGGAGCCGGCGACGGCTTCGCCTCGGGCGCTGGCGTCGTCACCGCCGCCTCAGGCCGCGTCGGCGAGCGGCCTGGTCCAGGGGCCGAGCGCCGCCGGCTCCCCTTCCCGCGCCACCATGAACCCGCCGATCGGCACCGCGTGCCAGTCCTCCCGGTGGTCGTCGATCGGTTCCGAGACGATGGTCAGCCCGTCCTCGTCCTCGCGCCAGTAGAGCGTCGCCGGCTTGTCGTCCGAGGCCCAGCGGAATGCCCACACCGTCTCGCCATCCGTCAGCGCCGCGGTGAAGCGCAGCGCCTCGCGGATGCCCTCCGCCCGCATCATGGCGCGGATGTCGGCCAGTGTTTCGGCCAGCGCGATGGGCGGGTCGCCGTCGAGGCCCCGGGCCATCGCGGCGAGCAGGATCGCCTCCGAGTCCGTGGTACCCTGGCGGGCGGCGTAGAGCTCGTCCGGAATCATCGCCTCGATGCGCCGGCGCAGCCGGGCCCAGCCGCCGATCTGCCCGTTGTGCATGAACATGAAGCGCCCGGCGGTGAACGGGTGGCAGTTGGAGCGCGAGGTCGCGGTGCCGGTGGAGGCGCGCACGTGCGCGAAGAACAGGCCGGAGCGGACCTGCGCGCAGATGGAGCGCAGGTTCTCGTCCGACCAGGCCGGGCGCACCTCCCGGTACAGGCCCGGCTCCGGCCGCTCGCCGTACCAGCCGATGCCGAAACCGTCGCCGTTGGTGCCGGTCTTGGCCTCCTGCGCATGCAGGGACTGGTCGATCAGGGAGTGGGAGGGGGCGGCCACCAGCTCCTCGAGCAGGATCGGGCTGCCGCGATAGGCAAGGAATCGGCACATGAGGCGTACTCCAGGGCACGCGGGGCGAAATTCTGCTGAATTGCGCCCACGTTTGACACCAACCTGACGCGAAACTAAGCGCCGCCAACGAATTGGGCCAGCCTCTTGGGCTGGTCATTCGAGCAGGACATCAGGGCGAACGGCCCGGGGGAGAGAGTTCATGGCGGTGCACGCGTTCCTGTTTCCGGGCCAGGGCAGCCAGGCGCCTGGCATGGCCAAGGACCTGGCCGCCGCCTTCCCCGCCGCCCGCGAGGTGCTGCAGGAGGTGGACGACGCGCTCGGCCAGCACCTCTCGCGCCTGATGGCCGAGGGCCCGGCCGAGGAACTGACGCTGACCGAGAACGCGCAGCCGGCGCTGCTGGCCCATGCCATGGCGGTGCTGCGGGTGCTGGAGCGCGATGGCGGCCGGCAGGTCGCGGGCACGGCGGCGGTGGTCGCCGGCCACTCGCTCGGCGAATACGCGGCGATCGCCGCGGCCGGCGGATTCGCGCTCGCGGACGCGGCGCGGCTGCTGAAGCTGCGCGGCCAGGCGATGCAGCGCGCCGTGCCACCGGGCGTGGGCGCGATGGCTGCCCTGCTCGGCGCGGAACTGGAACAGGCGGCCGAGGTCTGCGCCGCGGCGGCCGTGACGCCGGAGGGCGGGCGCGAGGTCATCAGCGTCGCCAACGACAATGGCGGCGGGCAGGTGGTGGTCTCCGGCCATGCCGGGGCGGTGGACCGCGCGATCGAGATCGCCAAGACCAGGGGCATAAGGCGCGCGATGAAGTTGCCGGTCTCCGCCCCCTTCCACTGCGCGCTGATGGCGCCAGCGGCGGACGTGATGGCCGAGGCGCTGGCGACAACGCCGCCACGCGCCCCGCTCGTCCCCGTGATCGCCAACGTCACCGCGGCCAAGGCGACGGCGCCGGCGGAAATCGCGCGGCTCCTCGTGGAGCAGGTGACGGCGACGGTGCGCTGGCGGGAAAGCATCCTGGCGATGGGCGCGCTGGGGGTCGATTCCTTCATCGAACTGGGCAGCGGCAAGGTGCTCACCGGGCTGATGAAGCGGCTGCTGCCGGAGGCGCGGGCGATGGCCGCCGGCACCCCGGGCGAGATCGAGGATCTTCTGAAAATTCTTTAGGAACAAAACGATGTTCAGACTTGATGGGAAGACGGCGCTGGTCACCGGCGCCTCCGGTGGAATCGGGGCGGCGATCGCGCGGACGCTCGCGGCGCGGGGCGCATCCGTGGTGCTGTCGGGCACCCGCGTGGACGCGCTGGCGGCGCTGGCGGACGAAATCGTGGCGATCCCGGGTTCAGGCGGGGGGCATGTCTGCCCCGCCGATCTCGCGGACCCGGCGGCGGCGGACGCGCTGGTGGCGGCGGCGGAGGAAAAGGCCGGGCCGCTCTCCGTGCTGGTGAACAATGCCGGGCTGACCCGCGACATGTTGGCGCTGCGCATGAAGGACGAGGACTGGGCGAAGGTGCTGGAGGTGGACCTCGCCGCCCCGTTCCGCCTCGCGCGCGCCTCGCTGAGGGGCATGCTGCGCCGCCGCGCCGGGCGGATCATCTCCATCGGCTCGATTGTCGGCTCGACCGGGAATCCGGGCCAGGCCAACTACGCCGCCGCCAAGGCAGGGCTGATCGGCATGACCAAGGCGCTGGCGCAGGAAGTCGCCTCCCGCGGCATCACGGTGAACGCGGTGGCGCCCGGTTTCATCGCCACGCCGATGACGGATGCGCTGTCGGACGAGCAAAAGACGAAGCTTTCCCAGGCAATTCCCCTGGGGCGGCTGGGCACGCCGGAGGACGTGGCGGCGGCCGTGCTGTACCTCGCCAGCGACGAGGCCGGCTGGGTCACAGGCGCCACGCTGCACGTGAACGGCGGCATGGCGATGATCTGACCCCCTGCCGCCCCGGTTGGCGGCTCAAGAGGCGTGTGCTAAGCGCCGCGCCGCCGCGAGGCTGCAACGGAATTGTCGTCGTCGGGTACAGACGCGTCGTCCAAGCCATCCTTGGGCCCGAGACGCAACGACACAGACAGACGCGACCAACAGACAGAACGGAACCAAAGAGATGAGCGAGATCGCCGACAAGGTGAAGAAGATCGTGGTCGAGCAGCTCGGCGTCGAGGAGAGTAAGGTGACGCCCGAGGCCTCCTTCATCGACGACCTCGGTGCGGACAGCCTCGACACCGTGGAGCTGGTGATGGCCTTCGAGGAGGCGTTCAGCGTCGAGATCCCGGAGGACGCGGCCGAGAAGATCAGCACCGTGAAGGACGCGATCGACTATATCGAGAAGCAGAAGGCCGCCTGAACCCGGCGGCCAGCGGGAGTAGCGCGATGCGACGCGTGGTGGTCACCGGCATGGGCATCGCTTGCCCGCTGGGGCTCGGGGTGGAGCATGTCTGGAAACGGCTGATCGCCGGCGAAAGCGGCATCGGGGCGATCCAGGCGTTCGACGTGGGCGAACTGCCAGCCAAGATCGCGGGCGAGATCCCCCGCGGCAGCAAGGCCGACGGCAAGCTCGACGTCGCCGAGTGGATCCCGGTGAAGGACCACAAGAAGATGGACCGCTTCATCCAGTACGCGCTGGTGGCGGCCACCGAGGCGGTCGAGGACTTCGGGCTGGATGCCCGAGGACGAGGAAGACCGCTGCGCCACGGGCGTCATGATCGGCAGCGGCATCGGCGGGCTCGAGACGATCTACGAGGCCTCGGCGCAGGTGCAGGCGGGCAAGGCGCGCCGGCTGTCGCCGTTCTTCATCCCCTCGGCGCTGATCAACCTCGCCTCCGGCCATGTCTCGATCAAGTACGGGTTCAAGGGCCCCAACCACAGCGTGGTGACGGCCTGCGCCACCGGCGTGCACGCGATCGGTGACGCCTCGCGGCTCATCATGTTCGGCGATGCCGACGTGATGGTGGCCGGCGGCGCCGAGTCGGCGGTGAACGTGATCGGTATCGCCGGGTTCTGCGCCAGCCGGGCGCTGTCCACCGGCTTCAACGACACGCCCACCAAGGCCTCCCGCCCCTGGGACCGCGACCGCGACGGCTTCGTCATGGGCGAGGGCTCCGGCGTGGTGGTGCTCGAGGAGTACGAGCACGCGAAGAAGCGAGGGGCGAAGATCTACGCCGAGGTGAGCGGCTACGGGCTTTCCGGCGACGCGCACCACATCACCGCCCCGGCCGAGCACCACGAGGGCGCCTTCCGCGCCATGAAGGCGGCGCTGAAAAACGGCGGCATCACCCCGGACCAGATCCAGTACGTCAACGCGCACGGCACCTCCACGCCGCTCGGCGACGACCTGGAACTCGAGGCGGTGGAGCGGTTCTTCGGCGACGCCGCAAAGGGGCTCGCGATGTCCTCCACCAAGTCCGCGACCGGGCACCTGCTCGGGGCGGCAGGCGCGATCGAGGCGATCTTCTCGGTGCTCGCGGTCCGCGACCAGGTGGCGCCGCCCACGCTCAACCTCGACAACCCGAGCCAGGAGAGCGTGATCGACCGGGTGGCGCACCAGGCCCAGCCGCGCAAGATCGACGCGGCGCTGTCCAACAGCTTCGGCTTCGGCGGCACCAACGCGTCCATCATCTTCAAGCGCGCGGCCTAGCCGCACCGGTCCATGCGCCGGCTGATCGCCGCGCTGGCCCTGCTGGCGGCGATCGCGGGCGGCGGCGCGTGGTATGCGCGCCACGCCTACCGCGCGCCCGGGCCGCTCGCCGCGGCGCACGCCGTGGTGGTGCCGCGCGGCACGACCGAGGCGATCGCGGTGGTGCTGCAGCGTGAGGGCGTCATCGACAGCGCCTTTGGCTTTCGCGCGGCGGCCGCGCTGACGGCGCGCCAGGGCCCGCTGCGCGCGGCGGAGCTGGAATTCCCCGCGCATGCCAGCCTCGCCGTCGTGCTGGGCGTGCTGCGACACGGCAGGCCGGTGGAGCACAAGATCACCATCGCGGAAGGGCTGACGGCGGCGGCCATCGCGACCGAGCTCTCGGCAAACCCCGTTCTTTCCGGCCCCGTACCGGTCCCGCCGGAGGGCGCGGCGCTGCCGCAGACCTATGACGCGACGCTCGGCACGGCGCGCACCGCGGTGCTGGCGCGGGCGGAGGCGGCGATGAAGGCGGCGGTCGCGAAAGTCTGGGCCGGGCGCGCGCCCGATCTGCCCCTCGCCTCCCCGGAGCAGCTCGTGACGCTGGCCAGTATCGTCGAGCGCGAGACGGCGAAACCCGCGGAACGGGCGCATATCGCCGGCGTCTATATCAACCGGCTGCGCCAGGGGATGAAGCTGCAGGCAGACCCGACTGTCGCCTACGCGGCTTCCGGCGGCCAGTCGATCGACGGCGCAAAGATCACCCGCGCCGACCTCGCCATGGATTCGCCCTATAACACCTACCGCGTGACCGGGCTGCCCCCGGGGCCGATCTGCTCGCCGGGCCTCGCCTCGCTCGAGGCCGTGGCGCATCCGCTCGCGACCAGCGACATCTACTTCGTGGCGGATGGCACCGGCGGACACGCCTTCGCCGCCACGCTCGCCGAGCACGAGCGCAACGTCGCGAAGTGGCGCGCGCTGAACGGCGGGAAATAGCCGCCCCGCCCTTTCTTCCGATGGCGCCAGTTTGCCGAGAACCTGGCCAGCAGCGAGAGGTCGGCCTGTCAGGCACCGCCTCCTGGGCGGCGGCGAAAATCACGCCGGTTTCCGGGCGCTCACGACATAGAGCGTGCAGTACGTCGCCGTGTCCGGCCGATCCTGATACGCAATGAACTTCTCGAAGAAGGCGTCCGCAAGCGCCTTCGAGCCAAGAAGCTCGGCCGCGCGATGCCGTGCGCCGGACCACTGGATTTCCCAATTCCGGCGCCGTTGCGGATCGATCGGTCCGATCACGGTGAACACGCGGTCCACCTCCATGCAGACGCCGATATCCGTCAGTCCGCTTGCACGGCACATGCCCGCCATCTTGCGGCCGATGAAAGGATCAACGAGGCCGGCGAAAACGAATTCAGCCATGGGCTGGATCGCCGGGTCGGGCGGCTCGTGCGTCACGGCAAAACCGTCGAAATTCGCCGAAACGAGCAGGCCGCCCGGTTTCAGGACACGCGCGAATTCGCCCATGGCGCGCATCGGATCGGTGACCCATTGCAGCAGATACTTCGTCCAGACGATGTCGAAGGCACCATCCGGGAACGGCAACTGCCGGACATCGCCAGTTTCGAAGGTCAGGTTCCGCAGCCCCTGCGCTTCGCCGCGGCTCCGGGCGTAGTCGATATATGCCTCTCGAAGGTCGACGCCGACAACGGCGGCCTCGGGATTGGCTCTCGCAATTTCGCGCGCCATGCTGCCCGAGCCGCATCCGGCGTCGAGGATTTGCATGCCGGGCCGCGCGGGAACATGACGGAGGTGATCGGTAAGGCCGCCCAGCAGCGCTTGCGCGTCGAGCCGTTCGCACTCTTGGTCCGTGTGGATGGCATAGACACGATCGCCCATTTGAGCCCCCTCAAATAGATCGCTACTTCGCCGTTCATGTAACACCAGGACGCACCGGGCGTCGACAACTTGCCCGAAGCGCTGCGGTATTGCTTCCCGTCGAAACTTGCGGTGGATAACTGCTCGCTGTCGATCTCGACGCGGATCGAACCGATCACGGACCAGGAATGCATCCCGCCGCCGAAGGGGCGAGCGCCGGGGCACCAGCGGCGGAGGGCACCACCGCTTGCGAAAGCGGCCGCTTCAGGCCGTCGGCATCCAGGTTTCGGGGATGAAGTGATAGCCCTCGGTGGCCTTCACGACATGGCCGAAGGCCGGGAAGTCGAGATGCATGCCGCACACACGCAGCTTCTCGGCGGTAGCCATGTCGAACACACGCGCACGCGTGGCGCGGGCCTGGTCCTGGTCCACGTCGAACACCATGCCGGCCTTGGGCTCGCGGAACTGCAGACCAGGCAGGTGGACGATGTCGCCCCAGACCAGCAGCGAATCGCCGCCACAGTCGAGCAGCCAGCCACTGTGGCCCGGCGTGTGGCCGGGAAAATGCCGGGCGCGGATACCGGGCACCGCCTCCTGCCCGTCCTTCACCAGCTTGAGGCGGTTGCGATAGGGCGCAAGCGCGGTGCGGGCAGTGGCGAAGGCGCCCTTCATCGACTCCGGCGCCGCGGCTGCCTTCGCCTCGTCGAGCCAGAAGCCGGCCTCGGCCTCGTGCAGGACGATCTCGGCATTGGGGAAGTAGGCGGCGCCGTGCTCGTCGATCAGGCCGCTCACATGGTCGACGTGCGCGTGGGTGATGAGCACGGAGCGGATCGCACCGGGCTCGATCCCGAGCCGCGAGAGGCGCGCGCGCACCTGCCCGCCGCCCATGTTGGCACCGACGCCGCTGTCCACCAGGACGGGCTGGCCGCCCAGCGTGATCAGAAAGGCGCTGACGCTGATGCGGGCGGGCATGCGGCGGAAATTCCCGCGCAGGATCGCCTCCGCCTCCTCCGCCGGGATGCCGGCGACGACGCCGGTGCCGGCCTCGAAGACGAGGTCGTTGAGCGCCGTGACGACGGCATCGCCCACGGTCAGGTGATGGATGCCGGAGTTGAGGTTCTGCACGGTCGGCTCCCTTCGGATTTCGGCGCCGATGTGGCGGTTCAGCGCCGATCGCGCAAGGCTTGCTCGGCGAGGCCCGGCTTGCCCCCCTGCCGGGCCAGCAGCGAAAGCGCCCACGGCGCCGGCAGCGCGCCCACCGCCCGCGCCAGCGCCGCCATCCACCAGGGGAAGGCGATCCGCACCCGCCCGCGCGCCAGGCCGCGCAGGATGATAGCGGCGGCGCGCTCCGCGGACATCAGCCCCGGCATCGGGTACGGGTTGTCCTGCGTCATCGGCGTGCGGATGAAGCCGGGGCAGACACTGGCGAGATGGATGCCGGCGTTGCGGGCCGCGGGCGCCTGGCCCAGCACCCAGGCATCCACCGCCGCCTTGGAGGCGGCATAGGCGGGCGCGCCGGGTGCGGGGATGAAGGCAGCGATGGAGGCAACGGCGGCGATGGTGCCCCGCCGCCCGTCCGCGCCCGGTGCCTGGCGTGCCATGACGTCGAGCGCGGGCCAGGCCGTGTTCAGCACGCCGTCGAGATTCACGGCGAACAGTGCCCGGGATTGCGCCTCCGATTCGCTGCCGCCCTTGCCGGTACCAGCCGAGATGCCGGCATTGGCGATGACGAGATCGAGGCGATGCCGGCCGGCGCCGCCGATCCAGTCGCGCATCGCCGCCTCGTCGCGGACATCGGCCGCCCGCGTGCTCACGCTCGCCCCACGCGCGCGGCAGCGTTCGGCGACGGCGGCGAGGCGGGCCTCGTCGCGGCCACCGAGATGCAGCACCGCATCCGGCCCCGCCAGCGCCGCGGCCAGCGCGGCGCCGATCCCGCTCGACGCACCGGTGATGAGTACGGACCGCATGTTGGGCCTCGGCATCCGTGCTGTTACAAGGCGCCATGCAGCAGACGGCATCGGCGCCCGCAAGGCAATCCGCGGCTACGCACCCCCATCCGACGCGGCCCGATCCGGCGCGATCTGGCAAGGTTCAATCGATGACGGGCTTCGGGCGCGCGGACGGCACCGCCGGCGGCCACGGCTTCGTCTGGGAACTGCGCAGCGTGAACGGGCGCGGGCTGGACCTGCGGCTGCGGCTGCCGCCGGGCTGCGATGTGCTGGAGCCCGCGCTGCGCGAGGCGGCGGCCAGGCTCAAGCGCGGCAACGTGTCCGCCACCCTGACTCTGACGCGCGAGGCGGAAGCAAAGGTGGCGATCGACGCCACGGCGCTGGAGCAGGCGCTGGCGATGGCGACCGGGCTCGCCGCGCGAATCCCGGGCGCGCCCCCACCGCGCGCGGAGGCGCTGCTGGGCCTGCCGGGCGTGATGCGCGTCGGCCGGGAGGAATTCGATCTCGGCGCCGACGCCGCGGCGGCGGAGGTGCTGCGCAGCGGTTTCGCCGAGGCGCTGTCCGCCCTTCTCGCCGCCCGCGAGGCGGAGGGTGCGCGCCTCGCCGAGGTGGTGGGACGGCTGCTCGACGAGATCGCGGCACTGCGCGAGCGCGCGGAGGCGGAGGCCGTGGACCAGCCGCGCCTGCACCGCGAGCGGCTGGCGGAATCGCTGCGCCAATTGCTGGGGTCCGCGCCGCCAGTGCCTGAAGAACGGCTGGCGCAGGAGATCGCGCTGCTCGCCACGCGCTCGGACGTGCGCGAGGAACTGGACCGGCTCGCGGCCCATGTCGCGGCGGCGCGCGCGCTGCTGGCGGAGGGCGAGGCGATCGGCAGGAAGCTCGACTTCCTGGTGCAGGAATTCCTGCGCGAGGCCAACACGCTGTGCAGCAAATCCGCCTCCGGCGCGCTCACCACGACCGGCCTGGCGCTGAAGGCGGTGATCGAACAACTGCGCGAGCAGGTGCAGAACATTGCCTGAGAGCGAGCATGGCTGACATCGGGCGCCGCGGCCTGTGCCTGGTCATCGCCGCACCCTCAGGCGGCGGCAAGACGACGATCGCGCAGGCGATGCTGGCCACCGACACCGCGCTCGTCCGTTCCGTAAGCGTTACGACGCGCCAGCCCCGCCCCGGCGAGGAAGACGGGCGCGACTATCATTTCATCGACGATGCGCGCTTCGCCGCGATGCAGTCGCAGGGCGCGCTGCTGGAATGGGCCGGGGTGTTCGCCAGGCGCTACGGCACGCCGCGCGCACCGGTGGTGGAGGCGATCGAGGCCGGGCGCGACGTGGTGCTGGCGATCGACGTGCAAGGACACGCGCTGGTGCGCAAGGCACTGCCGGGCGACGTGGTGGGGCTGTTCGTGCTGCCGCCGTCGATGGCGGAACTCGCGCGCCGGCTGGGCAACCGCGCCTCCGATTCCGCCGCGCAGATCGCGACCCGCCTGGCAACCGCGCGCCAGGAGATGGCCCGCGCGGTGGAGTTCGACCACGTCCTGGTCAACGACGACCTCGAGACGACGATCCAGCGCGCACGGGCGGTGCTGGAGGCGGCGCGTTGCGCGCGCGCGCGGCTCTCGGGCCTTGGCGATTTCATCGCCGGGCTCAGCTGACTCGCGGCGCGGGAAACGGGGGACGCGATGGCGCATCTGCTCGGCATCGTGGCCCCGGTCTTCGTACTGATCGCGATGGGCTGGGTTGGCGTGCATCGCGGCTGGATGGACACCGGAGGCGTGCGCGGCCTCACCGACTTCACCTTCTTCGCGGCGATGCCCGCGCTGCTGTTCGGCTCCATCGCGGACGCGCCACCGCTCAGGCTCGTGGACGTGGCGGGCAGTTTCCTGGCCGGCGCCGTGGGCCTGTTCTTCATCGCCGTGGTCGCGGGGCGCCGGCTCATGGGGATGCAACTCGCGCCGGCCGGAATGTTTGGATTGAACGGGGTCTACGGCAACACGGTGATGATGGGCGTGCCGGTGATCCAGGCGGCCTATGGCGCCACCGGCGTCGCGAACCTGCTGGCCGTGGTCGCCTTCCATTCCGCGGTGCTGCTGCCGCTGGCCACCGTGATGATCGAGGTCGGCCAGGGCGTGCGCCCCGGCGTGGCGCAGACGCTGCGCTCGGTGGGGCGGGGGCTGTTCAGCAACCCAGTGGTGCTCTCGGTGCTGGCGGCGATGCTCTGGCGCGCGACGGCATTGCCGCTGCCGGGACCGCTGGCGGCGCTGCTGACACTGCTGGGCGGCGCCGCGGCACCGGTGGCGCTCTTCTGCCTTGGTGCCTCGCTGCCGCAGCCCGCGATGATCGGCACCCATCTCGCCGGCAACCGCGTGGAGATCGCAGCGACGGCGCTGCTCAAGCTCGCGGTGATGCCCGCGGTGGTGGGGCTGATCGCGCACGCGGCCGGGGTACGCGGTGTCGCGTTCTCGACCGTGGTGCTCGCCGCCGCGATGCCGACCGGCGCCAACGCGTTCCTGCTGGCGCGGCGGATGCACACGATGGCGGAGAACGCG
The DNA here is from genome assembly GCA_963764465.1 of uncultured Pseudomonadota bacterium. GTDB lineage: Bacteria > Pseudomonadota > Alphaproteobacteria > Acetobacterales > Acetobacteraceae > JAJXXT01. Next base: position 123,941 of record CAVXSO010000003.1, on the reverse strand, counting down.
GCCGGCGTGGTGCTGGTCTCGACCGTGCTGTCCGTCGTCACGCTGACGGCGCTGCTGTCGTGGCTGCACTGAAAGCGCAGCAGCCGCTCCCCCGGGTCACGCCGCCGCGACGAGACGGGCGAGGCGCTCGAACTCGGCAACGCTCAGCGTCTCGGCGCGGCGCTCCGGCGCGATGCCGGCACGCTCCAGCAACGCCTCCCCGCCGAGCGGGCGCAGCGCGCCGCGCAGCATCTTGCGCCGCTGCCCGAAGGCGGCGCCGGTAAGCTTCTCCATCGCGGCAAAGAGTGCCGCGGGCGGCTGCTGCGCCCGCGGGCGCAGGCGCACGACCGCTGACCATACTTTCGGTGCCGGAACGAAAGCGCGCGGCGGCAGGCGCAAGACGATGCGCGCCTCGGCGATCCATTGCGCGAGCACGGAGAGCCGGCCGTAAGCCGCGCTGCCCGGATCCGCCACGATCCGCTCCGCGACCTCGAGCTGGAACATCAGCAGCATCTGCTCCCACTGCGCCGCCTGGCGCAGCCAGCCGACCAGCAGCGGCGTCGCGATGTTGTACGGCAGGTTCGCGACGATCTGCCGCGGTGCCGCCACCACCGTCGTGAGATCGAGTGCGAGGGCATCGGCCTCGACCACCGTGAGCCGCGGATCGGTCGCGAGTTCCGACACCGCGGCAACGGCGCGCGGATCGCGCTCCACGGCGACGACGCGTGCGGCCTTGCTCGCCAGCAGCGCGCGCGTCAGGCCGCCGGGACCGGGCCCCACCTCCACCACCTCGCGGCCGGCAAGATCGCCCGCCTCGCGCACGATGGCGGCGGTGAGGTTGAGGTCGAGGAGGAAATTCTGCCCAAGCGATCGCCGCGCGGCGAGCCCGTGCCGCGCGATCACGCGGGCGAGCGCGCCGCCTGCCTCATCCGGCCGCCCCGCCGCCGGGGCTGGATCAGGAACGGCGATCGATCACCGCCCGCCGCTCGAGATCGCGGATCATCTGCCGCGAGGCGAGCTCGAAGCGCTGCGACAGGATCTGTTCCTCGATCGCCAGCTTGCTGTCCGGCGCCGGCCCGGCCTGGCCCGGCCCCGGCGCTGGTCCCGCGCGGGGAGCCGCGGCCGCGCCCGCCGCGGGCTGCGACGGCGGCGCGCCGATCACCCTGCTCGCGTGCAGGGTCACGATGATCTCCCCGCCCGGCACCGGGATCGGGTTGCTGACGGCGCCCGGCGGCATTTCCTTGACCACGCGCAGCACCTCGGGATCGAGCTGGTTGGCCTGCACCCAGCCGAGATTGCCGCCGGCCAGCGCCGACTGGCTCTGGCTGAACTGCACCGCGATGAGCGGGAACGGCGCGCCAGCCCGCAGTTGCTGGATGATGAGGTCGGCGACGCTCGAGACTTCCTGCTGCTGCTTCGCGCCCGCGGCGGGCAGGAAGATCTCGCCGACATTGTATTCCGTCTGCCCTGCTTCCGCGCGCAGTGCCGCCTCGCGGTCGGCGATGTCGGCCGCGGTGACGTCCGCTCGGCTGCCCAGCGCCTGGCGCACCGCCTGCGCCCAGCCAAGCTGCGCGCGCAGCTGGTTGAGCAGCGTGGATGGATCGATGCCCGCGGCGGCAAGGCGGGGCAGCAGGCTGCCAGGCGGCAGATTGTTGCGCTGTTCGATGGTGGCGACGGCCTGGCGCACCGCTACCTCCGGCACCGCGATGTGGCGACGGCGCATCTCCTGGTCGCGCAGCGTCTCGTCGATCAGCTCGCGCTCGATCGGCGCGGTGAGGCGGTCGAGAATATCGGGCGTCATCGGCAGGCCGACCGAGGCCGCGAGCAGGCGCCTGCGGTTGTCCACGTCGGCGAGCGTGATCGCCTGCCCGTTGACCGTGGCGACGATGGCTGCGGCCTGGGACGGCGAAAGCCGCTCGGCCAGCGGCGGGCGCGCGGCGGCGCCACTTTTCGCCGGAGCGGTACCCGGCTGTGCCGGGGCGGCGGGCGCCTGGGCGCGCGCGGTGCCGGCCAGCAGCAGCGCGGCGAATCCCAGCGCGGCCACACCCAGCGCGGGCGTACCCGTCGTTCGGCGGATGGAACGGATCAGGCGAGGCATCTCGAACTCCCTGCGTCAGGCTTCCGGCTTGTTGGTCGCTCTTCGGTTCACGACGCGTTGAAGCCGAAGGCGCCGACGGTTTTGAAAGTGATCTGGAACAGGATCACGCTGTCACCGTGGTCGTTGTCGAGCGAGGTATAGCGGCGAAAGAAATTCACGTCGAAGACAAGGCAGGAGTTCTCCCACGAGGCGTCGATTCCGGCGGCCACTGGTTTGTCGAGCTGGATGTCCTGCCGGTAATAGCCGGTGAGCTTGAGCCCGGCGAGACGCGTGCTCGCCCCTGCGGTGACCTCGCTGCGCGGCTGGTTGGGCTGCGGTGTGGTGGGCGGGTTGTCATAGAGCGTATAGGGCGAGTTCCACGAATAGATGTAGCCGCCGAACACGCGCAGCCTTTCGCTGCCCGCGGTTGCCAGCGCATCCGCATAGCGGATACGGAAATCGCTGTGGTCGAAGCGTTGGCGCGACGTGACATCGAAGAAGGAATTCGGTGTCCATGACAGGTGACTCACGATATCGGTCTGCGTGCCATCGAGCCCGGAGCCGATGGGAAAGGCGTTGTCGCGCTGGAGACGAAACCCCTCGCCCACCAGCGCATCGAACGTGCCCGCCGGCGAGTACCAGGCGCCGTGCAGCGCCACGTTGGCGCGCGGCCCGCCTTCCAGCCGGTCGACGCCCGCGAAGCGGTTAAGCGCGAAGAGATTGGCATCCGTGAAGTTGAGGTCGAGGCTGTCCTCGTTGGGCACGCGCGTGCTGAGGAAGTAGTTGCTGCCATTGGGTGCGAGGATGAGCTGGGCCATCGGCTCGATCACCTGCGTGCCCCAGCTTCCGGCATCGCGCGCGAACGGCCAGCGCAGCATCAGCGCCGCAGTCGGCATCGCCTGCACCGCGTTGACGTCGCCATAGGGGCCGTAGTTCGGCTGCTGGTTGAACTTGCGCGCGTTGTAGGCAGCGCTGTCCAGGTGCAGCGTGACGGTCCAGAGATCGCCCAGCGCGCCGCCGAACGGCCGGTCCCAGTTGAGCGAGAGGCGGCCACGCTCGGTATCCGTCCCGTTGTTGCGCATCACGTTGAACGCGTCCGCGCGCACGCCGAGCCGCCCGCCCAGCGCATCCGGTTCGCCCACGAAATCATATTCCGCGCGCGGCAGCACGAAGGGCAGCTTGCTGCTGTCCTGGCTGGTGGCGAGCCCCTGGTAGAAGCGGGAGTCCATGCGTGCGTAGGCACCCTGGCCGAAGCCCTCGACAAAGATCTGGCTTGGCAGGATCGCGGCCGTATCCTGGACCTTGAAGTCGCGCACGTAGTTGGCGGAACTCGCGCGCTGCAGGTCGAAGCCCCAGCGCCAGATGTCGTTGATCGAGAAATTGCCCTTGGCGTCGATGTTGGCGCCGGCGCCACCGTCGTAATTCGCGATCGAGCCGTTGATGGTGACGCGCCCTTCGTTGAAGGCGCGGCGGTACTGGAAATCGAGCGCGGGGCCGTTGCGCGAGGCGATGACCGGCGTGAGCGTGGCGTCCTGCTGCGCGTCGATCGCCCAGAAATACGGGACCTCGCTGAACGCGCCGAGCGCCTTGGAATAGCCGAAGCTCGGCACCAGCAGGCCGGACGCGCGCTTCTGCGACGGATCCGGGTGCGTGAGGTAGGGCAGCCAGAAGACGGGCACGCCGTAGATGTCGATCACCGCGTCGCGGTACTCGATGCGCTTGTGGTCGAGGTCCTGGATCGCGTCGCGGGCGCGGATGTCCCACAGCGGCGGGCGGTCCGGATGCTGCGCACAGACCGGACAGGTGCTGTACACCGCGCGCGAAAGCTCGTTGAGCCGCCCGTCGATGCGCTCGGCGCCATTCGCGGCGAGCTTGCCGCCCTGCTCCAGCGTGGCGCGCAGATCCTTGAGCACGCCGTTCTTCATGTTGTCGGAAAGCTCGGCGTAGTCGCTGAACACCACCTGGCCGCCGGGCTCGAGCAGCACGACATGCCCCTTCGCCGCGGCGACGCCGGTGTTGCGATCATAGGTCACGGCGTCGGCCATCAGCACACGATCGGCCTGCCACAGCTCCACATGGCCCGAGAGGGTGGCGATGCCGGTGCTGCGGTCGTAGCTCGCGCGGTCGGCCTGGTAGAACACCGGCGCGTCGCGCGAGGCCGGTGCCACGGTCCCCAAGGCCCCAGACGCAGCCGCCGGGCTGAAGCTCTGCGCGAGCGCGACGCTCGGCAGCGTCTGCCCGAGCAGCACCAGCATGGCCACGGCACCGCGCAGGCGGCGCAAGGAGACGTTCACTGCCACGCGCTCAGCCGTCCTCGAGATGCAGCAGCAGCGTGGTCGCGAGCAGCAGCCCGGCCGCGGCCGGCGCCCACGCCGCGAGCACCACCGGCAGCGTGCCGGCATCGCCGATCTGCTCGGCGAACTTGGCGACGACGAAGAGCGCGAACCCGGCAACGACGCCGCTGCCCAGCATCCTCGCCACCCCGCCGCGGCGCTGCGGACGCATGGAGAAGCCAGCCGCGAGCAGCGCCATGGTGCCGGCGAGCAGCGGCAGCGCCAGCAGCGATTGGAAATGCAGCCGGTGACGCACGGTGGAAAAGCCGGATCGTTGCAACAGGCTAATGAAACCCGGCAGCGCCCAGACGCCCAACGTATCGGGCGAGGCAACGCTTTCCTGCACGCGCCGCACCGTCATGTCGGTGGCGAGGTCGAGATCGGTGGGTGCCGTCGGCGGGTTGCCCGGCGTCAGCACGCGCGCATCCGCGAGCCGCCAGGTACCGGCCGCGAGTTCCGCGTGCCCCGCCTCGATGCGCGCGAGCAGCGCGTTATGCCCGTCGAGACGAAAGACGGTCATGTGGGTTGCGGTGAGCCGGCCATGCACCAGCACGACCCCCGAGGCATCCAGGATGGCAACCCCGTCCGGCACCAGGCCGCGATCCGCCTGGCGAACCCAGAGCTGCTCGCCAGCGAGCGCGAGCCCGCCGCTGTCGGTGCGCAGATAGGCAGCATCCAGCGCATCCGCGCGCGCGCGCATGGCCGCCGAGACCGGGCTGACCACCGCCGTCGCGAAGGCGCCGAGCAGCGTCGCGCAGAGCACCGGCCCGGCGAGGAACTGCCAGGCGGACACACCGGCGCTGCGCACCACAACGAGCTCGTGCGAGCGTGCCAGTCGCCAGAAGGCCACGATGCCGCCGAGCAGGATGGCGAAGGGCAGCACCTGCATCGCCATCCACGGCATGCGCAGGACCGCGATCTCGCTGACGATGCCGAATGTCGCGGCGGGCTTGGTCTCGCTGCGGCGCAGCAGCTCGACCAGGTCGAACAGCACGAGGACGGCGGTGAGCCCGCCCAGCATCGCCATCACCGCCGCGATGAAGACGCGCGTGAGATATACGGAGATGATGGTCGCGAGCTTCACGCCGGAGCCTCCGGGGGCCCCGGAATGGGCGGCTGCGCCACCGCCCCCGGCGAGGGCTCGCGGTGCGGGGCGAAGAGCAGCCAGGCGCACACCAGGACCGGCAGCACGGCGTGCACCCACATCAACCAGACCAGCGCGGTGTCGCGCGCGGCAAGGTTGTTGAGCGCGAGGCCAAGCGCGACGAGCACCGTCGCGATCAGCACGGCGAGGAAGACGCGCATGCCCCCGCCATGGCGGCGGAAACGCCCGCCCAGGATCGCGGCCAGCGCGAGCAGCGTGTAGCCCACGCAGGTGAAGGGGGTGGTGAGACGGCGATACGCCTCGGCCAGCAGCTTGCCGAGGTCGCGCGCGTTGACCGCGCCCGGTGGCGGATGCAGCAGCTCGCTCAGCGACATCTCCGTGGGGTCCCGGAATTTGGGCGCGTCGCTACCCGTGCCCTGCGTCAGCTCAATGGCGTTGCGCGCGAACGACACCACCTCGAGCGCGCCGGTCTTCGGGTCCACCTGCTCGCGGCTGCCGTTGTAGAGCAGCACGGTGGGTGCGTTGCCGGCGCCGAGCAGCCTGCCGGTCTCGGCGAGGACGGTGACCGGCGAATTGGCGTCTCGCTCGTCGTCGATCAGCAGCGAATGCAGCGTCCCGTCCGGATCGCGCTTGCCGATGTAGACGGTGAGCTTGTCCGAAACCTGGGTGAACACGCCTTCCTGCAGCAGGAAGGCGGCGACGCGGTTGCGGATGGCGAACTGGTATTCGCGGAAGGCGCCGAACGCCGCCGGGACGATCCAGAGATTGAGCACGAAACACAGCACGAGCATGCCGAATGCCAGCAGCAGCGCCGGCCGCGCGAGGCCGAAATTCGAGACGCCGGCCGCGCGCAGCACCGTGAGCTCGCGGTCCGTCGCAAGGCGCTGGTAGGCGAAGAGCACGACGACGAAGGTCGCCACCGGCAGGATGATGGCGACGAAATTCGGCACCAACAGCCCGGTGAGCTTGATGAAGGTCCACATCGACAGGCCGCGATCGACGATCAGCTCGACGAAGCGCAGCGACTGCGTCATCCAGATCAGCGCCACCAGCCCGCCGGTGACCGCGACAAGCCCGAGCACGAGCTGGCCCAGGATGTAGCGGTCAATCCGCGTCAGCTCGAAGGCGCGCGGCATCGGGCGCCCCCGGGGACGAAGCTGGGAGCGTCCGGCGCGGCGCCCGGGTTGGCTCGGGTCGGCTGGCATCGCGAGACCTGTCCTGGGAATCGCCAGTCTAGCTTGCCGAGGCCCGGTGGCCAACGACCGGCGCTTCCTCCGGCAGCAGCTTGCCCGGGTTCAGCAGGCCACGCGGATCCAGCGCCGCCTTGATCGCGCGCATGATCGCGAGCTCCGCGCCACCGCGCCAGGAGGGCATCAGATACGGCTTGAGCCGGCCGATGCCATGCTCGGCGGAGAAACTGCCGCCAAGGTCGCGGACCACGTCGCAGACCGCGTCCATGATGGCGTGGTCCATGGCGAGGAAGGCGGCGGGGTCCATCCCTTCCGGCTGCAGCAGGTTGAAGTGGATGTTGCCGTCCCCGACATGGCCGAACGGCACGACACGGATGCCGGGCAGCAGCGCCTCGCAGGCCGCCCTGCCCCGCGCCAGCAGTTCCGGCACCGCGGAGACCGGCACCGAGACGTCGTTCTTCACGTTCGCGCCGGCTCGCTTCTGCGCCTCCGAGTGCTCCTCGCGCAGCTTCCACAGCGCGGCCTCCTGCGCGCCGGATTCGGCGATCGCGGCGTCGAGCACGATGCCGGCCTGCATCGCCTCGGCCAGCACCGCCTCGAGCCCGCCGCGCAGGTCGGCATCCGCGCGCGGGGTGGCGAGGTCGATCAGAACATAGTGCGCGGCCGGCATGGCGAGCGGCAGCGCGGTGCCGGGGATGTGCGCGACGACGAGGTCCAGCCCCGCGCGCGCCATATATTCGTAGGCGGCGAGCGAGGCGGCGTCGTGGCGCTGCAGGCGCGCCAGCAGGTCGAGCGACGCCGCCGCCGAAGGCAGGGCCGCGAGGGCCACGCAGCGCGCGAGCGGGCGCGGCGCGAGCTTGAGCACGGCGGCGGTGATGATGCCGAGCGTGCCCTCCGAGCCGACGAAGAGCTGGCGCAGGCAGTAGCCGGTGTTGTCCTTGCGCAGGCGCCTCAGCCCATCCCACACGGTGCCGTCCGCGAGCACGACCTCGAGCCCCAGCACCATGTCCCGCGCGTTGCCGTAGCGCAGCGTGTTGTTGCCGCCGGCATTGGTGGCGAGGATGCCGCCGATCCGCGCCGAGCCCTCCGAGCCGATCGAGAGCGGCAGCAGGCATCCGGCTTCCGCCGCCGCGTCCTGCGCCGCACGCAGCGTGGCCCCGGCCTCGATGGTGAGCGTGAGGTCCACCGCGTCGATCGCCCGCACGCGGTCCAGCCGCACCAGCGAGAGCACGATCTGTCGGCCGGATTCGTCGGGCACGGCACCACCGACCATGGACGTGTTGCCCCCCTGCGGCACGACGGCGACGCCCGCCTCCGCGCAGAGGCGCATCGCTGCCGCGACCTCCCCGGTGCTGGCCGGGCGCAGCAGCGCCGGCGTGCGGCCGTGGTAAAGGCCGCGCCAGTCCGTCTCGAACGGTGCGAGGTCCGCGGGGTCGGTCAGCACGCCGGCGGGGCCGAGCGCCGCGCGCAGGCGGGCGACCAGCGCGTCGATATCGGGGTTGGGAACGTCCATCGCCGCAGGGTTCGCGCTGGTTTGGGTTGCCGTCAACGGGGCGCGGCGGCGCGCGCCAGGCGATCGTTGATCGCCGCCCCCAGCCCGGTGGCGGGAATGGGCATGGCGGCGATCCCGGCGAGGTGCCTCGCTGCTCCCAGGACGTCCAGCGCCCGCAGCCCCTCGAACAGCCTGGCCGCCGCCTCCACCAGGTCGCGGTGCGCGGAAAGCTGGAAGACGGCGCCGGCACCGGGGAGCGGGGTGCCGAAGGCAAGCAGCGCCTCGTCCGCGCGCACGGACGCTGCCTCGAGCCGAACGGGCAGCGATGGCGCGTAATGCGAGGCAAGCTGGCCCGGAGAACGCGGCGTGGCCGCCGGCGTGGTGGCTTCGGCAACCGGCCCGATCGCGGTCTCGATCGCCTCGCGCGTCACACCGCCATGGCGCAGGAGCGTCGGCGGGCCGGCGAGATCGAGCACGGTGCTCTCCACGCCGACCGGGCACGGGCCCGAGTCGAGAATTGCCGCGATCCGCCCACCGAGTTCCGCCAGCACATGCGCCGCGCGAGTCGGGCTGACGGCGCCGGACCGATTCGCCGACGGGGCCGCGACCGCCTCGCCCATCGATTCGAGCAGCGCATGCGCGGCCGGTGCCGCGGGCACGCGGACGGCGAGCGTGGAGAGTCCGGCGCCCGCGAGCAGCGATACCTTGCAGTCCCCTCGTCGCGGCAGCACGAGCGTGAGCGGACCCGGCCAGAAACGGGCGGCGAGCACCCGGGCGGCCTCGTTCGGCACCACGTCCCTGAACGCTATCTCGGCCGACGAATAATGACAAATCAGTGGATTGAAGCGCGGTCTTCCCTTCGCTTCGTAGATGCGCGCGACCGCCTCGCCATCCTCCGCGCGGGCGCCGAGGCCGTAGACGGTCTCGGTGCCGAACGCGACCAGCTCTCCCGCGCGCAGCAGCGACGCGGCGCGGGCGATGCCGGCCGGATCCGGTGTAAGAAGCTCGGTCACGAGAAGCGTGTCAGGGCCGGCCGGTGCAGACGAAGCCCGGATTCTCCCACCCCGGCTTGCCGTAGCGGAGCTCGCCGCCATCGAGTCGCACGACTCGGCCGCCGGCCGCCTCCACCATCGCCTGCGCCGCCGCGGTGTCCCATTCCATGGTGCGGCCGAAGCGCGGGTAAAGGTCCGCGCTGCCCTCCGCGACGCGGCAGAATTTCAGCGCGCTGCCCATGTGGATCACCTCCGCCACCTGCCGCCCCGCCAGGAACGGCGCGAGGCGCGGGTCGTCGCTGTGGTGGCGGGACGCAACGACGACGACGCCGCTCGCCGGGACGTCACGAGCCGCGATCGGCACGGTGCCTCTGCCGTCGCGCTTCCACGCGCCTTTGCCCACGATCCCGCCATAGACCGCGCCGGCGATGGGCGCGCCCACGGCACCAAGCAGCGCCCGCCCGTCTTCCACCAGGCCGACGCAGACGGCGAAATCCTCGCGCCCCTTGGCGAACTCGCGGGTGCCGTCCAACGGGTCGACCAGCCAGAACCGCCTGCCGGGCTCGGTGACGTGGCCAGCGGCGACCTCCTCCTCCGCGACCACCGGGATCTCCGGCGTCGCCGCGCGCAGCCCCGCCGTGATCAGCGCCTCGGCGGCATGGTCGGCCTCCGTCACCGGGGTCTCGTCTTCCTTGTGGCGCGTGGCGAAGCCGCGGACGCGCACGGCGAGGATCGCCTCGCCGGCCCGGGCGGCGAGCGTCATCGCCAGGTCGAGCAGCTTGTCGTGTTCCATGCGCCGCTTATGGACGAATGCATCCCCCTGGCCAATCCGCCTCCCGCTGCTAGGCTTGCTGTCAGCAAGCAGGAGTGAACACGCATGCCCGATATCGCCTTCGCCAAGCCGGCTCTGCCGAGGAGCGGCGCGCTGGTGCTGTTGATTGCCGAGGGCGAGGCGCCCTGGCAGGCGGCCGACACCGCGGCGGGTGGCGGCATCGTCCGCGCGCTGAAGGCGGCGGAGTTCACCGGCAAGAAGGGACAGAGCTGCACCATCCTCGCGCCCGCGACGCCCGGCGGCACGATCTCGCGCATCGTCGCGGTGGGGCTGGGCAAGGCGAGCGAGTTCGCGCGGCTCGGCGCCGAGGAAGCAGGGGGCGCGGCCGCCGCGCTGCTGGCGCGCGAGGAGCATGCGACGGTGGCGGCCCAGGGCCTGACGCCGGGCCTGGCGGCAGCGGTCGCGATGGGCATGGCGTTGCGCGCCTGGCGCTTCGACCGTTACCGCACGAAGGAGAAAGAGAGCGACAAGCCGAAGCTCGCGAAGGTTACCGTGCTGACCGACGACCTCGCCGCCGTGCGCGCCGCCCACGCGCCGATGGCCGCCGTCGCGGACGGCGTGTTCGTCGCGCGCGAGCTGGTCGCCGAGCCGCCCAACGTCCTCTTCCCGGCGGAGATGGCGGAGCGCTGCAGAAAGCTCGAATCCCTCGGGCTGAAGGTGGAAGTCTTCGGGCCGAAGGAGATGAAGAAGCTCGGCTTCGGCGCGCTGCTGGGCGTGGCCCAGGGCAGCGCCACGGAGCCGCGCATGGTGGTGATGCAGTGGAACGGCGCCGGCGGGCGCAAGGCCGGCGGGCATAAGGACGCCGCCCCGCTCGCCTTCGTCGGCAAGGGCGTCACGTTCGACACCGGCGGCATCTCCATCAAGCCCGCGGCGGGCATGGAGGACATGAAGTGGGACATGGCCGGCGCCGGCGCCGTGGTGGGGCTGATGGCGGCCCTTGCCGGGCGCAAGGCAAAGGTGAATGCCGTGGGCCTGGTGGGCCTCGTCGAGAACATGCCCTCCGGCACCGCGCAGCGCCCGGGCGACGTGGTCAAGACCGCATCCGGCCAGACCGTTGAGGTGATCAACACCGATGCCGAGGGCAGGCTCGTGCTCGCCGACGTGCTCTGGTACTGCCAGCAGCGCTTCGAGCCGCGCTTCATGGTCGATCTCGCGACGCTGACCGGGGCGATGATCATCGCGCTCGGGCATGAATATGGCGGCTTCTTCAGCAATGACGATGCGCTGGCGAAACAGCTGCACGACGCGGGCGAGGCGACCGGCGAGAAGCTGTGGCGGATGCCGCTGGGCGATGCCTACGACAAGCAGATCAAGTCCGACATCGCGGACATGAAGAACGTGGGCGGCAGGCCTGGTGGCGCCATCACCGCGGCCCAGTTCATCCAGCGCTTCGTCAACGGCAAGGCCTGGGCGCACCTGGACATCGCCGGCATGGCCTGGAGCAGCAAGGACGCGCCCTGCGTGCCGAAGGGCGCGACCGCCTACGGCGTGCGCCTGCTCGACCGCCTGGTCGCCGACCACTACGAGAAGTAGCGGCCGGAGGCGCGGCGCTTGGCAGCGTTTTCCCGTGTCGCGGTGCGGGCGGTGGCATTTCCGCCCGACACTGTGCCGATGATGCGAGCGGACACGGCGCCGTTCGAGGATGGCTGGCGGGAAGGGCGGCGGCTTTTGAGCGGGCCGGTCGGGCCTTGCGCCGCCGCCCTCGCCACGATCCCGCATGCGACGCTCGACACACGCGGCCTGCCCACCGCGGAGGCGGTGGAGCAGGCACGCCGCGTGGTCGAGCGGAGCTGGCGCTGGGAAGCGCTGAAGCGCGACCAGGAAAAGGCGCTGTCGAGCCTGGACGTGGTGACCGACGCGCCGGCACGCTTCGAGGCCGCCTGGGCCCCCGTGGCGGCGGCGTTGGCGGGGCAGGATTTCTCCCGCGAGCTGGTGGCGCTGCCGGCGAACATGCTGACACCCACGGCCTTCGCCGAGCGGCTGCGGCCGCTCCGGCGGCTTGGTATCGGCGTCGAGGTGCTGAACCGCGGCGATCTGCGCCGCGCCGGGCTGCGCGGATTGCTCGCGCTTGGCCAGGCGAGCGCCAACCCGCCTCGCGTGGTCGCGCTGACCTGGCCCGGCCGCGGCGGCTCGGCACCGCTCGCCTTCGTCGGCAAGGGCATCACCTTCGACACCGGCGGCGTCAGCATCAAGCCGGCGGCGGGGATGGAGGCGATGCGCGGCGACATGGCAGGCGCAGCCGCCTGTGCCGGCGCGGTGATGGCGCTTGCCCTGCGCCGCTCCCCCTGCCCCGCCGTCGCGGTGCTGGCACTCGCCGAGAATGCTGTTGGCGCGGATGCCTGGCGCCCTTCCGACGTGATCGAGATGGCCGACGGCACGCAGGTGGAGATCGTCGATACCGACGCGGAAGGACGCATCGCGCTCGCCGACGCGCTGGCCTGGACGCGGCGCCGCTTCGCGCCGCGGCTGATGGTGGATGCCGCGACACTGACCGGCAGCATCGTCATCGCCCTCGGGCATCACCGCGCCGGCCTGTTCAGCGAGGACGATGCGCTCTCGGAACATCTCCTGGCGGCGGGCGAGGCGACGGGCGAGGCGCTGTGGCGGATGCCGCTGGGCGGCGGCTATGGCGAGGACCTCAAGTCCGAGATCGCGGACCTGCGCCATTGCCTGCCCGGGCGGATGCAGCCCGACGCGTGCCATGCCGCGTCCTTCCTGCGGCATTTCGCGGGCGAAACGCCCTGGGCGCATCTCGATATCGCGGGCGTCGAGGCGCGCGAGGAAGCGGACGAGGAACATGCCGCCGGGCCGACGGGGTTCGGCGTGCGGCTGCTCGACGCGCTGGCGGCGAAGTACGAGGCGGATGACTGAGATCGGCTTCTACCACCTCGCGCGCACCGGCCCGGACCAGGCGCTGCCGCAGCTGCTCGGGCGCACGCTGGCGGCCGGCGAGCGCGCCGTGGTGCGCGTGGCCTCCGCGGAGCGGCTGGAGGCGCTGGATGCGGCACTCTGGCTGGTGAAGGAGCCGGACTGGCTGCCGCACGGCTCGAAGCTGACGGGCGAAGCCGACCTGCAGCCCATCTGGCTGACCACCGACGACGAGGCACCCAACGGCGCGCGCTTCCTGTTCCTGATCGACGGCACGACGAGTGCCCATCTCGACGCCTATGCCCGCGTCTTCGACCTCTTCGACGGTGCCGACCCCGAGGCGGTGGAGGCCGCGCGAGCGCGCTGGGCGGCGGCGAAGGAAGCCGGCCACGCGCTCACCTACTGGCAGCAGACGCAGCGCGGCTGGGAGCGGAAGCGCTAACCGTCCAGCATCAGCGTGCCGCGCATCACTGGCGCACAGGCACCACCGATACGGGCTTCGTCGACCATGCCGTCGCACTTACGAACCGTTGCCTCGAGCAGGCTGGGCCGTCCCATCTCCTCGCCCTGGATGATGGCATAGCGCAGTTCGCCGTCGCGCGCGGGATCGAGGTCGGCGAGCAGCGCGGAGAGCGCGGCACCCGCACTGCCCGTCGCCGGATCCTCGGCGATGCCATGCAGGGGCGAGAACATCCGCGCGCGAAGGGCACCCGGGCCCCGCGCCCCGTCGCGCACGTAGAGCATGATGGCGTCGGTGCCGACCGGCAGCAGGTCGCGCTCGAAAAGCTCGGCGCGCGGAGCGGCCCGCGCCAGCGCCGCGCGTCCCGCGAGCTCGACACAGAGGAACGGCAGGCCGACCGAGGCGACCCGCGGTTGGTGCGCCTCCGTCGCGATCTCGGAGGCGGCAAGCCCGAGGCAGGCGGCGGCAGCCTCTGCGGCAAGTGTGCCGCCGCGCGTGAGGCCGACGGGTGCCGTCAGTTCCGCGCCGGTCACGTGTCCGCCATCGCGGCGGACGCGTACCGGCACCAGGCCGGCCCTTTCCTCGAAGCGCAGCACCTCGCCCACCGCGCGCCCGAACAGGCTGCCCATGCTCGCCACCACATAACCGGTGCCGACATTGGGATGCCCGGCAAAGGGCAGTTCCGCCTTGGGCGTGAAGATACGCACCTCAGCCGTGTTCCCGGCGTCGCGCGGCGGCAGCACGAAGGTGGTCTCGGAGTAGTTGAACTCGCGGGCGATGGCCTGCATCGCCGCGGTATCCAGCCCGCGCGCATCCGCGATCACGGCCAATGGGTTCCCGCCGAACCGTTGCGAGGTAAAAACGTCGAGCGTGACGTAGGCAAGCTCTTTCATGCCAGGAACTCCGGAATCAATGGCAGCAGAGAGGCGACGAGCAGGATCGCCATCGCGACGTTAAAGACGCGAAACCACGGGCCCGTCAGGTAGCGGCCAAGCGCATGGCCGGCCGCGGCCCACGTCCCGACCACGGGCAGCGTCACGAACAGGAACACGAGCGCGATCACCACCGCCGAGACCCAGACCGGCCCACCGGTCGCCCGCGTCGCGACGACGGTGACCGCCACCATCCACGCCTTCGGGTTCACCCACTGGAACAGCGCCGCCTGCAGGAAGGTGAACGGGCGCGCCGATGCGGATTCACCCACCTCCCCCGGCCCCGCGCTGCGCGCGATCACCCAGGCGAGCCAGAGCATCCAGAGCATGCTGGCGAGCGCCAGCACGCGCCGCAAAATCGGAACCGCAACGAACACGGCCCCGAGCCCGAGCCCCGTCAGCAGCAGCATGATGGCGAAGCCAACGCCGACACCGCCGATATGCGGCACCGTGCGGCGCAGGCCGAAGCGCGCTGCGGAAGCGGTGACCATGACGTTGTTTGGCCCAGGCGTCGCCGCCATGACGATGGCGAACAGCAGCAGGCCGACGAAGCCGGCGTTCATGACACGACCATCCGTGCTGCGGGTTGCGGTTGGCCCGCGAGAACGATAACGTTACTAAGAACTGACATGAAAACCGATAACAGTACCGCCCGCATCGCGCAAGCCCTGCGCCACCGCGCCACCGCTCTGCCCCGGGGCGCCGCCCTGCCCTCCGTGCGTGCGCTCATGCGCGAAATGGGTGTGGGCCCCGCGACGGTGCAAGCCGCGCTCCACGCCCTGGCGCGCGAGGGCGTGCTCGAATCCTTCCCCGGCCGCGGCACCTTCGTCGCCGGGGCGCCGGCCGCCGCCGCCGGCGGCGACACGCTGTGGCAGACGCTCGCCCTCGGTCCCGCGCGCGCCGGCGCCGCGGACCTGCTGGCGCTCTCCGAGGTGCCGCCTGCGGGAACCTTCCCGCTCAACGTTGGCTACCTCCCGCCGGAGTTGCGCGCGACCTCGCTGCTCGACATCGCGGCCGGCCGGGCACTGCGCCAGCCAGGCGTATGGGACCGCATGCCCGGCACCGGGCTGCCGGCGCTGCGCCGGTGGTTCGCGGCCTCCATCGGCTGTCCGGAGCATGAAGTCATCGTCTGCCCGGGAACGCAGCCGGCGCTGGCCGCCGCCTTCCAGGGCCTCGCGGCGCCGGGCGGGCACGTGCTGATGGAAAGCCCCACCTATCTCGGCGCCCTCCTCGCCGCCCGCGCCTCCGGCCTGGTGCCGATGCCCGTGCCGACTGATGGCGAGGGCGTACGGCCCGAGCCGCTGGAAGCAGCGCTGCGCGAAAGCGGCGCGCGCCTGGTCTACCTGCAGCCGACGCACGCCAACCCCACCGGCGCCTCGCTTTCACCACCGCGCCGCGCCGCGGTGATGGAACTGGCGCGCCGGTACGGGGCGTTCATCCTGGAGGACGACTGGGCCCGCGATTTCGGCTTCGACGGCGCCGCCCCGCCGCTCGCCACCGACGACCCGGACGGGCACGTGATTTTGTTGCGCTCGCTTACCAAATGCGCGGCGCCCGGCCTGCGCGTCGGCGCGCTGCGCGTCCGCGGGGCCGCGTTCGAGCGCCTGCGCGCGGCCCGCGTGGCGGTGGATTTCTTCGTCCCTGCCCTGTTGCAGGAGACGGCCCTGAACCTGCTCACCGCACCGAGCTGGCCCAAGCACCTGCGCCGGCTGCACGCGGCACTGCGCGCCCGGCGGGACGCCTTGGCCGCGGCACTGCGCGCGAGGCTCGGCGATTCCTGCCTCGATGCCCTGCCCGCGGGCGGGCTGCATCTCTGGCTGCGCCTGCCCGAAAACACCGACGACGAAGCCCTGGCGCGCGCCGCCGCGCGGCGGCAGGTGCTGGTTTCCGCCGGCCGCGCCTGGTTCCCCGCCGAAGCCACGGAGCCGCGCCTCAGGCTCAGCTTCGCCGCGGTGGACCCGGCCGACGCAACGACCGTCGCCGACCGGATCGCCGAGGCGCTGCGGGAAGGCTGAGGCTCAACGCGGCGCGCGGTGCGTCGCGACCCAGTCCGCCTGCGCCGGGGAGATGCCGAGATCCTTCAGCATCCGCTCGTCACGGTCGGCAAGGCGCGGCCGCGCGAGCCGGTTGGCGGCCCGCGAAAGTGCCCGGCCGAGCCCGCCAATCTTCAGGCTGGTGATGCGCATGGTGTCCTCCTGCGTGTCTGGCATCGCAGGTGGGGTCGCCGGCGCCATAAGCGAAATGATTTGATTTGATTCCATGAATCAGACATTTTTATTTCATGCCCCCTCCGCGCGCGATCGACCCGGACCTGCTTCGCAGCTTCACCTGCATCGCCGAGGAAGGCAGCTTCACGCGCGCGGCGCAGCGGGTGGGGCGCACCCAGGCCGCCGTCTCCATGCAGATGCAGCGGCTGGAGGAACTGCTGGGCGTTCGCGTGCTGGTCCGCAGCAAGGGCGGCAGCGTGGGGCTCACCGCGCACGGGCGGTTCCTGCTCGACCGCGCGCGCGACATGCTGGCGGCCAATGACGGGATCTGGAACGCGTTCCGCGAACCCGCGGTCGCGGGCACGGTGCGGCTCGGCACGCCGGATGATTACGCGCTGCGCTGGCTGCCGCCGATCCTGCGCGGCTTCGCGGACAGCCACCCGGCCGTGGAGGTCGACGTGGTCTGCATGGAATCCGAGGTACTGGTCGAGAAGCTGCGCGCGGGCGAACTCGACCTCACGCTCGCGAGCGAAGGCGCACAACCCCGCGGCTGGCCGGCGCTGGAGCTGTGGCGCGGGCCGCTGGGCTGGGTGACGGCGGAGAGCACCGCGCCGCACGACGTCCCGCCGCACCGCATGGACCCGATCCCGCTGGCGCTCGCGCATGACGACGGAAGGCCGAACCGCTGCCTCTCATGGCGCCATGCGGCGCTCGATGCGCTGGACGCGGCTGGGCGGCGCTGGCGCGTCGCCTACACTTCCGGCTCGCAGATCGGCACCCATGCGCCGGTGCTGGCGGGCCTCGCAATCACCGTCTCGGCGCTGGCCTGGCTGCCGGCGGGGCTGCGGGCGCTGCGGCCGGACGAGGGCCTCCCGCCGCTGCCCAAGTTCTCGATCCTGCTGCTCGAGGCCGAGAACCCTGCGCAGCCTGTAACCAGCGCGCTCGCGCGTCACATCGCCGCGAGTTTCGGCGTCACGCCGCCGGGCGATGCACCACCGGGATGAACTGCCGCAGATGCGAGGGCAGTTCGTCGGTGGGTGTCTTCACCAGGTCCTTCTCCACCGTGCCAGCGAGGATGCCTTGCGCCGCCTGGCCCAGCCCCTCGCGCAGCACGCCCATGGTGTGCGCGGGGGCGACGAGAACCAGCGCGTCCCACTTCTCCGCGGTGACGGCGGCGTCGATCTCTCCGGCGACGAAGGCGGCGAATTTCTCCTTCTCCAGCGCCTTCGGATCGTGCTTCGGCGCGATCGCGTGATGTGCCGAAGCGCCGGTATGAAAGCTCGCCCCTGGCCCGTCGGTGCGCAGCTCGGACGCGCGCCGATGCGCCGCGGTGGCCTCGAACACCTGGTCCTGGTGCAGCGTGTCATGCGGCGTCTGCCTGAGGAAGCGAGCATGCTCGCCATCCGCGACCACGACCAGGAGCCGTTGCTGTTTCGGCATGGTGACCTCCAATTCGCCGGTTTGACGATGGCGGGCTTTGCGTGACCCGGCCTTGACCTGAGTCAAGCATCACTTGACGGGGCCGACGTTTCGCGGTTGGGTGGCCGCATGATCCGCACCGCCATCTCGCGTTATTACCGCCCGCGTCCATAGGCGCGGCAGGTCGGATTCACCCTCGACGATGCCGCCTCCGGGCGGCTTTTTTGTTGTTCGGCGGCGGCGCAACCCCAGAAGGAAACGCCGTCATGACCACCCTTCGCTCCCCTATCGGCCTCATCGGTCTCGGCGCGTTCGGCGCCTTCGCCCGCACGCACCTCGCCCGGCATGCCGAGGTCGTGGCGCACGATCCAACCCAGCCAGGCGCGAGCCTCGCGCAGGCCGCCGCCTGCCCCATCGTAATCCTCGCCGTGCCGCTCGCGGCGCTGGCGGATGTCGCGCGCGCTATCGCCCCGATGCTGACGCCCGGCGCCCTCGTCATCGATGTCTGTTCGGTGAAGTCCGCGCCGCTCGCGCTGCTGGACGCGATCCTGCCGGAGCACGTCGATATCGTCGGCACGCATCCCCTGTTCGGGCCGCAGAGCGGCAAGGACGGTATCGCGGGCCTGCCGGTCGCCGTCTGCCCGGCACGACGTGGGCGGCGACGGCTTCTCGTCTCTCGTTTCCTGGCCGAAACGCTGTCGCTCGACGTGGTGGAGCTGCCCGCGGAGGAGCATGACCGGCAGATGGCGACGGTGCAGGGGCTCACGCATCTGCTCGCGCGCATCGTGCTGGAGATGGGCGTCGGCGAAACGCGGCTCGCGACCCCCACGTTCCGCCACCTGCTGCGCATGGTGGAAACGGTGCGCCATGATTCCGAGGCGCTGTTCCGCACCATCCTCGATTCCAACCCGCATGCCGCCGCGATGCGCGCGCACTTCCGCGACGCCGCGGATAAGGTGGAAGCGCGTCTCTCTCATCCCGCCTTGCGCGTCGTCGCGTAGCGCCGCAATCCGTCGCCGGGGATCACCCAGGGGAGGTGGCTCGCGAAGAAGACATGGTCGCGCGGCGGCACCAGCGCGGGATCGTCGAGGCTCGCGGTGGTGATGTCGAGCCCGCGCGAGAGGTCGAGATGGCGGTAGGTCAGCGGCGTGCCGCAATCGGCGCAGAAGCTGCGTTCCACGCGGGCGCTGGATGCGTAGCGGCACGGTGCGCCCTTGACGATACGAAACGTCTCCGGTGGCACGGTGAACCAGGCGACCATCGGCGCCCCGGCAACGCGGCGGCAATCGGTGCAATGGCAGATCGTCGCATCAAACGGCTCGGCCTCGGTTTCGTAGCGCACCGCGCCGCAATGGCATCCGCCCATCAGCTTCATGTCACACCCCCGCTTCCAGCGCCTCCGCGGCTTCCAGCCAGGTAGCCTCCGCCGCGTCCTGCTCGCGCGCCAGTGCCGCGAGCTTCAGTTGCAGTGACGGAATATCCGCCCCGTTGGCATAGGTCGCGGGGTCCGCGAGCCGCGCCTCGATCCTCGCGCGCTCGGCGGTGATGCGCGCCAGCGCCGCCTCCGCATCCCGCGCCTTCTTGCGCAGCGGCGCGAGGGCCGCGCGCGCCTCGGCGCGTTCGCGGCGCTGGTCTTCACGGGTGGCAGCCGGCCGCGCCTCGCGCGCCGGACGGCTCTCCTCCGCAAGCAGCGCGCGGTAGCTCTCGAGGTCGCCGTCATAGGGTGCGACGGTGCCGTTCGCGACCAGGTAGAGCCGGTCGGCGACGAGTTCCACCAGATGCGGATCGTGGCTGATCAGCACGACGGCGCCCGGAAACTCGGCAAGCGCACGCACCAGGGCTTCGCGGGCGTCGATATCCAGGTGATTGGTCGGCTCGTCCAGCACCAGGATCTGCGGCGCCTCGCGCGTGGCGAGTGCCAGCAGCAGCCGCGCCTTCTCGCCGCCGGAAAGGCTCGCGACAGGCGTATCCACCCGTTCCGCGTCCAGTCCGAACCGCGCGAGTTGCGCGCGCTGCGCGGTTTCCGGCAAGGACGGCGCCGCGCGTTCGAGGTGCAGCAGCGGCGATGCCGCCGGATCCAGTTCCTCCTCCTGCGTCTGCGCGAAATAGCCGACCGAGACGCCTGGCGCGCGCCAGAAGCGCCCGCTCATCGTGCCGAGCCGGCCGGCGACGACACGCGCCAGCGTCGTCTTGCCGTTGCCGTTGCGCCCGAGCAGCGCGATGCGGTCGTCGGGGTCGAGCCGCAGCGAGACGCGGCGCAGCACCGGCTGCTCGCCATAGCCGATCGATACGTCCTCCAGCGTCAGCAGCGGCGGCGAGAGCGTCCTGGGCGCGGGGAACTCCAGCCGCGTCGGCGTATCCTCCACCACGGCCTCGATCGCCGGCAGCCGCTCGATGGCCTTGAGCCGGGACTGCGCCTGGCGCGCCTTGCTGGCCTTGTAGCGAAACCGGTCCACGAAAGCCTGCATGCGCGCGCGCTGCGCCTCGATGCGCGCGGCCTCCGCCTTGCGGCTCGCGGCACGCTCGGTGCGGATGCGAATGAACTCCTCGAAGCCGCCAGGGGTGACGGAGATGCGCCCGCGGTCCAGATGCGCGATGGCGCCAACAGTACGATCGAGCAACGAACGATCGTGCGAGACAATGAGCGCGGCCCCGGGAAATCGCATAAGCCAGGTCTCGAGCCACAGCGTCGCCTCGAGGTCGAGGTGGTTGGTCGGCTCGTCGAGCAGCAACAGGTCCGGCATGGTGAACAGCACGGCGGCGAGCGCGACGCGCATGCGCCAGCCACCGGAAAACGTCGATAGCGCACGTGCCTGCGCCGCCTCATCGAAGCCGAGCCCGGCGAGGATGGTCGCGGCACGCGCGGGGGCCGCGTCCGCGCCGATCGCCTCCAGGCGATGATGGATGTCCGCGAGCCGCTCGGGCGCCGCGGTCTCGGCCTCGGCGAGCAGGCCCGCGCGCTCGGTGTCGGCGGCGAGCACGTGCTCGAGCGGCGAGGCCTCGCCGTCCGGCGCGTCCTGGCGGACTGTGCCCAGCCGCAGGTTCCGCGCGAGGCGCAGCGCGCCGCCATCGAGCTGCAGCTCGCCCGCGATGACCTTGAGCAGCGTGGACTTGCCGGCTCCGTTGCGGCCAACGAGGCCGACACGCTGCCCCGCCGCGATGACGAGGTCGGCGCCATCCAGCAACGCGCGGCCGGCGATGCGCAGTACGGCTTTTTCAAGAACGAGCAGGCTCATGGGAGCGGGTTTTGCCGCCGCGCGGCGGATGGCGAAAGGGGGGTCGCAGGGGTTGCCGGGGAAAGGCCGCCGCGCTAAGGCCCCGCGCCCACCGGAAAACTGGACGAAAGGCCCTCCCCATGGCGCTCGAGCGCACGCTGTCGATCATCAAACCCGATGCCACGCGCCGCAACCTGACGGGCGCGATCAACGCCAAGTTCGAGGGCGCGGGCCTGCGCATCGTCGCCCAGCGCCGCATCCGGCTGACCACGGCGCAGGCCGAGGCGTTCTACGCCGTCCACAAGGAGCGGCCCTTCTTTCGCGACCTGGTGACCTTCATGGTCTCCGGTCCCGTCGTGGTGCAGGTGCTCGAGGGCGAGAACGCCGTCGCGCGCAACCGCGAGGTGATGGGTGCCACCAACCCCGCCAACGCCGCCCCCGGCACCATCCGCAAGGAGTTCGCCGAGAGCATCGAGGCCAATTCCGTGCACGGCTCGGACAGCCTGGAGAATGCCGCGATCGAGGTCGCGTTCTTCTTCTCCGGCCTCGACATCGTCGGTTGAAACTGGACTGAGGCCGCGCCGCCCGCTTCACTGATCCGCCAGCGAGTCATGGGCGGATCAGGGAGCGGACAGGATGCGGGTCTATCTCGCGGGACCGGACGTGTTCCTGCCGGAGCCGGAACGGCGCGGCGCCGCGCTCAAGGCGGTGCTCGCCGAGTTTGGCCTCATCGGCGTCTTCCCCCTCGACAGGCCGCCTTCCCCGCCTGATCCCGCGCTGCCGGAAGCCTACCGGATCGCGGCGGCGAACGAGGCGCATATCGCCTCGTGCCAGGCGCTGGTCGCCAACCTCACCCCGTTCCGCGGGCCGAGCGCCGATGCCGGTACCGTGTTCGAACTCGGCTTCGCACGGGCTCGCGGCCTTCACCTTTGGGGTTGGAGCAACGTCGCCGCCCCCTTTGCCACTCGCACCCGCGCCTGGGCCGGTGGCGGCACGCGCGACCGTGACGGCATGCTGATCGAGGAATATTGTCCTAGTGACAACCTGATGATCGAGGGCGCGATCGTCGCCAGCGGCGGACGGGTGGAGGTGGAGAACGTCGCCCCGGCCGGGATCTGGTCCGACCTCGCGGCGCTGCGGCGTGCCGCCTTCGCTCTCAGCCGCCGCGCGCCATAGGGACGGGCCCGAGCGCCAGCGCCACGCCTTCGTCGCCCGGCAGCGCGCCCTTGGCGAACAGCCGGGTCACATGGCCCATCTTGCGGCCGGGGCGCGCCTCGTGCTTGCCGTAGAGATGCGCGCAAAGCCCCGGCGTGGCGAGGATCGCGGGCCACAGCGCCGCCTCCTCCGGGCCGACGAGGTTCTTCATCACGGCGTCGGCATGACGCACGGCCGGCGGCAGCGGCAGGCCGGCGACGGCGCGAATATGCATCTCGAACTGGCTCACCGGGCAGGCATCGATCGTCCAGTGCCCGGAATTATGCGGGCGCGGCGCGATCTCGTTGACCAGCACGCGGCCATCCGCGGCAACGAACATCTCGACGGCCAGCAGGCCGACCAAGTCCAGCGCCTCCGCCACGCGCCGCGCGGTGTCCTGGGCCGCGACGGCAACATCCGGCGCGATGCGCGCCGGAGCGAGCGTGAGGTCAAGGATCTGGTCGCGGTGGCGGTTCTCCACCGCGTCGAAGCAGGAGATGGTGCCATCGCTGCCACGGGCGACGATCACGCTGACCTCGTGCGAAAAATCAACAAAACCTTCGAGGATCAGCGGCTTGGGATGCAGTTCCTCGAATGCGGTCGCAAGATCGCCTGGCGCGCAAAGCACCGCCTGGCCCTTGCCGTCATAGCCCAGCCGCGTCGTCTTCAGCACCGCAGGCAGGCCAAGCTCCGCCACCGCGGCTTCCAACTCGGCGAGCGAGGCAACGGGCCGCCATGGCGCGGTGGCGGCCCCGGCGCCATTGAGAAACCGCTTCTCGGCGGCCCGGTTCTGGGAGATGCGCAGGATGGCAGGCGCCGGGCGCACCGGGCGCAGCGAGGCGAGAAGGTCCAGACCCTCGGCACTCACGTTCTCGAACTCGAACGTTACGACGTCCACGCTCTCCGCGAAGCGGTGCAGCGCCACGGGGTCGTCGTAGTCGCCATGGGTGGTGCCGGCACAGACCTGTCCCGCCGGGCTGTCGGCCTCCGGCGTCAGGACGTGGCAGCGCAGGCCGAGGCGGGCGGCGGCGAGTGCCGACATGCGCCCGAGCTGCCCGCCACCGATGATGCCGATGGTGGCGTTGGGCGGCAGCGGGAACGGCGCCGATTCAGCCTTGCGACTCGGCATACAACTCGGCGAGGGAATCGGAGGGCAAATCGGGAACCGAATCGGTCTGACGTTGCCGCCAGGCATCGAGCCGGGTGGCCAGCGCGGCGTCGCCGCCGGCCAGGATGGCGGCGGCGAACAAGGCGGCGTTGACTGCCCCCGCCTTGCCGATTGCCAGCGTCCCCACCGGAACGCCGGCCGGCATCTGCACGATGGAAAGCAATGAATCCATGCCCTTGAGGGCATGACTCTCAACCGGAACACCAAGTACTGGCAGGCTGGTGTGGGCGGCCAGCATCCCCGGCAGATGCGCCGCCCCGCCGGCGCCAGCTATGATGACACGCAAACCCCTGCCGCGCGCCTCGGTGGCGTACCGCGTGAGTCGCAGCGGGGTGCGATGGGCGGAGACCACCCGCGATTCGTGCGGCACGCCGAGGGCGGCCAGCGTCTCCGCGGCATGGCACATCGTCGCCCAGTCAGAGCGGCTACCCATCACCACCCCCACCAGCGGCGCCTCCGGCTTCGCGGTCACGCGATGGAGTCCGGGATCAGGCGGGACTCCAGCCAGGCGATCTCGTCCTTCAGCAGCAGCTTGCGCTTCTTGAGGCGCTGCAGGTGAAGCTGGTCGGTAGGACCGGATTCCGTCAGGCGGGAGATCACGGTGTCGAGGTCTCGGTGTTCGCTGCGCAGCTCATGCAGCCGGCTCAGCAGGGAATCACGGTCGGGAAGCATGCGCCAGTGATAGGCGTTCGCAACACGGAATGGAACGGCAAAGCTTGCCCGGCTCGGATGCGAATCATGGCCACGAATTTGGTCGCCTTCGGTGCCGGACCGGGTCTAGCATCCTTCCACCGTGGGCGTGATCTCGCCCCAAAGGGGGCCAAAACCGGCACGCCCGCGGACGATCAGCCGTAGGAGGTGTCATGAGCCTGCAGTCGCGCATCGAGTCCCTGCGCAGCCGTCATGCGGACCTGGAAACGCGGATCGCCGAGGAGGGCAGCCGCCCCCGCCCGGATGACATGCGTCTCTCGCGGCTCAAGGTCGAGAAACTGCGCCTGAAGGAGGAAATGGAGCGGCTGCGAACGAATTAGGCGGCTTCGTCCTCGACCGACGGCGGCGGCGGGACCGGCACGGCCTCGCCACGCCTGGTACGGCGCTCGGAGGCGCGTGCGACCGCGGCGTTGAGGTCGGTCTGGCCGCACAGGCCGAGGATCACCGGATCCTGCGGCTTGATATTCGCCGCGTTCCAGTGCGTGCGGTCGCGCACCTTGATGACCGTGTCCTTCGTCGTTCCCATAAGCTTGGCCACGTCGTTGATCTCAAGCTGCGGGAAGTTGCGCAGCAGATAGGCGATGCCATTCGGCCGGTCGTTGCGCTTGGCAACCGGCGTGTAGCGGGCGCCGCGCAGGCGCTTGGGCTGCGGCAGCGCCGAGGGCAGCAGCTTGAGCCGGTGTGACGGGTCCGCCTCCCCGCGGCGGATCTCCTCCGCCGTTACCTGCATGTTGGCGACCGGATCGTAACCGACGATGCCCTGCGCCACCTCCCCGTCCGCGATCGCCTGCACTTCGAGCGGGTGCATGCCGCAGAACGTGCCGATCTGCTCGAAGGTAAGGCCGGTCTTGTCGATCAGCCACACGGCGGTGGCCTTGGGCATCAGGGGCAGGTTCATCGTGCTCACCTTGGATCGGCGTTGGGGGGCTGCGCTCGGGAAAAAGCGCCTGGGCATGCGCGCGGCCCCGTGATGCGAGGGCCGGGCCGGGTTGGCGCGGATATGACCCCCTGGCAGGATGGGGTCAAGGGACGGACGAAGGTGGCGCCCATGCGCGAGGATGAGGACGATCTGCCACGCAAGCGGCCGCGGCTGGAGCGGCCGGTGCTGGATTCCTGGGGCGTGGCGGAGCTGGAGGCCTATATCGGGGAGCTGCGCGAGGAGATCGCGCGCGCCGAGGCCGATATCATGCGCAAGGGCGCCCACCGCGCGGCGGCCGACGCGTTCTTCAAGAAGGGCTGATACGAAAAGAGGGGGCGTCGCCGCCCCCTCCCCCGTTTGGATCGCGAGACGCGGTTACGCCGCGGCCTGCAACGCCGGGCGGGAACCGCCGTTGATCGCGATGCGCCGAGGCTTCAGCGCCTCCGGCACCACGCGCTTCAACTCCACGCGCAGCAGGCCGTTGTTGAGGTCCGCGCCGTCGACCACGATGTGGTCCGCGAGCACGAAGCGTCGCTCGAAGGCGCGGCCGGCGATGCCGCGGTACAGCACCTCGCCGCCTGCGGTCTCCTGGCCGGCGCGGCCAGCGACCACCAGCGTGTTCTCCTTGACCGTGACCTCGATGTCCTCGGGGCCGAAGCCGGCCACCGCCATCGTGATCGCGTAGGAATCATCGCCGGTCTTCTCGATGTTGTAGGGCGGGTAGGCGACGTCCGCCGCCGCGGTGTCCATCAGCCGCGCGAGCCGGTCGAAGCCGATCGCGGTGCGGAACAAGGGGGACAGGTTGAGCGTATTCATGATGCGACCTCCTGAGTCAGCAAGGTTTTGTACGCGCCGCCCGGTTGGGCCGGCGCCGGCAGACCCAGCGGCCCCGCATGGGCACCGCCGACAGCTCAGGAGATGGATCGCAGGCCGCCCCCCTTCAAGAGGGCGGCCCGTTCAGAGAGACAGAGTCTGGATCAGGAGGATTTGCGGGCGCCAATGCCGGCGAAGCGCTTGTTGAACTTCGCGACCTGACCGCCTGTGTCGACGATGCGCTGCTGGCCGGTCCACGCCGGGTGCGACTTCGGGTCGATGTCGAGCCGCAGCGTGTCGCCGGGCGCGCCGTAGCAGGACCGCGTCTTGAACTCGGTGCCGTCGGTCATGACGACGTTGATCTCGTGGTATTCGGGGTGGATGCCCGTCTTCATGGGAATGCTCCTTGCTGGCCCCCGCCGATGCCGACCGGAGGGGCGGCGGGCGTATAGCGGCCTCAGGTGAGGCCCGCAAGGCATCGCCTTCGGGTTTGTCCGGATCGGGGGGCCCCATCTGTTTGCTTACCGTCCGCCTTGGTCGGCCCAACAAAGGAGAACACAAGGTGAGATCGGCCGGTTAGTCGGAAGCGCTCCCGGCGCGGCCCGTCTGCGGCTTTGAACGGCAAGTGCGGACGTCGCCTCAGTTGTCTGGTCAATACCTTCTCAGCACAGAGCGAGCGGTCCAGCACCGCCACCACCAGGTTTTTCGAGCGCGACGGCGAGACCGTCAACTGTCTCTGCCAACCCTGAAAGGGGCGCGCTAAGGCAGGGTCGCGCGGCCGTACTGCCTGGGGCCCTGGATGGCACCGCCGAGCGCCTTCGCGGCGCGTAGCGGCCAGGCTGGGTCCGCCAGCACCGCGCGGGCGACCAGCACCAGGTCGGCGCGGCCGTTGGCGAGGATCTCATCGGCGTGCTGGGGGCTGGTGATGAGGCCCACCGCAGCCGTCGCGATGCCCGCCTGGTGGCGGATCGCCTCGGCGAATGGCACCTGGTAGCCCGGATGCAGCGAGGGGATCACCGGCCCCTTCGCCAGAATGCCGCCGGACGAGGCGTCGATGAGGTCGACCTTGCCGGTCTCCTTGAGCCGCTTCGCCAGTGCCACCGTGTCCGCGATGGTGATGCCCCCTGCCATCCAATCCACGCAGGAAAGCCGCACGAAAAGCGGCAGCTCCTCCGGCCACTCACCGCGCACCGCCTCGATCATTTCCATCAGGAAACGGCCGCGGCCAGCGAGATCGCCGCCCCAGGCATCGGTCCGGCGGTTGGCGATGGGCGAGAGGAACTCGTGGCCGAGATAGCCGTGCGCGCCGTGCAGCTCGATGATCTTGAAGCCAGCCCGGCGCGCGCGCGCGGCGCTGGCAGCGAATTCCTCGATCACGCGCGCGATCTCGTTGGCGGTGAAGGCAGCGGGCGTCGCGTAGCCCTCGCCGAACGGAATGGCGCTCGGTGCATGCGTCTCCCACGCGCCTTCATCCTCGGTGAGGCTGCGCGCGCCATCCCATGGCCGCACCGTGCTGCCCTTGCGCCCGGCATGGGCCAGCTGGATCCCGGCCACGGCCCCGCCATACTCGATCAGCTTCACCACGCGGGCGAGGAGTTCCTCGTGTGCGTCGTTGTAGAGGCCAAGACAGCCCGGTGTGATGCGTGCGTCCGCCGCGACATGCGTGGCCTCGGTGAAGACGATCCCCGCCCCGCCCATGGCGCGCGCGCCGAGATGCTGGATGTGCCATTCGTCGCCGAGCCCGTCGGTCGCGGAGTACTGGCACATCGGCGAGACGGCGATGCGGTTGCGCGCGGTGACGGAACGGAAGGTGACGGGCGTCAGCAGATGCGGCGTGCTCATGGATCGTCCTGCGAAACATGCGTGGATCGGATGATCCTGGGCTAGCCACAGGCAGCGCGCTTGGCAAGCGGTCCGCCGCTTCATAGCCTGCCCGCGACCAACCGGAGGGAACCAGGATGCGGCTCAAAGGCAAGATCGCGGTCGTGACGGGCGCGGGCGGCGGGTTCGGCGAGGGTATCGCGCTGCGCTTCGCCGAGGAGGGCGCGAAGGTCGTCGTCGCCGACATCAATGGCGAGGCGGCACGGCGCGTGGCTCACGCGACCGGCGGCGTGGCGGTCGCGGGCGATGTCAGCAAGGCCGATCACGTGCGCGCCATGGTGGCCGCCGCCGAGGAACTGGGCGGGCTCGACATCGTGGTGAACAACGCGGGCACCACCCACAGGAACGGCAAGATGCTCGATGTAGACGAGGCGACGTTCGATCGCGTCTACGCCGTCAACGTGAAGTCGATCTACTGGATGATGCAGGCCGCCCTGCCGGTGTTCCGCCGCCAGGGGCGTGGCGGTTCCATCATCCATATCAGCAGCACCGCCGGCATCCGGCCGCGGCCCGGGCTCGTGTGGTACAACGGCACCAAGGGTGCCGTGAACACGATGACGCAGTGCATGGCGCTGGAACTGGCGCCCGAGAACATCCGGGTGAACGCGATCTGCCCGGTGATGGGTGCAACCGGCCTGCTCGAGCAGTTCATGGGCCTGCCGGACACGCCGGAGAACCGCGCGAAATTCCTCGCCTCGATTCCGCTCGGGCGGATGAGCCGGCCGTCCGACATCGCCAATGCCTGCGTGTGGCTGGGGGAGGATGCGTCGGAGTTCATCACCGGCGTGCTGCTGCCGGTGGATGGCGGCCGCACGGCTTGAGGATTCTCTCCGTCCACTCGCACGTCGCCGCCGGACATGTGGGCAACGACGCCGTGGTGCTGCCGCTGCAGCTGCTCGGCGCCGAGGTGCTCGCGGTGCATACGTTACAGTTCTCTAACCATCCTGGCCATGGCGCGTTTGGCGGGCGCGTCTTCGCCGCCGGGGAAGTGGCCTCCGTGCTGCGTGGCCTCGCCGCGCATGGCGCTCTCGCCGCCTGCGATGGCGTGCTCTCCGGCTATCTCGGCGAGGCCGGCACGGCGGACGCGGTGCTGGAGGCGGTCGCCTGCGTGCGCGCGGCCAATCCGCGCGCGCTCTATGCCTGCGATCCGGTGCTCGGCGACGACGGGCACGTCTATGTGCGCGCGGAAGTCGCCGCCGCGATCCGCGACCGGCTGATCCCGGCCGCGGATATCGCAACTCCCAACGCGTTCGAGCTCGGCTTCCTCACCGGAATGCCGACGGCGACGCAGGCGGAGATCGTGGCAGCGTCCCGCAGGATTCCGACGCGTACCGTGCTGGTGACGAGCGCGAGCACGGATGAAACACCCGCCAACTCAGTGGACATGATTCTGCGCGACGGCGATCACGCCTGGCGGTTGCGCACGCCGCGCCTCGCGCGCGCGTTCAATGGCGCCGGCGACATGCTGGCAGGACTTTTCCTGTTCCATCGTCTCTCCGGCGAAGATGCGGCATGCGCATTGGAACACGCGACCGCCGCGGTGCATGCGGTGCTGGCGCGCACCGCAGCGGAAGGTGCCACGGAATTATCATTGGTCGCGTCGCGCGACTCGATCATCTCGCCTCCGGTGATATTTTCCGCAGAACCAGTCTGATCGCACGCGGCATTCGATTGTGCAGCGCACGGCAAGTTTTTGCAGCACCGCGCGCGAGGGTTCATGGTGTCGCCACCAACAATGGAGGAGACGGATATGACGGTCGCCGCCATGTTACGCCACAAGGGACACGACGTTGCGTCGGTCCGCCCCACGGACAAGATCGCCGCCGTTATCGAGCTGCTATCGCGCCGTCGCATCGGCGCGGCGGTGGTGCTGGATGCGGCGGAGCAGTTGCTCGGCATCGTGAGCGAGCGCGATATCGTGCATGCGATGGCCGCCAATGGCGCGCGTGCACTCGAGATGACGGCAGGCCAGCTGATGACGCGGGCGCTGCGCACCGCCACGCCGGAAACGACAGTGCAGGAAGCGATGGCCATGATGACAAAGGGCCGCTTCCGGCACCTGCCGGTTCTCCAGCACGGCGAGCTGGTGGGCATTGTCTCGATCGGCGATGTGGTGAAGGCGCGCATT
The DNA here is from genome assembly GCA_963764465.1 of uncultured Pseudomonadota bacterium. Taxonomy (GTDB): domain Bacteria; phylum Pseudomonadota; class Alphaproteobacteria; order Acetobacterales; family Acetobacteraceae; genus JAJXXT01. The sequence goes on along the minus strand of CAVXSO010000003.1, from coordinate 94,026 downwards.
CTGCAGCAGGACCACGAAGTGGACAGCCTGCGCGCCTATGTCACTGGCTCCGTTTAGCCAGGCGAGAGCCGTGATGTGGCCTGAGGCAGTCGCCCGGCTGGATCGGATCGCCCAGCCGGATTGAATATTTCTGCCGAACCCCCGGGGACCGGAATCAGCTTTGCGAATTCCGGTCCCAGACCGGCTTGCCGAGATCGACCTGCTGCGGTGTGGTGACACCGCCGGTGGCACCTCCGACGCCGGCGCCGATCAACGCGCCGACGCCCACGCCCACGGGCCCGCCGATCAGGCCGATCGTGGCGCCGGTGGCGGCACCGGTCGCCCCGCCCCCGGTCACGCGGTCGAAATTGTTCGTCCCGCAGCCGGCCAGCGCCAGCAGCGAGAGACCGACCAAGCATGCGCGGCGCATCGCGTCCTCCCTTGCAAACAGGGCGGCAGGCAACGCGACTCGGCCGAATCGCGTCAATATCTTTTATAGGGAAGGAATTTCCCGGACATGGCCAGGCGCACGCGGTCGCCCGTCTGGTCCGGCTGGCGCTCCAGTGTCATGTCGAAGTCGATCGCGCGCATGATGCCGTCGCCGAACTCTTCCTCGATCAGCACCTTCCACGTGGCGCCCTACACCATCACCAGTTCGTAGAAGCGGTAGATCAGCGGGTCCGTCGGCACCGCGGTGGGCAGCGAGCCATGATAGGGCACGGCCTCGAGCGACGCCCGCTCCTCGTCGCCGAGGCCGGACAGCACCTGTGCCTTCGCCCCCGTCTCCGGCGACATCGACATCTGGCCGAGGCAGGCGGCGGTGGTCCAGACCGGCGCCTGGCCGCGCCTGGCCGCGACCTCCGGCCAGGTCATGCCGAGCTTTTTCCTGATCGCCACGATCGTGTGGCCGAGCGCATTCGTGGCGCCGTTCATGTTGTTCTCCGCTGTCTCATGGGCGGGGGCGCGCGGGACGAGCCCGCCGGCACGCAACATCGGTGCCAGCGCAGCCGCTCTCGGCGCGATCATGCCCGGCGGTCACCAGTTCACGGTTGGCGCGGCGCGGCGCCAGCCGATATAGGCATGGATCGCAATGTTCCTGGGAGGCCCCGATGGCAATGCCCGTGAAAACACCGGGATGGGTGGACGAGTTCCGCGCCTTCGTCATGCGCGGCAATGTGGTCGATCTCGCGGTCGGTATCGTGATCGGCGTCGCCTTCACCGGGATCGTGAACTCACTGGTCAAGGACATCATCAACCCGCTGGTCGGGCTGCTGGTGGGCGGCATCGATTTCACCAACGTGTTCATCACGCTGCGCGGCCAGACCTTCCCGACGCTCGCGGACGCGCAGAAGGCGGGCGCGGTGACCATGAACGTGGGCGTGTTCGTCAACGCCGTCGTCCAGTTCCTCATCGTGTCCTTTGCGATCTTCTGGGTGGTCAAGGCGTTGGCGAAGTTGCAGAAACCGGCGCCGCCCCCGCCGCCGCCAGGCCCCAAGGCGGAGGACATCCTGATCGAGATCCGCGACATCCTGGCCAAAGAGACGCATTGACCCACACGGACGCGCCACCGCCCGGCACGGCACGCAGCCGGCCGGGTGGTGGACACAGGCTGACGCGCGAGTACCTGCTCTCCGGAGACCTGGAGGACTTGGTCCGCTCCACGATGCCGGGCGTGCGCGTGCTCACGGCCGCGGAGCGCGAGGCGAGCCTCGCCTCGGTGCTCGCCGCGCGGCCGGAGGGCGCCGCACCCTCCGTGTTCGGCTATGGATCGCTGCTGTGGAACCCGGCGATTCACGTGGCCGGAAGGCGCCACGTGGTGGCGCAAGGCTGGCACCGCTCCTTCTGTCTGCTGGCGCGCGGCGGCCGCGGCACGCCGGAAAGCCCGGGCCTGATGCTGGGCCTGGCGCCAGGAGGCACCTGTCAGGGCGTGGCGCTCGACCTCGATCCCGCACAGGCAACGACGGAGCTTTCCATTCTGTGGCGGCGCGAGATGGTGGCGGATGGCTACATCCCGCGCTGGGTGAAGCTCGCGACACCGGACGGCGCGGATGCCGGCTGGGCGATCGCGTTCACCATCAACCCGAGCGGTCCCTCCTATGCCGGCGACCTCGAGGAGGCGGCGATCGTCGAGCGGCTGGCAACCGCGCGCGGCCCGCTCGGAACGGCGGCGGAATACCTGTTCAACACCCGCGACGGGCTTGCGGCGATCGGCGTCGCGGACTCCTATCTCGACGCCATCGCCGAGAAGGTGCGCGCCCGGCTCAAGGCGTGACGCGGCGCGGGGTGGACAGCGCGCGGGCGCTTGCCTATCGCCATCGCGGGGGACGCGCAGAATGAACGACGGCGACGGCGACGAGGCACGGCGGCCAGGCACCTGGCGGGAGATGACGGCGCCCCCCCATCTCGGCGCCTCCGCGACGCTGGCGGGCGGCACGTTCGTATTCTCCATCGCCACCTTCATCGTCACCACCACGCTGCCCACCGTGGTGCGGGAGATCGGCGGGCTGCGCTGGTTTGCGTGGAGCACCACGATCTACGTCGTGGCCTCGCTGATCGCGGGTGCCGTGAGCGCCCGGCTGCTGGCCAGCTTCGGGCCGCGCACCACATATCGCATCGCCATGGCGCTGTTCGCGGCCGGCGCGCTGCTCTGCGCCACCGCGCAGAACATGGGCTGGTTGCTCGCCGGCAGGCTGGTGCAGGGCCTGGGCGGCGGCATGCTTTCCGCCCTCTCCTTCTCCATGGTGCGCGGCCTGTTCCCGCGCCGGCTGTGGAGCCGCGCGATGGCGGTGATTTCCATCGTCTGGGGCATCGCCACCATGGCCGGCCCCGCGGTGGGCGGCTTGTTTGCCGAGTCGGGCGCATGGCGCGACGCGTTCTATTCGCTGGCCGCCGCGGTGCCGTTGCTGTGGGTGGTGGTGGAGCTCTCGCTGCCGCGCCAGCCGCCGCCCGGCGCGGCGCCGCGCAAGCTGGCGCTGGGCAACCTGCTGCTGCTGGCCGCGAGCGCCATGGCAGTGGCGCTCGGCGGTTCGGCCAAGGCCTGGCAGGGCAGCCTGGTCGGGCTGATCGTGGCCGCCGGCGGCATCGCCTGGTTCCGCGCGCGAGAGGCTGGTGGCGAGCGGCTGCTGCCGAAGGGCGCGCTGGATCCCACGCAGGGGCTCGGTGGCACCTATGCCGCGCAGACCTTCCTGCTGATTGCGGTCGTGACCGAGATCTACATCCCCTATTTCCTGCAGAACCTGCACGGGCTCACGCCGCTGCATGCGGGCTACATGTCGGCATTGATGGCCGGCGGCTGGAGCCTCGGTTCGCTCGCCAGTTCCGGCACCGACGGCACGCGCCGGCGGCTCGCGATGATGCTGGGGCCGGTGGCGCAATTCATGGCGCTGATCGGGTTGGCACTGTTGCTGCCGCGCCACCGCGGCAGCGGCACGCTGCTCGGCATCGGCGCGGCGCTGCTGGCGCTCGGCGCCGGTATCGGCCTGTGCTGGCCGCAGCTCGGCGCGCGCGTGTTCCAGACCGCCCCCCAGGGCGAGAAGGAACTGGCGGCGGCCTGCATCACCGTGGTCATCACGCTGGCCAACGCCTTCGGCTCGGCGCTCGCGGGGATGGTGACCAATCTCGCCGGGGTGACGATACCGGCGGACACGGGTCAGGCGGCGATGGCGCTCTATGGGGGGTTCGCGATCGCACCGGTGCTGGCGCTGGCGGCGATCCTGCGTGTGCATGCCGAGGAGGGGGTGGAATGAAGGACACGATCACGGAACTGCGCGCGGCGCTGGAAGCCGGCCGCACCACGTCGCAGGCGCTGGTGCGCGCCTACCGGGAGCGCATCGCGCGCTTCGACCAGAAGGGCCCGAAGCTCAACGCGATCCGCCACCTCAACCCCGGGGCCGAGGCCGAGGCGAAGGCCTCGGACGCGCGCAAGGGTGCCGCGCGGCCGCTCGAGGGCATCCCCATCCTGCTCAAGGACAACATCGCGACCGGCGATGCGATGCCGACCACCGCGGGCTCGGCCGCGATGGAAGGCGCGCACGCGAAGCGCGACGCGACCGTCGCGGCGCGGCTGCGGCGCGCGGGGGCGGTGATCCTCGGCAAGGCCAACCTCACCGAGTGGGCGAACATGATGGCCGTGGGCATGCCCGCGGGCTGGTCCTCGCTCGGCGGGCAGTGCCGCAACCCCTGGGCGCCGGAGGTGGACGCGAACGGCATTCCCGTGGTGCCAACCGGCGGCTCCTCCGCCGGCTCCGGCGTCGCGGTGGCGGCCGGTTTCTGCGCCGCGGCCATCGGCACCGAGACCGCGGGCTCCCTGCTCTCGCCAGCGAGCCAGAACGGGCTGGTGACGGTGAAGCCCACGGTGGGGCTGCTGAGCCAGGCCGGGATCGTCCCGATCTCGCACAATCAGGATGTCGCGGGGCCGATGACGCGCAGTGTCGCAGATGCGGCACTGCTGCTGGACGTGCTCGCGGCCCCCGATCCGCGCGACGAAAAAACGCTGAAGCAGAAGCGCCCCGAAAGCTTCATGGCATCGCTCGACCGCGACGCGCTGAAGGGCGCGCGCATCGGCATCCCCTCCGACCCCGGGCGCAACAACGACCCGTGGTACGGCCCGCTCTCGCCCTCGGGGCGGAAGGTGATGGAAAAGGCGATCGCGATCCTGGAGGATGCAGGCGCCGTGATCGTGCGTGCGGGCATCGAGCCGCGCGCCTGGGTCGGCGGGCCTGGCACCGAGATGACGGTGCTGAACAACAACAAGTTGAGCCCCAAGCGCGGCACGCCGGAGCGCGTCTCCGCCGTGTTCCTCTACGAACTGAACGCCGGGGTGAACGCCTACCTGCGCGACTGGGCGCAGTGGGAGAAGGGCGCGCGCCGGATGAAAAGCCTCGCCGATGTCGTGGCCTTCAACGACGAGCACGCGGAGAAATGCCTGCGCTTCGGCCAGGATTTCCTGCGCGAGGCAAGCCTCTCCCGCGGCGACCTCACCGAACCCGCCTATCGCAACGCGCGCAGGATGGACATCTGGGCGAGCCGGACGATCGGCATCGACCCCTACCTGCGCGAGCACCGGCTGGATGCGATCCTGTTCCCCTCGCGCACCGGCGCCGGCTTCGCGGCGAAGGCGGGTTATCCCTCGGTGCAGGTGCCGGCGGGCTTTGTGACGCATTGGGAAGACATCGAAACGAAACCCTACCCCTACGGGATCACCTTCACCGGCCCGGCCTGGAGCGAGGCACGACTGCTGGCGCTGGCCTACGCGTTCGAGGCCGCCCGCGGTCCGTTCCCGATGCCCGAGCTGTGATCGAGCCCCTCCTCACGCTGGTCGCCATCGCCGCGATCCTGGTCGCGGCGTGGGCGCTGGTCTCGCGCGCGACGCTTGAGCGCAAGCTTGGCTTGGCAACGAGTACTGCGGAACGCGTTCCGGCCCTGGAGGCGCAGATCGCCACTCACGCCGATAAGATCGCGGCGGAAACCAAGGCTCGGGGCGAAGCAGAAGGCGCGCGCGAAGAACTGAGCAAGCAGATCACGGCCAAGGAAGCCGCATTGCAGGCGGCCCAGCGCGAACTTAATGCGGAACGCGAGAAGCATACAGAAGCCGAAAACAAGCTGACGCGTATGGAGACGACGCAGGAAGCGGAGCGGAAAGCCAATAAGGAAAAGCTTGAGCTGCTGACGTCGGCGCGGGATGAGATGACACAGCGTTTCAAGGTCCTCGCCGACGAAATTCTTGGCCAGCACGGGGAAAATTCACCAAGCAGAACAAGGAGCAGGTGGAGACGTTGCTCGGCCCGCTGCGCGAGCAGATCACCACCTTCGAGAAGGGCCTGACCGAGGCGCGGGTGGAGACAGCGAAGGAGCGTGGCACGCTCTCCGAGCAGATCAAGGCGCTGATGGCGACCAACGACACGATGCGATCGGAGACGCGGGGCCTCGCCGAGGCGCTGCGCGGCCAGGCCCAGACCCAGGGCGCCTGGGGCGAGATGATCCTCGGTACCATCCTCGAGCGTTCCGGCCTGCGCGAGGGCGAGGAATACACGATGCAGGAAACGGCCGCCGGAACGGACGGGCGGCGGCTGCGCGCGGACGTAGTCGTGAACCTGCCCGGCGGCGACGGCCGGCGCATCGTGGTCGATGCCAAGGTCTCGCTCACCGCCTTCGACCAGTATGTCAACGCCGCGGATGACGAGGCGCGGGAAGCGGCGCGGCGCGCGCATCTCGCCTCGCTGCGCGGCCACGTGACGACGCTCGGCTCCAAGGCCTATCACGACGCGATCGGCGAAGGGCTCGACTATGTGATCCTGTTCGTGCCGATCGAGGGCGCGCTGGCGCTGGCGCTGCAGACCGAGCCGGCGCTGACGAATTTCGCCGCCGAGAACAATGTCGCGATCGCCACGCCGACGACGCTGATGATGGCGTTGCGGACTGTCGCGAACGTCTGGAAAGTGGAACGGCGCAACCGCAGCGCGGAGGAAATCGCCAAGCGTGCCGGGCTGATGTACGACAAGCTCGTCGGCTTCGTGGAGGATTTCCAGAAGATCGGCATGCAACTCGACACCACGCGGCGTACCTACGACGGCGCGCTGGGCAAGCTCGCGCAGGGCAGCGGCAACCTGCTGCGCCAGGCGGAGATGGTGAAGGATCTGGGTGCGAGGACGAACAAGTCCCTGCCCCAGACGCTCCTGGGCGACGAAACCTAAACGCTGAGGTCGAGCAAGGAACCGCGCGGCGGGACCGCGCCGGGCGCGGAAGGAAGCGAGGGCGCCGGAGCCGCCAGGCGCGAAGGGTCCGCGAAGGGGCGCGTGACCGGGCCCGTTGCCGGTGCCGCCGAAAGCGGCGACGCCGACGGTGCGACCGACGTCGTGGAGAAGGCCGCGAGCGAGATCGGCGACAGCATGAGGGGCAGTCTGCGGCGCACCGGGTTTCCGAACCGTGAACGAGCTTCGGTCGTCGCACAGCGAATCAACCCCTGTCGAGGGGAATCCCGTTAACTCTCGTGAGACAACCCTCAGCCGATGAGCACGGCCACGCCCGGCAGCATCTTGCCTTCCAGCCATTCGAGGAAGGCGCCGCCGGCGAGCGACACATAGCCGAACTTCCCGGAAACCCCGGCATGCTTCAGCGCCGAAACCGTGTCGCCGCCACCCGCGACACTCAGCACCGCCGCCGCCGCGACCGCCTGCGCGAACGCGTTGGTCCCGGCATCGAAGGGCGGCGTCTCGAACGCGCCGAGCGGCCCGTTCCAAACCACCGTCTTCCAGCCGGCGAGTGCCGATTTCAGCGCCGCGATGCTGGCCGGCCCGACATCGAGGATCATCGCGTCCGCCGGCACGGCATCGACCGGCACCACCTGGGCGGGCGCGTTGGCGCGGAACTCCGTTGCGACGACGGCATCGACCGGCAACAGCACCGTGCAGCCACGCTTCGCCGCGGCGGCAAGGATTTCACGCGCCGTGCCATGCAGCTCCGGCTCCTGCAGCGACTTGCCGACCGCCTTGCCCTGGGCCGCGAGGAATGTGTTGGCCATCGCGCCGCCGATCACCAGCGCGTCCACCTTGGCCACCAGGTTGCCCAGCAGCTCGAGCTTGGTGGAGACCTTCGCCCCGCCCACGATGGCGGCGACCGGACGCGCCGGGCTCTCCAGTGCCTTGGTCAGCGCCTCGATCTCCGCCTGCATCAGCCGCCCGGCGCAGGCGGGCAGCAGGTGCGCCACGCCCTCCGTGCTCGCATGTGCCCGATGCGCGGCGGAGAACGCGTCGTTGACGAAAAGGTCCGCGTTGGCGGCGAGCGCCTTCGCGAAATCCGGATCGTTCTTCTCCTCGCCCGGATGAAAGCGCGTATTCTCCAGCACCAGCACGCCGCCAGGCGCCAGCGCCGCGACCGCCCTGGCCGCCACCTCGCCCACGCAATCGGGCGCGAAGGCAACCTTCGTGCCCAGCGCCCGCTCCATCGCCGCGGCGATCGGCGCGAGCGACATGGCGGGCACCACCTTGCCCTTCGGCCGGTCGAAATGGCTGGCGACGATGACGCGCGCGCCCTTCCCCACCAGCTCGCGGATGGTCGGCAGCACCGCCTCCAGCCGCGTCGGGTCGGTGATGACCCCGTCCTTCATCGGCACGTTGAGGTCGGCGCGCAGCAGCACGCGCCGCCCGGCGACGGCGGCGCCATCCAGCGTCCGCAGCTTCATCAGAGCTTCCCGAGCAGCGCCGCCGTGTCGCTCATGCGGTTCGAGAAGCCCCACTCGTTGTCGTACCAGGTCAGCACGCGCGCGAACGTGCCCTCGATCACCGCGGTCTGCGTGGCGTCGAACGTGCTGCTCTCCGGCACGTGGTTGAAGTCGGCGGAGACGAGCGGCGCCGTGTTGTAGCCGAGGATGCCCTTCAGCTTGCCCTCGGAGGCGGTCTTCATCGCCTCGTTGATCGCTTCCTTGGTGGCCGGCTTCTCCAGCACCACGTCGAGCGAGACGAGCGAGACGTTTGGCGTCGGCACGCGGATTGCGGTGCCATCGAGCTTGCCCTTCAGCGCCGGCAGCACGAGGCCCACGGCGCGGGCAGCGCCGGTGCTGGTCGGGATCATGGAGACAGCGGCGGCACGGGCGCGGTGCAGGTCCTTGTGCAGCGTGTCCACGGTGCGCTGGTCGCCGGTGTAGGCGTGGATCGTGACCATGTAGCCGCGCGCGATACCGAAGGTGTCGTGCAGCACCTTCGCCACCGGTGCCAGGCAGTTGGTGGTGCAGGACGCGTTGGAAACGACGGTCATCGCCGGCGTCAGCACGTCGTGGTTGACGCCGTAGACGATGGTGGCGTCGACGCCGTCGGCGGGAGCCGAGACCAGCACCTTGCGCGCCCCGGCGGCGATCAGCTGCGCCGCCTGCTCCTTCTTGGTGAAGATGCCGGTGCACTCCATCGCGACATCGACGCCGGAGAACGGCACCTTCGCGGGGTCGCGCTCGGCGCTGACCGCGATCGGGCCCCAGGTGCGCCCGCCCTGGCGGATGAGGAGGCTGCTGCCCTGCACCTCGACCTCCGCCGGCAGGCGACCATGCACGCTGTCGTAGCGCAGCAGATGCGCGTTGGCCTCCACGGAGCCGAGGTCGTTGATGGCGACGGGCACGACATCGGTGCGCCCGCTCTCGATGATGGCGCGCAGGACGAGGCGGCCGATGCGGCCGAAGCCGTTGATGGCGATCTTGACGGTCATGGCGTGGTTTCCCTCAGCTTCGTTTGTTGCGCGCGCACGCATCCTGCCGGCGGTCGGGGCGCGCGGTTTCTAGCGTTTTCGTTCCGGCTTCGCGCGTCATCTCTCGTCAAGGGTGGCCTGCCTCAGACGCGGATCGTCAGGCGCCCACCCGCGGAGCGGGCAATCAAGCGCCCACCCGGCGGCGCACGGCGGCGGCCAGTGCCTCCGCGGTGAGGCCGAAATGCCGGTACAGCGCCTCGTACGGGGCAGAGGCACCGAACCGGTCGATACCGAGGAACACGCCGTCCGATCCCAGCACGCGCTCCCAGCCGAAGCTGCTCGCCGCCTCGATGCCGATGCGCGGCGCGGCGCCGAGGACGGAGGCACGCCAGGCCGGATCCTGGGCGAAGAACAACTCCCAGCAGGGCAGCGAGACCACGGCGACGTCGATGCCCTCGGCGGCCAGCAGCGCGCGCCCCGCCATGGCGATGGCGACCTCGCTGCCCGTCGCGATGATGGTGGCGGCGCGGTGCCCGGCCTCGGCCAGCACGTAGCCGCCGCGCGCGCTGCGGTTCTCGCCCGCGTCACCACGCAGCGCCGGCAGGGACTGGCGGCTCAGCACCAGGCAGGAAGGCCCGTCCGCGCGGCGCAGCGCCAGCTCCCAGCACTCCGCCGTCTCCATCGCGTCGGCGGGGCGGAAGACGAACATGTTCGGCATCGCGCGCAGCGAGGCGAGGTGCTCGACGGGCTGGTGCGTCGGCCCGTCCTCGCCGAGGCCGATGGAATCATGTGTCAGCACGTGGATCGCACGCCGCCGCATCAGCGCCGCGAGGCGCAGGGCGGGGCGCATGTAGTCGGTGAAGGCGAAGAACGTGCCGCCATAGGGGATGAGGCCGCCATGCAGCGACATGCCGTTCATCGCCGCGGCCATGCCGTGCTCTCGCACGCCCCAATGGATGTAGCGCCCGGCATAGTCGCCCGGCTTCACGATCCCCATGCCCTTGACGAGTGTGAGGTTGGAGCCGGTGAGGTCGGCTGAGCCGCCGGCGAGTTCCGGCACCGCGGGTACCAGCACCTCCAGCACTTTCTGGCTGGCCTGGCGGGAGGCAAGCTTGGGCTTGGTGCCCGCCATCTCGGCGCGCAGGCCCGCGAGCGCCTCATGGGCGGCATCCGGCAGGCGCCCGGCCATGACGCGCTCGAACTCGGCACGCTGCGGGTGGTTGGCGAGCCGCTTGAGCCAGGCGCGCCGCGGGGTGGCGCCGCGCATGCCGCGCTGCCGCCAGGCCTCCGCCAGACCCTCCGGCACCTCGAAGGGCGGGTGGTTCCAGCCCAGCGCCTGCTTCGCCGCCGCCGCCTCCTGGGCGCCAAGCGGCGCGCCGTGGCTGCCAGCCGTGCCCGCCTTGGTCGGCGCACCAAAGCCTATGATGGTGCGGCAGGCAACCAGTGTCGGCTTGCGCGAGCGTACCGCGTAGGACAGGGCCGCGGCGACCGCCTCATGGTCGTGCCCATCCACCCGCCGCGTCGCCCAGCCGGCCGCGGCGAAACGCCGCAGAGTGTCCTCCGAGTTGGACAGCCCGGTGCTGCCGTCGATGGAGATGCTGTTGTCGTCCCACAGCACCGCGAGCCGCGCGAGGCGCAGGTGGCCCGCGATCGAGATCGCCTCCTGGCTCAGCCCCTCCATCAGGTCGCCATCCCCGGCGACGACCCAGGTGCGGTGATCGACCAGGCTGCGGCCGAAGCGCGCGGCCATCATGCGCTCGGCGAGCGCCATGCCGACGGCGGTGGCAAGGCCCTGGCCGAGGGGGCCCGTGGTGGTCTCGATCGCCGGGTGCTCGCCGAATTCCGGGTGGCCGGCGGCCGCCGAGTCGAGTTGGCGGAAGCGCTTCAGTACCTCGATTTCCATGCCGGCATGGCCGGTCAGGTGCAGCAGCGAATAGAGCAGCATCGAGCCATGGCCGGCAGAAAGCACGAAGCGGTCGCGATCGGCCCAGGCAGGATCGGCAGCATCGAATTTCAGGAAGCGGGACCACAGCACCGTCGCGGCATCGGCCATGCCCATCGGCATGCCGGGGTGGCCGGAGTTAGCCGCCTCCACCGCGTCGATCGCGAGCGCCCGGATGGCGTCCGCCATGCGCCGTTCCTGCGTCGCGGGGCGGGCGAGGATCGCGGCCTGAGCGGCGGCGACGTCGTTGCTGCTCGGGCTGTCGGCGAGGCTGGCCATGGCGTCCCCCTGGACGTGCTGCGAATGGGGCGTGCTGCAAGACGGATTGAAAGCTCGCCGGGTTGGTAGAGGCGGTATGGGCGGGGGGCAAGACCATGCGCGGGTGGCAGGATTGCGGCCGGGTGCCACACGGGCGGCTTCCGGCACCGATGCCGCGGTGCCATAAGCGCGGCGATGCGAATGCTCTACCACCTTCCGCTCTCGCCCTATTGCCGGAAAGTCCGCCTCGTCCTCGCCGAGAAGCGCTTGCCGTTCGAGCTGCGCCAGGAACGTGTGTGGGAACGGCGGGAAGAGTACCTCGCACTCAACCCCGCGGGCGCGGTGCCGACGCTGGTGGAAGACAACGGGCTGGCGATCCCGGGTTCCGGCGTCATCCTGGAATACCTGGAGGAGTCATACCCGGACACGCCGCTGCTCGGGAACACGCTGGGTGAGCGCGTGGAGGTGCGGCGCCTGATCGCGTGGTTCGACGAGACCTTCGACGGTGCGGTGACGCGCAACCTCAACGGCGAGAAATATTACAAGCGCCTCTCCGGGATCGGGCAGCCGGACGCGGCGGCGCTGCGCGCGGGCTACGCCAATCTGCGCGCGCACATGGAGCATCTCGGCTGGATGGCGGAGCAGCGGCGCTGGCTCGCGGGGCCGCAGATCTCGCTCGCGGATTTCGCGGCCGCGGCGCATATCTCCGTGCTCGATTTCATGGGCGAGATCGAGTGGGCGAAGTACCCCTCGGCGCGGGAATGGTACGCGCGGATCAAGTCCCGCCCCTCTTTTCGCCCGCTGCTGGCGGAGCGCGTGCCGGGCTTCACGCCCCCGGCGCACTACGCGGACCTCGACTTCTGAAGCTGCTGGTCTTTGGCGCCGGCTACACCGGGCGTGCGATCCACGCGGCGGCCCTGGTGGCGGGGCACGACGCCGTGCTGGTCAGCCGGACGCCCGGCCCGGGCATGGCGGCGTTCGCCAGCGTGGACGCCAGCCGGGCCGAGGCGGTGGTGGCAACCGCGCCGCCGGATGGCGCGACGGACCCGGCGCTGGCAGCGCACGGCGCGGCGCTCGCGCGCGGAACACTGCGCCACGCGATCTATCTCTCCACCACCGGCGTCTATGGCGACCGCGGCGGCGCCTGGGTGGACGAGGCGACCGAGCCGCGGCCGATGCAGCCACGCTCCGCACGGCGGCTCGCGGTGGAACGGCAATGGGCCGCGCTGGCACCGCGGGCCGGCGTCGATCTCTGCCGCGTCGCCGGCATCTACGGTCCCGGGCGCTCGGCGATCGACGACCTGCGCGCCGGGCGCGCGCGGCGGATCGACAAGCCCGGCCACGTCTTCAGCCGCATCCATCGCAACGACATCGCCCGCGCGGTGGTGGCCGCCCTGGCGCATCCGCCCGCCGGAACTCGCGTGCTGCACCTGGCCGACGACGAACCGACGGAACCGCGCGCGGTGACGGAGGAAGCTGCACGGCTGCTGCACCTGCCGCCGCCACCGCTGCTGCCGTTCGTGCAGGCCGCATCCGCGATGTCACCCATGCAGCTGAGCTTCTGGGCGGAATGCCGCCGCGTCTCATCCGCCGCGACCAAGGCGGCGCTGGGGATCGCGTGGGCCTGCCCGACCTATCGCGAGGGCCTGCGCGCGATCCTCGCGGGCTGAGATCGCCGCGGCCGTCCCTTCGGGATCGGGGCGAGGAACATTTGCCCGTGCAGGACCACACGCGTAGGTTGAAAGGATGGACTATGCCACCTTCCTGCGCGGGCAATGGCAGACTCTGCTCAACCAGTGGCTGGGCATCCACCCGCCTGGCGGGGTGAACGTCGCCTATATCGCGCTGCCGGACATCGAGGCGCTCGAGCGGCTTCGCCAGCCGCACATGCCTGGCGGCGCCTGCACCTGGGGGCCGCTTGCCAACCTGTCGCCGACCGAGGCGCTGGTACGCCGCGACGCGGCGGGGCAGCCGGAGCTGTGGGTGCGGCCGGAGGAAAAGGACAGTGGCTCCGGCCGCTACGCCGAGTACTGGGCGCGCTTTGCTTCCCTGTTCGGGTTCGCCAATCCTCCGTCCGCCGTGGCCGGGCGGGATCTCGCGGTGGACCACCTGTTTCCGGAGACCGCCGCCGCCCGACGCGGCTGGCTGCTGGTGCGGGCGATGCCGGTGGACCGGCGCTCCAACTCGCTGGTCGGCAGCACGACGGAAAAGGTCGAGGCGGGGCGCGGCGGCAGGAACCGTCCGCGCACCGCGACGAGCATCACCTTGGCGAAGGTGACGGGATTCCAGGGATCGTTCTCCAAACGAAACGCTACCGGCGACGTGGCGCGCGCCCTGCTCGCCCATATCCGCACCTGCGGCCTCACCGTGCCCGCAGGCACAATGCTGCCGGACAACGAGGAAGCCGGGCTGATGGCCTGGGTGATCGGCACCTACCGGCGCTGAGCCGCACGGCGGCGCCCGGCCTCCACGAGAAGGCGCCGCTACGCCGGCCGCACGTTCCACGGATAGGGCGACATGCCCTGCAGCACGCCGGTGATGCTGCGGCGGAACGCGGTCTTGCCGTACCACTGTCCGACCATCACGCAGGCGACATCGGTCATTCCCACATGGGCGAGGTCCTGCGCGGTCTTCGTGCGCGCGCCGGCATCGGAGGCCGCGAGCCAGTCGGCGACCAGCTTGCGTGCGTCCGCGTTGTCCCACCAGCCGAACCAGCCGCCATGCGTGCCGCGGCCGTTGAGCAGCGGATGCGTCGCGGGCGTGGACAGCACATAGGCGGAGCTGAAGGTGTGGAAGACGCTCCAGCCCCCCTTCTCCACCGGCTCCTTGCTCGCGCGGCGCTGCACCACCGTGCCCCAATCCGTCTCCTGCAGGTCGACGTTCATGCCGATCTTCTTGAGCATATCCGCGGTGACGAGGCCGAGCGGATGGATCTGCGGGAAATCCGTCGGGTTGATGACGACGACCTTCTCGCCGTTGTAGCCGGACGCCTTGAGCATCGCCGCGGCTTCCGCGAGGTCGCCCTTCATCAGGTCCTTGTCGCCCTCCGAGTAGTAGGGCGTGCCGTAGGGATAGACATCCGGGCTCACGCGCCAGAGCGACTGGTCGTCGCCGAAGGTCGCGCGCATGTAGTCTTGCTGGCGAACCGCCATCTGCACAGCCAGTCGCACCTTTGGATTATCGAAGGGCTTCTGAACGTGATTCATGATCAGCTCGGACATGCGGCCCCAGGGCTGGTCCACCTGCAGCATCAGATTGTTGTCGCGCGCGAGCTGCGGCAGCAGGTCCGCGAGCGGCTGTTCCCACCAGTCGATCTCCCCGCTCTGCAGCGCGGCACCGGCGGTCGCGGCGTCGGGCAGGATGTGCCACTCGATGCGCGGATAATGCGCGACCTTTCCGCCCGTCGCCCAGACCGGCTTTTCGGGACGCGGCTCGTAGGCATCGAATTTCTCGTAGACCACGCGATTGCCGGAGACATATTCGCCCGCGATGAATTTGTACGGTCCCGAACCGACCATCTCGGTGATCGCCTTGGTCGGCGGCGTCGCGGCCAGCCGCTCCGGCATGATGAAGGGCACGGAAGAATCCGCCTTGCCCAGCGCGTCCGGCACCAGCGCGAACGGATACTTCAGCTTGAGCTCGATCGTGGCGTCGTCCGGCGCGTTCCACTGATCGACGGCCGCGGCCAGCAGCTGCCCGAACGGATCGTTGACGGTCCATCGCTTGACGGAGGCGATGCAGTCCACCGCGCGAACCTTGCTCCCGTCATGGAAGCTGAGCCCGTCGCGCAGCTTGATGCGCCAGGTGCGTCCGTCCGCCGAGACATCGTGCCCCGCCGCCATCTGCGGCTTGGCCACACCGTCCGGCCCCACGGAATAGAGCGTGTCGAAAACGTAGTACGCGTGGTTGGAGGTGACGGTCGCGGTGGTGAAGACGGGGTCGAGCAGCGTGAGATTCGCCTGCGGCACGAAGCGCAGTGTCGAAGCCTTCGCTGGTTGAGCGAGGGCGGGCGCGGCGAGTGTCGTTGCGATAGCAGAGCCGATGAAGCGGCGGCGGCGCATCACGATCCTCCCGGTTTTTATTGTTGTCGGCAGAACGCTAGTCGGATGGCACGATGGACGCAACCGTCTCCACGAGAAGCCGCAGGTCGCCGGGGCGCGACAGGCGATGATCGCCGTCCTTGATCAGCACCACCTGGACATTCGCGCCCTCGATGCGGCCGGCAAGCGTGAGCGCGGTCTGCCAGGGCACGTCCGGATCAAGCTGGCCTTGCAGCAGGCGCACGGGGCAGGCGAGCGGAATGGGCGCGTCGAGCACGAGGTTCCTGGCGCCATCCTCGATCAGGCGGCGCGTGATCGGCAGCGGCTCGCCATAGGCGCTCGGCGCGTCGAAGCGCCCGTCGCGCTCGAGCGCCGCGCGCTGCGATGCCGTCAGCGCCGGCCGGATCATCGTCTCGGTGAAGTCCGGCGCCGCGGCGAGGCCGACGAAACCCGCGATGCGCTCGCCCAGCCTGCGAGCCAGCAGCAACCCGATCCAGCCGCCCATGGAGGAGCCGACGAGGACCAGCCTGCCCGTGGTCGTGGCCTCGATGACGGCGAGCGCATCCGCCGCCCAGTCGCCAATGCATCCGTCCTCGAAACGACCGCCCGAGGCGCCATGGCCGGCATAGTCCAGCCGCAGCATCGCCAGGCCCCAGCCCGCCGCCGCTTCGCGCAGGACCAGAGCCTTGGCCCCCTGCATGTCCGAGCGCAGGCCGGGAAGAAAGACGATCGTCGGTTGCCGCCCGGCATCCAGCGTATAGGCCAGTCGCGTGCCGGCGCGCTCGACATGCCTCATGCCAGGCGCACGCGCGCGGCCTCGCCGTGACGCTCGACCGTCGCGCCGAACGGTTTCGAGAGCTCGGCGAAGCGATCGAGGATTCGCGCCGCCTCCTCCCCGGCAGCAAGCCTCGGCCGGCCGCGCCGGTGCGCGCGCTCGCCGAGGCCGAGGCTCACCGGGACAAGGTCGATCCCGGCCAGCACGCCGTCGCGCCAGGCCAGCAACGGCACCAGCGTCTCCCAGTAGCGGCGATCGGCGGGGAAACCGCGGCGATCGTTGTCGGTGCGTAACCGATACACCTGCCCCGGCGTCATGTCCGGTTCGGCGCCGAAGCGCTCGTAGCTGTCGGAGGGCAGGCGTGGCACCAGCTCGTTCTGGCCGATGAAGTTGCCGAGGCTGTAGAAGATCGGCCTGCCACGATAGATTTCCATGCCACGCAGCAGGTGCGGACCGTGGCCGGCGACCAGGCTCGCGCCCTCGTCGATCATCCGCCGCGCGAAGGGCTGGATGAACTCGGCCGGCTCCTGCTTCGTCTCGCCCTGCTCGTGCGCGTGCAGGCTGACGATGACGATGTCGGCGAGCGCCGCCGCCTCCCGCACCCAGCGCGCGAGCCCGTCCACGTCGGAGGCGCGTGCCGTGGTACGAATGCCGGGCTTCGCGGCCTCGCGGAAATTCATGGTGCCGACCGGGAAGATTGCCGGGTCCTTGGGCGGGCGGTGGAAGCCCATCGCGAGCATCTGCTGGCGGCGCGCCTCCAGCCCGGTGGCGTCCGCGATGGCGCGCAGCTGCGCCATCTGCTCGGCGGTGACCTCATGCACGGTCTCGTGGCGCAGCGGTGCCACACCGGGGCGGCCAGGCATGTCCGGCCGCTGCTCGGAGGCTTCCTGCCCGCGCGCGAAGCTGGAGGTGCAGGAGATCAGCGCCACCGTCGCCTTCGGGTGCGTCACATAGGCCGGGCGGCGCGCGTCCTCCAGGTTGCGGCCGATCCCGGCAAAGGCCACGCCGCGCGCCTCCAGCGCCTCGATGGTGAGCATGAGACCGGTGGTGCCGTAGTCGAGCGCATGGTTGGTGGCGGCGGCGAAGAGATCGAAGCCCGCCATGCGCAGGTCGTCGATCACCCAGGCTGGCGCGCCGAAATGCGAACCGCCGGACTCCTGCGCCGGCTCGCCACGGTAGTCGTTGGTGAGCACTTCAAGATTGGTGAAGGCGAGGTCGGCGGCGCGGATGCGGTCGAACAGCGGCACCAGCTCGGGGTCCTCGGTCGAGAGCAGGCGGCGCTGGAGGATGGAATTGCCCGTGAGGGCAAGGTTGAATTCGCGTGTCATGGCGCGAGGATAGGGTCGGGCTCGAGCGAAGGGAAAGACGTGCGGGTGACAAAGCGGGCGGCAACGAAGGGCGCGGCGGGAAAAGATGCACCTGGAACAGCTGCGGGCGGCAGTGCGCGCGAGGCAGGTGCCGCGGATCTCATCGCGGTGCTGGTCGCGGTCGCGCCCACGCCCCACGGCCTGGGCGAGCCCAGGGTGCTGGCGATCAAAGCCGGCACCACCCTGCCCTCCGGCCCGTTCCATCTGCGCCACCGCTCGCTGCAGGCCGGCCTGCGCGCCTGGGTGGAATCCCAGACGCACCATCCCCTGGGCTATGTCGAACAGCTCTACACCTTCGCCGACGCGGACCGCGCGGCGCGCGGCTCCGGCCACCTGGTCTCGATCTCCTACCTGGCCCTGACGCGGGAGGGACCGCCGGCGGGCGCGGACGCACCGGAATGGCGTTCCTGGTACGAGTATTTCCCCTGGGAGGACCGGCGCGACGGCGGCGTGGCGCTGACGGATGCGGTGATCGCGCCACGGCTCGCCGCCTGGGCGGAAGCGGACGATGCGGCGGCGCGGCGGCGACGCGTGGCCCTGCTCTTCGGGTTCGACGGCATGCCCTGGCACGAGGAACTGGCGCTGCAGCGCTACGAACTGCTGTGGGAGGCGGGGCTCGTCGCGGAGTCCGAGCACGCGGCGCGCGGCGGCTCGCTGCCGGGGCTCGCGATGGTGGGTGACCACCGCCGCATCCTCGCGACCGGCATTTCGCGGCTGCGGGCAAAGATCAAGTACCGCCCGGTGGTGTTCGAGCTGATGCCGCCCGCCTTCACGCTGCTCGACCTGCAGCGCTGCGTGGAGGCGATCGCGGGCCGGGCCGTGCACAAGCAGAATTTCCGCCGCCTGATCGAGCTGCAGGAGCTGGTGGAGGAAACTGGCGCCATGGCCCACGAGACCGGCGGCCGCCCCGCGAAGCTCTTCCGCTTCCGCCGCGCGGTGCTGGAGGAACGCGCGGTGGCAGGCACCAAGGTGGGGGTGACGCGGGGCTAGGCGGCGCGGCGGGCGCCCTTGTGGGGCGAAGCGCCGCGGAGCGGGCTTGACTCTCCTTATGCTCGGCACCAGCATATGCCAATCAGTGCTCGAAGGGAGCATAAGATGGGTCACCTCAACACGCCCGGCCCTGCCCTGCCGGACGCGCCCTCCCTCGCCGAAGCCCTCGCCCGCACCGCACCGATCCGCGAGCGTCTCGCCGCCGTCATTCCCCCCATGGAGTGGCCGGTCTTCGCCGAGGACGTTGCCGCCATCCTCGCGCTCAAGCGCGCGCGCAACGCCGTCATCCTCGCGCACAACTACCAGACGCCCGAGATCTTCCACGGCGTCGCGGACGTGGTGGGCGACAGCCTGGCCCTGGCCCGCAAGGCAACCGAGACGGATGCCGAGGTGATCGTGCTCGCCGGCGTGCACTTCATGGCCGAGACCGCGAAGCTGCTGAACCCGGAAAAGACGGTGCTGATCCCGGACACGCGCGCCGGCTGCTCGCTCGCTGCCTCCATCACGGCGGAGGATGTACGTCTGCTGCGCGCGGCGCATCCGGGCGTGCCGGTCGTCTCCTACGTCAACACCAGTGCCGCCGTGAAAGCCGAGTCCGATATCTGCTGCACCTCGGCCAACGCGCGCCAGGTGGTGGAATCCCTCGGCGTGCCCAAGGTGATCATGCTGCCCGACGAGTATCTCGCGCAGAACGTGGCCGCCGAGACGAAGGTCGGGATCGTCGCCTGGCGCGGCCATTGCGAGGTGCATGAGCGCTTCGGCGCGGCGGAGGTGCGCGCGCTGCGCGAGGCACATCCCGGCCTCGTCGTGCTGGCGCACCCGGAATGCCCGCCGGAGGTGGTGGCGGAAGCCGACTACACCGGCTCCACCGCGGGCATGAGCGCCTGGGTGGCGCGCGAGCAGCCGGGGCGGGTCGTGCTGCTGACGGAATGTTCGATGAGCGACAACGTGGCGGTGGAAAACCCGGGCGTGGAGTTCGTCCGCCCCTGCAATCTCTGCCCGCACATGAAGCGGATTTCGCTCGGCAACATCCGCGCGGCCCTCGAGACGATGCGCGAGGAAGTGACCATCCCCGCGGACATCGCCGCCCGCGCCCGGCGCGCGGTGCAGCGCATGCTGGAGGTGGCGTGATGGACGCCACCCACATCCAGTCGGAGACGACGCTCGCCGCCCTGCCCCGCCTGATGATCGAGCCGATCGTGCGCGCCGCCCTGCTCGAGGATCTCGGCCGCGCCGGCGACATCACGACGGACGCGATCGTTCCCGCCTCGGCGCGCGCGGAGGTCGCCCTCGTCGCGCGCAAGCCGGGCGTGGTCGCGGGGCTGGACGCGGCACTGCTCGCCTTCGCGCTCATTGATCCCGAGATCGAAACGAACGCCCTGCGTGGCGACGGCGCGCGTGTCGCCGCGCGCGAAACCATCGCGACCCTCGCAGGACCAGCGCGTGGCCTGCTCACCGCCGAGCGCACGGCACTCAACCTGCTCTGCCATCTCTCCGGCATCGCGACGGCCACGGCTGCGATCGCGGATTCCATCCGCGGCACACATGCGCATGTGGTGTGCACGCGCAAGACCATGCCGGGCCTGCGCGCCCTGCAAAAGCACGCGGTGCGCGCGGGCGGCGGCTCCAACCATCGCTTCGGCCTCGACGACGCGGTGCTGATCAAGGACAACCACGTCGCGGTCGCCGGCTCCATCGCGGAGGCAGTGCGCCGCGCACGCGCCCATTCCGGGCACATGGTCAAGATCGAGCTGGAGGTGGATACGCTCGCGCAGCTGCACGAGGCGATGGCGCTTGGCGTGGACGCGGTACTGCTCGACAACATGGACCCGCCGATGCTGGCCGAGGCGGTGGCCCTCGTCGCCGGCCGCGCGCTGACCGAGGCCTCGGGCGGCATCACGGCGGAAACGGCACCCGCGATCGCGGCGGCGGGCGTCGACCTGCTCTCGGTCGGCGCGCTGACGCACAGCGTCAAGGCGCTCGACATCGGCCTCGACCATATCGGCTAGGAATCCGCCTCAGGCGCTCTGGACCCAGGCCCGGGTGGCGCTATAGCCGCCGCATGGCCGACCCCACCGATTCGCGCGCGCCGGGCTCGCATACGCCCGTGGTGATGCAGGTGCTGCCCGCGCTTGAGTCGGGCGGTGTGGAGCGGCACGTGATCACCCTGGCCGCCGCGGTCGCGGAGGCTGGCGGCGTGTCCATCGTCGCCTCCGCCGGCGGGCGGCTGGCGCCGGCGGTGGAACGCAGCGGGCTTCACGTCACCATGCCGCTCGACCGGCGCAGCCCCTGGGCGATCCTCGGCAACGCCAGGCGACTGGAAGCGGTGATCCGCGAGCATGGCGTCAACCTGCTGCATGCGCATTCCCGCGCTCCTGCCTGGTCCGCCTGGCTCGCCTCCCGCCGCACCGGCGTGAAGCTGGTGACCACCTATCACGGCACGTACTCCGAAGGTTTCCCGGGCAAGCGGCTCTACAACTCCGTGATGGCGAGGGGCGAGCGGGTGATTGCGCCGAGCCGCTTCGTCGCAGACATGGTGACGGCGCGGCACGGCACGCCGCCTTCCCGCCTGCGCGTGGTGCCCCATGGCGTCGATACGCGGCTGTTCGACCCGGACGTTGTGGTGCCGGACCGGCTGGTGCGCATGGCCGCGAGCTGGCGCGTGCCCGACGGGGCACCGACCATCCTGCTGCCGGGGCGGCTCACACGCTGGAAAGGCCAGGCGGTTCTGATCCGGGCACTCGCGCGCATGCAGCGGCGCGACGCCGTCGTGCTGCTGACCGGCGAGGCCCGACGCCGCGGCTACGCAAAGGAACTGGCGCAGCTTGCCGAGACCCTGGGGGTTGCCGAGCGCGTGCGCATGGTCGGCCATATCGAGGATATGCCCGCCGCACTCATGCTTTCGGACGTGGTGGTCAACGCCTCGACCGACCCCGAGGCGTTCGGCCTGGTGATCGCGGAGGCGCTGGCCATGGCCCGCCCGGTGATCGCGACCGACCACGGCGCCGCGCGCGAGACTGTGGTGGAGGGCGAGACCGGCTGGCGCGCCCCCCCGGGCGACGACGCGGCGCTCGCGGCAAGGCTGGACGCGGTGCTCGCGATGGCGCCCTCTGAACGGCTCGCCATCGGCACCGCCGCGCGTGCCTTCGTGCTCGCGCGCCACGACCTCAAGCGCATGCAGGAGGCGACGCTGGACGTTTACGAGGAGTTGCTGGAAGCGCGATGACCAGGGTGCTGGTCATCCGCCTCGGCGCGCTCGGCGATTTCGTGCTGAGCGGCCCGGCCTTCGCGGGCATCCGCGCGCATCACGCGGGCGACGAGATCACGCTGCTCACCACCACGCCCTATGCCGGCCTCGCGCGCCGCCTGCCCTGGTTCGACCACGTGGCGGTGGACCACCGGCCGAGCTTCTGGAACCTGCCGGCATTGGCGCGGCTCAGGCGGTTCCTGCGCGGCTTCGACCGTGTCTACGACCTCCAGACCTCCTCGCGCAGCACCTGGTACGGCAGGCTCGCCGGCGGCGGCGGCTGGAGCGGCATCGGCCGGGGCATGCGCTTCCCCGACGCGGATCCCGAGCGCGACCGCCTTCACACCCGCGAGCGGCTGGAGGGCCAGCTGCACCAGGCCGGCATCGCGACCCTGCCGGTGCCGGACTGGTCGGCGCTGGCAAAGGACGGGCCGGCGCTGCCACCGCGCACCGCACTGCTGGTGCCTGGTGCCGCGCCGCACCGGCCGGCCAAGCGCTGGCCCGTGGAACGCTTCGGCGAGCTGGCCTCCCTCCTCGTCGCGCGCGGCATGGTGCCCGTGGTGCTGGGCACCGCCACCGACGCGCCGCTCGCGGCCATCATCCGCGAACACTGCCCTGCGGCACTGGACCTCACCGGCCGCACCACGATGGCGGACCTCTTCGCCATCGCCGCCCGGGCGGTGCTCGCCGTCGGTAACGACACCGGGCCGATGCACATCGCGACGGCCACGGGCTGCCCCAGCCTGGTGCTGTTCGGGCCGGACAGCGACCCCGCGCTCACCGCGCCGCGCCTGCCGGGCGGCGGCTGGCCCATCGTGATCCGCGCCCAGAACCTCGCCGACCTGCCGGTGGAAAGGGTTGCGGCCGCCCTTCCCTGACGCCATACGCCTGGGATCGTTATCCGGAGATCCCGCGACCATGCCCATCGTGACCCTGCCCGACGGCTCGACCCGCGCCTTTGATGGGCCGGTCACGGGCACGCAGGTCGCGGCCGCGATCGGGCCCGGGCTCGCGCGCGCGGCACTCGCCATGCGCGTGGACGGCACGCTGATGGATCTCTCCCGTGCGATCGAGCGAGACGCGAGCGTCGTCTTCGTCACCCGCAAGGACGACGCGGCGCTGGAGCTGATCCGCCACGACGCGGCGCACGTGCTGGCGGAGGCGGTGCAGCGCCTCTTCCCCGGCACGCAGGTCACCATCGGCCCCGCGATCGAGAACGGGTTCTACTACGACTTCGCGCGCGACACGCCCTTCACGCCGGAGGATTTCACGGCGATCGAGGAGGAGATGCGGCGGATCGTGGCCGAGGGCACGGCGTTCGAGCGCGAGGTGGTGAGCCGCGAGGACGCGATCGCACTCTTTGAGGACAAGGGCGAGCGCTACAAGGTGCAGCTGATCCGCGATCTGCCGGCGAGCGAGACCATCACCCTCTACCGCCAGGGCGAGTGGGTCGATCTCTGCCGCGGCCCGCATATGCGCACCACCGCGGATGTCGGCCACGCCTTCAAGCTGATGCGCGTCGCCGGGGCCTATTGGCGCGGCGATCACCGCAACGCGATGCTGAGCCGCATCTACGGCACCGCCTGGCGCGACGACAAGGAACTCGCCGCCTACCTCCACCAGCTCGCCGAGGCGGAGAAGCGCGACCACCGGCGCATCGGCCGCGAGATGAACCTGTTCCATCTCGAGGAAGCGGCCGTCGGCGCTGTCTTCTGGCACCCGAACGGCTGGAAGCTGTACCAGACCGCCGAGCGCTACATCCGCCGGCGGCTGGACGCCTCGGGCTATGTCGAGATCAAGACGCCGCAGCTCGTGGACCGCACGTTGTGGGAGAAATCGGGCCACTGGGAGAAATTCCGCGAGCATATGTTCGTCGTCCAGGTGGAGGACGAGGACAAGACGCTGGCGCTGAAGCCAATGAACTGCCCCGGCGCTGTGATGGTGTTCCGCCAGGGCGTGCGCTCCTACCGCGAGCTGCCGCTCCGCCTCGCCGAGTTCGGGCAGGACCACCGCTACGAGCCCTCCGGCGCGCTGCACGGCATCATGCGCGTGCGCGCCTTCCAGCAGGACGACGGGCACATCTTCTGCACCGAGGACCAGATCGGTTCGGAAACCATCCGCTTCGTCGAGCTGCTGACCTCGATCTACCGGGATTTCGGTTTCCCCGAGTACCGCGTGAAGTTCTCCACCCGGCCCGACATCCGCGCGGGGTCCGACGCGGTGTGGGACAAGGCCGAGGCGGCGCTGGAGCAGGCCTGCCGCGAGGCCGGCGTGGAGTTCACGATCAACCCCGGCGAGGGCGCGTTCTACGGCCCGAAGCTCGAGTTCGTCCTGCGCGACGCGATCGGGCGGGAGTGGCAGTGCGGCACGCTGCAGGTGGATTTCGTGCTGCCTGAGCGGCTGGACGCCGAATATGTCGGCGATGACGGCGCGCGGCACCGGCCGGTGATGCTGCACCGCGCGATCCTCGGCAGCTTCGAGCGCTTCCTCGGCATGCTGATCGAGCAATACGCCGGGCGCTTCCCGGTCTGGCTGGCCCCGGTGCAGACGGTGGTGGCGACCATCGTCTCCGATGCGGACGCGTATGCCGCCGAGGTCGCCGCAGCGTTACGCGCCAAGGGGTTGGCGACGATCCTTGATACAGGGCGCGAGAAGATCAACGCCAAGATCCGCGACCACACGCTGACTCACGTGCCCGCGATCCTCGTCGTCGGCCGGCGCGAGGCGGAGAACCGGACCGTGGCGCTGCGCCGGCTCGGCGGCGAGGCGCAGGAAATCCTGCCGCTCGACGACGCAGTGGCACGACTTGCAACCGAGGCCGTACCACCCGATCTGGCACGCGCGACTTGATCTGACGCCGTATTACGGCGCAAAAAGCACGACTTCACCATACCAGGAGCTTCCCATACCCCGTCCTCCGCTGCCGAACGCGCCCGCGCCCTCTCGTGATGGCCCGCGCGTGAATGATGAAATCCGCGCCCCCTCCGTCCGCCTGATCGACCAGGACGGCGAGATGCTGGGCGTGATGAGTGCCCGGGACGCGCTGAACCGCGCCTACGCCATGGGCCTCGATCTCCTGGAGATCAGCCCCAACGCCTCGCCCCCGGTGGTGAAGATCCTCGACTTTGGCAAGTACAAGTACGAGGCCCAGAAAAAGAAGAACGAGGCCAAGAAGAAACAGAAGGTCGTCGAGATCAAGGAAATCAAGGTACGCCCGAACATCGACGAGAATGACTACCAGGTGAAGATGCGCGCGGCCCGCGCCTTCATCGAGGAGGGCGACAAGGTCAAGGTGACGCTGCGCTTCCGCGGCCGCGAGATGGCGCACCAGGAAATCGGCATCAAGGTGCTCGAGCGCATCCGCGGCGAGATGGACGCGCTCACCAAGGTTGAGCAGATGCCGAGGATGGAAAACCGCCAGATGGTGATGGTGCTGGCGCCGAAATGAGGCGCCGGCTGCCACCGCCGGCGGTGCCAGCCGCATGAGCGAGGCGGCCGAGACCGCGCACGAGACGTTCGAACGCCACGAACATCTCGAGCAACACCCGGGAGACAATCTGGCGCGCCGCGCGGGGCTGCTGATCGCAGTGCTTGCGGTAGCGCTGGCGCTCACCCAGGCGGCCAAGGATTCGGCCCAGAACGCGGCCGTCGCGGCGCATCTCGATGCCAACGACGCCTGGACGTTCTACGCCCAGAAAATCTCGCGCATCGAAATGCTGCGCGTCGAGACGGAGCTCCTCGCCTCCCTGCCCGCGAGCCCGGCGGCCGAGGCGTCGCGGGCGGCGGCGGAGCAGCGGCTCAAGCGGCTCGCGCAGGATTCCACCAACACCCCCGCGAAGCTGCAGCAACGGGCCGAGCTATCGGGCCGCGAGCAGGAGCGGCAGTTGCATCGCTACCACCGGCTGGAAACCGCGGCCGGCGCGCTCTCGATCGCAATCGTTCTGGTCTCGGCGGCCGTGATCACGCGCCTGCGCGGCCTCGCTTGGGCCGGTGGCGCCCTGGGCGCTCTGGGCGCCGCGGGGGCGCTCGCCGCGGCGCTCGGAATGATCTGAGGTCAGCCTCCGGCCAGGCGCGCCAGCGCGGCGCCGAGCACGGCGGGATCGCCCTCCACCACCACGAGCTTCTCCCGCGATGTCTGCCCCTGGACGAGGCGGCAGGCCGCTCGCTTCACGCCCAGTTCCTCCGCCAGCAGCCGCAGGATGGCGGCGTTGGCGCGCCCGTCCTCCGGCGGCGCTGAAACGGCGACGCGCAGCCGCGTCGCGGGCCAGCCGGGTCGCGCCGCCGCCTCCGCGACGCCCAGCACCGCCTCCCGCCGCGCGCCAGGTTGCGCCTTGATGGCAATGGCGACGCCGCTTGAGGTTGCGTTCCAGAAACGTTTCACGTGCGAAACCCGGAATTCCGATTGGCGGCTCCAAGTGCGGCAGGAGAGGCAGGCCGAGCCACGGGCGCCTCGCAGCTCGGCTCCGGGTCCAGATCGCGCCCGCTCACCCGCGCTTCGAAGGGGCATCGACCGCGCCGCGCGCGGCACGCTGGACCTGCTGGAACACATCCTGAGCGTTGTCGATCGCCAAAAACTGTGGCGTGGGGTCGAGAGAAGGTGTCCAGGACCCCCACCCGAAGCCAGTTCCCGTCAGGCTAACCCTCGCCGGCGAGCCAAAGCGCAACGTGCCTCGCCCATCCGCACGTTGGCTCACTTGAACCTCCGGCAAGCGATCCAACGCCAGCGCGGTGATGGTGTTCATTGGGCCGGTGCGGACGATGAAGATGCGCAGGTTGGTCAGCGCGTAACGGGTCCTGGCTCGCAACCAAGCATCGGCCATGAACCGGCCAAGGATCAGATAAAAGCCGATCAAAACGAACGGTATCCCCCAGAGGCGAAAGAAGAACGGCGCGTTTGTCCGTAGCACCGTCGCCTCCCAGAACAGCGCGAAGCCGCCCCACACCAGGCTGAATGGGACGAGGATGGCGTCCCGCGGCGTGAGGACCAGGCCTCCCCCTGGCCTTCCGGTCCAGAGGACGCGTTCGCCCTCAAGCAAAGGCCAAGTCACGTCGCCGGTCATCGTGCCGCTCGCAAGGTTTCGCGAACGTTTTGTACCCGCCATTCCACCGCCGTCACAAGAATATGGGCGGCAGTGCGTGGAACGACTTGGCGCGCGGAAAGGGTTTCAGCCCAGGCGCGCCACGCCCCGGCGCGACCGCCGTGCGGACGCGCCTCGCGGCGGCCGTCCGGGTCTCAGGCGCGGGCGCGCGCTGCCACGGTCGCGGGGCGGCGCCAGGGGCGCGCCCAGGCGCCGATCTCGACCTCGAATTCCAGGCACCCCGCGGCGTCGGGCGGCAGCACCGCATCGCCATCGGTCCAGCGCCAGGCTCCCTCGCCTTCCATCGCGTGCCAGCCGGCCCCGGTCAGCGTGTCGAGCGCGATCGCCCGCCACGCATCCCCCTCGCGCACCACGAGCCGCGTCACCATGACGCCGAGGCGGCGATGGTCGGCCCCGTCCGTGCCCGTCTGTGCCGGTGTCGCCGCGCGCGAGACGAGGCGCAGGCTCCGGCCGCCGCTGCCGGGCACGAAACGATACCGCATGCCCCGCACCGATCGCGGCGGGACGATCCGCCCGTCCGCCGGCAGCAGATGCACGCCAGGATCGTCCTCGAGAGCGTGCCCCATGGCGAGCGCCCGCCCAAACAGCCGGCGCCGCGCCTCCGTCAGCGCCCTGCCCTCGGTGACGAGCGGCGCGCAGCCTTTCGCCTCCCAGGTGGCACGCGAGAAATCCGGCGCAAGCTGCACCACCGGCCCGCCATCGATGAAGGCGGAGCGGTTGCCGGTGTCGAGGAAGCTCTCGCAGGGCAGCCCCTCGGCCAGCAGCACCGCGTGCGCCGGCAGCTCCACATGCCAGTAGGTGACCGAGGCTACGTCCTCCTGCACGATCGTGGCCCCGTTCACGAGATAGCGCGCGGGAACCAGCCCGCCATCGACCAGAATGGCGTGGTCAGGCGAGAGCACCACGTCGCGCCGCGGCCCGCCGGGCGCGAAGGCGCCGGCCGCGATGCGCACGGGCTGCACGTCCCAGGGCCGCGGATGCCGGCGGCAGTCGATCCGGCGGTGGCCGAGCCAGACGATCGGGGCCGCGCCTTCCGTCGTTGCAACGCGCTCGCCAACGGCCAGTTCCTCGACGGCGATCTCGCCGCGCGCGGTCATGATCCGCGTACCGGCGGCGAAGCAGGCGACGGTGAGATTCGTGCCCGTGCCGGCGAGGTCGGCGGCGGCGAGGATGGTCTTGCCGGCCAGCGAGGGATCGAATTGCAGGCTGTAGGTATGCGCGCCCTCCGTGAGGGTCAGAATGCCGCCGCTCGCGATCGTTCCCGGCTGCCCGCCGGTGAAGGCGACGGCGCCGAGGTCGATCGTGTCGCCCACGGCGAATCCCTCGATCGTCCCCGCGAAATCAGCCGTGGCGGTGGGCGAGACGCCGCTCAGGACCAGCCTGTCCCCGGTACCGTCGACGAAGGCAAAGTCGACATTCGCCTGCACGCTGCCGGCGACTTCCACGACGCCCCCGGTCCCGATCTCGATCGTGCCGCCGCCGGTCGCCGTGACGGAGCCGCCGAGAGTATTCCCGAAGAAGACGATGGTTGGCGTGACGGCATTGACCGAGTTGAAGACGCTGCCGGTGATATCGAAGGTCGCACCCTCGACATCCAGCGTCACGTAGGTCGGTGCATCCGCCAGTGCGTTGTAGTTGGCCAGCGAAAGATTAGCGATGCCGACGGTGCCGGTGTTGATGACGATATCGACTGGATAATTGTTCGAGCCGATGTATGGGTCGCCCAGCGTCGGGCTCGGCACGTAGAGGCCGAAGACCGCCGACGAGATCTCGCCGGCGACGACAAAGACGTTGTCCAGCCCGAACCCGGAGGACCCACCCGTGCCACTGCCCGGCACCGCGCCGGCCGGCGGCGCCGATGTCAGGTCCAGAAGATTGTTCGCGCCCCAGGAGGCGGTGGTGTTCCAGTTCTGCTGGCCGCCATTCCACACATAGGGTGAGGCTGCCGACTGGCCGTCGCCCGTGACGGGGTACCAGACATAATCCGCCATTGCGCACGCTCCGTTTTGCAGCGAGGAAAATGACTCAGGATTTAGATTTTAGCCTAATTAGCCTAACACGTCTCGCCACGGGTGACGATGGGTTTATGCTTCCTCGCGCCCCGAGGCGCAGATTTGACTTCCCCGGGCCCTCGGCCCATAGGGGCCGCAGAAAGGTCCGCCGCTCCGCGAGGGTTCGCGCAGCGGCGCTTTTGGCTTTGGGGTCGTCGTACCCCTTTTTTACGGCGGGTGGATAGGACGTGTTCGAGGCTCTTTCCGGCAAGCTGACCGAGGTCTTCGACCGCCTGCGCGGACGTGGCGCGCTGCGCGAGGCCGATGTCGACGAGGCAATGCGCGAAATCCGCCTCGCCCTGCTCGACGCGGACGTGGCGCTGCCGGTGGTGCGCGACTTCGTCGCCAAGGTGCGGGCGGAGGCGGTGGGCCAGCAGGTCATCGCCGCGGTCTCGCCCGGGCAGATGGTGGTCAAGATCGTCCACGACGCGCTCGTGGACGCGCTGGGCGGTGCGGAAGTGGTGCCGCTCGACCTCAACGCGCCAGCGCCGATCCCGATCCTGATGGTCGGCCTCCAGGGCTCCGGCAAGACGACCACCACCGGCAAGCTCGGCCTGCGCCTGCGCACCCGCGCGCGGCGCAAGGTGCTGCTCGCCAGCCTCGACACCCAGCGCCCGGCCGCCCAGCTGCAGCTGCAGCAGCTCGCCGAGCGCGCGGAGGTCGCCTCGCTGCCGATCGTCGCCGGCGAGACGCCGATCCAGATCGCACGCCGCGCCATGGACATCGCGCGGCGCGAGGTGTTCGACATCGTGCTGCTCGACACCGCCGGCCGCCTCGCGATCGACGACGCGCTGATGGACGAGGTCGCGGCGATCCGGGCGGAGACCAAGCCGGTCGAGACGCTGCTCGTGGTCGACGCGATGACCGGCCAGGACGCGGTGAACACCGCGCGCGCGTTCAACGAGCGCGTGGGCGTGACCGGCATCGTGATGACGCGGATGGATGGCGACGCGCGCGGCGGTGCCGCGCTCTCCATGCGCGCGGTCACGGGCGCGCCGATCAAGCTCATCGGCCTTGGCGAGAAGCTCGAGGCGCTGGAGGAGTTCAACCCCGGCCGCGTCGCTGGGCGCATCCTCGACATGGGCGACGTGGTCGGCCTCGTCGAGCGCGCCGCGGAAGTGGTGGAGCAGGAGGAGGCCGAGAAGCTCGCGAAGAAGATCGCGCGCGGCAAGTTCGACCTCGAGGACTACGCGAAGCAGCTGCAGCAGATCACCAAAATGGGCTCGGTGCAGAGCCTGATCTCGATGCTGCCGGGCGCGGGCAAGCTCGCGCAGCAGATCGAGAACGCCAACATCGACAAGACAATGTTGAAGCGCCAGGCCGCGATCATCTCCTCGATGACGCCGGCCGAGCGGCGCAACCCGGATATCCTGAAGGCGAGCCGCAAACGGCGCATCGCCTCGGGTTCCGGCACCACGGCACAGGACGTGAACCGGCTGCTCAAGCAGTTCGAGGACATGTCCACGATGATGAAGCGGGTGAACAAGCTCGGCCAGAAGGGGCTCGCGAGAGCCGGCCTCGGGGCCCTGCTTGGCGGCCGCAAGTTCTGACCGACCCCACAACGACACCGTAACGGAGAGACAACGAATGAGCCTGAAGATCCGCCTGGCACGCGCGGGCGCCAAGAAGCGCCCCTACTACCACATCGTGGTGGCCGACAGCCGCTCGCCGCGCGACGGCCGCTTCATCGAGCGCCTCGGCAGCTACAACCCGATGCTGCCCGCCGAACACGCCGACCGTGTGAAGCTGCACAACGAGCGCGTGACCCATTGGGTGAGCCAGGGCGCGGTGCCCACCGAGCGCGTGGCGCGCTTCATGGGCAAGGCGGGGCTCGGTGCCACGCCTGCGATCCGCGAGCAGCCGAAGAAGTCCGCCCCGCGCAAGAAGGCGCAGGAACGCGCGAAGGAAGCGGCGGGCGCCTGACCGCGCCCCATCCGGCCGCGGCCTTTCATGCCCGACCTGGTGGCGATGGGAGTGGTTGGCCGCCCGCACGGCGTGCGGGGGCTGGTGCGCGTGAGCAGCTTCACCGTCGAGCCCGCGGATCTCGCTTCCTACCCCTTGCAGGACGAGCGTGGACGCCGCTTCGCGCTGGAATGGCGTGGCGAGGGCATCGCAGCGATCGGCGAGGTGGTCGGCGGCGAGACACGCTGGGTGCGCGATCGCGATGCGGCCGCGCGCCTCACCAACGTCCGCCTCTACGCCCCGCGCGAGGCGCTGCCGCCGGCGGAGGAAGACGAGTTCTACCTTGCGGACCTCGTCGGCATGGCGGCGTTCGACGCGGAAGGGAGACCCCTCGGCACCGTCTCCGCCGTGCACGACTACGGCGCCGGGGCAAGCCTCGAGATCGGGGCGCTGCTCGTGCCCTTCACCCGCGCCTGCGTGCCGGAGGTGGACATCGCGGCCCACCGCCTCACCGTGGTGCCGCCGGCAGACGTGATCGGGGAAGCGACATGACCTTCCGCGCGACCGTCGCGACCCTGTTCCCGGAACTGTTCCCCGGCCCGCTCGGCATCTCCATCTCCGGCCGGGCGCTGGAGGGCGGCCTGTGGTCGCTCGAGATCCGCAACCTGCGCGATTTCGGCCTCGGCCCGCACCGCAACGTGGACGACACGCCGTTCGGTGGCGGCGCCGGCATGGTGCTGCGGCCGGACGTTGCGGATGCGGCACTGGCGGGAACAGAGGACGGCAGGCCCACGATCTGCCTCACCCCGCGCGGCCGGCGCTTCGACCAGGCGAGCGCCCGGGCGCTCGCGGCGGGGCCCGGCGTGGTGGTGCTGTGCGGCCGGTTCGAGGGCATCGACCAGCGGTTGATCGAAGCACGGGGCATGCAGGAGGTCTCGCTCGGCGATTTCGTGCTCGCCGGCGGCGAGGTGGCGGCGATGGCTCTGCTGGAGGCGACCATCCGACTGCTGCCCGGCGCCATCACCGCCGAAAGCGTCGCGGAGGAAAGCTTCGCCCACGGCCTGCTGGAATACCCGCACTACACGCGCCCGGCGGAGTGGCAGGGCCGGGCCGTGCCCCCGGTGCTGCTTTCCGGCAATCACGCCGCGATCGCCGCCTGGCGACGGGAGGAGGCGGCGCGCGCCACGCGGGAGCGGCGGCCGGACCTTTGGGAAAGCCGCCCCGCCGACGAACGGGCGGATGAAATGCGCGGCAAGCATGCGCGATGACACGTTGCAACATCGAACGTGGAGCCTTAAGGGAACCCGCTTGAGGAGTTGACCCGATGAACATGATCCAGACCCTTGAGGCCGAACAGATCGCGAAGCTGACGGCGGAGCGGCCGGTGCCGCGCTTCCGCCCGGGCGACACGCTGCGTGTCGCGGTGCGCGTGATCGAGGGCGAACGCACCCGCACCCAGGCTTTCGAGGGCGTGTGCATCGCGCGCTCGAACAAGGGCATCAACAGCAACTTCACGGTGCGCAAGATCAGCTACGGCGAGGGCGTGGAGCGCGTGTTCCCGCTCTATGCGCCGACGATCGCGGAGATCGCCGTGGTGCGGCAGGGCGATGTGCGCCGCGCGAAGCTCTATTACCTGCGCGACCGGCGCGGCAAGTCGGCGCGTATCGCCGAGCGCGCGCGCGACAACGAGGCAGAGTAACAAGGCCAGGGTTCTGCCCTGGACCCGCCAAGGGCCTCAGGCCCTTGGAACCCATGATGGGGGTCTGGGGCCGGGGGCCCCAGCGGGGTGCAGGGGCGGAGCCCCTGGCCTTCTGGGGGAAACATGGCCAAGACTCTTTTCGACAAAGTCTGGGACGCGCATGTGGTCGAGCGCCTGCCGGACGGCACCTGCGTGCTCTACATCGACCGCCACCTCGTCCATGAGGTGACCTCGCCGCAGGCCTTCGAGGGACTGCGCACGGCGGGACGCCGGGTGCGCCGGCCGGGCGCCACCATCGCGGTGGTGGACCACAATGTCCCGACCACCGACCGCAAGGCCGGCATCCAGGAAGCGGATTCGCGCCTGCAGGTGGAGACGCTGGAGCGCAACGTCGCGGCCTTCGGCGTGCCCTACATCCCGCTGCTCGACGATCGGCAGGGCATCGTCCACATCATCGGCCCGGAGCAGGGCATCTCCCTGCCGGGCATGACCATCGTCTGCGGCGACTCCCACACCTCCACGCACGGCGCGATGGGCTCGCTCGCCTTCGGCATCGGCACGTCGGAAGTGGAGCACGTGCTCGCCACCCAGACGCTGCTGCAGAAGCCGGCCCGGAACATGAAGGTCGCTGTCGAGGGCGCGCTGCCCCAAGGCTGCTCGGCCAAGGACATCGTGCTTGCCATCATCGGCAGGATCGGCACCGCCGGGGGCACCGGGCACGTGATCGAGTACACCGGCTCCGCCATCCGCGCGCTCGACATGGCCGGGCGCATGACGGTCTGCAACATGTCGATCGAGGCCGGCGCGCGCGCGGGCATGATCGCGCCGGACGAGACCACGTTCGAGTACGTCCGCGGCAAGCCGATGGCGCCGAAGGGCGAGGCGCTGGAGCGCGCCATCGCCTGGTGGAAGACCCTGCCCTCCGACCCCGGCGCGCATTACGACACCGTGGTCGAGATCGACGCCGCGAGCATCGTGCCGATGGTCACCTGGGGCACCAGCCCCGAGGCGGTGGCGCCGATCACCGGCACGGTGCCGGACCCGGCAGGCGTGGCCGACGCGGCCAAGCGCGCGCAGATGGAGCGCATGCTTGAATACATGGCGCTGAAGCCCGGGCAGAAGCTCACCGAGGTGCCGATCGACGTCGTGTTCATCGGCAGTTGCACCAATGGACGCATCGAGGACGTGCGGGCCGCGGCCGACGTCGCGCGCGGACGCAAGGTTGCCCCCGGCGTGCGGGCGCTGGTGGTGCCCGGATCCGGCATCGTGAAGCGCCAGGCGGAGGCGGAGGGGCTGGACCGCGTGCTGATCGAGGCCGGGTTCGAGTGGCGCGAGGCCGGCTGCTCGATGTGCCTCGGCATGAACCCCGACAAGCTGACCGAGGGCCAGCGCTGCGCCAGCACGTCCAACCGCAACTTCGAGGGCCGCCAGGGACCGGGCGGGCGGACGCATCTCCTCTCGCCGGCGATGGCGGCGGCCGCCGCCGTTACGGGACGGCTCGCGGATGTTCGGGAGTTGGCACGATGAAGCCCTTCACCACCCTCACCGCGGTCGCGGCACCGTTGCCGATGGCGAACGTGGACACCGACAAGATCATCCCTGCCCGCTTCCTCAAGACCATCGAGCGCAGCGGGCTCGGCGTGCACCTGTTCGACACGCTGCGCTACGACGCGGAGGGCAAGGAGCGGCCGGAATTCGTGCTCAACCAGGCGCCATACCGCGGCGCGCAGATCCTGATCGCGCACGAGAATTTCGGCTGCGGCTCCTCGCGCGAGCACGCGCCCTGGGCGCTGCTGGATTTCGGCATAAGCTGCGTCATCGCGCCGGATTTCGCCGACATCTTTCACAACAACTGCTTCAAGAACGGGATCCTGCCCATCCGCCTGCCGCGCGCGGTGATCGACCAGCTGATGGAGGACGCGAAGCTGGGTGCCAACTCCCGCATCACCATCGACCTCGCGGCACAGGAGGTGGTGCGGCCGAACGGCGAGCGCATCCATTTCGACATCGATCCGTTCCGCAAGAAGCTGCTGCTCGAGGGGCTCGACGATATCGGCCAGACGCTGCAGCACGCGGGCTCGATCGACGCCTACGAGGCGAAGGTCGGGCGCGAGCGCGGCTTCATCCCCGCCGTGGAGGTTCGCGCGTGATCCCCAACCGCAAGCTGCTCGTCCTGCCCGGCGACGGCGTGGGTCCCGAGGTGATGCACGAGGTCGGTCGCGTCGTCTCCTGGATGCACAAGCGCGAGCGCGCCCGCTTCACCATCGTCGAGGACCTGGTGGGCGGGGCCGCGATCGACGCGCGCGGCGTGCCGATCACCGACGAGACGATCCGCCTCGCCAGGGAAGCGGACGCGGTGCTGTTCGGCTCCGTCGGCGGACCGAAATGGGACACGCTCGGCTTCGACCGCCGGCCGGAGATCGCCATCCTGCGGCTGCGCAAGGACCTCGGCCTCTTTGCCAACCTGCGCCCGGCAACCGTGCTCGATCCGCTGGTGGACGCGAGCACGCTGAAGCCGGACGTGGTGCGCGGGCTCGACCTCATGATCGTGCGCGAGAGCACCGGCGGCATCTATTTCGGCGAGCCGCGCGGCGTCGAGACGCTGCCGGACGGCACCAAGCGGGGCATCAACACCGAGGTCTACACCACGCCCGAGATCGAGCGTGTGGCGCGCGTCGCCTTCGAGCTCGCGGGCAAGCGGCAGAAGCGCCTCTGCTCCGTCGAGAAGGCCAACGTGATGGAAAGCGGCCTGCTGTGGCGCCAGACCGTGACGGCGCTGGCGGCCGAGTATCCGGACGTTGCGCTCTCGCACATGTACGCCGACAATTGTGCCATGCAGCTGGTGCGCAACCCGCGCCAGTTCGACGTGATCGTGACGTCCAACCTGTTCGGCGACCTGCTTTCGGACCTCGCCTCGATGCTGACCGGCAGCCTCGGCATGCTGCCCTCCGCGACATTGGGCGCGATCGGCGCGGACGGCAGGCGCCACGCGCTCTACGAGCCGATCCACGGCAGCGCGCCGGACATCGCGGGCAAGGGCATCGCCAATCCCATGGCGCAGATGCTGAGCTTCGCGATGCTCCTGCGCTACTCGCTGGACATGGAGGAAGACGCGGCGCTGATCGAGCGCGCCTGCGTCAACGTGCTGGCGAGCGGCCTGCGCACCGCGGACGTGATGGCACCAGGCTGCGCGAAGGTGGGCACGCAGGTAATGGGCGAGGCGGTGGTGCGGCAACTGGACAAGCTCACCGCCTGATCTTGCTGCCTGGGATCGCTTCGTCTAAGACCCTCCCGCGCGGCGCCCGTAGCTCAATTGGATAGAGCACCAGACTACGAATCTGGGGGTTGGAGGTTCGAGTCCTTCCGGGCGCGCCATTTTACGCATTCATCGAAAAGGCGCGGGGACGGCT
The DNA here is from genome assembly GCA_963764465.1 of uncultured Pseudomonadota bacterium. Lineage (GTDB taxonomy): Bacteria > Pseudomonadota > Alphaproteobacteria > Acetobacterales > Acetobacteraceae > JAJXXT01. Next base: position 58,096 of record CAVXSO010000003.1, on the reverse strand, counting down.
GGCCCGTCCGGCTGCATGTCGGCAGCGACCTGACCGACCCTGAGCCTTCGTTTGACTTGCGGGACTGGTGTCGTCGCATAATCGCGACGTTGGCTCGCCGCCGAAGGACGTCATGACGGATCAGCCGAGAAGCACGGGTATCCCGTCTCCAATCGTGTCCCCTGCGTTCAACAGCCGAATGGGCTGGGCCGTCCTGCTGACGCCGGTGGCCGGCTGGATCGGCTGGGCGCTATAGCCCCTCACGTCCCCGCCGGTAGGTCATTCGATACGCTCTGTGATTGATGATTATATTGCTGGATTTCTCTTTGCTCCGTTCGTTGGCGGCATAATTGCGGCGCCGGTCACGCTTCTGGATCTGCCGATCTTCAGGACCGTGTTTCGGGGGCGCGACAGGGAGACACTTGTACTCTGCGCACTTGTCGGTCTAATATTCGGATTCATTCAGCCATTGCTGTTAATATCTCGGTGATATCTATATTTCCCAATTTAATTACTTGCCGGATTTCCAGCAATGGGAGCTGCACGCGGACTGGTCGTCGCAATTTTCTATTTCTACCTGACCGATGGAAGTATCAGAACACGATTGAAGCGCGCCATTCTGGTGACGCTGTTCGCGGTTTTATTCGTCGGAACCGTGCTATTGACCATATTCCAAATCATATAGCAGTCGCAAAGACCGCAACAGCCGAAGGATCTGGGAGAACTCGATCTCAACCAACTCATCGCGAACGGACAACGACCTCAGGCATTCCACCAGCTGTCCACCGACGTCGGGATCGATCCCTACGCGTCCGCGCCTATCACCCTTTCCTATCGCCCGCACGGAAGTTGGCCGACGACGTTTGCGGCAACGATCAGAGTGCCGCCGCGCCTCCTGGCGTCCCTCTACGTTCGCAGCATAGGCCCAGGCAACGTTTTGGCGGTCGGCGGGGTTACCATGGAGGCGTTGCTGCCGAACCTCACCTTGCGAACGCCGAGTAATCTCGCGCAGTTCCGTGCCAGCAAGGCCGGGCAAGGCAAGCACGTCGTGCACGACGGGGATGTCCTGAGGGTATCGGTCGCCGCGATCTCTCGTTTCGGTCTTCCACCTCTCTCTTACCCCGGAAATTTTATGTCTCTTACCCCGGAAATTTTATGCGCTGCGATAACCCGGATTTGGAGGTTGATCCCGCATTCTCGGCCTTGAGCACGCCGCCATACGATCGAGAATCCGCCCCGGGAATAGCATATTGGGCGGCATGTCAGCCGGACGAACGACTTCCAGATGGTCACCATATGGTGATCGCCTGTTTCCTCGACCCGTTCACCCGGTTTTCTACATTTAGCGGAACGTGCATGGCTGACCTGATCCTGCCCTGGCGACTCTATGGGCTCGGTAATGCCGCGCCCCGTGCGCGCCGTCACTTCAGGGACAGGGAGCCTGCGATCGTTCCAAGGTTTGGCGACGGAACGATGGCAAGCTTCAGCTTCCCCGCCCGGCGCCTGGCGGAGTGGCGACGGATGCGCGATCTCGCCCTCTGCCTGATCGAAGCCACGGCGGTCTCCATTCACGAGGTTACCTACCCGAGCCGGAATGCCGCCCTATGCGCCGAAATCAAGCAGTCGCTGGCCGAGCACAGGAATTCTCTCGTGCGGTGAGGCGCGCGACGGGCCCGGACACGCGGCTTCCCGCGGCAACGCGCTCCCCGGGCGGAGGCGTCCGGCCATTCGCTTTGGTGGCGGGCGATCACGGTGCGCGAAACATCCGATTGATCGGCTCCCGCAAGGCTGGCATGAATTGGTCATTCATCAAGAAACCGGGGAGGGACGAATGCGGGGCTGGGCAAGTCTGGCGGCGGGAGCGCTCTTCGCGCTGGCAGCCGTTTCTGCGCGGGCGCAGGAGCCATTCAAGATCGGCCTGATCCTGCCGATGACGGGTCCCTTCCAGTCCACCGGGGTGCAGGCGAACGACGCCGCCAAGCTGTTCCTGAAGGACCACGGCGACATGGTCGCGGGGCGGAAGGTGGAGATCATCCTGCGCGACGACGCATCGAGCCCGGCCAACTCGCGACGCATCGCACAGGAACTGGTGGTGCAGGACCATATCGGCGCCATGGTGGGCTTCGGCATCACGCCCCAGGCGCTGGCGGTGGCCCCGATCTCCGCCCAGGCAAAGGTGCCGATGCTGCTGGTGGGTTCCGCCGCCTCCATCTCCGTTACCAAGTCGCCCTACGCCGTGCGTGTCGGCCAGACCGTGCCGCAATCCTCCTTCGTCATGGGCCAGTGGGCGGCGAAGCACGGCATTAAGACCGCCGTCACCATCGTGAGCGACTACGCGCCGGGCTATGACGCGGAGGAATACTTCACCAAGTCCTTCACCGAGGGCGGCGGCAAGGTGCTGGAAAAGATCCGCGTGCCGGTGGTGAACCCGGACTTCGCCCCGTTCCTGGACCGCGCGAAGAACGACAAGCCCTCCGCCATCTTCATCTTCCTCCCCGCCGGCGAGGGTGCCGCCTTCGCCAAGCAGTACGTGGAGCGCGGGCTGCAGAGCTCCGGCATCCAGCTCATCTCCACGCACGACGTGATGGACGACGAGGTGCTCGATCAGATGGGCGACGTGGTGCTGGGCATGATTTCGGCCGGCCCCTACTCCGCCGCGCACGACTCGCCGATGAACAAGAAATTCGTCGCCGATTTCGAGGCGCTGAACGGCGGCAAGCGGCCGGACTTCATGGCGGTGTTCACGTATGACTCGCTGCGCGCCATCTACCGCGCCCTGGAAGCGACCAAGGGCAAGGGCGACGGACCGGCGCTGGTCAAGGCGATGGAGGGGATGAAGTTCGAATCCGTGCGCGGGCCGGTCGAGATCGACCCCAAGACGCGCGACGTGATCCAGAACATCTACATCCGCAAGAACGAAAAGATCGACGGCCACATCTTCGCCGTCGAGTTCGAGACAGTGCCGATGGTGCGTGACCCCGGCGCGAAGTAAGGGACGAAACAGCAGGCGGCACGTAGCGGCAGTCCGGACGGGATTTCGCGGGGGGCCATGCTGTCCATCCTGTTCGACGGTGTGGCCTACGGGATGCTGCTCTTCGTCCTCGCGGTGGGGCTGTCCGTGACGCTCGGGGTGATGAACGTCATCAACCTGGCACACGGCACGCTCGCCATGGCGGGCGGCTACGCAGCGGTGGTGCTGACGGGGCGCTTCGGCGTCCCGTTCCTCGCCGCCCTGCCAGCCGCGGCGGTGGCGGCGGGGCTGCTCGGCCTGGTGCTGGAAAAGGCGCTCTACATCCGCATCTACCGCAAGTCCCCGCTGGACCAGACGCTGTTCACCATCGGCCTGGTTTTCGTTTCGGTCGCGGTGGTGACGGCGACGGCGGGATCGGCGCGGCAGTTCCTGCACCTGCCCAAGTGGCTCGACGCACACTGGCATGTCGCCGGCGTGGACATGGGCGTCTATCGCATCCTGCTCATCGTGCTGTGCGGGGCGATCGCGCTCGCCTTGCAGATGGTGCTCCAGGGCACGCGCTTCGGCAGCCAGCTGCGGGCCGCCGTGGACGACCGGCGCACGGCGCGCGGGCTCGGGATCAAGGTCGACGTCCTGTTCACCGTGAGCTTCGTTGCCGGCAGCGCGCTGGCGGGGTTGGGCGGCGCGCTGGGGGCCGAGGTGCTGGGGCTCGATCCCAACTTCCCCCTCGCCTTCCTGGTCTATTTCCTCATCGTCGTGGCGGTCGGCGGCAGCGCCAGCGTCGCGGGTCCGCTCTGCGCCGCGGTGCTGCTCGGCGTCGCGGATGTCGCGGGGAAATATTACCTGCCGCAATTCGGCTCATTCATCATCTACACCGTGATGCTGGTGGTGCTTCTGCTGCGTCCGCAGGGCCTGTTTGCCCCCCGCGGCGCGCGATGACGTTGGCACGGTGAAGACGCGTCTCTGGCATCCGGCCGAGATCGTGGCCTGGCTCGCGGCGGCGGCGAGCTGGTTCCTGTTCGGCTCCTGGCATCCGCTGCTCAACGACGTGGCGATCACGGCGCTGTTCGCGCTCTCGCTCGACCTCGTGCTCGGGTATGGCGGCATCGTGACCCTTGGCCACGCCGCGTTCTTCGGCTTCGGCGCCTACGTCGCGGGCTACATGGCGAAGATTGGTCTCGGCGACCCGCTGTTCTGCCTCCTCGCCGGGGGGCTGGCCACTGCGGTGCTGGGTTTCGCCAGCAGCTTCCTCGTGCTGCGCGGCAGCGACCTCACGCGGCTGATGGTCACGGTCGCCGCGGCGGCCGTGCTGGGCGAGATCGCCAATCGTTGGATTTCCGTCACGGGCGGCTCGGACGGGATGGACGGGCTCAACGTCACCCCGCTGTTCGGGCGCATCACCTTCGGGCTCGACGGGCACGCGGCCTATGCGTTCAGCCTGGTGGTACTGTTCGCGTGCTTTGTCGTCGCCCGCGCGCTGGTGCGCTCGCCCTTCGGCTGGTCGGTGCGCGCGGTCGGCGCCAACCCTCGCCGCGCCGCGGCGATCGGCATTCCCGTGACAAGGCGACTGGTGGGCATCTACACGATCGGCGCCGCCTATGCCGGCATCGCCGGCGCGCTGCTGACGGTGACGACACAGTTCGCCTCGCTCGAGGGGTTGTCGATCCAGCGTTCGGCGGACACGCTGCTGATGGTGGTGGTGGGCGGCGCCGGCACGCTTTACGGCGCGCTGGCCGGGGCGGTGGTGTTCCGGCTGGTGCAGAACTGGCTCTCCAACCTCACCCCGGAATACTGGCAGTTCTGGGTCGGCATCGCGCTGATGGCACTGGTGCTCGCGCGACCGGAGGGCAACGTTCCCTGGCCGGTCGTGCTCTGGCGGCGGCTGCGGCGGCGGCCCGGGGGCGGGCCATGACAGTACACGCCCCACCCGCGCTCGCCGCACACGAGCTGTTCCTGCGCTTCGGCGGGCTGATCGCGACCAACAAGGTCTCGCTCACGCTCGAGCCCGGCGCGCGCGAGGCGTTGATCGGCCCCAACGGCGCCGGCAAGACGACGCTGATCAACCTGCTCTCGGGCACGATCCGCCCCGAGGGCGGGCACATCGTGCTGGCCGGCGAGGAGATCACGCGCCTGCGGCCGGACGAGCGCGTGCGTCGCGGGCTGGTCCGCACCTTCCAGATCAACCAGCTCTTCCCCGCCATGTCGCCGCGCCAGAGCGTGCTGCTCGCCGCGAGCCAGGCGGCGGGCGTGGGCGGGCGCACCTGGCGCTCGCTGCGCGCGGACGCCGCCGTCGCCGCCGACACCGAAGCGATCCTGCAACGATTCCGGCTCGCCGACGTCGCGGATATCACCGCCGGCACCCTGCCCTACGGCAAGCAGCGCCTGCTCGAGATCGCGATTGCCATCGCCTGCCGCCCGCGCGTGCTGCTGCTGGACGAGCCGGCGGCCGGCGTGCCGGAGGGCGAGCGCGACGAGATCCTCAACGGTGTCGCCGCCCTCCCCGCCGACGTCGCGGTGCTGCTGATCGAGCACGACATGGACCTGGTTTTCCGCTTCGCCGAACGCATCACGGTGCTCGCCGCGGGCGCTGTCCTGGCCAGCGGCACGCCTGCGGAGATCGCATCCGACGCGCGGGTGCGCGAGGTCTATCTCGGCGAGGAAGCGCATGGCTGAGCTGCTGACCGTCGCGGCGCTCTCCGCCGGCTACGGCGAGTCCGAGGTGCTGGACCGCGTCTCCTTCGCGCTCGCCGAGGGCCGCTCGCTCGCCTTGCTCGGGCGCAACGGCATGGGCAAGACGACGCTGCTCAACTCCATCATGGGCCTCACGCGCCATCGTGGCGGCGCGGTGCGCCTGGCCGGGCGCGACGTCACCCGCCTCGCACCGGAGGCACGCGCCGCGGCGGGCATCGGCTGGGTGCCGCAGGAGCGCAACATCTTCCGCTCGCTCACGGTGGAGGAAAACCTCACCGCCGTGGCACGGCCCGGCAAGTGGGACACGGCGCGCGTCTATAGCCTGTTTCCACGCCTGGCCGAGCGCCGCACCAACATGGGCACGCAGCTATCCGGCGGCGAGCAGCAGATGCTGGCGATCGGCCGCGCGCTGATGCTCAACCCGCGCCTGCTGTTGCTGGACGAGCCGACCGAGGGCCTGGCGCCGATCCTGGTGCAGGAAGTGCTGGCCGCCACGCGCCGCATCCTGCGCGAGGAAGGCGTGAGTGCGATTTTGGTGGAGCAGCACGCCCGCAAGGCGCTGGAGGTGACGGACGACGCGCTGGTGCTGGTGCGCGGCGCGGTGGCACTGACGGCGACGAGTGCCGAGTTGCTGGCGGACCCGGCGCGGCTGGATGCGACCCTAGGGGTGGGCTGAATCGCGCTCCATTGCATCGCGCGCCAGGGCCGCGAGCCGGTGCGGGGCGTGCAGGAATTTTCCGAACGGCATCGTGACGAAAAAGCCCAGCACCAGGGCGAGATGCACCGTGAGCAGCAGCGGCATCGCGGCGGTGGCGCGCAGGGCGAGCAGCAGCAGCCCGGTCGCGGCAATGGCGGCGAGCAGCCAGAGCAGCACATGGTCCGCCGGCAGCGTCTCGGCGGCGAGCGGCGCCGGATCGGCCAGGCGCTTTAGCGCGAGAAGCCCCGCCGCCCCCACCAGCATCAGCACGCCGCCCGCCGTGCCCAGCAGCACCGGCAGGCTGAAGAATGCATAGGGCGCGTGCCGGCCCAATACATGCTCATAGATCGTGGCGACCGCCGTAGCGGCGAACGCGAGCAGGAACCCGCCGGCAAGCGCGTGATGCGCATGGCGGCGGGCGCGCGTGGGCTTCTCACGCGGATAGGGACACTCGCCTCCGCCGCCGCCCAGGTTCTTGAGCGTCGCGCCATCGTGCAGGCCGCGCAGGACATGGATCAGCCGCGGCGTGCCCCCAAGCCCACGCCAGGCGGCGAGTGTGGACGCCGCCATGGCGAACAGCGCGAACAGGAACGTGACAGCCCCGAGCGCGATCAGCACCGGCAGCGAAATGACGGCATAGAACGCACCCGGGCCGGTATGCGCGACACCGAGGCCGCCTGCAGCGGCAAGCGCGACGACGAGGGCCCCGAGCACGGCGACGAGCACGGTTGCCATCGGCCGGCGCAACAGGCCGCGGAGGAAGGTCGGGCGGATCGTTTCGATCCACGACTCACGCCGCACGCGCGAGAGCGCAGCGGGCAGGTTCAGCGCCCATTCATGCGGCGGCGCATACTGGCAGGCGTGGTAGCAGCCGTTGCAGCCGTGGCAGAGATTGGCGAGGAAGCCAAGGTCCGCGGCCGGGAACTCGCGCCGCCGCTCCATTGCCGGAAACACGGCGCAGAGTCCCTCGCAGTAGCGGCAGGCGTTGCAGATCTCGAGCGCGCGCCGCGCCTCCGGCATCGTCGCCGTCTCAGTTGCGTGCATGCTGCCCTGCCCCCTCCCCTGCCAGGCGCCCGAACACGCCGCCGATCGTCATGCCGAAGCCCGCGAGATAGCCGCGGCCGAGAATGTTGCCGGCCATGATCTCCCCAGCCGCGAAGAGATTGGCGGCACCCGAGCCGTCCTGCATCCGCACCCGCGCCGTCTCGTCCACGCGCACACCGAGATAGGTGAAGGTGATGCCCGGCCGCAGCGGGTAGCCGACGAAGGGCGGGGTTTCGATGCGCCGCGCCCAGTGCGTCTTGCCGATGGCCAGGCCCTCCGTGCGGCAGGAATTGAGCGAGGCGGGATCGAACGCGCCCTCGCGCACCGCCGCGTTGTAGTTGGCGACCGTCGCCGCCAGCGCCAGCGGGTCGAGGCCGAGCGCGCGGCCGAGATCCGGGATCGTGCCAGCCGTGATCGCGGGATAGACCGAGGGCATGAAGTCGCGCGCGGCATCGGCATCGCAGATCGAGTACGCCACCTGCCCAGGCTGCTGCGCGATCAGCCTGCCCCAGATCGCGTAGCGCTTCGGCCAGAGATCCTCCCCCTCGTCGTAGAAGCGCTGGCCGTCGCGATTGACGACAATGCTGAACGGAACGGAATCGAGACGTGTCGCGATGCCGCCGTCGAACCGCGGCGCACGTCCGTCGAGCGCGATGGCGTGGAACTGCGTGGGGTCACCCACCGGCGCGCAGCCGCCATCGAGCAGCATCCGCAGCACGTCGCCCTGGGCGTAGGGCGTGCCGCGGATGATGAAATTGTCGGCCGCCTCCCCCCAGTATTCGCGCATCCACGCGATGTTGGCCTGGAACCCGCCGGCAGCGGCCACCACCGCGCGGGGGGCGACGCGAAGCTCGCCCTCAGGCGGGGCCAGCACAACCTCCGCGATGGCGCCATCGCGCATCGCAACGACGCGGGCCGGCGATTCGTAGCGCACGGCGACGCCAAGGCGCTCTGCTTCCCGGTAGAGCGCGTTCAGCAATGCCTTGCCGCCGCCGAGAAAAAACGCATTGGTGCGCGAAAGCGACAGCGTGCCGGCGAGCGAAGGCTGGAAACGCGCCCCGCACCCCGCCAGGAACGGCAACAGGTCCGCGGAGGCACGGATGGTCATGCGCGCCAGCGCCTCGTCCGTCTGGCCATGGGTCACGCGCAGCAGATCATCGAAGTACTCGTCCTCGAGATACGCGCCGGTGAGCGTGCCCTCCGGCTCGAGATGCATGGCACGCAGGTTGCGCGTATGACGCGTGTTGCCGCCACGCATCGGCCGCGGCGCCGCTTCCGCGACGAGCACGGAAGCGCCCAGCCGCCGCGCCGTGACCGCGGCCGAGATCGCGGCGTTGCCGCCGCCGATGACCAGCACATCCGGCGTTTCCGGGGATTTTCCCATGGTCCGCAGTGTCGCAGAGCAGCGGCGCTTGCGGAAGCGGGCCGCGGCGCGGAACATCGTTGCACGAAACGGCGGAGCGAGGACGATGGGCGGGACGAATATTTACCTGGCGCGGCGCGTGGTGACGATGGACCCCACGCTGCCGGAGGCGACGCACGTGGCCGTGCGCGACGGGCGGATCCTCGGCGCCGGCGGGGCGGAACTACCCGGCCTCTACCCGGGGGCCACGCAGGACCACCGCTTCGCAGAGAAAATCATCGTGCCCGGCTTCGTCGAGGGGCACGCCCATGCCTCCGAGGGCCTGGTCTGGCGCAAACCCTATCTCGGCTATTTCGACCGCACGATGCCCGACGGCGGCACCGCGCCGGGCGTGAAGACACTGGCAGAGGCGCTGACCCGCCTGCGCTCCCTGGAAGCCGAACTACCGCCGGACGAGCCGCTGCTCGTCTGGGGCTTCGACCCGATCTACTACGACGGCCCGCGCCTGCACGGCCGCGACCTCGATGCGATTTCCGCGACGCGCCCGATCGTCGTCTCCCACGCCTCCGGTCACATCATCAATGTGAATTCCATGGTGCTGGAGCGCGCCGGATTCAGCGCCGATTCCAACCTCGATGGTTTGTTGCGAGACGCAAACGGGCTGACCGGCGAGCTGATGGGCCCTCCGGCGATGCAGCGCGCGACAAGGGTCGCGGGCGGCGGCGGGTTGATGCAACGCCTGGATGAGGACGGCCTGCGCGCCTTCGCCCGCCAGGCCGCCCGCGTCGGCATCACCACCGCGGCGGACCTGCAACGCAAGCTCGACGCCGAGATCGTGGCGCTGATGCGGCGCGTGACCGCGGACGCGGCGTTCCCGATGCGCCTGGTCGCCGCCCTCGGCGCGCGCGAATACAGCCTCGCCGACGGCGTCGAGCGGGTCAGGGAGTTGCTCGGCACGAGCACGGAAAAACTTCATTTCGGTATCGTGAAGCTGACGCTGGACGGCTCGATCCAGGGCTTCACCGGCAGGCTGCGCTGGCCCGGCTACCAGAACGGTGCGCCAAATGGCATGTGGTACATCGCGCCCACGGAGCTCGAGGGCATCGTCGAGGGCTACCTGCGCGCCGGTGCGCAAATCCATATCCACACCAACGGCGACGAGGCGAGCGAAACCGCGATCGGCGCGCTGGAACGCGTGCTCACGCACTGCCCGCGCCCGGAGCACCGCACCACGCTGCAGCACTGCCAGATGGCGGACGCGGCCCAGTTCCGGCGCATGGCCGCACTCGGCATGGCGGCCAATCTCTTCGCCAACCACATCTATTTCTGGGGCGAGCAACACGCGGCGCTGACCGCGGGACCGGTGAAGGCCCCCAGGATGAACGCCACGGCAACGGCGCGGCGCGAGGGCGTTCCGATCGCGATCCATTCCGACGCGCCAGTCACCCCGCTGGGCCCGCTCTTCTCCATGTGGTGCGCCGTGAACCGGCTCACCTCCAAGGGCCGCGTGTTCGGCGCCGGCGAGCGCCTTTCCGTGATGGAGGCGTTGCACGCGGTGACGCTGGGCCCAGCCTGGACGCTCAAGATCGACCACGAGATCGGCAGCATCGCGCCGGGCAAGTTCGCGGACTTCGCGGTACTGGACGAGGACCCGTTCCTGGTGCCGCCGGAGCGCCTGCGCGAGATCGGCGTGCACGCGACGGTGCTCGGCGGCGAGGTCTTCCACGCGTGATCCGCCTTCTCGTCATCGGCGGTTTTCTCGGCGCCGGCAAGACAACGCTGGTCAACCACCTGCTCGCGCACGCGGACCGGAAAATCGCCGTGCTGGTCAATGATTTCGGCGCTGTCGCGGTGGACGCGGCGCTGATCGCGGCGGCGGACGCGACCAGCATGACGCTCGCCAATGGCTGTGTCTGCTGCTCCATCGGCGATGATTTCGGCGCCGCGCTCGAGCGCGTGGCGGCAGGCCGGCCGGAACTCGTGATCGTGGAGGCGAGCGGTGTGGCGGACCCCTGGCGCATCGCGCAGCTCGCCCTGATCGAGCCCGGCTTCGAGCTGGGGCCGCTGGTGGTGCTGGCCGACGCCTCCACCCTCCCGCGCCAGCTCGCCGACAATGCGATCGGCGACGTGGTGCGCGGACAACTCGCTTATGCCGACATCGTGGTACTGACCAAGACGGATGTCGCGGGCAACGAGCTCGCACAAAGCCGCGCCGCGGTGCACGCCATCCGCCCGCAGGCGCACGTGATCGAGACCAGCCATGGCGCGTTGGCCCTGGCCGACCTCGACTTCGCCGTGCCACACGCCCGCGCGCGCTTCCTCGCGGAGGCCGCGCACCCGTTCCGCACCTGGGCCTGGCGCGACCCCCGCCCCTTCGACCGCGGCGCCCTGCGCGCCCTGCTCGGCACCCTCCCGGCCTCCGTCCTCCGCATCAAGGGCTTCTGCGGGCTCGACGATGACGAGGGCGACTTCCTGCTGCAATACGCCGCCGAGCGCTGGGCCTTCACCCGCGCGGAAGCCGTGACGGAGCGCGCGCTGGTCGTCATCGGCACCGAGGCGATGGACGAGGTGGCGCTGGAAGCGGATTTCGCGGCAGCCCTGCGGTAGGGCGACCCGGGTTCGCCGGGCCGCCCGGCCGTGTCAGGCGGAAAGCGCCGCGGGCTCGGTGCGGGCGCGTTTCACCAGCAGCTTGTTGAGCGCGTGCACATAGGCGCGGGCGGAGGCGACGATCGTGTCCGTATCCGCCCCCTGCCCGTCCACCATCTTGCCCTCTTCCTCCAGCCGCACCGTCACGCGTGCCTGCGCGTCCGTGCCCTCCGTCACGGCGCCGACGGAGTAGAGCCGCAGCGTCGCCTCGTGCTGGAACAGCTTGCGGATCGCAATGAAGGTGGCGTCCACCGGCCCATCGCCCGTTGCGGTCGCGGAACGTGTCACGCCGTCGATCTCGAGCTCCAGCGTCGCGGTCGGCTTCGCCTTGCTGCCGGCATGCACGTCGAGCGAGACGAAGCGGATGCGGTCGTGGTCGCGCATCACCTCGTCGTCCACCAGCGCCATGATGTCCTCGTCGTAGACAACCTTTTTGCGATCGGCGAGGTCCTTGAAGCGGCGGAACGCATCGTTCAGCTGGTTGTCGCCGATTTCGCCGTAGCCCATCGCGCGCAGCTTGTCGCGGAACGCGGCGCGGCCGGAGTGCTTGCCCATGACCAGGGAGGATTTGGTCCAGCCCACGCTTTCCGGCGTCATGATCTCGTAGGTCGCGGCGTTCTTCAGCACGCCGTCCTGGTGGATGCCGCTCTCGTGCGCGAACGCATTGCGGCCGACGATCGCCTTGTTCGGCTGCACGTCGAACCCGGTGATGGTGGAGAGCAGGCGCGAGGTGCGCAGGATGTTCTCCGTCACCACGTTCGGTTTTGCCGGCACCGAATCGGGCCGGGTGCGGATCGCCATCACGATCTCCTCCAGCGCCGCGTTGCCCGCGCGCTCGCCGATGCCGTTGATGGTGCACTCCACCTGGCGCGCGCCGGCATTGATCGAGGCGATGGTGTTGGCGACGGCAAGGCCGAGATCGTTGTGGTTATGCGCGGAGAAGATCACCTTCTCGGCGCCCGGCACGCGCTCGCGCAGCATGGTGAAGATGCGCGCCATATCCTCCGGCAGCGCGTAGCCCACCGTGTCGGGCACGTTGATTGTCGTCGCCCCCGCGCGGATCGCGGCCTCGACGCAGCGGCACAGGAAATCCGGCTCGGTGCGGCTGCCATCCTCGGCCGACCACTCCACGTCGTCCGTGTGCTGCCGCGCGAGGCTGACGCTGGCGGCCACGGCCTCCAGCACCGCGTCCGGCTCCATGCGCAGCTTGTACTTCATGTGCAGTGGCGAGGTGCTGATGAAGGTGTGGATGCGCCGCCGCTCCGCCGGCGCCACGGCCTCCGCCGCACGCAGGATGTCCGCGGGCGCCGAGCGCGCGAGGCCGCAGATCACCGGCCCCCGGATGGACTGCGCGATGGCGCGCACGCTCTCGTAGTCGCCCTCGGAGGCGATCGGGAAACCGGCCTCGATGACATCCGCGCCGAGCTCGGCGAGCGCCTCCGCCATGCGCAGCTTCTCGGCGAGGTTCATCGAGAAGCCGGGCGACTGCTCGCCGTCGCGCAGCGTGGTGTCGAAGATGATCAGGCGATCATCGGCGATCTTGCCGAAATTCGGATGGTCGATGGTCATGATGGCGGTCCTTCGCGTTTATCCGGGGGCGAGGTGATACGCAGGCTGTCCCAGGGAACCCCCTGAGCGATGCCGGCGCTCAACCGCCCGGCGTGACGCTCAGGGGCGGGTAAGTCGAAGGAGAAGCAGCGCGCGAGCGGCCGCCGAACGGCGGGCGCTGGTCAGGCCATGCAGGGCTGCGGCGCGGATCACGCCCGGGGTTCTAGCCGCCGGCGGCCGGCAATGCAAGCATAGCGCGGATCTCGGGAAGGAAACGTGATGTACAAAGTGGTTCTCTGCCGCGCGCTGCACCCCAACGCCATGGCCAGGCTGGCGGAACGCAAGGACGTGGAGCTCAAGGTCCTGACCGACGCCTTCCGCGGCCCGCCGATGGAGAAGGAGCTCGCCGCGGCGATCGGGGATGCCGACGGCATCATGGTGGGGTTGGAACGGGTGACGGACGCCCTGCTCGCCGGCGCGCCGAAGCTGCGCGTGATCAGCCGCTTCGGCGTCGGCTACGACACGCTGGACATCCCCGCCTGCACGCAGCGCGACGTCGTCGTCGGCGTGGTCAACGGCGCCAACGACCTTTCGGTCGCGGAACATGCGATGATGCTGATGCTGGCCGTCGCCCGCCGCACGGTGGAATACGACCAGTCCGTGCGCGCCGGCACCTGGATGATCCAGCATGGCCGGCGCATGCACGAACTGGCCGGCCGCAGCGTGCTGGTCATCGGCTACGGCCGCATCGGCACCCGCGTCGCGCGCTTCTGCAAGGCGTTCGACATGCACGTGATGGTGAAGGACCCCGCCTTCCCGGTGCCGCGCATCGCCGCCGACGGCTGCGAGCCGGTGGTGGACGTGATGGAGGCGCTGCCGCGCGCGGACGTGGTGACGCTGCACTGCCCGCTCTCGGACGCGACGCGCCACATGGTGGGCCGCGACTTCCTCGCCGCGATGAAGAAGACCGCCTGGCTGATCAACACCGCGCGCGGCCCGCTGGTGGACGAGGCGGCGCTCGCCACGGCCCTCGCGGACGGCACGATCGAGGCCGCCGGGCTCGACGTCCTGATGCGCGAGCCGCCGGACCTTGAGAACCCGGTGCTGAAGCTGCCGAACGTGGTGCTGAGCCCGCATAACGCCGCTGCCCCGCTCGAATGCTACGAGAAGATGTCGTACCGCGCCGTCGCCAACCTGCTCGAATGCTTCGACGGCAAGCTCGACCCCGGCTACGTGGTGAATCCGGAGACGCTGCGCCGCAACGCATAAGCGGGGGCTTCAGCCGAGGCGGCGCAAGCTCGCCAGCAGGTCGTCGAGCCGCGCTGCCCCCAGCTCGCGGCTCAGCGTCTTCTGCGCGCACCGCCACGCCGGCAGAGCCGCCGCCAGCGCCCCGCTCCCCGCCCGGGTGAGCACCAGGCGCCGGCCACGCCGATCCTGCGGGTCCGGTACGACATCGACCAGCCCGCGGCGCTGCAGCGGCTTGAGGTTGGCGGTCAACGTGGTGCGGTCCATCGCCAGCAGCTCGGCCACCCGGCCGAGCAGCGGCGGCTCTGGCCGGTTGAGCGACATCAGGATGGAGAACTGCCCGCCGGTGAGGCCCGTGGGTCGCAGGGCCGCGTCGTAGCGCCGCGCCAGCGCGCGCCCCGCGCGCTGCACATGCATGCACAGGCAGGCATCGCGCACCTCGATGGCGACGGAAAAGGGAACCGCTGGCTTTGACACCGCGGAATTACGTTGATATCAACCTAGCCTGTCAAGCATTGGGAGGCTCGGATGGCCCAGCGCGTCCTCGTCCTGCTCGGCACCAAGAAGGGCGCCTTCATCCTCGAGGCCGGTCCACGGCGGCAGGGTTGGGAGCTTCGCGGCCCCTTCTGCGAAACCTGGCCGATGAATCACGTGGTGGGCGATCCAGCGAGCGGCGCCATCGTCGCCGGCGGCGGCAGCGCCTGGTTCGGCCCCGCGGTGTGGCGCTCGGAGGACCTCGGCCGGAGTTGGGCGCATTCAAGCGAGGGGCTCGCCTACCCGGAGGGCACGGAGCCGGTGAAATCGGTCTGGAGCCTCGCGCTGGGACACGGCGGGCTCTATGCCGGCGTCGAGCCCGCGGGGCTTTTCCGCAGCGATGACGGTGGCCGCAGCTGGCACCATCTCGGCGGCATGCAGCACCACCCGACGCGGCCGCACTGGCAGCCAGGCGGCGCGGGCCTGATCCTGCACTCCCTCGTCCCACACCCCGAGGATGAGGCGCGCATCTGGGTCGGCATCTCGGCCGCGGGCGTGTTCCACACGGCCGATGGCGGCAGGAGCTGGGAGCCGCGCAACCAGGGCACGCGCGCGGATTTCATGCCGGAAGGGCAACGTTACCCTGTCTTCGGCCAATGCGTGCACTGCCTGGTCATGGCCCCCGGCATGCCGGAGCGCCTCTACCAGCAGAACCATTGCGGCATGTACCGCAGCGACGACGGCGGCGTTCACTGGCAGAGCATCGAGGCAGGCCTGCCCTCGAGCTTCGGCTTTCCGGCGGCCGCGCACCCGCGCGACCCCGCCACGCTCTATCTGCTGCCGCTCAACGGCGACACCGCGGGCCGCTACGTGCCGGGTGCGCGCGCCGCGGTCTGGCGCACGCGCGACGCAGGGGCCACGTGGCAGCCCTGCCGCGCCGGCCTGCCGCAGGAGAACGCCTTCTTCGGCGTGCTGCGCCAGGCAATGGCGACCGATACGCTCGATCCGGCCGGGGTTTATTTCGGCACCACCTCCGGCGAGCTCTACACCAGCGCCGATGAGGGCGAGACCTGGAGTTGTGCGGCCCGGCACCTCCCCACCATCCTCTCCGTCGAGACCCTCGTCGTCGACGAGTAGGGAGTGCGACGCAAACCATGGGCGACCAGCGGCCTCTTGTCAGCGTGGTGCTTCCCGCCGTCCTGACCGCGCTGTTTCCCGGCTGCCCCCGCGAGGTCGAGCTGCGCGCGGCAACCATCGGCGAGGCGCTCGCCGCTCTGGAGGCGCACGTCCCGGGCATCCGCGACCGCATCTGCGATTCGACGCCTGCGATACGGCGCCATATGCGCATCTTCGCCGGAGGCATCCGCGCCGATCTCGAAACGAGATTGGCGCCCGGCACGGAGGTGCTGGTGATGACCGCGATCAGCGGCGGCTAGGTCAAGCCTGACGCCGCCGCCACATCCTCCGCCATCGCCATCGCCAGCACCTCGGCGGGCGACGCGCCGAACTCGCGCAGTGCCCGAACCGTGGAGGCCTGGTCCCGCTTGGCCAGCCGCCGCCCGTCCGGACCGAGCTTGAGCGCCACATGCGCGTAGCGCGGCGCGGGCCAGCCCATGAGGTGCTGCAGCAACCGGTGCAGGTGCGCCGCCGGGCGCAGATCCTCGCCGCGCACCACCAGCGTAATGCCTTGCACCGCGTCGTCATGCGTCGCCGCGAGATGGTAGCTCGCCGGTGCATCGCGGCGGCCGAGCACGACATCGCCGAACGATAAAGGATCGCAATGAATGCGCCCCCGCTCCTCGTCGTCCAGAAAGAGCGGTGTCGTCGGCATCGCGCGCGCGAGGTCGAGCCGCCAGGCGTGAGGCTCGCCAGCTTCGATGCGGCGCGCCGCCGCCGCCGCCGGCAGGTGCCGGCAGGTGCCGGGATAGACCTCCTCCGCGCCGTGCGGCGCCGCGACGGCACGGGCAATGTCGGCGCGCGAGCAGAAGCAGGGATAGACCAGAAGCTGCGCCCGCAGCGCGTCCAGCACCGCGCGATACTCGGCGAAATGCCGGGATTGCACACGCACCTGCCCGTCCCACGGGAGGCCGAGCCACCGCAGGTCCTCCGCGATGGCCGCGGTGAATTCCGCCCGGCACCGTGCCTGGTCGATATCCTCGACCCGCAGCAGGAAACGCCCGCCTGCGTGGCGCGCGCGCGCATGCGCCACGGCGGCGGCGCGCACGCTGCCGAGGTGCAGCAGCCCCGTCGGCGAGGGAGCGAAGCGCGTGACGAGCGTCATCCTCCCACCCATGACTGCTCCGTGAATCCGGCACAAGGCCGCTTGCGACACCTTCGATGCGGTGCAATAAACATTCAGGTTCTCGACGTCGCACAGCATCTGGCGGCTTGGCTGCCGAGTGGGCCCCAGCGGTTGCGCGGCGCTAGACGCGGAGCGCTCCTTGCCTGACGGCGGCCAAAGTTTTCCGGCGCTGGTCCTGAACGCGGATTTCCGCCCTCTTTCGTATTTCCCGCTGTCAATCTGGTGCTGGCAGGACGCGGTGAAGGCGGTGTTCCTCGACCGGGTCTGCGTGCTCAACGAGTACGAGGTCGAGGTCCGCTCGCCCTCGGTCGCCATGAAGCTGCCTTCGGTCATCGCGCTCAAGGACTACATCCCCTCGGCGCGGCGCCCGGCCTTCACGCGTTTCAACGTGTTCCTGCGCGACGCGTTCTCCTGCCAGTATTGCGGCGAGCGCCAGGCGGCCCCTGAGCTCACATTCGACCACGTGATCCCGCGCGCCCGCGGCGGGCGGACCACGTGGGAAAACGTCGTCACCGCCTGCGGCGTCTGCAACCTGATCAAGGGCAGCCAGTTGCCGCGCGAGTGCCGGATGTATCCGCGCCAGATGCCGCGCCAGCCATCCACCTGGGAACTGCAGGAGAACGGCCGGGCCTTCCCGCCCAACTACCTGCACCAGTCCTGGCGCGACTACCTCTACTGGGACAGCGAGCTGGAAAGCTGAGGCGCCGTCATCGGCGTCCCGTCCGCCGCCTCCACCGCGCGCACCGCGAGCCGCACCCAGTCGAGATTGCCGCGCGCCGAGTCGAACGGCGCATCCTCGATCCCGACCCGGACATGCCCGCCCGCCGCAACGGCGGGCGCGATGAGCGGCGTGATGTCCACGCCCAGCCCCGCGACCATCCACGGCGCCCCCGGCGCCACCTCCGCGAGCAGCGCGCGATACGCCTCGAGCGCCCAGGCCCGTGGCGGAAAACCCCAGGCGAAGCGATCACTGAACATCAGCCGGTATAGCGGCGTGCGCACGCCCGCCTCGCGCGCCAGCACCGCGCCAGCGCGCGCGAAGCCCGGCTCGTAGATCGCGTAGCTCGGCCGCAGCCGATGTCGCGCGGCAATGGCGAGCGCCGCGCGCACCTCCTCGATACCGTTGCGATATACAAATGAATTCCCGCCTCCGTCGGCGGCCAGGAAATTGACGCTGCCCGGATCGACCACCGCCCAGTCCAGCAGGCCGCGCCGCCCCAGCTCCTCCAGATGCGCGAAACGTGAGCCCTGCTCGCCCTCCGTGAGCCCCGAGCCGGCGAGCGGAATCGTGGGATAGACGATCGCGTCGACGCGCGCGCGGATCCCCTCGATGATGCGCGCGTAGATCCGCCAGTCGTCGTTCTGCCGGCCAGTCGCGGGATCATAGGCGTGCAGGTGGATCACCGCCGCCCCGGCCTCGGCGCAGGCAATGCCCTGGGCGATGAGCTCGGCGGGTTCGATGGGCAGGTGCGGCACGCGCGCGCGCCCCCAGGGCCCGTTCAATGCCACTTCGATAGCCACCGGTGTTCGCATACCGAACTCCTCCACCGCCAATCTGGCGCACCTGGCGGGCCGGCAAAAGGGACTTCCGGCCGCTGATTCCGTGTTCTAGGCTGGCGCTCTACCGCGCAACCTAGCGCCATTGGAGGGAAGTCCATGATCCATCGCCGCAGCCTGCTCGCGGGCAGCGCCGCCGTGCTTGCCGCCCCCGCGATCGTGCGTCGCGCCAACGCCGCCTCGTCGTTCGACTGGCAGCGCTACAAGGGCACGCATATCGAGGTGAACCTCACCAAGAACCCGCGCAGCGACGTGCTTCAGGCGCACCAGAAGGAGTTCGAGGCGCTGACTGGCATCAGCGTCGGCTCCGAGCAGATCCCCGAGCAGCAGCAGCGGCCGAAGGCGGCGATCGAGATGGCCTCCGGCAGCCCGAGCTTCGACGTGATCATGGTCTCGCTCCATGTCTCGAAGCGCCTGTTCGGCAACGCGCACTGGCTGCTCGACCTGCGCGACTACGTGAAGAACCCGGAGATGACCGCGCCCGACTGGGACTTCGCCGACTTCGGCCCCGGCTCGATCAAGACCGCGACCCAGGCGGACGGGCGGATGGACAGCATCCCCATCAACCCCGACCTCTGGATCATCTTCTGGAACAAAGCGCTGTTCAAGGCGAAGGGCCTGCCCTTCCCGTCCACCATGGACGAGCTGGTCGCCTCCGCGCAGAAGCTCACCGACAAGTCCGCGGGCACCTACGGCTATGTCGGCCGCGGGCTGAAGAACGCCAACATCCCGTGCTGGACGAGCTGGATGCTCGGCCAGGACGCCTACACGGTGAACCCCGAAGGCACCAAGCTGCTCACCGACACGCCGGAGGCGATCTGGGGTGCGGAGATGTACCAGAAGCTGATGCGCGAGACCGCACCGCCCGGCAGCATCGGCTTCAACTGGTATGAGTCGCAGACCAGCTTCAGCCAGGGCAAGGTCGGCATGTGGCTGGACGGCGTCGGCTTTTCCGCGCCGCTGATCGACCCGAAGTCGAGCAAGGTGGTCCAGGATGTCGGTTTCGCCGCGGTGCCGAAGGGCCCGAAGGCGCAGCACTCCGCGAGCTTCGTGGACAGCATGGCAGTGACGGCGGCGAGCAAGAAGAAGGGTGCCGCCTGGTACTATGTGCAGTGGGCGACGTCCAAGAAGATCATGGGCGAGATCCTGCGCACCGGCTCCGGCACGCCGGCGCGGCTCTCCGTCTACTCCGACCCCGAGTTGGTGAAGACCAACAAGTTCGGGCCGGAGTGGCTGGCGACCGTGAAGGAAAGCCAGGCGATCTCCGCCCCGGGCCTGCCCGAGATCGTTCCGGTGACGGAGTTCCGCGACGTCTTCGGCGTGGCGCTCACCAACACCATCACCGGCGCCGATCCCGCCAAGGAGCTGAAGAAGGCTACCGTGGCCTTCCAGCCCGTCCTCGACAAGTCCAACAAGACCTGAGCGACTTGTCCGCCTCGACCATGTCCCCGCCGGCGCAGGCCGGCGGGGGCTACGCGCGCCGCTACGGGCTGTTCTCGGTCCCCGCCGCTGTCGTCGTGCTGGCGGTGATCGTGCTGCCCTGGGCCTTCACCATCCTGATGTCGCTCGCGGACTGGTCGCCCACCGGCGGCACGTCCTGGGTGGGGCTCGCCAACTACGAGCACCTCTTCACCGATGCCGAATTCGGCTGGTCGGTCCTACGGACTTTCTACTTCACCGCGATCGGCGTGATCGCGCCGCTGGTGCTCGGCCTGGTCGCCGCCCTCTGCTTCAACGAGCATTTCCCCCTGCGCGGCGCCGCCCGCACCGTGTTCATCCTGCCGATGATGGCAACCCCGGTTGCCGTCGCGCTGGTGTGGTCGATGATGTTCCACCCGCAGCTCGGCGTGCTGAACTACCTGCTCACCTCCCTCGGCCTGCCCCCAGGCACCTGGACCTACAGCGAGACCACGGTGATCCCGACGCTCGCGATGATCGAAACCTGGCAGTGGACACCGCTGATCATGCTGATCCTGCTCGGCGGCCTCGCCGCACTTCCGGGCGATCCGTATGAAGCGGCACGCATCGACGGCGCGACGAGCTGGGACTGCTTCCGCCACATCACGCTGCCGCTGCTCTGGCCGCACATCGTGGTCGCCGCCGTGCTGCGCACCATCGACGCGCTGAAATCCTTCGACATCATCTACGTCATCACCCAGGGCGGCCCCGGGACGGCTAGCGAGACGATGAACATCTATCTCTACCAGCAGGCGTTCGCCTACTACCATCTCGGCTACGCCTCCGCGGTGACGCTTGTGTTCTTCGTCGTCATCGTTGCCGTCACGCTGGTGATGCTGGGCCTGCGCCAGAGGTCGCTCGCGCTGTAAATCGCCACCGTTCGCGCAAGCTTTTCGGCAAGGCGGGGCTGATCTTCGTCGTGCTCGTGCTGCTCGCCCCCACCGTCTTCGTGTTCTTCTGGATGGCCTCGCTCTCGCTCAAGAACGAGGTCGACAACATGGCCTTCCCGCCGGTCTTCATCCCGCATCCGCCGACGCTCGCGAACTACCTCAAGGTGTTCGCCCAGAACGAGTTCGGGCGCGACACGATCAACTCGATCATCGTCACCTTCTCCGCCACCGGCCTCGCCCTGCTGATCGGCGTGCCGGCGGGCTACGGCGTGGCGAAGGCGAAGGCGACGCGCTCAGCAACGCTGATCCTGCTCGCGCGCGTCACGCCTGCGCTGTCCTTCCTCATCCCGCTCTACATCATCTTCCAGAAGCTGCACCTGCTCGGCACGCTGGTGCCGCTGGTCATCACCCACCTGGTGCTCACGGTGCCGATCGTGGTGTGGATCATGATCGGCTTCTTCGAGGGGCTGCCGCCGGACCTCGAGGAAGCGGCCCTGGTCGACGGCGCCACGATCTGGCAGGCCTTCCTGCGCGTGGCCATGCCGCTGGCGCGACCGGGGATCACGGTCGCGACCATCCTCGCCTTCATCGGCAGCTGGAACAATTTCGTCTTCGGCATCGTGCTCGCCGGACGCACCACGCGCACGCTCCCGGTCGCGGTCTACAACTCGATGACCTTCGAGCAGGTGAGCTGGGGCCCGCTCGCCGCCTCCGCCCTGGTGGTGACGGCACCGGTGCTGGTGTTGACGCTGGTGATGCAGAAGCAGATCGTGGCCGGGCTCACCGCGGGCGGCGTAAAGGGCGGCTGATCGGGACGGCGGAAGGCGATCGCGCAGCGGGGCCGCCGTTGCGCCCGGACGGGTTCGGCGCGAAACTGACGCCAACCCTGACTGGAGTTCCCGCGATGAACCAGATCCGCCCCAATTCCTCCGCGGCCCGCGACGTCGCCAACGCGCTGCACCCCTACACGGACCTCAAGGCGCACCTCGAGGCCGGCCCCATGGTCATCGCCCGCGGCGAGGGCGTGCGGGTGTGGGACGAGGCGGGCAAGGGCTATATCGAGAGCGTCGCGGGGCTGTGGTGCGCCTCGCTCGGCTTCTCCAACGAGCGGCTGGCGCAGGCGGCGCTGAAGCAGCTGCGCACCCTGCCCTTCTACCACGCCTTCACCGCCAAGTCGCACCTGCCGATGATCGACCTCGCGGAGATGCTGATCGAGCGCGCGCCGGTGCCGATGAGCAAGGTGTTCTTCGCCAACTCCGGCTCGGAAGCGAACGATTCCGCGATCAAGATGGTCTGGTACTTCAACAACGCGGTGGGGCGGCCGCAGAAGAAGAAGATCATCGGGCGGATCAAGGGCTACCACGGCATCACGCTCGCCGCCGCCTCGCTCACTGGCCTGCCAGCCAACCACCGCAGCTTCGACGTGCCGCTGCCGGGCTTCGTGCACACCGTCTGCCCGCACCACTACCACGGCGCGAAGCCCGGCGAGAGCGAGGAGGCATATGCCACGCGCCTCGCCGAGGAACTCGAGAAGCTGATCCTCGCCGAGGGTCCGGACACCGTCGCCGCGATGTGGGCGGAGCCGGTCCTCGGTGCCGGCGGCGTCATCGTCCCGCCCGCCACCTACTACGAGAAGATCCAGGCGGTGCTGCGCAAGTACGATGTGCTCTTCGTCGCGGACGAGGTGATCTGCGGCTTCTGGCGCACCGGCAATTACTGGGGCAGCCAGACGCTCGGCATGCAGCCGGACATCCTCACCTGCGCCAAGGCACTCTCCTCCTCCTACCTGCCGATCTCGGCGGTGATGGTGAACGAGCGCGTGTTCCAGGCGCTGGCGGACGAAAGCCACGCGATCGGCACGTTCGGCCACGGCTTCACCTATTCCGGCCACCCGGTGCCGGCCGCCGTCGCGGTGGAAACGCTCAAGATCTACGACGAGATGGACATCGGCGCGCACGTGAAGCGCGTCGGCGCCCACATGCAGAAGCAGGCGCGCGAGCGTTTCGCCAACCACCCGCTCGTGGGCGAGGTGCGCGGCGTCGGCCTGATCGGTGCGATGGAACTCGTCGAGGACAAGGCGACGCACAAGAACTTCGACGCCAGCCGCAAGGTCGGCGCCCGCTTCGCCAAGCTCGCCGAGGCCAACGGCATCATCGCCCGCACTCTGCCCGGCGACGTGATCGCGATGAGCCCGCCGCTGATCATCACGGAGACGGAGCTCGACGAGATGTTCGACGGCTTCGCCAGGGCGCTCGAGCAGCTCCAGGCGGAACTGCACAAGGGCTGACATGAGCTTCGCCTGCGACCGTCCCGCTGTGCCGAGCGTGCAGCGGGACGACGAGGCGGTCCGCATCACGCGCTGGGACTTCGCGCCCGGGGCCGCGACCGGCTGGCACGAGCACGCCTGGCCCTATTTCGTGGTGATGCTCGAGGCGGGCGTGCTGCGCATCCACGACGGCAGCAACGTCACCGAGGTTCCGTTGGAAAAGGGCCAGGCCTACGGGCGGCAGGCCGGCGTGAAGCACGACGTGATGAACTTCTCGCCCCACGCCATCAGCTTCGTCGAGATCGAGGTGAAGCAGCCGGCAAAATTACAGGCCGTCTGAGAACGCGCTCCGGCGAGCCGCAGGGCGGTGATTGCAAGCACCGGGGCGCAGGAAACCGCCGCCGGATGGCAGCCGGAGAGCTCTGGCGGGGTCTAGCGCACCCGCGCCACCGTGTAGTCCGCCACATCCTCCATCACCGCGCGCAGCGGCGAGGGCGGGAAGGACAGCAGGCTCGCGCGCGCCTCGCCCGCGAAGCCCGCGGCGCGCGCCAGCGTCGCCTCAATCGCGCCGTGCCGCGCCATCAGCGCCATCGCCTGGGCCAGGTCGCCGTCCGCGATCTCCCCCTCGCCCACCGTGCGCTGCCAGAACCGGCGTTCCGCCTCGTCGGCGGCGGCGTAGGCGACGAGCACCGGCATCGTCACCTTGCCCTCACGGAAATCGTCGCCGACGGTCTTGCCCAGCGTCGCCTGCTCGGCCGCGTAGTCGAGCGCATCGTCCACGAGCTGGAACGCGATGCCCAGGTTCTCGCCATAGGAAGCAAGCGCCGCCGCCGCGTCCTCGCGGTCGGCGACCACCGCGCCCACCTCGCACGCCGCCTCGAACAGGGCTGCCGTCTTGCCGCGGATGACGTCGAGGTAGCGCGCCTCGGTCGTTTCGAGATCGTTCTGGGTCACCAGCTGCAGCACCTCGCCCTCGGCGATCGTCGCCGCGGCGCGCGAGAGGATGTCGAGCACGCGCAGCGAGCCGTCCGTCACCATCAACTGGAAAGCGCGGGCAAACAGGAAGTCGCCCACGAGGACGGAGGCCTTGTTGCCGAACACCGCGTTCGCGCTGGCAAGCCCCCGGCGAAGGCTGCTCTCGTCCACCACGTCGTCGTGCAGCAGCGTCGCGGTATGGATGAACTCGACGCACGCGGCGAGCGCCACGTGGCGCCGGCCCTCCTGGTAACCGCACAGCCGGGCGGAGGCGAGCGTCAGCAGCGGCCGCAGTCGCTTGCCGCCGGCCGCGACGATATGCGCGGCAAGCTGCGGAATGAGGGCGACGGGCGACTGCATGCGCGCGATGATCTCGCGATTGCACGCCTCGAGGTCCCCATCCATGAGGCGGATCAGCCGGTCGAGCACGTCCTCGCCCCCGCGCACGGGCGCGGGGCTTGGGGGGTGCGGCTGCAGAACGGCGGCAACGGCCACGCGGGACTCCGATTCACGTATGACGGCCGAACAGCTTGGCCCGAAAAGCGGATTCGGGGCGGATTGGCGCGGCTGGCCGTTGCCGCCACGATATCGGCGGGGCTTCCCCAGGGTCAAGGCAACGCGCCGCGACGGGACGCCCAGGGGAAAAGAACGTGCGGACCCTGTTGCTCTCCAACGACCTGGTGCGCCTCTCCTTCCTCTGCGCGCTGCTGCGCGATGGCGGTGTCGAGGCCTGGGTGCTGGACACCCATACCAGCGCCATCGAGGGCAGCATCGGCGCTATCCCCCGCCGCCTGGCCGTCGCGGAGGAGGACGAGGCGAGGGCGCGGCGCATCCTCGCCGAGGCCGGCGAGGCATGACCGGCCCCGCGGACACGGCGCCAGACGCGGCGCCTGGCACGCTGCTGGGCGGGCGCGTACGCTACGCGCAGCTGCCATCGGGTCACCGCAGCGGGCTCGAGCCCGTGCTGCTGGCCGCCGCTACCCCCGCCCGGCCTGGCGCCTCCGTGCTGGAGGCGGGCTGCGGCGCCGGCGCCGCGCTGCTCTGCCTCGCGGCAAGGGTTCCTGCCATCGCCGGGCTCGGCATCGAGCGGGACGCGACGCTCGCGGCGCTCGCGGCGGAGAACGCGGCGGCGAACGGCTTCGCCGGCCTGCGCTTCGCCGCCGGCGACATCGAGACCTTCCGCGCCACGCCCTCCTTCGACCACGCCATTGCCAACCCGCCCTGGCACGAGGCGAGCGGCACCGCCGGCCCGGACGCCGCGCGGGAAACCGCGCGACGCGGCCGCCCCGGACTCATCGCGGCCTGGGTGTGCGCCATGGCGACGGCCTTGCGCGCGCGCGGCACGCTCTCGCTCGTCATGGCGACCCGCGCCGTGCCTGAGGCGATGGCGGCGATGGCCGCGTGCGGCATCGGCTCGGTCCGCCTGGTCCCGTTCTGGCCGCGCGAGGGTCAGCCGGCGAAACTCGCGATCCTGCATGGCGTGCGCGGCGGCCGGGCGGCGATGGTCCTCACCCCGGGCCTGGTGCTGCACGAACCCGACGGGCGTTTCACGCGCGCGGCGGAGGCCGTGCTGCGCGAGGGCGCCGCGATCTCCTAGCTCATCGGTGGTTCGGGCACCGCACGAGGCGTGCGCAGAGAGCCGGCGCCTAGTCGAGCCCCGGCTCGCGGTGGCGCAGGTTCCACAACCGCTCATGCGCGGCAACCAGGCTCTCGATTGTACGGCGGCGATTCGCATCTGGCGAAAGCGGACGGCGGATCAGCAGCATCTCGAGCACCCGCAGGAGTTGGCTCGCGACCTCGTAGTCGCCCTGGTCGCACGCGTGATGGAACGCGATCAGGATCTTGTCGGAAAGGCGACGGCTGTATCGGGGGGCAACGCCCCCCTGACCGGTTTCACGGACAAGCCCCTCGTTGTCCGTCACATCCGGTGTGGTCCCTTCCATCGCGTCAGCCCGTCCGGCCATGCCGCGCGGTGGCTTTTCGAACCACCCGAAGGTTGAAACTCGACCACATCGTAGCAATACGCCTTTCCGTTCGTGTTTTCGCGCGTCGCGTTAGGCGATTCGCGACGATGGTCAACTCTTGTAGATCAAGTTTCGTGGCCATGGCGAGCAAAAATGTAAAAAAATCGACAGCGTGGCGGGCGTTACCACGTCGTCAACCGGCCGCTACAGCCTCAGGTTGTGAGATTGAGGCGAACGCTTCCTCCCACGTGCCCGCCGTGGAGGCCTTGCTATACTCGGTCGCCCGGTTCTCGAAGAAGTTGGCGTGCTCGACCGCGTTGAGCATCTCGTCGAGCCAGGGCAGCGGGTTGCGGTCCACCTTGAACAGCGTCTCCAGGCCGAGCTGGGTCAGACGGCGGTCCGCGATGTAGCGGATGTACTGCTTCACCTGCGCGGCGTTGAGCCCCTCGACCGCGCCGGACTCGAAGGCGAGGTCGATGAACGAGTCCTCGTGGTCCACGATCGTGGCACAAGTAAGGTAGATCTCGCGCCTCAGCTCCTCGGTCCAGATCTCCGGGTTCTCCTGCACGAAGGTGCGGAACAGCCGGATCACCGAGAGGCAGTGCAGCGTCTCATCCCGTACCGACCACGAAATGATCTGCCCCATGCCCTTCATCTTCCCGAAGCGCGGGAAATTCAGCAGGATCGCGAAGGACGCGAACAGCTGCAGCCCTTCCGTAAAAGCCCCGAACGCAGCGAGGGTCTTCGCGATCTCGTGCTTGCTGTCCACGTTGAAGGACTGCATGTAGTCGTACTTGTCCTTCATCTCCTTGTAGCGGAGGAAGGCCTGGTACTCGATCTCCGGCATGCCGATCGTGTCGAGCAGGTGGCTGTAGGCGGCCACGTGGATCGTTTCGGTGTTGGAAAACGCCGAGAGCATCATCAGCACTTCGGTCGGTTTGAAGACCCGGCTGTAGTGCTTCATGTAGCAGTTGTTCACCTCGACATCCGCCTGCGTGAAGAAGCGGAAGATCTGGGCGAGGAGGTTGCGTTCCGCGTCCGTCAGGTTGCGGTGCCAGTCCTTCACGTCGTCCGCGAGCGGCACTTCCTCCGGCAGCCAGTGGACGCGCTGCTGCGTGAGCCAGGCCTCGTAGGCCCAGGGGTAGCGGAACGGCTTGTAGACCGGGTTCTCGGTCAGCAGGCCGAAGATCACGGGCTTCTCGTCGGGCGCGGCAATGGCGGGCGTGGCGATATCGGGCATGGCGATTCTCGAACCTCCGCTGCCGACTTAAGCCACCATGCCGCGCGCCGCAAGGAAGGGATGACACGCTTCACAACATAATGTGGGTTGGATTGGCCTCTCTCCACAATATCTGGCGTTCGACGCGGTCAGAGCGCCGCATCGGCGCGGCCGCGGGCAAGGCGTGATAAGCTACATGAACCGCCGCGGGGACGGTCCGCCATGCCATACCCCACCATCGACGACCTGCCGGAGTCGCTGCGCGCGCATCTGCCGGAACACGCGCAGGAAATCTTCCGCGCCGCCTTCAACAACGCCTGGGCCCGCTACCGCGCCCTTCCGCCCGATGCGCTGGAGGAACGCGCCCACCGCATCGCCTGGGCCGCGGTGAAGCGCCGCTACCGCAAGGCGGGGGATGCCTGGGTGCCGCGCGAGGACGTCTTCGGCTGAAAGCCCCTAAAGCGCCCCCACGCTCCGCAGCACGGCGGCGATCTCCTCGCGCGCCGCCTCGCCGAGCGGCGCCTGCGGCGGCACCGGCTCGCCCACCGCAAAGCCCTGCAGGTTGAGCGCCGTCTTGATGCAGGCGGCGAGCGAGAATTTCGCGAAGATCTCGTTCACCCGCCACAGCGGCCGCTGCATCTCCATCGCCGCCGTCCAGTCGCCACGCCTGGCCGCCTCGTAGAGCCGCACGCTCTGCGTGGGCACGATGCAGGCCGGCCCCGCCATCCAGCCGACGCCGCCGATCATCATCACGCAGGCGGGAATGTGGGCGGAGGCCGAGAACACCTCCATCCGGCCCTTCGTGCGCTCGATGATCGAGAGCAACCGCCCGGTGTTGGTCGAGGCATCCTTGATGTAGCCGATGTTATCCACATGGCTGAGCCGCTCGATCACCGGCAGCGACAGGTCCGAGCGCTGGAATTGCGGGTTGGTGTAGAGCACCACGGTCCGCCCCCTCGCCGCCTTCGCGATGGCGCGGAAATACGCCTCCACGCCCTCCTCGCCGATGGGGAAATAGGCTTCCAGGATGGCGAGGATGGCGTCCGCGCCGGCTGCCACCAGCGCCTCGGTCTGCAGCACCGCCTCATGCGTCGACGTCGAGGCGACGCCAGCAACGACGGGCAACCGCCCCGCCGCCTCGGCCACCACGATCTCGACGATCCGCCGCTTCTGCGCCCAGCCGAGATAGGCAAACTCGCCCGTGCTGCCCAAGGGCGTAAGCCCGTGAACGCCGGCATCGATCAGGTGCGCCACGAGGTGGCGAAGCGGTTCCTCCATCACCTCCCCGTCACGATCGACGGGCGAGACGAGGTAGGGATAGACGCCGGCGAGCTTCACGCCGGCCGCCTTACTGGCAGGCCAGGCACTCCTCGTAATCGGTGGTGGGCTTTGCAGCGACGGTGAGCGGGAGTTCGGGTGCCGCATCGTTGGCAGGGCGCTGCACGATCTCGTCGGGGCGGATTGCCCTTTCGCTCACCGCGTCGGCGCGCTGGATGGACAGGCTGCGGCAGTAATAGAGCGACTTCACGCCGCGTTTCCACGCCATGAAGTGGATCTGGTGCAGGTCGCGCTTGTGCACGTTGGCCGGCAGGAACACGTTGATCGACTGGCTCTGGCAGATGAACGGCGTACGGTCCGCCGCGTGCTCCACCACCCAGCGCTGGTCGAGCTCGAACGCGGTCTTGTAGACCGCCTTCTCGTCCTCCGTGAGGAACGGCAGGTTCTGCACGCTGCCCTTGTTGAGCGTGATCGCGGACCAGACCTCGTCCGTGTCCTGCCCCCGCTCCGCGAGCAGCTTCTGCAAATGCCGGTTGCGCACCGTGAAGCTGCCGGACAGCGTCTTCTGCAGGAACACGTTGGCCGCGATCGGCTCGATCCCGGGGCTCGCGTTGCCGGCGATGATCGAGATCGAGGCGGTCGGCGCGATCGCCATCTTGTGCGAGAACCGCTCCATCATGCCGTATTCCGCGGCATCCGGGCACGGCCCGCGCTCCTCGGCAAGACGCCTCGAAGCCGCATCAGCCCCGGCGCGGACGTGGGCGAACATGCGCTTGTTCCACACCTTCGCCATCACACTCTCGAACGGCACCGAGAGCGACTGCAGGAAGGAATGGAACCCCATCACGCCGAGCCCCACGGAGCGCTCGCGCATCGCGGAGTAGCGCGCCCGCTCCATCCCGTCCGGCGCGCGGTCGATGAAGTCCTGCAGCACGTTGTCGAGGAAGCGCATCACATCCTCGATGAACATCGGGTTCTGGTGCCACTCGAACCAGGCCTCGAGGTTGAGCGAGGAAAGGCAGCACACCGCCGTGCGCTGCCGCCCGTGCTGGTCGATTCCCGTCGGCAGCATGATCTCGGAGCACAGGTTGGAGGTCTTCACCTCCAGCCCCGAGAGCTTGTGATGTTCCGGCCGCGCGCGGTTCACGTGGTCGGAGAAAATAAGGTACGGTTCGCCCGTCTCGATGCGCGAGGTGAGGATGCGGATCCACAGCGAGCGCGCGGAGATGCTGCGCACGATGGAGCCGTCCTTCGGCGAGGTCAGCGCCCATGGCTCGTCCGCCTCCACCGCGCGCATGAACGCGTCCGGCACCAGCACCCCGTGATGCAGGTTGAGCGCCTTGCGGTTCGGGTCGCCGCCGGTGGGGCGGCGCATTTCCACGAACTCCTCGATCTCGGGGTGCGACAGCGGCAGGTAAACGGCGGCCGAGCCACGCCGCAGCGAGCCCTGGCTGATCGCGAGCGTCAGGCTGTCCATCACCCGGATGAAGGGGATGACGCCGGAGGTCTTGCCGTTCTGCCCGACCTTCTCGCCGATGGAGCGCAGATTGCCCCAGTAGGAACCGATGCCGCCGCCCTTGGAGGCGAGCCACACATTCTCGTTCCACAGCCCCACGATGCCATCGAGGCTGTCCGACGCCTCGTTCAGGAAACAGGAGATCGGCAGGCCGCGCTCCGTGCCGCCGTTGGAAAGTACCGGCGTCGCCGGCATGAACCACAGCCGCGACATATAGTCGTAGAGGCGCTGCGAATGCGCCGGGTCGTCCCCGTAGTAGGAAGCGACACGCGCGAACAGGTCCTGGTAAGATTCGCCTGGCAGGAGATAGCGGTCACCAAGGGTCGCGCGGCCGAAATCGGTCAGTAGCGCATCGCGGGAGCGGTCCACGCGAACCTGAAAGCGTCCTTGCATCTGTACGGCGTCGAGCACGATCTGATCCCCCACGGTCGGTCTCCAATTCCCGTATCCTGCCCAACGGGTTGCGGCCGTCAACTCAAATGACACTAGATGTAGCGGCGCAGCACCGGGTTCGGCCCCAGGTGATGCATCGCGGCCACAGAAGTGCCGCAATCCCCCTCGCCGGTTAGGCGAACAGAACCTGAACATACACTCTTCCGGACCCCCCGCCCAGGGGGTGCCAAGAGTCGTCCACAGGTTCCCCGCAACGCACAGCCACCCGACTCGCGGTTGTCATAAGCGAGACTCGCCCGTCGTCCCGGAGAATGCGCGCCGGCGAGTAAAGCGGCGCGCGAAGCGCGCCGCCCGCGCCGGATCGCCGTCGGAGCTAGCGCTCAGGGACCAATGCGCGCGTGCTGCACCAGTCGGCGATAAAGGCCGCGATCGCCAGCGTCGTCTGCTTCAGCGTCGGCAGGTGGGCGCGCTCGTCGAAGGCATGCGCCCCCTGCCCGCCCGGGCCGTAGCAAAGCGCCGGCATGCCGTAATAGAGCCCGTAGAATCGCGTGTCGTTGACCGCTGTCGCCAGGCGCGCCTGCATCGGCGCCTGGAACACTGCCTCGTGCACCTGCCCGAGCACCCGCTCGGCCTCCGAGCCGGGCTCCAGCACGTAGCCATCCGCCTGGAAGCCGTTCCAGACCACCTCCGGCGGGTTGTTGGCGAGGAACCCGTCGCCCCGCGCCGCCTCCGCCACGCAACGCTCCACCTCCGCGCGCGCGTCCTCCAGTCTGGTGCCCGGCAGCAGGCCGATGCGGCAATCCACCTCGCACCAGGCCGGCGTGGAGCTCGCCCAGTCGCCGCCTCGGATCACGCCGGGATTGAACTTCACCGGGTCCTGAACGAGCTTGAACAGCTCGTGTTCGCGCGCCCTGTTGTTGATCTCGGCCGTGAGCCCGTACAGCGCCTGCAACAGGTGGCAGGCGGACATGATGGCGTTGCTGCCGGTCTGCGCCGTCGCCACGTGCACCGGCACGCCCCGTACCCGCAGCCGGAACCACATCACGCCGACATGCGCGCGCGTGATGGTGTTGCCGGTGGGCTCCGGGATCAGGCACGCCTCCGCCCGGTAGCCGCGCGCGAGGGTGGAGAGCGCGCCATTGCCGGTGCTCTCCTCCTCCGTCACCGTCTCGACGAACACGTCCCCCGCCGGCGCCAGTCCGCAGGCGGCAAGCGCGTCGAGCGCGAACACCATCGCCGAGACGCCCTGCTTCATGTCGTGGGCGCCGCGCCCGTTCATCCACTCGCCGCGGATCACGGGGTCGAAGGCCGGGTCGGTCCACATCTCCGCGGGTCCCGCGGGCACCACGTCCACATGGCCCTGCAAGACGAGGCTGCGGCCAGCGCCGGGATCGCGTGCGCGGATCGTGCCCACCACCTGCACGGCGCGGGCGTAGTCCGTGTCCATCACCGGCGAGAACCCCGGCAGGTGGTCCATCGCGACGTCGGCCAGCGTGTAGCGATCGACGCTCCAGCCCCGCGCTGCGAACTCGCGCGCGATCCAGTCCTGGCACGGCGCCTCCTGTCCGCGCAGGCTGGGGAAGCGCACCAGCGTCTGCAGCCAGGCGAGCTGGCGCTGCCAGCCCTCCTCCACCGCCGATTGCAGCCGGGCGAGGAGGGCTTCGTCCGGCATCGCCTCAGGCCGCCTTTGTGACCGGCGTGGTCTCGGTGAGGTAGCTCATCGCCGCGTTGATGCCGCCGGACGTATGCGGCACGCTGTTGGCGGCGAGCGACATCTCCACCGCGGCGAGCGTGCCCAGGATCATCGGCTCGTTGAGGTCGCCGAGATGGCCGATGCGGAACACCTGCCCGCCGAGCGGCCCCAGCCCGCCGCCGAGCGAGACGCGGAACCGCTCATAGGCGGTGCGGCGCACCGCCTCCGCGTCGTGCCCCTCCGGCATCTTCACGGCGGTGACGGAATCCGAGTGGCGGCTCGGGTCGGTGGTGAACAGCGCCGGCCCGTTGTTGCCGGACCAGTGGCGCACCGCGCGGCGCGTCGCCTCCGCGAGCCGGCTGTGGCGGGCCCAGACGCCTTCCAGCGTCTCCTCCTCGATCAGCCGCAGCGCTTCCTTGAGCCCGTAGAAGAAGCTGATGGGAACCGTGCCGATGAAGCTCTTGTGCCGGCGCTCCAGCATCAGCGTCCAGTTGAAGTAGTGCTTCGGCAGCCTGGAGGTCTTGTGCGCCGCCATCGCCTTCTCCGAAACGCCGGTGAAGGAGAGCCCGGTCGTCAGCATCAGCCCCTTCTGCGAGCCGCCGACGACGCAGTCGATGCCCCAGTCGTCCATGCGAAGCTCGATCGAGCCGAGCGAGGAGATGGTGTCCACCAGGAACAGCGCCGGGTGCTTCGTCTCGTCGAGCGCCTTGCGGAACTCGGGCAGCGGCAGCGTGGCGCCGGTCGCGGTCTCGTTATGGACGACGCAAATACCCTTTATGGTGTGGGATGTATCGGCCGTGAGGGCCGCGCGCACGGCGGCAAGCTCCACGCCCCGGCGCCAGTCCGCGCCCACCTGCTCGACGACGAGGCCGAGCCCCTGGGCCATCTTCGCCCAATGGTCGGAGAAATAGCCGCTCTCGACGATCAGCAGCTTGTCGCCCGGGGAGAACAGGTTGACGAGCGAGGCTTCCCACGCCGCGTGGCCGGAGCCAGTGTAGTAGAAGAGGTGCTGCCTCGTCCGCAGCACGCGCTTCAGCCCCTCGCTGCACTCGTCGTAGATCTTGAGGAAGTCCTCGGACATGAAGTCCACCGTCGCGTGATGCATCGCGCGGAGGATGGAGTCCGGGATGTTGGTCGGGCCCGGGTTGGCGAAGAAAAGGCGTCCCCTCGGCGGATTGGACGGCGGGTTGTTCATGGTTCCTGGCGTTTCGTTGTTGGGCTTCGCGTGATAGGCGCGCACAGGCCCAGCGACAACCGCCGAAGCCGCGAGGCTGGGGTGCGCGGCGCCGGCTCACGTTCGCGCGCTCCCCAACCCCGCCCCTACGCAAACCCTGGAAAAAAATCCGTCCTGATCTGGCTCCGCGGCACGCCCAGGGCACGCAGCGCGCGCTCGAATCGCACCACCATGCCGCGCGGGCCGGAGATGTAGAACACCCGCTCCCGCCAGTCCGGGATCTCGCGGCGGATCAGCGCCTCGTCGATGAAGCCACGATGGATGTCGTAGCCATCCTCTTCCGGCTCGGCCACGGCGTAGACGGTGCGCATGCCGATCTTCCGCGCCGCCTCGTGGAAAACGTCCACATAGGCGATGTCGGACAGCTTGTTGTTGCCGTACAGCAGTACCACGTCGCGCGGCTCGCCGCGGCGCACCATCTCCTCCACCATGGATCGGAACGGCGTGACGCCGATGCCGCCGGCGAGGAAGGCGAGCTTCTCCCCGGGGTTACGCGGCAGCGTGAAGTGCCCGGCGATGTGGGAGGCATAGACCACGTCCCCCGGCTGCAGCGCCGCCAGCGTGCGCTTGAAGGCACTGGGATCGGGGTGGAACTTCACGCCCAGCCGCAGCTCCTTCTCCCCCGGTGCGGAGGCGATCGTGAAGGTGCGCCGGTTGCCGCGGTTGTCCGGCACCGGCACATCCAGCGTCCAGTCGATGTACTGCCCCGCCTCGAACGCCAGCTCCCGGTCCGGCTGGAACACGAAGTCGTAGCAGCCCGTCGCCATCTTCTCGATGCGCAGCAGCGTGAGGCGGAAGCGCCCCTTCGGCGTCGCCGCCCAGGCGAACAGGTTGCCGGCCAGGAATGCCATCTCCGGCGTGGGATAGAAGCTGCCCAGGTGGAAATTGGCCGAGGACACGGCGCCGACGATGGCCCCGAACACCAGGCGCGAGCGCTTGCCGTGGGCTGCCGTCAGCGGCTCCGTCAGCATCGCGAAGCCGGCGAAGAGCAGCGGCGAGGACAGGAAGGTCTGGTTCAGCGCCATCCCCATCATGGAGAGCGGCGTGGTCGCCAGCGTCAGCGCGAGGTTGGCAACGATATAGACGCCGAGCGTGTCGAACTGCTTCACCTTGCGCACGACGAGCAGGCCGCCCAGCAGCACCGGCGCGAGCATCACCAGGTTGCCGCCCACCCACCACGTCGCCGGCTGGCCCAGCAGCAGCGCCGCCGCGGTGGCCCCGGCCGCGACCGGGTTGAAGATGTGCTTGCGGCCCGGAGCGATGAGGAACTTCGAGGCGATGGCCACAACGGATGCGACCACGAGCCCGGCGACGCCGGCCGCGTCCTTCGCGGTGACGGGCGAATAGAGCAGGATCAGGATCACCGCCGTGATGGCGTAGGATTCCATATTCGCCGGCACGCGCAGCACCGCGGCGAAAAGGCGGTTGGTGAGCCAGCACGTGCCGAAGATCACGACGGCCGAGAACGCGAGCGCCGTCGGGTCCTGCGGCACCAGTTGCGCGAAGCCGAGCAGGAAGGCGAGTAGCAGCAGCCCCGCCGTGTAGGCGAGCACCAGGCGGTACATGGTGACGTGGTTCAGCACCGCGTCGACCAGCCGCGTCACGGCAAGATCCGGTCCGACCTTCATGGCAGGTTCACTCCGCGCGTCATGACACGACAAACTCCCGAAAGCCGGTGGTCTGCACGGCGACCCGATCGGCGCCGATGAGATAGCCCTCGAGGCCCGGCTGCGCCTCGATGAAGCCGATGCCGTCCTCGCCCATCGCGAACGCGGCGGTGGCGAAACGATCGGCTTCCAGCACGTCCGGCCCGATCACGGTGATGCTGAGCACGCGCGAGAGCTCCCGCGCCGGCTCGTGCGGGTCGTAGATATGCTGGCCGCGCGCGGCGGTGCCGGAGGTGGCGATGCCGTGCTCCCCAGGCGCCACGATCTTGACGATCTCCATCGCGTCGAACGGGTTGCGGATGCCGATGCGCCAGGGCGCGCCATCGGGCGCCTTGCCCCGGCACTGGATGTCCCCGCCCGCGTCCACCAGGTAGTCGGCGAAGCCCCCCAATTCGATGAGACGCGCCACCTCGCGGATCGCCCAGCCCTTCACGATGCCGGAAGGATCGAGGAACCCGTCCGGCCGCGCGATGTCGAAATAACCGTCCGTCTGCCGGCGCGTGCGCTCGGCCAGCGCCAGCACCTCGCGCAACTCCTCGCTCGGCTCGTCCGGCGCAAGGCGCAGCGCGTTGAACCGCACCACCTCGCTCTCCGGCAGGAACGGGCTGAACCGCGCCTCGATCGCGGCGAAGCGCGCGAACGCGGCCTCGATCACCACCGCCGTGCCGCGCGGTACGTCCACGGTGACGGGCATGCCCATGAGGAAGCGCGTCGCCTCCACCGTCTTCCCCGGTCAGTACGTGGCGCGGCGCAGCGCGCCGTCGATGGAGTTGATAAAGGCGCGGCTGGTGAGCGTTGCGCCGGAGACGCCATAGATGCGCCCGCTCTGCGCGCGGATCACCTCCCGCTCCAGGTACGGCAGCGAGCGCTCGGCGATGCGCCGGCTGGTGATGCGGTCGGAGGGATAGCGCAGCACCCGCACCTCCACGATGTGCCCGCCACGGACCATCGCCTCGGCCTGCACGTAGCCGTAATAGGCGCTGTAGGTGGGCCCGACATAGGTGCCGTCGCGGTAGCGCGGCCCGGCGCCGTGCGTTTGCGCGGAGGCGGAAAGCGGCACCAGCAACGCGGTGGCCAGGGCGGTTCCAAGGAGAAGTGTGGTGCGGCGGGGCGTCATGCTCACGGCTCTGAATGGGATGCGCAGGGCCTACCAGCAACGACTTACGGCCAGCTTATGCCAGGCGGGCTCAAGCCCCGTTGCGCCTGAAAACTCCCTGAACTCTCCGTAACGGGGCCAGGGCGCCGGCCGCGCGCCTGCCGCGCGGTTGACTCACGTCATGGACGCCCGGACCCTCCTGCGGCTTGCTGCGCTGGCGGCGGCGCGTGCCGGCCGCGCCCCCACGGACGAGGAGGTGATGGCGGACACATCACGCGAGGCACCGGCCCCGGGCCATCTCGCCGCCGTCCACGGCTCGGTGGTGGATGTCCGCTTCGCCGGCGCCGCCCTGCCAGCGCTCAACGAGGCGATCGCCATCGCGCGCGACCATGCCACCCCGCTGCTGGCGGAGGTGCAACAGCACCTCGACGCCGCGACCGTCCGGGCCGTGGCGCTGGGCGAGACCGCGGGGCTGCGCCGGGGTGCCGCCGCCACCGCGCTCGGCGGCCCCATCCGCGTGCCGGTGGGCAATGCCGTGCTCGGCCGCCTGCTTGACGCGACCGGCCGGCCCGCGGACCGGGGTGCCGCGCTGCCCCCGGACACCCCCCTGCGCCCGATCCACGCGCGCGCGCCGCCGCTCGCACGGCTCGGCGCCGCGCAGGAGATCTTCCACACCGGCATCAAGGTGATCGACCTGCTCGCCCCGCTGGTGAAGGGAGGGAAGGCGGCGATGTTCGGCGGCGCCGGCGTCGGCAAGACCGTACTGATCATGGAACTGATCCGCACCACGGTGGAGCGCCATGCCGGTATCTCCGTCTTCGCCGGCATCGGCGAGCGCTCGCGCGAGGGGCACGAGCTGCTGCTGGAGCTGAAACAGTCCGGCGTGCTGGCGCGCACGGCCCTCGTGTTTGGGCAGATGAACGAGCCGCCGGGCGCGCGCTGGCGGGCGGGGCTCACGGCACTCGCCATCGCCGAGTATTTCCGTGACGAGAAGCACGAGAACGTGCTGTTGCTGATCGACAACGTCTACCGCCTGGTGCAGGCGGGTGGCGAAGTCTCGGGCCTGCTCGGGCGCCTGCCCTCGCGCGTCGGCTACCAACCGACGCTCGCCAGCGAGATCGCGGAACTCGAGGAGCGCATCGCCTCCGTCGCCGGCGCCGCGATCACCTCGATCCAGGCAGTCTACGTGCCGGCCGACGACTTCACCGATCCGGCGGTCGCCGAGATCTTCAGCCACCTCGATTCTTCCATCGTGCTCTCGCGCGAGATGGCGAGCGAGGCGATGTACCCGGCGGTGGATCCGCTCGCCTCCACCTCCACCCTGCTGGACCCACGCCTGGTGGGCGAGGCGCATTACCGCATCGCGCAGGAGGTGCGCCGCACCATCGCGCACTACCGTGACCTGCAGGAGATCATCGCCCTGCTCGGCATCGAGGAACTCAGCGCCGCGGACCGCCAGGCGGTCAAGCGGGCGCGGCGGCTGATGCGCTTCCTCACCCAGCCTTTCATGGTCACCGTCGCCTTCACCGGCAAGGAGGGACACACGGTGGAGATCGCGGACACGCTCGCCGGCTGCCGCGCGATCCTGGACGGCGAGGCGGACGAGTGGGCCGAATCCTCCCTCTACATGATCGGCGCCATCGGCCAGGCACGGGCGCGCGAGCGCACGGGCGCCCCGCCATGAGGCTCACCGTCGCAACCCCGCTCGCCGTCGCCGTGCAGGCGGGGGACGTGGCGCACCTGCGCGCGGAGGACGAGACCGGTGCCTTCGGCATCCTCTCCGGGCACGCGGATTTCCTGACCGCACTTGCCATCTCCGTCGTCACCTGGCGCGACGCGGCGGGGGCAGAACACCACGTCGCGGTGCGCGGCGGCATGCTGGCCGTGCGTGGCGGCGAAGCCATCAGCATCGCCACGCGCGAGGCGGTTGCCGATGACGATCTGCAACGTCTGCGAACCGAGGTGCTCGCCCGCTTCCACCGCGGCGCCGAGGAGGAGGCCCGCGCCCGCACCGACGCCCAGCGCCTCTACCTCGCGGCGATCCGGCGCATCTACCGCTTCCTGCGCCCGGAACGTTCCGCGCCCGTGCCACACGTGCCCGGCGCGGGGGAGGACAGTTCATGACGCCGCGGCCGGATAACCACAAGTATCTGGAACAGGCCATCCGCCAGCGCCAGGAACGCCGCGAACGCTGGCAGCGCGAGGGCGAGCGCTCCATCGGCCAGAACCTCGCGATGATCGGCACGCTGGGCTGGACCATCGTGCTTCCGACGCTCGCCGGCATCTTCGTCGGCCGCTGGTTGGACCGGATTTTCCACGGCGGCATCTTCTGGACCCTCGGCCTGCTGGTCGCGGGGCTCGCGATCGGCTGCAACCTTGCCTGGCGGAGGATGCACGGCGAATGACCCACACCTGGCTCACCCACCCGGAACTCACGGCCCTGATGGCGCTCGCCGGGGTGCTGGCTGGCATGCTGTATTTCGCGGCACTGCGGCGCTGTAGCGTGCTGCTGGTCTCCGGCGCGGGATGGCTCGCGCCGCTCGCGCTCACGCTGGGGCGCATAGGCGGCGCCGTGCTCTTCCTGCTGCTGGCGGCTCGGCTGGGCGCGGCACCGCTGCTCGCGGCCCTCGCCGGCATCCTCGTCGCCCGCGCGCTCTCGCTGCGGCTGGAACGGAGCACCGGCTGATGGCCGCCTCCCCGCTCACCAGCGCACCACTCTTTCATCTCGGTTTCATTACGATCACGCGGCCCGTGGTCACCACCTGGATCATCATGGCAGCACTGGCACTCGTCTGCCGCTGGGCAACGCGCCGCCTCGCCTCGCTGCCGGACAACCGCCAGGCGGTACTGGAGAGTATCGTGACCGGCATCCTCGACCAGATCGCGGACGTCACGCGCCGCGACCCGCGCCCATTCCTGTCGCTGCTCGGCACGCTCTTCATTTACCTCGTGGTCGCGAACCTCTCCGGCGTGCTGCCCGGCGTGGAGGCGCCAACCGGGCGCATCGAGACACCGGCGGCACTTGCCCTGATCGTGTTCTTTTCCGTCCACTACTTCGGCGTCCGCGCCCGCGGGCTTCGCGGCTACCTCGCGAGCTTTGCCGAGCCGAAGCTGATCATGCTGCCGCTCAATATACTTTCGGAAATAACGCGCACCTTCTCGCTGATGGTGCGCCTTTTTGGCAACGTGATGAGCGGCGAGTTCATTCTCGGCCTGGTACTGGCGCTGGCCGGGCTGTTCGTGCCGATCCCGCTGATGGCGCTCGAGATCCTGGTGGGCATCGTGCAGGCCTACATTTTCACCGTTCTCGCTGCCGTCTTCATCGCCGCGGCGACCGGAGACGTTCCGCATTCATAAGGAGGTTCCATGGACCCCAAGCTTGTCTCAATCATCGGCGCGGTCATCGCGGTGGCCGTTGGCTCGATCGGCCCGGCGCTCGCGGAGGGGCGCGCGGTCGCCGCGGCGATGGACGCGATCGCACGCCAGCCCGAGGCATCCGGTACCATCTCCCGCACGCTCTTCGTCGGCCTTGCGATGATCGAGACCATGGCGATCTACTGCCTCGTCATCGCCCTGCTGCTGCTCTTCGCCAACCCCTACGTCGGCTGATCGATGCACCCAGACGTGTGGACGATCGCGCTCCAGACCCTGAATTTCGCGATCCTGGTCTGGCTGCTGCACCGCTTCCTCTACAAGCCGGTGCTCGCCGCGATCGATGCCCGCAAGGCGGCCATACGCCGCGAGCTCGACGCGGCGAAGGAGGCCAGCGAGAAGGCAACAGCGCGTCTCGCCGAACTCGATGCCAAGCGCGCCGGGATCGCGGCCGAGCGGGAGGCGGCCCTGCGCGCGGCCGCGGCTGAGGCGCGGGCCATGGCCGAGGCAGCCCGCGCCCGCGCAGAGCAAGACGCCGCGGCGCTCGCGGAGGCAACCCGCAGAACACTCGCCGACGAGCGGGACGCGGCGCTCGCGGAGGCACGCACCCTGGCACTCGACCTCGGCATTTCGTTCGCGCAACGGCTGCTCGCGGACATCCCCGAGCGCCTGCGCGCGGAAGCGTGGATCGAGCGCATCGAGGCGCATCTCGCAGCCCTGCCCGAGACCGAGCGCGCGGCTCTGGGACGCCAGCTCGGCGACGGAGCAACGCTGCGCGTGGCGACGGCAAGCGTGTTGGCGCCCCAGGCCGCCGCGACATGGCGCGATCGGCTGCGTCAGGCGCTCGGCACCACGGCGGAGATTCGCTTTGCCGCCGACCCCGTGCTGGTCGCGGGCGCGGACCTCACCTTCCCTGGCGCGATCCTGCGCTTCTCCTGGCGCCATGCCGTGGAGACCGCACGCGCTGAACTGGCATCGCATGACGAGCATCGTTGAGTCTCTGCGCAGCTGGGCGGCGACGAGCCGGCAACGCCTGGCCGCGGCGCCATTCGTTCCGGATCTCGAGCAAATAGGTCGTGTGGAGCGCATCGGCGACGGGGTTGCGATGGTCTCCGGCCTCGACCACGCCCGGCTCGACGAGCTGCTGGTGTTCGAGGGCGGCGTGCGCGGGCTCGCGGTGGACCTGGGCGAAACGGAAATCGGCTGTGTCCTGCTCGGGGAACCCACCGCCGTCGCCGCCGGCGGCATCGTGCGCAGTACCGGGGAGGTCGCGAGCGTGCCGGTGGGCGAGGCGCTGCTCGGCCGCGTGGTAGACGCGCTCGGCGCGCCGCTGGATGACAAAGGCCCGATCGCGAACACCGTGCCGATGCCCGTGGAACAGCGCGCCCCGGCCATCGTGGACCGCGCGCTGGTGACGCGTCCGCTCGCGACCGGGCTGCTGGTTATCGACGCGATGATCCCGCTCGGCCGCGGCCAGCGCGAGCTCATCATCGGCGACCGCGAAACCGGCAAGACTGCGATCGGTGTCGATGCCATCATCAACCAGAAATCCAACGACGTAATCAGCGTCTATGCCGCGATCGGGCAGAAGGCGTCCGCCGTCGTGCGCGTGATCGAGGCCATCCGCACCCATGGCGCACCGGAACGTTGCATCGTCGTGGTGGGTGAGGCGGACGCCCCACCCGGCCTGCAATGGCTCGCCCCCTATGCAGCCTGTACGATGGCGGAATATTTCATGGGGCGCGGGCGGGACGTGCTGCTGGTGCTGGACGATCTCACCAAGCATGCCGCTAGCTACCGCCAGGTCTCGCTGCTGCTGCGCCGCCCGCCGGGGCGGGAAGCCTATCCCGGCGACATCTTCTACATCCACTCCCGCCTGCTGGAGCGCGCGGCGAGGCTGGCGCCGGAGCGTGGCGGCGGCTCGCTCACGGCACTGCCCATCGCGGAAACACAGGCCGGCAACATCAGCGCCTTCATTCCCACCAATCTCATCTCAATCACGGACGGACAGATCTACCTCGAGCCACGCCTGTTTTACGAGGACCAGAAGCCCGCCGTCGATGTCGGCAAGAGCGTCTCGCGCGTCGGCGCCAAGACGCAAGCGCCGGCGCTGAAGGTGCTCTCGGAAAGCCTGCGCCTGGAATACGCGCAGTTCCTGGAGCTCGAGGTCTTCACCCGCTTCGGCACGATGGTGGACGAGCGCACCGGCAAGATCATCGCGCACGGCCAGCGCATCCGCGCCACCCTCGGCCAGCCGCAATTCGCGCCGCTCTCGCTGGGTGAGGAAGTGGCCCTGCTCGCGGCGCTGGCCGATGGCGTGCTGGACTCCGTGCCGCTGGAGCGTATCGGTGCGTTCCGGCAACGGCTCGCCGACTGGCTGCGGCAACGTCACCCTGAAGTCGCGGCACTCGCCGATGACGCGCAGCCACTCTCACCGGATGCGCGCGCGAGCCTGCGCGACAGCCTCGCCGAACTGGCGCGCACGGTCACACCAGCCCAGGCGGCACCATGACGCGGCTTTCGGAAGTCCGGGGCCGCATCGCCAACATGGGCGAACTGCTCAACATCGTCGGTGCCATGCGCTCGCTTGCCGGTATGCGCGTGCAGGAATCGCAGAAGGCGCTGGAGGGTGCGCGCGCCTACGCCGCCTCCATGGCCGGCGCCATCGGTGGCGCGCTGCTGCTGATGCCGCGGCCGGAGGCACCGCGCGATGGGCATGGCAAACGCGCGCTGGTGCTGTGCATGGCCGAGCACGGCTTCGTCGGCGGCTTCAACGAACGCATGCTGGAGGCGGCGGAACGCGTGCTGGCGAAGGGCGACGCGCTCCTCGTGCTCGGCACCCGTGGCGCGGCGCTGGCGGCGGAGCATGGGCATGCCATCGCCTGGTCCTGGCCGATGGCGACCCGCCCCGCCGCGGCACCCGGGACGGCGAGCCGCCTCGCAAACGAGCTTTATGCACGCATCGCCGGCGGCGAGGTGGCGCGCGCGGAGGTAATGTTCGCCCGCACACGCCAGGGCCACGCCGTCGCGATCGCGCAACGACAGCTGCTGCCGCTTGACGTGACCACGCTGGCGGGCGCGCCGTCGCAGCCGCGCCAGGTGCCGCTGCACAACCTGCCACCCTCGCCGCTGCTGGAAAAGCTCGTCGCCGAGTACGTCTTCGCGCTGCTGACCGAGGCCGCGATCGATTCCATCGCGAGCGAAAACGCCGCCCGTTTCGCCGCCATGGCCGCCGCGCACGAGAACGTCACCCGCAAGCTCTCGGGGCTGGAGGCCGAGGAACGCGATGCGCGGCAGGCGGAGATCACGTCCGAGCTGCTCGACTTGCTCACCGGCGCGGAGGCGATGGCTGAACGCCCAGCTATTTCTGCCCCAGGGTCCGCGCGATGAAGCCGGTGACGTTGCCGCCCGCCTGCCGTCCGACGATGTCCGTCTGTATCGGCGGGTTGATCACCGGGTTCCTGGGGTCGAGCTTCACGCCGCCCTTGGGACGGAACCTCGCAACGACCGCCGTGGGATAGACGCCGTTCACGCCGAACCGCTGCTCCAGCGCATTCGCCTCCGGGTTCTTGTCCGTGACCAGAACGAAAACCGCCTTGCCGCGCAGCGCCGTCACCGCGTCGCTGTAGATGATGTCGTTGACCACCCCGGCCCCCGCGAAAAGCACGACGACCGGCGTGCCGCTGTTGCTGTAGAGGCTGACGCGGAAGGCGGCCTCGGCGTCCGAGACCCAGTCCATCATCGCGAAGTTCCTGTCCAGCTCAGCGATGTTTCCAGCCTCGGGTGCGCCGGAGGGACCTGCCGTCACGCCCTGCAGCAGCGCGGTCGCCATCGCCTTGTCCGTGTTGGCGAGCCGCGCCTCCCACGAGGCGAGTTCCCCGTGCTCGGGCGCCTTGGCTGGCAGGCGGCGATAGGCGAGGCGCAGCAGCACGTCCGCCGTGACGTCGTCGCGCGCAAGCGCGCCGCCGACGCGGCGGGAGGCCAGCAGGCCCAATGCCTGCTCGCACGCCCCGAGGTCGCTCTCGCTGCCATGGCGCAGGTAATCCAGCACCATCGGCGTGTCATTGGCGAAGACCGGCTCCGTCACCAGCGCGCCGTCCCCACGCG
This sequence comes from uncultured Pseudomonadota bacterium, assembly GCA_963764465.1. Taxonomy (GTDB): domain Bacteria; phylum Pseudomonadota; class Alphaproteobacteria; order Acetobacterales; family Acetobacteraceae; genus JAJXXT01. The sequence goes on along the minus strand of CAVXSO010000003.1, from coordinate 14,451 downwards.
TCTGGTACTCGTCGAGCCGCCCGATGGAGCATTGCGCGAACAGGCTCGGCGCCTCGGCAAGCTGCTTCATGCGCGCGACGGCCTGCTCGCGATGCTGGCCGCTCGCGCCGCGGTACAGCGTGGCATAGGCCTCGTTCAGTGTCGTCCCGATTTCGTTCTCGAGATGCAACCGTTTCACATCCACGTCGGCACCGTATGTATCGGTGGCGGCGGCGAGGATGAAGAGCTTTGCCGCACCGGCGGCGTCCGGCGGGCCGCCCAGCCCCTTGTCCAGCATGCGCGCGAGGTCCAGTGCGGCGGGGTCGTAGCCGCCCTTGGTGGCAGCCTGGAAATCCTGCCGGGCAAGTACGTCGTCCTGCTTCTCCGACCCGAGGCCGCGCAGGTGCATGATGCCGAGCCCGTAGAGCGCGTACGGATTCCCGCGCGCGGCGAGCGGCTCGATGAGGGCGCGCACGGTGGCGAAGTCCTTCCGCCCCGCCGCCGCGTCCACCCGCGCCGTCGCCAGCGTCGCGAGCAGTGCCTCGCGCAGCGGCAGCGGCGAGCGCGCGGCCTCGCTGGCCCAGGAAGCCGATGGCGCGGCAGGCACGCTGGCGGGCGCCGCGGGCGCGGGAGCGGGCGTGGGCCCGAGCGCCAGGTCACCGAGATAGGCCGCGGCCAGCGCCTTGTCGGCGGCGGGCATATGCGCCTCCATGTCCGCGACCTCCCTGCGCTGCACGGCATCAGGCGGGAAGTGGCGGATGGCGAGGCGCTGCAGCACGTCGGCGGCGACCATGTCGCGCGGCAGGTATGGCCCGTCGCGTGCCGCAAGCGCGCCCAGCCCCCACTCGCAGCCGACGACATCCACCGCCGCGCCCGCGCGGAAATACTCCAGCGTCGTGCGTCGATCCTGATTGAAATGGCTGCCGAACACCTCGAGCTGGCCTGCCGCGCAGCGTGCGTTGATGCTCGGCGTGTCCATCAGCTGCCGCAGCCGTGTGGCGGCCTGGTCCGTGGCGGGGCCGGTCTGGCCGCCGGAGAGCGCCGCGTAGACCTGCCCGATCGCGAGGCCAATCTCGTTGCCGATGCCCAACCGTTTTGCATTGTAAACGCCGGCCTGGATGCCAGCCGCCGCCCCGAAAAGATAGAGCTGGCGCGCGCGGGCGGGGTCTACCGGCCCGCCCTGCCCGTGCTCGAGCATCAGGCCGAGCTGCACCGCCGCGGGGTCGTACCCGGCGGCCAACGCCTCGTTATATTCCTGGCGCGCAAGTGGCTGGTCCACTTTCTCGCCACCCAGCCCATTGAGGTGGAGGAAGGCGAGAACGTAGAGCGCCAGAGGGTTTTTGTCCGCGGCGAGCTTTTCCGCGAGGGAGCGGGCGATGCTGTAGCCGTCGCGCGGTCCGGCGTCGTCCAGCTTCGCCGCGTCCACCGCTGCCTGCACGATCGCGCGCAGCGGGAAGGGCGCGGGCGGCGTCGGCGTTGAGGGCGCCATCGCGGCGGGAGCTGGCGCGGACGTTGGTGCTGGTGCAGGCATGGGTGCGGGCGCGGGTGGAGCGGTAGGTTTCGGCGCGGGCTTTGCGGCGGCGACCTTCGGCGCCGGCGCCGGGGACGGCGGCGGGGACGGCTGCGGCGCGCGCAGCACGAACACCCACAGCAGCGCCAGTGCGCCGATGCCCGCTCCCGCGATGCCCGCGAGCAGTGGCCATTTCGGCGTGCCACCCGGCGCGCGAGGCGGCGCCGACTGGCCGCCATGCTGGCGCCCAGCCTGGTCCTGGCCACCCTCGCTTCCCCCACCCTGCCTCGCGGGCTCGCGCTGCGCCGGCGCGTCGGTTTGCAGGCTGACGGTGGCGCCGCAGGTGGGGCATGTGGAGGTCGTATCGGCATCGAAAACATGGCCCTCGATGCAGCGGACGAGGCGGGGCATCAGGGTTTCCCCGGCTTCGGGCTAGGCGGGCCCATGAGCTTGCGCAGATCCGGCGGCCCCGGCGCCTGGGCTTGCGGCACGCCCGGCGACACCAGAGCGGGCCCCACGCCATCGGGGAATGCCTTGGACCAGTGGGCAATGTCCTCGGCCGTGAGCGCATGGTTCGTATACGTCGGCGCCTTCGCGTTGCCGGAAGGCTTCACCTCGGTGGGCGGAAGGGAAAGGACGAGCACGGAATGCTGGTCGCGCATCAGCATGTGCATATTGACCGGAAACTCCCACTCCGTCTGCGAGCCGTCTGGGTGCCTATGGGTCCATGAATATGCCGAGAGCGTAACGACGCAGCCAGGCGGCGGCTGGGACAACGCCCTCAATCCCACCAGCTCCGAGGCGCCTTCCGTCAGCGGCAGGATCCAGGTCTCCTGGTAGGGAAATCTGCTGCTGTACGCACCCGGGAAGCCCTGCGCCAGGAGCGGCACCGCCGTGTTGGCGTTCCACTGGTGCTGGTTGTAGTCCTTGATGGATGGAAAGACGGAGTTGGACGGCATCGGCTTGAAACTGCCGTCCTGCACCATCACGAATTGCGTCTTGTCGCATGCGGGCGTCGAGGTCAAAGTGGCGAGAACCCACTGATTGGCCAGGGCCGCGGACTGGGACAGCTCGTTCTTCGCCGCCGCCGCCTGGTTCTGCGCCTGGTTGCGCTGGGCGATGGCCTGGTCGCGCTCCTGGCGCATCTGTTGCTGCCCGGCGGATTGCTGCCGCGCCTGCGCGAGCTCCTGCTCGAGTTGCTCGACCTGGCGCCGCAGGGTCTGGTTTTCCGCCTCCAGCCGCGCGTTCGCCTGCTGCGCCTGTTGCAGCTGCTGTTGTGCCTGCTGCATCGCCTGCTGCGCCTGTTGAACCTGCTGCTGCGCCTGCTGCAGCCGCTGCGTGAGCGCCGCGTTTCGCTGCGTCTCCTGTTGCAATGCCGCCTGCGCCTGGGAAAGTTGCTGCTGCAGGGCGGCGAGTTGCTGGCGTGCCTGGGCGAGGTCCGCGCGCGCCTGGGCCAGCAGCCGCCTCAGCGCCGCGACATCACCGCTCTGCACTGCCTGGTCGGCCCTGGCGAGGTTCTGCTCCGCGCGGTCCAGCGCCTGCTGGCTCGCCTGCGCGAGCTGCTGCTGGAGTTGCGCGATCTGCTTCTGCTGCTCGTCGTCCACCTTCGCCAGCCGCTTGTTCTGCGCGCTGAGCTGGTCGAGCTGGCGGCTCAGCGCGCCGAGTTGCTGCTGCGCGTCCGCGAGGTTGCGCTGGGCCCGTTGCAGCGCCTGTTTCGTGGCCGTACCGTCCTGGCTCGCCTGCGCCTGCTGGACGCTCCGCTGCGCGCGCGCCACCGCCGACTGCGCCGCCTGTTGGTTCTGCTGCGTCTGCACGGAGGAGCCGGAGTAGTACGGCGCGAGCAGCAGCACCATCAGCACGAAGGCGCCCATCGCGCCGGTGATGACGTCAAGGAAGGCGATGTTGAAGATGTTGATCTCGCGGCTGCGCCTGGCCATATGAATCGTCCCCGCGCCTCAGCGGACGTAGAGCCGGTTGATCAGGTTCTTGAGGCAGTACTCGCCCGCGCCACCCACCGCCGCTTCCTCCCGCGCCTCCACCACGTGCTGGATCAGCACCAGGATCGCGCTCTCGATCAGCGCCACCAGCGTGGTGTTGAACGCGATCGCGAGCGCCGTGGTGACGTTGCTGATGTTCATGTGGTTCGGGTCTACCAGCCGCAGCGCGTTGCCGAGATGCGTGACGGTGCCGACGAAGCCCAGCGTCGGGATCACCCAGGCGAGGTAGCGCACCATCTGGTAGCGCAGATCGACGCGGCTCTCGAGCAGCGAGAGCGAGGTCTGGAGCACGCTCACCGCCTGGTCGATGGAACGTGTCGTCTGCAGCTGCAGGATCGCCATGTTGGTGAGCGAGGCGAGGAAGCCGTTTTCGTCATCGAAACGGTTGGCGACCTTGCGGCGGATGGCTCCGAGGTCCTCGATGCGCAGCACGCTCGCCTCGTCCTCCGGCAGGAAATGCGCGCGCAGCTGCGCCTTTTCCCATCGCCCGGTGCGGTGGCGCACGTAAAGCTCGCCGAGGCCGACGAAGAACAGCATGTGCAGCAGGTTCTGGATGGTGAACGGATAGGGGAAGGGCGATTCCTTCGTGTGCTCCAGCAGCAGGGTGGCGCCGAAGCTGTCCTCGCGGAACACCAGGCTCAGCGCCAGGATGAAGAGGCAGCCGGCCAGCAGCGCCAGCAGCGCCGCCCGCCCGCGGGAAATGACGCCGGTGACCGGGTTGCCCCCGAGCAGCGAAAAGCTGCGCGGGTTGTCGGCTGTTTGCGGCACGACCGCGCCCGCCGACTGGTCCTGGTTACCGTCCGCTGTCATGCGTGATGCTCCCCGCGCCGCATGCGACCGGGGCATCGCACCACACCGATGCGCGCCCCGTGTCACCGGGCGGCGGAGAATTTATCGCATACCGTCGCGAATTCCAGCGTTACGGATGGGCGGACGGCGGATGGCCCCTGAAAGTGGGGCCGTCCGCCCCGTCCACTCCGCCATCCAGCGGGTGATCCGGGGTTTCATCCGCCCTGGGCTTTTCGATCCAGCAAGCCTCGGGGCCGCGGTCATCGGCCGGCCGGGGCCGGGTTGCTGCGCTTTTCATCGCGGATTTCCTGCTGGCGCGGCGCAGGCACCCGTGCGCGGGGCGCGGCGCATTTCGTGCGTTGTGGGGAGTGGAGAAGGCAGCGGACACACCTCGCCCCCACCGGAATCCCATGGCGAGAGACCCTCACTGGTCTAAGTGGCTCCAAATAATACTTTTCTTTTGCCTGATCGGACCCTTGCCCCAACCCCCGGCCCACGTGCCGCTTGACCTGGGTCATGCCGCGCGCGCCTCGTGGCGCTATCGTCGGCCCGGCAAGAGGGAGGTGCGGCATTTCCGAACCCGCGAGCTCCGGGAAGCCGGCGGAGGTGGCTCTACCGGAGGCGCCGCACGCCAGTCCGGCGGAGGCGGTGCTTGCCTTCCTCGGCGTCTCTGCATCCGAGGGACTCCCGGAGCACGAGGCCAGCGCCCGCCGCCAGCGCTTCGGCGCGAACGCCATCGCCGCCCGCCGCGCCGCGAGCGCGTGGCACCTGCTGCTGCACCAGTGCATGAGCCCGGTCATCTACCTCCTCGGCGCGGCGGCGGCGCTGGCGCTCTATGCCCGCGAGGTGGAGGAAGGCGTCGCCATCCTCGCCGTGCTCGCGATCAACGCCGGGATCGGCTTCCTGACGGAGCTGCGCGCCGCGCGGTCGATGGAGGCACTGCGCGCGCTCGGCGGCCATGGCGCGCGGGTGCGCCGGGGCGGCACCGTACGCCTGGTCCCGGCCGAGGCGCTGGTGCCCGGGGACATTGTGCTGCTCGACGCGGGCGACATGGTCCCGGCCGACCTCCGCCTCGTCGAGGCCGCGCAACTCGCCGCCGATGAATCCACGCTGACCGGGGAATCGTTTCCGGTCCGTAAGGACACGCCGCCCGTCCCAGGCAATGCCCGGATCGCGGACCGCGCCTCGATTCTGTTCAAGGGCACCGCCATCACGCGCGGCAGCGGCGTCGGCGCCGTGGTCGCGACCGGCCTCGCCACCGAGCTGGGTCGCGTCACGGGCCTGATGCTGGAGGCCGACGCCGGCAGCTCGCCACTGGAGCGCCGGCTCGCGCGCCTCTCCGCGCAGCTGGTCTGGATGACGCTCGCCGTCGCCGTGGCGATCACGGCCATCGGGCTCGCCACCGGCCGGGACGCGTTCGTGATCGTGGAGCTGGCGATCGCGCTCGCCGTCGCCGCCATCCCCGAGGGGCTGCCGATCGTGGCGACGCTGGCGCTGGCGCGCGGCATGTGGCGGATGGCGCGGCGGAACGCGCTGGTCGAGCGCCTCTCGGCAGTGGAGACACTGGGTGGGACGACGGTCATCCTCACCGACAAGACCGGCACGCTGACCGAGAACCGGATGACGGTGTGCCGCCTCGCCGTGCCCGCGGGCGAGATCGAGCCGGACCGTGCCGAGGCACGCGCCATGCTACGCGTCGCGGCGCTGTGCAACGATGCGCATCTCGACCCCGCCGGGGACATCGGCAACGGCGACCCGATGGAGGTCGCACTCCTGCGCGCGGCCTTGCTGGCGGGGCTCGATCGGGTGGAGCTGCTGCGCCAGCACCCGATCGCCGTCACGCATCCGTTCGACGCCGGTATGCGGATGATGGCGACGGTGCATGCCGATGGCGACGGCTTCCTCGTCGCCGTGAAGGGCGCGCCCGAAGCGATGCTCGCCGCGGCGACGCACGAGGCCTCGGGCGGGGGCGATGTCGCCCTCGGCGAGTCCTCGCGGGCGGCGTGGCTCGCGCGAGCCGGGAATCTCGCGCGCGACGGGCTGCGCGTGCTCGCCTGCGGGGTGAAACGGGCGGCGCGGGCCGACGTGGCGCCCTACGAAGGCCTCGTCCTGCTCGGCCTGATCGGGATGGAGGACCCGCCGCGCGCCGACGTGCCCGGCGCCATCCGCGACTGCCGCCGCGCCGGCATCCGCGTCGTCATGCTGACCGGAGATCATGCGGCGACCGCGCGCGGCATCGGCCGCGCCGTCGGGCTGCTCGATGGCACCGGCACCGTGCGGGAGGGCACCGACGTCGCCGGGCTGATCGCGGCCGGCCCCGCGGCGCTACGCGACGTCGCCATCTTCGCCCGCGTGACACCGGCCGAGAAGCTGGCACTTGTGCGGGCGTACCAGGCGGCGGGCGAGGTCGTCGCGATGACCGGCGACGGCGTGAACGACGCGCCGGCGCTGCGCCAGGCCGATATCGGCGTCGCGATGGGGCTGCGCGGCACCGACGTGGCGCGCGAGGCGGCGGCGATGGTGTTGCTGGACGACGCATTCCCCACCATCGTGAACGCGATCCGCCAGGGGCGCATCATCTTCGGCAACATCCGCCGCTTCGTCGCCTACCTGCTGTCGTGCAACCTCTCGGAGGTGATGGTGGTGGGGCTGGCCGTGCTCTCCGCCATCCCACTGCCGCTGCTGCCGTTGCAGATCCTCTACCTCAACCTCGTCACCGACGTGTTTCCCGCCTTCGCGCTGGCAATGGGCGAGGGCGAGGAAGGTGTCCTGGAACGCCCGCCGCGCGACCCGCGCGAGCCGATCGTCGGACGCGCGCAATGGCTCATGGTCGCGCTGCAGGGGGCGATGCTGGGCGCTGGCACCTTCGCCTCGCTGGCCGCCGCGCGCTGGCTCGGCCTCCACGCGGGGCAGACCGTGACGATCGCGTTCCTCACGCTCGCCTTCGCTCAGCTCTGGCACGTCTTCGACATGCGCGGCGCGGGCGAGGGGCCGCTGGCCAACGACGTGACGCGCAACCGCTGGGTGTGGGCGGCCCTCGCGCTCTGCGCCGCGCTGCTGGCGGTGCCGCCCTATGTTACGCAAACGGCACAGTTGCTGCAGCTCGAGCCGCCGACGGCGCCGATGTGGGGGATCGTACTCACCTGCAGTCTGGCCCCGCTGCTCGTGACGCAGGCGGCGATGGAACTAGCGAGGCTGCGACGTGAGAGGAGGCGATGATGACGACGATATTGCCGCGCCTGGAGCTGCTGTTCCGCGCCGCGGGCCTCGCGCTCACCCTCTACGCTGGCGCGATCGCGGAACTGACGCGGCTGCGGCGCTGATGGATTGGGCTGGCATGATCGTGTCGCGGATCGCCATCGTCGCGAGGGCGTGAGGAAGGTGCTAGCCTGCCGCGATTGTGGAAGAGGCCACGCGATGCACGCGAATTTCGAGCTGACGGCGCTAGCGGCTGCAATTGTCTGGGGTCTCATCCAGCTCATCGCCGCCGCGCAGGCCGCGAATGCCCAGTACGGCCTGCGATGGGGTGCCAGCCCCCGGGATGTCGCGATGCCGCCGCTCAAGCCCATACCCGGGCGCATCAACCGCAACTTCCGCAACTACATGGAGACGTTTCCGTTCTTCGCGGCCGCGATCCTCGCGGTCCAGGCCGCAGGCACGCACGGCGGCCTGACGCATTGGGGATCGGCCGCGTATCTCGGCGGGCGCGTGGCCTACACCGCGCTTTATATCTCGGGAATACCCGTCATCCGCTCGCTGGTCTGGAACGTCGCCACCCTGGGCATACTTGCCGTCCTGGCGGCCCTCTTCGTGCCCGGCTAGCGGCTTCCCTTCACGCCGCCACGGCTCGCGGAGAGGCTGGCCAGCACGGAACGTTTGCGCAACGGGATGCTCGTGACGAAATCGGAATAGAAGCCGCGGCCGCGGATGACGTCACGCCCGGCGCACGCGTCCGTCGTTATCTCCCTACTCCCACTCGATTGTTCCCCAGCCCCGTAAGGGGCTGTTTTTATTTGGAAAACTCCTCACGTCGCTCCGTTGTTCCCGTCAGCCATACCGTCAGAAATTCTAGCTATTGATTTCATTGGGAAATTTCGGCCGCCTGAAAATTCCTCCTATCGCGTTCAATCGCCAAGGATTGACACCTCTCCAGCATTTTTCGCCCGAGTTGTCGATGAAGCGGCGCTCGTCAGGGCGAAAATAACGATACCGTCAAAATTCCGAAAACGTCTTTTTCTTCAAATACTTCTGCAAATCGCTGCGAAGGCGCCAAGTCTTCGCCGCACTTCCGTTGCCGTCAACGGCCTCTCGCAAGAAAAATAGCAGCACCGGAAAAACTGGACAACGGGGGATGTGGCCGACGGCATCGTCCGAAACGCAATCTGGCGGCGGCCGAGAGGGTAGCCGTGCGGTCGCCATGATGTGACGAATCCTCTGCGGTTGGGCGAACCGTGGTAGGATTTGTCACAGGATCGTCCGGGACTCGCGACCGCTCGAAATTGGAAGGCAACGTTGTCCAGCGGCGCCGGCGAAATTTGCCCTACACGCGCGGTCCATTAGGTTTGGCACAGTCGTGCAAGATTGCGAAGGACCGCGTGTCTATGCCCCGATCGATTGAGACCGAGACAAGCGCTCTGCCCTTCGCGCAACTGAAGGATAAGCAGCGGCGCATTCGTGAAGGCTTCCCCGAGCATATCGGCCTGCGCATTCATCGAGCGCTCAGCTGGCTGGGCCGGGCTGAGATGGACACGAACGACCCAGACGTACGTTTCATTCTCCTATGGATTAGCTTCAACTCGGCCTACGCAGCCGACCTGCGGGACGACCTGGCCAGCGAGCGAGGCGCCTTCAACGCCTATTTCGAGGGGCTTGTCGGTCTCGATCGCGAGCACCGGATCTACAATTTCAGTCTGGAAGCGCTTCTCCCAGGAAATCCGGCTACTCCTCGGCAATCGGTACATCTTTGCGCCGTTTTGGAACCACCATAACGGCCTGGAGGGTTTTGCCGACTGGGAAACGCGTCTGGCGTCCAGCCAGAAGGTCATCGCTCGCGCCATGGCTGAGCGCGAGACGGCCAAGATCCTATCAACCCTTTTCGACCGGCTCTACGTGCTGCGCAATCAGTTAGTCCACGGCGGCGCGACCTGGAACAGCACCATCAATCGCAATCAGGTGCGTGACGGCGCAGCGGTCCTCGGCTGGCTCGTGCCGATCATGATCGACATCATGATGGACAACCCAGATCGCGACTGGGGAAAGCCCTTCTACCCAGTGGTGGATTAGGGTCAGGCGGTCGGCACGGTAGACAATCCCGGTGAATTCGGGCGACCGAAATCCGCGCCCCGAACCTGCAACCCTTGCCCGACGGGTAGGAGGAGTATTTCCGGCCATGAGACAGGCCTGCGCAGTGTTGGCGCCCGGGCGTCAAGCTCGGCATCGAAAGCTTGCTTCAACCGAGCAACCACAGAGGCCTGTTCAGAGACCGACGGGTCCATTTCTGCTGTATTTCCAGCATTTCTGAGAGCGATGCCATTCAATAACTGCAGAAGCTCCCAATCGCGAAGAACTTCGACCTCCCCCTCCTTCTCCGTCACTCCAAAGATCAATCGATGGACAAGCGCCCCGGTCCCAGTGATCTGATCCTCAACCGTTACGACCAGCAAGGGAGCGGCGAGACCGTCTACGCGAGCGAAAGTCGATGGGAGGTTCCGCGCATCTTCTAACGCTATATCGAAGAGGAGATGGCCGACGCCTAGAACACGAGATGCCGCATTTGTCCCACGAAGGTTGCGATCGAATACTAGCCCCTCGTACTTGTCTCGGAGCGCATAGCTGCGTGCTTTCCACTCATCGGGTGTCTTAATTTCCAAGCCCTCCTCGCGTCGGAAAATCCGGCGCCCGTGTCGGCTGACGGTTTGAGTGAAGAACTTTTCGAGATCTGGAAGATCAACCTTTGGCAGATCTTTACCCACCTGTTGAAAGTCGAACCTCGACACGTTGCCAAGGAGTTCGCGAACCGTCTCGACGACGTCCCGCCCACCGAGCGTCGCCGTCGTTTGATCAAACCATGCGCCTAAGCGCTCGTTGGAGAGCCCCTGGCCCCCTGAGAACAGTTCGTTGAAAAGCGAATTTCCGGCCATCCCAATGACCAGCTGAGAGATGTCCTCCTGTTCCTCCATCACTGAGGAAAGGGCTTGCTGAATTCGCTCGAGCTTCTCGTTCAGAAGATCCCAGATACGAGCCTCAACCGTTTGGGGATTCCGCAGAATGTAGACAGAAACCGGACGCTTCTGGCCATAACGAGACAAGCGTCCAACCCGCTGGTGAAGGCGCATCGGATTCCAAGGCATATCTACGTGAACCAGCACGGCACAGCGTTCTTGAAGGTCGATGCCTTCGCCTCCGGCCTCCGTCGACACTAGAAAGCGCACCTTGCCCGCGTTGAATGCGTCTGCGGCATGCTCACGCGGCTGGCTGATTGTCTTGGTCGCCCCGGACGCCTGCTCCAGGCCATCAAGCCGCTCGTCACCGTTGATGAATGTGGCCGAGCCAAAACCAAACTGCCGATGGAGAGCGTTCACGACCAGCGCCTGTGTCGCCTTGTACTCCGTGAAAAGCAGGACCGGTTCGTCTGCACCAAACTCCTCGCGAATCATCTGAAGTAAGCGCTCGATCTTGGTTTCGTTGCCAATCCCCTCGCTAAGCGAGATCAGTTCATCGATCCGCTGTATTTCATCTCCATCAGCAAAACAGCCGCAGAGCTGGGAAGGGCCTCCTCAGCCTCAGCCATGTCATCGAATGTCGCCTGTTCGTCGTCAGGCAGGACAACCGAGGCGGCGCCATTTGAACGGCTGACAGCGTCCGCCAGCATTATCCGACGCTTACGGAGCGCGTTTCGGATCGCCGCGATCGAACTGGCCGCCAACTTCTGAAGGGTGATGAGCACGAGCATTCGCGCGGTCTGCGCGCGACCGTCGAGCGTCGCGGCATACGCGCGACCATCTAGGATAAACTCACTGAGCGTCCGATAAAAAAGTGTCTCTTCCGCGCTATAACCGTACTCGCGACTGTAAACACTGACTGGCTTGAAGAGCCTCACGCCTTGAAGGTCCGTGACGGCCGCCTTGTTGTTTCTGATCATTACTTTGGGAAGTTGAGAGAGCTGCGCAATCTTGTCGCCATCCGGATCGAAAAGGTCGGGCCGCACAAGATGCATCAGCCCGAAAAACCCGTAATCCTTTCCTCGATGCGGGGTTCCCGTGAAGAAGAGCAGAGAGTTGATCTTGCTCCGCTCCTCCAGGTCAGAGACGAGGCTGTAGGCGAGGGTCTCGCCGGCTCGTTCGTCCACGCCCAGGTGATGAGCCTCATCGACGATGACCAAGTCCCAAGGCTCGGCTTCGAGGAGTCTTTGGCGAGCGCCGCGACGATCGTCCCTCAGCGTGTGGAAAGATGCGACGACCATCGAAGCAGTCGCCCAAAAATCTCCTCGCTGAGTGTCTGCCTCCGTCACGTAGCGTTGGAGCCGAATATCAAACATGTCTTTTAGGCGGAACTGCCACTGCGGGACGAGCTTCGCGGGAGCGAGTATCAGCACCCGACGCACTCGCCCGGAGGCGATCAATGGCATTAGAACCAGACCGCACTCAATCGTCTTGCCAAGCCCCACGTCGTCTGCGACCAGCCATCGAAACGGCCATTCTTGGTTTACCTTTCGGCAAACCCACAATTGGTGAGGAAGCAACTGCACGCGTGACCGCGAGAATACCCCCCACTGATCATTGACCGACCCAATGGCGAGTGCCTGCGCTCGTATGACTGCATCGGTCGGGTCACTAAGCGAGCCATTTCGCAGCGCGGAATGAAGTGACGGGACCTCAATGATTTCACTGGCAAGGACTTGTTCAACTGTCCCGCCGAACCGGACGATGGCCGTAGCCCCCATGTCCACCACCACGCGTCCGTTTCCATGCCGCGGATGTTGAACGGGAGTGCCAGCCTCCAATTGTTCTGCACTTGTCATTGGCCAGCCCCCTCAAACGGAAGTGCGTCGTCGGCGTCTTCTTCTGGCTCCGCGAAACTCGGAGGATCTCGGTCGGCCACTTCAAAGCAATAAGCTAGGGCCGCCCGGTTTTTCTCTCGGGTGATCAGTTGCAGAGGAAGATCGAAATCTCCGTCGAAACGCGCATAGTCGGCGCCGATGTGTTCGACAACGAACTGGTGGATCGCCCGACTGGCCTCCTTGTCCGCCCACACACCGACATCTGCGCCAAGTGCATTCAACAATTCACGGACCCGCTGAGACGGCGCCCAACCGTAGGGAGCCATAAGGCCGTGCATCGCGAGGCTCGTACACGCCGTGACGTAGCATCTCACGGATCATCCAGTTCATGCCGATGCCGAGAGAACGGTTTATAGGCGCGGCATCGATGCAAAGGCGCATTGCCGGCGCCCAGTAGCTTGGCTGCAAGGCACTATTTAGAGAGATTGATACCGTAGTCCTCAATAATACGAGGCAGCTTGAGGGTGATTTCCCTGTATTCATCAAGCCAACGCGCAACCGCATACAGATCAACAAATGTACGGCGCCAGGGAAGAAACCGCTTGATCGAATTGTTCCGGCGCGCTCCAGCCTTCAAGCCGTTCGAGCCACGATTGCACGTCGTTAGGTGGTCGAGATTCTGCGAGTTCTTGCCACCAGCCCTCTCTCCATCCTTGTCTCTATGAACACACGATGCTGTCCGTCTTGCGCCCGGCCAAATGACTGGAAACAAGCCAGAGCGAACATGGTGAACCACGCCGCGCGATCAGCCGTTCCCTGAAGCTGCGACGGTGAGAACAAGTCGGATATGTGTGGCGTGCATATAAGGCCCGAAGATCAGCCCCTTCAAGTTCCACCACTCATGGATGGCGCGCAGAACCGATTCAGGTTCGGGTTGGGGTGGCAGGGCGATCGGTGGGAGGTTCGAATGCTCCAGCGGCCCTGAAGGGAATAGAGGAGATCGTCTTTTTCCTTCTCGGTCCAGCTCGACAGAAATTGACCGACCGAAGCTGCGAAGCGGGCCAAGGCAGCCAACTGGGCGATTGCGCCGAATCGCATCACCCAAGTCTCGACCTTGGCGACCCTCGATGATGTATCGGAGCGCCGCCGTCTGGCGGTCACGGTCCTCTGCTGAGATTTCCGCCACCCACAACACGAGATCGCGCGCTTGAGGTCCGAAGCCCGATCGTTCGCGGGCAACTCGAAAGAACTCAAGTGCCGGGCCGGTATAACGCTTGTCGAGCAGATGCTTCGCCGGCGCGAATGCGCATAGTCTGCGCTCCTCGTCGTCGTCCGCCGCATCAGGATGCGGAAGCTGCGCGACCCGCCAAGCTCCGTCCTGTGCGAGGAACGATGCCTGCCTGGCGATGTCCAGAATCTTCATCGAATTCGTTGTTGAGCGGTTTTTCCCGAATATTGAGGCGTAATAGTGCGGCCGAGGCTCTGGCGCTACTCGGGATCGATACGCTTTTCCTCGCCGATCTGGCGACTAAGAAGGCTCGAAAAATGAAGCGGACGGATGTTCCCGAAGCCAAGCTTTCTTAGTTGCCCAGCCACCTCGGATGCGATGACCCGATTTTGCAACTCCATCAGGGTAGGCCATCCCGCACCTTCGCGAGCGTGACGGGGTCTGACAACGCGCCATCGGTGTAATGGGTCGCTTCCGATGCCCGCACCAATGAAACGAACGGGGGCGGTAAACGCGTCGGCACGACTTGGCGCTGCCCGGCGAGATCCCGTATCCATGCCCGTCCAAATGCAAATGTTGGGCGAGGTCATCGTCGAAATCCTGCGTAAGGACGTCGAATAAGCGGGCCCAGAAGATATTGCTCGCCGTTTGTTCGGACGCGTCCAGGTCCAGATTTAGCGCGAACAGAGGCCAGTCGGCGCCCGCGAGATCATACAGTTCCAAAAGGCGATCTCCGAGCGTCCACCCGAGCTTTCGGAACTTCTCCTGTCGGTCGCCTATCGAGCCGGCCAACCCTGTCGTCCGGGATCAACCGCGAAAGGACCGTTGAGCAACCAACCGGAGCGCAGCTCCTCCTCAAGTGGGGCAAGATTCCATAGGTTTCTCAGACCGCTGGGGAATGCGCGGGGACCCGCAGCGTCAAGCCGGAGCAAGAGACTGTATCCCCCGG
>CAVXSO010000002.1:0-820000 GCA_963764465.1 uncultured Pseudomonadota bacterium | reverse complement strand
GCATCAGCACCTGCGCGACTTCGGGCTTGGCGCTGCGCTCCGGCGTGACGTTCGTCCCGTCCTCGCCGATGGCCTGGAAATACTTGCCGTCCAGCGCGATGCGGCCGTCCTCGCGCGCGAGGACCGTGTTGGGCTGGGTGCCGGCGGCGACGAGGATGGCGCGGGCGGGGAGCGTGTGCTCCGCCCCGTCCGCGGCACGTACGCGCAGGCCGCTCGCGTGGCCGTGCGCATCCGTCTGCACGGCGAGCGGGGTGAGCTGCTCGGCGAAGCGCACGCCCTCCTCCAGCGCCTTGGCCACTTCCTCGTGGTTCAGCGTGTAGGCGGGCGAGTCCACGAGGCGGCGGCGATAGGCGATGGTGGCACCGCCCCAGGCATCCAGCAGCGGCGCGAAGCGTGGCGCCCTGCCCTCGCCCGCGGCCCTGGCGCGTTCCAGGCCGATCGCCTCGGCGTGGGCGAGGAATGTTTCGGCAATGTCACGTTCCTCCGCGGACCAGGCGGCGCGTATCGCCGCCTCCCCGCCCTCGGCCGCGAGAACCTTGTGCCGGGCCGCGAATTTCTCGACCTGGCGGACATAGTAGGCGAGGCTTTCGGTCGCGGTGTCGATGGCGGTGAGGCCGCCGCCGATGACCACGACGGGCAGGCGCAGTTGCAGGTTCGCAATGGTCGATTTCTTCGCCGCCCCCGTCAGCTGCAGCGCCATGAGGAAGTCGCTGGCCTGGCGCACGCCGCGCGCGAGGCCAGCGGGCATGTCGATCACCGTCGGCTTGCCGGCACCCATGCACAGGGCGACATGGTCGAAGCCCATCGCCCAGGCATCGTCGATCGAGACGGTGGCGCCGCCGCCGAAACGCACGCCGCCATGGGCCGAGAATGCGCGGCGGCGCTCGAGCAGCAGCCGCACGAGCTTGAGGTAGTTCTTGTTCCAGCGGACGGTGATGCCGTACTCGGCGACACCGCCGAAGCCGGCCATGACGCGGTCGTCGAGGTTTTCGAACAGGGCGGCGGCGTCGCGCCCCGGGACCATCGGGTCGAAGCCCAGCGGCTCGATCTTGAGCCCGTCGATGGCGACGACGTGGTGGCCGTCGTTGAGCAGGTGGTGCGCGAGGGTGAAGCCCGCGGGGCCGAGCCCGACGACGAGGACGCTGCGCCCGGAGGCCGGACGCGGCAGCGGACGCCTTATGTCGAGCGGATTCCAGCGCGTGAGCAGCGCATAGATCTCGAAGCCCCAGGGCAGGTCCAGCACCTGGCGCAGGATCGCTGTTTCCGCCTGCGGAATATCGACCGGTTCCTGCTTCTGGTAGATGCAGGCCTTCATGCAGTCGTTGCAGATGCGGTGGCCGGTGGCCGCCATCATCGGGTTGTCGATGGCGATGGTGGCGAAGGCGCCGAGCAGGTGGCCGCCGGCGCGCAGCGTGTGCATCTCGCTGATCTTTTCGTCGAGCGGGCAGCCGGCGAGCGGCACGCCGAACGGGGATGCCTGGAAGGCGCCCGTCTTGCGGTCGCGCAGGCCCTTCGAGCAGGAATCCTTGCCCTGCTCGTGGCACCAGATGCAGTAGTTCATCTGGTCCAGCGCCTGGTTTGTGCTCATGCCGGCATCGGTCAGCGCGAAGCCGTCGCGGGCGCGCCAGTGGCTTTCCGGCAGGCGCATCATGGTCACGCCGTCGCGCACGATCGTTTCGACCGCGACGAGATGCAGCGGGTCGATCTTGTGCGGGGTGCGGAACATGACGCCATCGGCCCAGCGGGCGCGGCCGGCTGGCGTGAGCGTGGCCCAGGCGGCGTAGCGCAGCGCCTCGTCGAGCGCCTCGGCGTTGGATTGCTGTTCCCAGGCGGTGACGGCGCCGGCGAAGTTCGCCTCGGTGAGCGGGGCGCCGGCGCGGGCGGCGAGCGATGCTTCCAGCGCCGGCCCGTCGAAGCCGCTGGGGTCGGCGTATTTCCTGACCGCCTGGCGCTGGACGAAGAGGCGCTTGCAGGCGTGGACGGGGTCGCGGGCGAGCGTGGCCGCCGTCGCCTCGGCCAGTTCCGCCTCGATGCCGAAGAGCTCGCCGAGCAGCGCCTCCAGGTGCGGGGCCAGCGCGATGATGAGGTCGGATTCCGGCTTGCCCGCGACGCTGCCGGGGATGGCGCGGGCCGCCATCAGGCGGTTGTGGAGGTCGGCGTCGGACGCGGCGAGGCGCTGGACGAAGAGCGCGTCGAGCCGGACCAGGCCCTCGCGCGTGGCGAGGTCCGCGTGGGTGAAGCCGAGGCCGAATTGAGTGCTCGCGGTCATGCTCGTCGTCTTTCGTCAGGCTGTGTTCTGGGGAATTGGGCGTTGGCGCCGGCGGGGAAGAAGCGCGGCCGGGGGCTTATGTCCAGCCCCGGCGCGGCGGGAAAAGCGTTGCAATTCACGCGGCTTTCGGGTCACGCGGCTTTCGGGGGCGACCAGTCGGGCGCGGTGGCGCGGCGCTTGCCGTCCGCGGTGCGCGCGACCGTGGGGTCGTCGAGGCCGATGCGGTCCCAGAGCTTGCAGGTGACGGTCTTGTGCTTCTGGTCCAGCCCCTCGCAGTAGTTGGTGTATTCGCAGAGGCGGACCTCGCCGCCGAAGCCGAGTGCCGTCTTGCGCGCCCAGTCCGGGTCCGCGAGGGCCTGGCGGGCGGCGCCGACGATGTCGCAGGTGCCATCGGCGAGCATGCGTTCCGCGGTTTCGAAGTTGTGCACGCCGCCGGTGCACACGACCGGGGTGGCGAGCCCCGCCGCGCGGATGGCCTCGCGGATGGCCCTTGTGGGTGCCGCGTTGCGGCCGAAGGGGCCGCGCTCGTCGGAGAGGTGGTGCGGCATGCACTCGTAGCCGCTGCGGCCGGTGTAGGGGTAGGCGGCCTCGCCGATGCCGGGCTGCTTGGCGTCGTCGAACTTGCCGCCGCGGGAGGTGGAGAGGAAATCCATGCCGGCGCGGGCGAAGGCGACGCCGAACTCGACGGCGTCGCGCAATTGCGTGCCGCCCTCGATGCATTCCTCGGCGAGGAAGCGGCAGCCGAGCGCGTAGTCGCGGCCGACGGCGGCGCGGACCGCCTGGTAGACCGCGAGCGGCAGGCGCAGGCGGCCCTCGACGGAGGTGCCGTAGCCGTCGGTGCGCGTGTTCGTGGCGGAGAGGAAGGAGGCCATGGTGTAGGCGTGGGCGTAGTGCAGCTCCACGCCGTCGAACCCTGCCTCCCGCGCGCGGCTTGCGGCGGCGGCGAAGGTTTCGGGCAGGGTCGCTGGCAGGTCGCGGATGTGGGGCAGATGCGTGTCCGTCACGCGCTCGCGGGCGCCGTAGCGCAGGGCTTCCAGTTCGCGCGGCGCGAGGATCAGGGCGAGTTCGTCGTCCGGGAGGGCTGCAAGGCGGGCGCGGATCTCGGCCTCGGTGGCCGCTGGGATGGCCAGCGCCTCGCGGTGCGCGTCGGTGATGGCGAGGAAGCGGTCGAAGAACCTGTCCCGCTCCGGGCGGCGGCGGATGGCGAGGAAGTCCAGGACCTGGATCAGCAGCCGGGTGCGCCCGCCGCTCGCCTGGCGCACGGTCTCGACGAGCTTGGCGAGGCCGGGGATGAAGCGGTCGTGGCCGATGCGCAGCAGCGGCCCGCTCGGGACATCGCGGATGCCGGTGGCCTCGATGACGATGGCGCCGGGCTCGCCGCGGGCGAAGCGGGCGTACCAGTCCAGCACCGCCTGCGTCACGAACCCGTCCTCCGTCGCGCGCCAGGGGACCATGGCGGGGACCCAGGTTCGCTGGCCGAGGCGCATGGGACCGAGATCGACGGGCGAGAACAGGCGCGCGGCGGCGGCTTCCCCCCGCGTCGGCACGTGGCCGTGGGTGGGGCGGTGGTCGATGCGATGGGGCGGCTTCCACATTATGCGTTCAGGTCCAGGCTTCGTTTCAGGAGCGTGAGGGATTGCAGCAGATCCGCCTGCGCCGGGGCCGGCAGCTCGCCGAGGAGAGCCGCGAGCCATTCCTCGTGGCGGCGGGCAATGGGCGCGAAGGCGTCCTGGCCTTCCGGCGTGAGGCGGACGACGAAGCTGCGGCGATCCGCCGGGTCGTCGTGGCGGCGGACGAAGCCGAGCTGTGCCAGGCGGTTCACGAGGCCGGTGATGGCGCCGTTGGAGACGACGAGGTGGCGGGACAGTTCCGACATGCTGAGCCCGTCCGGAAAACGGTCGAGCTGGGCGAGGATTTCGAACTGGGGAAGCGAGATGGCGAACTCCGCCTGGATGCGCCGGCGCAGCACGCGCTCGATGGTGCCGGTGCAGCCGAGCAGGCGCAGCCAGATGCGCAGTTCCGGGTGCGGCTGCGCGCGCGGGCGGGACGCCGGGACACCGGGCGGTTGCTGAAGCGGCTCGCTGGGCATGGCGATATGTTTTAGAACTAAAGCAAATCGACGGCAAGAAGCCTTAATTTCCGGCTTGGTTCATTCAGGGACCAGGCGCGCGGCGAGGCCGAGAAAATGCTGGCGGCCGGGCATCCGTGCAGCCATGAATTTGGCTGGGAGGAACGGGCATGGATTACGCGCGGGCTTATTCGGCATGGATGGCGGACCCGGGGGCGGCCTGGGCGAAGGCGGCGGAGGGGCTGGTCTGGCACCGGCGGTGGGAGCGCGTGTTCGACCCCTCGCTCGGCACCTACGGGCAGTGGTTCGCGGGCGGCGCGCTGAACATCGCGGAGAATGCGCTCGACCGGCATGTCGCGGCGGGGCACGGCGCGCGGACGGCGCTGATCTGGGATTCGCCGGTCACGGGGAGCGTGCAGCACATCTCCTACGCCACGCTGCGCGACCGGGTGGCGAAGGTGGCGGGCGCGCTGCGGGCGCTGGGCGTGGGCAAGGGCGACCGCGTGGTGATCTACATGCCGATGGTGCCGGAGGCGGCGATCGCGATGCTCGCCTGCGCGCGGCTGGGGGCGATCCACTCCGTCGTGTTCGGCGGCTTCGCGGCGCCGGAACTGGCCAAGCGCATCGAGGACGCGACGCCCCGGGCCATCGTCTGCGCCTCCTGCGGGATCGAGCCGGGGCGGGTGGTGGCGTACAAGCCGCTGCTCGATGCCGCGATCGGGATTTCGGCGCACAAGCCGGAGGCGTGCCTGATCCTGCAGCGGCCGATGCTGGAGGCGGCGATGGTGGCGGGGCGCGACCACGACTTCGCCGCCGCCGAGGCAGCGGCCGCGCCGGCGGACCCGGTGGCGGTGGCGGCGACGGACCCGCTGTATATTCTTTACACGTCCGGAACGACAGGCAAGCCCAAGGGGATCGTGCGCGACACCGGCGGCTATGCGGTCGCGCTGCTGAACTCCATGCGCGTGATCTACGGCGTGGCGCCGGAGGACGTGTTCTGGACCGCCTCCGACGTCGGCTGGGTGGTGGGGCACAGCTACATCGTCTACGGGCCGCTGCTGCTGGGCTGCACCTCCGTGATGTACGAGGGCAAGCCGGTGGGCACGCCGGATGCGGGGGCATTCTGGCGCGTCTGCGCGCAGCATGGCGTGCGGGTGTTCTTCACCGCGCCCACCGCGATCCGCGCGATCAAGCAGCAGGACCCGGACGGGGCGCTGATGCGCGCGCACGACATCTCCCGGCTGGAGGCGCTGTATCTCGCGGGCGAGCGCTGCGACCCGCCGACCGCGGTGTGGGCGGCGGAGAAGCTGGGCGTGCCGGTGGTGGACCATTGGTGGCAGACCGAGACGGGCTGGCCGATCACCGCCGGGTTCCGCGGCTATGGGCTGTTCGCGCCGAAGCCCGGCAGCGGCGGGCGGGCCGCGCCGGGCTACGACGTCGTGGCGCTCGACGACACCGGGAAGCCGCTGGCGCGCGGCGAGAGCGGGAACCTCGCGATACGGCTGCCGATGCCGCCGGGCTGCGCGCCGACGCTGTGGGGCGATGCGGACGGGTTCCGCCGCGCGTATCTGGCCGATTTTCCCGGCTGGTACCGCACCGGCGATGCCGGGATGGTGGATGCCGACGGCGATGTGTGGGTGATGGGGCGCACCGACGACATCATCAACGTGGCCGGCCACCGGCTTTCCACCGGGGCGATGGAGGAGGTGCTGGCCGCCCACCCGGCGGTCGCGGAATGCGCCGTGGTGGGCGCGCGCGACGCGCTGAAGGGCCAGGTGCCGCTGGGCCTGGTGGTGCTGAAGGCGGGCAGCGGCGAAACGCCGGAGGCGGTGGCCGCGGCGCTGGTTGCGATGGTACGCGAGCGTATCGGCCCCGTGGCGGCGCTGCGCGAGGTGCGGGTGGTGCCGCGGCTGCCGAAGACGCGATCCGGCAAGATTTTGCGCGGGAGCATCCGGCGCATCGCCGATGGCGAGGACCCGCAGGCGCCGCCGACGATCGACGATCCCGCGGCGCTGGCGGAGGTGGCGGCGGCGCTGCGGCGCGAGGGCTGAACCGGATCGGCCTGAAGCCGCGCGGCCCGAACTGGCCGGAGGCTGCCCTAGCCGGACGCGAGGCTCGCGCGCAGTTCGGTGGCGAGCCGCGCGGGGCTGCGGGGCGGCGAAAGCGGGATGGCGCCGCGCGCGCCGGGGCGGACGAGGTAGAGCAGCGCGCCGTGGTCCATCGCCTCGCCCTGCTTGGTGGCGGTGACGCGGAACTCGCGCTCCACTTCGTGGATGGCGTCGTCGCCGCCGGTGAGGCCGATGAGGCGGGGCGAGATGGCGGCGGTGTAGCGGCGCATCACGTCCGGCGTGTCGCGCGTGGGATCGACGGTGATGAAGAGCGGCTGGACGCGCGTGCCCTCCGCCCCGAGCTGGTCGATCGCCTCCGCCATGCGGCGCAGCGTCAGCGGGCAGACATCGGGGCAGTTCGTGTAGCCGAAATAGATCAGCAGCGCCTGGCCGGGGAAATCGCGATCCGTGACGACGCGGCCGTCGCCGGCGACGAGGCGGAACGGGCCGCCGAGCGGCGCCTCGGCCTGGGAGCGCAGGCGCAGGTACAGCCCGCCGGCGGCAAGCAGCATGAGGGCGAGGGAGGCCGGAAGCAGCCGGCGTGAGGGTGCTGGGCGATGCGAGGCCGTGGGCGCCCGTGGGGGAGTTCGGCGCGACGGGGGGGCCATGCGCGCGCCTAGATCCCGGGTGCCAGGCTGGCGAGCCAGGCGGCGGCGAGGATGAGCAGCAGGCCGACGAACGCCTCCTGCGCGATGGTGAAGCGCAGCGCTCGCCCGGCCCATGCGGTGCTGGAGAGGCGCGGCGCGAAGCGGTAGCGGTTCTGCGCCGCGAGCAGGAGCGCGAGGGCGAACAGCATCGTCTTCACCACCACCACATGGCCGTACTGGGTGCTGAGCAGCCGCGACCAGCCGAGCAGCGTGAGCACCAGCAGTGCCCCGGTGAGCGCGATGGCAGCGACCATGGCGAGGCCGAGCCTGCCGAAGCGCAGCAGCAGGCGCTGGTGCTCGCCTGGGGGAAGCTGGCGCAGGGCGAGAAGCAGCGGCGGCAGGCCGCCGAGCCAGAGCCCGGCCGCGAGCACATGCGCCGCATCCGCGATGGCGGGTGCCAGCCCCGCCTGGGCGGGGTGGCCGAGCAGCGGCTGCGTGGCGAGGCTGATCGCGGCGAAGGCGAGCGCGATGCGCGGCCAGGCGACGAGCAGCCCCGCCGCCGCCAGCAGCCCGAGCCGCGCGAGCATCACGCGGGCGACCGGGAAATCGCCGAGATAGGCGGGGACGGCGGCAAGGGCTGCCGGGACGCTGGTGGCGCCGGCGACGGAGCCGGCCTCGCCGAGGAGCCAGATGCCGCCGGTGAGCCCCGCGGCGAGGGCCAGGAGAAGTACCGCGCGGCGGCTGGCGACCGGTGCGATGAAGCAACGGAAGCCGAGCTGGCCCAGGAGCGCCAGCGCCGCCACGTCGTGCAGCCCGTGCGCCAGGACGAGCCATGGCGGAACCGCCATGGCCGTCATCGGCATGCCGTTCACGGCGCCACCACGAAATGGAACCCGCCCTCGGTCTTGTGGGTATCGACCGAGGTGGCGTGCCAGACGACGGTGTAGCCGCCAGGCGGCAGTTTTGGCAGTGGCACGATCAGCTCCCTGTTGTCCTTGCCATTGCGCAACGGCCCGGCCGCGATGGCCTTGCCGTTGCCGTGCACGGCGACGCTGCAGAACGGTGGCACCACGCCCTCCGTGAAGAAAAGGTCAAGCTCCGCGGGCGGCGCCTTGACCGTGGCGCCGACGGCGGGGATGGCATGGTCGAGGAAGGCATGGGCGTGGGCGGACTGTGCCGCGAGCGCGAGGGCGCATGCGGCAGGATTGTTCTTGTCATGGGAAGATTGGCCTTCCGAGCGAGCTGGGAAAGATGTCGTCGAGGAAGAAGTGGAGCTGCGCGATGACGCCCACGTTCTGCCCAGCGGCCTTGTTGGCGGGGATCAGCGCCTCGATGCCGAACTGGAACGTGTCGCCCTCGTAGATGAAGCCGGGGGCGAGGGTGAAACTGGTGGGGTTGCCCGGCGCGGGGCCGGCGGTGGGGGTGAAGTAGTCGAACTCCACCAGCGGGACGAGCCGGTTGAGGAAAGGCGGCAGGCCGAGGTCGCGCACCTGCGAATGGAGGTACGGCATGCTGTATTGCAGCGACAGGCCACCGCTGATGGCGCGCGGGTTGCCGCTGTTGTCGCCGGCCGAGTTGAGCTGGCGGTCCGGGATCACGTAGCTCAGCTCGCCGGTGATGGCGAACGGGCGGAGATAGCCGATGGGCAGGTCGCCGAAGCCCTTGCCGAAATAGATGGTGGGCGCCGTCGAGCCGTAGGTGTCGCCGCCGATGTTCACCGTGTTGGTGTTGCCGCCGAACTCGCGGATGACGCCCAGCGAGACGACGAACTCGTGCGGGTCGTTGGTGTAGGCCTGCCACTTGCCGGTGACGAACGTGTTCTCGAAGCCGTTGCGCACCTTGTCGCCGGGGTTGTGCAGGATGTCCCAGCCCTGGTTGATGATGATCGCCGTGGTCGGCGTGATGCGCTTGTCGAACTCCCATTGCAGCTGGGTCTGGTAGGTGGGGCCGGCGCTGCGCTGCCAGACCACCTGGGGCAGCGTGAGCTCGTCGCCGACGCCGGGGTCGTCGAAGGTGAGGGTGACGGGGAAGACGCGGTCGCCGGCGACGACATGGGCTTTCGCGGGCGTGGGGACGGTGGCGAGCAGAGGCAGGGCCGCGCAGCACGCGGCGAGCGCCAGACGGCGCGGATCGGGTCTCATGGGAAAAATGGCTCCTGTACGGGTCGGAAACGAAAGCGGCGCGATGCGCCCGGTTTCAGACCTGGACGGGAGGGCCTCGGGGCCTGGCGGCGGCGACGCGGTAGGGCGGCGGGGCGCGCGCAGGGGGCAACGGGGCCGCGCGGCGCGCAGCGACGACGGTCGCGGGCGGCAGCGCGGGAGGTGGCGTGAGCACCGGGGCGGCGAGGCCGAAGGCAAGCAGCAGGGGGCAGATGGCGGCCGGCACGTGCGGCGCGGCTGGCGCCTGCCCTGCCCCACCGTGGCCTGCCCCGCCGTGACCTGCTCCCGCGTGCGCCGCGCCCGTGTGGCAGATGGCGGGATCGGCCTGCGTGAGCAGCAGCGGCGAGACGACGAGCGATGCAGCCGCGAGCTGCATGGCGAGCGCCAGCAGGGCGAGGTGCAGCCCGAGGAAAGCGGCGCGCAGGCGCGACATCGGGGGCCTGATCGCACGCCCTGGGCACGCGGGCAATGCGTCAGACGTAGCGCAGGATGAGGAAGCCGGCGACGATGGAGATGAGGAGGACGGCGAGCACCAGGCCGAGCCGGCGCTCGATGAAGTCGCGGATCGGCTCGCCCCAGCGGCGCAGCAGGCCGGAGACGAGGAAGAAGCGCGCGCCGCGCGTCACCGCGCTGGCGGCGATGAAGAGCGGGAAGTTGAAGCCCGCGGCGCCGGCGGCGATGGTCACGATCTTGTAGGGGATCGGCGTCAGGCCCTTGACCAGGATGATCCACACGCCCCAGCGGCGGAAGGTTTCCTGGAAGGTGAGGAAGGCCGCCTCGTAATGATAGGCGCGCAGGATCGGCTGCGCGGCGACGGCGAAGAGCCAGTGGCCGAGGATGTAGCCGAACGTGCCGCCGATGAGCGTGCCGGCGAGTGCCACCAGCGCGTAGCGCCAGGCGCGGCGGGGCGCGGCGATGGCCATGGGGATGAGCATCGCGTCGGGCGGGATGGGGAAGAAGCTCGCCTCCGCGAAGGCGATGGCGAAGAGCCACCAGGTGGCGCGCGGGCTTGCCGCCAGTCGCATCACCTTGTCATAGAGACGTCGCATCCACTCCTCCGCGCGGGTTCGCGCGTTTGCCACGAGGCGGCGTGCCAGGCCAAGCGGGGGTGGCGACGATTGAAGGGGCCGTCATGCCGCGCATCGGGTTGATCCATGCCTTGCGCCACTCGCCGGGACCGATTGCGGAGGCTTTCGGGCGGCTGTGGCCGGAGGCGGTGCTGGCCAATCTTCTTGACGATTCCCTTTCGGCGGACCTCGCGGCGGCGGGGAAGCTGGACGCGGCGATGACCGGGCGGTTCCTCGCGCTGGGCCGCTACGCCAGGCGCTGCGGGGCGGATGCGATCCTGTTCACCTGCTCCGCCTTCGGCCCGTGCATCGAGGCGGTGGCGCGGGATCTGGCGCCGGTGCCGGTGCTCAAGCCCAACGAGGCGATGATCGCGCAGGCGCTGGCGGCGGGCCGGCGCATCGGGCTGCTCGCGACCTTCGCGCCCACGCTTGCCTCCATGCCGCCGGAGTTCGCCGCGGCGGACCCCGGCGTGACCGTGGTGCCGAAGCTCGCGGAGGGGGCGCTGGCGGCGATGGACGCGGGCGATCTCGCGACGCATGACCGGCTGGCGGCGGAGGCGGCACGCGAGCTGGTGGACTGCGACGCGATCGCGCTGGCGCAGTTCAGCCTGGCGCGGGCGGCCGGTGCGGTGGCGGCGGCAACCGGCAGGCCGGTGCTGACGACGCCGGACAGCGCGGTGCGGCGGCTCAGGTCGCTGCTGGCCTGAGGCGGCGCGCGGCACGGCGGGCGGGGACCGGAATTATTGCGGTAGCGTGATGGTGGCGCGCAGGCCGCCGCCCGGCCGGTTGGCGAGCGTCACGTCGCCGCCATGGGCGCGCAGGATGTTGCGCGCGATGGGAAGCCCGAGCCCGGTGCCGCCGGTCTCGCGGTTGCGGCTGGTCTCGACGCGGTAGAAGGGCTGGAAGACGCGCTCGATCTCCTCGGGTGCGAGGCCGGGACCGTCGTCCTCGATGGTGACGGTGACGACGGGCGGCCGGGCGCCGAGCGCGATATGCGCGGCACCGCCGTATTTGAGCGCGTTGCCCACGAGATTGGCGAGCGCGCGCTTGAGCGCCATGGGCCGCACCGGCACGGCGAGATGGTCCGGTCCCGTCACGTCCACGTGGGACGCGAGATCCGGGCGCAGATCCGCGGCCTCGTCGGCGACGGTGCGCACCAGGCTCGCGAGGTCCACCGGGAAGAGCGGCTCGTCCGTCGCGACGTCGCGGCCGAACTCGAGCGTGGAGCGGACCATGGCCATCAGCTCGTCGAGATCGGCCTGCATCTTGGCGCGCAGTTCCTCGTCCTCGATGAACTCGGCACGCAGCTGCAGGCGTGTGATCGGCGTCTTGAGGTCGTGGCCGATGGCGGTGAGCAGGAACGTGCGGTCGGCGACGAAGCGGCGCAGCCGGGCGGCCATGGTGTTGAAGGCGCGCGCGGCCTGGGCGAGCTCCAGCGGGCCCGTCTCCGGCAGCGGGTCGGCGTTCACGTCGCGGCCGAGGCGGTCTGCCGCGGCGGCGAGCGTGCCGATGGGGCGGATGAGCCGGCGCGTGGCCCAGACGATGAGCACGGCCGCGGCCGCCGTCATCAGCAGGAAGGCGAGCAGGAAGGTGGGCGAATGCCAGGGCCTGGGTGTTGGCAGCGGCACCGTGACATCGAGCCAGTTGGCGTCCGGCAGGCGCATGGCGATGTGCAGCCGGCCGTAGGCCTCGCCGCCGAGCAGCATCAGCGGGCGCGGGCGCAGGCTGGCGGGGATGGGAACGAGCTGCACGTCCGCGCGCAGCAGCCGCTGCGTCGGCTGCGGCAGCGGCGGCATGTCGCGGTTGGGCAGGTCCTGCAGGAGGTGCGAGCGCATGCCGCCCTGCTGGCCGTAATCGGCGACCAGGCGCTGGCGCTGGTCGGGCGCGGAGAGCACGACGTTGCGATAGAGCACCAGGGCGCGCACCAGCGCCGCGCGTTGGTCTGCCTGCACCTGCAGGCCGATACGGTCGAGCGCGTGGATGGTCAGTCCCGCGATCTGCACGATGGCGAGCGAGACGAGCAGCACCAGCGCCGTGCGCCCGGCGAGCGTCGCGGGCCAGGGGGAAAAGCGCCGCGGCGCGGCGCGCGGGCGGGGCGGCTCGCTAATGCCGGTCGACCTCGGAGGCGAGGACGTAGCCACCGCCGCGCACGGTCTTGATCAGCTGCGCGTGGCGGCCGTCATCCTCGAGCTTGCGCCGCAGCCGGCTGACCGCGACGTCGATGGCGCGGTCGTAGGGGCCGGACTGGCGGCCGCGCAGGAGGTCGAGCAGCATGTCGCGCGTCAGCACCCGGTTCGGGCGCGAGACCAGGGCGAGCAGCAGGTCGTACTCGCCGCCGGTGAGCGCCACCTCCACGCTCTCCGGGTTGAGCAGGCGGCGGCGCGCGGGTTCCAGCGTCCAGCCGGCGAAGACATAGGCGCGGGCCGCTGGTTCGGCGTGTTTCTCCACCCCGTCGCCGGCGCGGCGCAGCACGGCGCGGATGCGCGCGAGCAGCTCCCGCGGGTTGAAGGGCTTGGCGACGTAGTCGTCCGCGCCCAGTTCGAGGCCGACGATGCGGTCCGTCTCGTCGCCAAGGGCGGTGAGCATCACGATCGGCACGTCCGACTGGCCGCGCAGCCAGCGGGCGAGGTCGGTGCCGGATTCGCCGGGCAGCATCAGGTCGAGCACGACGAGCTGGTAATGGCCGAGCGGCCAGACGCGGCGCAGCTCCCGCCCGTCGCGCACGGCGGTGATGCGGAAGCGCTGACGCTCGAGAAAGCGCGTGAGCAGTTCGCGAATCTCGCGGTCGTCGTCCACGACGAGGAGGTGCGGCATGGCACCGGCGGCGGGCGTCTCCATGGCTGTTACAATAGAGGCTCTCGCGGGGCGTGGCAGCGTGTGTTGCACTTCTTTGCATGAGTGACACGGACGGAAAGAGAGGCGCGCGCGCGCCGGCGGGGATGCGCCGGCTGCTGGCGCTGGACGCGGATTTCCGGCGCGTGCTGGCGAGTGCGGGGCCCCTGCCCTGGCGCACCCGCCCGCGCGGCTTCGCGGGGCTGCTGCAGGCGATCGTGGGGCAGCAGATCAGCAACCAGGCGGCAGGCGCGATCTGGCGGCGGCTGGCGCCGATCGCGGCCAGCCACGCGCCGGCGGCGTTCGCGCGCCTGCCCGACCAGGTGCTGGGCGAGGCGGGGCTGTCGCGCGGCAAGATCGCGGCGAGCCGGGCGCTGGCCGTGGCGTTCGCCGAGCGGGCGCTTTCCGCCGAGGCGCTGGAGGCGATGGAGGACGAGGCGGCCATCGCCGCACTGGTGGCGCTGCCGGGGATCGGGCGGTGGACGGCGGAGGTGTACCTGCTGTTCGCGCATGAGCGGACGGATGTGTTTCCCGCGGGGGACCTGGCGCTGGCCGCGGCCGCCGCCGACCTCAAGCGGCTGGAGGCGCGGCCGCGCGAGCCGGCGCTGCGGGAGATGGCCGCCGCCTGGCGGCCGCACCGGGCGCTGGCGGCACGCCTGCTGTGGCACCACTGGCGCCACGTGACGGGACGGCCGGCCATGGACGACATGCCGGCCGCGTGAGAGATTCCCGGACATGGAACAGGACCCGCGCATGCCGGTTGCCCGCGAGGGCGACATCGCCGTCGTCACCTTCAACCGCCCGGAGGTGCGCAACGCCTTCGACCTCGCGATGTGGGAGCGGTTGCAGAGCATCATGGAGGCGCTCGACGCCGATGACGGGCTGCGCTGCGTGGTGCTGCGCGGCGCGGGGAGCGAGGCGTTCTGCGCCGGGGCCGACATCGGCGCGTTCGCGCGCGAGCGCGGCAGCCGGGCGCTGGAGGATCGTTACGCGGAGGTGCTGCACACCTCGATGCAGTCGATCCGGATGTGCCGCCATCCCGTGGTGGCGATGATCATGGGCGCGTGCATCGGCGGCGGCGCGGGGATTGCCACGATGTGCGACTTTCGTGTCGGGGCCGAGGGGATGAAGCTCGGCATCACCGCGCGCAACCTCGGCATCTGGTACCCGTACGCGGAGATGGACCCGGTGATCGAGCTGGCGGGCACCGGCGTCGCGGCGGAGATCTTCATCGAGGGGCGGATCCTGTCCGGGCGCGAGGCCTACGAGAAGGGGCTGCTGTCGCGCGTGGTGGCGGATGGCGAGGTGGAGCGCGAGGCGATGGCGCTGGCGCGGCGCGTCGCCTCCGGCTCGCCGCTCTCGGCGCGGTTCCACAAGGCGGCGATCCGCAAGCTGCGGGGCACGCTGCCGATCAGCGAGGCGGAGCACCGGGCCGTGAACGGCTTCGTCGAGACGGAGGATTTCCACGACGCGGTGCGCGCGTTCCTGGAAAAGCGGAAGCCCGTGTGGAAGGGGCGGTGAGGCGCGGGCGCCATGCCCCGCGCGGCGGTGATCGTTTTCAGACCGAACTGATCAGGCGGGCATAGGCGGCGCGCAGGCGCTGGGTGATGGGGCCGGGGACGGTGAGCCTGCGCCCGTCGATGGCGGCGACGGGCGTGACGCCGCCGAACGTGCCGGTGACGAACGCCTCCTCCGCGTCGGCGAGGTCGTAGAGCGAGAAGTCGCCGGCCGCGAGGGGGATCGCCTCCGCCGCGCACAGGCCGATGACCTTGGCGCGGGTGATGCCGGCGAAGCAGCGCGTGGGGCGCGAGGTGCGCACCTCGCCGCCCGCGACGTGGAAGAAATTGGTCGCGTTGCAGCTGGCGATGAAGCCGCGCTTGTCGAGCATCATCGCCTCGTCCGCGCCGGCGCGCCGCGCCTCCTGCAGCGCCAGGATCAGCGGCAGGCGCGAGTGCGAGTTGAGGCGCATGTCGAACTGGTCCGGGTCCGTCACGCGGGTGGAGACGGTGGCGAGCGTGAGGCCCTTCGTCGCGAGCGCGGCCTGCGGGATCTTGTATTCCGCGATGATGACGATGGTGGGCGGGCCGATCGTCATCGCCGGGTCCTGGCTGGGCGAGGATTTCTCGCCGCGGCTGACCATGAGGCGCAGGTGCACGCCATCGGTCATGCGGTTGGCGTCGAGCAGCGACTTGATGCGCCCGGAGAGGTTCGGCAGGTCGAGGCCGATGTCGAGGCCGATGGCGCGGGCCGCGCGCTCCAGCCGCGCCATGTGCTCGTCGAGGAAGAGCAGCCTGCCCTTGTGCAGGCGCAGGCCCTCCCACACGCCGTCGCCGGCGATGAAGGCGGAGTCGAAGACGGAGACGACGGCCTGCGCGCGCGGCACCAGCCGCCCGTTGACGGAGATCAGGATGCTGTCGTTGCGCGGATCGGGTGCGAGCGCCTGGCTGCCGGCCACTCCCCTACTCCGCGGGCGGCGTGGCGAGGGCGGCCACCAGCGCGTCCCGCCCGATGCTGCTGCGGGCGTGCAGGTAGAGGCCGATCGCCACCACCGTCGCGACCACGGTCTGGAACAGCGGCTGGAAGAACAGCGGCGTGTTGGGCGAGATCGCGATCGACAGGAACAGCACCACGCAGATGACGATCGAGGCGATGCCGGCGATGGGCATCCAGGGATCGGACGCGATGGCGGCGGCCCAGCCCTGCCCCGCGCCGCGCTTGCCCGCGCGCAGCATCAGCGCGCCGACGCCGACCAGGCCCCAGACGATGAGGACCGAGAGCGAGCGGATGACGACGCCGAGCGACCAGCCGACGAACACGGATTGCAGCAGGAACAGCGAGGCGAGGATCGCCGTGGTGCGCAGCGCCGCGGCCGGGACCTGGGTGTGGGAGGTGCCGGCGAGGCTTTCCGGCAGCAGGCGGTCCTGGCCGAAGGCGAAGAGCAGGCGCGAGCCGGTGAGCAGCTGCGGCCCCAGCGTCTTGCCGACGATCACCGCGACGACGAGGTTGAGCAGCACGCCCACCCAGTGCGGTGCGACGACGGAGACGAGGCCCGGCGCCGTCACCAGCCCCGCGTGCTTCGACTTGACGAGGGCGACGATCGCCCACCACGGCGCCGCGTGCAGCAGGGCGGCGGCGACCAGCGTGTAGAGCACGAGGGCGACCAGCCAGCCGAGCACCAGGCCGGAGGGCACCGTCCGCTCCGCGTCCCGCGTCTCGCCGCCGAGCGAGGGCGCGGCGCTGACGCCGCCATAGGCGAAGATGAACAGCGCGCAGACCGAGACGAAGGCGCCGAGGCTGGGGCCGGGGCCGGCGGCGGGTGCCGCGATGGCCTGCTTCGTCTGCGCCGAGACGAGGGTGATGAAATGCTCCGGCGTGGTGGAGAAGCCGATCACCGTGATGGTGAGCGCGGTGCCGACGATGAGCCACAGCAGCACCGAGACGAAGGTGCCGTAGTGTTTCACGCCGGCCGCGTGCAGCGTGTAGATGCCCCAGATGGCGGCGAGCCCGATGACGGTGCGGCCGACATGGGTGGTGAGGACGGCGCCATCGAGGCCGAGGCCGGTGACGGCGTTGCCGAGGAAGGTGGAGAAGGCGAAGGCGATGAAGCCCATCGCCGCGGTGAGCGAGATCCACCACAGGAAGCCGGCGATGAAGCCGGCCAGCGGATCGACACTGCGCACGATCCAGACATAGGCCGAGCCGGCGCGCGGCATGACGCGCGAGAAGCGGGCGAACATGAACACCTTGGTGACCAGCACCAGGCCGGTCACGGCCATGGCCACCGGCACCAGGTACTGCACGCCGGGATAGACGCTGAGGCTCTGCACGGCCACGAAATTGATTCCGGCCCCGTACTCGCCGGCGACGGCGGAGGCCATCACGGCGAAAAGCCCCACCGTCCGCGCCAGGCGGAGCTGGGATGCGGCAGTTCCAGACATGTTGCACTCCCCCATTGGGCGCCTTGTGCGCCAATCGTTGCGACCAGCGAACCGTATCGCATCGCGCCTGTCAAATCACCGGCGCATCGGCGCTGTTTTCCGAGGGTAGGGCTTCGGTAACGCGTGGCCATCACCCTGGCGCCATGCAGACGCCACGAGGAATCGCCGCCGGGCGGACGGACTCCGGCAGGCCCGCGCTCGAACTCGCCGCGCCGAGCACCTTCGCCGAGCGGGGGGTGAGCGTGCCGTTCACCACGCCGGCGCTGGCGGGGGCGAGGGCGCGGCCGCGGGCGCTGCGCGGGCGGACCGGCGAAGCCCATGGTGGCGGAGCGCCGGGGGGAGTGCCCGGGGGAGCGCCCGCCGGAACGCCCGGGGGAGCGCCGGCCAGGCGCGCGCCGCGGCTGGAGCTGCTGGTGCCCAACCCCTCGGGCAAGGAGGGGGTCTATGTGGTGGGCTGGTCGCAGATTTCGGCGCTGTGCACGCCCACGCTGTTCGACCGTGGCCTGATCGAGGCGGTGGCGGCGTTGCCGGCGATCACGCCGGCGGCGATCCGCGGCGCGGTGCGCGCGGCCGCCTGCGGCGGGCTCGCGGGCGGGGCGGCGAGCGAGGCGGCGGCGCAGGCCGGTGTCGCGGAGCAGCAGGAACGGCTGTTCGCCCATGTCGAGCTGCTGCTGGCACTGATCCGCCAGGGCGAGGCGCGGTACGGGCAGGAGCCCGGCGCGCCGGAGGCCGAGGCGGCGGGGCCGCGGACGCGGCTGGAGGCGCTGGAGCGGCGGGCGCGGCGCGTGCTGGCGCGGATCGGCGAGGAGCTTGTCGCCTCCGAGCGCGGCGGCGAGGCGATCGGGGCGGCGGTGGAGCAACTGGCGGCGCTGTTCGGCGGCATCGGCCTGGGCGAGCGGCGGGCGGCGGCGCGGCTGGCGCGGCTGCACGAGGCCGTGGCGCTGCTGGCGCGCGAGGCCGGGGCGGCGGCGGCGCGGGGCAATGCCTCCGCGCGGCTGGTGGCGACCGTGGCCGCCATCACCGCGCGCGCGGCGGAGGCGGCGCTGGGCACGGCGCGGGCAAGGACGGAGGACGTGGTGGCGCTGCTCGGCGCCTGGGCGAACGACGCGACCGCCGTGGCCGACGCGCTGGCCCGGGCCGACTGGCTGCTCGACGGGTGGGAATGCCTGGCCGCGCCGCAGGAGGCGCCGCGCACGGACATCGACTGGCAGGTGCTGGCCGGGATGCTGCCGGTGATCCCGGACGAGGCGGCGGCTTGGTCCGCGATCGCGCTGGAGGCGGCGGCGGATGCGCGGCGCATGCAGCGGCGGGTGACGCTGGGCGAGGACTGGCGCAGCGGCGTGACGCTGGCTGACCTGGTGGCGGCGAACGAGCGCGCGCTGGCGTGGCAGCTTGCGGTGCCGGAGGCAGCGGGTGCTGTGGCGCGGACGGCGACGGGGGTGGCAATGGAACGAGGGTTGGCGGCATGAGCCCGGCGGAGTCCCGCACGCGGAAAGCCCCGGATCCTGGCGCGCGCGGCGCGCTGGGGGATTCCGGCGCGCGCGGCGCGCTGGGGGGCTCTGGCGCACGGGGCGCGCTGGGCGAGCTGACCGCGGCACTGGCGGGCGCGAGCGACGAGAAGCTCGCGCGCATCGTCGCGGTGCTGGAGGGCACGGCGCCGGAGGCGGCGGCCGATCGCGGCCTGGCCGAGGCGCTGATCGCGCCGCTGCGGCCACGGCTGGCGCAGCTGCGGCCCCGGCGGCGGCCGAGCCTCGCGCGGCTGGCGTTCTCGCCGCTCGACCCGGTGATCGTCCCGGCGGCGCGCTGGTCTCGCGACAGCATCGGCGTGCCGCGCACGGCGCTCGGGCCGCTCTGGACCACGATCCGGGCCGGGCTGGCGGCGCGGGGGGCGGAGATGCGCGCGGCGATGGCGGCGGGCGCGGCGCGGGCGGAATGCCTGGGGCCGGCGCTGTGGCCGCGAGCGGCGGCCATCCTGCGCGAGGCGCCACCGCCCGCGCAGTGGCGGGCGGCGACGGGGCTGGAGGAAGCGGACCACGGGGCGCTGGCGGGGCGGATCGCGGCGCTGCTGGCGCAGGCGCCGGAGCTGGCGGCGATGGAGGCGGAACTGCTGGCGGGCAAGCCGCCCACGGCCGCCGGGCTCGCGGCCTGGCTGGCGCCGCTCGCCGCGGCGCCACGGCCGGCGCTGGGCACCGCGGTCGCCATCCTGCTGGCACGGCTGCCGCGGGCGGAGGCGGTGATGGCGCTGGCGGACGACCCCGCGCGGCTGCTGGGCGCGGCGACGCCGGAGGGGGCGCGGGCGGAGATGGCGGCGGCGACGGAGGCGGCGATCGGGTTCGCGCTGGATGCGATCGTGGCCGGCGCGCCGGCGCAGGGCGGGGACGCGGGTGCCGAGGCGGCGCGGCAGGCGGTGCTGCTGCTGCTGGGGCTCGAGGCGCGGGCGCAGGAACGGCCGACGCGGCTGGCGCGCATCCGCGCCGCGCGGCACGCGGTGGATGCCAGGCTGCGCGCGGATTTCGCCGGGGCGATCGCCGCACAGCTGGCGGCGAGCCGTGGCGCCGGACCGCCGGACGCGGCGCTGGAGGCCTCGGCCCTGGCGCTGCGGCGGTTTGCCGGGGTGGCGCGGCACCTGGGCAGTGAAGCGGCGTACGACACGGCGCTGCGCGAGGCGGCGGCGGCGCTGACCCCGCCACCCGGGGCGGACCTGGCGGCGCGGGTGGCGCGGGCGCGGCTGGTGGAGATCCTCGCCGGGTCGGAGGCGGCGGCGGCGGTCCTGGCGCCGGCGGGCTGAGGCCCGGCGCGCCGGGCGGGCGCGGTTCATGCCCGGCTTTGCGAGTGCCACGCGGTTCGCTAAACGCGGGGCATGCAGAGATTGCTCGACGGCTATCGCCGGTTTCGCGCCACCGAGTGGCCCGAGTATGCCCCGAAGCTCGCGGCGCTGGCGCGCGAGGGGCAGCACCCGGTGGCCCTGATCATCGCGTGCGCGGACAGCCGCGTCGACCCGAACCTGATCTTCGGCGCGGTGCCGGGCGATCTGTTCATCGTGCGCAACGTTGCCAACCTGGTGCCGGGCTTCGCGCCGGACCGGCTGGCGCATTCGACGAGTGCCGCGCTGGAGTTCGCCGTCCGCGTGCTCGAGGTGCCGAATGTGGTGGTGATGGGCCATGCCGGGTGCGGCGGCATCCGCGTGCTGCTGGAGGGGCCGCCGGAGCACGGGGGCGACTTCCTCGAACCATGGATGCGGATCGCGGAGGCGGCGCGCAACCGGGCGCTGGCCTATGGGCCCGAGGACAAGCAGACGGCGTGCGAGCAGGAGGCGATCAAGCTCTCGCTCGGCAACCTGATGACGTTTCCCTGGATCGCCGAGCGGGTGGCGGACCGCAGGCTCGCGCTGCACGGGATGAGCATCGACATCGCGACCGGGGAGCTCACGATGCTCGACCGGGATGGGGTGTTCAAGCCGGTGGCGTGATCACGCGATCTGCAGGTTCTGGGTCGCGGCTTCGAGTTCCTGGAAGCTGGGCATGTGGGTGTTGGGCGCCATCTTGCGGCCGGTCTCGACCGAGACCGGGGGCGCATTGCCGTGCAGGTGGGCGACGAGCACGGCGCGGATGACCTCGTAGTATTTCGCTTCCTCCTCGATGACGCCCTTCAGCCTGGCGGCGAAGGGGCCGACCATGCCGTAGGCGAGCAGCACGCCGAGGAAGGTGCCGGTGAGCGCGCCGCCGATCATGGCGCCGAGCACGGCCGGCGGCTCGTTGATATGGCTCATCGTCTTGATGACGCCGAGCACGGCGGCGACGATGCCGAGTGCCGGCAGCCCGTCCGCCATGGATTGCAGCGCGTGCGCGCCGTGCAGTTCCTCCGTGAGCGTCTTCTTCAGCTCGCGGGCCATGACATCCTCGATCTGGTTGGGGTCGTCCGCGTTCATGCCGACCATGCGCAGGTAGTCGCAGATCATGTCGGTGGCGTGATGATTGGCGACGATGCGCGGGAAGCGCTGGAAGGCGGGGCTCTCGGCCGGGCGCTCGATATGCGGCTCCAGCGCCATGGCACCCTTGGTGCTGGCGAGGCGGATGAAATAGTAGAGCAGCGAGAGCAGGTCCACGTAGTCCGTCTTGGCGAAGCGGCTGCCCTTCATGATCCGGCTGAAGCTGCCGAGCGTATGTTTCACTTCCGTCATGGAGTTGGCCATGATGAAGGTGCCGAGGGCAGCACCCCCGATGGTCCACAGCTCGAACGGCAGCGCCTCGGCCAGGGGCGCGATGGAGCCGCCGGAGGCGAGGTAGCTGCCGAAGACGCAGGCGAGCAGGAAGCCGAGGCCGCCGAGAGTGAGCATGGGTCAGGACCGTTTCACGGCACTTGCTTCACGGCACCGGGGGTGCTGCGCGCAGCACGGTGATGGCGATGCGGCGGTTGGCGGCGGCCAGCGGCTGGCTGGGCAGCAGCAGGTCGCGGTCCGCCATGCCGGTGACGGAACGGAAGCGCGCACCCTGCACGCCGTCCGCGACCAGCAGGCGGCGGGTGGCGTTGGCGCGGGCGGCGGAGAGGTCCCAGTTGGACATGCCGGGCGCGTCGCCGAGATAGGGGGCGGCATCCGTGTGGCCGGTGACGGCGAGTTTTTCCGGGAGTTTCGCGAGCACGCCGGCGACGCGGGCGAGCACCTCGCGCGCCCAGCCCGCGGGCTCCGTGCCGCCGGACTCGAACATCGGGCGCTTGTCGGCGTCCAGGATCTGGATGCGCAGGCCCTCCCGCGTTTCGTCGATGCGCAGCTGGCCGGCGAGGTCCCTGAGCGCGGGGTCCGCGGCGATGGCGGCACGGATCTGGGAGGCCGCGGCCGCGAAGGCGGCGTGTTCGCGCGCGGCCTGGCTCGCGGCCTGTTCCGCCGGGACGAGGCCCTGGTGCGGGCCGCCGGTGCCGGCGTTGGCGAGGAAGGCGGCGCGGCCGAGGGCGAGCGGCGTGGTGGTGGCGGGGTTGTCCGCGGTGCCGCCCGGGGTTGGCGCGGGGCCGGCGGCACCGTGCGGCACGGGCGCGGCGCCGGCGCCCTGGCCGGCCTCGCCGCCCGTGCCCTTGGCGGAGAGCGCGGCGGGGCGCGGGGCCTCGGCGGCGCCGGCGGCGCTGGCGTGCCTGGCGTCGTGCATCGCCGTCGTTTGCGGCGCCGGCAGCGAGCGGCCCTGGATCGCGGCCTGGACGCCGCGATTGGAGACCATGGAGCCGCGATCGAACGGCGACGAGCCACCGAACGGCTTGCCGGTGCCGGAGGAGGCGTGGCTGAGCGCGTTGGCGGGGGTGAAGTAGTCGGCGAGGCCCTGGCGCTGGGCCTGCGTGGTGGCGTTGAGCAGCCAGAGGAGCAGGAAGAACGCCATCATCGCCGTCACGAAGTCGGCATAGGCGACCTTCCAGGCGCCGCCGTGGTGGCCCGCCTCCCCTTCCTCCGCGCGCTTGACGATGATGATGGGCCGCGCGTTGTCGCCCGCACCCGGGCCCCTGCCGCGCGACTTCGCGCCCTTGCCCGCCGCAGCTCCTGCCATGAAGTTTTCCCGCCAACAGGCCGTCTGACCGGGTTCCGCGTTCTGCGGCGTACCCGCTGAAGCGATTGTCGGGGGGAGAGGTTAGCGCGGGGTTAGGATGCGGCGGCGGTGCCCCGGCAGCGCGCGCCATGCGCTGCGCGCGCTGAAGCCCCGTGGTGTGCTGCTGGGTGGCGTGCTGCTGGGTGGCGTGCTGCTGGGTGGCGTGCTGCTGGGTGGCGTGCTGCTGGGTGGCGTGCTGCTGGCGCACGCGCCCGGCGAGGGGCACGCGGCACTCGCGGTCTCCCAGCAAGCCGTGCGGGTCCATGGCGCCAACGAACGCGACATGGCCCCGAGGCGCATCATCCGGGTGGGGCGCGAGATCGGCTTCGTCGATCGCGCGATCTGTCCGATGCATGAGCGCCTGCTTGATATCTTCCACAGGCCCGGTCTCGCGAGGCCGTGTTTGCGAGGGTAGCTGCGGCTGTTACGCTGCCTGGCGTCGCTGATTTCTTCGAACCCCGGCCGCGGGAGCGCGATCGTGCGGATGGCGCGCCCCGCATATGCGAAAGGCGGGGGCGTGCCGACCACGCGGACAGGAAAGGGATTCGTTGCATGAGCAAGATGAACCACGTCACGCGGCCGCATGTGTTCTGCGACTGTTGCCCGCCGGGGCTGGGCCGGTCTGGACTGGACAGGAGGGGCGCGATGCGCCTGGCGCTGGCGGGGGTCGCTGGCGTCGCGGTGGCGGCACCGGCGGCCCGGGCAGGGGCGGCCACGGCGGCGGCGCCGGCGAACCCGGCCGCTGCGATGGCGGCGCTGATGGACGGCAATGCACGTTTCGTGAGCAAAATGAAGACGCCCGCTGTCTGCGAGGTGGACCTGGCCGCGCTGAAGGCGGCGACGGCGGATGGGCAGGCGCCGTTCGCCGCCGTGCTGGGCTGCGCCGATTCCCGCGTGCCGCCGGAGCTGGTGTTCGACCAGACGATTGGCGACATCTTCGTCGCACGGGTGGCGGGGAATATCGCCGGGGCCGATGTGATCGCGAGCCTCGAATACGGGGCGGCGGTGCTGGGGACGAAGGCGATCCTGGTGCTGGCGCATTCGGCCTGCGGCGCGGTGAAGGCGACGATCGCGGGCAAGGCGGTGCCGGGACAGATCAGCACGCTCTACCGCTCGATCCAGCCGGCGGTGGCGAAGGCGGGCGACGACGTGGAGGCGGTGGCGAAGGCGAACGCGCTGATCCAGGCGGGCTTGCTGCGCGACACCTCCCCGGTGCTGGGGGGCATGGCGAAGGAGGGCAAGCTCACGATCGCGGCCGGGTATTACGACCTGGCGAGCGGCAAGGTGACGCTGCTGCGCTGAGGCCCGCCAGCCGGCGACGAACTAGCTGGGCGGCGCGACGCCGATGGTCGGGTCGGTGGCGGGCAGGCCGAGCAGATCATCGACGCGGGCGACGACCGGCGGCGTCAGCGACTTGTTGGAGACGG
The DNA here is from genome assembly GCA_963764465.1 of uncultured Pseudomonadota bacterium. Classification (GTDB taxonomy): domain Bacteria; phylum Pseudomonadota; class Alphaproteobacteria; order Acetobacterales; family Acetobacteraceae; genus JAJXXT01. Next base: position 795,978 of record CAVXSO010000002.1, on the reverse strand, counting down.
TGGCGAGCTGGCCGCGGGCCGCGGCGATGGCGGCGTTGCGCGCGGCGATCTGCGCCGGCGTGATGTCCGGCATGGCCAGCGCCGTGAGCATCGCCCTGTCGTAGGTCGCGATCTGCCCGACCTTCGAGCCGGGTGCCGCGTGCGCCAGCGCCGCCGGGCTGGCGTGCGCGGCGTTCAGCGCGCCGAGTGCCGAGGCGAGCTGGCCGGAGGAAGGCGCCATCGGGCCGCCGCCAGTCCCGTACCCGGAAGTGCCGTACCCGGAATTGGCGTGGCCGGAGTTGGCGTGGCCGGAACTGGCGTGGTCCGCCGCGCTGGCCGAGCCGCCGTGGCCGCCGCCATTGGCGTTGCCACCGCCGTTGCCGTTGCCGCCGCCGTTGCCGTTGCCGCCGCCGTTGCCGCCGCCGTTGCCGCCGCCGTTGCCGTTGCCGCCGCCATTGCCGCCGCCGTTACCGCCCGCGGCGAGGGCCGGTGGCGCGGCCAGCACGGCGATGGCCGCCGTGGCGGCGGTGAACACGAACAGCGCGGCGACCACCGCGCGGGTGAAGGATGCATGCCGCATCATCGACCTCCTGGCCGGTTGGCGACGCTGCTATCGGCGCCGAATACGGCAACACAACGGCTGTGGCGAGGTGCGCGGAGAGCGCCCGGCCATCCGGCGCTGGCCTGGCCGGCGGGGAACGGGCCGCGCACGCGGGCGATGGCGGCGCGTGGTTCTAGCCGCGCCAGGAGGGGTCGCGGCGGTCGAGCAGGCGGAGCATGGCGGGCCACTCCATGACGCCGAAGGGGCGGCGGGTGCCGGGCTGGTAGAGGTGGACGGCGTGGGCGACCACGTTGTCCGACGGCATGGTGAGCTCCGTGCGCGCGGCCATGGCGTCCACCTGGGCGCGGCAGGCCATTTCCAGCCAGTACATCAGGTTGAACGCCTCCGCCGCACTGGGGCCGGCCGCGAGCAGGCCGTGGTTGCGCAGGATGACGGCGCTGGACGCGCCCATATCCGCGACGAGGCGGGCGCGTTCGTCGGTGTCCACGGCGGGGCCTTCGTATTCGTGGATCGCGATCGGCATGCAGCGCATCGCCATCTGCGTGAGCGGCAGCAGGCCGCACGTCATGGCGGAGACGGCCATGCCGGCGCGGGTATGGGTGTGGATGACGCAGCCCACGTCCGGGCGGGCGGCGTGGACGGCGGAGTGGATGACGTAGCCCGCGAGGTTGATGCCGAGATCCGCGTGCGGGTTGCGCAGGACCCTGCCCTCGATGTCGATGAGGATGAGCGAGGAGGCGGTGATTTCCTCGTACATCCAGCCATAGGGGTTGATGAGGAAGGTCTCGGTGCCGGGCACGCGCACCGTGATGTGGTTGTAGACCAGGTCGCTCATGCCGAAATGCTCGACCAGGCGATAGGCGGCGGCGCAATCCAGCCGCGCCTGCCGCTCGGTTTCGGTCATCGTGTTGGCGCCGATGTCCATCTGTCCCCTACCCCATGTTTGGCTCGCGGCCCGCGAGGGCGCGCTGGAATGTTTCGGGATCGATATTGCCGCCGGAGAGCATGGCGCCGACGGTCTGGCCGCGCGCGTCGAACTTGCCGGCCAGGAGGGCCGCGAGGCAGACCGCGCCGCCGGGCTCGACCACGACCTTGAGGTGGCGGAAGGCGAAGGCGATGGCGGCGAGCACCTCCGCATCCGTCACCGCGATGCCGCCGGCGAGCAGCTGGCGGTTGATGGCAAACGTCATCTCGCCGGGCTTCTGTGCCAGCAGCGCGTCGCAGAGGAGCGAGCCGCCCTTCGCCGCGACCCGCTCGCCGGCCTGGAGCGAGCGGCCGGTGTCGTCCCAGCCCTCCGGCTCCACGGCGACGATGCGCGTGGCGGGCGAGACGGCGTGCATGGCCAGCGCGCAGCCGGCGATGAAGCCGCCGCCGCCGGTGCAGACCATGAGCGCGTCCAGCGCCTCCCCCGCGTCCTCGGCGAGTTCCAGCGCGGCACTGCCCTGCCCCGCGATGACCTCCACGGCGTCGAAGGGCGGGATGAGCACGGCGCCGGTGCGGGCCATGTGCGCGCGGGCCAGCGCCTCCCGGTCTTCTGTTGCGCGATCGTACTGGACGATGTCGGCGCCCCAGCCGCGCGTGCTCTCGACCTTGATGGAAGGCGCGTCCGCCGGCATGAAGACGGTGGCGCGGGCGCCGACGGCGGCGGCGGCGCACGCCACGGCCTGGCCGTGGTTGCCGGAGGAGAACGTGACGACGCCGCGGGCGCGCTCGGCTTCCGGCAGGGCGCGGATGGCGCTGGTGGCACCGCGCAGCTTGAAGCTGCCGGTGCGTTGCAGCGGCTCGGCCTTGAGCAGGATGCGCCCGCCGGTGAGCTCGTCGAGCAGCCTGTGGCGCAGGATGGGGGTGCGCACGACATGCCCCGCGATGCGCGCGCGGGCGGCGAGCACGTCCTCCATCGTCGGCAGGCGGTTTGGTTCCGCGTTCATGGTCTTTCTGGTGTCGTCTGGGGTGTGAGCAGGGTCAGCGCCTCCCGGGCGGTGACACGATAGAGGCGGTAGGTGGCGAGGACCACCCCGCGATCCGTGCGCTTCACCTCGCCGAGCGGCTGGATGTCGCGCCAGAGCGCGGGGTTGGGCGGGTCGTGCGCGACGAGGAGGCCGGTGCCCTGGGGCTGCGCGCGCGGCAGCTTGAAGAGCTTCCAGCGGGGTTCGGCGCCGAAGACGGGGGCGCCGAAGACGGGGGGGCGGAAGAGCGCGAGTTCCGCGGCGACGCCGTAATTGTCGGCGGCGACGAAGTCCGCCCTGGGCAGCGCGGTGGCCATCTCCTCCCAGCCGCGCAGCTGGCGGGCGGCGGGATCGAGATGCGCGGGGATGGGGAAGAGGCCGGTTGCGGCCTGGACATAGACCAGCAGCGTGATGCCCATGCCGAGCCCGATGGCCTGGGCGAGGCGGCGCGGCGGGATGGGGTTGAGCGCGGTGGCGAGGGCGGCGGCGGGGTAGATGACGGCGGGCCAATTGCCCTGGACCCGGTCGCCGAGCGCGTGGACGATGAACACGGCGGCGGGGACGAGCGTGAGGGCGAGCGGCAGCATGGCCCGCGCGCGCCAGGCCTGGAGCTGGCCGCGCACCAGCAGCAGCGCCACGAGGGGGGTGGCGAGCCCGATCTGCCCGGCGGCGAGTTCGCCGAGGAATTGCAGGGCGCGCAGCGGCTCGAAATCGAACAGGCGGCCGCCCTGCTTGTCGAAGCTGGCCCAGTGATGCGTCGCGTTCCAGGCGATGACGGGGACGAAGATGGCGAGCGCGAGTGCCAGTGCCGCCCAGGGCTGCCAGCGCCGAAGCTCGCGCGGGCGGACGGCGAGCACCCAGAGGAAGGTGGCGGGGAACAGCAGGAAGGCGGTGTACTTGCTGACCAGCGCGAGCCCGGTGGCCGCACCGGCGGCGAGCCACCAGCGCCGGTCCCAGGCTTCGTCGAGGCGGGCGAGCGCCCAGAGGCAGGCGGTCCAGAACAGCAGCAGCGGCGTGTCCGGCGTCATCACCACGGCGCCGGCGCCGAACAGCAGCGTGGCGTTGAGCAGCATGGCGGCGGTCTCGCCGCGGCCGGGGGCGGCGCGGTCCACGGCGTCGATCAGCAGCATCGAACCGAGGAGGGCGGCGAAGGGGGCGAGCAGGCGCACGCCGAGCGGCGTGTCCCCCACCATGGCGATGCCGGCGTGGATCCACAGCGCCACCATGGGCGGGTGGTCCAGGTAGCCGGGGGCGAGGGCGAGGGACCAGAGCCGGTAATAGGCCTCGTCCGGCGAGAGCGGCACGGCGGCGGCGATGACCAGGCGCAGCAGCGTGAGCGCGAGCAGCCAGGACGGTATGCGCGTGAGGAGGCGCATCGTGGAGCCGGCGGTCAGGCGCCGTTCTTCTCGAAGGGAACGCCCGCGAGCGAGCGGCTGGTGCGGATGGTCTGCAGCGTCTGCACGCGGCTGACGTTGGGCGCGCCGGTGAGGCGCTGGGTCAGCGCGTTCTCGTGCGCGGTGTCGCGGGCGAGCAGGCGCAGGAGGAAGTCGCCGCCGCCGCGGATCATGTGGCACTCGCGCACCTCGGGCCAGGAGGCGACGAGCTTCTCGAAGCCGTCCAGCACCGCCTGCTTCTGGCTTTCCAGGCCGACGACGGCGAAGACGGTGATGGGCCAGCCGAGCAGCGCGGGGTCTGTGTCCGCGTGGTAGCCGCGGATGATGCCCGCCTCCTCCAGCCGGCGGACGCGGCGCAGGCAGGGGGGCGCGGAGATGCCGGCCTTGCTGGCGAGGTCCACGTTGGTCATGCGGCCGTCGTCCTGCAGCTCCGCGAGGATGCGCCGGTCGATCGCATCGAGGCTCGGCTGGTCGTCTGCACCTGATTTCATGGGGGACCGGGTGTTATGGAAGCGGATTGATGGGGCTGGCGGGCTGGGGCCGGGTGGGTTGGTGGCGGAGGTGGCGCGCGGATCGGCCTCGGGCGTTCGGCCGGGCGTGGTTTCCGGCCATCTCGCGCAATTATATTCCAGACCCGCGCGCCGACAAGGGGTCTCGGCGGCTTGTCATGCACGGATTGCTTGTCTCGCGGCGGCATCGGTCCATAATCTTCCGGCACAGGGAATCGCTTCCGTCATGTCGACCACGCATCAGGTCCGTGTCCTCATCATCGGCGCCGGTCCGGCCGGGTACACGGCCGCGATCTATGCCGCGCGGGCGGCGCTGGAGCCGATGCTGGTGGCCGGCCTGCAGCCGGGCGGGCAGCTGACCATCACCACCGACGTCGAGAACTACCCGGGCTTCGCCGAGGCGGTGCAGGGGCCGTGGCTGATGGAGCAGATGAAGGCGCAGGCCGAGCACGTGGGCGCGCGCGTCGCCGAGGACCTGATCGTGAGCGCGGATTTCTCGCGCCGGCCGTTCGTTGCGACCGGCGATTCAGGGGATCGTTACGAGGCCGAGGCGGTGATCATCGCGACCGGGGCGCAGGCGCGCTGGCTCGGCCTGGCGTCCGAGAAGCGGCTTTCGGGTGCGGGCGTCTCGGCCTGCGCGACCTGCGACGGGTTCTTCTTCCGCGGCAAGCGCGTGGTGGTGGTGGGCGGCGGCAACACGGCCGTGGAGGAGGCGCTGTACCTGACGCACCACGCGAGCGAGGTGGTGCTGGTGCACCGGCGCGACTCGCTGCGCGCCGAGCGCATCCTGCAGCAGCGGCTGATGGCGAACCCCAAGGTGCGCGTGAAGTGGAACCGCACCGTGGAGGAGATCCTGGGCGAGCGCACCGTGGAGGGTGTGCGGCTGCGCGACACGGTGACGGGGGCCGAGGACGTGCACGCGACCGATGGCGTGTTCGTCGCGATCGGGCATACGCCGGTCACGGAGCCGTTCCGTGGCCAGGTGGCGCTGGACGGCGAGGGATACGTGATCACCGAGCCGGGGACGACGCGGACCTCCGTGCCCGGCGTGTTCGCGGCGGGCGACGTGCAGGACCGGGTGTGGCGCCAGGCGGTGACGGCGGCGGGCACCGGCTGCATGGCGGCGCTGGAGGCGGAGAAGTTCCTGGCGCACGCCGAGGCCGGCGTGGAGCTGGCGGCATGAGGGGGGTGGCGATGTGTAGCGGCGCGGCGGGCGTGCCATGATGGGTGCATCATGATGGACTGGGACAAGTTGCGCGTGTTTCACGCGGTGGCGGAGGCCGGCAGCTTCACCCACGCGGGGGACACGCTGAACCTCTCGCAGTCGGCGGTGTCGCGGCAGATCTCGGCGCTGGAGGAGGCGCTGCAGGTGCCGCTGTTCCACCGCCACGCGCGCGGCCTGATCCTGACCGAGCAGGGCGAGAGCCTGAACCGCACGGTGCGCGAGGTGTTCGCCAAGCTCGCGATGACCGAGGCGCTGCTGACGGAGAGCAAGGAAAAGCCCGCGGGCAAGCTGAAGCTGACGACGACGGTGGGGTTCGGCTCCTCCTGGCTCGCGCCGCGGCTGCACCTGTTCTACGCGGCCTATCCCGAGGTCACGATGCAGCTGCTGCTCGATGACTCGGACCTCGATCTCGCGATGCGGCAGGCGGATGTGGCGATCCGCATGCATGCGCCGAAGCAGCCGGACCTGATCCAGCGGCACCTGTTCACGATCAACTGGCGGGTGTGCGCGAGCAAGGAGTACCTGGCCGAGCGGGGGACGCCCACGAAGGCGGAGGACCTCGACCAGCACCGGCTGGTGATGTTCGGCGACTATCACATGCCGGTGCCGGATATTAAACTGGCTGGCGACGGCGGGGCGGCGGGGCAACGACCCGCGGCGCGCGGTGCTGGAGGCGAACTCCATGCAGGCGATGCTGGGGGCCGCGGCATCCGGGCTCGGGATCATTGCGCTGCCGGACTATGTGGACCAGGGCTCCTACGGGCTGGTGGAGATCCTGCCCAATATCGCCGCACCCAAGGTGGACGTGTTCTTCGTCTACCCCGAGGAGCTGCGGAACTCGAAGCGGGTCGCGGTGTTCCGGGATTTCCTGCTGGGGCAGCTGGCGCAGCGGTAGGGGCGGCGGCAGGCGCCGCCTCGACGGTGCGGTGTGCGGCCGCGGCGGCCGGCGGGTTTTCACCCCCGATGCCGAGCATGACGAGCATGACGAGCATAAACGTGATGATCGTCGTGTGGCGTCCGGCACGTTCGTGGTCGGGTGGTGATGCTGCTGATGATGCCGGAGATGGTCGTCAGCCCATGGCGTTCATCCGGGCGCGGCAGATGTCGAGCATCTCCGCCACCAGTCGCCGGGCGCCGTCGGTGATGGCGACGTCGTCTGGCGGGGCAATGCGATCGATCGCGCCGCGCAGCCCCCCCACCAACTCGTCGATCGCGCGATCGGCGTCCGTCGCGCGCAGGCCCGCGGTGGTCGCCAGCCCTCGGAAATCCGCGCGCAGCAGCCTGTCGTCCTTGCCGTTGAGCTTGAGTGCCAGGCGGTCGTGCCGGAGTTGCGGAAAAACGCGCGTGGTCACGGCGTCGTAGAGCGGGGCCATCCGCACGCTGCGAAAGCGGCTGTCGCCGGGCTCGGCGATCTTGAGCAGGGCCAGGTTCTTGAGGTGCATGTCGCCGTCGGCGATGAGCCAGGCGAACAGCGCCCGCTTGACGATGGTCAGGATGTCGTCGCCGGGTGACGTCGAGAGAGAGCGGACTGCCCGCGCGGCCCGCTCCATCGTGCCATCGTATTTCGCGGCCGGCGGCAGATCGAGGACAGAACAGAAATCCTCGAGCGCGAGCAGCCTTGTGTCGTTGGGACCTTTGCGGATGTCGAACCGCTCGACGACCAGCGCCGGCGGCATTCCGTCCGGCATCGCAACGAGGGCCGTGGCCGGCGCCTCCAGGCCGGCGGCGCGGCCCAGCGCCATCGCGACCCATTCAATGACCGGCAGGGCGTCGTAGCCGGCGGTGCCGGCGGGCTTGAGGATATGCGTGAAGGGCTTGCCGGTTGCCGGCGAGAGGATGCCGTCGGCATCGAGGAACATGGGCGCCTTGATCTGCACGCCGGACAGGCGGGGCGTGTCGGCGCGCTGGTAGATCCGCGCGAGATTGCGCTCGAAACCCGCCGCGATCTCGTCGCCGCCGGGACCGTGATAGCGGCCGGTGAAAACGGCCTTCGTGGTGAACTGGTCGAGGCGCGCGGAGAGGACGTCTTGCGGCAGCGCCGCGAGCTCGCCCGCTCGCTCGACGATCGTGATGTTGGACATGTAGCGCTTGCCGGAGCGCAGCGACGCGCGTTCGTCCTTGTCGCCGAGGACGTGCTCCAGCCAGCCTTCCGCCAGCAGGGAGACGATGAAGGGTGGCAGCTTGCCGGGTGTCGTCTGGCGGACGAGCGGTGGCCACGGGTCGGCGCCCGGCTTCCACGACCAGTCTTGGCCATCATACGTCAAATGCCCCTGCGGTGCGCCGTGCCAGGCGACGATCAGCTCCAGCGCCGCCGCGTTCCTGACCGGCGCGATGGCGGGAGGGCGCAAAAGGTAGCGCTCGGCGGCCTCGCCTTCCCGATGCCATTCGTTCTCGCGCGCGAGGCTCAGGACAGCATCCGCGGCATGGCGCGGGCTGGCGTATTCCTCGATCAGGCGCGCGGCGATGGCGGCGCGCATCGCCTCGTCGATCGAGGCCGCGTGTTCGCTGCGCAGACGAAACGCTTCGAGAAAGCGCTGGCGGATGGAGGAGACGGCAATACGGAACTCGCCCATGCCGTCATCCACGACCGCCTCGGCGAGGGATGGGTGGCTGGGCGCCTCGTTCTGAATGATCTCCAGCGCTCGGATGCGTGTGCGCTGTTTGCGGCGGGCGCTGAGGAACAGCCTTCCGTCCTGTGTCGGGCCAAGCAGGGCGGCGCTCGCGGCCGAGAGGTAGGCGCGGGGATAAAGATACCTGGCGATCCGGATGGCGTGCTGGAACACGGTGGCGTCGATGTTGTCGCCGGCGTCCACGTAGATGCCGCGCATCAGCTGGACGAGCTTTCCCGTCCCGGCTCGGTAGTGGCTGCGGCCCTTGTCCAGGGTCTCACCGACGAGGTGGAGAGGCATTCTGACTTTCTCGTGCCTGAGGTGCGCGAAAGTTAGAGGCATTTCCGTGATGCGGCAAATGATTCCGACTTTTCCGTGCGTGAGGTACGCTTGGGTCAGAATGGCGCGAGCGGTGGGCCGGAGTTTTCCGACTTAATCGTACGTGAAGTTCGGGAAAGTCGGAATTTCTTGGATACGGTGGTGCGAACTCCCGACTTTCCCGTGCCTGGCGCACGACTAAGTTCGAATCTCCCTCGGGAAGGCGGCGCGATCTTTCTGACTTTCCCGTGCCCAAGGCGCGGCAAGGTCGGAACAGGCCCTTTTCCCCTCCCGGAGAGGCCGTCGCGCCGAAAGGGCCAGGGCCTTGCCTGGCTGGGCGCTGCCTGGCTGGGCGCTGCCTGGCCGGATTGGATCGTGCCGGGGGACTCACCTCCCGCGAGGCGCGTGCTGGCGTTCACAATGCGGCGGTCGCATTGGACTGGCCCCAAGGCCGCTGAATGGACAGTTTCATGAGACCATTTCGGGGGCAAAGCCTGGGCGTGGTCGCTGCCCGGCGCCTGGCCCCGGGTGGGTGTGGCCGTGGCCCGATGGGGGTTTCGCGATGCCGGATGTGAGTCACTTTGCGCTGTTTCTTGCCGCGGCGTGCGTGCTGGCGGTGACGCCGGGGCCGGGGATTTTCTATGTCGCGGCGCGGACGCTGTCGGGCGGGCGGCGCGAGGGGATGGCCTCGACCCTCGGCACCGGGCTCGGGGGGATGGTGCATGTGGTCGCGGGCGGGCTCGGGGTTTCCGCGATCGTGCTGGCGAGTGCGGCGCTGTTCGGGGCGCTGAAGCTGGTGGGCGCGCTGTATCTCGTGTGGATGGGCGTGCGGACGGTGCGCGCGGCGCGGCGGGAGAGTGCCGCGGCGCTGGCGGGCGAGACCGTCGCGGCATCGGTGGGGCCGCTTCGGGCGTTTCGCGAGGGCGTGCTGGTGGAGGCGACGAACCCGAAGACGGCGGCGTTCTTCCTCGCCTTCGTTCCGCAATTCGTCGATCTGGCGCGCGGCCATGTGGCGCTGCAATTCGTGGCGCTGGGCTGCGTCTCCGTCGTACTGAACACGCTGGCCGACGCGGCGGTGACGCTGGCGGCGAGCCGTGTGCGCGAGAGCGCGGTGGCGCGGCCGGGCGTGATCCGGCGGCTGCGGGAGTTTTCCGGCGGCGTGATGGTGATGCTGGGCCTCGGCCTGCTGCTCACGCGGCGGCCGGCCTGAGCGGGGCGGCCGGCCTGAGCGGGGGGCTGGCCTGAGCGGGGGGCCGGCCTGAGCGCGGGGCCGGCCTGAGCGCGGGGCGCCGCGGCGCGCGGGTCGGGCGCGCTGGCGTGCCCCCGTTGGCGGGGGCGTGGCGGCGGCGGGCCGGTGATTCGCGTTATGAAATTCCGTGCGATTCGCAGCGACGTGGATACTTCGGTGCCGAAATGTCCCACGGGGTGCGACATGCGTTACGGGCTGGGCAGCTTGAGCCCTGCTTCCCGCGCATCGCACGTTTGTGAGCGCCGCCGCAAACTCGGTTTTAGCTTTCTTGTCAGTGAGTTGCGAGGTCATGCGCTGACGGCATGGCGGAGGGCCGGGTTTAGCGGGTGCAACGATGTGCGGCGCAACATACGTTTCGCGGGCGAGTTCGAGGCTGCCTCCCGGTTCTGGGCGGGTGGCGGCCGGAGTTCCCGCCCGAGCGGTGGGAAGGGGTCCTTGGACCCTACGTCTCCCAGACGTGAAGCCTCCCTGTATCCTTGCCCCGCGGTAACCCCGCGGGGCTTTTTTTTGGCGTGGCGTCAGCTCGCCGGGGAGGGCTGGCCGAGGAGGCGCAGCAGGGCGGCGAAGCTCGCCTCGGTGTCCTGGCCGGAGGTGTCGAGCTGGAGCTCGGCGCGGGCGTAGAGCGGCTCGCGGGCGGCGAGGATGGTGTGCAGGTCCGCCATCGCCTGGCGGTTGTCCTGCATCGGCCGCATGTCGCCCTGGGCGACGACGCGCGCCATGTGCTGCTCCGGCGCAGCACGGACCCAGACGGTGCGGCAGCCCTCCAGCAGCAGGGCGAAGGTGGCGGGGTCTGCCACGATGCTGCCGCCGGCGGCGAGCACGAACGGGGCGCCCGTCGCGAGCAGGCGCTCCAGCACCGCGCGCTCCAGGCGGCGGAAACCGGCCTGGCCGTGCAGCTCGAACAACTCCGAGAGGCCCATGCGGGCATCCGCTTCGATCTCGCGGTCGAGCTCGTGGAAGGCAACGCCCTGGTGCTTCGCGAGCATGCGGCCGAGCGTGGACTTGCCGGCGCCGCGCAGGCCGATCAGCGCCACGCGCGAGCCGCGCAGGCTCGCAGCACCCTCGCCGAAGCGGGCCGCGAGCAGCGCCCTCGCCTCCTGGCGCTGGTGCGGCGAGAGGCGGGCGAGGAGGCCGCCGAGCAGCCCGTCCGCCAGCGCCTGCTCGGCTTCCTGCGGCGCGAGGAGGGCGGTGATGGAGACGCCGAGGGCAGTGGCCAGGGCGTGGGCGACGAGCAGCGAGGCGTTGCCGGAGCCCACCTCCATCTGCGCGATGTAGCGCTCCGACACGCCGGACTGGGCGGCGAGTGCCTTGCGCGTCATGCCGCGGCGGGCGCGCAGCGTGCGCAGCGTCTCGCCGACATGGCGGAGGAACTCGGGCTCGGCCGCCGCGTGCCGGCGGGTCATCGCCGGTGTCCCTTCGCCCTGCCCTCTTGCGCGGTTGCGTGCATGCGCCCATCCCACATGCGGCGGAGTGTTCGTGGGTGGCGCGCGAAAGTCCAGTTTCGCGCGGAATTTCGGGAGGGGTTCGGTTGTTTCGTTATGTGGTCGTGGCCCCGGCGGGGGCGAAGCCGGTGGCACCGGTGGAGGACGTGGCACGCGCGGCGGGGGCGGCGCCGGGGCTCGCGGCGGGGCTGGTGCACACGCCGGCCAGCACCTCCGACCCCTACCTGAACGACGGGGCGCCGCCGCCGGTGGCGCTGGAGCTGGATTTCGCGTCCATCGAGGCGCTGGAGGCGGCGGTGGCGCCGGCCGGGCCGCTCGCGCCGCTTGCGGCGCTGCTGCCCGAGGGGACGACGCAGCAGGCGATGCTGGCGCGGCGCTTTCCGGTGCCGGACGCGAACGGGCCGGCGGCGTGCACCTACCTCGTTTCGTACGAGGGTCGCGCGGCGGATGACGTTGCGTGGCTGGAATATTACCTCGCGCATCACCCCGCGATCATGGCGCGGTTCGCGGGGATACGCGCAATCGAGATCTGCACGCGGCTGGACTGGATGGGCGGGATCGCGCTGCGGCGCGCGGACGCGCTGCAGAGGAACAAGGTGGTGTTCGACGACGCGGCTTCGCTGACCGCGGCGCTGAACTCGCCGGTGCGCCACGAGATGCGGGCGGATTTCGCGCGGTTTCCGGCCTATGAGGGGCCGGTCACGCATTTCCCGATGGCGACGCGGCGGATCGGCCGCCGACCCAACTCGCGGCGCCGACGCCGGCACCGCGCCGCTCGCGCCAGCGGCGACCCGTGCCGGGACGATCCCCCTCCCGCCGGTTGCCTCCCCGCCGATTCCCGCCCCGCCGGCCGGCGGGGCGGCGCCGTCGCCCCGGCCGGTTGTCGTCGAGGTGCATGCGCGGTCCGCGACCCCGTTCGACATCGTGCAGAAGGTCATGGGCCCGCTGCTGCGCCCGCTCGCGACCGCCGGCATCGTCATCGTGTTCGTCATCTTCTTCCTGTTGCAGCGCGAGGACCTGCGCGATCGCTTCATCCGCCTGGCCGGCGCCGGCGATCTGCGCCGCACGACCGAGGCCCTCGACGACGCCATCGCCCGTCTCAGCCGCTATCTCCTGGTGCAGCTCGCCATCAACACGATGTTCGGCGTGCTGATCGGGCTCGGGCTGTGGGGCATTGGCATCCCCCATCCCGTGCTCTGGGGCATGCTCGCGATGCTGCTGCGCTTCGTGCCCTATATCGGCCCGGTCATCGCCGCCCTGTTCCCGATGACGCTGGCATTCGCGATCGATCCAGGCTGGTCGCGGCTCGCCTGGACCGCCGGCCTGTTCCTGGCGATCGAGACGGCCATCGGCCAGGCCGTCGAGCCCTATGTGTACAGCCACCACACCGGGCTATCGCCGGTCGCCGTGGTCGTTTCGGCAGCGTTCTGGACATGGTTGTGGGGTCCGATCGGCCTGCTGCTCTCGACCCCGCTGACGCTTTGCCTCGTCGTCCTCGGCCGCCATGTCGCCCGGCTCGAATTCCTCGATGTCGTGCTCGGCGACGAGCCGGCCCTGCGCCCGGAGGAAACGTTCTACCAGCGCATCCTCGCCAACGATCCCCACGAAGCCGCCCACCTCGCCGAGGTCTTCCTGCGCGACAAGCCGCTGGCGGCCTACTACGACGAGGTGGCGATCCGCGGCCTGGACCTCGCCCAGGCCGACGCCTCCAGCCTCGGCCACGATCGCCGGGCGCAGATCAAGGACGCGGTGGACGGCCTGATGCAGGACCTGTCCGACCACGCGCTGCCGGCGGCGGCGGCCGATCCCGCTTGCGGCGTGGTGCTGTGCATCGCCGGCCACAGCTCGCTCGACGAATCCGCCGCCGCGATGCTGGCCCAGCTTCTTGCCGGCGCGGGTATCGCGGCACGGGTTGCGCCGAGCCCCGCCGTCTCGCCCGCCGCCCTGGCGGCACTCGACATGACGGGGGTGGCGATGATCTGCCTGTCCTATCTGGAGGCCGAGGATTTCGCCAAGGCCCGCGATCTCGTCCGCCGCCTGCGCCGCAGGCACCCGAAGACGCCCATCACCGTGGGTTACTGGACCCTCACGGCGCGGGAGGCGAAGCGTCGCGACGCGCTTGGCGAGACCGGCGCCGATGCCGTGGTGACCTCGCTCACCGAAGCGGCCGCCGACATCGCCGGGACGGTGCTGGCCGCCCATCCGGCCGCCGCCGACGCGACCGCGACCGCGGCATGAGCGGGGGGGAGCAACCCGGCGCGACCGCCGGCCCCGCGCTCGGCTGGTGGAGCATCCTCGCGAGCACCTGGGAACGGATGAGCCGCGACAACCTCTCGGTGCTGGCCGCCGCCGCCGCGTTCTATGCGCTGACCTCCCTGTTCCCGGCGCTGACGGCGCTGGTGTCGGTCTATGGTCTGGTGGCCGACCGCGCCATGGTGCAGCGCCAGATCGGCGCCATGGAGGGGGTGCTGCCGCCGGAAGCCCTCACCCTGGTGGCGACCTGGCTCAAGACGCTGGTGGCTGGCCCATCCACCACGTTCGGGCTCGGGCTGCTGGTCAGCCTGCTGCTCGCCACCTGGAGCGTGTGGTCGGCCACCGGCATGCTGATGACCGCGGTCAACACCTGCTACGGCCATGCCGAGCGGCGCGGCTTCGTGCGCTTCAACCTCGAAGCCCTCGCCCTCGGCGCCGCCCTCGCCGTGCTCGGCACCGTGGCGCTGGCCCGGTGGCATTGCTGCCGGTGCTGCTGGCGGCCTGCCCTTGCCGCCGGCCTGGCGCGCGGTGATTTCCCTGCTCCGCTGGCCGCTGCTCGCGGCGCTCGCGATCCTGGGCCTGGCCATCGTCTATCGCTACGGCCCCGCGCGCGTCGCCCGGTCCTGGCAATGGATCAGCTGGGGGGCCGTGGTCGCGACCGGGCTGTGGCTGCTCGGCTCCGTCGGTTTCGCCGAATATGTCTCGACCATCGGCAGCTACGACCGCACCTACGGCTCGCTCGGCGCGGTGATCGTGCTGCTGCTGTGGTTCTTCATGAGCGCCTACGTCATCCTCATCGGTGCAGAGCTGAACGGCGAGATGGAAATGCTGGAGGCCGGGCGAACGCTGCGCCGGGAGCGTGAGCGGTGACGCATGTGCCCATGACGCCGCGGCGGATCCGCTAGAGCAATATCCGACCGGATGGAATCATCCGGTCGGATTTCTTGCTCTAGAAAACATAGTATCTAGAGCAACTTATCTCCGACCCGTCTGAACCTTCGCGGCTCAGACAGGTCGGACGTTGCTCTAGCGGCAGCAGAAATCGCCGGTGCCCTGGCGCTGAAGCTGAACCGGCGGGCACGGGACCGAGCCAAAGGAGCAGAACACGCAGCAATCGCCGGGCCTGGGGCGAAGCAGCGTCTTGCAGCTCTCGCATTCATAGAAGAACTGGCACGCATTCGTCGGCATCGTCTCGACCCGGCGGTGGCCGCAGTTTGGGCAGGCGATCTCGCAGCGAAGCCCGGGTTGCGCGGTCACCGCGGCGATGGCGGTTACGGCTGCTTCACCTGGTTGGCGAGGTCCTGCATGGCGGCGGTTTCCAGGCTCTTTTCGAGCTGGGACATCTGCGCCCGGACCAGGGGATTCGTGGTCAGCTCCCGCATCGCGAAATGGCCGAGCTGGTCGAAGGCCTGGCGCATCGCGTCCGGGTTCTTGTCGTGCAGCGCGGCGACGGCCAGGGTGCGGCAATCCGTCGTCACCAGCCGCTGCGAGACCACGGCGGCATTTTGCGAGATCGCCTCCTTCTGGCTCGTGGTGAGGTTGGTGTAGCGCATCACGTCCGGGTGCGAGGCGATGGCCGAGAACATCCATTGCACGATGGCGACGCGATCCGCGGCGCTGGAGGACGTGATCAGGCACTGGCCGAGCGCGTCCGACGCCGCGTCGGCCCTGGCCTGGGTGGGGGCGAGGGCCGGGAGCGAAAGCCCGATGATGGCAAGCCCCGTCAGAAGGTTTTTCCGCATTGGGATCTCCTGTCGGCTGGTGCGGCGCACTCTCCTAGCCCAGCAGCGGGCGGCGGCTGGACAGGAACTCCTCGAAGGCGGCGGCGAAGGCGTCCAGATCCGCGTCCGTGAGCGGGAGCGAGAGCGCGATCATGCCGCGCCGCGCGATCCAGAAGCCGGCGCGCAGCAGGTCGAAGAAGAGCAGCTCGCGGATGCGCGCGTCGCCGGCGTTGGATTGTTCCGGTGTGCCGATGTCTCCCGCGACGGGGTGGAAGGCCATCATGGAGCCGATGCCGGTCCATTGCACGGGCGCGCCCGATCGTTTCGCTGCGTCATTGAGGCGGGCGCGCAGTTTCTCGCCGCGCGCGTTGAGGGCGATGGCCGCTTCCTCGGTGTAGATTTCCGTCAGGGCGGCGGTGCCGGCGGACATGGTGAGCACGTTGTTGTTGAACGTGCCGGCATGCGGCAGGGCCCCTTCGCGCGAGGGGTCGAAGCGCGCCATCAGGGCTTCGCGGCCGCCGAACGCGCCGAAGGACATGCCGCCGCCCACGTATTTGCCGAGCGTCATCAGGTCCGGCGTGATGCCGCGCAGATGGCCGAGGCCGTGCGGCGCGAGGCGGGAGGTCATCACCTCGTCGAAGATGAGGGTGATGCCGCGATTGGCCGTTTCCTCCCGCAGCATGGCGAGGAATTCCGGCGTCGCGGGGATGCAGCCGCCGCCGCCCAGCATCGGCTCGAGGATGACGGCGGCGAGTTTCTCCGCGTGTTCGGCGATCAGCGCGCGCGTGCCCGCGATGTCGTTGTAGCCGGCGAGGACGTAGTCGAACGGGGCGTTGATGTTGGCGCCGCCCGAGAAGGTGAAGACGGCGCCGTGGTAGCCGCCCTTGAACACCATGACGCCCTGCCTGCCGGAGGCGGCGACGGCGGTGCTGATGGCGAGCAGGTTCGCCTCGGTGCCGGAGTTGGTGAAGCGCAGCAATTCCATCGCCGGGAAGCGGGATTTTACCAGCGCGGAGAATTTCGGCTCCAGCGTGTTGTGGCCGCCGAGGCTGATGCCGCCATCCATCGCCGCGAGCACGGCGCGGCGGATGGCGGGATGCGAGTGGCCGGCGATGCCCGCGGTGTATTCGCCGAGCAGGTCCACGTATTCGTGGCCATCGACGTCGAACAGGCGTGCGCCCTCCCCCTTCGCGAAGCCGAGCGGGAACGGGTCGTAATAGAGAACGGTGCGGGTGTTGCCGCCGGGCATGGCGGCCTTTGCCGCGAGCTGGCGGGCTGCGGAGGCGGGGTTGCGCGCGGAGTACTCGCGCCTTGCCTCCGCGAGGGCTTCGTCGATCGTGGCGTTGCGCCCAAACTTGCCGATCTCGTTCATGGGCCGCATGCTCCGACTCTAGGGTGTCGGCGTCAAATTGGGAGATCGAGCATGGCGGGGGCGGAACGGATTGCGCTGGTGACCGGCGCGGGCAGCGGCGTGGGGCGGGCGGCGACGCTGTCGCTGCTGGGTGGCGGCTGGACCGTGGTGCTGGCGGGACGGCGCGCGGAGGCGCTGACCGAGACCGCCAACCTCGCCGGCGATGCCGCCGGGCGCGCGGTGTGCGTGCCCTGCGATGTGAGCGATCCTGCCTCCGTCGCGGCGCTGTTCGCCGCGATCAAGGCGCGATGCGGGCGGCTCGACATGCTGTTCAACAACGCGGGCGGCAATGTGCCGAGCACGAATTTCGGCGACATGACGTGGGAGCAGTGGAGCAAGGTCGTCGGCGTCAATCTCAACGGCGCGTTCCTGGTGGCGAACGCCGCGTTCCGGATGATGCGCGAGCAGGCGCCGCGCGGCGGGCGGATCATCAACAACGGCTCCATCTCCGCGCATGTGCCGCGGCCTGGTTCGGCGGCGTACACGGCGACGAAGCATGCGATCACCGGGCTCACGCGCTCGATCTCGCTCGACGGGCGGGCGTTCGATATCGCGTGCGGGCAGATCGATATCGGCAACGCGGCGACACCGATGACGGCGCGGATGGCGGGCGGCGTGCCGCAGGCGGACGGGACGATGAAGCCGGAGCCGACGATGGACGTGGCACAGGTGGGCGACACGGTGCTGTTCATGGCCAACCTGCCGCCGGAGGCGAACGTGCAGTTCGTGACCGTGATGGCGACGCGGATGCCGTTCATCGGGCGGGGGTGAGCGCGCCCGAAGTCAGCGCCCGAAGTCAGCGCCCGAAGTCAGCGCCCACCGTCAGCGTCGGGCGAGGGCGTCGATCTCGACCAGGGCGGCGCGGGCGAGGCCGGTGACACCGATGCAGGTGCGGGCGGGGAGTTTTCCGGGCTCGAAATAAGCGCGGTAGATCGCGTTCATGGTGGCGTAGTCGCGCTCGAAATGCGTGAGGTAGGCGCGGGCCTGGACGATGTGGGCGAAGCCGAGGCCGAGGCCGGCCAGCACCAGGCCGAGATTGTCCATGACACGGCGGGTCTGCGCCTCGATGCCCTCTGGCAGCGGGGCGGCATCGTTTTCGGGGTCCGTCGGCATCTGGCCGGTGAGGAGGACCCAGCCGCCGGTTTCCACCGCGTGGCTGAACGGGGCGACGGGCGTGGGGGCGCCCGGGACCATGTGGAAGCGGCGGTCGTCCATGCGGTCGTTTCCTGTTGTTGACGAAAGCGGGGATCAGCGCGCGGCGCGCATGTCCTCCGCGGTGAGGGTGTAGGCGGTTTCGTAGACGAGGCCAGCGGGGGCGGTGAGCGTGGCGGTCGCGAGCGCCATGAGCTCCGCCTCCCTGGCCGCGTCGTCGAGGCCGGCGCGGGACGAGCCCTCGACGAGGAGCACGGCGTCGAAGCCTTTTTCCGCCATCGGGCTGCGCAGCTCCGTCTCGCGCGTGCGGGCGGCGGAGACGTCGTGGCGGGCGAGGCCGAGATGCACCACCGAGACGCCGCGCAGGGCGTGGATGCGGCGGACGAGGTCCTGGGCGTGGGCCCGGAGTTTTGTTTCGCTGTCGTTGTGGGCATAGTCGAAGCGCAGGGTGGCCATGGCGCCGCCGTCGCCGAGGCCCGCGCTGGCGACGCGCTCGCAGGCGACGCGCAGGAAGTTCTGGAAGGTGGGCGCGACCGACGAGGTCCAGGGCGTGGGGTTGTTGAGGCGGGCGAGGTAGGCGGGGGAGCGGAAGACCTCCACGCTGTCGCCCGCGTAGATCGTGCCGAAGACGTGGCGTGGCGCGTCCGGCCGGTGCAGCCGCTTGCCGGTGCGGAAGCCCTCGATGGAGAGGCGCTCCGGCATGTGCTCGCGCGTGTGCCACTCGATGTATTCCGCGTGGGCGCCCTCGGCGATGTCGTGCCAGATGGCGAGGAAGGCGGAACCGTTCAGGGCCATCGGTGCCCTCCCCTGCTCTGGCATGCGGATGGATGCGGCATCGTCGGGCTCCCGTCACTGTTCATGGGGTGGGCGGCGCGTGGCCTTGCGCGCGGCGTTCTGGCGCTTTGATTCGAGGCGCCTGGTGCGTTGCGCGTGCGGGACCCGGGTGGCGTAGCGCTTCTTGGGCGGTTTTGCCGCCGCCGCGATGAGGCCGAGCAGCTGCTCGATCGCGGCCTCGCGGTTGCGGGCCTGGCTGCGCGTCGCCTGCGCCGTGATGACGATTTCGCCCTCGGTGGTGAGGCGCGAGCCGGCGAGGGCCGCGAGCCGGGTGCGGACGGCTGGCGGCAGCGAGGGGGAGCGGGCCGCATCGAAACGAAGCTGGACGGCGGTCGCGACCTTGTTGACGTTCTGCCCGCCGGGGCCGGCCGCGCGGATGTAGGCGAAGGCGACTTCCTCCATGTCGAGGACGAGGCCTGGCGCGGCGATGCGGTAGCGCTCGGCCATCAGCCGGGCGGGCCGACGGTCAGCCCGCCGTCGATGACGAGCGTCTGGCCGGTCATGAAGCTGGCGGCGGGCGAGGCGAGGAAGACGGCGGCACCGGCGATCTCGTCCGGCTCGCCGATGCGCTTGAGGGGGGTTTCGCGCTCGCGCTTGGCGAGGTTGACCGGGTCTTCCCAGAGGGCGCGGGCGAAATCCGTGCGGATGAGGCCGGGCGCGATGGCGTTGGCGCGGATGCCGCGCGGGCCCCATTCCACCGCGATGTTGCGCACCAGTTGCAGGTCCGCGGCCTTGGAGAGCGCGTAGACGCCGAGATTGGTGGAGCCCCGGAGCCCGGCGATGGAGGAGACGACGATGACGCTGCCGCCGCCGCGCTGTTCCATGCCCGGCAGGACCATGTTGGCGAGCCAGAAATTGCTGCGGACGTTGCTGGCCATGGTGCGGTCGAACGCGTCGTCGCCGATGGTGGCGGCGGGGCCGAAATGCGGGTTGATGGCGGCGTTGCAGACCAGGATGTCGATGCCGCCCCAGGCGGCGATGGTGCGCTCGACGAGGGCGGCGAGGTCTTCCTTGCGGCCGATATGGCACGCCTGGGCGCGGGCCTTGCCGCCTGCGGCCGCGATGTCCGCGACGACGGCTTCGCAGGCATCGAGCTTGCGGCTGGAGACGGTGACGAGGGCGCCGTGCTGGGCGAGCCGCAGCGCGATGGCGCGGCCGATGCCCCGCGATGCGCCGGTGACGACGGCGACCTTGCCGGTGAGGTCGAAGAGCGTGGTCATGTGAGCCTCATTGCCGAATGAGCCGGAAGGCGATGCGGCGCCTTCGTTGCGTGCCGGTCGCGCCGGGAGAGGATTGGCGACCGGGCACAGGATGGGGAAATTGGTGGCGCTGGTCGAGATGGCGACGACGAGGTGCCGTTGCCTGGCAGTGGCGGGGGGGCGAGGCGGTCCGCGACGGGCTGCTGGCGGCTTCTGCCGGGCGTGCCTATATCCGCGTGAAGCGCGTTCGTGGCGGGAGCAGAATGGCTATCTTTTCGTTCCTGGAGAAGCGGCGGATCGTGGCGGTGGCCAGGCAGTTTGCCGGCGCGCTCGGACCGGCGCTGGCGCATGACTACGGTGCCGGGGAGACGTACACGGCACCGCAGATCCTGGCGGCGATCCGGCGGCTGGGTTTGCCGGAGCATTATGCGCCGCTGGGCCTGGCGGCGTTCATGACGAAGGACGCATTCGTCGCCGCCGGTTTTGGGGATGCGCCCTATGACGAGCTGCGGGCGCTTTTCCAGCGTTTCCGGCCGCCGCGTCCGACCTCGGAGCACGGGGTGGCTGGCCGCTATTACGACAAGCGCACATACCTTTAGGAAGGCGATTTGGTTTCCTCATAGCCACCAAAGACCGAACAGGATGGTGGCCAGCGTGAGCGGGGCGCCGACGCGGAAATAGGTCCAGAAGCCGATCGCGACCCCGTCGTTGCGGGCCTGCTGCACGACGATGAGGTTGGCGACCGAGCCCAGGATGGTGAAATTGCCGGCGAAGGTCGAGGCCATGGCGACGACGCGCCAGGCGCGGGCGGGGTCTGGCAGGGCGGCGACGAAGGGCTTCAGCACCAGCACCGCGGGAACGTTGGAGACGATGTTGGACAGCACCGCCGTCGCGATGCCGAGGACGGGCATGCGGTCGAGCGCCCCGTCCAGCACCAGGTGGCCGATGCCGGCGATGGCCCGGGGCGTGAGCAGCGTGACCTCCAGCCCGTGCACGACAACGAAGAGGCCGGAGAACATCACGAGAAGTTCCCAGTCCACCTTGTCCAGCAGGGCGCGCGTGGGCAGGCGGCGGCTGGCGATGGTGACGGCGGCCCCCGCGAGCGCTGCCTCCGGCGGCGGCACGCCGGCGAAGAGGGCGATCACCAGGGCGGCGGCGACGAGCAGGCCCTTCAGCACCAGGGCGCGGTCGAGGTGCGCGGGTTCGGCCGCGATGGGCTCAAGCCGGGTGCCGATGAACTCGCCCGGCCAGAGCAGCGCGATGAGGGCGATGGCGAGCACCGCGCCGAAGAGTGCCGGGGGCGTGAGGGCGGCGGCGAAGGCGCGGTACGGGATGGCGGAGGCGGCGCCGACGATCATGTTCTGCGGGTTGCCGGTGAGGGTTGCCTCGCCGCCGACATTGGAGCCGACGGCAACCGCGATGAGGTAGGGCACCGGGTCGCGCTGGAAGCGCCGCGCGATGGCGAGCACGAGGGGGGCGAGGACGACGCAGATCGTGTCGTTGACGAGCAGTGCGGAGAGCAGCGCGGTGGCGATGACGATGATGGCGAGCAGCGCCAGCGGGTGGCGGACGCGCGCGACCAGCGCCTCCGTCGCGAGGGCGAAGCAGCCGCTGGCGGCGAGCGAGGCGGCGACGACCATCATGCCGAGGAGGAGAAGGATGGTGCCGAGGTCGATGGCGGCGAAGGCCTGGTTGAGCGTCAGCACGCCGGTCGTCACCATGAGGACGGCGCCGATGAAGGCGGCCCCTGCCCGCTCCACCTGCCAGGCGGGGACGCGGCCGGCCGCCATGACGAGGTAGGTGGCGGCGAAGATGAGGGCGGCGGCGACCTGCATGCGGCCATGGGGACCGGCGGGGGCGTGCCGTCAAGGGTTGGGGCGTCAAGGGTTGGGGCGCGGGCGGCCGGGGCGCGCGGGAGCCGGAACGGTTGCAGGGCGGGGGAAAAACGGGCACGCCCGAGCCCGATCCAGTTTGTAGAGCCGAGTCCCGCACCACGATTTCGCCATGATGAACCCGCACCCCGTGCACGTACCTTTCGTTGAGGCCGCATGACCGCTTTCCAGGCCCTTGTTATCGCTATCGTCCAGGGGGCGACCGAGCTGTTTCCCGTGAGCTCGCTCGGGCACGCGGTGACGCTGCCGGCGCTGTTTCGCTGGCACCTCGACCAGCACGCGCCGTCGTTCCTGCCGTTCCTGGTGATGCTGCACGTGGGCACCGCGACCGCGCTGCTGGGGTATTTCTGGCGCGACTGGCTGGCGATCCTGGGCGGGATCCTGGGCATGGGCAGCGAGCACCACAAGCGCGAGAGCCGGCGCGTGTTCCTGCTGATCGTGATCGCGACCATTCCGGCGGTGATCCTGGGGTTCACGCTGGAGCATTTCTTCCGCAACCTGTTCGGCGTGCCGCTGGTGGCCTCGATCTTCCTGATCGTGAACGGGCTGATGCTGATGGCGGGCGAACGCTCCCGCGCGCGGGCGACGCGGCCGCTTTCCGAGCTTTCGACGACGGATGCGCTGGTGATCGGGCTGTGGCAGTGCCTGGCGCTGATACCGGGCATGTCGCGGTCAGGTGCGACGATGGTGGGGGGGCTGGCGCGCGGCATCAACCACGAGGACGCGGCGCATTTCTCCTTCCTGATCGCGACGCCGATCATCCTCGGCGCGACGGTGCTGGAAGTGCCGAAGCTGCTGCGCGCGGGGGTGCCGCACGAGATGTTCGGCATCGCCGCGATGGGCGCGGTGGCGGCGGGGGTGGTGGCGTGGCTGAGCACCTGGTTCCTGATGCGCTATTTCCACCGCGCGATGAACAGCCCCGCACTCGATCCGTTCGGGTGGTATTCGATCGGGGCCGGGGCGGCGATGACGGTGTGGTTCCTGTTCGCTTGACGTGAGGCGGCACCTCTCGCGAGCATCGCGCGGGAGGGTTTCATGGACATCGTGCTGAGCGAGGAACAGGTGGCGGTGCGCGACCTGGTGCGGCGGGTGGCGGCCGAGCGGGTGGCGCCAAGGGCGGCGGCGATCGACGCGAGCGGGGAGTACCCGCAGGACATGTTCGACCTGCTGCGCGAGCTGGGGCTGTTCACCCTGCCCTTTCCGCCGGAGTACGGAGGCGAGCATGGGGGCATGGGCAGCCACCTCGCGGCGTGCGTCGCGGTCGAGGAGTTCGGGCGGGTCTGCTACAACACGGCGTACCTGCTGGTGGTGCAGTGGCTGCCGATCTGCGCGCTGCTGGCCGCCGGCTCCGAGGCGCAGAAGCGGCGGTTTCTGCCGGGGCTGGCGGATGGCTCGCTGCGGGCCGCGTTTTCCACCACCGAGGCGCAATCGGGCTCCGACATCCAGGGGATACGCACGCGCGCGCGGCGTGAGGGGAATGGGCTGGCGGCTTTCGGGGCAGAAGATCTGGTGCACCAACGCCGCACTGGCGGATTTCGTTGTGGTGGCGGCCCAAACCGGCACGACGCGCACGGGGGAGGCCGAGCGGGGTGCCGTCAACTTCTTCGTGGTGGAGAAAGGGACGAAGGGATTCAGCGTCGGGCGCAAGGAGGAGAAGATGGGGGCGCGGGGCGTGCCGTCCTCGCCGCTGTTCTTCGATGACGTGATGTTGCCGGCCGAGGCGCTGCTGGGCGAGGAAGGGGCCGGGTTCAAGCAGGTGATGGAGGCGTTCAACACCTCCCGGCCGATGATCGCGGCGCGCGCGGTGGGGCTGGCGCAGGGGGCGCTGGACCTGAGCGTGGAGTTTCTGCGCGGGCGGCGGGGGTTCGGGCGGGCGCTGACCGATTTCCAGGGGCTGCGCTGGATGCTGGCGGACATGGCGATTGCCGTGGAAGCGGCGCGGGCGCTGACGTGGAAGGCGGCCGCGATGATCGACCGGGGTGTTGCGGGCGCGGAGCTGGCGCAGGCGGCGGCGGTGGCGAAATGTTTCGCGACCGATGCGGCGATGAAGGTGGCGACCGACGCGGTGCAGCTGCACGGGGCGGCGGGGATTTCGGCCGAGTATCGCATCGGGCAGTACATGCGCGACGCGAAGGTGCTGCAGATCGTGGAGGGAACGAACCAGATCCAGCGCAACATCATCGCGCGCGGGCTGCTTGGGCCGGAGGAGAGGCGATGAGCGGGCCGCTCGCCGGCGTGCGGGTGGTGGATTTGTCCACCATCGTGCTGGGGCCGCTGGCGACGCAGGTTTTGGGCGATGCGGGGGCGGACGTGATCAAGGTGGAGCCGCCGGAGGGCGACCCCTCGCGCGCGATCGGGCCGCGGCGGTCGGCGGACATGGGCGCGCATTTCCTCAACCTCAACCGCAACAAGCGCAGCGTGGTGCTGGATTTGAAGACAGAGGAAGGACGCGGCCACCTGGCGCGGCTGGTGGCGGGCGCGGACGTGCTGGTGCACAACATGCGAAGCGGTGCGGCGCGGCGCCTCGGGATCGATGCCGAAACATTGTGCGCGCTGCATCCGCGGCTGGTGCATGCCTCGGCCTCCGGGTTCCGGGCCGGCAGCAGCCGGGCGGAGACGCCGGTCTATGACGACATCATCCAGGGCGAGACCGGGTTCGCGAGCCTGAACGCGGACGAGCGGGGGCCGCGCTACGCACCCAGCGTGATCGCCGACAAGATCACGGGGCATGTGCTGGCGCAGTCCATCGTGATGGCGCTGTTCGCGCGCGAGCGGAGCGGGCGGGGCCAGGCGGTGCACGTGCCGATGTTCGAGGCGTTTGCTTCGTTCGCGCTGTCCGAGCACCTGTCGGGGTTCACGCAGGACGGCAACCCCGCGAGCCTGGGCTATGCGCGCACGCTGGACCCGGAGCGGCGGCCGTTTGCCACCAGCGACGGGCATGTGTGCGTGGTGCTCGTTTCGCACGCGCATTGGTCCCGCCTGCTGGGGGAGATGGGGATCGCGGCCGTGCTGGAGGAGCCGCGCTTCGCCACGATCCGCGCGCGGGCGGAGAACATGCCGGCGCTGCACGCGCTGCTGGCCCGGCATTTCCCGAAACGGTCCACCGAGGCGTGGCTCGCGGCGCTGACGCGGCTCGATATTCCGCACGGGCGGGCGCTGGCGCTTTCGGACCTGCCGGGCGATGCCTATGTGCGCGAGGCGGGGGTGCTGCGCGAGATGGAGCACCCGAGCGAGGGGCGGATACGCACGCTGGCGCCGGTGGCGGCGTTTTCCGCGACGCCGCTCGCCGTTACGCTGCCGGCGCCGAGGCTTGGCGAGCACACGGCGGAAGTGCTTGGGAGCCTGCCACAAGCAACCGAGGGAGTGTGATGCGCCGACGCTCGATCCTTGCCGCCTCGCTGGCGGCGCCCATGCTTTCCGCCCCGCTGTTCGCGCCCCCTGCCCTGGCGCGCGTGCCGCTGGCGGCCGTGCCGATCGACCGCATGTCCACGCGCTGGTGGCGCGAGCGGTTCTACGCCAAGCAGGCGGAGATCAGGCACGCGCGCCCGGAGCTGCTGATGCTGGGCGACAGCATCACCCAGGACTACGAGGAAAAGGGGCCGCCGGCGTGGCGCGATTTCGTGCCGGTATGGGAACATTTCTATGGCGGGCGGGGCGCGATCAACCTCGGGTTCAAGGGAGATGCGACGAGCCATCTGCTGTGGCGGCTGATCCACGGCGAGCTGGACGCGATGCACCCCAGGGCCGCGGTGCTGCTGATCGGCGCCAACAACATGGGCGCGCCGCACTGGGGGGCGGCCGATACGCTCGCCGGCATCGACGCGGTGCTGCGGCTGTGCCGGCAGAAGCAGAAGCAGATGGGCATCGTGCTGATGAGCGTGCTGCCGAGCATCCGCAGCGCGTGGATTTCCCGGACGACGCAGGAGATCAACGCGGGGCTGGCGGCGCGCTATGGCGCGGGCAAGGTGCCGGGCGTGACCTACGTGGACGTGACCGGGCTGTTCGAGCATGGCGGCGCGGTGGACGCGGCGCTGTTCATGGACCCGCTGCTCACCCCGCCGCAGCCGCCGCTGCACCCGACGGCGCAGACGCAGGCGCGGATGGCCGCCCTGATCGAGCCGGCGCTGGCCGCGATCCTGGGCGACAGGCCACGGGCGTGACACGGCAAGCGGCTTCGCCCTAGGCCCGGGCACATGAGTTTCGCGGCCGTGGTCTTCGACATGGATGGCACGCTGCTCGATACCGAGCTCGTGTATTTCTCGGCGCGCGTGGAGGCGGCGGCGGAGCTGGGCTACCCCGGCAGCGAGGCGTTCTTCCACGGACTGGTCGGGCTGCCGGCGGTGGAGACGGCGGAGAGCGTCCTGCGCCATTTCGGGACGGATTTTCCGCTGGCGGAATTCGACCGGCTGCGGGCGGAGCGCTACGGGCGGGCGCTGGCCGGAGGCGTGCGGGCGAAGCCGGGGGCGGACACGCTGCTCGCGCATTGCGCTGTGCTGCCGCTGCCCTGCGCCGTCGCGACATCCGCGCGGCGGGCGACGGCGGAGGCGAACCTCGCGAGTGCGGGGCTGCGGCATCGCCTGGCGAGCGTGGTGGGGCGCGACGACGTGGCGCGCGGCAAGCCGCACCCGGATGTGTTCCTGCTGGCGGCGGAACGGCTGGGCGTGGCGCCGGAGCGGTGCCTGGCGGTGGAGGATTCCGCCCCCGGCGTGCGCGCGGCGCATGCGGCGGGGATGGCGGTGGCGATGGTGCCGGACCTGATGGCGCCGGCGGACGAGATCCGCGCGCTGTGCCGCTTCGTGCTCGCGGACCTCGGGGCGGTGCGGGGGCTGCTTCAGTCCGCGGCGTCGGCGGGGAGCCAGGCCAGCTCCAGCCGGTAGCCGCGCTCGTCGTTCGCGACGAGGTGCGGGCCGCCGGTTTCCGCCTCGATCTTGCGGCGCAGGCGGTGGATGTGGGTGGCGACGGTATGGGAGCTCGCGTCCGGCGCGTAGCCCCAGACCTCCCGCAGCAGCTCGTCGCGGCTCACGGAGCGGCCGCCGGCGCGGTGCAGGTAGCGCAGCAGGGCGGTTTCCTTTTCCGTCAGCTTCGCGCGGCGGTTGTTGAGCGGGTTGAGCAGGGTGCGCGCCTCGGTATCGAAACGATAAGGGCCGAGGCTGAGGTGGCGCTCCGTGACCGTGGCGAAACCGCGCAGCTGCGCACGCAGGCGCGCGCGCAGCACCGAGGGGCGGAACGGATAGGCGATGACGTCGCTGGCCCCGGCATCGAGCCCGCGGACGATGATGTTGTCGGCCTCCACGTCGCCGGCGAGCAGGAGCGGGATGCGCACGCCCGCGGCGCGCAGCCGCGAGATGAGGGTGAGGCCGTCATCGTCCGGCAGCGCGACCGCGATGATGGCGGCGGCGAAACGTTGCCGCTGCGCGAGCATGGCGGTGGCCTCCGCCGCGCTGGTGGCGAAATCCACGTCGATTCCCTCGTCCATCGCGACGAAGACGAGATCGGCGCGGCGGGCCTCATCCCGCTCGGCCACCAGAACGCGCATACGAGCTGTCATACATGACTCCTGCTTCGACCGGCGGCCTCGAACTCAAGCTCGACACGTCAGCAGGGCGCGGCATGGGTGCCGCGCGAGGCCTCGGAGCGGAGGTTACGGGATCGGGCGGCTTGAAACGAAGCATGTGTCTGTGAATTTCTGTGCGTCAATTCGGGTGAAGCAGGCGGGTCGCGTGAAGCAGGCGGGCGAGCAGCGGGCGAGCCAGCGCCGCCGGCGCGGCGGGCTTTGCAGCCGCTCCGCCGCGAAGGCGAGCTGCATCTGCACGTAACGGATGCGCACCAGCGTCTGGACCGGCAGACGCCGCAGTTCCGCGCTCGCGATCATGCCGTTGAGGAAGTTGGCGAGGAGGCGGACGTGCTGTGCGGGGTCCTCGGCGGCGAGGCGCGGGAGGATGGCGCGCGGCGGGCGCGGATGGCCGCGCCGGGCGTGACTGGAAGCCCGTGGCATGGCTGATGTTTCGGACGCGGATGAGGTGCGGAACATCAGGCGGCGTCACGCAGGACGGTGGATGGTGCCGGGTGGAGCGCCCGCGCGAGGCGGCGGCCCTGGGCGATGAGGCAGGCGAGGCGGTCCCGCGCGCGGGCGGCGGTGGGCGGGTCTGGCGGCGCGCGGTGGGGTGCGAGCAGCGCGTCCAGCGGCAGCAGGGCGCGGCGGAAGGTTTCCGCGACCGCTTCGTTGGCGGATCGATCCGGACCAGGGTCCGCGGCGCGGGCGATGGCGAGCAGGGTTGCGTGCAGGCGCCAGGCGGTGGCCAGCGCCTCCGCGAGTTCCAGCGGCGCGGCGTTGACGGCGTAGGGCGCGTAGGGGCCGCCCGTCGGTCGCGGGGCCGTGGGGTGCGCGGCGGATTTGGCGGGATGGGTGGTCATTGCGGGGAGGCAACGAGGTGGGAGACGACGAGGTGGGGGGCGGCGAGATGGGCGGCGGCGAGGCGGCTGGCGGCGAGGTCGGCGGCGCGGGCGCGGCAGGCGTGCCAGAACGCGTCCTGTTCATGCTGGAGGCGGATTGTTTCGGCCCGCATCGCCTGACCGAGGCGGACCAGCGCCGCGAGGTCGTGCGCGATGGAGACGGGGTTGGGCTGGGTGGACCCGGGTGGCTGTGCCGCTGACGGTGTGGGCGGCGTTGGGAATGGCATGGGCGCCTCCGGTCGTGAGGAGGCGAAGTTAGGATGTTCCTATTTTCGTGTCAATAGGATTTACCAAAGGGTTCGGAAGCTTCCGGCGCAATGAAGGTGAGGGCGGAGCGTCGCGAGGAATATCATTTTTTGTATGTCGCTCAGGTCAGGTACGCAAGCCAATTCCCGGAAATTGCAAGGTGTATGTCAGGAACGCAAGAAACGAAGGCGGTTTTTGGGCGTTTCCCGATTTTTTACACCTAGCGGCGCGGGCGGCCTCGGCTTACCTTTCATTCATCAATTTCAGGTGTTCCGTATCAAAAACGGGACACCTGCCGTGACGCTGACGAGCCGACCCCACCGCTGTTCGTAACGCCCGCCATAGGAGTGCCGATGTTCCGCCGTCTTCTGCAAGCCACCGTGATCGCCGCCGCGGGTCTGTTCGCCGCGCATGGGGCCTTCGCCAACCCCTACACGCAGCCGAACGTGTATGGCTCCGTCGCCTTCCAGGATAGCTCGGCCCCGAACAACCTGGTGCTGACCGATGCGTTCGGCTCGCCGGTGAAGAACTCGACCGGCAACTTCAAGTTCTATGACGCGGTCGGCAGCACGGTTTCGTTCACGGACTTCATCACCATCTGCACCGACCTGACCTCCGGCACGAGCGGGACGGACAATATCGCGCTCGCCTTCAACATCACCGCGCCGGGCAGCGGCAGCGGCACCATCACCGGCACGGCGGGCGAGACGATCACGACGTCCGGCCGGTACGACAAGGCGACCGAGACGATTGCGTGGGACAGCGCCACCGATCCGCTGGCCGTGACGCTGGGAAGCGGGGCGAACAGCTACACGCTGACGATCGACCTGCATGACGCGACGATGCAGCAGTCTGTCTACAACAACAATTGCGACAGCCAGGGCTACAGGCTGTGCACCAAGGTGCGGGCGGACTTCACACTGGCGCAGAACACCAGCACCGGCGGCGACCCCTCCGGCAACCCGCCCGTGGGCGTGCCGGAGCCGGGGAGCATGGCGCTGATGGGCTCCGCGCTGCTGGGGCTCGGCTTCATCGGGATGATGCAGCGGCGCCGCGCCTGAGACGACGTCGCCGCCTCGATCGCGGCACGTGAGAGACGAGCGGGGTCCGGCTTCGGCCGGGCCCCGTTTTGCTTTCTGGGGCGTGCCTGGGATCGGGCGGTTCAGCCCTTGGGCCTGGCGCCGCGGGCGAGCGCCGTCATGAGGCGCAGGACGGCGGCCTGGCCGTCGTCGTCCAGGTCCCGGTAGAGGCGCAGGAAAGCGAGCTCCGTGGCGTCGCCGGCGCGGGCCTCCGCCTCCCGGTCGGCGCCGAACTCGAGCCAGGCGGGATCCACGTGCAGTTCCGCGGCGAGGCGGCGGATGTTCTGCCGGCGCAGCCCGTGCGCGCCGTTGACCCAGGCATGGATGGTGGGCTGCGAGACGCTGAGCCGGCGGGCGAGCTCCGCGCCGGAGAGGCCGCGCCTGGCCATGGTTTCGCGGATGCGGGCGGCGACGGCCTCGCGGATGGCGGCGGCGGATTCGTCTTGCGGCATGGGTTGGCGGTAGAGGAGGATGACTTAGGTTGCACCTATTGACGTTCCTATAGGTTTATCCTAAGGTCCGTCCCATGAACAACATACATATTGTCTCCAGGGTGCTGGCGGCGGCGGGTGGACCCTCCGCGCTGGCGGGAAAACTCGGGATCCGCGCGCCGTCCATCTATTCCTGGACGCGGGTGCCGGCGGGGCGGGCGGCGGCGGTGGAGGCCGCGACCGGCATTCCGCGCCACGAATTGCGGCCCGACCTGTGGCACGCGCCGGAGGTGGCGCGATGAGCGCGGCGTGCGAGGGGCAGCGGGCGCTCGCGATCGTGCCGTCGTGCGACACGTCCGGCCCCGCCGGGGGTTCGTTGCAGGGGTACGACCCCGAGGCGCGGACGACGCGGGCCTGGCGCTCGCTCGACTGGGCGGAGGGGCGGGCGGCGCTGCTCCGCGCGTTGCGGGCGCTGTGCCGGGCGGCGGAGGCGGAGGAGCCGGCGCGGGCGCTGGCCGAGGCGCGGGCGGCGATCGCGATGCTGGGGGAGCGGTTCTGATGGCGCGCGCCCCTTCCCTGCCCGCGTGGGATGACGCGGAGGTGACGGCGCTGCGGCGGCTGTGGCGGGAGTTTTTGCCCGTATGGGCGATCGCGCAGGACCTCCGCCGGCCGGGCCGGCAGGTGCAGGCGATGGTGCGGCACCTGGACCTGGCGCATCGCGACCCCGCCGCGGTGGCGTTCGCGGAGCGCAGGCGCGTGGTGGCCGGGTTGCTGCGGCGGGCGCGGGCGGCGGAGGAAGAGCTTTTCCCCGAGCACATGGGCGCGCGGGCCGCGGCGAAGCTCGCCGCCGCCCATGACGTGCGCTGGCGCGGGCGGCGGGACGACATCGCCGAGCTGAACGCGGCGCTGAACCGGGCGGGGCGCCGGCCGGTGCACGTGCCGTTCCGGGAGTTGCGGGCATGAGGGGCGTGGCGATCGGGCCTGGGCCCAATCACGGAGGCGCGCGCGGCGGGGCGTGCGGCCCGGAGCGCGGCGAGGGGCGCGGGTGGGCGGGCGGTGGCGGCGGGCGGTGGACGTTTCCGCCCCAGAACAAAATGCCGCTGCCCGCCGGTGCGCCCGCGGGGGACGGCCCGGCGACGCGGAGGAACTGCCCGGAATGCGGGGGGCTGGGCTACGTGCTGGTGCGGGGCCTCTCGCCCGATGCCTGCCTGCGTTGCGCGCGGGAAGCGGAGGCGGCCTGGCTTTGGCTGCGGCAGGCGCCGGCGGGCGCGAGGCGGGCGGCATGACCAAGGCGGATGTGTGGATGCCGCTCTATATCGGCGACTACCTGGCGGACACGATGCGGCTGACGACGCTGCAGCACGGCGCGTACCTGTTGTTGCTGATGGAGTACTGGCGCAGCGGGCCGCTGCCGGACGACGACACGCAACTCGCCTCCATCACCAAGATGAATATGCGCGCGTGGCAGGCGCAGGCGGCGACGCTGCGGCGGTTCTTTTTTCGCGCGGCGGACGGGCTGCTGCACCAGAGCCGCGCGGACAGGGAACTGGCGCGGACCGCCGAGATTACGGGGAAGCGGCGCGCGGCCGCGCGCGTGGCACGGGCGGCGCTCGCGGCGCGGGCCGGGGATGGGGAGAGCGGGCGCGCGGGCAACGGTGAGGCGTGGGCGGCGGAGGAATGCGCGGAGGGTGGCGTGGATACGCCTGCGCACGGGTGGGCGCGCGCCGTGGCTGGCGGCGCTGCGGACGTCAACGCTGATGCCAGTGCTGATGACAGGGCTGATGACAGGGCTGGTGACAGGGCTGGTGACAGGGCTGGTGACAGGGCTGGTGACAGGGCTGGTGACAGGGCTGATGACAGCCACACACGCGCGTGTCGCGCGACCGTCACAGCCACAGGAATTTCCGTTCCTGCGGAACGGCGCGGCGAGGCCGCGCTGGGCTCGTTCGACATTCGTAGCGATTTCTGGAACCAGGGCCTGGCGACGTTCCGGCGGCTGACAGGCAGGCCGGAAGCGGCGTCACGGGCTTTCCTGGGGCAGATGCTGCGGGACCTGCGCGACGATTGCGCGGCGGGGCTGGCGCTCATCCGCCAGGCGGAACTGGACCGGCCGGGCGATGCCCTCGCGTGGCTGAAGGCCGCGACGCAGCGACAGCGGGGCGAGCACGCCATGACGCTGGCGGAACATCCCCACTCCCACGCGGCGCAGATGCGCCGGGTGGCCGAGATCTTCAACCTTGCAATCACGGAGCCGAACGAATGAAATCCGTTGGACCATCCATGCGCCAGAACCGGGCCATCGCGGAGCCGTGGCTGGCGAGCCTCGCGCCGCTGGTGATGCCGCTGTTTCCGGCCGATGCGGCGGAGGCCATGCGGGCCTACCTGCCGCTGCTCGACAACGTGCCGGCCGAGGCGTTCAACCGCGACACGCTGGAGGCGGCGGCGCGATGCGCGAGGGGCCGGCATGGCGTGCCGACCTACGCGGAGCTGCGCGCGGTGCTGGCGAGCTGGTGCCACGACCACCGGCCGGTGCGCCAGGCGCTGCCGAAGCCGCGCGATACCGTTCCCGAAAGCGAACGTTGCACGCCGGAGCAGGCGGCCGAGATCCTGCGCCGCCACGGCTGGACCCCGGCGGCGCTGCGACCGTGGGTGGAGCCGCGGCCGGTGCGCGCGAGCCAGCTGACGCCGGCACAGCTTGCGCAGATGCGCCGGCAGGCCTGCATGCGGCAGGCGGGCATGCCGCTTGCGGAGACGCGGGCATGAGCGGGGCACGGGCACGGGCGCGTGGAGTGGCGGGGGACGCTGGCGCCGGCGGCGGCGGGGCGTGGGCGGCGCGCCCCTCGCGGCGGGAGACGCTGACGCAGGGGCGCATCACGGCGGGGCGGAACAAGCCGCTCGAGGTCACTCGTTACGATGACGCGACGGTGTACGACAGGCTGCTGCACGCCAACCTGATCACCGGACGCCAGCATGACGCGGCGCGGATCGGGCATATGCTGATGCTGGCGGCGGGCCTGGTGCCGCGCGTGGTGGGGCGGCTGGAGACGCTCGACGAGGCGCTCGCGGAGATGTTCGACGTGGACGCGGAACGCCAGGCGCGCGACCCGGACTCGCCTTCGCCACGGGACAAGTACCGCGCGATCATGCGCCGGCTGGGCGGGTTCCACGCGGGGCTGGTGGAGGCGGTGCTGCTGGGGGAGTTGCCGGGGCGCGCGTGGGTGGCGAGCCTGGCGGCGGGGCTGGACAAGCTCGGGGACATCTTGGGGCTGCGGTAGCGGGGCCGGGTGTAGGCCGAGGCGTGGTTTGCGGTCGGCGGGGCGCGATGGACGCCCCGCCGCTTTTGTTTCGTTGTCGAGATGTCGGCGCGGGCGTTGGCCGGGCGAATTGGCGACTTAGGATTTTCCTTGACATTCAGGCTCGGATTGCGTAGGTGTTTCGCGGGGTGGCGAACTGCGTCCAACGCGGTTCCGGGCCTGATCCAGGGAACTCTTAGAGTCTTGCGATACAGCGCCGGGTTTTGCCATGGCGGTGTCGCGGCTGGCCTTGCGCTGTTTGTGGCGGCTGCCGCGTGCGCGAGAATTTTTCTTAGGATTTTCCTTGACGCGCGGGTTCGATCCGGCTAGGTGTTTCGCGGGGTGGCGAGGTGCGCCCATCGCACTTCCGGCCATGTTTCATCCAGATCCTGTCGTTTCGGCGCCTGCGCGGCGGTGGTTGCGCGGGCGCTTTTCGTTTTGGTGGTGATACGTGCGGCGGCGTGAGGCGGGCACGGACGATGGCAAGGCCCCTGCCCCGGCGCCGCGGCGCGCCAGGCGGGCCGCGAAGGGCGTCGCCGCCGCGTGCATGGCGGCCCTGTTCGAGATCGCGATGGATCCCGAGGAGTCTGGGAGCACGCGGGTGGCGGCGATCACGCGGCTGCTCGAGCGCGAGATCGGCAGGCCGGTGCCGCCGAATATGAACCCCGGCAAGGACGAGGTCGGCGAACTCAGCGATGAGGAACTGCTCCGTATCGCGGCACGAGGCGGCGGCGGAGCTGCTGCGGCGGCGGAGGAGCCGGCGTAGCTTCGAGGAATTCGCGACCGCGGGGATGCGGGCGCTGGGGCTTGTGCCGGCGGCGCACCACGCCCTGCTGATGCGCGAGTTGCAGGCGGTGGCGGAGGGGCGCGTGGCGCGGCTGATGGTGAACATGCCGCCAGGCTCCGCCAAGAGCACCTATGCGAGCGTGTGGTTTCCGGCGTGGGCCCTGGGCTGGGGGGCCTTGAGCCGGCGGCGCGATTTCGACGTGGTCGCGGCGAGCAATGTCGCGGCGACGGCGGAAGGGTTCTCGCGCAAGGTGATGGCGGTGGCGCGCGAGCATGCGGCGACGCTGGGCTATGCGCTGGGCCGCGAGGCGGCGGAGGACTGGACGACGACCACCGGCGGACGATACCGCGCCGTGGGCGTGGGCGGGACGATCACGGGGACGCGGGCGGACCTGGCGCTGATCGACGACCCGGTGAAATCCCGCGAGGAGGCGGAGTCCGCACTCGTTCGGGATCGGCAATGGGATTGGTTCACCGCCGACCTGCGCACGCGGCTGAAGCCGGGGGCGGCGATCGTGGTGGTGATGACGCGCTGGCACGAGGACGACCTCGGCGGACGGTTGTTGCGCTATCAGCCCGATCTGTGGCGCGTGGTGAGCGTGCCCGCGGTGGCGGGCGAGGACGATGTGCTGGGGCGGGCGCCTGGCGAGTTTCTCTGGGACGACAGCTACGGGTTTGCCGGGGAGCTGCGGCGGATCAAGGCCGAGTACGAGGCGGCGGGGGCGATGCGCGACTGGCAGGCGCTGTTCCAGCAGGTGCCGCGGGCGCCCGAGGGGGCGGTGTTTCGCACCGCCGCGATCCCGGTGACGGAGGCGCTGGCGCCGGGTGGGACGCGGGTGCGGGCGTGGGACCTGGCGGCGAGCGCGGGGACGCGCGGCGGGGACTGGACCGTGGGCGTGCGGCTGGCACGGCTGGATGACGGGCGCTTCGTGATCGAGGACGTGACGCGGCTGCGTGGCGGGCCGGACGAGGTGGAGGCGGCGATCCTGGCGGCGGCGCTGCGCGACGGGGGGCAGGTGGCGATCCATCTGCCGCAGGACCCGGGCCAGGCGGGGAAGGCGCAGGCGCTTTACCTCGCGCGGCGGCTCGCGGGGTACCGGGTTTCGGCGCGGCCGGTGAGCGGGAGCAAGGAGCTGCGGGCGGGACCGTTCGCGGCCCAGATCAATATCGGCAACGTCGCGATGCTGCGCGCCGCGTGGAACCGGGCGTTTCTCGATGAGCTCGCGGGGTTTCCCGCGGCGGCGCATGACGACCAGGTGGACGCGGCCGCGCTCGCGTTCACCGCCCTTGTGACGACACCGGAGCCGGCGCGGCGCGTGCGGCTCGGGATCATGCAGAGGTAACCATGACGAATCCGCTCGAAGTGGCGCATCAGGCGATCGGGGCCGGCGTCTTGCCTGCCAGTGCCGCCGGGAGTTCCGGCATGAGCCAGGTGCTGCTGGCGGTGGCGGACCCGGGCATGCGGCTGCTCGCCCGCCGGAACGCGGCACTCTGATGTTTCGCAGGCTGGCACAGCGGTTTCCGCGCGACCCGGATTACCCGGCGCGGGTGCGCGAGCACACGATCCT
This sequence comes from uncultured Pseudomonadota bacterium, assembly GCA_963764465.1. Classification (GTDB taxonomy): domain Bacteria; phylum Pseudomonadota; class Alphaproteobacteria; order Acetobacterales; family Acetobacteraceae; genus JAJXXT01. The sequence goes on along the minus strand of CAVXSO010000002.1, from coordinate 760,427 downwards.
GCGCGCGGTGCTGGACGGCACGATCTACGACGTGCTGCCCTACGAGTTCTACGAAGAGTACAACGACGCCGGCGAATACGTGCCGCTGCGCAACCGGGCACCCTCCGTACGCTCCAACCTCTGCCGCGTGGTGGTGGAGGACAGCGTGGCGCTGCTGTTCGGCGAGCGGCATTTCCCCGCGGTGGTGTGCGAGGACGAGGCGGTGCGCGCGGGGCTGGAGACGATGATCCGCGAGACCATGCTCGCCTGCGTCATGATCGATGGGGCGACGCGGGGTTCCGTGGGCTCCGTCGTGTTCCGGCTGCGCATCCTGAAGCGGCGGTTTCATTTCGACGTGATGGACACGGCGTTCCTGACGCCGGTGTGGGACCCGGACGCGCCGGACCGGCTGCTGCGCGTGACCGAGCGCTACAAGGTGAAGGGCGCGGAACTGGCGGCGCAGGGCTACGAGATTGCCCCGGACGCGCTGGGCGAGGACCACTGGTTCCAGCGCGAATGGGACGGCGAGCGCGAGACCTGGTACGTGCCGCGGCCGCGCGACGAGGCGGGGCCGATGCGCGTCGATGCGGAACGCTCCGTGCGGCATGGGCTCGGGTTCGTGCCGATGGTGTGGGTGCGCAACCTGCCGGGGGGCGACGAGATCGACGGTGCCAGCACGTTCCGCTTCGGCATCGAGGACGCGATCGCGATCGACTACCAGATGAGCCAGGCGGGGCGTGGGCTTTCCTATTCCTCCGATCCGACCTTCGTGGTGAAGGAGCCGGCGGGGGAGGAGGCGGGGTTCGTGCGGTCCGCCTCCAACGCGCTGATCGTGAGCAAGGACGGGGATGCGAAGGTGCTGGAGATTTCCGGCACCGCGTCCTCCGCCGTGATCGAGTATTGCCGGGCGGTGCGCGAGATGGCGCTGGAGGCGATGCACGGCAACCGCGCGGACCCGCAGCGGTTTTCCGGCGCGCAGTCCGGACGGGCGCTGGAGTGGCTGAACCAGGGGCTGGTTTCGCTCGCGGACAAGCTCAGGATTTCCTATGGCGAGGTGGCGCTGCTGTCGCTGCTGAAGATGGCGATGCGGGCCTCGCGGATCTATCCGGTACGGATCGGCAACAGGGACGTGGTGCTGAACGAGGCGGATGTCTCGCTGCGCTGGCCGCCGTGGTACGCGCCGACCTGGCAGGACCGCCAGGCGCAGGCGACGGCGACGCAGACGCTGATCAACGCCGGCGTGCTGAGCATGGCGACGGGGACCGCGCTGGTTGGGCACACCTACGATATTCCGGACGTGCCGGCGGAGCGGGAGCGGATTGGCGCCGAGATGGCCGAGTGGCGGGAGACGGGCCGGCACCAGGCGGCGCGGGATGCGGGCGGGGCGGCGGCTTCCGGCGAGGCCTGAGGGCGCGGTGCCGGTGGGGCGATGTCCGCGCCCGTGCTCAGAGCATCTTTTTCAGGGTGTCGCGGAGGAAGGCGAGGGTCTGGTCCGGTGTCATCGGCGGGAGGTTTTCCGGCTGCGCCTCGACCTGCAGCTGCACGACGCCGAGCGTCGATGCCTCGGGCTCGCCATCCGGGATCAGGACGAGGCTGGCGCGCAGGCTGGGGCTCGACAGCTCCTCCGCGATGGGGGGTTGGCCGGGCTGGATATGCTCGAGCGTGGTCCGGTTGGTGATGTGCAGGCTGAGCAGCAAGGCGGGCATCCAAGGCTTCCTTTTCTCTTTGGCGCCGCGTGATGTCCCAACCATCAAATCTGGGTGTTCGCGGCCAAGGCAACCGGCAGGTCGGTGAGGGACCGAGATGATTCCGGTGGACGGGCAGCATGGCCCATGCGCCGCGCCCGGTCCAGTCGCACGAACCGAGGATGGCGTGAATTAAACGTTCACGCCGGTGACAATATCGCCCGCGCGCGGCGCGGACAACACGGGAGCGACGATGATTCCGTTTCGATGGCCGATGCTGTTGCGTGCACCCGAGGGGGATGGGGGCGAGCCTGGCGGGCCGCCCGCGGGGCCGGGGTTCTCGCTCGATTACGTGCGGGAGCTGCGCCAGGAGAACAGGGGATGGCGGCAGAAGGCGACCGAGCTCGAGGCGCAGGCGAACCGGGCGCGCGAGGAGCTGGGTGTCGCGCGGGCCGAGGCCGAGCGCCGGGTGGTGCATGCCGAGGTGAAGGCGCTCGCGGCGCGGGCGGGGATGGTGGACCCCGATGGGGTGAAGCTGCTCGACCTGTCCGCGGTGCGGCTTTCCAGGGAGGGTGAGCTGGAGGGCGCGGAGTCGCTGATGGAGGCGGCGCGCAAGGAGCGGCCGTGGCTGTTCGGCGATGCGCGCAGCTCCAACACCGCGCCGGCGCCGAAGCCGCGCGATGCGCGCGAGGGGCGCCACGCGCGCGGCATGACCGCCCGGGAATACGCGGCGGCGAAGTCCGCCCACGCCTGGCGGAGCTGAGCCGGGGCGGCGCTCGTTTCGATCCATTGATGACCTGCCGGGAGGTTCCCGGTGATTGCCATCGGGCCGCGACGGCCTGGGCACAACCCTTACCGTTGAGGATGTCCCATGGGTATCAACAACCTTCCGGCGACCCTGCAGAGCGTGATCCAGCAGGGCTATCTCGAGCGCGAGTTCGAGCAGGCGCTGCGCGCCGAGCTCGGGTTCCGGGCGATCGCCGATCGCGAGCCGTTCATGGCCGGGATTGGCGAGACGCTGACCAAGACGCGCACCGGGCTGCTGCCGGCCGTGACCACGCCGCTGGCGGCGCCGGCGAACAGCGACATCACCTCCGGCCTCGCGCCGCAGAACTACGGGGTGGAGCAGTATACGCTCTCCGTGAACCAGTACGCCGCGAACCAGATGCTGAACATCGTGACCGCGCGCGTGGCGATCGACGACCTGTATCTCAACAACGCGCGGACACTGGCCGAACAGGCGGCACGGTCCGTCGATACGCTGGCGCAGGCGGCGATCTTCAACACCTATATGGGCGGCAACACCCGCGTGATCACCACGCTGGGTTCGGCGGGGGCGAGCGTGCACGTGGATGACATCCGCGGCTTCCAGTACACGTGGAACGCCGAGGGGCAGCCGGTGGCGGTTTCCGCCTCCAGCACCGTTTCGGTGACGGTGGGCAACGATGTCTATACGCTTTCGGGTGCCGTGGCCGATGGCACGAATGTCAGCACCGCGCCGGGCGGCGTTTCCGGCAACCTGACCTTCACGGCCAGCGTGACCGTGGCCGACGCCACCGCGGGGAATGCCGTGGTCTCCGCCGTGGCGCCGGCGGTGATGCGGCCGGCGAATGCCACCAGCAACGCGATGGCGGCGACCACGCTGGCGATTTCCGCTGGCAGCGACGTGAACGGCGCCAAACTGACCATGCAGATGCTGCTGAACGCGAAGGCCACGATGAAGGCCAACGGCGTGCCCCCGGTGACGGCCACGGGCAACTACATCTTCTACGCCGATCCGCTGCAGATGACAGGGCTCTACAGCGACCCGGCGTTCCAGTTCTTCTTTCGCGGGCGGCCGGATTCCACGGAATACCGGCGCGGCCTGGTGGCGGAGATGCTGGGCGTGGATATCGTCGAGACCAACATCAACCCGGTGCAGGCGCTGTCCGGCGTCGGCACCGTGCGGCGCGGCATCCTGTGCGGACAGGGCGCGCTGGTGGAGGGCGTGTTCACCCGCGAGGGCTATGCCGCGAGCAACCAGGCGGACGATGACTCGCTGATCGCGGTGGTGGACGACATCGCGCACATCACCCGCGAGCCGCTGGACGCGCTGAAGCAGGTGGTGACGCAGACCTGGAGCTATATCGGCGGGTTCGCCGTTCCCTCCGACGTGACCACCAACCCGAACACGATCCCGACGGCGAACAACTCCGCGTTCAAGCGGGCGATCGTCGTCGAGAGCCTGTGATGGCGCGGCCGCGCGCCGCAACCGTGGAGACCCGCGAGGCCCCCGCCGGACGCCAAGGGTGCCTCGTGGGCTACCGGCTGCTGCGGGGGTTCGTGGTGTTCGAGGGGCGGATGCATCGGGCATTGCCCAGGGGCGAGGTGGTTGCCGTGGACGATGAGGTTGTTCCGGTGCTGTTTCGCGGCGGCGCCGAGCTTGAGCCGGTCATGGAGTGAAACGATGTCCGGTTTCGTTGCGTATGCGTTCAGCGACCAGCAGCTGGCCGATATCCGCCGGTTCTGCGGGTATCCGGCACGCGGGGACGGGAATGTGGTGTTTCCGTTTCCGTGGATCATGCGGCAGTACCTGGCGCTGGAATACCGGCTGCAGCACCTGAGCCAGACGGACGGGACGACGCTGGCCTCCCAGTACCTGGCGCCGCTCTACGCGATCGAGACGTCGCTCGGGACGGTGTGGCAGAACCTCGACACCGCGCAGGCCGCGGTGTGGACGCATAACGCAAGCGAACAGCGCGACAAGGTGGCGGCGTTCACCTGGTGGCGCCGGCGGCTGTGCGCCTATCTCCAGGTGCCGCCGGGGCCGGAGCTTTCGGGCGGGGATGGTTCCATGCGGATGGTGGTCTGAGGTGGACCAGGTGCGGCTGCAGAACAGGCTGGACCATGCGTACGGCAAGGCTGCCGGGTTTCTGGGCGAGACGCTGACCGTGTATCGCCCGGACGCCCGGCAGGCGCTGATCCCGGCGCTGGATTCCCGTTACGTTTCCGGACAGGTGATGGCCTGGTTCAACCCGGATGCGCGCTTGCGGGGCGTGGTGCCGGCCGCGGCCGACGGTGCCGTGGTGTACGCCGCACTCGACCGGACGCAGCTGGAGGCCGGGGACTACCTGATGGATGCAGGGCAGAACACGTGGTTTCTGGGTGCGGTGCAGAGCCTGCTCGCGACACCCTGCGTGCGGTGCAACCGGGCGTTTTTCCTGACGCGCGCGGAGCCGGTGGCGGGGGCTGATGCCTATGGCGGGAATGCGCCGGGCAACATGCAAACCCTGCTGACGCTGTGGCCGGGTTTCGTGACCGCGAAGTCCCGCGGCGTGAGCCCGGAGGAGCGTGTGCCGGGGGATACGAAGCTCAACTCCGTCGTCATCAGCCTGCCGGTGACGGCGGGGGCCGAGATCGTGCCGAACGACGTGCTGGTGGACGACCAGGCCGACCCGATGCGCTACACGGTGAGCATCGCGACGGCGACGGACTGGGGCTGGACGATCGAAGCCTATTACGCCGGAGCGTGACATGGCGGATACCGCGGATGTGGAGCGCGCGCTGGCGGCGGCGTGCGCCGGCGTGCTGTTTCCGGCCGGTGGATACGCCTATGGGGCGGTTGCGGCGAGTGCCGTTTCGGTGGCGGCTTCTCCCCTGCCCTGCCGGCTGTACCGGGGCTGGCCCGCGACCGACGCGCTGAATGGCGATCTTGCGAAAGGCGTCGCGCATGTCTCGGTTTATCCCGAGGCGGGCATGGGGCGGAATGCCACGCGCTTTCTCTCGAAATGGTGGCAGGCGCAGCAGGGGGCGCCGGCACTTGCGGCAACGGTTGCGCAGGGGACGACGAGTGCGAGCGTGACCTGGGCGGGAGTGACGGCCGCGGGGCAGATCGCGGGCGTCGCGGTGGGGCCGGGGCTGACGCCCGCGACCTATGCCTATGCGGTGCAGGCGACGGACACGCCGGCGAGCGTGGCGGCGGCGCTGGCGGCGATGATCGGCGGGGCTTCCGCCAGTGGCGCGGTGCTGAGCGTGCCGGGCGGGCCGTGCCTGGCGCGGGTGGTGCAGGGCACGAGTGCTACCTGGCTGGTGCGCCAGATTGCGCAGCGCTACCGCGTGAATCTCTGGTGTTCGTCGCCGCAGGCGCGCGACGCGCTGGCGGCGGCGATCGACCTGGCGCTGGCGCAGACGTTTCGGTTGCCGATGCCGGATGGCTCGCCGGCGCTGCTTCGTTACGGCGGCACACTGGTTTCCGACCTGCCGGCGCGGCAGGGGGAATGGAACCGCTCGCTCGCGATGGTGGTGGAATATTCAACGGCGGCGGTGGCGAACCTGGCGGCGGTGCTGTTCCCCGCCTGGAGCGTGAACGGCACGGCGTTTGGCGCCGCACCGGAAGCGCCGGCGGTGATCTACACCGACCTCTCGGGAAACGTGCTGACGGATCTTGGCGGCAACCCGGTGGGCGGCAGTGGCGCGGTGAATGCCGGCACCGCGGTGGCGCCGGGCGACGGCTTCGTGACGGCCGGCGGTGCGGTTCTGGTCGACAGTTTTGGCAATCCGGTGGTGGGTCCATGAGCGGAATGACGAAGGTACAGGGCGTGCCGATGGGGAGCTTCGTGAGCCAGGTGGTGCCGGAGGTGGTGGCCGCGCCGTTCGTGGCCCGCGGCTCCACCGGGCGGAGCATGCAGGCGCGGGCGCAGGACGTGGTGAACGTCAAGGATTTCGGCGCACCGGGCAGTGCTGGGGTGGACTCCGCGCCCGGGATCAACGCGGCCCTTGCCTATGTGCGCTCGCTCGGGCCGACGGCGAATGTGCGCGTGGTGTTCCCGGCCGATGTCTACACGCTGCACCAGACGATCAACGCGACCGGGCTGCAATCCCCGGGGATCATCATCGAGGGGTGCGGGAGCACGCTGGTCGGCGCCTTCGGTGGCGGGATCGTGTTCGACTTCTTTGACACAGGCTGGCTGAAGCTGCGCGACATCACGATCGCGTGGGACGGGGTGCATTCGCCGACGATCGGGCTCGCGGGCGGCGTCGCCGGGATGCGGCCGGCGGATGGGCATGCGATCGAGAACGTGTTCGTCGAGGGTAATTTTTCGCTCGCCTGCGCGTATTTCATGGGCACCGAGAATTCCGCGCTGCGCTCGCTCCGGTGCTGGAACGGCGATGCCGGGGCGGGAAGCTATGCGCTGGTGCTCGACGGGGTAAACCATTTCGGCGTCTCATCGATGTACGCGCCGCAGATGCGCGCGGCCGACAGCGCTGTCGGCTTCAGCGACATGCTGTTCGACCAGGTGGACGCGCGCAAGCCGAATGGCGGGCACGCGATCTGGATCGGCGGGGTTGCGCGCCACGCCTGGCACGCGAGCCATGTGGAGTGCGACACGCCGACGCAGGCGGTGGTGCTATGGGCCTCCACGGGCGGCACCGCGCAGGCGATCACCGACCTCACGCTCGACCTGCACCAGGATTCCGCCGCGGCGACGGATGTGTTCCTGGTGGACGGACCCAGTGCCACGCCGGTGATCCAGGGACTTTCCTATCGCGACCATCGGCCGCAGGCGGGCAGCTCCATCTTTCGCACCGCGCCGCAGATCACGAGCGTGCTGGCGCAGAACCTGGTGGTGGATATCGCGCAGCCGGCGCAGGCGCCGGTGCTGTTCGAGAACCCGGCGCTGTGGACCGTCTCCGGCCGCCTGGCCTCGCCATCGAGTGCCGAGCTGGTGAATGTCGCGGCGGGGCAGTTCAGCGGCACGCTGCTGACGCCCGCGGGGCTCGATGGCTCCGCGATGCACGTGACGACGGGCGGGGCCGCGGCGCGCACGCTGGCGCAGCGCGCGACCGAGGTGGTGAACGTCAAGGATTACGGGGCGCCGGGGAGCGCGGGCGGCGATTCCGCGCCGGCGATCAACGCGGCGCTGGACGCTGTGCGCGCGCTGGGCCCGGGTGCGAGCGCCCAGGTGGTGTTTCCCGCCGACATCTACACGGTGAACGCGCCGCTGAACTTCACGGGGCTGCTCTCCGAGAACATCCTGATCGACGGGTGCGGCTCGCGCATCGTGGCGGCGTTCGACGGCGGCATCGTCGTCGATTGCTTCAACTCCCGCTGGCTGCGCCTGCGCGACCTGAGCATCGGCACCGATGGCACGCATACGCCGCGGCTCGGCCTCGCGATGGGGCGGGCGAGCGGCGCGCAGAACGCGGATAACCACTCCGTCGGGAACGTCCTGATCGACGGGAATTTCCAACTTGCCGCGGCCTACCTGCTCGCGACCGAGACCTCGACGTTCCTGCGGTGCAATTTCTGGAACGGGATGAGCGGCGGCGGCGCCTATGCGCTGATTGCCGATGGCATCAATCATTTCGGTGTGTCCTCGACCTTCGCGCCGCAGACGCTGCCGCCCGACACGCTCGTCAGCTTCAACGAGCTGCTGATGATCAACGCCGACATCCGCAACGGTGGCGGCACCGGACACGCGCTGTGGATCGGCGGCAGCAACCGGCACAAATTCATCACCAGCTATGTGGAGGTCAACTCGGCGACGCAGGCGGTGGTGCTCTATGCGAACATCGCCGGGACCAATGCGCTCAACCAGGAGCTCTACCTCGACCTGCATCAGGAGACGACGGCGGCGAGCGATGTGTTCCTGATCGACGGCGCGCAATCCTATGCGCTGATGCTGGGGTTTCACTACATCGACCACAACCCGCAGGCGAGCAACTCAGTCTTCAAGGCTGCCGCCACCGTCACCAGCATCAACGCGCAGGGGTGGGAGCTTCGGCTGGGCTCGCCCGCGGTCTCGAAGATCTTCGACGACCCCGGCGTGTGGTCGATCGTCGCGGGCGACGTGTTCCTGCCGGACAGCCCGGCGCCGTGGAACCTGCCGGACAGTCGGTTCCTCGGGTATTTCCAGAGCGACAATGCCGGGACCGAGATCGTCACCACGCTCGATGTGAGCGGGGCGGCGAGCGTGGGCTCCCTCGGCGTGACGGGCGCCGCCACGATCGCGGGGGCCAGTGTCGCGGTGCGGCCGACGATGACGGTGTTCGACAGCTCCGGCAACTGGACGCCGAAGGCCACATCGACGGTTTTCTGGGCGCTGATCGCGGGCGGCGGCGGCGGCGGCGGTGGCGGGGCCGCGGCGACGACGGCGCAGACCGCGAGCGGCGGCGGCGGCGGTGGCGGCGGGGCGTTCTTCGCCGTGGGGCCCGTTCCGGTATCGGCACTGACCGGCGCGCTGAGCGTGACGGTGGGGGCGAACGGCGGCGGCGGCGCGGCGGGCGCGAACGGCACCGCGGGCGGCGCTTCCAATGTCGCCGGTGCTGGGTTTCTCTCGCTGTATGCCGGCGGTGGCGGCGGTGGTGGTTTCGGGGCCGTATCGGTTGCCTCGGCGGGCGGCGGCGGTGGCTGTGTCGCGGATGGCACGTTTGCAAGCGGGGCAAATGCGGCCGGCGCCACGGCTGGCGCGGGTGGCACGCCCAATGGGCAGGCCGGCGTCGCCGGAACCTATGTGCCGTTTCAGACGAGTTTGTGGGGCGGCAGCGGCGGCGCCGGGACGCCTGGCACGGGCGGCGCCTCGGGCGTGCAGGCGAACACCGCGCATGGCGCGACGGGCGGCAATTCCGGCCAGGGTGTCGCCGCGAACGTGGCTGTCCCGGGTATCGCGAATTCCGGCTCGACGCTGACGGCCAGCGGAAACGTGGGCTATGGCGCCGCGGGGCTGGGTGGCGGTGGCTCCGGCGGTTCGGGTGGCGTGGGCGGTGCGGCCGGCGTGGCCGACGCGGCGGGCGGCACGGGTGGCGCGGGTGGCGGGCCAGGCGGCGGCGGCGGCGGTGGCGGTGCCTCCGCCGGCGGCACGGGCGGCACGGGCGGCAACGGCGGCACGGGCCGCATCATCATCGTCGAGGTGTGAGCATGAACGCAGTTCCTTCCCTCGCGGGCGCGCACCGGGTCGAGATCGGCGGCGGTGAGCGCCATGCCGTGATCGACGATCGCGGCCAGGTGGTGAACGTGATCCTGTGGGACGGCACCGCGCCCTACGAGCACCCGCCGCACCGGCGCGAGGATGGCAGCCTCAGCGCGGTGCGGCTGTTGCGCCACGACACGCTCGCGGTGGGCGAGCGCGTTCCCGACACCACGACCTGACGGAGTTTATTGCATGTCTGCAACCACATCCCCGGCCGCGAAGCCGGCGTACCACTATGTCGTGATCTCGCCGTTCCTGGTCTACGCGAAGGGCGAGATCGTCACCGACACGGCGGCGATCGCCACGATCGAGAAGGATTACCTGCCGCACGTGGTGCGCGTGGCGGCGGCCTGATCCTGACCGAATGAACCCCAGCCCATCTGACCCCGGAGTATTGCCATGTCCGTGACCCCTCTTGGCGCGCTGAATACCAACGCGCTGCTCGTGCCGGGGCTTTATGTCCAGGTCGTGCCGCCGCAGACCATCATCAACGGGATCCCGACCGACGTTACCGGCGTTGTGGGCACCGCGTCCTACGGCCCGGTGAACACGCCGGTGGTGGTGGGCAGCTATGCCGGGTTCAAGCAGAATTTCGGCGACCTGGTGGCGCGGACCAGCGACCTGGGCACGCAGGTCGCCAAGATGGCGCAGCAGGGCGCGCAGAATTTCCGTTGCGTGCGCGTGACGGACGGCACCGATACCGCGGCGACCGCGACCGTGAGCGTGCTCGCCGGCAGCGCGAGCGTGGTGCTGACCGCGAAATACACCGGATCCTGGTTCGCCACCAACGTCAACGTGGTGTGGGCGGCGGGGGCGAAATCCGGCACGGCGAGGGTTTCCGTGGTGGTCGCGGGGTTTGGCACCGTCGAGGTCTTTGACAATATTCCGCTGATGTCCATGGCGAACATCGCCAATGCCATCAACAACGGCATCGGGCTGCAGGGACCGAGCCAGTGGCTGGTGGCGAGCAGCCCGGTGGGGATCTATGGCGGGCAGACATTCCCGACCGTCGGGCCGAACGGGACGATCGCGTGGACGGCGGGGACGGATGGGGCGGCCAATGTTTCCTCCGCCACGCTGATCGGCATCGACAGCGTGCCGCGCACGGGGATGTACGCGCTGCGCGGGCAGAGCTGCTCGCTGATGCTGCTGTCCGACATGACGGACACGACGAAGTGGACGACGGTCGCGGGGTTTGCCGGCGCGGAGGGGATCTACGCGATCCTGGAGACCGCGGCGGGCGACACGCCAGGCAACGCGGCGAGCGAGATGGCGGCTTCCGGGCTCGACGACTATGGCGTGAAGATCGCCTTCGGCGACTGGGTGGAATGGTACGACGCGGTGAACCAGGTGACGCGCCTCACCGGGCCCGCGGGGTTCCTGGCGGGCAAGCTCGCGACGCTGGCGCCGCATGAGTTCGAGCCTGAACAAGAAGCTCGTCGGCATCGTGGGCTCCCAGAAATCGGGGCCGATGGGATCGGCGGTGCATGGCACGTGGTCTGGCGCGGACAAGGCGGCGATTTTCGGCGCGCGCATGGACCTGGTGGCGAGCCCCTCGCCGGGCGGCACCTACTGGGCCGCCGGGCTCGGGCACAACACATCGAGCAATCCCGCAATGAGCGGGGACAATTATACCCGCATGACGAACTTCCTCGCCTTCACCTTCAACGCGGCGATGGGTGCCTATGTGGGCCAGGTGATCACGCCCGACCTGTTCAACCAGGTGCACGCGACCTTCGCGGATTTCCTGGGCAACCTGCGCGACAGTGGCATGATCGCGGCGTTCGCGGTGCTGTGCGACCCGGGCAACAACCCGCAGAGCCGCACAGCACTCGGCTACCTGCAATGCGACGTGCAGGTGCAGTACCTCGGCATCAACGAGAAGTTCATCGTCAACCTGCAGGGCGGCACGACGGTGCAGATCGTGAGCCAGGGCACGGTGGTCGGCGGCGTGCCGGCCGCCGCCTGACACTGTTTCGGCACCATAACGGAGAACTGACATGCCTGTGAGCAACAACGGCGTGCTGAACATCAGCATCGGCCGCGACGTTTCCGTGGTGCTGACGGTGGCCGGACAGACCATCGATCTGCAGAACGTGACGGGATTCGAGGCGACGCCGCAATACGCCAACCTGCGCGTGGACCGGCTGGACGGGATGGTGCTGAACGCCGAGCTGCCGAAGGGCTGGACCGGGCGCTTCATGCTCGAGCGCGCCAATGACAACCTCGATGCGTTCTTCGCCCAGGGGGAGGCGCTGTGGATCTCCGGGGGTACGTTGCAGAACGGCACCATCACCCAGGCGATCACCGAGGCGGATGGCTCGACCTCCCGCTACCAGTTCACCAACTGCGCGCTGAAATTCGGGGCGCAGAACTGGAAGCCGGAAGCGCCGGTGGCGATGGAGGTGAGCTTCATCGCGACGCAGCGGGTGGCGCTGTGACGCAGGCGACGACGGTTAGTGACGCGCGGGGGCGGCGCATCGTCTTCTCCGAGCTCAACGTGCTCGACCAGGCGCGGCTGGCGCTGGTGGTGGGGCGCGGTGGCCACCCGGAGGACACGCAGAACGCGGTCTTCATGCAGATGGCGACCGTGGCCTATGCCGTGACCGAGATCGATGGCGTGCCGATGTCGCGCCCCGCGACGCACGCGCAGATCATGGCGGCGATCGGCACGCTGGGTGACGATGGCTTCGCGGCCGTGATGCTGGCGATGCGCGCCGAGATGGACGCCACGATGGCGGCCACCGACGAGGCGGCGCGGCGAGCGGCGGAGCGGAGTGTCGCAAAAAACTCGCCGGCCACCCCGACTTCGTGACCGCCTGCTGGCTGGTGCGAAACGGGGTGGAGATGGACCGCGCATTCGCGATGGAGCCGGCGCTGCGGCTGGCGATGGCGGTGGCGTTCGGGATGTTTGAGGGGCTTGAGTTCGACTGGGGCGAGCTGTGCTGGAAGCGTAACGGATGAGGCGTGCGGTTTCCCTGGCCGAGGCGGTCGCGCGGCTGGGCGCGATGGCGATGGGCGCGGACGCGGCGGCGCGCGGAGCGATGGCGCGGGCGTGCCGGGGGCTGGCGCGGGAGGCCACCGCGCGCGGCGGCGCGGGGGTTGGCGTGGCGGTTCTGCGCGACGGGGCCGAGGGCATGGTGGGGATGACCGACGACGCGGCGGTGGTGCGCGAACTGGGGACGGCGGGCGAACCGCCGGCGCCGGTGCTGGCGGCCGCGGCGATGCAATCGGGCGAGGCCGTGGCTGCGGAACTTGCGCGCGGCGTTGCCTCGGCGCTGGTGGGGCGGGGGGCGCACGGCGCCTCCGGACACGGAGCGGAACGATGATCGATGTGTTCAGGATCGGCGTCTCGATCGGGATGACCAACGAGGTCTCGCCGGTGATCGGGACGATCCAGCGCGACCTCGCGGGCCTGGGCAAGGCGGTGGATCGCGCCGCCGCCGGGTTCGGCGGGATGCGGCTGGCGGCGATGGGGGCGGCCGGGGCAAGCCGGATGCCGGGCTCGCTCGGGCTTGCGGCCGGGGCGCGGCAGGTGGTGCGCGAGCGCGCGGTGACCGAGGCGCCTGCCGGCGCCTGGCGTGGCGTGATGGAGGCGCTTGGCCGGGTGCGTGGCGGGCCGGAGCGGCGTGGGCCGATTGCGGGGCCGGGCGTGCTGCCGGCGCCGGTGCGCGCGGGGTCGTTGCCGCTTCGCAACGCCCTGGTGAGCGTCCCGCCGGCGCGGGAGCGGGCGGCGCTGGCGCCGGTGGCGATGCGGGCCGTGCGGCGGGCGGAGACGATGCCGGCGGCGTTGCGGAGCGTGCCGGGCGCGGCGCGGTGGAACTCCGTGCCGGTAACGGCGCCGCCGCGTGGCGGGCGGGAGGGGATTTTGGCGGGCCCGATGGTGACGTCGCCATCCGCGCCCCTGCCCTTCCCGGGCGGCAGGATGGCGGCACGGGTGCTGCGACCGGAGGGGCGGACTGCGCCGCGGGGGTTGGGCTTGCCGGGCTTCGGCGACGCGGTGACGAAGCGGCTGGCGGCGCTTGCCGGCGGGCTGAACAGCGTGGGTTCGGCGCTGGCGGCGGACTGGAAGCAGCGCCTCCCGGGCCGCGCGGGCGATGGGCGCGGCGCGGGGCGCGCGGGAACGAGTGAGATGGGGCATGGGATTTCCGGCTGGCGCGCCACGGAACGCGCGGTGGCGGGCGCCGGGAGCGCGCATGTGGGTGCGGAGCCGCAGCGCGTGATCGTGCTGAATCCGCATGATATCGGGAACGCAACGGGCATGGCCGTGACGAGGGGGATGCGCGTGCCGGCGGCGACGACGCCGAGCCTGCCATCCCCGGCGGCGATGCCATGGGCGCCGGGCCCCGTGCCGGTGATGCCATGAGCGGGACGATCGCCACGCTCAGCGACGCGACCTCCGCGGCCTCCGCGCTCGAGACGCTGGCCTTCGGCGCGGCGGGGCCGGTGGTGCTGGGCAGCTTCGCGTTCCAGGATTTCGAGGTGCCGGAGACGATGACGCTGCCGGTGCGGCAGGCGCTGGTGGTGCACCGGCTGATCGGCGGCGAGCGCGTGCTGGAGGCGATGGGCGCCGATTACGGCGATATCGCCTGGTCCGGCGTGATGCTGGGCAGCGAGGCCGAGACGCGGGCGCAGAACCTCAAGGCGCTGGCCGATGCCGGCCAGGCGGTGGCGCTGACCTGGGGCACGTGGAACTTCACCGTGCTGCCGCACCGGATTTCGTTGCGGGAAGGATACCAGCGCATCGCCTATGCGATAAGCTGCGCGGTGATACGCGACGACAGCGCGGCGCCCGACCAGCTGGCGCTTGATCTCGGGGCCAGCCTCGTGGGCGACATCGGGGCGGCGATCGCGGGCGGGGGCGATGGCGTGGCGGGCACGCTGCAGGACGTGCAGGCGACGTTGCAGCTGATCGGGCCCGTCCTGCCCGGGTCTGCCGCGGTGGGCGCGGCATGGAGCGCCGTTGCGGGTGCGCAAGGAGTGGTGAACGCGGCGCAGGCAGCCTCGGGCGCGCAGGTGGCCGGCGTGGGCGCGCGGGCGGCGGGGCTTGCGACACCCGTCTCCTCCATGACCGACCTGGCGAGCGCGGCGACGCAGACGGGACACCTGGCGCAGGCGGCGACGGCGAGCGCCTATCTCGGGCGCATGGCGGCAAACCTGAGCGCGAACAATTGAGGTGGACGATGACGAGAACGCTGCCGCAGCAGGTGATCCAGGGTGGGGGTAACCTGTTCGCCCTCGCGGCCCGGCTCTATGGCGACGCGACGCTGGCGAACATGCTGGCGCGCGCCAACGGGCTTTCCGATCCGTTCCTGCAGGGAGTGGTGACGCTGACCGTTCCGGCGCCGAACGCGGCGCACTCCGGCGGGATGCCGATCGGGTGAGCGGGGCGGTTTCATCGCCGCTGGTGCGCGTGCTGGCGGACGGCGTGGCGCTGCCGGGGCCGCTCACCGCCTCCGTTCTCTGCAACGGGCATTTTCATGCGGGCGAGTTCTCGCTGAGCTTCGCGGCCTCCAGCGGGATGGGGGCATGGTGGGACCTGAGCCCGCCTGCTGTGCTGGACGTGCAGGTATCGACGGACGGCATCGGCTTCACGACGCTGATCACCGGCGAGGTGGACCAGGTGGAGTATGACGTGGGGACCGGCCTGGTGCTGCTCGCGGGGCGGGATTTCGTGGCCGCGATGATCGAGGCGCCGACGCAGGAGACGTTTCAGAACCGCACCAGCTCCGAGATCGCCGAGGCGATTGCGCGGCGGCATGGGCTGGCGGCGGAGGTGGCGGCGACGTCCACGCTCGCGGGGACGTTCTACCAGCAGGATCATGTACGCAGCTCGCTGGGCGCGTTCGCGCGGGCGCGGACCGAGTGGGACCTGCTGACCTGGCTCGCGCAGCACGAGGGCTACGACGTGTGGGTGCAGGGGCGGACGCTGTACTTCCAGCCGCTGCCGCAGCCGGGCCTGCCGGACTTCACCGTGCTGGTCGGCAACGACGCGAACGGGGTGACGGTTGCGAACGTGGAACAGCTGCGCTGCACGCGGGCGCTGACGCTGGCGAAGGGGGCGCAGGTGGAGGTGCACTCCTGGAGCTCCCGCCAGCAGCGGGCGTTCACCAGGACGGCGCGGGCCGGCGCGGCGGGGACGGCGCGGCGCTATGTGGTGGTGCGGCCGAACCTGGCGGAGGACCAGGCGGCGGCGATGGCGCGCACCATGCTGGAGCAGGTGGGGCGGCAGGAGCGGATCATCGAGGTCGAGATGCCGGGTGAGACCGCCCTCACGCCGCGCAGCCAGGTGGCGGTGATGGGCACCGGATCGAGCTTCGACCAGAGCTACTGGGTGGACTGGATCCACCGCCAGGTGAGCATGGCCGGGTTCCGGCAATCATTGCGGCTCAAGAACCATTCGCCGCTGCCGGTGGCGCAGTCGTGAGCGGGCTTGCCGAGGCGCTGCGCTACCATGCGGCGGCGCTGGATGCGACGCGGCCGCAGCCGCGCTTCGCGACGGTGACGAGCGTGGATGCTCAGCGCCACCTCGCGAAGGTGACGATCCAGCCGGAGGGCGTGCTTTCCGGCTGGTTGCCGATCCTGGGCATGGGCGGTGGCGGCGGTTGGGGCCTGATCTGCCCGCCCGCGATCGGCGCGCAGGTGGTGGTGGTGCCGCTCGATGGCGACCATGAGAGCTGGGCGGTGCTGGGTGCTGCGTGGAGCCTGGTCAACCCGCCGGCGGCGCCGGTGGCGTATGTGAAGCCGGGCGAGGCCGCGATCGTTTCGGCTTCCGGTGCCTTTATCCGGCTGAGCGCCGATGGCGGCGTGACGGTGAGCGCGGCGGGCAACGTGACCGTGGAGGCGACGGGCGATGTTTCCGTCCAGGCGGCGGGCAGCATCGCGCTTTCCGCGCCGCATGTGACGGGTGGCAGCGGGACGGCGCTGCCGCTCTGCACCTCCGAGGTGTGGAACTACCTCGTCAACCACACGCACGGCGACCCGCAGGGCGGCAGCACCTCGCCGCCGCAGCAGGTGGGGCCGGCAAACCCGTTGACGGCGAATTTCGAGGCATCGTGACATGGCAAATCCACAGGGCGCGGATGTGGCGCATCAGTTCGGCGGCGACATTGTGCTGGCACCGAACGGGGATATCGCGCTGGCGAGCGGCACGCTGCTGACGCGCCAGCGGGTGTTGCGCCGGCTGCTGACCAATCCCGGCGACTATATCTGGGATGTGAACTACGGCGCGGGGCTGGGGGCGATGGTGGGGCAGACGGTCGACGCCGCGCGCATCACCGCGATCCTGCGCGCGCAGATGTTCCAGGAAGCGACGGTGGCGAGATCGCCGCTGCCGGTGGTGAGCGTGAGCCAGGCGGCGGGCGGGCTGGTGCAGGCCGCCGTCGCCTATGTCGATGTCACGGACGGCACGGCGCAGAACCTCGCCGTCGTGCCGGCTGGAATGTGACGATGGCACCCGAGAACGGAGATTGCCCGTGCAACTGACGTTTCTGCCGCAACAGACGATCGTCCAGGGTGAGGTGGCCGCGGCGCAGGCGGTGGCGCCGCAGCTGACGCAGGTTTCCTCCGGCAGCGTGGCCTATGCGCTGTTCCAGGGCTTCGCCTCCGTCTGCCTGTGGCTGCAATGGCTGATCGCGCAGGTGCTGTCGATGACGCGGCTGGCGACGAGCCAGGGCGCGGACGTGGACAGCTTCGTGGGCGACTTTGGCCTCGCACGACTGCCGGCGACCTATGCGACCGGGAGCGTGACGTTCTCGCGCTATGCCGCCTATGGACCGGCGCTGGTGCCGGCGGGGGCGCAGGTGAAGACCGCGGACGGCACGCAGCCCTTCGTCGTCACCGTGGACAGCACGAACGCGGCGTGGAACCAGGCGCTGGGCGGCTACCTGGTGGCGAGCGGGGTGGGCAGCGTGACCGTGCCGGTGCAGGCGGTGAACGCGGGCAGCCAGGGGAACGTGCAGGCGAACACGATCACGCTGATTGCCTCCGCGATTTCCGGGATCGATACGGTATCGAACGCACCCGCCTTCACGAACGCGCTGAACGCGGAGACGGATGCGGCGCTGAAGGCGCGGTTCGCGGCCTATATCCAGGCGCTGTCGAAATCGACGCTGGCCGCGATCCGGTACGCGATCGAAAGCGTCGAGCAGGGGCTGAGCTATGTCATCCAGGAGAACACGCCCGGCACCGCGCAGGTGGCGGTGACGGTGGATGACGGCAGCGGGACGCCGGGTGCGGCACTGCTCGCCAATGTCGCGACCGCGATCGCCGCCGTGCGGGCCGCGGGGATCGAGGTTTCCGTGCAGGGGCCGGCGGTGACGGAGACGACCATCGCGCTGACGCTGAACGTGACGGCGGGGACCGCCAAGCCGGCGGCGATCGGGCTGATCGCGCCGGCGCTGCTCGCCTACGTGGACGGACTGCCCGTGGGCACGCCGCTCGCGCTCTCCAACGTCATTGCGCAGGCCTATGCCGCGGCGCCGGGCATGGTCGCCAGCATCGAGGGGCTGCTGCTGAACGGCGGCGCGGCGGATATCAACCCCGGGGCGACCGGCGTGGTGAAGATCACCGGCGGCGCCGCGGGCATCACGATTTCCTGATCCGGCATTTCCCGAGGGGACAGCGATGGCAACGGGTGATCAGGCGGACATGGTGGCCCGCCTGCGGGCGGTGCTGCCCGCCAGCTGGTTTCCGCAGCCAGCGGCAAGCGGGGCCAGCGCCTCCCCGGTGCTGGACGCGATCCTGAACGGGGCGGCGGCGGCGGCGGCGTGGCTCCATGCGCTGACCCGGAACGCGGTGGCACAGGCGCGCATCGGCACCGCGACGGGGGTGTTCCTCGACGGGATCGCGGCGGATTTCTTTGGTGCGGGTCTGCAACGGAACGTGGCCGAGGGCGACCCGGCGTTCCGGGCACGGATCAAGGCGACGCTGCTGCTGCCGCAGGGCACGCGCGCGGGCATGATGGAGGCGCTGCGGATCCTGACGGGGCGGACGCCGCGCATCGTCGAGCCGTGGAACACCGGCGACACCGGCGGCTGGAGCCAGGGCGTGCTCGCCTACGGTGCCGCCGGTTGCTACGGGTCCCTGTTGTTGCCGGCGCAGGTTTTTGTCACCGCCTACCGGCCCGACGGCTCCGGCATCGCGCAGGTGGCGGGCTACTACGGCAGCGGCAACCCGACCGGGCCAGGCGGCTACGGGGCGGGAGCGATCGAATACGGCTCGGCGGCGATGATCGAGGGCCAGGTCACCGATGCCGCGATCTACGCGACCGTGAACAACGCACGCGCCGCCGGTGTGACGGCGTGGGTTGCTATTTCCAACTGATCCCGAACCGCGAAGGCTGAACCATGGACCGTCCCATCGTCTATCCTGGTGCCATTCCGCTCGACACCGACCTGTTGAACACGAACCGCAACGTCATGAAGGCGCTGGGGATGCTGATTTCGGCAACCCTCGGCACCAGCACGGTGGTGAGCGGGCTGCCGGTCGGGCCCAGCTCGCCGGCGGCGATGAA
Organism: uncultured Pseudomonadota bacterium; assembly: GCA_963764465.1. Lineage (GTDB taxonomy): Bacteria > Pseudomonadota > Alphaproteobacteria > Acetobacterales > Acetobacteraceae > JAJXXT01. Next base: position 741,300 of record CAVXSO010000002.1, on the reverse strand, counting down.
CGTGGTGGTGGGGCCTGGCTCCATCTTCCAGCTCGCCACCGTGGATGCGGCGGCGTATGGCTCCCTCCCCGCGGACAACGCCGATGCGCTGATGAAGCAGGGCATCAATATCACCAGCACCACGCTGGCGATTCCAGCGCCGACGACATCCGGTTACGCGCAGAGCTACCTCATCGAGGCGGCGTTGCTGGAGCAGGACGCGGCACCGGTCGTGCTGCCGTACTACAATGCCGCCAACCCCTCCTCCCCCTATCTTGGGCCGGGCAACGCGGGTACGGCGCAGAACACGGTGCGCGCGCAGACGGTGCAGCTGCAGGCCAAGGCGGGCGTGCCGGCGGCGGCGGGTTTTCAGGCGACGCCGGCGGTGGACGCGGGCTGGGTGCCGCTCGCGGTGGTGACCGTTTCGTATGGGCAAGCATCGATCACCGCGGCGAATATCGTGGCGGCACCGGGCGCGCCGCTGATCGACCCGCTCGGGTTCGGGCGTGGCGTGCAGCCGGGGCGGCTGCTCAACGTGCAACGGTTCACGGCGGCGGGAACCTATACCTACACGCCGACGCTGGGCACCGGCTCCGTGATGGTGGAGGTGCAGGGCGGCGGTGGCGCCGGTGGCGGCTGCCCGGCCACGGGCGCAGCACAGAGCGCCGCCTCCGGCGGTGGCGCGGGCGGTGGCTGGGCACGCAAGCGCATCCTCTCCGGGTTCGCGGGGCAGGTGATCACCGTGGGCGCTGGCGGCGCGGCGGCACCTGGTACGGGCGGTGGCAGCGGCGGGGCGTCTTCCTTCGGGGCGCAGGTGAGTGCCGGCGGCGGGGGCGGCGCGCCGGTGACGCTGGTGCAGGCGACCGGCACCTCCTCCGCCTATGGCGGCGGGACCTCCGCGGGCGGTGGCAGCGGCGGCGATGACAACCGCAGCGGCGGCTACGGGATGGCGGGCGTGACCACGGCGAATGGCGCGCTCTCCGGCTTCGGCGGGCTTGCGGGCGATGGGCGGCCTGGCGCGATCCCGGTCAGCCTGACCTCCGCCGGGAACGCCGCGGCCAACCCCGGCAGCGGTGGCAGCGGCGCGGTGCTGATCGGCAGCAACAGCGCGGGCGCTGGCGGCAATGGCGCGGGCGGGTATGTCATTGTTTATGAATACACCTGACGGCGCCTGATGATTCCCTTGGCGCGGGATTGTCGAGCCGGATCTTCTTCCTGCTCGGCGGCTGCGTGCGGCGCCAGTCCCTCGCGCGGCGCGGAGCGCGGCCGGCGCGCTCGCTTGTGCCCGCCTTTGCCGCGGCGCGGGCCAGGCTGGCAGCAGCCTTGTGATCAACAGGGATTGATGGAAGCGGCGCGGGATCCTTCCGCGCCGGCAAGGGAGTCGTGACGTGACCGTATCGACCGTGCGCACGCTCGTGCTCGATGCCAGCCTGTCGGTGGTGCCGGCGCGCTGGCAATCCGCGGCACCGGAGCTCTATTGGGGGGCGAAGGACCCCGGCGACACCCTGGATTACTCCGTCTCGCTGGCGGCCTGGCTCGCGGATATCGGCGATACGATCGCGAGCGTTGCCGCGACGGTCACGCCGGGTTCCGCGAGCGTGACGGCGCCGACCAGTTCCGGCGGGGTGGTGACGACGATCGTCTCCGGCGGGGTCGCCGGGCAGCGCTATGGCGTGGCGTGGAGCGTGACGACGGCCGGCGGGCTGACGACGGAGCTGACCGTGTGGCTCGACTGCGCGGCGCGCAACGCGCAGCCGGGACAGGGCGCGGCGGGAGCGGGATACCAGCTGCCGGTTGCGGGTACGGCGCAGCTTGGCGGTGTCGTTGTCGGAGCGAATCTTTCGATCGATGCCGGCGGAACGCTGTCTGCCATCACTGGTGGTGCGGTTGCCATTCCCGCCGGGACGACGGCGGACCTGCTTGGCGCGAGCGGCACCGCGGGGGTTGCGGGCCTTGTGGCGCTGGGAGCCAACCTGACGCTCGCCAACGGCACGCTGGCGGCGACGGGCGGCGTGGGGCAGGCAGGCACGCTCACGATCGGCACGGTGACGACGGGGCCGGCTGGAGGGCTCGCGGCGGCAAGCCTGGTCGGTACGGCACCGAACCAGACACTCGACCTGACGATACCGGTGGGGTTGCCGGGAGCGACGGGACCGCAGGGACCGGCTGGCGCGGTGGGGCCGGCGAATACGCTTTCCATCGGGTCCGTCGTGAGCGGGCCAACCGCGGCGGCGAGCCTTGTTGGTGCGGTACCGAACCAGACGCTCGACCTCGTGCTGCCGCAGGCGGCCGGGAGCGTCACCGGCGTGGTGGCTGGCGCCGGGCTTTCCGGCGGGACGATCACCACGACGGGGACCGTGACATTGTCGGCCGCGACGACAGCCGCGCTGGGCGGCGTGATCGTGGGGAACGGGCTGGCGGTTTCCGCGGGCACGCTCTCCAACGCGGGTGTACTGAGCCTCGGCACGATTGTTCCGGCTTCGGCGGCGGGCTCGTTGCTCGGCACCGATGGGACGCTGAACAGTGCCGTCGCGATCTCGCTCGGCGGCGGGCTCGCGCTCAGCGGCGGGACGTTGAGCGCGGGCGGTGGCGGGCTGGCGGTGTCCGGCACCTATACGGCGAGCGGAACGATCGCGGTGACGGACACGGTCGCGCTGGTGAACGCGGCGGGGGCGGTCGCCATGACGCTCGCGGCGGGGGCGGCGGATGGGCACGAGCTGGTGGTGAAGCGGTACGGCGCCGGGGCGGTGACGCTGACGGCGACGATCGATGGCGCGAGTGCGACCATCACCATGGCCTCGGGCACGGTGAAGGAAGCCGTGAACCTGGCGTGGAATGCCGCGAATTCGACGTGGCTGCTGGTGTGATGGCGGCCGTTGGCGCTGCGCCGGCGCGGGCGGTGGCGCGAAGGGTGGATCGTTACTCGTTCAGGATGATATCCAGACCGTGAGGGCTCAGTCGTGACCGTTCTCAAGTTCCAGTACAATGTCGTCAACCTGGCGAAGGTGTCGGACAGCATCACGATCGGCGGTCTTTCGACGCTGGCGAGCGCCGGGTATTCCGCGCCGTCCTCGCTGATCGACAACACGCCCGGCAATTCCCATGGCCTGTCCTACACGCGCGGGCTGTTGCGGCTGTCGTTCCCGGCCGCCCTGACCGCGGGGAGCGGTTCGCCGTATCTGGCCGCCTGCATGCTCAAGGCCGCCGACGGCAGCACGCTGCCCACGCCGCCGGGCAGCGGTGCCGCCGCGCCGGCACCGAACGCCTACCAGGTGATCCGCCAGCTCGTCGCGAACGCGGCGTTTCAGGTGGTGGATTTTCCGGAGATCGATCTGGATCCGGACCATTACGCGGTGCAGATCTATAACGGCGCGGGTGCCGCGTTTTCCGGCACCGCGACGCTCACGCTGTATCGCTGGGCGCTGCAGCAGGCCTGAGCCATGGCAAATCTGTTCACCAGGGCAAAGCCGCGGGACGCGGGCGTGGTGCCCGTGGCACCGGTGGCGTTGGTTTCCGGGCATCCGCTGGGCGTCGGGCTTCTCGCGGCGAACCTGCTGGCCTCGGCGCGGCCGGTGGACCTGGCGGGGGCGAACGACGCGGCGCCGATCAACGCGCCGGTTGTCGCGCCGGCCGCGATCGGCGTGGCACCCTCGCTTGCCGGCGCATCCCAGCAAGGGTTCTCGCTCGCTGGCGACACATTCCCAGCAGGCGCGACGGCGAACATGAGTGTCGTCGGGCTGTTCTACCGGGCGGCGACGGGGCAGCACGGCTGTTTCTTCAAGACGGGAAACGCAACGAGTTCGACCGGCGGCGACGGGTTCGCCATGGGGGTGGGCGGCGCCGGATCGAGCGGGTTCGAGACGCCGGGCGACCAGTTCCTGACGTTGTACGAAGGTGTGCGCTGGATCGATACGGGCGTCACCATCGGGGTGGGGTGGCATGCGTTCGGCCTCACCATCGACGGTTCGGGCTACCCGCATTGCTACCTCGACGGGCGGCTCGTCTATTCCGATACCGGTGCCTCCATGCAAGGGATCGGCAGCGCCGGGGCGCCGATCACCCAGATTGGCGGCTACACCGCGAGCAATGGGGCGAACCGGTATTTTACCGGATCGCTGCAGTGGGTCCTGCCGTACCAGCTGGCGCTGACGGCGGCGCAGCACCAGCAATTCGCGGCCAGGCCATTCGAGATGCTGCGGCCAGCGGCATGAGCGCGCCCTCCGCGCCACGGCGCATCGCGGGGAACCACGCGGGAACCGCCGCGCGGGCGCGCTGATCTTGCCTCGGAGGGCCGTTCCGACCGGCTCCCTCCGGATTTCTCACCGTGACGGAGACGCAACCATGAGCAGCGGCGAGAGCCGGGAGCGGGGATTCCGCATCGTTTTCGATGGCGCGGTCATTGCCGCGATCATCATGCAGATCAGCGCGGGGCTGTACTGGGCCGGGGTGATCCACCAGCAGATGCAGGACGTGACCGAGCGTGTCGATACGCTGGAGAAACAGGACCGGGAACGCAACGCCGCGGTGACGGACGTGGCGGTGCGGCTGGGGCGGATCGAGCAGAAGCTCACGGATATCGGGCAGAAGGTGGGGGTGCCATGAGCGCTGGGAATTGGGCGGCGTGCGTCGCGTTCACGCTGGGGGAGGAGGGCGGGCTCTGTGACGACCCCGGCGACCCTGGGGGGCTGACCAATTTCGGGATCAGCCAGCGCGCGTATCCGGACGTGGACATAAGGGGGCTCACGCGCGAGGGGGCGGGGGCGATCTACCGGCGCGACTATTGGGCGCACGTGCGCGGCGACGAGCTGCCACCGGGCGTGGACCTGATGGTGTTCGACATGGCGGTGAACGCGGGCGTGGCGCGCTCGGCGGAGATTCTGCAGCGCTGCCTTGGCGTGGATGCCGATGGGGTGATCGGCGAGGCGCAGACGATGCCGGCGGTGCGGAGCGCGGTGCCGCGCGCGCTGGTGCGGGCGCTGGGGGCGGCGCAGCTCGCCTTCTATGAGTCCTTGCCTGGGTGGAACGAGTTCGGGCGCGGCTGGGGCGGGCGCGTGGCGCGGCGCCAGGCGGCGGCGCTGGGGATGATGGCGGCAACGGTTGGAGCGGAGGTTTAGCGATGAGCGGCGTGGTGAAGCAGGTGGCGGCGGAGGCGGCTTCGGTGCGGCGTCCGAGGCGGCGGAGGCGGCGGTGTGGCGACCGCCGCGGTGCAGGCGGACGTGGCGGCGGCGCGGAAGGCCGCGGGCGCGGACGTGGCGACGGCACGGGGCTGGCTGCGGCGCAATGTGTGGGGCGTGCTGGGCGCGGCGGTTGTGCTGGCGCTGGTCGCGGCCTGGCTGGTGGTGCGATGAGGAAATTCCTCGTCGATATCCTGACGGGCAAGGACGGGCACACGTTCGACATGGGCCGCATCCTCTGGGCGTGGGGCGTGCTGAGCTTCACGCTGCTGGCGGGCTATGGGGTGGTGCGGCTGCGCGAACGTTTCGACCCCGTTGCGTATGGCGGCGGCTTCGCCGCGGTGCTGGCCGCGGGCGGGGCGGCGCTGGGGTTCAAGGCGAAGACGGAGCCGGAGCCGGGAGGCGGGTCTTGATGGCGCTGCTGGGGCTGCTCGGCGGGCCGCTCGCGAAGGTGCTGGCGGGGTTCGCGGCGGCGGCGGCGATCATGCTCGGGGTGCTGCTGTGGCTGCACGAGCACGATGCCCGGCTGCTGGCGGTGCAGGCGGCGCGGCGGCAGGCGGTGGTGGCGGCACAGCGCCTGGCGGACGCGAAGGCGGCGACGGACGCGGTGCAGGCGGTGGCCGATGCGCGGGCGAAACGGCTCGATGCGATGACGAAAGCGAAAATGGAGATTGCCCATGCGACGGCGCCGAGCTGTGGTGTTCCCGCTGCTGTGCTGCGCGCTGTTGACGCGCTGCGCGCCGGCCCCTGAGCCGGTCGTGGTGCGGCCGGACGTGCCGGCCACGCTGCTGACCTGCGAGGCAGCACCGGTGGCGCCGGATTTGAACGTGCCGCGGTGGGACCAGGTGCTGGCGGGCTATCTGCTGGATCTGGGCGCGGCGGGGGATGATTGCCGGGCGAAGCTGCGCGCGGTGGGCAAATTTGCCGTGAGCTGTGGGCAGGCCTCGTCCGGGAACGGTCGCAGGCCGCTATTTGGACCACTCAATGCCTGCCAGAGCCCCAATCTGGTGGGTGCTCAACGATGGGATGCGGACCCGCCGGTGTGCTGTGCGAAAGGGTTCTCAGGACCCGAGCGCTGCATAACTCTTTGGTAAGTAATGCATTTGATGGGGAACCAGGCCTGGAAAGGCGTCGGGGTTGTGCCCATACGTGTGTATAGTAGAGTGTTTAGCGGATTGGATGGGGGCGGTCCTTGGTAACGATGCTCAATGCACCGCTGCGCTACACGCTAGCGATGCTGCGTTTCCCGAAAGTGATCAGCGTGGAAAAGTATGTGGGAGCGTTCCAAGATCATGTCCGGTCTGATTACCCTCTTTTTTCCGAAAAGATTAGCCAGGGTTATGAACTCAAGGTTGAGGACGGTGGCGCCCAGGTAAGCACCCGCGTCGAAAAGCTGTGGCAGTTCAGCAGCGCGGAGCGTGATCACGCGCTCCTTTTGGGTTCGGATTTTTTGGTATTGCACGCGGGTAAGGGCTACCGTGGCCACGATGACTTCATTAGCCGATTCACCAGAGCGGTTGAGGCTGTGCTGCGCGTGGAAGGACTGGCTACTCTGATGACGGCCGTAGGCTACCGTTATATCGACCTCGTAGTGCCGAAGACAGCTGAGGGTGAGACACTGGCTGATTACCTTCGGCCGTGGGCGATGCCGACCGACGTCCCCGAGCTTCAAGGCGGGATAAGTCTGACTGACAGCGCCTATGTTGCTGGATTTCGGACGCCCCAGGGTGTGCTGCGGTTCCAGGCGCTGCGACGACCGCCTGCAACCCTTCCACCAGAACTCGATACACCTTTCGTTCGAGACAACGGATGGGTGGAACCGCGGCCGGCGGGTGAGTTTGCCCTGCTGGATATTGACCATGCCCGCGTGATCACCCCCTCCATCGCCGTCAACGCGGGAAAGGTTGCAGATGGGCTTGCAACCTTGCAGGCGCCGGCGCGAGAACTGTTCGACAAGGCAGTGACTGAACACGCAATTCGAGAATGGGAGGGGCGGCGGTGAGCGCGGCACTAGCCGAGTGGAACGTAGTAGACCGAGAGTGGGCGTTCACGCCGAGCATCGCGCGTGACATCGGAGAGCAGCGCGGCGCGGCTTTCTGGGCGCTCAGCATGAGGATCGCTGGTACGGGAGGGGGTGCTCGCACCGCGACTGCGGTGCAATCGCCGTCGGCTGCATCGGCAACGCTGTCGACGAATATGATCGCGCTCGCCAACGCGAAGTCGGGAGAAAATGCTCTCGGGACGCAAGAGATGGTTGCCGCCCTGAGGGGCAAGGGAATGCCGATCTCTGCGCTGGCCGACGTGCTCGATGTCGAACGGAAGACCGTTTACTCGTGGCTCGACGACAGCGTCGAAGCCAGCACGCCGAACTACGCTCGGCTTTGCGTCGTCTACGAACTTCTGTCTGGCGAGGCGGATGGCTCTCTGCGGTTTTTTCATCGCTTCTGGGAGCGGACGGTACCGGATGGGCTCAGTCTCAAGAGCGCGCTTATGGCTCGAGAGATCGATACGAAAGCCGTTCGTATCGCCCTTGGGAGTCTGCGCGAGACTGCAACTCGCTCGATGCGCGCTGATGCCGACCGCAAGACACGTACTAAGGAGAGGCCGGCCGCATCCTTGCTGACAATCGACCTGGTGGCGGGACGTCGCGACTAGGGGGCACATATGGAGGGCGTTGAGAGCACCGGCAACTCCTTGTCGCGGCAAATCAAGAGCGCTGGATGGCTGCAGTGCAGCGTCTTCCGGCCCCCTCAGGCCGTCAATAATATACTTCCCGCGTATCTAAACCTGAAGCCCGACGAGTGGCTCGTTATCTGTACGCAATCTTGTTCGGTTTGTTCGAGCAACTTCGAGAAGGAGCCTCTAATCGAGGTTCTCGCCGCTACTATCATCACCAAGTATAACGCCAACCACGGCGAGGCGAAGGGTAAAGTCAACCACACTTTTCATCTACGCGTCGCTGGCCTGCCGGGTGCGGAGGCGTTGCTCTGCCCGCTTAGCAGGCGAGCCTTCATACCCAGAAAGCTCCTTGCTGACTTTCAGCCTGAGAAAACGTGGGTGGATGCGGACGCACTCAACTCGTTCAAGGGATGGCTTGCGAAATTACTATATACGAGTGGCCTTGCCCGACGAAATTGATGGACCGCCTGCACGCCCGTGGCGGCATCCGGGACCGCGTGAGAAAGGCCCTCGAAGCACAGTCCGCTGACGGCAGAGTGGAGGACGGCGTGTATTCGTTCTATATCGAGGCGTCGCCCGACGGAGAATTGCCGCCGGATAAATTCTACCGAAAATTTCCTTGATCGCTGTGTGCAATGACGAGGATACGCGAGAGCGGCTCGACCGCGAACTCGCAGACCTGATAGGCACGTCGACATCCCAGATCAGCCACCATGGTGTCGTGATTAGTGAACTGAAAATCCAAACAGATGATAATACAACCCTAGCAGATCTAAAGGGTAAATTTCGGTTCAATGACTGGGACGACATGAGCCCGTTGCGGGAACGGTTGTCGACAATGCAGGGCACCATTTGATGGCAGACGCCGGCGCCGCCGGATTTGAACGTGCCGCGGTGGGCACCTGCTGGCGGATGGCGGCGTCAGCAGCAGCCGCATTCCTCCGCCGCCCACGCCTCCCGCCCTTCCCTGACCAGCAGCCAGACGATGGCGAGCGAGCCCACGGGATCGACCCACCACGCGCCGAGGCCGGCCTGGGCGGCGAGGCTGATCACCACCACGAGCGAGAGCCAGCCGCAGGTGATGCTTTCCATCGCGTCCGCCCGCATGGCGCGGCTGCCGAGACGCTCCGCGAGCGCGATCTTGCGGCGGGCCAGGTAGCGCATGATGGGGATCGCGAGCGCGCTGACGGCGAGGCCGGGGAGCGAGAACTCGGCGCCGTGGCGCGTCCAGAGGCTCCAGCCGGCGGAGAGCACGACATAGGCCGCGAGCGCGAACAGCAGCGCGCCGCCGATGCGGCTGGCGAGCCGTTCCGTGTCCTCCGAGAATTCGTGGCCCTGACGCAGCTCGACCGACAGGCGCCAGATGAGCACGCCGGCCGAGGCCAGCTCGATGACGCTGTCGAGGCCGAAGGCGAGCAGGACGACGCTGCCGGCGGCGAGGCCCGCGCCGATGGCGATGACGGCTTCCACGACCATCCAGGCGACGGTGAGCCACTCGAGGCGGAACGCCTGCTCGACGAGGGCGCGCCGCTCCGCGCCGGGCGGGGCGGGCGGCGCCGCGCCGTCCGCGTGGCAGGCGGCGCACGGGGGCGATGGGTCGGCCATCCCGGGCGTGGGGTGCGCGGTGTCGTTCACGGCGCCATCCTAGGGCGAACCGGTGGCGCCGGTCACCTCCGCGCGGGGTGGCGGGCTTCAGGCCACCAGCGCGTGGAACCGGACGGCATCGGCTTCGGGCCTGGCCGCCGCTGCCGCGGGCGCGAGCATGTCCCTTTGCAGCGAACCGAACGCGTCCACCACCCGGTCCAGCCGCATCCGCGCGGCGCTTTCGCCGGCGCATTCCTGGCCTTCGCGCTCGTGCTGTTCAAGAAACATCTTCAGCGCGCGGGCCTGGGCCATGCCGGCGCGGACGGCCTGCAGCGTCGCTTCCGCGAGCGTGCGCTGCCCCAGCCGGGCGCGCGCGGCCTCGGCGATGAAGTCCGAGCGCGAGCCGCCGGCGCAGGAGGCCGCCTCGTCGATCCGCGCGAGCAGCGCCTCGTCGATCGCGATGGTGATGCGCAGCGAGCGGCCGGGCACCTCGACCGGCACCAGCACGCGGGCGACGATCGTGCGTGCATCGTGCTCGTCGAGCCATTCCGGCAATGCTGCGTCTGGCGCCGAGGGCGGCGGGATCTCGGCCTTGTCCTCGGCGAGGCCCAGGATGTGCCGGGCGAGCGCCTGCGCCGCGTCGAGCGCCGCCTCCTGCACGGTTTCGCCGGCGGTGACGCAGGCCGGCAGATCCGGGAACACGACGCCGTATTCGCTCTCCGAATCCTTGAGGATCAGGGCCGGATAGAAACAGCATGGCATGTTCGTCGCCTTCCTCTGTGGCGCCCGGCACGCCGCCCGATGGCAGCCAGCACCGGGACACGATAAGCCTTGCCACCATGCGCCGGCGCTGCCGGGGCCGATGGGGAACGCGCGGCCGCATGGGCAGCCCCTGAGGGGGCCTCACGCCAGCCATCGGCCCAGCATCGCAAGGACGGAGGGTTCTTCACAGGACCGGAATCTACTTATGGGGGCTCATGCGCGCCCGGGTGGGGGCGGCCGGTGCTGCCGCGCCGGGGTTCGAGGAGAAAACGGAGCCCGGGCCGGCGGGTGGATCATGATCGCGCGGCTGGGGTTGCGCGGCGCTCGTTCGTTACCCTCATGCCCGTTCCTTGCCGGCCCCACCACACGCCGCCGGGCGCGGCACGGGGCGCGGCGGCGTTTCCGCTCCTGGCAGATCGCATCGCATGACCCGATACGGCCGCGCCTGCGCAGGTATGTTCAATCATGGCGGCGGTGTCCGCGAGAGGGCGCGGCAGCCGGGCACATCGGCGGTTCAGGAGCGTTTTCCGAACTGATTCCCATATCGTGACCCAATTTGACCCAGATCATTGTCCGGCGGGACGACGGCATTGCGTAATAATACTTATGAAGACCACGGGAGATCACCGACGCCGGATCTCGATGCCCCGGATCTCGATGCCCGAGATCTCGATGCCCCAGATCTCGATGCCGTGGCGTTGCCCGGGTTGCTCCGCGGATAAAGGCAACGGGGGTTATGATGTCCAGATCCAGGGCAATCCTGCGTGGGTTCGTGGCCGCCCTGCCACCGGAGGTCCGGAACGGGCCGGCGCCTGGTATCGGGTTTGTTTCGATACCAGCAACGCCGCCGTCAATCCGCGCAGTTCGATGAGCGACCCGAAACGTTTTCCCCCGAAACGTTGTCCAGGGTGTCCGGCATGACACCGCGATGCGCACGACGGTCGTTGGCAGGACCGATCGCCCGGGCGCGGCGCCTGCGGACCTGGGCTTGTCGCACCAGCGCGCGCAAGCGGTGCGTGATGCGCCCATCACCGCTGGCGTGCGCGCCGACCACACCGGCGCCAGCTCGACCGGCGATCGCAGCCAGGAGGTCGCCACCGCAAACGGGGGCACCAGCCCTGCAACCGCCCGACCGATGCGACCGTGGCTTATTCCTGTGCGTGCTTCCACCCGGAGCGCAATCGTTGCACAGTCATCCGGTCGTGCCCCGATTTTTTTTTGGCTGCAAATGGAGCGATCGACCATGAAAAAAGCACTGTGGATGCCGTTGGCCTTTGTACTGCTCGGCCCGCTGGCGGTTGGCGCCTGCACGTCGAGCCGTACGACGGAGAGCACCGGCCAATACGTTGACAGCGCGACGATCACGACCAAGGTGAAGACTGCCCTGCTGGGCGATTCCGGGTTGAAATCCTTCAATATCGGCGTCGAGACCTTCAAGGATGTTGTCCAGCTCTCCGGCTTTGTGGACAGCGAGGCAACGAAGGCACACGCTGGCGAGATTGCCGCCGGCGTGGCGGGTGTGCGGGGCGTCAAGAACAATCTGGTCGTAAAATGACGATGGCGTGCACCAGGCCCGCCATCGTTCACGGGACGAGCTGATGAGACCGCTTCAGCTGCTCGGCGTGCTGGCTTTCGCCATCGGCGTGATTCTTCTCGCCTTCGCCTGGCATGCGTCGAATGCGCCGGTCGATCAGCTGTCGAACGCCCTGACGGGGCGTTTCACGAACCAGACCATGACGTATGTCTTTGCCGGCGCGGCCGCCGCCATAGGTGGCGCGCTGCTGATTCTGTTCGGACGGAAGGGCTAGGCGCCAGCCGGGCGGTGACGGTTGCGCGCATTTTCGTTCTTGTTATGTTCCCGGCGCCATGGGAACAAGGAGCTACTCCGGGCCGCGGCTCAAGAGCCTGCTCGCGGTCCGGCCGGGCTGGGTGCGGATGGCGGTTTGCCGCGCCTGCGGGCGGATGTCGGCGTTGCCCGTGGAGATGCTGATCCGGCGGCATGGGCCGGAGTTTCCGGTGGAGTTCGGGCTGCTCAGGCTGCGCTGCCGGGGGTGCGGCGCGTTCCGGGCGGAGGCGCGGGAGGTGCCGCTCTGCGAGCCGGGATGCGCGCGGCGGCGGTTCTGAGGCGCGACCGCGCCTACTTCACCGCGCCCAGCGTCAGCCCGCTCACGAGGTATCGCTGCAGCAGGGTGAACACCACGGCGACGGGCAGCGTCGCGACGAGCGTTGCGGCCATCACCTGGTTCCACTCCACGCTGTAGCGGCCGGCGACGAGGTTCACGACCTTGAGCGGCAGCGTGAGGCGCGAGGGGTCGCGCAGCAGCGTCAGCGCGATGGTGAACTCGTTCCAGGCGGCGACGAAGGTGACGATGCCGGTGACCGCCAGCGCCGGGAGCGCGAGCGGCAGGAAGACGCGCAGCACCGCCTGGCGGCGCGTGGCACCGTCGATCCAGGCGGCTTCCTCGAGGTCCGCGGGAATGGTCGCGAAATAGGCGGCCAGCATCCACACCGCGAAGGCGAGCTGGTAGGTGGCGTAGACGATGACGACGCCCGTCCTGGTATCCGCCAGTGTTCCGCCGTCGAAATGGATCGAGGCGACCATGCGGAACAGGCCGAGCACCAGCAGCACCGGCGAGAGCATCTGGGTCGCGAGCAGGAACTGCCGGTAGGCGCCGCGACCCTTCATCGGCAGCCGGCTCAGCGCGTAGGCGGCGGGAACGGCGATGAGCAGCGTCAGCGCCGTCGAACTCACCGCGATCTCGAGCGAGTTGAGCGCCGCCTGGCCGAAGCCCACGGCGACCCACATCTTCACGAAATTGCCCCAGACGATGTGGTGCGGGATCCAGGTGGGCGGCCAGGCGATCACCTCCGTGTCCGGCTTGAGCGCGGTGGAGAGCATCACCGCGAAGGGCAGCAGTGTTACGATGAGCAGCGGCGAGAGCACCGCCCAGGCCAGCACGGAACGGGTTCTGCGCTTCATACCGCGCGTTCCCGCAGGCGCATGTAGATCGCGGTGGCGACGAAGACGATGGCGAGCACGACGAGGGAAACCACCGCGGCAGGGCCCGGCCGGCCGAGGTAGAACGCCATCTCGTAGAGGTAGGTGACGAGGATGTGCGTCTGGTTGTCCGGCCCGCCCTCCGTCATCACCCAGATGATGGGGAACGAGTTGAACACGTGGATGAAGTTCAGCACGATCGCGATGTTGAGGAACGGGCCGAGCATCGGCAGCGTCATGTGCAGGAAGCTCTGCCACGGGCGCGCGCCGTCGATGCGCGCGGCCTCGTAAAGCTCGCCTGGGATGGCGGAGAGGCCGCCGAGCAGGATGGTGACGGTGAACGGGATCGAAACGATGATGCCGACGCCGACCTCGACCATGAAGGCCGTGCCTGGCCGGGCGAGCCATTGCAGCGGCTTGGCCAGGATGCCCCAGGCGACGAGCGCGCCGTTGATCATGCCGTAGTCGGCGTTGAACGCCCACATCCAGACCACGGCGGCCATGGACAGCGCGATGGACCAGGGCAGCATGATGAGCGTGCGCGCGACGCCGCGGCCCCAGAAATCCTCCCGCAGCACCAGCGCGACGGGGATGGAGAGCAGGATGGTGCCGCCGACGACGGCGAGCGTCCAGACCAGCGTGCGCAGCATCGCCTGGAAGAACACCGGGTCGGAGGCGACCATGGCGAAATTGGCCCAGCCCGCGAAGCCGCGCATCTGCCCGAAGCGCGTGACGTTCGAGAAGGCGAGCTGGACGACGACGAGGAACGGGTAGCCGATCACGGCAAGCGCCATCAGCAGGCTCGGCGCGATCAGCAGCCATGGCAGGGTGGCGGGGGAAAGCGCGGAGGGGGAAAGCGCGGCGGGGTTGTGCCCCCGCCGCCGCAGCAACGCCACGCTACTTGCCGAGCGACTGGTCCGCCTTCGCCGCCGCCGCCTTGAGCGCCGCCGCGGGCTGCGCCTGGCCGAGATAGACGGCCTGCAGCGCGTCCGTCACCGCCTTGGCCGTGTCCTCCCAGCCCGTCACCGTGGGCGCGAAGCGGGCCTTCGGCAGCAGGTCCACGAACACCTTGAGCCGCGCGTTGTCGGCGAAGGCGGGGTCCTTTGCCTCCTCCTTCGTGGTGGGCAGGAAGCCCTCGCCCTTGGTGAAGGCGATGCGCGGGCCGGGGGTGAACAGGAAGTCCAGCCACTTCATCGCCGCTGGCTTCACCTTCGAGTTGGCGAACATCACCACGCTGTCGGTGACGGCATAGGTGGCGGAGGTGGTGCCCTCGGGCACCGGGACGATGCCGTAGTCGAGCTTCGGCGCGTCCTTCGCGATCTGGTTGATGAGGAAGGGCGCGGTGATGACCATCGCGAGGCGGCCCTGCTTGAACATGTCCTGCAGGTCGTTGCGCGAGTAGTTGGTGGGCGCGGGCTCGGTGAGGCCCTGGTCGAGCATGGACTTGTAGAGCGTGAGCGCCTTCACGCCGGCGGGGGAGGCGAAGGCCGCCTTCTGCTGCGCGTCGATCACGTCGCCGCCGTAGCTCCAGAGCGCGTAGTAGAAATAGACGTCCGTCTCCGTGCTCTTGCCCTGCAGGCCGAAGGCGTTCTCGCCGGCGGCGTGGATCTTCTTCGCCGCCGCCACCACGTCGTCCCAGGTTTTCGGGCCGTCCGGGAAGCCGGCCTTGGCCAGCATTTCCTTGTTGTAGAACATGGCGCGGGCGGAGGCGGCGATGGGCAGGCCGTAGGTCTTGCCGCCGATCTCGCCGGGCTTGAGGAACGGGCCGATGAAGCGGTCCTTGAAGCCGGGCGGCATCAGCGCATCGAGCGGCTCGGCGATGCCGTCGTGCACGAAGTCCAGCAGCCAGCGGGTGCCGATGATGGAGACGTCGGCGTTGGTGCCGGCGGAGATGTCCGTCTGCAGCTTCTGCAGCAGGTTGGGCCAGTTCACCACCTCGATCTTGACGTCGATGGTGGGGTTCTGCGCGTGGAATTCCTGCGCCATCTTCTCGAAATAGGGGCCGGTGGCGGCGCTGTAGTAGGAGACGGTCATCCGCACCGTCTCGGCCCGCGCGGGCAGTGTGACGGCCAGCGCCGTGGCGGCGCAGGCAAGCCAGGTCCAGGCTTTACGCATGGTCGGTCCCCCTTCGTTGTTCCGGCGGAGACGTCCAGCGCGGACGCCTCCGCAGCCCCTCGGGCGCGAGCGTAGCGGCAGCGTGGCGGGACCGGAAGGGCGCGGGCGGGCCGGAAGCGGCCGAATTGCGGGGGCGGCTGGTGCTGCTGGACAGGATTGAACTGTCGACCTCTCCCTTACCAAGGGAGTGCTCTACCACTGAGCTACAGCAGCGCGCGGCGGGGCTACGTAGCCAATCGGCCCCCGGCGCGCAACCGGGCCGTGGCCTGCCAATCTTGACGGGGCGCGCGGGGCGGGGCTTCTGGCGGGCCATGGCCGAAGCACCCGCCCGATCGGATTCAAAGGACGCCCCTGCCCTTTCCGCCCCGACGCTTTCCGAGGCTGGCCGGAAGGCTGCCGCGGGGCGGGCGGAGCGGCTCGCCGCGGCGCTGCGCGAGAACCTGCGCCGGCGGAAGGCCCAGGCGCGAGAGAAAGATGCCCGCGAGAAAGCGGCGCAAGCCCAGGCGGCGGATAGCGCGGCCGAAACCTCCCCCACGGAGACGCCACCATGCCGGTGATGCCCGACCACTGGATCCGCCGCATGGCGGCCGAGCACGGCATGATCGAGCCGTTCGTCGAGGCGCAGAAGCGCGACGGCGTGATCTCCTACGGGCTTTCCTCCTACGGCTACGACGCGCGGGTTTCGGACCGGTTCAAGGTGTTCACCAACGTGGACAGCGCGGTGATCGACCCCAAGGATTTCTCGCCCACGAGCTTCGTGGACCGGCAGGGGCCGGCCTGCATCATCCCGCCCAACTCCTTCGCGCTGGCGCATACGGTCGAGTATTTCCGCATCCCGCGCGACATCCTGGTGATCTGCCTGGGCAAGAGCACGTATGCGCGCTGCGGCATCATCGTGAACGTGACGCCGCTGGAGCCGGAGTGGGAAGGCCAGGTCACGATCGAGATCAGCAACACCACGCCGCTGCCGGCGAAGGTCTATGCGTTCGAGGGGATCTGCCAGTTCCTGTTCCTGCAGGGCGCCGAGCCGCCGGAGATCAGCTACGCGGACAAGGCGGGGAAATACATGAAGCAGACGGGCGTATCCCTGCCCCGCATGGGTTGAAGGGCCGCGCCCTCGCGCCCCCGCCCTCGCGCATCCCGCCCGGTTGTGGCAGACCCCGCCACCATGGATACCATCCTCCGCAACTCTCCCTCGCGCGTCGCGGCCGAGGCCGCGCGGCGGCGCAGCTTTGCCATCATCGCGCACCCGGACGCGGGCAAGACCACGCTGACGGAAAAGCTGCTGCTCAAGGGCGGCGCGATCCAGCTCGCCGGCGCGGTGCGCGCCAAGGGCAACCGCCGCCGCACCCGCAGCGACTGGATGGCGATCGAGCAGGACCGCGGCATCTCCGTCGCCACCTCCGTCATGACGTTCGAGTGGCAGGACCTGGTGTTCAACCTGCTGGACACGCCCGGCCACGAGGATTTCTCCGAGGACACGTACCGCACGCTGACGGCGGTGGACGCGGCGGTGATGGTGCTGGACGCGGCCAAGGGCATCGAGACGCAAACCCGGAAACTGTTCGAGGTCTGCCGGCTGCGCGACATCCCCATCGTCACCTTCGTCAACAAGATGGATCGGCCGGGGCGCGACGCGCTCGACCTCATCGACGAGATCGAGAAGACGCTGGCGCTGGACGCGACGCCGGCCGCCTGGCCGATCGGCGCGGGGCCCGATCTGCGCGGCGTGTTCGACCTCGCGAACCCATCGCTGCGGCTGATCACGGATGACGGCGACCGGGTGATCCCGCTTTCGGGGCTCGACGATCCGGCGCTCGACGCCGCCCTGCCGCCCGAGGTCGCGGGCCAGCTGCGCGAGGAGGCGGGGCTGGCGCTGGCCGCCTGCCCGCCGTTCGACGCGAGGCGCTTCCTCGAGGGCACGATGACGCCGGTTTATTTCGGCAGCGCATTGAGGGATTTCGGCGTCTCCCACCTGCTGGAGGGGATGGCGCGCAACGCGCCGCCGCCGCGCCCGCGCAGGGCGGACACGCGCGAGGTCTCGCCGGAGGAGGAGGCGCTCGCCGGCTTCGTGTTCAAGGTGCAGGCGAACATGGACGCGAACCACCGCGACCGCGTGGCCTTCCTGCGCATCTGCGCCGGGCGGCTGGAGAAGGGCATGCGGCTGACGCAGACGCGCACCGGCAAGCTGATCCCGGTGAACGCGCCGCTGTTCTTCTTCGCGCGCGACCGCCAGGTGGCGGAGGAAGCCTGGCCCGGCGACGTGGTGGGCATCGCCAACCACGGCACGCTGCGCATCGGTGATACGCTGACCGAGGGCGAGATGCTGAACTTCCGCGGCGTGCCCTCCTTCGCGCCGGAGCATCTGCGCCGGGTGCGGCTCGATGACCCGATGCTGGCCAAGAAGCTGCGCAAGGCGCTCGATGAGCTGGCGGACGAGGGCGTGGTGCAGTTGTTCCGCCCGCGTGACGGATCCTCGCCCGTCGTCGGCGTCGTCGGCCTGTTGCAGCTCGACGTGCTGGGCAGCCGGCTCAAGGCCGAATACGGCGTGCCCGCGGGGTTCGAGGCGGTGGCGTGGAACCAGCTGCGCTGGTTCAGCGGCCCGAAGGCCGCGATGGAGCGGTTCATGGACGCCAATCGCGCCGACATCGCCGACGACCACGACGGCGAGGCCGTCGCCTTCTTCACCAGCGACTGGCGGCGGAACCGGGCGGAGGACGAGTACAAGGACCTCAAGTTCCACGCCGTGCGCGAGCAGCACGGGCTGGCGGGTTAGGCCCGCTGCCGCCGGCGCCGGGCTTTCCGTTACGATTTCGATTCTATCATGTGGTTGTGCAACTCCACCGTCAGGCCCTCGATGCGCTCGGAGAGGGCGCGTGACGCCGCGGTGAGCTCGGTGTTCTGTTCGAGCATGCGGATGAGCAGCGCCGTTTGTTCGGCCGTCGCGTGCTGGCGCTCCTCGCTGATGCGGTGCAGCTCCTCGCGATGTGCTGCATCCGCCAGCGCCGTCGCCTTGTCGCGGTCGGCCTGGCGGGTTTGTGCCAGCAGGATCAGCGGCGCGGCGTAGGCGGCCTGCAGGCTGAACGCCAGGTTGAGCAGGATGAACGGATAGGCATCGAAAATCCACGGTCCCACGGCGTTGATCGCGATCCACACGGCCACGATCACGGTCTGGGAGATGAGGAAGACCGGGGTGCCGAAGAACCGGGCAAACGCCTCGGCCTTCAGCGCAAACCAGTCATCGCCGAAGGCCGAGATGAGGTGCGCGTGCGGCAGGCGGAACTGGTCATAGCGAAGCCGGTCCGGCCCGCGCCCGTTGTCGCCAGGCTGGGTCGTGCTGGTGCTGTCCGACATGCGTCTTCCTCCCCCAGGAGTTGGTGCAACGGCAGAATACAGGTGCCGCGATTCTCCCGCGTGGCGGAGCCACCGCAGGACACGCCCCATCCCAGCGCCGGGGCCTCTGCGATGCGCGGCGCATCCTATTGCGTTCTCGCAACGAGCAGCCGAACCCCGCCAGGCAAACGGGCGATGCGCCCCTCGCGCTCCAGTGCCGCGAGGGCGCGATAGAGGGCCTCCCGGCTCAGCCCAAGCTCGCCCGCGATCAGCGTCCAGGCACGCGATACCGTCACCATCGGCGGTTCGCCCGATGCCCGCAGGTGCAGCCACGCGAGGACGCGTTCCCTCGCCGAGCGGATATCCCGTAGCTCCAGCCTGGCGCGCAGGTCGCGCACCTGGGCGGCGAGCGCCAGCGTGAGCGCGAGCAATTCGGCGGCATCCGCCGCCAGCGCCGCCAGCAGGTCCCGCTTCGGCAGCCTGAGCACCGCCGAGTCCAGTTCCGCCGTCGCGTCGCAGTGGTAGCGGGCGGCCGAGAGCGCGGCCTCGGCGAAACTCTGCCCCGCCTCGGCGACCTGGAGCACGACCGCCGTGCCGTCGGCCAGGACACGCGCCAGACGGATGCGCCCGCTCTCCACCACATAAATCGCCGACACCTTGTCCCCCTGCCGGAAGACCGCGCTCCCCCGGTCGAACCATTGGCGGGTGACGCGGGAGGCGGGCAGCACGTGCAGGAGGTGGGCCGCGAGGCTGTCGGGACGAAAATCCGCCATTCGCCCTCCGTATGACTGAAATCATATGGGTTCGGCGGCCGACCGGCTAGGAGAGCCGCCGCTTCTGATGGGGATACTCGACATGAAAACAGGTGGAATCGCCGCGATCGCGCTCGCTCTGTGCGTGGCCGCCGCGGGCGCGCGGGCGCAGGGCATGCCGCCAGCCGCCGGACCGGCCGGTCAGCCGGGAGCGATGCCGATGCAGCACGGCACCGGCATGATGCCGATGCAGCACGGCGCCGGCATGATGCCGATGCATCGCGGTGGCGGCATGCCGATGCGCGCGGCGGCGGGTGGCATGGGCATGGGTTACGGGCCCCAGGCAGCAGGGATGCCCACGGCGCCAGGCCAGGCCGCCTTCGGCGCCGCGCAGGAGATCGTGCGCATGCTGCTCGCCGACCCGATGACCAACTGGTCCAGGGTCGATATCGACGCGCTGCGCCAGCACCTGATCGACATGAACGAAGTCGTGATGCGGGCCGAGGCGCACAAGCAGCCGCTCGATGACGGGTTGCTCATCGATGTCACGGGCAGCGGCCGCACGCTGGAGGCGATCCGCCGCATGATCCCGGCACACGCCCAGGACATCAACGGGCTGTTCGGCTGGACCGTGACGGCGCAGGAGATCCCGGAGGGCGAGGCGCTCAAGGTGACGACCACGAACCAGGCGGACGTACAGAAAATCCGCGGACTGGGTTTTCTGGGCATCCTGACGCTGGGGACGCACCAGCTGCATCACCTGGAGATGGCCAAGGGCGAGATGATGCCCATGCACTGAGGCGCGGGCGCGGGCCGCCCCGTCGGCCGCCGCGCTCCCCGAGCCCCACGCACGGCGGTCCCCGTGGCCGGTCGCTTTTTACCGCCGCTTGCCGCCCGGCGCGGCGCCGGATCGCTGTCCGCGGCAGACCCGCTGATTGAAATGCAGCAGACCGCCTCGTCGCAGGCGAGGTTGCTGACGACGACCATGACGCCGAGATGGTCGCCTTCTTCACGAATCACTGGCGCCGGAGTCGCGCGGAGGAGAAGTATCCGGACCTGAAGCTCCACTCCCTGCGGGACCAGCATGGGCTGGCAGGGTAGCGCGCATTTGGAAGGGCGTTGTCCAGGCTACCGCATCAAGGTCTCTAGGCCGAATTCGAATCACGCAGCCCAGAGCGCGCTTACATCAAAGCGGACATCTAGAGATATCTCTCGCAAAGGCATAATTCTGGCTGGCCGCACTTACAGCGCGATTCAAATCGGCAAGATTCTGTTCTGTTATCATCCCGTCGGGAGCACAGCCGATGAGCGCTAGCATCGGCGATACAGGAATGACTAGATGCGAAGGCACGTCGGGAACAACGAACTCTCCTGATTGCGACGAGACGATGCCCCACCTGGGTACATCCTTCGCCAGCTGCGAGGCGTAACCGTTGATACGCATCTGCAATTGAAGACCGTTGAGCTGGCGTGCTGGAATATTCCCTCCTGCCCTTACAAAGAGGACGCCTTTCTTCTCAAGATTTTCTTCGTGTTCCTTCGTGAGCAAATTGCCCACAACGCCCTCCAGGTGGATTTCATGCCGCTCAAGGTCCCGAAATCGAGCTCGCAGATACCACAGAGCAAACATCGCATCGATTGTTTGCTTTTGCTCCGGCGTGGCCTCGGCGATCTGCCCTGCGACAATCGGGGACACGGTCGCCTGAAACGCATCCTCGATCTGCTTCATGTAACCGACCTCGGCTCTTTGATCCCAAGCTCGCTGTGCGCAGAAAAGAGCGTTACTCGGTTTCATCGAATGTACACTGCCGGTCCTTCTTAGGCGCACCGATACGAGCCCCCCCTGAGTAAAGTTCCTCATTAATTTCGAGGGGGAATACATGCTGCCTGATCGTCAAATTATTTGGGTTACCTGGGCGCGTTCGCTCGGCCCGTACCGTCTTGGCGACCGGCTTTACAGGCCCCGCTGCCCGGGCGAGCGCCCCCGCCATAACGGCGGCCGCGCCACGCGGCCCCTTAACCCCGATTATGGGCATCGCCGCCCCCGTTCGCCTCGCCTCAGCCAATCTATATCGCCGCCCTCTATTCGGAAAGAAGCTTACGTCGCTTAGTTAGCACTCTCTTATTTCATCGATGATCCGGCTACAGACCGCTAAGAATATCTCCGAACGATTAACTTCGAGGCTCTGCGCGTCGCCAAACGGTCTTTTAGGCGCGCTTGACGCCCGGCACGGTGGGGGCGCGCCGCGAGCGGCGGACCTGCCGATAGAAATGCACCAGCCCGCCCCATTGCTGGGCGAGGTAGCCGCCCGTTGCCATCGATTCGGGGGCGTGACGATCGCCCGTCGCGGGATATTCGTCGGCGAAATTCGCGGTGCCGAAGATCATGTCCCAGAGCGGGAACACGGCGGCGTAGTTGCAGGAGTTGCGGCCCGCCGCCGGCAGCCCGTGATGCAGCCGGTGGAAGCGCGGCGAGACCAGGATGCGCTCGCCCAGCCAGCCGAAGGAGAGCCGCACATTCGCGTGGCTCAGGCTTTCGACGAAGCGCATGAACATCAGCAGCAGCGGGAATTGCAGCGGCGGCACGCCGATCGCGAGGGCCACAACGCCGAACCACAGCGCGCCGATCAGGTCGTCCAGCACATGGTTGCGGTCGTCCGACCAGAAGCTCATCTGCCGCTGCGCGTGGTGCAGCGCGTGCAGCGCGTACCAGGAGCGGAACGAGTGCGACAGCCGGTGGCGCCAGTAGTCCGAGCAATCCAGGATCAGCGCGTAGGCGATGAAGGTGACGACGGGGTGGCCCATCAGCGAGGGCACCAGCGTTTCCAGCATCGGCGGGATGTAGCCGTGGTCCACCACGAACCCGTTCACCGCCACCTGCACCTGGTAGAACACCAGGAAGCTCACGATGGGCAGCACGCCCACGCGCGCGAGCACGGTGTAGAACACATCGACCAGCACGGCCTTTTTCGATTCCCAGCGCTCCACCGGCCGCCACGCCTCGAGCGGCCAGCACACGGCGTAGGTCAGCAGCACCGCGAACATGCCGTAGACGCAGATCAGCGCCCAGTCGAAGGACAGCTCCTCCCACTCCATCCAGCCGAAACGATACAGCACCGGAAGGACCAGCGCCTGGTCCATCCAGCCGGCGATGATGCTGAAGAAGCGGTCGAGCGGTGCCAGCATCGCGGCCCCTCAGAGCCGCTCGGCGGTGACGGGGCCGGGGTTGGCCAGCATCGTGTTCAGGAAGATGCCGTGCGGCGAACGCCCGACCGGGATCGTCTCGTACTCGCCGCTCGCGGGGTCGAGCACGGCGACGGCCTCGTGGAAGCGCAGCGCGATCCACAGCTTGCCGTCCGGCGCGATGGCCAGGTCGTCCGGCCCGGTCGCGTGCATCTGGTAGGTGCGCCTGATCCGCAGCGTCTCGGGGTCCAGTGCCGCGAGCGTGCCGCCGACGCGGTTGCTGACATAGAGCGTGGACTTGTCCGGGCTGAGGAACAGGTTGTGCGGGCCGACGCCGGTCTCGACATGGCGTTCCACCTTGCCGGAGACGGGGTCCACCACGGCCACCATGTGCGTGCCCATGGCGCAGCATAGCACCTTGTCGCGGTGCCAGAGAACGCCCGCGGGCGTGCTGCCGACATGCGCCGTCCAGCGCGGCTTCAGCGTCGCGAGGTCGATGGAAACCAGCGTGCCGGATTGCTGCATGGAGTTGAAGCTCCAGCGCGAATCCGGCGAATAGTCGAGGTGGCTCGGCATGCCGCCGACCCTGAGGCGCGCGAGCAGGCGCAGCTCCTTCGCGTCGTAGATCTCGACGAAGTTGAGGCGCAGCGCGTTGGCGACGAAGAAGCGCCCATCAGGCGAAAACCCGATCTGGTAGGGGTCCGCCATCACCTGGTGGCCAAGCTCCTGGCCGGTCGCGGGGTCGAAGGTGAAGAGCGCGTTGCCGCCGGCGTCGCAGACCAGCAGCTTCGCGCGGTCCGGCGTGAGCGCCCAGTGGCTGGGCTCGCGCAGCATCGGCTGGTTGCGCAGCACCCGGCGCGTGTTCATGTCGATGACGGAGACGGTGGCCGCCCCGGAGTTCATGACGAAGGCGAGCGGCGTCGCCGGCGCCGCGGCACGCGCGGGCGCGATGCCGCCGGCGAGGGCGAGCGAACCCAGGCCCGCCCCAAGCCCGGCCTGGGCGAGAAAACCGCGGCGATCGAGATGGCGCCTGTCACGCGAGGGAAAGTCACGCAAGGTCATGAGGGGCTGGTCTCCCGGAGTCGGCGGCACTTGCATGCGCCGCTGAACACCCGACCGCAAGTGCTTTATACGTCATATTTCCGCCCCCTTACCGCAGTGCGGCAAGGCACCGGCCAGACGTCACGCGACAGGGCGAGGGAACGCGTCGAGGCGCTTGAACAGCTGCAGCCCCTTGACCGGAAAGCGCTGCCGCGTGGTGTGCACGCGGCCCGGCTTGCCGCGCATGGCGACGCGCCAGAGATCGGGCAGGTCGTCCTCGGGGGCGGCGGCGACCCCGTTTTCCCCGGCGCGCCAGTAGCCGATGGTGAAGACGAGCGACGCGAGATCGACCATCTCGTAGTCGCGCAGCGTCAGGTCGGCGAAATAGGGGCTGGTCTCGGCGAGCGGCAGCCTCACCTCCAGCACGCGCTCGAGCCGCCCGCCCGGCGGCAGGCGGCGGGCCAGCGGCATGACCTGGTGCGCCGTGCGGCGGTCGGGCGGCAGGGGCGCGGGAAACTTGCCCAGGATCGCCTCCCCGGCCGCGCCGAGGATGATCACCACCGCCTGGTCGTCCGCCGCCAGGGCCGCCCCGTCCGGCCCGGGCGTGGCGATGGCGTCCATGACGAAAAGCTCCGCCGCGCCGACGTTTTCCAGGACATAGGGGAAGGTGAGGCGCGCCCCCGCGCGGCCCGGCTGGCAGCGGACGGAAAGATCGCCGGACTGCGCGCTCACGGCGCTGGCGGCGCTCATCGCAGCCCCTGGGGTTCGGATGGCGCGCGATCCGGCGGCGGCGCTGCCAGGCCGCGTTCCTGGAGATAGGCTGCCAGCGCCTCGCCGGCCACTTCCGCGGCACCGGTCTCGGCATAGCCGGCGGGGCGGGCGGTGCCGGCGATATGCGCCGCGGCCTCCAGCAGCAGGGCGAACAGCACCGCATCGGCACTCGGCCATTGCGGCGCGGCGGGGTTCGGCCAGTCCGCGGCGGCAAAGCTGATGACGCTGTCGCAGCCCGCGCCGGTGCCGAGCACGGGCCGGCCCTCGGGCGAGGTGGCGCCGGTGGGCTGGCCGGCCGCGGTGGCGGCGGCGAGATCCTTCGGCCGGGCGAACGCATTTGGCGCCGTCATGGCACCGGGGCGGACGATGCGCACGGCGCGGCCGCTGGCGTGGATCGGGCGCAGCAGGGCGCGGCCGGCGCTGGTCGCGAAGATGTCGCAGAGCGCGGCGACCACGCCCTCCGCGTGCGCGGCATCCGCGACATCGACCAGCAGCCAGTCGCGGTGCGCGGGGTGGCCGCGCGGTGGCGCGGGGCTGGTCATGCGGCGCCCAGCCCCTGGCCGCCGGGATCGACGCAGATCGTATCGCCGCAATTGGCGGTGGCTGGCGCGTGCTGCGCCGGCACGGTCTGGGTGCGGGAACCACCGCCACCTCCGCCGCCGCCACCACCTCCGCCGCCGCCGCCGCCTCCGCCACCGCCACCTCCGCCGCCGCAATCATCGGCCGCGCGCGTGTAGGTGGAGCCGTCATCCGCGGTCTTGGCGTCCGTGGGCAGGGTCACGCTCTGGCTGGCCGCGGAATCCGGCGAGCCGCCGCAGTTCACATAGACCATGCAGCCGTCGATATAGACGCCGCAGGGGGTGATCACGACCGAACTGCCGCCCACCTTGAGGGAGATCTTCTTCGACGCCTCGATGGTGACGGTGCCGGCGTTCAGCGTCAGGTCCTTGCCCACCATGCCGGCGAAGCTGCCCTTGAGGTCGAAGACCGTGTCGCCCTTGACGGTGAGGTTCTCGTCCTTCTCCACCGCCTCGTAGCGGCTGCCGCCGACATGGATGTCGCACTCGCCGCCGATGGTGGTGAAGCTGTTGCCGCCATACCCGGGATTGCGGGCGTTCTTGGGCGTGGGCGCCACCTTGACATAGCGGTTGGCATATGTCGTTTCGAACCGCGAACAGAACGCCGTGACATCGTAGCGCCCCTGCGAGCGCAGCAGCACCTGCGGCGAATCGTAATAATCCTCGAACCGCAACAGATGGTAGCCCTCCGGCTTGTCCTTGGGCTTGAAGGTGCTGCGCGTCCTGATGCCGCTTCGCGTATAGGGCGGCGCGAGCTGGGGGTTGAGCAGGCTGTCGGGCCCAACCGCGTAGTCCGACTGGGTGGCGTCGAAGCTGGGCTGCGGCAGGTTCGAGTGGCCGGTATCGGCGTTGTAGACGCGCCCGGTGATGATCGGCCGGTCCGGATCGCCGTCGAGGAAGCTCACGATCACTTCCTCGCCGATGCGCGGCAGGAACTGCGTGCCGTATCCGCGCCCCGCCCAGCCTTCGGAGACGCGGACCCAGCACGTGTTGCGATCGGAGGCGTAGGGATCATCGGCGTGCGGGGAATCCCAGGTCGGGGCCTCCTCCTTCGAGCCTTCCGCCTTGGGTCCGGGATCCCAGGGGAAGCGCACGCGCACCCGGCCGAGGAGATCGGCCTTGTAATCCGCGGCCTTGGTGCCCATCGGGTCGGCGCCATCCGGCCCGATGACCACCGCCAGATGCGGTCCGTGAACGGGTGGCTTGCCGCCGCCGGGCAGCGGCATGGGCGCGGTCGGCAGCAGGGCGGCGAAGCTGTTGCCGTAATCGTCGCCGTGGCGCTTGACGATCTCCTTGATCCCGCCGGAGATGGAAAGCCCGGTCAGCACGGAGGTGATCGAGGCCAGGGCGCCGGCCTCGAAATAGGCGCCGAACGGCAGGTTCGCCGCCCCCTTGAGGCCGGCATACGGCCCGCTGCTCACCTGATTGGTGGCCGGCGCTGACGAGTTCCATGACTTGCCGCCAAGCGGCTGCCCCATGACGAGGGCGTTCTGGTTGGCGTTCTGTTGCGTTGATTTGATGTAGTTGTTCAGCCCCCCGGCGGTTGCCGCGAGCGTCAGGTCCAGGCCCTTTCCGCCCAGGATGAAGTCCTTTAATTCGGTTCCGATCGTTTTTCCGAAAGCGAGGAGGTCGCTCCAGAAATGGTGCCCGTAGCTGTTCTCGTAGGCCTGGAAATGCACGAAACTCAGGACGTAGGTCCGGCCGGCGGACGGCGTGTCCGCCTTGCGCCCGGTGAGGCCGTGCAGCAGGCTCCATTCGAGATCGGACGTGCCTGACTCCGTCGGCGAGCCGGCCTTGCTGTCGAAGTTGATCCGGATCGTCCGGCCGACCTGGAACGCCGGGCACTTGCTGTTGCCGCCGAACACGAAGGTCTGCGCTTCCTCGGAATCCATGCGGCGCTCGACGTCCACGGTCGCACTCGACGGGTCGGCGATCGGCGCGGGGAACACATTGAGCTGCACTCGGGGGTCCTTGGTTTTCGTTCCCCCGTTGCCGGAAGCATCCTGATGCAGCAGGTCGTAGTAATCGGCGCTGACCTTGGTCGCGCTGAACGGCTTGGTCGGTTGCAGCGGGTTGAAGTTGCGCGCGCGGACATGCGCCGGCGCGCTGAGGTAATGCGCTGAGAAATTGGCCACGGTAAGCGCGGAGGCCCCTGCGCCAGGCTTGTAATATTGCTGGTCGATCTCGACGTTTTCCGCCTTCAGCACCCCGCCGAGCGCGTCATCGGAGACGGAGATCGGCGGCAGCTGCGGCGTTCCGGTGCGAAGGATCAGCACCTCGCTTGTCAGCTTCTTGTCCTGCTCGAAATAATACCAGATGCCGAATTGAGCCATCAGCCTGCTCAGGAAGCTGAAGCTGCTTTCCCCGTACTGGACGCAGATTTCCATCTTGGGGAATTTTTTCGGGTCCGTATTCTTGACTGATTTGACATAATCCATGTTGCAAATCAGTTGTTCATGGTCTTTCGTCACAGCCTCGATGATTTCGAGGACGTCCATGTTCTCGAAGACCCGGAACACGACCTCGTTGGAAAGCATCTGGAAGCCCGAGACCATGGTCGCCTGGTAGATGAGAAACGAGTCATCGACATCCATATATTCGAAATGCGAAATGATCCCCTGGCGAACCACATAGGCGTAATAGAGTTCCTTCTCGCGGACGCCTGGCGGGACCAGCGAGAGAAAATCCTGATCGACGGCCAGTTTGATGCCGATGCTCACCTTGGTGTTGATGAGCGCGTCCGGCGCGATGAAGCCCTTCTTCCGCGGCCTGAGCATCGAGAGCGCATACGAGAATGGCTGCGATATCCCCTCGACCCCCTCCACGCGCGTGAGCAGCAGTTCCGCGTCGTCGCCGAAATCCTCGGCCGGCGGACCGAGAACCGTCTGCACGTAGAGCCGGTTCGCAAGAACGCCGACACGTCCCTTTGGCATGACCGGAAAGCCCTCCGACTATATGTCTACGATGCGGAAGTGACGTTGGTACGTGTCTTTTCCCGAACCATGCGCGCCCTCGCGCATCCCATCAGGCAGCTCGCCGCCATCGTTCCGGATCGGGCTTGCGCCTTGCGCCACCCCTCACGGCACCTGCTCCTTCGCCTGCCCCGCGCTGACGATGCTGACCGCCCCGCCCCACTGGCAAAGGCAGGTGCACGTGTCATCGAGCGCCTGTTGCTGGTTGATCAGCAGTTTCGGCACGCCCGGCGTCCAGGGCTGCATCGTCATCGGCATGCAGGGCTGCGGCGTCAGCACGCCGAGCGCCGCGGTGGTGGCAGCGGCGACCTGGGGGTTCATCAGGCTCATGCACATCCCGAAGGGCGGGATGTTGAGCATCGGCACGTAGTCCTGGATGGTCGCCGCAAACTGCTGGCTGGATTCGGTGCGGTTGACCGGCAGCACCGCCAGGCTCGCCGGGCTGGTACCGAAGCTACAGATCAACTGCGCGCCGGCTACCACCTGCAGGGCCATGGCACACCCGGAATGTGTTGAACCAGTGCCAAACGCTACCGAAGGCGGAACGTCTTTGCAACACGGCGCAGCGCACCCCCTCCCGCCAGGCGCCCCACCAGCCCAGCGGCCCACCAGCCGTGCGCCCCACCAGGCAGGCACCGGGCCCGGGGCGAAATCTGGCGCCGGCATCCAGGCCGCCCCGCGGGAGCATGGCCAAACGCGGCGCCGTGCGACAACATCGCCCCGCCGTCCCACCGCGCCACCGGGGAACCCGCGCCATGTCCGACCAGTTCGCCATCTACCCGAGCCTCAGGGGCAGGCGCGTGCTCGTCACCGGCGGCGCCTCCGGCATCGGCGCCAGCATCGTCGAGCATTTCGCGCGCCAGGGCAGCCATGTCGGCTTCATCGACATCGACACGCCGGCGGCGGAGGCGCTGCTCGCACGCCTGGCGGCGGATGCGCCAGGGGTCGCCATGCCGCGCTACGCGGCGGCGGATCTGCGCGACATCGCCGCCCTGCGCGAAGCCATCGCGCGGCTGCGGGCGCAACTCGGCGGCGGCATCGAGGTGCTGGTCAACAACGCCGCGCGCGACGACCGCCACGGCATCGACGACGTGACACCGGAATACTGGGACGAGCGCATGGCGGTGAACCTGCGCCACCAGTTCTTCTGCATCCAGGCGGTGAAGGACGACATGATCGCTTCCGGAGGCGGATCGATCATCAACATGAGCTCGATCAGCTTCGTGCTCGCGAGCGGCGGGATGCCGGTCTACACCGCCGCCAAGTCCGCGGTGATCGGCCTCACGCGCAGCGTCGCGCGCGACCTCGGCCGGCACCACATCCGCGCCAACATCGTCTATCCGGGCTGGATCATGACGCAGCGCCAGCTCGATCTGTGGGTCACGGAGGAGGCGGAGGCGAGGCGCGCGCAGGGCCAGTGCATCCCGGACCGGCTGCACGAGCCGGATGTCGCGCGCATGGTGCTGTGGCTCGCCGCCGACGACAGCCGCATGGTGACGGCGCGCGAGTTCATGGTGGATGGCGGCTGGTTCTAGAGCGCCATCTGGCGGGATGGGAGCATCGGGCCGGAGGTTGCGCCGGCGCTTCCGGCAGGCAGCCCGTGGTGGCGCGCCGGCCCGACGCGCAGCCGGCCGTCCGCCAGGTGCCCGAGTGCCACGCCATCGATCACGCGCACCTGGGCGAGCGAGGGTGTCAGGATCAGGCGCCGCTCGCGCAGGATCCGGAACATGCGGCTCACCGTCTCCAGCGTCATGCCGAGATAGTCGGCGATGTCCCCGCGCGACATCGGCAGCTCGATCCATTCGCCGCCGCGCGAACCCGTCCGCTTCGATACCAGCAGCAGGAACGTGGCCAGCCGTTCCGCCGCGCTCTTGCGCCCCAGCAGCAGCAGCCGCTCGTGCGCGTCCGCCAGACGTTCCGCCACCGCGCCGAGGAACATGCGCGTGAGCAACCGCGCTCACCGGTATGGGCGCACCGCCCGGTGTCGTCAGCGAATAGGCGACGAGGATGACATCGGTGATCGCTTCCACGGTGACGGCATGGTTCTCGCCGCGCTGCGCCCCGGTCCACAGTCCGACGAGATCGCCGGGGAAATGAAAATCCGTCACCTGGCGGCGACCGTCGGGCAGCCCGACGAAGCTGCGCGTCACGCCCGAGGTCACGCGAAAGAAGCGCGAGGCGAGGTCGCCGGCACGGCAGATGGTGCCGTTGGCGCCAACCCGCACCGCATCCTTGAGACAATAGGCCGCGAGCGGCTCGTCGACAGACACGGGCGCCTGCGGCGCGAGCGCGAAGCCAGCGTTTGTCATCGGCTTCCTTTGCCGGACAGCATTGCGAACCGCGCCCGAGCGGGTGCGCCGCCTTTGTCCAACCCCCATGTTGGGCGGATCGCCCGGCGCAGGAAGACTCGGAAACTACGCAGTCCCCGCGGCGCGGCGCGACGGGGCCACGCGCATCGCCTCGCCGCCGCGCGCCGCGGTCGCCGCCACCGCGGCCCGCAACGTGCTGTCACTGAACATTCATTTGGAACGAACCGGGCCCGCGGCGGCGGGGAATCGCGCGGCCGGCAACGCCTGATTGTACATGACCGACGACGCCGGCCGAAAAACGCGCTAATGAAGTAAAGGATGGAGAATAATCTCGATCACGCCGCGGAAGGAGCGCGCGTCGCGATCCTGATCATGGATCGTGACCTGTGCCTGCGTTTCCTCTCCCCCGACGCGGGCACCTGGTTCGGCCTCACCGCCGCGGATATCGGCCGCGACGTCGCCGGGCTCGCCCTGCCCGCCGCCGGCGCCGCGCTGGCCGAGGAGGCGCGCGCCGTGCTGGCGACGTCACGCCGGAGCCAGCGCGAGATCCGCCTGGCCGACGGCGCGTGGGTGATGCGCACCATCGTTCCCTATCGCGGCGGCAGCGATCACGGCGATGGCGTGCTCGCGGCCTTCATCGACATCACGGCGCGGAAGGCGGCCGATGCCGCGCGCAGCGTGCCAAAGCGCTACGCCGAGGCCGTCATCGACGCGATCCGCGAACCGCTGGTGGCACTCGACGAAAACATGGACATCGTCTTCGCCAGCCGTTCCTTCTACCGCTTCTTCGCTACCTCGCCCGCGCGGGCGCTGGGCCATCCGCTCACGGAATCCGACGACCACAGCCTCGATGTCCGCTCGCTCGCCCCCTTCATCGAGCGGCTGCGCGGGGGCGCGCGACGCATCGACGGCCACGCGATGGACGTGACGCTGCCAAACGGCGAGCACCGCTCGCTGCTGCTCAGCGCCCGGCGGATCGCGGGCCTGCGGGAGGGCGGGCGGAACATCCTCGTCAGCATCGAGGACGTCACCGAACTCGTGGCCGCGCGCCAGGCGGCGGAGCAGGCGCGGGAGAAGGCTGAGCAGGCCAGCCTCGCCAAGACCCGCTTTCTCGCCGCGGCGAGCCACGACCTGCGCCAGCCGCTGCAGGCGCTGCAGCTGCTGCGCACGCTGCTCGCCGAGAAGGTGACGGACCCGGAGGCGCGCAAGCTCGTCGCCCGGTTCGCCACGGCGCTGCGCCTTTTCAGCGACCTGCTCGACGCCATCCTCGATATCAACCGGCTCGATGCCGGCGCGATCCATCCGGATGTCACCGCCTTCCCGGTGGGCGACCTGTTCGCCAGGCTGCGCGACGACCTGATGCTGCAGGTGGAGGCGGCGGCGCTCGACTGGCGGGTGGTGCCGAGCAGCGCCATCGTCGAGAGCGATCCGCACCTGCTCGAGCGCATCCTGCGCAACCTTCTGTCCAACGCCATCAAGTACACGCCCAAGGGCCGGATCCTTCTCGGCTGCCGCCACCGCGGCGCCCACCTGTCGATCCAGGTCTGGGACACCGGGCTCGGCATACCGGAGGCCGAGCAGCAGACGATCTTCCAGGAGTTCACCCAGGGCGCCGGCGCGTCGCGCTTCCTCCACGGGCCGGGCCTCGGCCTCGGGCTTTCGATCGTCCAGCGCCTCGCCGAGCGGCTGGGCCACCGCGTCGAACTCGTCTCCCGCGCTGGCCGCGGCTCGATGTTCTCGATCGACGTGCCGCTCGCGCCACCCGGGGCGGCGCCGGCGAGCGCGCTGCTCCCGCCGTCGCGGGCGGCTTCCTACGGCAGCATCCTGATCGTCGAGAAGGACCCCGCCGTCCGCGAGGCGCTGGCGATGTTCGTCGCCTCCCGCGGGCTCGAGCCGGCAACGGCGGCAAGCGGCGAGGAGGCGCTGGCGCTGCTGGCGGAGCGCCCGCGCCCGCCCGACACGCTTGTCGTGGGCTACGAACCCGCCGGCGCGCTTGACGGGCTCGCCACGATCCGGCGCCTGCGCGCCGCGGCCGGGCAGGAGATCCCGGCGCTGGTGCTGACCGCCGACGTCTCGGCCGCTTCCCTGCGCACGATCGCCGCGAGCGGCCTGCCGCATTTGGCCAAGCCGGTTGCCCCCGCGGTGCTGTGGCAGGCGCTGCAGGCCCTCGCGGAGGGCGCGCCGACCGCACCGAGCGCCAGCCCCGCGACAAGGACCAGCGCCACGACGGGGGCCGCGCCGGAGAAGGCCACCATCTTCGTCGTCGAGGACAACCAGGCCGTGCGCCGCGCGATGCGGACCTTCCTCGAGGCGAGCGGCTACCGTGTCGAGGAATACGCGACCGGCGACGCATTCCTCGAGGCGCTGCCGGCGGATGCCACCGGCTGCGTCATCCTCGACTTCAGGCTGCCGGGGATGGACGGCATCGAGGTCCTGCGCCACCTCGCGGCACGCGGCAGCCGGCTGCCGGCCATCATGCTCACCGGCACCGGCGCGGTCACGACCGCGGTCGCGGCGATGAAGGCGGGGGCCGTGGATTTCGTGGAGAAGCCGGCGGATGGCGACGAGCTCGTCGCCGCCATCGCCCGCGCGCTGGACCGCGCGACGCCGCCGGGCGGGGAGAAGGAGGCCGCCGCGTCGCGGGAGATCGCGCGCCTCACGCGGCGCCAGCGCGAGATCCTGGATCTCGTCGTCGCCGGCCACGCCAACAAGGAGATCGCCTCGCGCCTCGGCATCAACCAGCGCACCGTGGAGACGCATCGCGCACTGGTGATGCGCAAGCTGGGCGCGAAGTCGCTGCCCGAACTCGTCCGGCTCGTGCTGTCGGCGAGCCTGGCCCCGGCCGTGCCACTGCCGGTTCGTTGACATCGATCAATGATCGCGGGGATCCCGCCCGCGCCTGAGTATTTTCCGGTGGTTGTGCGTGCCACCTGCCCTGGCAAGAATGCCGGCACCGCGAACGAATGGCGCGGCGGACACGGGAGGAAGCATTGCTTGACCGGATGCGCGGGCTCGACGGCATGAGCGACGATGCGGCGAAATCCCGCGCGCGGGAAGCATCGCGCGCATTGGAGACGGCCTGGCGCGCCGCGCCATCGCCGGCGCCGATGCTCACCCGCATCCCGCGGTCATCGATCCTTACCCTGCGCGACCTCGGCCTCTCCGACGACGAGATCACCTGGTATTTCCGCCGCTTCAAACACGTTTCGCGGCACTGAGCCCGCCTCTCTCAGCGCCGCAGCAGCGCGCGCAGGGCGGCCAGGCCGCGCGTGTTGATCACGTCGTCCGCCTCCAGCCAGCCGCGGCGTGCCTGGTCCAGCCCGAAGCGCATGAAGTCCAGCTCCGCCGCCGCGTGCGCGTCCGTCGAGATCGCGACCTTCACGCCGAGCTGCTTCGCCAGCCTGCAATGCGTGTCGGCGAGATCGAGCCGTTCCGGTTGCGCATTGACCTCCAGCACGCAGCCGCGCTCCGCCGCCGCGCGCATGATCCGCTCCACGTCGAGCTCGTGGGAAGGCCGCTCGTTGATCAGCCGCCCCGTGGGGTGGGCGACGATGTTGAGCAGCCGGTTGTCCATCGCGCGCAGCAGCCGCTCCGTCTGCTTCCGCTGCGGCAGGTTGAAGCGCGAGTGGATCGCGCCCACCACCAGGTCCAGCCGCCGCAGCACCGCATCCGGGAGATCGAGCGAGCCATCCTCCAGGATATCGACCTCGATCCCGGCGAGCACCGTGAAGCCGGAGAGCCTGGCGTTCAGCCTCGCGATCTCGTCCACCTGCGCATGCAGCCGGCCCGCGTCCAGCCCGTGCACCATCGCCATGCGCTGGCTGTGGTCCGTGACCGCCATGTAGGCGTAGCCCTTCACGCGCGCCGCCGCCACCATCTCCGCAAGCGTCGCGCGCCCGTCGCTCGCCGTGGTGTGGACGTGCAGGTCGCCGCGCATGTCCGCGGCCTCGACGAGATGCGGCAGCTCGCCCCGCCGCGCGGCCTCGATCTCGCCCAGGTCCTCGCGCAGCTCGGGCGGCACCCATGCGAGGCCGAGCCGCTTGTAGAGTTCCGCCTCCGTCCCGCCCGCGAGCCGCCGCCCACCCTCGAACAGCCCGTATTCGTTGAGCTTCCAGCCACGCTCCACGGCGATCTGCCTGAGCGCGATGTTGTGCGCCTTGGACCCGGTGAAGTAGCAGAGCGCGGCGCCGTAGCTTTCCTCCCCCACCACGCGCAGGTCGACCTGCAACCCGTTGCGCAGGCGTACCGTCGCGCGCGTCGGTCCCCGCTCCACCACCTCCGCCACCGCCTCGTAGCCGGTGAAGGCGCGCATCGCCCCCTGCCCTGCCGCCGCCGCGACCACGAGGTCGAGGTCGCCCACCGTCTCGCGCCGGCGGCGGAAGCTTCCCGCCACCTCCGCCCGCAGCACGCCCTCGGTGCCGGCGATGTGGCGCAGCAGCGGCAGCGCGATCTGCTCCGCCGCGGCGAGCCTGGTGCGCGGCGTGTTGGCAGCGCCGGTGGCGAGCGCGCGCAGCACCTTCACCTGCGTCCCGGGGCCGATGCCCGGCACCTCGCGCAGCCGGCCGGATTTCGCCGCCGCCTCGAGCTTCTCGATGCTGTCGATGCCCAGCCGCTCCTGCAGCAGGTGCACGCGCTTCGGCCCCAGCCCCGGCAGGCGCAGCAGCGACGTGATCCCGGGGGGAACCTCCCGCGCGAGCGCGTCGAGCATGGCGAGATGCCCGCCGCGCGCGATTTCCGCGATCTTCGCCGCGAGATCGGGCCCGATTCCCGGCAACTCGTCGAGATCCGCCCCTTCCGCCAGCATGTCCGCGACGCTGCGCGGCAGCCCCTCGATCAGCCGCGCCGCGCGACGGTAGGCACGAACACGGAACGGGTTGGCGCCTTCGATGTCGAGCAGGTCGGCAACCTTGTCGAGCTGCTCGGCAATCTCGGCATTGGCGACGGCCATCCTGCCGTACTCCCCGGCCGAATTGGATATCGACCACGCCTTCCGCCCAATCCTTGACCTGAGTCAAGGAAAAACCCAGCGGTCCTCTCTAGGAGAATGTCATGGTTTCGCGCTCCAGGCCGAGCGATGCATCGCATCGTCCCCTGACCGTGACGCTGCCGCCACATGGCGGCGAGGCGTTGCTCGCCTTCCCCGATGGCAACGCCCATGGCCTGGTGCTGTTCGCGCACGGCTCGGGCAGCAGCCGTCTCAGCCCGCGCAACGCCGTCGTCGCGGAGGCGCTGCGCCGCGCCGGGCTCGCGACGCTGCTCTTCGATCTCCTCACCGAGGAGGAGGCGATTCAGCGCCAGCACGTCTTCGACATCGAGCTTCTCGCTTCGCGGCTGCGCCACGCGGCGGACTGGGCAAGGGACCTCGCCGCCGGCCGCAACCTGCCGCTCTCCTTCTTCGGCGCCAGCACCGGCGCCGCCGCCGCCCTTGTCGCCGCCGCCGGCAGGAACGATATCTGCGCGATCGTGAGCCGCGGCGGCCGGCCGGACCTCGCGAACGGCGCGCTCGCCCGCGTCACCGCGCCGACGCTGCTGATCGTGGGCGGCAACGACACGGACGTGCTGGCACTGAACCGCTGGGCCTATGCGCGGCTGCGCTGCGAGCGCCGGCTGGAAATCGTCGACGGCGCCGGGCATCTCTTCGAGGAGTGGGGCGCGCTGGACGCGGTGATCGCCCTCGCGCGCGACTGGTTCCTCGCGCACCCGCACGCGCCGCGCCCCGGGGCCTGCGCCGTCAAGAGGGCCCGCGCCCTCAAGACCGACGAACATGTTTCGTGACCGTTCCGATGCCGGCAGGCTTCTCGCACAGCGCCTGCTCGCGTTCCGCGACGAGCGCCCGGTGGTTCTCGCCCTGCCGCGCGGCGGCGTGCCGGTGGGCTACGAAATCGCCCGCGCGCTGGCGGCGCCGCTGGACCTGATCCTGGTGCGCAAGATCGGCGCCCCGCGCGCGCCGGAATTCGCCATCGCCGCCGTCGCGGAGGGCACGCCGCCCACCCTCGCCCGCAACGAGCGCGCGATCGCGGCACTCTCCATCCCGCAGGCCTATATCGAGGAAGCGCGGGAGGATGCGCTGCGCGAGATCGCGCGCCGCCGCGCCCTCTGGCTGGGCGGCCGGGCGCCGGTGGCACTCGAGGGCCGCACCGCGATCGTCGTCGATGACGGCATCGCGACCGGCGCCACGATGCAGGCGGCGCTGCGGGCCACGCGCGCCCGCAAGCCCGCGCGCCTGGTGCTCGCCGTGCCGGTGGCGCCGCCCGAGACGCTGAAGGCGCTGCGCGAGGAGGCCGATGTCTGCATCGCCCTCGAATTGCCGGAGGATTTCGGCGCCGTGGGCCAGTTCTACGAACGCTTCCCCCAGCTCGGCGACGCGGCGGTGGCAGCCCTGCTCGCCGCCGCCGCGCCGGCCTGAGCCACAAGAAGGAGATCGCCATGCAGGAGCCGCTCCGCCTCGCCTTCCGCAACATGACCGCGCCCATCGGCGTCGAGGACGAGGTGCGCAAGCACGTTGCCGACCTGGAACGGTTTTTCGACCGCATCACCGGCTGCAGCGTCGTGGTGGAGGCCAGCAACAAGCGCCACCACCGCGGCAATCTCTTCCACGTGCGCATCGACCTCGTGGTGCCGGGAGCCGAGATCGTCGTCCGCCGCGACCCGCCGGAGCACCACGCGCATGAGGACCTGCCCGTGGCACTCCACGACGCGTTCCAGTCCGCGCGCCGGCAGTTGCAGGATTACGCCCGCGAGAAGCGCGGCGACGTGAAGACGCACGCGGACCCCTCCGCCCCCGCCTGACGCGCGGGGCGAGCGGCGCCGCGCCAGCCACGGCGACGCGACGCGGGCGCGCCCCGCCATGGACAGGCCGCGTGGCAGCGGCCATCCTGCGGGGCGAGGAAACAGCCTGGACGGGGAAGACG
This sequence comes from uncultured Pseudomonadota bacterium, assembly GCA_963764465.1. Taxonomy (GTDB): domain Bacteria; phylum Pseudomonadota; class Alphaproteobacteria; order Acetobacterales; family Acetobacteraceae; genus JAJXXT01. The sequence continues at coordinate 704,159 of CAVXSO010000002.1, read as the reverse complement.
AACGATGCCCGAGGAGCCGAGCGAACAACCCTCCGCGCAACCGCGCACACCGCCGCCGCTGGCACCCGCAGCACTCTACCGCGCCGCCGATCTCAGCCGCCTCGTCTTCGAGACCACGGCGGACCTGGCACCGTTGCCGCTTCTCGCCAACCAGCCGCGCGCGCATGAGGCCATCGGCTTCGGCACCGGCATCGACCGTCGCGGCTTCAACATCTTCGTCATCGGCACCAGCGCCGCGCGCGCGCAGCAGGCGGTGAAGTCGCTGCTGGACGAAGCCGCCGCCACGCGCCCGCCGCCGCAGGACTGGGTCTACGTCAACAACTTCGCCGCGCCGCAGCAGCCGGTGGCGCTCGCCCTTCCCGCCCGCCGCGCGCCGGAGTTGCAAAAGGCGGTGCACGCCCTCATCGAGGATCTGCGCCTGTCGCTGCCCGCGCTGTTCGAGAGCGAGGACTACCAGAAGCGCCGCCACGCCATCGAGCAGGAGGTGCAGTCGAAGAACGAGCGCGCCTTCAACGCGCTCAACGAAAAGGCCCAGTCCCGCAACATCGCCCTCCTGCGCACGCCGATGGGCTTCGGCATGGCGCCGGTGCGCGACGGCAAGGTGGTGCCGCCCGCCGACTTCAACCAATGGCCGGAGGCCGAGCAGCGCGCCACGCGCGAGGCGATCGGCGAGCTGGAGAAGGAGCTGGAGGAAACGCTGCGCTCCATCCCGCGCCTGGAGAAGCAGCAGCGCGACGCCGTCCGGGCACTCGACCGCGAGACCGCGGGCCAGGCCGCGGAGCAGCTCTTCAGCCAGCTGCGGGGAGAGTTCGCCGATCTGCCGGCGGTGCTCGCGCATGTCGAAGCGATCCGCGCCGACATGCTCGAGAACCTGCCGCAGCTGATGTCGGCCGAGGCCGCGGAACCCGGCGCGATCCAGGCGGCGATGCGCCTGAGCGGCCCGTTCGGCCGCTACGAGGTGAACGTCGTCGTCACCCAGACCGACCACTCGCCCGGCGCGCCGGTGGTGGAGGAGCCGCACCCCACGCTCGCCAACCTGGTCGGCCGTATCGAATACGTACAGATCCAGGGTGCGCTCGTCACCGATTTCCGGCTGATCAAGGCCGGCGCCCTGCACCGGGCCAATGGCGGCACGCTGCTGCTCGATACGCGCAGCCTGCTCACCGAGCCGTTCAGCTGGCAGGCGCTCAAGCGCACGCTGCGCCGCCGGGAAATCGCCATCGAGGACGTGGGCCGCTTCATGGGCTTCGCCACCACCGTCTCGCTGGAGCCGGCGCCGATCCCGCTCGACGTGAAGGTGGTGCTGTTCGGCGACCGCATGCTCTACCACATGATGGCCGCCCTCGATCCGGACGTGGCGCAGTATTTCAAGGTGCTCGCCGATTTCGACGACGACGCGGACCGCACCGAGGCGGGCGAGGCGACGCTCGCGCGCATGATCGGCGGCATCGTGGCGGAGGAGAAGCTGCCGCCGCTCGATCGTGGCGGCGTCGCACGCGTGATCGAGCACGCCTCGCGCATGGCGGAGGACGCGCGCAAGCTCAGCCTGCTCGCCGAGGGGCTGCACGATCTGCTTGCCGAGGCAGGCCACGTCGCGGCGATCGCCGGCCGCAAGGTGGTGACGCGCGAGGACGTGGATACCGCCATCGCCCAGCGCATCCGCCGCATGTCGCGCGTCAGCGAACGCGGGCGGGAGATGATCCTGCGCGATATCGCGCTGATCGAAACGAGCGGCGCGCGCGTGGGGCAGATCAACGGGCTCGCGGTGATGTCCTTCGCCGGCTTCGCCTTCGGCCATCCCTCGCGCATCACCTGCCGGGTGCGGCCGGGCGGGGGCAAGATCGTCGATATCGAGCGCGAGGTGGAGCTCGGCGGCCCGCTGCACAGCAAGGGCGTGCTGATCCTCTCGGGCTTCCTTGCCGGCCGTTACGCTCTCGATACGCCGATGTCGCTCTACGCCAGCCTGGTGTTCGAGCAATCCTATGGCGGCATCGACGGCGACAGCGCCTCCTCGGCCGAGCTTTATGCGCTGCTCTCCGCAATCGGCGACATCCCGCTCCGGCAGGATTTCGCCGTCACCGGCTCGGTCAACCAGCACGGCGTGGTGCAGGCGATCGGCGGCGTCAACGAGAAGATCGAGGGCTACTTCGATATCTGCGCCGGCCGCGGCCTCACGGGTACGCAGGGCGTGCTGATCCCGGCCGCGAACACGCAGCACCTGATGCTGCGCCGCGACGTGGTGGAGGCGTGCGAGGCCGGTCGTTTCGCCGTCTATCCCGTGCACACGATCGACGAGGGCATCGCGCTGCTCACGGGCCGGCCGGCGGGCGGGCGCGCGGCGGACGGCTCCTATCCGGCGGGCAGCGTGAACCGCGCGGTGGAGGACAAGCTGCGGCAGTTCGCCGAGGTGCGGAAGAAGGCCGCCGGCAAGGAGAACGAGGGAGGCGAGAAGACATGAGCGGCAAGCGACGGGCGGATGAGGGCAGGGTCGTCCTCGGCCTCTGCCACGCGACGGTCGACGCCGCCTCCATGCAGGCGGTGGCGGAGCTGGCGCGGCTGCTCAGCCTTGGCCTGCACGGCCTGTTCGTCGAGGACGAATTGCTGCTGGCCATGGCGGCACTGCCCTTCGCGCGCGAGATCCGGCTCACCACCCATACCTGGAGCCCGCTCACCGCGGACGCGCTGGAGGCGGAGATGCGCGAGGCGGCGCTGCGGGCGCAACACCTGCTGGACAGCGCCGCGAAGACCACCGGCATCGCCTGCGCGTTCGAGGTGGTGCGCGGCGACCCCGCCTCGCGCATGGCCGCCGCCTGCCGCTCCGGCGACATCCTTGTGATTGCGGAACAAACCTCCCCCGGCCCCCCGGACCCGCGCGGCGCCTGGCCGCTGCCTGAGGCGGTGGAGCCCGGCTGTTCCATCCTGCTGCTGCCGGCGCGGGCCCGGCGGGCGCATGGCGCCATCGCGGCCCTGCTGGCGGACGCGCACGACCCAGCGCTCGAGACCGCCGCCGGCGTTGCCGCCGCGACCGGCGAGGACCTCGTCCTGCTGCTGGCGGAGGGCACGGCGCGGGACGCGGCGCAGGATGCCGTGGCGCGGGCCCGCGCCGCCGGGCTGCTCCACCAGCGCATCACCGCGCGCAACATCCAAGGCGGCAGCACGAAGGATTGGCTGGACGCGCTGGCGGAACTGCATGAACGCCTGGTGGTGCTGACGCGCGCCACCCCGCTCGCCGCCGCCGCCGCGCGCATCGCCGCCGCACGCGGCGTGCCGGTGCTGCTCGCCGGCACGGCCCCGGGCTAGAGCCGGCCGCGTCGGTTTTTCCTGCCCTGCCGCACGAGGCGCGCGGAACGGCTGTTCGCGGCCCGGCAGTCAATCCCCGTGCAGGTCATCACCGGCGTTGATGCGCCGCCCCGGACCAGATCACCGTCGAGCATCCGGACGAGCGGGAGAACCGTTGGTCTTCCGCAACGGTGCCTACGGCGCGCGGTCCGCCTCGCTCGCGTGCCGGGGGCGCCGGCGACACAGATATCCCTCGTACGCGGCGAGCCCGCGCAGCGCCTGTGCGGCCTCCACCAGCTCGTTGTAGACCGGGATGCCGGCAGCCACCGCCTGCTCGCGGTATGTCTGCTTCTGCGCCTCGATCGCCGCCTCGCCGTCCGAGCGCAGCACCAGCACGAAATGCGAGGCATCCGCCCCGTCGCCGCGGGCACTCATGGCCGCTTCGAAGAGATTGGGCAGGATGCGCGGGTTCGCGTAGCTCAGGATCACGGTCATGTTGAGGTGCATCACCACGGCACCGATCCCAGGCTCCTGCGCGAAGGCATCGAAGATTCGTCCCGCGATGCGCCCGTCCTCCTGCCGCAGCGTCCCGGCCGGCGTATCGACCGGGTTCTGCACGCTCGATCCCGGTGGCAGGCCGAGCGCCTCCAGCCGTGCCAGCGTCGCCTGGCCGAAGCGCGGCACGGTGAAGCCGGCACGGCCGAATGCATCCGCCGCCAGCACGCTGGTGCCGCCACCATTGCCGAACAGCACCACCCGATGCGTCGGCGTCGCGCGCGGGCCGACGCACTGCAACAGCAGGAGCGCGTCAAGAAACGCGTCGAGCGTATCGACAAGAATGGCGCCGGTCTGCCGCGCGAACGCCTGCCAGAGCCGGTCGTCCTGGGCCAGCGCCGCGGTGTGGGAGGCGGAGGCGCGCTGCCCGTCCGCCGTGCGCCCGCCCTTGAGCAGCACCACGGGCTTGGCACCGTTCGCCTGTCGTAACGTATCGAACAGCCGGCGCGCGTCCTTCGCGTCCTCCAGGTAGAGGCCGACGACACGCGTCGCCGGATCGGCGAGGTAGTGCGCGATGAGGTCCGCCGCCCCGAGATCCGCGCAATTGCCGAGCGTGACCAGCCCGCTGAACCGCACGCCACGCACCTGCCCGCGCCGGAGGATATCGACACCGAGCCCACCGCTCTGCGACAGCACGCCCACGCCCTCGGCGGCGAAGTTCACGCCATCGACGAAGGAGAGCCGCGCGCGCGGCGCATGCACGCCGAGGCAGTTGGGCCCGATCAGCCTGGCACCCGTTTCGTGGACAGCGGCGACGAGGCGCTCCTGCAACGCCGCATCGCCGCTCTCGGCAAAACCGCTGGAAACCACCTGCACGAAGCGCAGCTTACCTGCCGCGCCCTCGAACAGGCCAGGCGTCTGCGCGGCGCTGACCGCGACATAGGCGTAGTCCACCGGCTCCGGCAGGTCCGCGAGCGAGCGGATGGCGGGAAAGCCCTCGATCGCCGGCGCGCTGGGATGCACGGGGTAGATCCGCCCCTCGTAGCCGCCCGGGCGCAGGTTGCGCAGGAACGTGTTGGCAAACCCGCCCGTGCCGCTGGAGGCGCCAACCACGGCAACCGCCCTGGGCGCGAACAGGGCGCTGAAATCGGGCCCGGGAATCGTCATGGCCGCGCGCCGAGCAGGATGCGCGCATCCACCGCCACCGCGCCCGCGGCCGAAACGATCAACGGGTTGATGTCGAGCTCAGCCACCTCCGCGCGCAGCGTCTCCAGCAACCCGCCCCTGGCCCCGACGCGCAGCAGCACGTCGCGCAGCGCCGCCATGTCCGCCGGCGGCGCGCCGCGCCAGCCATCCAGCATCGCGCGCCCGCGCAGCCCCGCGAGCATCTCCCCCGCGTCGATCGCATCGACGGGGCAGATGGCGAACGCGATATCCTGCAGCAATTCGATGAGGATGCCGCCGAAGCCCGCCATCACGACGGGGCCAAAGCGCTCGTCACGCATCCCGCCGATCACCATCTCCACGCCCGCGGGCGCCGTCTCCTCCAGCAGCCATCCGTCCACCCGATGCCCCGCCGCCGCGATGCTGGCACCCATCTGCGCGATCGCCGCCACCACCGCGGCCTCGTCGGCAAGGCGCAGGCGGACACCGCCCACCTCCGTCTTGTGCAGGATGTCGCGCGAGACGATCTTCAGCACGAAGGGCGGCGCGAGCCCGCGCGCGAAGCCGGGCTCCGGCGCGGGCGGCAGCAGGCGGCCCGCCGGCACGCTGATGCCGAACAGGCCGAGCACACGCTTGGCCTCGGTCTCGTCGAGGGCGCTCCTGCCCTCCGCGCGCGCCGCGGCCAGGATGGCGCGCGCGGCTTCCGCTATCGTCTCGTTCACGTATCGAGAATCGCCACGATCTCGCCCTCGGCGACGGCGGCGCCCTCGCTCACGCGGATCTCGCGCACCACGCCGCGCTCCGGCGCCAGCACGGGGATCTCCATCTTCATCGATTCCAGGATGAGCAGCGGCTGCTCCTCCTCCACCGTGTCGCCTGGGGCGGTCACGATCTTCCAGACGGAACCGGCGATTTCGGACTGAACCTTCACTTCGGACATGCGATTTTCCTGCGTTATGCACTCAGTAACTGGTGGGCCAGGCGGCGAGCCGATGCTGGCCGATGCCGCCGGCGAGGCGACGGGAATGGATGTCGAGCATGCCGAGCAGCCAGTCGCGCGTCTCGGCGGGGTCTATCACGTCCTGCGCTTCGTACAGGGAAGCCAGTTCCCAGGCCGATGAATCGCGCCCGATCTGCGCCGCGAGGGCGTCGAAGCGTTCCGGATCGTCCTCGCGCTTCAGCCCGTGCAGGATGCTGACCCCCACCATGGGATCGACGAAGCCGAGATCGGCCATCGGCCAGCAGGCCACGGCATCCGCGTTGCGCCCGCCGCCCATGTTCAGGTAGGCCTGCCCGTAGCTCTTGCGCATCACCACCTGCAGCTTCGGCACGGTGACGAGCGAGAGCGCGTTCATCCAGTTCATGATCAGCCCCGGCGCGCCCTTCATTTCGCCAGCGACACCGATCAGGAATCCGGGCTGGTCGGTGAGGAAGATCAGCGGGATGTTGTAGCTGTCGCACAGCACCATGAAGCTGGTGACCTTGCGGCAGGCATCGACATCGATGGCGCCGCCCTTGAACATCGGGTTGCTGGCGACGAGCCCGACGCTGCGCCCGCCCATCCGCGCAAGCCCCGTGACGATGGAGCGCCCGAACCGCGCCTTCAGCTCGAACAGCGATCCCGTATCGACGAGAAGGCGCAGGGTGCGGCGAACGTCATAGGTCTGGTGCCGGGATTCGGGCATCGCCTCGCGGATCGCGCCGGCATTCTCCCCGGAACCCGCGGCGACCGCCACCCGCGGCGGCGCCTGGCCCGCATGGCTCGGCAGGTAGGAGAGGAAGCGCTGCACGGCGGCCAGCGCCTCGGCATCCGTATCGGCCGCGAGGTCGATCAGCCCCGTCACCTCGGCATGGAGCTTCCACCCGCCCAGTTCCTCCGGGTCGATCGCCTGGCTGATCGCGACGGCGGTGACGCGGTCGGAGGCAACCGACATGCGCGCGCCCTTGCGCATCACGACGAAATCCGAGAGGCACCCATACCAGGTGGAGGAGCCGTAGCACGGCCCCAGCATCGCCGAGACCCAGGGAACGTTGCGAACTCGCAAGTATTCCGCGGGGTCCTGCCCCAGCAGGGCGCGGCCGGGCGCGCCCATGCGGTCCGGCATGCGCGAGCCGGCGGACTCGCCCAAGTAGATGACGGGCATGCCATGGCGCTCGGCCACGCGCTTGATGTGCTGGATCTTGCGCCCGTTGATGGCGCTGCTGGAGGCACCGAGCACGGTGAAGTCGTTGGAGACGACGGCGACGGGCCTGCCCTCGATCCGCCCGAATCCCGCGACTTTGGCGTCGGCTGGCGTGCGGTCGCGCACTTCCGGGCGCAGGCCGGCCGCGAGCATGCCGCTCTCGCAGAAGCTGCCGGGATCGAGCAGCGCGTCCAGCCGCTGGCGCGCGTCCATGATGCCGGCCTTGTGCCGCGCTGCGAGCTTCTCCGCCCCGCCCATGGCGCGCGCCTTTTCCCGCCGCGCCTCCAGCTCCGTCCTTGCTTCGTCGAGCATCAGTAGCTCGTGGGCCAGGTGCGCATCAGGTGCCTGCCGACGCCGCCGGAGGCCGACATGGAATGCACGCGCAGGATGTTGCGCAGATAGTCCCGCGTCTCCCGTGGGTCGATCACCTCCTGCGCGCCATAGGCGGCGGCGAGGTCGTAGGCGCCGGTGTCGCGGCGCATGCGCTCCACCGCCGCGCGGAACGCCTCGGGGTCGCCATCCGGCCGCACGCCATAGGCGATGACGGCACCGTATTCCGGCTCCATGAAACTCACCTCCGCCGTGGTCCAGGCGGCGACCTCGTCGGCGTTGCCGGCGCCGCCCATGTTCAGCAGCGCCTGGCCATAGGTCTTGCGCATGACGACGGAGATGCGCGGCACGGTGACGAGCGAGAGCGCGTTCATCCAGTTGATCACCTTGCCCACGGCGCGCTTCGCCTCGCCCTGGATGCCGACGAGAAAGCCCGGCTGGTCCACCAGCAGAACGATCGGGATGTTGAAGCTGTCGCAGAGCACCAGGAAGCTGATCGCCTTGTCGCAGGCGTCCGGGTCGATCGCGCCGCCCTTCACCATCGGGTTGTTGGCGATGAAGCCGACGGTGCGGCCATCGATGCGCGAGAGCGCGGTGACGATGGAGCGGCCGAACCGCGCCTTCATCTCGAACACGCTGTCGCGGTCGCAGATCGCGTCCAGCACGCGGCGCACGTCGTAGACCTGCTGGCGCGTCCTGGGCAGCAGCGCCGCGAGCCTGTCCGCGCCGTCCTCGGAGCCCTCCGGCACCTCCGCGAGCGGCGGCGCCTCGCCATGATGCGACGGCAGGTAGGAAAGGAAGCGCCGGATCGCGGCGACCGCCTCCGCGTCCGTGTCCGTCACCTGGTCGACGAGGCCCGTGGTGTTGGCATGCACGCGCCAGCCGCCGAGCTCCTCCGGATCCACCTCCTCGCTGGTGGCGAGCGAGGTGAGGCGCGGGCTCGCGACGGCCATCACCGCGCCGCGGCGCATCACCACGAAATCCGACATCGCGGCATACCAGGAGGAGGAGCCGTAGCACGGCCCCAGCACCGCGGAGGCCCACGGCGTCTCGCGCATGCGCAGGTAGCGGTTGCGCGTGTCGCCCGCGCCGATGCCGGCCGCCCCCATGATCTCCGGCATGCGCGCGCCGGTGGATTCGCCGAAGAAGACGATCGGCATGCCGTTGCGCGTCGCCACTTCCTTGATGTGGCCCATCTTCTTGCTGTTGATCCGGCTGGATGACGCGCCGAGCACGGTGAAGTCGTTGGAGACGACGGCCACCATCCGCCCCTCGACGCGGCCGAACCCCGCGACCTTGCCGTCCGCCGGCGTGCGCTCCCGCAGGTCCTTGTCGGCGGCGACGGCGAGCAGGCCGGTTTCCAAGAAGCTGCCGGGGTCCAGCAGATGCTCGACGCGCTCGCGCGCGTTGAGCAGCCCCGCGGCGCGGCGCTCGGCGAGCTTGCGCTCCCCGCCCATGGCACGCGCCTTCATTCTCCGTGCCTGCAACTCCTCCAGCAACGCTTCGTGCGCCATCGTCCCCTCAGTTATGCATAAGGCTGGGCAGCCACAGCGTGATTGCCGGAAATGCCGTCAGCACCACAAGATAGAGCAGCATGCTCACCATGAACGGCAGCACGCCGCGGAACACCGCGTCGACCGGAACGTTAGCGTAACGGCCGACGATATAGACGTTGAGCCCGATCGGCGGCGTCACCAGCCCGATCTCGGAGGTCAGCGCCAGCACGATGCCGTACCAGATCGGGTCGAAGCCAAGCTGGGTGACGATGGGCAGCGTGATCGGCACGGTCAGCACCAGCAGCGCCACCTGGTCCATGAAGCAGCCCAGGATCAGCTTGATCGCCAGCAGCAGGGCGATGATCACCCAGCGCGAGGTCGGCAGGCCGCCGATCGCGTTCGTCAGCGTCTGTGTCGCCTGGCTCATCGTCAGGAAATAGCCGAACAGCAGCGCACCGGTGATCACCATGGTGATCATGACGCTGATGCGTGCCGTGGACCGCAGCGCGTGCAGCAGGGAGGCGACGCTGAGCCGCCTGCGCTGGGCGGTGATCAGCATCGCGCCCAGGGCACCCATGGCGGAGGCTTCGGTCGGCGTCCCGATACCGAAATACATCACGCTCACGATCAGCAGGAACAGCAGCATCATCGGCAGAACGCGCGTGAGCATGCGCAGCCGCACCGCGAGCGGCGGCTGCGGCTCCACCGCCTGCGCGATGAGGCCGCGATTGCGCCGGATCAGCACCTGCAGCGTGAGGGTGAGCACGCCCACGCCGATCAGCCCCGGAATGATGCCGGCGATCAGCAGCTTGCCGAGATCCACCTCGCTCAGCACGCCGTAGATGATCAGCCCGTTGGCCGGCGGGATCATCGAGGAGAGCGTGCCGACGATGGCGGTGAGCCCCGTCGCCAGCCGCATCTCGTAGCCGTGCCGGCGCATCTGCGGGATGGCGGTGGAGGCAAGCGTCGCCGCCGCGGCGGCGCTGGAGCCGCAGATGGAGCTGAACCCCGCCCCCGTCAGCACCGTGGAGATGCCGAGCCCGCCCAGCAGGTTGCGCGTCCACGCATCGATCGTGTCGAAAAGTTCCTCGGCGACACCGCTGACGATCACGAACTCGGCCATCAGCACGAACATCGGGATGGTCATCAGCTCGTAGGTGGAGGCGGCGGTGACCGGCGTCGTCGCGAGGAAGGCGAGCATCGGCGCGAACCCGCCGATGAGCCACACGCCGAGGCAGCCGGTGGCCCCGAGCGCGAAGGCAAGCGGAACCCCCAGGCCGATGAGCACGAAGAGAAGGACCGTGATGCCGATCGCGAGCATGCTCAGTCCGCGACCTTGACGGGGCCGATGATGCGCCCGGCGAGCGCGGCCTCGAACGCGGCAATCATGCTGCAGACGAGGCGCAGCGCCAGCACCGTGCAGCCGAGGATCACGATCGCGCGCATCGGCCAGGTGGGCAGCGGCAGCGAGCCTGGCAGCACCTCGTGATTGACCCAGGCCGAGCGCAGCGCCGGCCAGTTGCCGTAGGCGATGCCGATGGCGAGTGCGGCACCCAGCCCCTCGCCCAGCATGACGAAGCCGTTGCGCAACGGCACCGACCGCAGGTTGCGCACCGCGAAGTCCAGCGTCATGTGCGCGCCGCGGCCGGTGACGTAGGGCAGCGCCAGGAAGAACAACCCCACCAGCAGGTATTGCGTGGTGAGGTCGTGCGACCAGCTGAACGGCGCGTTGAGCGCGTAGCGGAACACGACATCGACGGCGGTGATCAGCACCATCCCCGCGATGCCGAGCGCAGGCCGCCAGCATCATCGCGCCCTCCACCGGCGCGATCGCCCGCCCGAGACGGGAGGAGACCGCTCCCTCCCAGGCGTCGGGTGGCGTCACTTGGCGGCGGCGAGGAATGCCGCGAGCACCTTGCTGCCGGGCAGCCCGCGCTTGTCGAGCTCCGTCGCCCACTGCTGCTGCACCGGGGTCATGACCTTGCGCCACGCGGCCTGTTGTTCCGGGGTCAGCACGGTGTTGGTCCAGTGGTGGTGATCGGCGAGGTCCTTGCCGAAGGCGGTGTTCTGGGTGTCCGCGTGCTCGCAGAAATTCTTCCAGGTCTCGTCGCCCGCCTTGATCATCGCCGCCTTCACGTCGTCGGGCAGCGCCTTCCACCGCTGGTCGCCCATGTAGGCGATGAGGCCGAACCCGCCGATATCGGCGCCCACGGTGCTGTATTGCAGCACGTCCTGCGTGCTGTTGGCGAAGACGCTGTTGAAGGCGCCAAACCGCCCGTCCACCGTGCCGCGCTTGAGGCCGAGGAAGAGGTCGGAGACGGTCATCTGCACCGGCACCGCGCCCACCAGCAGCGCGCTGTCATCCGAGGCGCCGCCGAGCGTCTTGAACTTCAGCCCCTTCATGTCGGACGGCAGCACCACCTTGTGGCGCACGGTCTGCACTTCATAGGGCGGGTTGGTGAAGGCGAAGACGACGTGCAGCCCCTTCGGCGCGTATTCCAGCCGGTCGAGCATCCCGCCTGGCCGCACCAAGGACCAGAACGCCTTGCCGCCCTTGCAGGCGGAGCCGAACATCTCCGGCAGTTCCGCGACGGCGGAGAGGGGCAGCTTGTCCGGCGTGTAGGACGGGCCGGCGCTGCCGATGTCCACCGCACCCGAGAGCGCGAGGGCGAGCAGGTCCTTGCCCTTGCCGAGCTGCTCCGCCGGATACCACTGGAACTTGACCCGCCCGTCGGTCAGCCTGGTGACCGTATCCATCCAGAACTTGCTGCCGTTGACGCTGACCGGGTTCTTCTCCGGCACGGCATCGGCGAAGCGCAGCGTGATGGTGGCGGGCCCGGCCGCGTGCACCGGCGCGGCGATAGCCAGCCACCCGAGTGCCCCGAGGACGCAACGAATGGCGCCGTGGCGCCGCGGAAACGTCGCAGGCATGGCATTCCCTCCTGTGGCCCGGCCTGTCGCCGGGCGCTTTTTTGTTGCGGGAAGCTCACCACCGGGCCAGATTGTTGTCAATGTGTCCATGAAATTGTCGACAATTTTCTTGACGCAATGCGATGGGTTCTGCTGCTTGGCGGGCCGAGATGAACCAACCCTCTTCCCAGTCACCCCAACGGCCGCCTCCCCAGCCGCCCCCCCAGCCACGGGGCCGCGAGCCGGAGATCGGCCAGCGTGTGTTCCGCGCGCTGCGCCAGCGCATCGTCAGCGGCGAGTTCGCCCCCGGCGCGCAGCTGCACGAGCAGGGCCTGGCCGGAGAGCTCGGCATCTCCCGCAACCGCCTGCGCGAGGCCTTCGCCCGGCTGGAGGCGGTGGGCCTGGTGGACCGCGTGCCCAACCGTGGCGCCTTCGTGCACCGGCTGACGGTGGGCGAGGCGCGGGAGGTGTTCGAGGCGCGCCTCGCGCTCGAGGGCATGTGCGCGCGGCTCGCGGCCTCGAATGTCGAGCCGCGCTCGTGGGAGGATCTCGTCGCCCTGTTCGGCCCACCGACCGAGGCGATGATCGAGAGCGGCGACCTCGAAGGTTATCTGCGGCACGTGACGAAGCTGCGCCGGCGCATGATGACGGCCTCCGGCAACCGCACGATCGTTTCGCTTCTGGTACCGTTGCTCGACCGCAGCGCGGTGACGATGCGCCGCGTGATCCTCGCCACCAGCCGCGCGAGCGAGGGGCTGGTGCAGAACCGCGCGGTGCTGGCGGCGTTGCGCGCCGGCGACGCTGACCGCGCCGAGCAACTCAAGCGCGCGCAGCTTCGCGAGGCCTGGGCGGCACTGGAGCGCTATCACCGGCTGGTGCTGTAGCCGCGACCGGCCACGCGGCGGGACTTTCCGTGTTGTGTTATTCAGACCACCGGTCCATCATCCAACACCTGCCGCACGCGCCTGTCGCGGGCCCGAGGGGCGCAACAAACAAGACCAAGCAAGACCCAACCAAGCAAGACCCAAACACGGAATTTCGGGGAAGGATCCATCCATGCGACTGAGAGCCTTGCTTACACTCATCGCCGCGGCCGCGCTGTTCGGCGCGGCTCCCAACGCCCACGCCGCCTATCCCGACCACCCGATCCGCTACGTGCTGCACGTCTCGCCCGGGGGTGCGACGGACGTGATGGCGCGCAAGCTCGGCGCCGTGCTGCAGAAGGAGCTCAAGGTCCCGATCGTGATCGAGAACCGGCCGGGCGGGCGCGGTGCCGCGCAGATGGCGGAGCTCACCCGCGCCAAGCCGGATGGCTACATGATCGGCTCCGCCACCAGCTCCCACATCGCCGAGTTCCACCAGACGTTGCGGCAGTACAACCTCAAGAGCGTGACCTGGCTGGCGCGGCTGGTGACGGACCCCTACCTCTTCGTCGTCCCCGCCGACAGCAAGATCCATTCGATGAAGGACCTCGCCGCCGCCATCAAGGCCGAGGCCGGCAAGATGGTGGTCGCCGGCTTCGTCAAGGGCTCCGGCGCCAACATCGCGTGGGAGATGTTCATGGCGAGCGCGGGGCTGCCGAGCACGGACGTGAACTGGGTGCCCTATAACAGCGTCGGCGGCGGCGTCACCGCGATCCTCGGCGGGCATGGCGAGGCGACGGTCGCCTATTTCGGCCTGGTGAAGGACCAGGTCGCGGCCGGGCATCTGCGCATCATCGGCGTGATCGCGCCGAAGCGCCTGGCCGACCTGCCGGACGTGCCGACGGTCGAGGAACAGGGCTTCAACGTGCCGGATTTCTGGAACCAGTGGCGCGGCGTGATCGCGCCGGCCAACATGCCGCCGGCGATCGCGGCCAGGCTCGCCACCGCCATCAAGCAGGCGCTGATGTCGCCGGACATGCAGGCCTACATCAAGAACGACTCGCTGCAGCTCGACTACGCGGACACGGCTGGCTTCACCGCCTTCGTCCAGCAGCAGGACGGTGTCACGCTGACCTGGCTGAAGAAGCTCGGCTTCATCCACTAGCGGCGGCGCGATGACCGGCGAAGCATCACCGGCGACGGGCGAGGCGGCGGGCGCCGCCTCCCCCGTTGCGCGCGGGGGGGTGCTGCGCCTGCCCGCCTTCGCGCTCGATGCCGCTGTCGGCGCGGTGATGCTGGGCATCGCGCTGTGGTTCTGGCTGGAGGCCGCCGCGATCGAATCCCGCTCGCGCGGCCTGATGAGCCCGCTGGCGTTCCCCAAGGGCATCTCCGCGATGCTTGCGCTCTGCGCCGTGCTGATGATCGGGCGCAGCCTCGTGCCGGCGGCGCGCGCCGGTTCCGCAACGGTCGCGGTGGAACGCCCGTGGTTCGTGCTCGCGGCGATGGGCATGGCCATCCTTTATCCACTGCTGCTCGGATGGCTCGGCTATTATCTGGCAACCGGCCTGTGGCTGCCGCCGTTTCTCTGGATCGCCGGCTATCGCAGGCCGGTCGGCCTCGCGGTCGCGACGCTTGGCTTCCTGGTCTTCACCCGGGTGATCTTCCAGCAGGTGCTGGGCACGCCCATGCCGTGAGCAGCCGATGATCTGGCAAGGCTTCGTCTTCGCGCTGCACCAGATGGAAACCTGGGACGTGCTGTTCGGCCTCGTGGGTGGCATGCTCACGGGCTACGTCATCGGCAGCATCCCGGGCCTCTCCTCCAGCATCGGCATCGCGCTGCTGATCCCGTTCACCTACGGCATGTCGCCCATCACCTCCATCGTGATGCTGGTGACGCTGTACATGGCGACCGAATACGCCGGCGCCATTCCCGCGATCCTGATGAACACGCCCGGCGTTCCCGCCGCTGCCGTGACCGCGCTCGACGGCTACCAGATGCGCCTCAAGGGCGAGGCGGGCACGGCGCTCACCATGTCCATCCTGAGCGCCGGCTTCGCCTCCATCACCGCGACGCTGATGCTGATCGCATCCGCGACCTGGATCGCCTCCGCGGCGCTGGCCTTCGGCCCGGTGGAATATTTCGCCATCGCCGTGCTCGGGCTGAGCATGGTCTCCTCGCTCTCCGGCGATTCCATGCTCAAGGGATTCATCGGCCTTTTCCTCGGCCTCGCCGTGGCGCTGATCGGCACGGACCCGATGGATGGCGTGCCCCGCTACGTCTTCAACGACAACCTGCTGAGCGGCGTGGGCCTGCTGCCGGCGCTGATCGGCCTGTTCGCGCTCTCGAGCGTGTTCACGCTCGTGGAGAAATCGGCGGACATGCCGGCGCCGCTCAAAAAACTGCCGGGCGTCTCCGGCCAGATCGGGCTGATGCGGCCCTATCTCGGCACGCTCGCGCGCAGCAGCATCCTCGGCTTCCTGGTCAGCGTCATTCCCGGCCACGGCGCCACCATTTCCGCCTTCATCTCCTATGGTTTCCAGCGGCGGATATCGAAACGACCGGAGACGTTCGGCCACGGCAACCCCGAGGGGCTGATCAGCTCGGAGGCCGCGGCCAACGCCTCCGTGCCAGGCGCGCTGGCGCCCATGCTCGCGCTCGGCATTCCCGGCTCGGCCAGCACCGCGGTGCTGATCGGCGCGCTCACGCTGCATGGCGTGCAGCCGGGCCCGCTGCTGTTCACCCGTAATCCGGAGATCCCGTATTCGATCTTCATCGCCATGATCGTCACCATGCCGTTCATGGTCGCCCTCGGCCTCGCCGGCACGCGGCTCTGGGTGCGCGTGACCCAGCTGCCGCGCAGCCTCATCGCCGGGCTCGTGGGTGCCATGTGCCTGCTCGGCAGCTACGCCTCGCAGAACGACGTCTTCGCGATGTGGACCACGATCGTCTTCGGCATCCTGGGCTACGTGCTGCAGAAGGCGAAGATCCACCCCGCACCCATCGTGCTCGCGCTGGTGCTGGGCGATCTCACGGAATTCGAATTTCCGCCGCTCCCTCATCAGTTCGCGCGGCGACGTGTCGATCTTCTTCACCCACCCTTTCGCGGTTGCGTGCCTGCTCGTGGCCCTCGCGGTGTTCCTGGCGCCTTTTGTCCGCCGCGCGCCTTCGGGCGCACCTTCACCTTCGGCGCACTGACCGCGCGCGGCGCCTCCTCGGCGCCGGAGTTGGGCAGCACGGTCGCGATCGCGGCGGCGGCCTCTTGCAGCAGGCGCAGCGCCGCCTTCGGTGCCTCGCCCGCGAACCGCATCGACGGGCCGGAAACGACGAGCGCGCCATGCAGGTTGCCCGCGCCATCGCGCACCGGCACCGCGGCGGACGTGGTGTGCGGCTCGCGCCCGCGCGCGATCAGGAACCCGGCCTTGCGGATCGCGGCCTGGTCCTCGTCGCCGTCGTCGCGGCTGAACGCGAGCAGCACCCGCCCGACGACCCCGGAACGAAGCGGGAAGCGCGTCCCCTCCTCCACATGATGGCGCACCGTGAGGCGGGAATTCTCGCGGAACCGGCAAAGCCGGTCCTCGCCGTCGATGACGTAGAACGAAACGCTTTCCTCCGTCGCGTCGCGCAGCCGCTGCAACTGGCGCCGCACCAATTCCTCGAGGCGGAAACCGCGGCGATAGATCTGCGCGAGCTGCCAGATCTTGGGCCCGAGCCGGTAGCCGGAGCCCGCTTCCCGCACGAGGAAGCCCGCGGCTTCCAGTGTCGCGCACAGGCGCAGGGTCGTGGTCTTGTTGAGGCCGCTCAAGGCGGTCAGCTCGCGCAGGCTGAACTCCGTGGCGCCACCGAGAAACGCGTCGAGCAGCCCGAGCGCCTTGAAGACGGTTCCCGCTGTCTGCGGCATCCGGTTCCCCTTACCAGGCCGGCACGCTTCGCGCCGGCGACCTGGCGCGCAGTATTGGCCGGCGTTCGCCCAGCGTCGAGTGGCTCCTCCGCCGACCCCGGCAAACGTCGCACATATTGAACCGGAGCACCATTATCTGATATTCGGCAAGACGGCTGGAAAACGCCGGGGGAAGCCGCGGCCAGACGATTTTCCGGAAGGGAAACAAGATGCCCGACACCGATCTGCTGCATCCCGGCCGCGTCGTCGCCCGTGTCGAGATCAGCTGGCTGAAACTGCCGCTGCACACGCCCTACCGGCTTTCGTACCGCACCTTCATGGAGTTCGAGCCTTTCGTCGTCGCCGTGCGCGATCGCGACGGGAATGTCGGCTGGGGCGAGGGCCATGTCTCGCCCGGCTCCAGCAAGGAAACCCGCGATGGTGGCTGGGCATTCTGCGCCGCACAGGTAAAACGCCTGCCCGGCCAGACGGCCGCCGAGGCGTGCGAGGCGCTGCTCGCCGCGGCACCGGCCAGCCCCGTCGCCGCCAGCGCCATGGTCACCGCGCTCGAGATGCTCGGCGGGCATCGCGCGCTGCAGGCGGCGGCACCGGTGCGGCACGGCCTGCTCGCGCCGTTCGAGGCCGGCACGCCCGGGGAGATCGCCGCCGAGGTTGAGCGCCGGCTCGCCGAAGGGTTCACCACGTTCAAGGTGAAGGTGGGCAAGGATGTCGCGGCAGACCTCGCGCGCGTGCGCGAAATCCAGCGTGCCGCGCGCGGCCGCGTGACATTGCGCATCGATGCCAACCGCGCCTTCAACCGCGCCGATGCCATCGCCTTCGCGACCGGCGTCGATCCCGCTGGCGTGGTCCTGTTCGAGCAGCCCTGCCCCACCGACGCATGGGAGGACAACGCGGCCGTCGCCGCCGTCTCCAACGTGCCGGTGATGCTCGACGAACCGATCTGCTCGCTCGCGGATATCGAGCGCGCCGGCGCGATCCCCGGCGTGAAGTTCTGCAAGATCAAGCTGAAACGTTTCGTGGGCGTGGGCCGGCTGATCGCGGCGCTGGAGGCGATCCGCGCGCGCGGCATGGGCGCCGTGCTCGGTGACGGGCTGGGCGCCGACATCTCCGCCTGGATGGAGGCGATGGCCGGCAACGGCCGGATCGATCCCCCAGGCGAGTTCAACGGTTTTCTCAAGCTGCGACAAAGCCTGCTGGCCAACCCGATGCCGGTGGACCGCACCGGCATGACGGTGCCGCCCGGGTTCGTGCCCGTGCCGGATCCGCAACGAATTGCCGCCTCCACGCTCGCGCGCCTCGAGGCCTGACGCCGCGCCGCCGTTCAGCGCGGAATCAGGTCGGCCTTGTAGCGGTCGATGAAGCCGGTGAACACGCCGCCTGCCGCGAACGGCTCATGGCGCATCAGCTGCCGCAGGAAGGCGAGGTTGGACTGCACGCCCGCAACCTCGATCGCGTCCAGCGCCTCGCGCATCGTGGTGATCGCGTCGGCGCGGGTCGGGCCATGCGCGATCACCTTCGCGATCATCGGGTCGTAGAATACGGTGATCGTGTCGCCCTCGGCGAACCCGGTGTCGATGCGCAACCGCCCGTTCGTGGCGGGAAAGCGGAACCGCTCAAGCCGGCCCGGCGACGGCATGAAATTGCGCGCCGGATTCTCGGCATAGAGGCGGCACTCGATCGCCGCCCCGCCAGGTGTGACGCGCGCCTGCGGGAAGGGCGAAAGCGCGCCGCGGGCAAGGTCGATCTGCAAGCCCACGAGATCGACGCCGGTGGTCATTTCCGTCACCGGATGCTCCACCTGGATGCGCGTGTTCATCTCCAGGAAGTAGAAGTCGAAGCTCGCCGCGTCGACGATGAACTCGATGGTTCCCGCGCCGCTGTAGCGCTGCGCCTGGCACAGCCGCACCGCGGCTTCCGCCATCGCCGCGCGCGTGGCGTCCGGCAGGCCGGGTGCTGGCGTCTCCTCCACCACCTTCTGGAAGCGGCGCTGCAGGGAGCAGTCGCGCTCGTGGAGGTGAACAGCCTCGCCATCGCCGAAGCCGAACACCTGCACCTCCACATGCCGCGCCACGGGCACGTAGCGTTCGAGATAGATCGTGCCGTCGCCAAAGGATTTTTCCGCCATGGACTGGGTGGCACGGGCCACCTCCTCCAGCGCTTCCGGCGCATCCACGCGGCGCATGCCGATGCCGCCGCCGCCCGAGGCCGCCTTTACCAGCAGCGGAAACCCCACCTCCGCCGCCGCCGCGGCGAGCCCTGCGAGATCGCCCACCGCGAACCGCCGGCTGCCAGGCAGGATGGGCACGCCCGCCGCGCGCGCCGTCTCGCGCGCCCGTTCCTTGTCGCCCATCGCGGTGATCGTGTCCGGCTCGGGCCCGATCCAGGTGAGCCCGGCCGCCCGCACGCGCGCCGCGAACCCGGCGTTCTCGGAAAGAAATCCGTAGCCCGGATGCACGGCATCGGCACCTGTCGCCGCCGCGGCTTCGAGGATCCGGTCCGCGACGAGATAGCTTTCCCGCGCCGCACTCGGCCCGATCAGCCGGCTCTCGTCCGCCATGCGCACATGCATCGCGGCGGCGTCCGCCTCGGAATGCACCGCGACGGTCCCGAGCCCGAGCGCCTTGCAACTGCGAATGATGCGGCAGGCAATCTCGCCTCAATTCGCGATCAGAACTTTCTTCACCGGATCTTCCCCCCGCGCGCCGCGCCCTTCGCCCGTGCCTCAGACTTCCAGCCGTGCCAGCACCGAACCCTCGGTGACGGTCGTGCCTTCCTCGGCGAGGATCTCCCTCACCACGCCCGCCTCCGGCGCCGAGACCGGGATTTCCATCTTCATGGATTCCAGGATCAGGATCGGCTCGTCCTCCGCCACGCGGTCCCCGGGCCTGGCCACGATCTTCCACACGTTGCCGGTGATGTCCGTCTTCACATCAATGATGGCCATCGCGGCCTCCTTTCCTCAGGCGTCCCGCCGGCGGGACATTTGCAGTTCGAGATGGCGCACCACCGCCAGCGCATCGGCGGCCGGCGCGATCTCGTCGTAGGCTGGCATGCCGGCGGCGAGCGCGCGTTCACGATAGGCGCGCTTGCGGTCGTCGAGCTCGCCGGAGCCATCCGAACGCAGCACCACGGAAAAATGCGCACGCCCGGGATACCGTTGCCGGATCGTCACGGCCGCCTGGAACAGGTTGTCGATCGGGTCCACCCCGCCGCGCCCGCTGAAAGCGGCGAGGTTGAGGTGCATCACCACCGCGTCCACCGCGGCATGGCGATAGACCAGGTCCAGGATCTCGTTGGCGATCCGTCCCTCCTGCTCCTGCAGCGTGCGCACCGGCGCGTCGATCGGGTTGGCGACACTCGTCCCTGGCGGCAGCCTCAGCGCCTCCAGCCTCTCGCGTGCTTCCCGCCCGAACGGCGCCACGCGCAGCCCCTTGTCCGCGAAGTAATCGGTGCCCAGCACGGACGTACCACCACCATTGCCGAACAGCACCACATCCATCGTCGGCCGTTCGGGGCGCAGCTCGTAGCACTGCAGCGCCAGCAGCGCATCAATGAACTCGTCCACCGTCTGCACCAGCGCGCACGCGGTCTGCTGCGCCAGTGCCGCCCATAGCCGCTCGCTGCCGGCCAGCGCACCGGTATGCGAGGCCGCGGCCGCGCGGCCGTGCTCGGATCGCCCGCCGCGCAGGATCACCACCGGCTTCGTCGCCTCCTTGCCGCGCAGCAGCTCGAAAAACGCCCGCCCGTCCTTGATGTCCTCGATATACATTCCGATGACGCGTGTCGCGGGATCGGCGAAGTAGAAGCGCAGCAGGTCGATCGGCGTGACATCGGCGCTGTTGCCGATGGTGACCAGGCCGCTGAAGCGCAGCCCCCGCCACTGCCCGCGCTTGATGATGTCGGTACCGAGCCCGCCGCTCTGCGATATCACGCCCACGCTGCCGAGTTCCTTCGGCGCGCCAACCGGGAACGTGACCCCGCCGCGCGGCGAGTACAGCCCGAGGCAATTCGGCCCGAGCACCCGCACGCCGCCGTGGCGCGCCGCCTCGACGAGACGCTTCTGCAACGTCTCGCCACCCTCGGTCTCGGCAAAGCCGCTCGAGATCACCTGGGCGAATTGCAGCCGTCCCGCCGCCTGCTCCAGCACCGGCGGAATGTTCTGCGCGCCGATCGCGACATAGGCATAGTCCACCACCTCCGGCACCCGCGCGAGATCCGGATAGGCGCGCAGCCCCTCGATCTCGGCCGCGTTGGGGTGAATGGGATAGATCGTGCCCGGGAAACCGAAATCCCGCAGCCGGCGGATGAAGGTGTTGGCGATCGTCACCGTGCCGGCGGAGGCGCCGTAGACCGCGATGCTGCGCGGCGCGAACAGCGCATCGAGCCAGCCCGGCGGCGTGGCCGGCGCCGGTGGCACCGTCGCGGCCTGCGGTGCCGCGAGGATGAAGCGCGCATCCACCGCCGTGAGCCCGTCGCCGCGCGCGATCACCGGATTCACGTCGATCTCGGCGATCCCGGGATGGCGGAGCATCAGCCCATCCGCCCCCCCGATCGCGAGCAGCGCTCGCACCACGCAGGCACGGTCAACCGTCGCCCGCCCACGCGCGCCATCCAGCAGGCGCGCCCCACGCAGCGAGGCCAGCATCTCCTCCGCATCGCGCGCGGTGATCGGGCAGAGGCGAAACGCGACATCCTCGAGGATCTCGACGAACACGCCGCCGAGCCCGACCATGACCGCCGGCCCGAATTGCGGGTCCCGCAGCGCGCCGATCACCAGCTCCGTGCCAGGTGCCGCCATTTCCTCGACGTGAAATCCCTCGACGCGGGCGGCGGCGATCGCCGGCAGCGCCGCCATCGCCCCGATCGCCTCGCGCACGGCGGAGGCATCCGCGAGCCCGAGCCGCACGCCGCCGCTGTCGCTCTTGTGCAGGATGTCCGGCGAGACGATTTTCACCGCGAACGGGCCGGCGAGCCCGGCCAGCGCCGCCGCGACATCCTCGCCCGCGCGCACCACCACGGAACGCGGCACGGCAATACCGTTCGCCGCCAGGATACGCTTGCCCTCTGCTTCCGTCAGCGCCGTCCGCGCTCCGGCAATGGCGCGGGCGATGCTCGCCTCCGTCTGCGCCATGCGCTCACATGCTCGTCGGCCAGTTGCGCATCAGGTGCTCGCCGATGCCGCCGCTGCGGCGCAGCCGGTACACGTCGAGCATGCGGATCAGGTAGTCGCGCGTCTCCTGCGGTTTGATAACGTTCTGCACCGAATAGATCGTGGCCATGTCCCAGATCTCGGTGTCCTTGCCGATCTCCGCGAACGCGTCGTCGAAACCTTCCTCGCCCGGCTTGAGCCCGTGCACGATGGTGGTGGCGAAGGTCGGGTCCATGAAGCTCACCTCCGCCGTCGGCCAGGCGATCATCTCCTCGTTGTGCCGCCCGCCGCCCATCGCGACATAGGCACGCCCATACGCCTTGCGCGCGATGACGGTGATGGAGGGCACCGTCACGAAGGACGTGCAGTTCATGAAGTTCATGATGTGCCCCGGCGCGCCCTTGCGCTCGGCATCCGTGCCGACGACGAAGCCCGGCGTGTCGACGAAGCGGATGATGGGGATGTTGAAGCTGTCGCACATCACCTGGAAATCGACGATCTTGCGCACCGCCTCCACCGAGAGCGCGCCGCCCGCGACATTGGGGTTGTTGGCGATCACGCCGACCGAGCGTCCCGCGAGCCGTGCCAGCGCCACCATCGCGGAACGGCCGAAGCGCGGCTTGAACTCGAAGACGCTGCCACGGTCGAAGATCACCGCGATGATCTTGCGCATGTCATAGACCTGCGTGCGCTTCGCCGGCAGGATCTCGAGGATCGCGTCCTGCTCCTGCGCCGCGTCCTCGGCCATCGGGTATTCCGGCGGCGGCGCGCCGTTATGGCTCGGCATGTAGCTGAGGAAACGACGGATCTCATGCATCGCCTCCTCGTCGGTATCGACGAAGCGATCGACCAGTCCCGTCAGCTCCGCGTGCACGCGCCAGCCGCCGAGCTCCTCCAGGTCCACCTTCTCCCCGATCGCCATGGAGACGAGGCGCGGGCTGGAAACCGCCATCACCGAACCCTTGCGCATCACCGCGAAATCCGAACAGCAGCAGAGCCAGGCGGAGGACCCGAAGGACGTGTCGAGCGCCGCGGCGGCCCACGGCGTGTCGCGCGCGCGGCGGAACTGCGTCGGGTCGTTGCCCAGCATGGTACCCATGCCGCGCGAGCCCATCGCGTCCGGCAGGCGCGCGCCGGTCGACTTGCCGATATGGACGAAGGCCATGCCCTTTTCGGTCGCGGTGCGGCGCAGATGCGCGAGCTTGCGGCCGTTGGTCGCCCCCGTGGAGGCGCCCTTCACCGTGAAGTCGTTGACGCAGACCGCGACGTCGCGCCCGTCGATCCTGGCGAAGCCGCAGACCTTGCCGTCGCGCGGCGTCGCGTCCTCGTCCGCCTTGAGGGCGGAGGCGCCGAGCAGCCCGGTCTCGATGAAACTGCCGGGATCGACCAGGAAGTCGAGCCGCTCGATGGCGTTGGTGCCACCGCGCTTGCGCCGGCTCGCGAGTTTTTCCGGCCCGCCCATCCGCGCGGCCCTCGCTCGCCGCGCATCGACGTTCTGAAGCAGTTTATCGTCCAGCATCGCGTATCATCCCCGAGTGGCCGCGGCCAGGCGCGGGCCTTGCCGGCCGTTGCGCCCGCTGCGCGCCCCTGCCTTGCCCCGCAGGCTAGGCACTGGCGCAGCCGCTGACAACCCTGATTTGAACCCATGGTCCGGAAAATGGACCGCACCCATGCCGCGACGCCCGCGGTCCGGGCCGGCCCCAGCCATGCCCTGGCGCCTCGTCCGCCAATCGCTCAGCGCGGCGAGCCGGCCCCGTGCCCGGGCAATGGTGCCGCCCGGCCCGCAACCGCTATTCGTTCCTATCCGCTGACGTTTTCCGCAGCCCTGGCCCCGCGTGCCCGGGTCGCCTCACCCATGCTCGATGCGCGGATCGACATAGGCGTAGAGCAGGTCGATCAGCAGGCCGATGATCATGTAGAGGACAAGGATGACCAGGATGCATCCCTGGATCAGCGGATAGTCGCGCTGGCTGATGGCGCTCACCAGCAGCGTGCCGATGCCGGGATAGGTGAACACCGCCTCCGTCACCACGGCGCCGCCGATGAACGCCGCCATCATGAGGCCCACGATGGTGATGAACGGCAGCATTGCGTTGCGCATGACGTGGCGGATGATCACGTCGCGTTCGCGCAGCCCCTTCGAGCGGGCCGTGCGCACGTAATCCGCCTTGAGCTCGCTCACCAGCGACGCGCGCAGGAAGCGGGCGAAGATGCCGGAGACATAGATCCCGAGCGTCAGCGCCGGCAGCAGCAGGTTTCGCAACGCCTGCAAAGGCTGCGCCAGGATGAACGCATAGCCCGAGGCCGAGGGCAGCAGGTGCAGCTGCACCGAGAACAGCAGGATCAGCAGAATACCGAGCCAGAACGTGGGAACGCCGAGCGCGAGCGCGCTCCACCCGCTGAGCGCGCGGTCAACCCAGGAGCCTGGCAGCAGCGCGCCCAGGACAGCAACCGGCACGCCGAGCAGCAGGCCCACGATGGTCGCCGCGATGCCGAGCTGGATCGTCGCGGGCAGGCGCTGCGCGATCAGGTCGCGCACCGTCACCTTGCTGGTGATGGAGACACCGAGATCGCCCCGCACCGCGTGGCCCAGCCAGTCGCCGAACTGCACCAGCACCGGCCGGTCCAGGCCCAGCTTGTGCGTCACCGCCTGGATCTCCTGCGGTGTCGCGTTCTCGCCGAGCAGCGCGCCGACGGGCCCGCCGGGAACGGCATAGATCATCGCCCAGATCGCCAGCGAGGCGACCAGCACCACGGGCACGAGCTGCAGCAGCCGGCGGACGAGATAACCCATCATGCGCCTTCCTCCCCGGCGAGCATGTCCGCCGCGACCGCCTCCCGGTTGCCGATCTCCGCCGCGAGCGCCCGCCCGATCGCGTCCAGCGACAGGATGGTGAGCGTCAGCGCCAGGCCCGGCAGCACGGCATAGGTCGGTGCCTCGTAAAGATATTCCTTTCCCGTATCGAGCATCTGCCCCCAGCTCGGCGTGGGCGGCGCAATGCCGACGCCGAGGAAGGACAGCGCCGCCTCCAGCAGGATCGCGACGGAGGAAAGCACGATGGCCTGGACCAGGATCGGGCTCCAGGAGTTCGGCAGCACCGCACGCCGGATGCTGTAGGCGGCGGACCCGCCGAACGCCTCGACCGCGAGGACAAAGTCTCGCTTGCGCAACGTCATCACCTGCGCGCGCGTCACCCGCGCGAAGCCGGGGATGCCGGTAACCCCCACCGCGACCAGGGCGGCGATCTGGTTCTGGCCGAGAATGGCGATCAGCGCCATCGCCAGCAGGATGCCGGGCAAGGCGAGCAGCACATCCACCACGCGCATCAGCACATCGTCCCGCCAGCCGCCGAAGAAGCCGGAGATGAGCCCCATCGGCACGCCGACCAGCCCCGCGATCGCGACCGCGCCCATTGCCGTCAGCAGCGATGTCCGCGCGCCATAGACGACGCGTGCGAGGATGTCGCGGCCGAGCTCGTCGGTGCCGAACCAGTGCGCCGCGGACGGCCCCTTCAGCACGTTGGCGTAATCCTGCGCGAGCGGATCGAGCGACAGCACGGGGGCGAGGACCGCGAGCACGGCGAGTGCCAGCAGGAACCCCATGCCCAGCCCCGCCCCGCGCTGGCGCAGGAAGCGGCGGAGGAGATCCTTCCTCACGGGTGCGCCCCAGCCACGGCGGAGAGGGCGGCGTCCGTGGCATCATCGGCGTTCGGCGGCCCGGCATGGTGGCAGGCGCAGCGCGTCGGCAGGCCGGGATAGGCGGCGAACGCCGGCGCCTCCGCAGCGCAGTGGCGCGTGGCGCGAAAGCAGCGCGGGTGGAAGGCGCAGCCGGAAGGTGGCGCCACCGGGCTCGGGATTTCGCCCTGCAGAACGATGCGCCGCGCCCGCGACGCGGCATCGGCATCCAGCAGCGGCACCGCGGAGAGCAGGGCCTGCGTGTAGGGGTGCGTGGGCTGGTCGTACAGCGTCGCGGTCGGGCTCTCCTCGACGATGCGGCCGAGATACATCACCGCCACGCGGTCGCAGACATGCCGCACCACCGAGAGATCGTGCGAGATCAGCAGATAGGCGAGCCCGAGCTCGCGCTGCAGGTCGCCCAGCAGGTTGAGGATCTGCGCCTGGATGGATACGTCGAGCGCTGCCACCGGTTCGTCCAGGATCAGCAGGCGCGGCGCCAGCGAGAGCGCGCGCGCGATCCCGATGCGCTGCTTCTGCCCGCCGGAGAACGCATCTGCCGGGCGGCCGAGCATGGTGCGCGACAGGCCAACCAGCTCGAACAACTCCGCGACGCGCCGCGCGCCGCCCATCTCCTCGAACACGCGGTGGATACGCATCGGTTCCGCAACGATTTCCGCGGCCGTGAGCGACGGGTTGAGCGACGCATAGGGATCCTGGAACACGTACTGCATATGCCGCCGCACCTGCCGCCAGGCGCGCGGCGCCAGTCGCGTGAGCTCCCGATCCGCGAAGCGCACGCTGCCGCCGCTGGTCTTGAGCAGCCCCATGATGGCGCGCGCCGTCGTGGTCTTGCCGCAGCCGGATTCGCCGACCAGCCCCACCGTCTCCCCGGCACGCACCACCAGGCTCACGCCGTCCACGGCGCGGATCACGCCCACCCGCCGCCGCAGCAGCCGCGAGCGGATCGCGAAGTCGACGCGAAGCCCGTCCACCGACAGCAGCGGTTCGCCACCGGCGCGTGGCGCGATCGGTGAAGCGCTCGCGGCGGCGGGGGAGGTCGAGGGCGGTGGCGGCGTGCGCTCCGGGAAACGGCAGGCTGAGGCACGGCCCGGGCCGAGCACGCGCAGCGCCGGCACCTCGGCCGCGCAGATCCCGGCCTCGGCGACCGCGCAGCGCGGATGGAAGGCACAGCCCCGCGGCAGCGCCGAGGGCACCGGCGGCTTGCCGGGAATGGGATCGAGGCGCCCGCCCACGTCGACCAGGCGCGGCACGCTGCGCAGCAATGCCGCCGTGTAGGGGTGGCGCGGCGCCCGCAGCACCTCCGCGACCGTTCCGGTTTCGACGATACGCCCGGCATACATCACCGCGACCCGCGAGGCGACCTCGGCGATGACGCCGAGATCGTGCGTGATCAGGATGACCGCGGCCCCGGTCTCCGCCTGCTTGCGCTCGAGCAGTCGCAGCACCTGCGCCTGAACCGTGACGTCGAGCGCCGTCGTCGGCTCGTCGGCGATGATCAGCCGCGGATGGCCGGCCATCGCCATCGCGATCACCGCGCGCTGGCGCATGCCGCCGGAGAACTGGTGCGGATACTGCATGGCACGCGCGGCAGGATCCGGGATCTCGACCTCGCGCAGCAGGTCCACCGCGCGCCGCCTTGCCTCGCCGCGCGTGATCTGGCCATGCGCGACCGGCCCCTCCGCGACCTGGCGCCCGACCATGTGCAGCGGGTTCAGCGTCGTCGCCGGGTCCTGGAAGATGACGCCCACATCGCGCCCGCGCATCCGGCGCAGCGTCTCGGGCAGCGCGCCGACCACCTCGACGCCGTTGAGCCGGATGGAGCCGCGCACGCTGGCCGTCTGCGGCAGCAGCCCCGCGATCGCGAGCGCCGTGACGCTCTTGCCGGAGCCTGACTCGCCCACCAGGCCCAGCACCTCGTTCGTATGCACATCGAAATCAACGCCCTGCACCACGGGAACGGCCGCGGCACCAGCGCCAAACGTCACCTCCAGACCGCGAACGGACAGGACCGGCTTCCCCCCGGCCCTGTCCACGCCCGCACGTCCGGCTGGCGTCAATTCTGGAAGCCGAGCGTCCGTGCCACCAGCATGTCGTCGATATCCAGCGTGAAGCCGCCGACGTTCTTGCTCGCCAGGATCAGGCCGACATTGTAGGTGTTGGTGGCGATGCCGAAGGCATCCTTCACCAGGACCTCGTTCAGGTTCGCATAGGCGGCCTTGATCGCGCTCTCCGGTCCCACCGTCGTGTTGATCTGGTCGATCGCGGCGACATAGTCCGGAAACGGATTCGGCGAGCCCAGGATCACGTTGTTCGCCGTGCGATAGATGCTGTTGGTGGCAAGCCGGCTCGGAAGCTTCTGCACGTTGCCGACACCGCCGAACACGGCATCGAACTTGCCGCCCAGGAGGTTATCGACGAACTGCGAACCCTGCTGCAGGTCGAGCTGGATCTTGATGCCGACCTTGGCCAGCGTGCTCTGCACGATCTGGCTGATCGCGACGGAGGATTGGTCGCTGCCGTAGACAAGCAGCTTCCAGTCGCTCATCTCGGCGGGGGTCAGGCCGGATTCCTTCAGCAGTGCCTTCGCCCGGTCCAGGCTGAAGGCATATTTCTCGGTGTAGCTGGGATCGAAGGCCGGGCTCGACGGCGCCCACGGCAGGGCCACAACCTCGCCCACGCCGGCATAGCCGATGTTCAGGATTGCCTGCCGGTCCATGAGATAGTTGAAGGCCTGGCGGAATTTTTCGTTACGGAACGGCCCGCGATTGGGATTGATGCGAAACACCTGCACCAGCGCGCCAGGGCCGCGGATAAGCTGGTAGCCCTGGTGGCTGAGCCGCGCGGCCGAACGGGCACTGCCGCCATAGACCAGGTCCACCGAGCCGGATTGCAGCGCTGCGGTCGCCGCCGCATCCTCACTGAAGATCTTGATATCGACCTCCTTCGAGACCGGCTCGCCGGCGCGCCAGTATCCGGGATTGGCCTCGAGCCGGATGCTCTGGCCGACGACGCGGTTGGCGACCCGGTAGGGACCGATACCGTCCGCCTGCGTCTCCACCGCGGCCACACCCTTGGCCTCGATGACGGCGATGGACTGCAGCAGGTCCGTGATCTCGCGATCCGGCACCGGGGTCTTGAAGTTGATCGTGATCGCGTGTTCGCCGCCGACGGTCCAGTCCGCGACGATGCTCATCGTCGGGTAGATGTTCTTGCCCCGCTTGGGATCGGCGGCCTTGACCAGCGTCGCGGCGACGTCCTGGGCGGTAAGCGGCGCACCGTCCACGAAATGGGCATCGGTTCGTAACGTGATCGTGACGGATTTCTTGTCCGGCGCGATGGTCCAGGCCGAGGCGAGCGACGGCACCGCCTTTCCATCCGGTGTATATTCCAGAAGGCTGTCGTAGAGGTTCTTGATGACGGCGAAGTTCTGCGACGAAAGCTGCTGCGGGTCGTAGTTGACGATATCCGCCAGCACCGCGACCCGCATCGTCCCGCCCTTGAGCGGTGCGGCACCCGCGCGCGGTACGCCCACGGCGACCATCGCGGTGACGGACAGCAGCCCCAGCGCCCATAGCGGGCGACGAGAATACAAGCGCATCGGTCGATCCCCTCTCATTCGTTGGCGTTCCAGTTCGTGTCCTCAGTCGGCCGTCTGTCCGGGCGCGGCCACGCGGGCGCCACGCCGGTCCTGCATCGGGTCCAGCGGATAGATCGGCCGCGGAATCCGTCGCCACGGCAGCGTCTTTATGTCGGACTGCCCCGGGCCGCGCGTGTCCGCGCGCAGCACCTGCGATGTCAGCGACGCGAAATACTGGAAATTGGACGCGGTCTTCAGCACCGCCATCTTGTACTCCGCCGGCTCCACCCCGAAGGCACGGTATGCGCCCGGCACGTTGCCCGACACCCCGCGCAATTCGCTGACCAGCAAGGTCACCGGCCCGACATCAAACACGGCGGTCTGTCCCATGTCGATCAGCGGCTGGTGGTTGTAGTCGTCGAGCCGGATCGTGCCGCCGCCGACGCGCCGTACCCTGCCCGTGACCTCGATCGGGCGGAAGAACGCGGGCGCCGAATCCCCGCCCAGCGGAAGCGTCACTTCCGCGCCCTCGCCCGCAGCCACCAGCCTCGCGGCCGCGGCGGGAGAGATCAGCGGTACCAGCGCCCTGCCCTTGATGCCCTGCCGCAGCATGGATTCCAGCAGCAGGTTGCTGTCGCCCGCGGCACCGCCGAACACCGTGTCCCCGGTATCGCTGAGCACGACGAGCCCGCGCGGCGCGGCATCCGCCTGGCGCACGGCCTCGTCCACGCCGAGCGCCTCGCGCACCTGGAAATCGTCGCGCATGGACCAGGCGAGATCGGCCATCTCGTCGGCCAGGCTTTCGGCAAGTGCCCGATCGCCATCCGTGACGACGACCGTCGCCCATCCCCCCTCCGCGACATCGAGCCAGGGCTGCATTGGAAAGTTCGCGACGTGCAGCACACGCCGGTCGCATTCGAGCGCGCGGGCGCGGTCGAACCACACCTTCATCGGCCCCTTGGCCGTCAGGAACTGCTCCTGGTGCGAGAGCAGTGGAATCTTCCGCCACGCGACCGCCGGCTTGATGCGTTCGCGCAACAGGCGGATCAGCAGCTCCGCGCCGATGACGCCGGTGTCGTACGGGTCGTGCGGCTGCGTGCGGTGCGCGACGATCGCGTCACTGAGCGACACCATCTTGCGCGTGACATTCGCGTGGTGATCGAGCTCCAGCACGATCGGCACATCGGGCCCGAGGATCTCGCGGCAAAGCGCCAGCTGCTCGCCCTCGACATCGTCGATCCCCTCCGCGGCGCAAGCGCCGTGCAGCTGCAGGCTCAGCCCATCGAGCGGACCAGCCGCGGACAGCACCGCGCGGATCCTCTCGGCAAAGAAGCGGTAAGCCTTGGCATCGACACGGCCGCCGGCAACCGCCCAGGCACGCAGCAACGGCACGGATTGCACATCCGCCCCCGCGGCCTCCACCGCCGCGAGGTGCCCGCCGATCTGCCCGAACCCGCGCAACTGCTCGAAGATCGCCGCGCCCTCGAGGATCCCGAACGCCTCGTAGTCGCGCAGCGTCGTGGCGATCGGGTTGAAGTCGTTCGTCTCCTGAGCGACGTGGATGACAGCGATCCGCATGGTCCCTCCTCGCGCGCCGTTGCTTCTTATATCCGCGCCTCGCCCCCCGCCGGCGGTACCGTTGCCGAGGATATCGAAGATGGCGTCACGCTAAAACCGTCGAAATTCGTGTCAAGGACCGCGTGTTCCGTAAGATGGAACAGCCGCCTCAACCCGGGGCCGCGCCGAACCGCGCCGAAACACGCCGCGCCGCATCGCACAGTGCCGCAGCGGCGTTTGCCGCGACCGTGCGCGTCAGCCGCTTCTCCGGCGCGGAAAGGCTGATCGCCGCGAGCGGACGCCGCGCCCCGTCGAGGATCGGCACGCCAATGCACATTGCCCCGTCTTCGTTTTCGCCGACCTCGGTCGCGTAGCCCAGGCGCCTCGCCTTCGCGAGCTGGCGCAGCAGCGTCGGCTGGTCGATGACGGTCCTTGCCGTCCTCGCCCGCAGCGATCGCCGGATCAGCGCCGCGCACTCCACCTCGGGCAGGAAGGCGAGAATCGCCTTGCCGAGCGAGGTTGAATGCACCGGATCGCGGTCGCCGATGCGCGTCTGCATCCTCAGCGCGTGGCTCGATTCCACCATGTCGATGTAGACAACGTGCCCGCCGACCAGGATACCGAGATTGATCGTCTCGTTGAAGGCGCGGCGAAGCTCGGCCATTTCCGGCTGCGCGAGGTCGCGCAACCGCTGCAGGCTGGTGTCCGCCCGAGCCAGCGCGCGGAACCGGTGGCCCACGCTGTAATGGTCGTTTCCTGTGTCGTAGTGCAGGAATTCCGCGGCCACCAGCGTCTGCAGGTAGCGGAACACGGTCGTCTTCGGCAGCCGCACCTCGGCGGCGATCTCCGCGAGCGGCACGCCGTGCCCCTTCTCCGCGACATGGACGAGCACCCGCAGCGCCTTCGAAACCGGCTGGACAATATAGCCGCCCGCCTGCGCGTTCATCCGCTCCTCCCGTCGCCCGATGGCCATGGCGAAATCTGTCGTATTCCATGCCACGAAACAAGCATTCCTTTACAGCCCATGGGCCGCGTGGTTCGCTGCGTGCGAGAAAGCGAGGGAAGGAGACGGAAGTGACCGTCCGGTCCGCGGGCAAGCCAGCGGGGACTGCGCTGTCGTTCGAACAGTCCGCGCATCTGATCCAGGAACATTCCCGGTGGATCGCCGGTGGCGTGAACAGCCACTTCCGCGCCAATATCGCCCCGACGCCCCTCGTCTTCGACCGCGCCGAAGGGCCCTACCTGTATGATGCCGACGGCAATCGCCTGATCGACTACTATCTCGGCATGGGGCCGATGATCCTCGGCCACACGCCGCCGCAGGTGCTCACCGCGGTGCGCGAGCAGATCGACGAGGGCATCCTGTTCGCCGGCCAGACACGCCTCGAGGCGGAGGCGGCGCGCCTGCTCTGCGCGATGGTTCCCTGTGCGGAACGTGTCCGCTTCGGGTCCTCGGGGTCGGAAGTCGTGCAGGCCGCCATCCGCGTGGCCCGCGCGGCCACGGGCCGGCGCAAGTTCATCAAGTTCGAGGGCCATTATCACGGCTGGTTCGACAATATCCTCTGGTCCACTGCGCCTGGCCTGAACGCTGCGGGCTCGGAGGACCATCCCGCGGCCATTCCCGGCAGCGCGGGGCAGGATCCGCAAGCAGCCGACGGTGTCGAGATCATGGTGTGGAACGATCTCGAACGCCTCCGCCACCGCCTCGCACAGGGCGACATCGCCGCGGTGATCATGGAACCGGCGATGTGCAACGCGGGCGCGATCCAGGCCGATCCCGGCTATCTCGAAGGCGCGCGCGCTTCCTGCACCGAGCATGGCACGATCCTGATCTTCGACGAGGTGATTACCGGCTTCAGGCTTGCACCGGGCGGGGCGCAGGAACGTTTCGGTGTCACACCGGACCTCACGACCTTCGGCAAGGCGCTCGCCAACGGCTTTCCGGTCGCAGCCCTTGCCGGCCGCGCCGACCTCATGGACCTGTTTGCGACCGGCGGCGTCCTGCACGGCGGCACCTACAACGCGCAATGCATTTCGATGGCGGCGACGGTTGCCACGCTGCGCTCGCTCACGCACCCATTCTACGCGTCGCTCGAGCGGCGCGGCCGACGCTTCATGCAGGGCATGGAGGAGGCGCTCGCGCGCGCGGGTGTCCAGGCACAGGTGACAGGATTTCCCGCGATCTTCCATGTCGGCTTCGGCCTGGCCAGGCCGGCACGCAACTACCGTGACCTCACCCGCATCGATCGCGCCGCCTATGTCGGCTTCACCACCGCCCTGCTGCGCCGCGGCGTCCGCGCGCTGGAGCGTGGCGCCTGGTTCATGTCCGATGCCCACGACGACGCGGTGATCGACGCGACACTCGCCGCGGTGGAGGATGCCGCGAAAGAAGTTGCGGCCCGCTAGCGCGCCACCGCAATGCCCGGAAACCGATGAACAGGCCACGCATTTTTCTCGCCGCACTGTTCCACGAAACGCACGGCTTCGTGGACGAAACGACCGGGATCGATCAGTTTCGCATCCGCCGTGGCCCGGAACTCCTGGAGCGCGACGGCGACGGCTCGACGATGGATGGGTTTCTCGCGGTCGCGCGCACCGAGGGATGGCTTGTGGTGCCCGCCTCCGACTGGGCCGCCACGCCATCGGGCCCGGTTGACCATGCCGCTTTCGAGACGTTTTGCGACGAAACCATCGCAGCCCTCCGCCAGGCACTGCGCGAGGGCGGGCTCGACGGCATCTTCCTCTGCCTGCACGGCGCGATGACGACGGAGCGCGAGGAGGATTGCGAGGGCGAACTCCTCGCCCGCCTGCGCGCCGTGCCTGGCGCCGAAAACCTGCCGCTCTTCGGCGTCTTCGACCTGCACGCGACCTTCACCGCCCGCATGGCAAGCGGCGCCGACGGGCTCGTCGCCTATCGCGAAAACCCCCATGTGGATGCACGGGAAGCAGCATCGCGCGGGGCACGGCTGCTGGCCCGCGCGCTGCGTGATGGCGTCCGCCCGCGCCAGTCCTGGCGCCGCGTCCCGGTGATCTGGCCCCCCACCGGCACCGGCACGGCGGACGATCCCATGCGCGCGCTGGAGGCCGAGGCGCGAGCCATCGAGACGCGCCTGCCCTCGGTGTGGGCCGTGAATGTCGTCGGTGGGTTCGCTTTCGCGGATGCCAGCGATGCCGGCGTGTCCATCTCGGCAATTCTCGCGCCTGACGCGGGAGCGCAGGCGGAGGCAGCGCTGGATGCGCTCGCCGCGCACGCGGTCGCACGGCGCGCCGAGGGCCTGCCACCCGAGCACGATCTGGACGCGGTTCTCAGCCGCGTGCTGCCCGTCACGCGCGGTCCGGTGCTGCTGGTCGAGCCGGCCGACAACATCGGCGGCGGCGCGCCAGGCGATTGCACGGACATCCTGCGCGCGCTGCTGCGCCATGGCGCGCCGGACAGCGGCGTGATCCTGAACGATCCGGATGCCGTCACGCGCCTCGCCGGGTCGCGGGCGGGCCAGACGACGACGCTGCCACTCGGCGGCAAGGGTTGGCGCGGCGATCCGGGGCCAGTGTCGCTCGCCGTCGAATTCGTTTCGCGAAGTGACGGAAATTTCCAGCTTGAGGATCGCAACAGTCACCTCGCGGCGTCCACCGGCATCCACGTGACAATGGGGCCCTGCGCCTCGGTGCGGCATCGTGGAATCACGATCCTGCTCACCAGCCGCAAGACCCCGCCCTTCGATCTCGGCCAGTGGCGCAGCCAGGGAATCGCGCCGGAGCGTTTCGGGTTGATCGGTGTGAAGGCCGCGGTCGCGCATCGCCGTGCCTACGACCCGATCGCCGCCGCCTCCTTCACCGTCGCCACGCGCGGGCCCTGCGCCTCGGACCTCACGACGCTGCCGTATCGCCGGCTGCACCGCCCGATCTTTCCACTCGACCAGGATGTCGGGATGGCGCGCTGACGCTTGCGTGACCGGAGCAACCGCCGCAACCCGGAGAAGCCGCCTTGCGCATCTTCACAGCATCGCTCGCGACCGAGACCAACACCTTCGCGCCCCTTCCGACCGATCGCCGTGCCTTCGAGGAAACGGCGTATTATCCGCCCGGAACGCACCCCGACACGCCGACGCTGTGCAGCGCGCCCACCGTCGCCGCACGGCGGTTGCGCGCCGCAGGACACACGGTGATCGAGGGGACGGCGACCTGGGCGGAGCCGGCAGGCCTGGTCGGTCGCGGCGCCTATGAATCGTTGCGCGACGAGATCCTTGGCCAGCTGCGTGCGGCGCTGCCGGTCGATGTCGCGTTGTTCGGTCTGCACGGCTGCATGGTCGCGGATGGCTACGACGATTGCGAGGGTGACCTGCTTTCCCGCGCCCGCGCCATCGCGCCCGACGCGGTGATCGGCGCCGAGCTCGACCTGCACGCGCACCTGAGCGAGCAGATGGTCACCGCCGCCGACATCATCATCGCGTTCAAGGAGTTTCCGCATACGGACTTCCTCGCCCGCGCCGAGGATCTGGTGCGGCTGTGCGTCGCCACTGCGGAGGGAAAGGTGAAGCCTGTCCCTGCGCTCTACGACATGCGGCGCATCGGCGGCTACATGACATCGCGCGAACCGGGCCGCTCCTTCACCGACCGGCTGATGGCGCTGGAGGGACACGACGGCATCCTCACCGCGAGCATCGTCCACGGCTACCAGGCGGCGGACGTTTACGACATGGGAATGAAGGTGCTGGTCTATGGCGATGGCGACGCGGTCCGCGCCAGCGCCATCGCGGAGGCGCTGGCTCGCGAGATCCTGAGCTGGACGCCCGCCCAGGAAACGCCGCACCACAAGCCGGAAGCGGCGATCGAGGTGGCGCTGGCGGCGAAGGGCCAGCCGGTGGTGCTCGCCGACCGTTGGGACAACCCTGGCGGCGGCGTGGCCGGCGACAGCACCGTGCTGCTGCGCGCGCTCCTCGCCCGGCCCGACGTCCCCGCCGCGATCGGCGCCATGTGGGACCCCATTGCCGTGAAGCTGGCAACCGCTGCTGGCGCCGGCGCGCGGCTGCACCTGCGCTTCTGCGGCAAGGCGACGCCGCAATCGGGCGAGCCGGTGGACGCCGTCGTGCACGTGCGCAGCGTCAGCGACGAGCTGCTTATCCCGTTCGAGCAGAGCGTCGTCAGCCTCGGCGCGGCGGCGTGCATCAGCATCGGTTCGCTCGACGTGGTCCTCGCCAGCACGCGCGCGCAGACATTCTCGCCGGAAGCCTTCACACGGATGGGCATCGACCTGGGGACGAAGAAAGTCGTGGCAGTGAAATCCTCCAACCATTTCTACGCAGCGTTCGCGCCGATCGCCGCCGATGTTCTCTATGTCGACAGCGGTGGTCCCTACCCGCCCGATCCGCGACGCGTCAGCTACACGAAGCTGCGCCGCCCCATCGCGCCGCTGGATCCGGAACCGATCGCGGCGCGCGGTCTCGTCACGCTGCCCGCCCGGCGGTGAGCGCCATGGCACGCGGACGACC
Organism: uncultured Pseudomonadota bacterium; assembly: GCA_963764465.1. Lineage (GTDB taxonomy): Bacteria > Pseudomonadota > Alphaproteobacteria > Acetobacterales > Acetobacteraceae > JAJXXT01. The sequence continues at coordinate 668,069 of CAVXSO010000002.1, read as the reverse complement.
GGCCGAACCTCTCCGCAGCCCCACGCTCGAGCGGCTTGGCCTGCGCAGCGTCATCAACGCCAGTTCCTGGCTGACCAGCCTTGGCGGCAGCCTCATGCCGCCGGAGGTGCTGGCAGCGATGCAGGACGCCTCGCAGCATTTCGTCGACATGACGGCGCTGAACCGCGTGGCCGGAGAACGCCTCGCCGCGGCGACCGGTGCCGAGGCCGGCATGGTCACCGCCGGCGCCTCGGCGGCACTGGTGCTGCAGGCTGCGTCCTGCCTCACCGGTGATTCCTATGCCGCCTCCCTCATGCCCGATACGGTGCCGGAACGGTGCGAGATCGTCATCCAGAAGGCGCATCGCAACCGCTACGACGGTGCCTGGCGGCTTGGTGGCGCGAAGCTCGTCGAGGTTGGTGCCGCGCGGGCCACCGCGGCCTGGGAGCTGGAGGGCGCGATCGGCCCCCGCACCGCCGCCGTCGCCTACGTGGAGGCGCCGTTCCTCAGCCAGCCGCTGTCGCTCGAACAGATGGTCGCGATCGCGCACCGCAAGCGGGTGCCGCTGATCGTCGATGCCGCAGCGGAGGTCCCGCCCATCGGCAATCTGCGCCGCCACATCGCGGCGGGCGCCGATCTTGTCGCCTATAGCGGCGGCAAGGGCATCGCCGGGCCGCAGGCTTCGGGGATCCTCTGCGGCCGGCGTGATCTCATCGAGGCCGCCTGGGTGCACGGCCTCAACTACGATAGCCCGCACGCCGGGATCGGGCGACCGATGAAGGCGAGCAAGGAGAGCATCGTGGGCCTGCTGGTGGCCCTCGACCTCTTCCTCGCGCGCGATCACCAGGCGGACCTGCGCCGCTGGCGCGCGATGGCCGCGCATGTCGTCGCCGCGCTCGACGGAATTCCCGGCGTCAGCGCCGCGGCGGAGGAGGAAGGCCGCCAGGGCCCGCAGGCGGTGATCCGCCTCGCCCCGCCGCATGACGCTGCTTCTGTCGTGGCGGAGCTGCTGCGTGGCGATCCGCCGATCGCGATCGGCGAGGGCGGGTTCCGCGGCGAGCTCTTCGCCGTGATGGTAACGCTGCGAAACGGCGAGGAACACATCGTGGCGGAGAGGTTGCGCGAGGTGCTCACGCGCGGGCGCAAGCGCCGGTAGACATCCCGCCCGCCGCCGGGTACCTCGCGGCACCCGGCGGCTTCGTTACGGTATCGTGATCCGGCCGGCTATTTCATCTTGCAAAGCTGCGCATAGGCGCCGCCCTGCATCTCGCTGATCTTGCGCTCGGTCACGATCTCCCACTTGCCCGCGGCATCCTTTTTCACGCCGAGCTCGTACCAGTCCTGCTTCACCGCGTTGTTGCTGGCAAACGCAATATGGCCGCGGACGGAAGCGAAATCGGCCTTCTTGACGGCGGCACCGAACGCGTCGTCCAGCTTGCCACCGGATGCCTTGAGGGCGGAGGCAATCAGCAGCGCCGTGTCATACGCGTTTGCCGCGTAGTAGGTCGGCGGACGGTGGTAGGCGGCGACATAGGCGGCGACGAAATGCTGGTTCGCCGCATTGGGCAGGTCGGCATTCCAGTTCGCCGCGATGTACATGTTGCGCGCCGCATCGCCGACAGCACCCAGCAGGCGCGCATCGAGCGAAGGAGCGGCAACGATCAGCGGGATCTTTTCAGTCAGCCCCGCCTGCTGCCACTGCTTGAGGAAGTTGATGCCGAGGCCGCCTGGCTCGAACTCATACATCGCGTCCGGCGCGAGCGCGCGGATCTTGGCGATCTCGGCGGAGAAATCCGTCTGGTCGAGGCTGGTGTAGATCTCCGCCGCGATCGGTCCGTAGCCCTGCTTGATCGCCGCGATCACCTGCCGGCCGGTTTCGTAGTTCGGCGCCATGCCGATGAACTTCTTCACCCCGCGCGCCTTTGCAAGAACGCCCGCGGAACGATGCAGCGTCTCGTCCCAGCCGGTCGTGAAATAGTGCGGGTCGCACTCCTTGCCGGCGTACTCGTTGGGCGACGTGTTCTGGCCGAGCCAGTAGGCGCCGGAATCGAGGATGTCGCCCAGCATCGCCACCGCGACGTTGGTGAAGATCGTGCCCGTGAACAGGCGCACGTGATCGTCCTTGAGGAAGCGCTCGGCAATCTGGCGGCCCTGCGCCGGCTTCAGCCCGTCATCCTCCACCATCACCTTCACCGGCACGCCACCGAGCTTGCCGCCGCCCTCGTTGACGGCGAGCATGAACCCGTCCCGCGCATCCTGGCCGAGATAGCCGGCCGGGCCGGATAGCGTGGTGACAAAGCCGATCTTCACCTCCGCCGGCACGGTCTGCGCCTGCGCGGTGACGGCGGCAAGGCACAGCAGCCCCGCCAGAAACCCTGTTCTTCTCTTCATGTTCGCCCCCCGTTGCGGCGCCACGCCATGCCGGCGGGATCGCCGACACAGCCGATGGCGCGATCGAAAACCATGGTCGCGCGCCGCGCCGGCTCGTATGCCGGCCAGGGCAGCGCCGTCGTCGCCGGCACGCCGTCGCGCGCGAAGCCGGTCCACGCAGCCCGCAGCGATGCCGACACCGCCTGCATCTCCCCCGCGTCGCCGCCGCGCAGCATGCCGGCCTCCGGCCATGCCGGGAACGTTGCGAACACGAAGGGAAGCTCGATGCAATGGCAGGCATGGAACGCATTGCCGGGCGCCGACCAGTCGAAGCGATAGGCAAAGGCCTCGCCTCCCGCGCGCGAGACGGCTTCGGCCAGGTCGAGCGACGGGAACTGGAACATGTGGTCGGTGACGAGGTCGCCGAGCAGGTCCATCGCGCTTCCCCCTGGCCGCCAGGCGCGATATCGCGCGGCGGCCTGCGGGCCACCGAGGGCTGCGAAGCGTGCCTCGAACAACGCGGGATCGGGCGCCTGCATCGACGGGTCCGGCACGAAGAAGGCGTGCATCTCCTCCCGCGTCGTGCCGATGATCAGCCGAATGCCGCGCCCGGCCGCGCCCCGCGCGGCGGCGGCGATGAAGGCATCGGCGCTCGCCAGCGCATCGAAGACCGGCACGAAGGGCGGGCGCACATCCGCGAAGCTGGCAATGGAGCGCGCGAGCTGCATCTGGGCCGCGACCAGCGCCGGCACAGGTAGCGTGCGCAACCCCTCCGGCGACACGCCCGCGAAGGCCGCCAGGCGTGCGCCGTATTCCGTGGCGGTCGCAGCCGTCAGCGGCGTCATCGCCGGCGGCGGGCTCTGGAGGATGGCGCGGTGGAACAACCCGGCCGCCTCCTCCATCGCGAGCAGGCACATGATCGCGTGCCCCCCAGCGGACTGGCCGAGCAGCGTCACGCGCCCAGGATCGCCGCCGAACGCCGCGATATGCGCGCGCACGAAGCGCAGCGCCGCCAGCATGTCGTGAAGCCCGTTGTTGCCCTCCGCGACGCCGGGCAGATGCAGCCAGCCCAGCGCGCCGAGCCGGTAGTTGACGCCGACGACGACGCAATCCCCTTCGCGCGCGAGCGTTGCGCCATCGTACCAGTCGAGCGAACCAGCACCGGAAAGATAGGCGCCGCCATGCAGCACGACGATCACCGGACGGCTGCCGTCGAGCGACGGTGTCGCGATGGTGAGCGTGAGGCAATCCTCGTCCTGCGGCAGGTCATAGTCGCCCATCGCGGTGCGCAGGCGGCTCGGCGGCTGCGGTGGGATTGGCCCGTGCGCCACGGCCTCCGCCGGCAGCGACGCGACGGGTTCGGGTCGGCCGAAGCGCGGCGCCGTCGCATAGGGCAGGCCGCGGAAGCGGAGCACGCCATCCCCGCCAAGGCCACGGACAGCGCCGAGGCTGGTTTTCGCGACGGTCGTCATCGTCCCTCCCACGAGCCAAGCTCGATCACGTCATCGAAATGCAGGATCGGCCGCGCCCCCGCCGACCATGCGGGCCAGCTGAGGGCGTCGCCGGCGGGGGTGAGGTCACGCACGAAGCCGGTCCACGAACGCCGCATCCGCGCCGACAGCGCCGCCATGGATGCCGCATCGCCGCCCCGCAGCATCGGCGCGTCCCAGGCCGGGAACGTGCCGAAGACGAAAGGAAGCTCGACGCAGTGGCAGGCGCGGAATGGGCTGCCCTGCGGTGCCCAATCGAAACGATAGGCGAATACCTCGCTGCCCGCCTGCGCCAGCGCCGCGGCCAGCTGCCAAGTGGGGCGGATGAAGGTGCGCTCGCTCGCGAGGTCGGCGAGCAGGTCCATCGCACTCCCGGCGGGTCGGCGAGCACGCCAGATCGCGAGATCGGCGCCGAGTTCGGCAAACCTTGCCGCGACTTTTTCGCCCGGCGGATCCTGCATCGCGGGATCGGCGGCATAGAAGGCGTGCACCTCCTCGCGCGTGGCGCCGATCAGCGCGGGCATCCCGCGCGCCGAAGTCGCGATCGCCATCAGCAGGTCTCGCTGGCTCATCGTCCGCGGCAGCACCGGCATGAAGGGCGGGTTGGTCTCGCCGAACCGCGCCATCTGCCGCGCCAGCCCGGACTGCGCCTGCAGGAGAGCGGCCACCGGTGCCGCGCGCAGCCGGGAAGGCGCATCCGCCGCCTGCGGATCGATGCCGAGCTCGCGCATGAACGCCTCGGCCGTCGTCGCGGCATCCGCCTGCGTGAGCGGCGGGCGCCCGAAGCTGCCGGACTGCAGGATCGCGGCACGAAACAAGGGCCGCGCCTCCTCGTCCATGATCAGCCGGCCGATGGAGCTTGCGCCGGCGGACTGGCCCGCCATCGTCACACGCGCGGGGTCGCCACCGAAGCCCGCGATATGCGCTCGCACCCACCGCAGCGCCGCGATCTGGTCCAGCGATCCGGGATTCGGCTCGCCCACGGCCGGGTGGTGCAGATAGCCCAGCGCGCCGAGCCGGTAGTTGACACCAACAACGACAATGTCGCCCTCGCGCGCGAGCGTTGCGCCATCGTACCATCCGAGCGAGCCGGCACCGCTCTGCCAGGCGCCACCATGCAGCCACAACAGCACCGGCCGCGCCTTTGCGTCGGTGGCGGGCGTCCAGATCGTAAGCGTCAGGCAATCCTCGTCCATCGGTCGCGAGAAGTCGCCCATGGCCATGCGCAGGCGCGAGGGGCCCTGCGGTGCGATCGGTCCGTCGATCTTCGCCGCGCGCAGACCGTTCCACGCGCGTACCGGCACCGGCGCGCGAAACCGAAGCTCTCCGGCGGGTGATTCCGCATAGCGCACGCCGCGGAAGGCAACGACATCGCCCTCCGCCGTCCCCTCGAGGTCACCCAGTGCCGTCTCGGCGATCACACGCATCATCCCTCCAGCCCCAGATAGCGTCGCGTCACCTCCGGCGAGGCATCGAGCGCCGCCCCGTCTCCGCTCCAGACCGTGCGTCCCTTTTCTATCACGAAATGACGGTCCGCGAGCCGGCGCAGCGCCGCGAGATTCTTGTCCACGATCAGGATCGACTGGCCCTCTGCCTTGAGCCGCGCGATGCAGGCCCAGATCTCGGCACGGATCAGGGGCGCGAGGCCTTCCGTCGCCTCGTCGAGCACGAGCAGGACGGGGTTGGTCATCAGCGCCCGCCCGATGGCGAGCATCTGCTGCTCTCCGCCGGAAAGCGTGCCCGCCATCTGGTTCGCGCGCTCGGCAAGCTGGGGAAACATCTCGCCGATGCGCTCCATTGTCCACGGCGCGGCCCTGCCGCCGCGATTGGCCGCCGTCGCCACCAGGTTCTCGCGCACCGTGAGCGTGGGGAACACCTGCCGTCCCTCCGGCACCAGGCCGATGCCGAGCCGCGCCACGCGCTCCGGTGCCCGCCCGGTGATGTCCACGCCGCGAAAGACGATGCTGCCGCCACGAGCCGCGAGCAGGCCCATCACGGTGCGGATCGTCGTCGTCTTGCCCATGCCGTTGCGACCCAGCAACGTCACCAGCTCGCCCTCCGCGACGTCGAGGTCGATGCCGAACAGCACCTGGCTGTGCCCATAGGCGGCAGTGAGGCCGGTGATGCGCAGCATCACGCCTCGTCGCCCAGGTAGGCATCGCGTACCGCGGGATCGGCGCGGATCGCGGCCGGTTCGCCGCTCGCGATGACCTGGCCCGCGACCAGCACGCTGACGCGATCGGCGAGCGCGAACACCGCCTCCATGTCGTGCTCCACGAGGAGCATGGTGAGCCCGCCCTTGAGCCCCGCCAACGTGCGCGTCATCGCCTGCAACTCCGTGGGACCGAGGCCTGCCATCGGCTCGTCGAGCAGCAGCAGCCTCGCCCCGGTCGCCAGCGCCATCGCGAGCTCCAGCAGCCGCTGCTCACCGTGCGCGAGGTCCTCGGCCATCACATCGGCACGCGCCGCGAGGCCGACGCGCTCGAGCATCGCCCCCGCCTCGTCGCGCAGCACCGCCTCGCGCCGCGCGGCGCCGAGGAAGCGGAACACACGCCCGGAGCGCACCAGCAGCACCGTCATCACGTTCTCGAGCGTGGTGAAGTGCGGCAGGATCGACGTCACCTGGAACGATCGCGTGAGGCCGAGGCGCACGCGCCGGTGCACGGGCAGCGACGTGATGTCCCGTCCGGCAAGGCGGATCGTGCCGGCATCGGGACGAATCTCGCCCGCGAGCTGGCCGATCGCCGTGGTCTTGCCGGCGCCGTTGGGGCCGATGAGCGCATGCACCTCGCCTTCCGCCACGTCGAGGCTGAGCCCGGAGCTGGCGAGCAGCCCGCCGAAACGCTTGATCAGCCCGTGCGCCTCCAGCAGCGGGCTCATCCGCGCCCACCACCCCTGGAGCCGGCAAGCACCCCCCAGATGCCGCGGCGCGCCAGCAGCACGACGGCAACAAGGATCGGCCCCAGAACGATCATCCAGTGCTCCGTCCACCGCGCCAGCACCGATTGCAGCCCGACGAAGGCCGCGGCCCCGTAGAGCGCGCCGTACAGCGAGCCGGCACCGCCGAGCACGAGCATCACCATCAGGTCGCCGGACATCGTCCAGTGCAGCGTGTCCGGGCTGACATAGCGCATCAGGTTCGCATCGAGCGCGCCGGCGAGGCCCGCCCCCGCGCCCGCGATGGTGAACGCAACCAGCCGCACGCGATACGCCGGCAGCCCGATCGCGGCCATGCGCCGCTCGTTCTGCCGCAGGCCTTCCAGCACCATGCCGAAGCGGCTGCGCACCAGCCGGCGATACAGGATCATCACCAGCACCAGCGCCCCCACGCAGACATAGTAGAAGGCGAGGTCACTGCGCGGATCGATGCCGGGCAGCGCGTTGCGGCGGCGGAACCCCATACCGTCGTCGCCGCCATAGACCTTGAGCGCTACGAACAGGAAGTAGAGCATCTGCGCGAAGGCCAGCGTGATCATGATGAAGGAGACGCCGGCGGTGCGCAGCGACAGCGCTCCGATGGCAAGTGCCGCCAGCGCGCAGACCACGACGGCCACGGGCCAGACGATCCACGCCTGCGTCGCCCCCGGAACGATTCCGAGGAAGAGCGAGCCATCCGCGGCATGGAACGCCAGGATGCCGACGGCATAGGCGCCAAGACCGAAAAACCCCGCGTGCCCAAACGAGGGAAGCCCGGCGTAACCGATCAGCAGGTCGAGGCTCGCCGTCGCCATCGCATAGATCGCGACCTGGCTGCCCAGCGTCAGCAGATCCGGCATGCCGAGCAAGGCGGCCAGCACCGGCCAGGCGATCAGGATGGCGAGAGTTGCAAGCAGCACCCAGGCCTGGCGCCTTGTATCAGCCATGGGCGGGGAACAACCCGCGCGGCCGCACGAGCAGCACCACGGCCATCAGCACGAAGACGGCCATGGAGGAAAGCCCGCCGGCGAGCTGGTCGGCATCGCTCGCCGCCATGAACCCATGCAGCACCGAGGGCAGGTACGCGCGCGTCAGCGTATCGGCCATCCCCACGAGCAGCGCGCCCGCAAGCGCGCCTCGCACCGAGCCGACACCGCCCACCACGATCACCACGAAGGTGGTGATGAGGATGCTGTCGCCCATGCCGACCTGTACCGACAGCAATGGCCCGGTGAGCACCCCGGCAAGCCCCGCAAGCATCGCGCCCAGTCCGAACACCACGGTGTAGAGCAGCGCGATATCGACGCCGAGCGCACGCACCATCTCCCGATGCGTTGCCCCCGCGCGCACCAGCATGCCGAGCCGCGTGCGCCCGATCAGCCACCACAGCGCCAGCGCGACGGCAATGCCAGCGACGATGATCGCGAGCCGGAACACGGGGTACGGCACACCCGGAACGATCTGCACGGAACCCGAGAGAAAGCCCGGCACCGCGAGCAGCAGCGGCGTGCGCCCGAACAGGATCGCCATCAGCTCGTTGAAGAACATGATGAGGCCGAACGTGGCCAGCACCTGGTCCATGTGCGAGCGCGCGTAGAGATGCCGCAGCACCCCTGCCTCCACCACGATGCCGGTCGCCGCCGCCGCCGCCAGTCCCGCCGGCAGCGCGAGCAGGAAGGAGCCGGTGCGCCCACCCACCCAGGCCGCGGCGAACGCGCCGATCATGTAGAAGGAGCCGTGCGCGAGGTTGATCAGCCCCATGATGCCGAACACGAGCGTCAGCCCCGCCGCCATCAGGAAGAGCATCACCCCGAGCTGCAACCCGTTGAGCAGCTGTTCGGCGAGCAGCGTCACAGGGCGGCCCTAGATCGAAACCCAGCCGGGCGGCGGCACCTTGCCGGGATGCACCGCGCCGCAATGGCGGCAGGTGCGCGCCTTCTCGTCGGCGTAGAACGCCTCATAGAGCGGCGGCAGGTCCTTCACGATGTCCTTCACCGCCACCTCGATGCGATGCACGAGCCCGCCGCAGGAAAAGCAGTACCACTCGAACCCGTCGCGGTGTTCCGGCTGGCGCGCGCCCTCCACCACCAGGCCCACGGAGCCCGGCACCGGGCGCTGCGGCGAGTGGCGCACGTGCGGCGGCAGCATCAGCACGTCGCCTTCCCGGATCACGATGTCGTCGATGCGCCCCTCCTGCGCGATCTTCAGCACCATGTCGCCCTTGAGCTGGTAGAAGAATTCCTCGCAGGGATCGTCGTGGAAATCGACGCGCTGGTTCGGCCCACCCACCACCATCACCACCATGGAGGCATCCTGGTAGAGCAGCTTGTTGCCCACCGGCGGCTTCAGCAGGTGCTGGTTTTCCTCGATCCAGGCCTTGAAGTTGAACGGCTTGCGCGCGAGCGTCGGGTTGGCCATCGGCTGTTTCTCCCTGGTCATTCCGCTGCCTGGCGCGCGGGGGCGCCAAGGCCGCATCCGGCAAAGGCGGCGCGCGTCGCGGCACGCTCGGGCTCGCTCAGTTCCAGCATCGGCGGGCGCACCGCGCCGCCCACCTGGCCCAGCAGCCGCTGCCAGTATTTCTGGTGCGCCTGCGGCTTGGCCCCCGGCCGGCTCTGCTTCAGCGCCGCGCGCACCGGCTCCAGGCTGTCACGCACAAGCCGCGCCGCCACCGCGTCACCCGCGAAGGCGAGGTCGGTATACTCGCGCATGCGCCGGTCCGTCGCCGTCTGCATCAGGTAGGGCGGGCTGGAGCAGAGATAGACCTGCCAGTGCAGCTCCAGGATGTTGTCGAGCCATTCCGCTTCCGAAGCGGTGCTGACGATCAGCCGGTCGCCGGCGAGGTGGGTCAGCCGCGCGTACATCCCGCGCGGCACGCTGTACTTGATGGCGACGATGTTGGGCAGCTCCGCCAGCTCCGCGCACAGCTCCGGCGACATCAGGTAGCCGCTGTCCGGATGGCTCCACAGCGCAATGCCGATGTCGAGCGCCTGGCTCAGGCGGCGGTAGTAGGCGAGCAGCACCTCCTCGCGTTCCTCGACGAAATGCAGCACCGGCGCATGCACGACGATGAAGTCCGCCCCGTGCTTCTGCGCGTGCTCCGCCAGCTCCAGCACCACCTCCATGTTCTGGTCCGAGCAGGACATGATGGTGCGCATGCGGCCGCGGCAGGCGGCCACCGCGATGTCGAACAGGCGCTTTCGTTCCTCCACCGACATGGAAAAGAACTCGCCCTGCTTGCCGCCGACGAACACGCCATCGATGCCGAGCGCGTCGCCCCAGTGGCGCAGGTTGGCGGCGAAGCCCTCCTCGTCGAGCGAGAGGTCGGCGCGGAACGGCGTCAGCGCCGCGGCCCAGATGCCGCGCAGGTTTTCGCGCGCATGGGCCTTGGCGTCGGCGCGGGTGTACTGGCTCATGTCCTCATCCCTCCTCGCGTGGCGGCAGGCCGTGCCGGGCCCGCCACAGGCTTTCCGCCGTCAGCGGCATATTGAGATGCTCCACCCCGAAGGGCGATAGCGCGTCCACCGCCGCGTTGACCACCGCCGCCGGCACGCCGATGCAGCCGGCCTCGCCCACGCCCTTGGCGCCCAGCGGGTTGAGCGGCGTGGGCGTCGCGAGGCTCGCGAGTTGTAGCGGCGGCATGTCGTCCGCGCGCGGCAGGGCGTAGTCCATCAGCGATCCGGTCAGCAGCTGGCCCGCGGCATCGTAGACCACGCGCTCGCGCAGCGCCTCCCCCAGCCCCTGCGCGATCCCGCCCAGCAATTGTCCTTCCACCAGCATGGGGTTGACGACCCGCCCGGCATCGTCGACCAGTGTCAGCGCCTCCACCGTGGCGGCCAGCGTGTCCGGGTCGCAGCGCAGCGCCGCGATGCAGCAGCCGCTGCTCCACGCCTCGCCGCCGGCGACGAAGCGCAGCTCGGCGCTGAGCGGCTCCGGTGCCCGTGCCGCCAGCGCGGCCCAGGGGAGAAACCCGGCGGGACCTTCGAAGCCGCCCGCCGCAAGGCGCGCCCCGTCACCGAGCGCCCGTTCCGCGATCGGCCGCGCCCGCTCGACCAGCGCCTCCGCGGCGCGCAGCAGCGCGCTGCCGCCAATGCCGGTGCTGCGGCTGGCCAGCGCGCCGATGCCGTCGGGCGTCGCCGCGGTGTCGCCGTGGCGCACGCGCACCTGCCCAGGCTCGCAGCGCAGCACGCTCGCCGCGATCTGCGCGAAGGCGGTCTCCCGCCCCTGGCCCTGCGCCGTCGTTCCGGTTGCGACCTCAAACGAGCCGTCGCTGTTCAGGCCAATGCGCGCGCTCTCCCAGCCCTGGCCGCAGGGCTCGACATACATCGCAACGCCGATGCCGACGATCTCGCCCGCTTGCCGCCTCAGCGCCTGCGCCTCGCGCAGCGCCGTGTAGGAGGAAAGGGCCACGGCACGGTCCAGCAGCGCCGGGAAGTCCCCGGAATCCAGCGTGCCCGTGGCCCGCGTGCGCGGCAGCTGGCCGGGCGCCAACAGGTTGCGCCGGCGCAGCGCCACCGGGTCCATGCCCAGCCGGCGTGCCGCGGCGTCCACCAGGCGCTCCATCAGCATCGCGCCCTCCGGCCGGCCGGCACCGCGATAGATGCCCATTGGCGCCGTCGCCGTGGCGTGGCCTTCCGCCGCGATGTCGAGCGCGGCCACGTCGTAGGGGCCGGGCAGCACGCGCGCCGCGTTGCGGCCCGGCACCACGGCGCTGTAAGGCATCCAGTGCCCCATCGGCGCGCGTACCCGCGCGCGCAGGCCAAGCATCCGCCCGTCCGCGGCCAGCGCCAGCTCGCCCTCGCTCTCGAGTCCGCGCCCGTGCGGTCCCGCGAGCAGTTCCTCGGCGCGCGTGCCACGCCAGCGCACCGCGCCGCCGAGATGCCGCGCGGCCCAGGCGGTGAACACCTCCTCCGCGCCGATCGAGGCCCGCGCGCCAAACGCACCACCAACATCGGGCGCGACGACGCGAACGTTGCGCACCGGCTCGCCGAGAATGGCGGCGAGGTCGTCGCGCGCGCGATGCGGCGACTGCGTCTGCAGCCAGACCACGAGAAGCGGCGTCTTCGTGTCCCACGTCGCGAGTGCGCCACGCGGCTCCATCGGCATCGCCGCGAGCCTGGCATGGCGCAACCGCACGGCGGCGCGCACCGCGGCCTGCGGCATGGCGTCGCACGCCCATCGCTCCGCAAACCCACCCGGCGGCGACGCATCGCCGCTCGCGATCTCCACCTCGACCGCCTCGGCCGCCAGCATGGCCTCGGCAAGGCTGCGGGCGACCACCGCGCCCACCGGCTGGCCACAGGCGCCAATCCGCGACCCGGCGAGCACGGGCAGCGGCGCCACGGTGAGTGCCGGCGCGAGCGGATTGACCGCGGCCTCCCCTGCAAGCGCGAGGTCCGATGCGGTGAAGATGCCGATGACACCCGGCATGCCGCGCGCTGCCTCGGTCCGGATCCGCTTCAGCGTGCCGGGTTCGGCGCCGCGCACGAAGACGATCTCGCGGCAATCCGGCATGACGATATCGGCGAGAAACCGCCCGGCGCCGCGCAGCAGCGCCGCGTCCTCGCGCCGGCGAAGGCTCTGCCCGAGCAGCGAGGCGTGCGGGCCATCGGCGATCATCGCGGCGGCTGCGGCATCCTGCATCCGCCGATGCTAGACGCGGCCCGACTGATCAGACAAACTCATATCACTGATGAATTGATCGGCTACGAATATGAATATCACCCTCCGCCAGCTCCAGGCCTTCCTCGCCGTCGGCGAGCGCTCGAGCTTCACTCGCGCCGGCAGGCAGCTCGGCCTCTCGCAATCCGCGGTCTCCATGCTCGTTGCCGATCTCGAACGTGAGCTCGACCTGCGCCTGCTCGACCGCACCACGCGCCGCGTCGAGGCGACCGAGGCCGGCCGTGCCTTCGCCGCCCAGGCCTCCCGCGTCCTGGCCGGGCTCGAAGCGGCGCTGCGCGAGGCGCGGGACCTGGCAGAGCGGCGCAATGGCCGGCTGACGGTCTTCGCTCCGCCGCTGCTCGCGACCACGCTCCTGCCGCGCGCCATCGCCGCGCATCGCGCACGCCATCCCGGCATCGCCATCGCGCTGCTCGATGGCGGCACGCAAGACCTGCTGGCCCGCGTGCGCTCCGGCGAGGCCGATTTCGCCATCGGAACGGTCGCGGCCGGGCAGGAGGATCTGGCGCTCCATCCGATCGCGCAGGACCGGCTGGTGCTGTTCTGCCCCGCCGGCCACAGGCTGGCGGGGCAGCGCGCCGTTCCGTGGGCAGCGCTCTCCGGCGAGGCGTTGATCGCGTTGACGCGACAGAGCGGGCTTCGCCAGCTGGTGGAGACGGCGGCCGGGGAAGCCGGGGTGGCGCTGCACCCGGCCTACGAAGTAGCGCAGATCGCGAGCGCGCTCGCCATGGTCGCGGCGGGGCTCGGCATCGCCGTCCTGCCCTCCGTCGCCCGCGCCAGCAGCCCGTCGCGGTTGGCGATGCGCCGCCTGGTTCAGCCGGACATCGTGCGCGATATCCAGGTCGTCCATCGCGCCGGGCGCTCGCTGTCACCGGCGAGCGAATCCTTCATCGCGGTGCTGCACGCCGAACTCAGCCGCCTGTCGCGCCGGCAGACACTGGTGACGCAAGTGCCTCGTCCATCCGGTCGCGGCGCTCGTGGCGCGTGACCGCGAAGCGACGCAGCCCGCCCACATCGCCTCCGCCGCCCCGCGATCGACCGCAGGCGGCCGTCGGATTGGAAACCTTCGAACCGCGGGCAAGCGCGCCGGCGACGCGCGCGCGAACTCCGCATCCGCTTGCCGCATTTTCGAAATGCCTATTATACTGAAGTCAAACAGCGAGCCGGCATACCGCTCGCACAGGAAACGTCCGACCGCTCATGCCGACAGAGTTGCAGTTGCCGCGGGAGCGGTCGAAAAGCGCGGATTGGGAGCATCTCTGTCTCCTGGCGATTTTTCTCGCATTCGTCGTCTGGTATCTCTCGACCGCGGCCGCGGCTTCGGCAACCTTCAGCAATCTCATCCTCATCGGGCCGGTCGGGATCGTCGCGACGGTTCTGCTGCTCTATATCGCGTCCACCGAGATCCCCGGCGCAAGAAGATCGGCTGCCGTAACGAACACCGCGGATGAGGCCGGACAGGCGGCGCATGCGCCACCGGGGCGATTCCGGAGCAGCTCGATCGGGACCGTGCTCGCGCTGATGGTGCTGTTCACGCTGTTTGTCGCGGCAATGCCCTACGCCGGCTTCGATATTTCGAGCTTCGTCTTCACGCTCGCGACGCTGTGGCTGCTGGGCGAACGACGCGTGGCCTTTTCGTTCGCGCTCGCTCTCGCCACCGCGATCGCGATCAGCATCGCGGCACTCGCGCTGCTGACATTTCCGATGCCGCTCGGGATCGCACGCGCCCTCTGGAGAGCCCTATGATCGATTGGCCGGCGCTGCAGTCGGCGCTCCATCTTCTCGGAAGTTCCTACAGCGCCTGGATGCTGACGATCCCTGGAATCGCGCTCGGCATGCTCGGCGGCGCCATTCCCGGGGTGTCATCCGCGCTGATCCTCGCCATCGTGCTGCCGGCGACGCTGTGGATGAGCCTGCTGTCCTCGCTGATCTTCATGACCGCGATCTACACCGGCGCGGCATTCGGCGTTGCCATCCCGGCGATCCTGATGGGCGTACCGGGCTCGCCGGCCGCGGTCGCGACCTCGTTCGACGGTTACCCGATGACACAGCGCGGCGAGCACAATACCGCGCTTGGCCTGGCGCTCGCCGCATCGACGCTGGGGCACATGGGGGCGTATCTGATCCTGTTTTTTGGGATCGGCCTGATTTCGCACGCCGTGCTGCGGCTTGGCCCGCTCGAGATGCTGCTGCTCATGTTGTGGGGCCTGACGCTGATCGCGGCCCTGCGCGGCCGCTACCTGTCGCGCAGCCTGGTTTCCGGGCTCATTGGCATCCTGATCGCAACCATCGGGCTCAGCCCACGCGATGTCATCCGCGGAACCTTCAACCTGCCGCAATTGCTGGACGGCGTGCCCGTGGTGCCCGCCATGATCGGCCTGTTCGCGGCAAGCGAGCTCTTCAATCTCGCGGGAACCAGCTACCTCGTGGCGCGATCGGACCTGCGCACGGTCAATGTGCGTGAGATCTCGCGCGGCATGCTGGTCGCGCTGCGCCACCCGGTCGTTATCCTGCGCGGCCTCCTGATTGGCGCCACGGTGGGCGGCCTGCCAGGCGTCGGCGCGGCGGTGTGCAATCTGGTCTCCTATGCGGAAACACGGCGCAGCGACAAGGACCCCGCGAGCTTCGGCAAGGGCAACCCAAAGGGCGTGATTGCGGCGGAAGCCGGCAATGCGAGCTCCGAAGCCGGATCGATGGCCACTCTGCTGGCCCTCGGCATCCCGGGCGGCGCGTCATCGGCCGTCATGCTGGCCGCACTGTCACTGCACGACGTGACCAGCGGCCCGCAATTTCTGGATGCATCCAAGGACATCGTGTACGCGATCATCCTCAACAATATCGTGCAGGGCGCGATCATGCTCGCGCTCGGCATCGGCCTGATCGGGCTGATGGCGAACGTGATCCGCATTCCCGTGCGCATCCTGATTCCGCTGATCCTCGTCCTCGCGACGTTCGGTTCCTACGGGCTCTCGGGCAACATGGCCGGCCCGCTTACCATGGTCGTGTTCGGGTTCGTGGGCTGGTTCATGCAGCGGCACGAATACTCGGTGCCGGCATGCGTCGTCGGGTTGATCCTGGGTGGCAAGGTCGAGGTCAACCTGCTGCAGACCTATCAGATCAGCGGCGGCTGGCAGCTCGACTATTTCGCCGGCCGGCCGATTGCCCTGGTGCTGCTGGTGCTGCTGCTTTTCTCGCTGTTTGGGAAGCCGGTGCTGCGATTTTGGCGCCGGCGCAAGATGATACCGGTCGCAACGGCCGGAACAAATCCATGACACCGACGGGGGACGCTTTCATGACGAGAACAACGCTGGCCGCACCGGGCGGCAAGGGCAGCGGCTGGAAGACCGGATCGGTCACGAGGATTGGCCGCCGTCCGTTTCTTTCGCTGCTCGCCGCCGCGGGATCCGCGGCGGGACTTGGCCCGCGGCGGGCCTCGGCCGCCACCTGGCCGACCGAGCCGATTACGATCGTCGTCACCACGAAAGCCGGCGGTGGCTTCGACCACATGGCGCGCAGCCTGGCCCCGGCGCTCAGCCGGGAACTCGGCGTCCCTGTCAATGTCCTCGACAAGGCAGGCGGCGCGATGCTCCTGGGAACCGAATACTTTCTGAGCCAGGAACACAACGGCAACACGCTGCTGGTCTCGGGCCCTTCGCCGTACTGGTACTTCGACATGAACAAGTTCCATGCCGGCTTTCATCTCAGCGATTTCGACGTGCTCAACGTGCAATGGACCGACAAGAGCGCCGTCTTCGTCCCGAAACATGGCCGGTTCCAAACGTTCCGGTCGATCATCGACGCGGTCAAGGCGCATCCCGGCACCGTGAGCTGCGGCGTGGTGCGCGATTCCGGGGAGTATTTCAATTCGCAAATTCTCATCGAAAGCCTGAAGCTTCCGCCCTCGGCGATCCGTCTGGTGACCTACGAGGCAAGCGCGCCCCTGCGGACCGCGCTCGCTGGCAACCAGCTCGACTACGGCGTGGTCTCGGCGGAAGCAAGTCTTGGCATGCTTGGGCTCCTTAAGCCGGTCGCGGTCTTCAACGACGCCCCGATGCCGGCGCTGCACAACGCACCGACCGTCAGTGACGAGCTGAAAGCCGACAACGCGACGGTGGATTACGTGCCGAGCTCGATGCGCGCCCTGATCACCTATGCCGATCTCAAGACCAGGCACCCCGATCAATACGCCCGGCTGCACGACGCCTACAGAAAGGTGCTCCAGGACCCCGCCTACCTCGCCAGCGCGAAAAAGCAGGGCATCGGGACCGACTGGCTCGGCCAGGAGAAATCGCTAGCGGAGGTCACGAGCGCCTTTGCCGTCTTCGATAGGCACAAGGCGCTGCTGACGGCCCAATAGCGCGGGCACGGAGCAACGTGCGCCGGGTTTTCACAAGACCCGGCGCACCACGTCACGCCAGGAGCATCTGCCGCTCAGGTCCGCAGCCAGGGGAAGGCCGCGGCGTGGCTCTGCTCGAAACGCCTGATCGCATCGCCGTACTCCTGGGTATGCGCGATCTCGTCGAGCCCCCGCAGCAGACGCTTCTTGCTCAACGATGCGATATCAAAACCATGGACCGCGCCGTCCGGCCCGGTAACCGCCTGGCTCGGAAGATCGACGGCCATCCGCGCCCCGCGCTGCGCGACCAGCTGGCGGATCAGCAACTCCACCGTCGCGGGAGCGAGACGGACCGGCAAGAGACCGTTCTTGAGCGAGTTGTTGTAGAAAATATCGCCGAAATTCGGCGCCACAACGCAACGGATGCCAAACTCCATCAACCCGAAAACCGCGGTCTCCCGCGAAGAGCCAACCCCGAAATTACGCCCGGCCACCGCGATCACCGCGTCGCGATACGGCGCCTGGTTGAGGATGTAGTCCGGCTTCTCCGAGCCGTCGGCATTGAAGCGGCGGTCGTGCAGCAGGATGTCACGAAAGCGCGGGCCCCTCGGCACCTTGTTGAAGCGTGTCGGGCACAGCTGATTGGTATCCAGATTCGCCTCGTCGAGCGGCACGGCAATCCCGGAAAGAGTGACGAACTTGTCCATTGCGTCTAGTTCCTTCCACCCAGCTCGCGCACATCCACGAGGCAGCCGCGGAGTGCCGCGGCCGCGGCCATCGCGGGGCTCATCAGGTGTGTGCGCCCGCCCGGGCCTTGCCGCCCCTGGAAATTCCGGTTCGACGTCGATGCACAGCGCTCGCCCGGCCTGAGCTGGTCGCCGTTGATCGCGGTGCACATGGAGCATCCGGCATCGCGCCACTCGAAGCCGGCCTCGGCGAAGATGCGATCCAGCCCCTCCGCTTCCGCCTGGCGCTTGACGCCTTCGGAACCGGGGACGACCCAGGTGGGAACGACGGCGCGCCCGAGCCTGGCCACATTCGCGGCGGCGCGGATATCCTCGATGCGTCCGTTGGTGCAGGAACCGATGAAGACCCGATCCACCGCGATGTCAGTGAGCCGCATCCCCGGTTGCAGGTCCATGTAGGCCAGCGCCTTACCGTATTCGCCTCGCCGTTCCAGGTTCGTCTCGCGTCCAGGGTCCGGTACGTGCGCGCTGATTGGCAGTGCCTGCTCCGGGTTGGTTCCCCACGTCACCATGGGCGCGACGCTGGCGGCATCGAGTTCCACGTCCTTGCCGAACCTGGCGCCGGCGTCGGAAGGAAGCGTGCGCCAGAACGTGAGCGCCGCGTCCCAGGCCGCCTCCTGGGGCACGTACGGACGCCCGGCAAGAAACTGATAGGTCGTGTCGTCCGGTGCGATCATGCCGGCCCGGCCGCCCGCCTCGATCGACATGTTGCAGATCGTCATCCGTTCGTTCATCGACATCCGTGCGATGGTGGAGCCGGCATACTCGATGGCGTAGCCAATCGCGCCGCCGATCCCGATTTTCGCGATCACGGCGAGGATGATGTCCTTGGCCGTGACCCCGAAGCCGAGTGTCCCATCGATCGTGATACGCAGCGTGTCCGGCCGGCGCTGCCAGATCGTCTGCGTCGCCACCACGTGCGTGGTTTCCGAGGAGCCGATGCCAAAGGAGAGATTCCCGAACGCGCCATGCGTCGAGGTGTGGGAGTCAGCGCCAACCAGCACGATGCCCGGCTGGCTCAACCCGAGCTCGGGGCCAGCCACGTGGAGGATGCCCTGCCGCTCGTCCCCCCAGCCAAACCTGGCGATGCCATATTCGTCGGTGTTGCGGGCCAGGAGTTCGATCATGTTCCGGATGTCGGGATCCGCGAGGTTGGCGACACCACGGGCACGCGCCTGTGGGTCGGTCGGAATATAATGGTCGGAGAACGCAAAGACCTTGTCGGGATGCGCAACGCCGAGGCCGCGTTCGTGCAAAGTGTCGAATGTGTGCCGCGAGCCTTCGTGAATCAGGCAGCGATCGACGTACAGAAGCGTCTCGTCTTCTTCACGCGCGACGATGTGATTGTCCCACACTTTGTCGAAGAGCGTCTTCATCCCTCGGTTTCTCCCTTGCTTTTCGTCCGCGCCGCTCGCCGCGGTGACGGCCGCCTAATCGAGGCAAAATCCCTTGCCGCGGACGAAGTCGCCAAAGCCGGTGCGCGTTGGCTCGGCATATTGCCGCGCCTTGTCCTCCGACCACCCATAGAACGGCGTCTCCCCCCAGCGAGCGACGTTACGTTGGCGCCGGTAGGGTCGCAACCGCGCGCGGCGCCGGTCATAGGCATCGATCTCGCCCGCCAGGTCATGGTCGGCGTAACGGTTCTCGATCACCGTCGTGTGCAGCGAAAGCCGCGGCGTGATCTCGCCGGGCTCGGCCGGCCAGCCCAGACAGAGCCCCGCAACCGGAACCGCGCGGCGCGGCAGGCGCAGCTGCTCGTCGATGACGTGCGGGTGGTCCCGGATGGCACTGATGGGGCAGCAACCGAGCCCGACCGTCTCCGCCGCGCGGATGAAATTCGCAAGCACGATCGCGGCATCGACCGAGGCGTTGAAAAACGCGTCGAGATGGTCGTTCGGAAATGGCTTGGCGCGCATCCCGGCGAGCTGCGGCAGCCGTTCACCATTGGCGACAAAGATCAGGAACGCTGGCGCCGTTTCGATCCAGGGCATGTCGGGGATGGTAGCGACGATCGCCCTGCGGATCTTCGTGTCGCTGACGACGACGATATCGCATTGCTGCAGGTCGCTCTTTGACGGCGCCGAAAGCGCGCAGGCACACAGGAGACGCAGCAATTCCGGCGCGACGGGCCGTGGCAGATAGCGCCGGTGCGAACGATGACCGGCGATGATGGCCAGCTCCGCCAGTCCCGGCAGGGCTGGATCAACAGCGAGGTTCTCGCCGAAGCGCTCCGACAAGGTCGCCTGGATTGACTGCGCAGGTGTCGTGTCCAACGTGCCCCCGCTCGATTGTCGTCATTGGCGAAGCACTGTGGCCTTGCCGCGCTGCCGGTGCAAACGCCGGGTGCGCTTGCCTTGCCCCGCCCAATGGACTCAGCCAACTCCCACAGAGCTGGCGCCACGAACGCGGGCCAGCCTCGTGGCGCTGCCGGCCGGTCGGTGACCGAGCTGCGCCGCTTCCACGTCACCACGGTCTTCTGGCTGGTGCCGTGACACCTGGCGCACGCTCTCACGCTCACTTCACCGTGCTGCATCGCTCGACGAACCGCCGCTGTCGTTGCGGCACTGCCGTGACGAACCTGGCCCATAGCGCTTCGCTCCCCTCGCGTGGGAGGACTGCGCCATCAAAGCCCCAAACCAGGCACCTAGATATTGCTCATGCCGCCGTCGATGACGAACTCGCTGCCGACGGTGAATGCGCCTTCCTCGGAGGCGAGGAACACGACTGCCTGCGCGATCTCCTCCGGCCGGCCCCGCCGCCCCAGGGGGATCTGGCTGATCAGGCCATCCAGCGTGTCGCCCACCAGGCCGATCTTCTCGTGCAGCGGTGTCGCGATGGGACCGGGGCTGACCGCGTTCACGCGGATGCCGCGCCCGATGAGTTCGCCCGACAAGGTGCGCGCGAGCGACACCAGCGCCGCCTTGGTCGCCGCGTAGACGCTCGACGCGGGCATGCCGATGCGGGCGTTGATCGACGCGTTGAGAACGATCGAGGCGGGGTTGGCGAAGTCGGGCAACAGCGCCTGGATCAGGAAGAAGGGCCCCTTGACGTTGACCGCGAACGAACGGTCGAAGCCCTGCTCGTCCCATTGCTCCACCGGCCTGAAATCGCCAACCCCGGCGTTGACGAACAGCGCGTCGAGCCCGCCGAACGCCTCACGCACACTGCGCGCGATCGTGGCCTGGGCCGCGATGTCACCGGCATCCGCCAGGATGGTGACAGCCTCGCCACCGAGCGATGCGGCGGCCTGGTGCAACGTCCCGGCGTTCGATCCGGTGATGGCGACGCGAGCACCCTCGGCGAGGAAGGCCTTCGCGGTCGCCAATCCGATACCGCTGGAGCCGCCAGTGATCAGGGCGCGCTTGCCTTTGAGTTGGTTCATGAGCGGGATTCCTTGCGGATGGGGTTGGCGTTGCCGAAGCGGAACGGTCGGCTCAGTGGGCGCCGCCGGCGCTCAGATGGTCGGGCTTGCGCAGGCAGGCGGTGGCGAGGAGGGCTGCGAGGAGGACGGCGCCGAGGATGAAGAAGGTGTCGGCGAAGCCCATGATGGCGGCCTGGTGCTTCACGGCGCGGCCGAGGGCGACGATCGCCTCGCGCTGGGCGAGCGCCGCATCGGAGAGGCCGTGCGCCATGAAGTATTGCGCGAACTGGTTGAGCCGCATGTGCAGCGCGTCGCTGGAGGTGGAGAGGGCGGTGGTGATGACGTTGGAGTGGAACTGCTCGCGGCGGGTATAGACGGTCTGCAGCACCGCGATGCCGATGGCGCCGCCGAGGTTGCGCATCATGTTGAACAGCGCCGAGGCCGAGCCGGCGTTCTCCGCCTCCATGCCGGCGGTGGCGACGGCGGAGAGCGGCGTCAGCACCAGGGCCTGGCCGATGGCGCGGATGATGTTGGGCAGCATGAATTGCGGGCCGGCGAAGTTGGCGTCCAGATGCGTGGTGGCAAAGGCGCTGGCCGCGAACAGGGCGAAGCCGACGCCGACCAGCAGGCGCGCGTCGATGCGCCGCATCATGCGCGGGACCAGCGGGATCAGCAGCAGTTGCGGCAGGCCGGTCCAGGCGAGCACCTCGCCGATCTGCTGCGCGTCGTAGCCCTGGGTCTGGGAGAGGTAGAGCGGCAGGACGAAGATGGAGCCGTAGAGGGCGACACCGAGGAGGAAGTTGGCGGCGGTGCCGAAGCCGAAATTGCGGCGCAGCAGCAGGCGCAGGTTGAGCAGCGGGCGCGGCGAGGTGAGTTCGATCGCCACGAACAGCGGCAGCATGACCGCGGCGACGATGGCCAGGTGCAGGATGAAGGGCGAGCCGAACCAGTCGTCCTTGTTGCCCTCCTCGAGCATGGTCTGCAGGCAGGCGAGGCCGATCGCCATGGTGGCGATGCCGGGCCAGTCGCCCTGGCGCAGCAGGGAGAGGCGCATCGGCGTTGCGGGCAGGGAGACGGCGAGCATGCCGAGCATCACCGCGCCGGGAACGAGGTTGACGTAGAAAATGAACTGCCAGCCGTAATTGTCGTTGAGCCAGCCGCCGATGGTGGGGCCGATCGCGGGCGCGAAGGTGGCGGAGATGGCGAACAGGGCGAGCCCGATCGGCTGGCGCGACCTCGGCAGCGTGGTCATGATGATGGTGAAGGCCATCGGGATCAGCACGCCGCCGGAAAAACCCTGGAAGCCGCGCAGCACGATCATCTGGCCGAGGTTGCCGGCGAAGGCACAGGCGACGGAGAAGACGAGGAACAGCGCCGCGTTCACGAGCAGGTAGAGGCGCACCGAGAATGCGCGGGCGAGCCAGCCGGTAAGCGGGATCACCACGATCTCGGTGATGAGGTAGGAGGTGGAGATCCAGCCGCCGTCATCGATCCCGGCGCCGATCGCGCCCTGGATGTCGGGCAGGGCGGCGTTGGTGATCTGGATGTTCAGCACCGCCATGAAGGCGCCGAGGGTGGCACCGATGACGGCGAGCCAGGTGCGCAGGGGCACGGTCTCGGAAGCGGCGGTGGCGGGCGCGGTGGTCATGGGACGGGACCTTCTGCGGGACGGCGGGAGCATGCGGCTTGCGCCCGCGCTGGAAAATCCCGGAAATCCCGGAAGGATTATCCGTTCCTGGTTGAAAGCGCGGTGGCCGGCGACGCGGGCACCGGGCAGGGCATCGGTGCGCGGGCGCACGGGCTCGCCGGGGCGGACATGGGTGAGCTGCGTCTCCCTGAAGTTGGCGACGACATAGGCGGCGTGCAGTGGCACCCACGCCAACGATATGGCGCTCGCGGCGAATGGTCGCGGCGCAACCGGAGCGCGCCGCCAACCGCTAACGCCACACAAGAACCAACAATCGGGGCGATAAGGCACGCCGCCCTACGCCTGCCGCCGCGACTGTTATCCGCGTGTTACCCAGCCTCGCTCTCGCCAGGCGAGCGCCAGGGGCGGGTATCCCGGCAATTTGGCTTCACTGGGAAAAATGGTGCCCAGGGGCGGAATCGAACCACCGACACTGCGATTTTCAGTCGCATGCTCTACCAACTGAGCTACCTGGGCCCATTCAAGGCACGCCCACGGGGCGCGCCCCTGGGCAGCCGCCCTGCGACGGCCGCGCGGGGATAACCCAGGCGCGAGACCCGATCAACCCGGACTCTCGCCCTCCGGCACGGTTTCTTGCGCCTCGGCTGGCAGGCGGTAGGCCTCGCCCAGCCAGCGCCCGAGATCCACATCGGCGCAGCGCGGCGAGCAGAACGGCGCAGCGCGCCCCCCACGCATCGCCGCATCCAGCGGGCGCCGGCAGACCGGGCACACCATCGCCCGTTCAGCCATCCTCGAGCCTCCAGCCGCGCAGCGCCGGATCGGCGCGCAAGGCAAGCGCCCGCCCGGCCGCCGCCTGGTATTGCGCCAGCGCCACGGGATCGGCCTCCAGCGCCGCCAGGATCGCCGGCGCGGCCCGCAGCGCCAGCACACGAGACGGCATCGCCGCCGCTTCCCGCGCCGCCACGCGCAGCGCCGACAGCCCCTCGGCATGCGGCCCTTCCAGTAGCTCCGCGAGCGGCGGGCGCACGCGTGGGCGCCGTATTTCCGCGAGCCCCAGGTGCGAGAAGCCGAGCAGCGTGGCGCCGAGTGGATCCTCCGCCAGTGCCGCGGCCAGAGCCTCGCCCAGCAGCTTTCGCCGCTTGCCCGGCAGCCCCGCGAAATCAACCAGGATCGCGCCGCCGAGGTTGCGCAGCCGGATCGCGCGCACGAGTTCAGGGATCGCCGCCAGGTTCAGCGCCCGGTGCGACGCCGCCTTCCCGCCCGCGGCAAGGCCGCCCGCGGCGAAGCCGGCGAGGTCGACGTCGATCGCGGTCAGCGCCGGCGTGATCGTGAACGTGGCGCGCGCGCCGCCGGGCAGGGCCATCTCCGGCTCGGCCAGCGCCGCGGCCTCTGCCTCCAGCGCCTCGCAAAAGCCGCGCGGCACGAAGGCGCCGCCCAGTTCCCGCGCATCGGCGAGAAACGCCGCGCCGGGGTAGCGCGCCCGCAACTCCTCGATCGGGTTCGGCCCGCGCGCGACCAGCCCCACCGGGCCCGGCGGCACCTCGGCGGCGGCGAGCCGCGGCCCCTTGCCGCCATGCGCCGCCCGCGTCACCCGCACGCCCAGCACGGTGCCCTCGGGGTGCCTGGCTTCGCTTTCCGGCAGGAACCCGATGCCGTTCGCGATCTCGACGAAGCTGCCGGCCAGCGCCGCCACGCGCGAGACGATGCGCCCGCGATGCACATCCCCCACGCCATCAGGCCGGCCAGGCCGCCACAGCGCATAGTCCCACAACACCCCGTCCCGCAGCACCGCGATGCGCACCTCGCCCGGCGAGGCGCTCGCGCGGATCTCGGTGCTCATCGGTACCCCAGCCCGCGCAGCAGGCTCGCCGTCTCCCACAGCGGCAGCCCCACCACGCCGGAGTAGCTACCGAGCAACTGCCGGGTGAACGCCGCCGCACGGCCCTGGATGGCGTATCCGCCGGCTCGGCCACGCCATTCGCCGGTCGCGACATAGGCGTCGATCTCGGCCGGCGAGAGGCGCGCGAAGGTGACGATGCTCTCGCTCCGGCGCTCGCCCCGCCGCCCGTCCGGCGCCACCACGACGACGGCGGTCAACACGTGGTGCCGCCGCCCGGAAAGCAGCGCGATGAAACGCCGCGCCTCGACCTCGTCCGTGGGCTTGCCGAGGATGCGCCGCCCCGCCGCCACCACCGTGTCGGCCGCGAGCACGAACGCGCCTGGCTCCGCCACCGCCTTCGCCCGCGCGAGGCGCAGCGCGAGCGCACGCGGCACCTCGCCCGGCAGCGGCGTCTCGTCGACGCCGGGGTCGCGGATGATGTCGGGGGTGATGCCGATCTGTGCCAGCAACTCGCGCCGCCGCGGGCTCGCGGAGGCCAGGATCAGCGTCATCGGGTTCCGGCCCGAACCCGCCAGCCTACTTGAACCGGAACGTGATCCGACCCTTGGTGAGGTCGTAGGGCGTCATCTCAACGTTGACGCGATCGCCGGCCAGCACGCGGATGCGGTTCTTGCGCATCTTGCCGCTGGTATGCGCGAGGATGACGTGTTCATTATCGAGCTTCACGCGGAACATCGCGTTGGGTAGCAGCTCCGTCACGGTGCCGCTGAACTCGATCATGTCTTCCTTTGACATCGGGCCTCTTGCCTGGGGGTGCGGACCTATGCGCCCCGTGCCCGCGCAGCGTCAAGCCGGAGTGCCACGCTGCGTGCGTGCGCGTCCAGCCCTTCCGCCTCGGCCAGCGCCACGGCTGCCGGCCCCACCGCGGCGAGCCCCTCCGGCCCGGACGCGATCCAGGTCGTGCGCTTGAGGAAGTCGAAGACGGACAGCCCCGAGGAGAAGCGCGCCGTCCGCCCCGTCGGCAGCACATGGTTCGGCCCGCCGACATAGTCGCCGATCGCTTCCGGGCACCAGGCGCCAAGAAACGCCGCACCGGCATGGCGGATGCGCGCGAACAGCGCCTCGGGCTGTGCGGTCATGATCTCAAGGTGCTCGGGCGCCAGCCGATCGACCAGCGCCGGCGCCTCGTCCCAGCCGCGCAGCACGATGATCGCGCCGTGCGCGCGCCAGGAGGCGCCGGCGATGGCGGCCCGCGGCAAGGCTTGCAGCGCCACCTCCACCGCCCGCTCCACCCGCTCCGCGAACGTGGCGTCGTCGGTGACCAGGATCGCCTGCGCCGCCTCGTCGTGCTCGGCCTGCGCCAGCAGGTCCATCGCCACCTGCGCCGGATCGTTCGCCGCGTCCGCCAGCACCACCACCTCGGAGGGGCCGGCGACGGAATCGATGCCGACGCGGCCGAACACCTGGCGCTTCGCCTCCGCGACGAACGCATTGCCCGGCCCCACGATGCGATCGACCGGCGCGATCGTTGCCGTTCCGTAAGCAAACGCCGCGACCGCCTGCGCGCCCCCGACGCGGTAGATCTCGGCCACGCCGGCCCGCCGCGCCGCCGCCAGCACCAGCGGGTTCAGCACGCCGCCAGGCGCCGGCACGCACATCGCGATGCGCGAAACGCCCGCCACGCGCGCCGGGATGGCGTTCATCAGCACGGAGGACGGATACGCCGCCTTGCCGCCGGGCACATAGAGCCCGACTGCTTCGAGCGCGCCCCAGCGCATGCCGAGCGTGAGCCCCGCCGCGTCTGTCATCCGCAGGTCCTGCGGCATCTGCGCGCGATGGAACGCCTCGATGCGCGTCGCCGCCGTCTCCAGCGCCCGCATCAGTTCGGGCGCGATGGCGCCGCACGCGGCCTCGACCTCTTGCTGCGTCACGCGCAGCTTCAGGTCGTGCCGGTCGAACTTCCGGGTGAGCGCCGCCAGCGCGGCGTCCCCGTGCGCGCGGACATCGGCGATGATCGCCGCGACCGGCCCGGCCACGTTCTCCGTCGTCTCCCGCGCCTGCCCCAGCAGTTCCGCGAACCGCGCCGCGAAATCCGGCTCCGCCGTCGCAAGCCGCTGCATCAGCCGAGCGCCTGGCGGAACCGCTGGATCCAGCCGCCGACCAGCTCCGGGTTGGTCTTCAGCGCCGTGCGGTTGACGATCAGCCGCGACGTCACCGGCGCGATCACCTCCGTCTCCACGAGGTCGTTGGCCTTGAGCGTCGAGCCCGTGGCCACGAGATCGACGATCAGCCGCGACAGCCCGAGCGTCGGCGCCAGTTCCATCGCACCGTTCAGCTCCACCACCTCGGCCTGGATGCCGCGCTGCGCGAAATGCCGGCGCGTCACATTGGGGTATTTGCTCGCCACCCGCACGCGCGACCAGGTGGCCGGGTCGTCCTGCCCCGCGGTCGCGCGCGGCTCCGCCACCGAGATCCGGCACACCCCGATGCCGAGGTCGAGCGGCGCGTAGATCTCGGGGTAGTCGAACTCCATCAGCACGTCCGCGCCGCAGATGCCGATCGCCGCCGCCCCGAACGCCACGAAGGTCGCGACGTCGAAGGAGCGGACGCGAATGACGTCGAGCCCTTCCTCGTTGGTCGCGAAGCGCAGCGCGCGGCTGCCTTCGTCGGCATAGGCCGGATCGGGCACGATGCCCGCGCGCGCCAGCACCGGCGCACACTCGGCGAGGATGCGCCCCTTGGGCAGGGCAAGCACCAGCTTGGTGGCCGTGTCGGCAACGGGGGCAGGGAAAACCGCGGTCATGGCGCGGCGCAGATACATCGCAGGCCCCCTAAAAGAAAGCCCGGCGGCCGCTGTCCGCGGCTGGCAGCGGGACGGTCGGGCCGGCGCGGCCTACCGGCTCACCCGCGCATCCTCGCCGCGACGGGCGTGGGCTGCCGGGCGCGTCAGCGCGAGGCGCCCGAGCAGCCAGGGCATCGTCAGTCCCTGGGCGAAGACGGAAAAGGCGACGACCGCGAAGGCGGCGACGATGATCGCTCCCTTCTCGGCGACGGCATCCGGTACCGCCAGCGCCAGGGCGAGCGCCAGCGCCCCTCTGAGCCCGCCCCAGACCAGAACATGCTGGTGGCGCAGGTCGACCTTCAGGCGTGACGACGCGAACAGCGCGCAAAGCGGGTAGACCGAGGCGATCCGGCCGATGAGAACCAACCCGATCGCCAGCGCCGCGGCCGGCGTGAAAAGTCCGCTCGCGGCACTCGCCTCGTGCACCCCGATCAGGATGAACACGATGGAGTTGGCCAGGAACGCCGCGTATTCCCAGAATGAAAGGATGTGCCCGCGGCCGGCCGTGGAAATGGAGCAGCCCATCCAGCCCTTCCAGCCGACATTGCCGACCACCATCCCCGCCGCCAGCGCCGCCAGGACCCCGGACATGCCGACACGGTTGGCGAGCAGGAACGAACCGTAGGCCGCAATCGTGGTGAGCGTGATTTCCACCAGGTGGTCGTCCGTGCGCCCGGCGGCGAGCAGCGCGGCGCCGGCCACGACAACGCCGACGGCCAGGCCCCCGAACACCATCCACAGCAGCGATCCCAGCACCGCCGTCGCGTGGACCCCGTCGCCATGCACGGTGGCAACGACGATCGCGAACGCGACCGCCGCGGCGCCATCGTTCAGCAGGCTTTCGGACTCCACCAGAAGGCTGAGCCGCGCGGCGACCTTCGTCTCCTTGAAAGCGGCGATGACGGAGACCGGGTCCGTCGCCGCGATCAGCGCCCCGAACAGCGCCGAGCCAGGCCAGGTCCACCCGGCGATAAAATGCATGCCGGCCGCGATGACGGCCCCAGTGAGCAGCACGCCGGGAAATGCCAGTGTCGCCGTCACCGGCAGGTCGTCGCGAAACGGCGACCATTTGAGCTGCAGCGCCGCCTCGAAAATGAGCGGCGGCAGCAGCACGGTGTAGATCAGCTCCGGCGTCACGATCAGCCGCAGCGAACCGCCCAGCAGGGCCAGGCCGATCCCCGCCGCGACGAGACCGACGCTGTAGGGCAACCGGATCCGGCGCGAGATGATGGCCACCACGCAGGCGACAACAAGGATGAGGCCGACCTGGCTCACCGGCATGTTTCATTCCTTCCTGTGGCGTCCGCGGCACCGCGAGGCGGGCCGGGGCAGTGTCGGGGCCTTCTTCTACCCCGCGATGCGCTCGATCGTCGCCCCGCAGGCGGCCAGCTTCTCCTCCACCGCCTCGTAGCCGCGATCCAGGTGATAGACGCGGTTGACGACGGTCTCGCCCCGCGCCGCCAGCCCCGCCAGCACCAGCGAGACCGAGGCGCGCAGGTCGGTCGCCATCACCGGCGCGCCGGAAAGCTGCGGCACCCCGCGCACGATCGCGGAGGCGCCATGCACGTTGATCCGCGCGCCCATGCGATTGAGCTCCGGCACATGCATGAACCGGTTCTCGAACACGGTTTCGGTGACCATCGCCGCCCCTTCGGCCACCGACATCAGCACCATGATCTGCGCCTGCATGTCGGTGGGGAACCCGGGGAACGGCTCGGTCATCACGTCCGTGCCGTGCAGCCCGTTGCGCCGCGAGACGGTGAGCCCCGCCTCGTCCGGCACGATGTCCACGCCGGCATCGGATAGCGTGCGCACCACGGCGCCGAGGTCCTCGATGCGCCCGCCCTCCAGCCGCACGGCCCCGCCGGTGACGGCGGCGGCGACGGCATAGGTGCCGGTCTCGATCCGGTCCGGGATGATGGCGTGGGTCGCGCCATGCAGGTGCTGCACGCCCTCGATGGTGAGCCGGTCCGACCCGATGCCCTCGATGCGCGCGCCCATGGCGACGAGGCACTTGGCAAGGTCCCCGATCTCCGGCTCGCGCGCGGCGTTGGCGATCACCGTCTGCCCGTCGGCGAGCGATGCCGCCATCAGGATGTTCTCGGTCGCACCCACGCTCGGGAACGGCAGCACGATGGTCGCGCCGCGCAGCCGGCCCCTCGCGGTCGCGGTGATGTAACCGCCGTCGAGGCTCACCGTGGCGCCAAGCTGCTCCAGCCCCTTGAGGTGCAGGTCCACCGGCCGCGTGCCGATGGAGCAGCCGCCGGGCAGCGACACCCGCGCCTCGCCCACGCGCGCCACCAGCGGCCCGAGCACGAGGACGGAGGCGCGCATCTTGCGCACGATGTCGTACGGCGCCTCGGTGTTGGTGATCGGCCCGCCGAGCGAGAGCGCGCGCCCGTCATTACCGAGGCCCTCCACGGCGAGCCCGTGCTGCTCCAGCAGGGCTGCCATGGTGCGGATATCCTCGAGCCGCGGCACGTTGGTCAGCACCAGGCGCTCGTCGGTGAGGAGTGCCGCCGCCATCAGCGGCAGCCCCGCGTTCTTGGCGCCGGAAATGGCGATGGAACCTTCGAGCGGCCGGCCGCCGCGGATGCGTATCTTGTCCATGGCGCCTCATACCCCCGTCGAGTTGCGTCGGGAAAGGGGACGGCCTGCGGATGCGGCATTCTTCGCCATTGTCACTTGCATCATGCAAGTTTACACGGGCGCATGCCGATCAGCCCTCTCGACCGACCGATCTGGTCTTCCCTCACCCAGACCCAGGCCCCGTTCGCCGAAATCAGCGGCCAGGCGCGGCGCTACCCCGCGGACATCGCGCGGTTTGCCGCCACCGCCGATCTCACGCCGGATAGCGTCGCGTCCCTGGTGGCGCTGATCCCGCCCGGGGATTCCGTCGCCCTGTTCGAGGAAGCCGACGTCGCGCCGCCGCAGGACTTCGACGTGGTGCGCCGCGCGACGGTGCTGCAGATGGTCGCGGGCGCGGCGTTCCCGGCGCCGGACCCGGAATTCGCGCCGCTCGGCGAGGACGACGTCACCGACATGGCAGCATTGGTGGCGCTCACCAAACCCGGCCCCTTCGGGCCGCGGACGCATCGTCTCGGCCGCTATCTCGGCCTGCGCCGGGATGGACGGCTGATCGCCATGGCCGGGGAGCGCATGAAGCTCGACGGCTTCACGGAGGTGAGCGCGGTGTGCGCGCATCCCGACCATCGCGGCCAGGGTCTCGGCGCGCGGGCCGTTGCCGCCATCTCCGCCGCAATCCACGCCGAGGCCGCGGTGCCGTTCCTGCACGTTTTTGCCGACAACGCGCCGGCGATCGCGCTTTACGAGAAGCTCGGCTTCATCCTGCGCCGCGAGCTTCGCCTCACGGTGCTGCGCCGCTCGGATTAGCTAGAGCAACCGCTCCGCGATCACCCGCGCACAATCCTCGCTCGTCGCCGCCGTCGTATCGACCTCGAAATCATAGGCCATGCCGCGATGCACGCTCCCGGCCTGCTGCGCCGCCATGCCGCGCACCCGGTCCCCGCGCGCCGCCTCCCGCGCCGCCGCCACGTCCGGCGCGCAGCGCACGCCCACCCAGAGCACCGGCAGTTCTCGCAACGGCTCGCGCCATGCTTCCCGATCCGCGCCGCCTTCGAGAAAAACCAGGTCGAGGATGACATTCGCCCCCGCCCGTGCCATCGCGCCAATCCCCTCGCGCCATGCCCGCGCGATGGCACGGTAGGCCGGGCCCACCGCGATCGACCCGTCCGCGGCGATGACGAGCCCGTCCGGCCCCTCCAGCATCCGCGGCGGCATCGCCTCGATGAGGCTGTCCACGCCAAAAGCAATCCACGGCTCCGGCAGCGCCACCTGCAGCGCCCGCACCAGGCTGGACTTGCCGGCGCTCGACCCGCCGTTGAGCACGATCACGCGCGGGCGCACGCAATCGCCCCCGCGCCCGCCATGCCCTGTTCACTCGCACAGACCGGTCGCATAGAGCGCACCAGACAGCACCATGTCCACGACGCCTCCCACCCCGCCTGCCACGGGGCCGTTCTGCTGCGGTTCGGGATAGGCCTGGCGGTAGTCATCCCACGCCGTAGACCTGCCCGAACCGAGCCGGCAGACCGGCGCACCACGCTCCCCCGCACCACCCTGGCCCGCGCAGCCGGCGAGCGCCGCCACGAGCGCAAGAGCCGCCAGGAGCCGGCCAGACCTAGCCGGCCTTCGCCGCCTCCAGGCAGTAGCGCGCGACCTGCTCATGCGTCGCAAACCACACCTGCCCCTTCGCCTTGATGTGCGCGATGTGGCGTGCCAGCAGCGCGATGCGCGAGCGGTGCCCGATCACGTGCGGATGCATCGTCACGATGTGCAGCCCACCTTCCTCCCACGCGAGATCGAACTCGGCGTTGAAGATCTCTTCCACCGACGAGGGCGGTGTGTATGGGCGCAGGCTCAGCATGCGCTGCATGTTGAAATAGACGGCGTCGTCGCGGATCCATTCCGGTGGCAGCTCGACGATTCCCGTGGGCTCGCCATCGGCCATGAGCTCATAGGGCTCGTCATCGGCCATCAGCGAGGAATCGTAGAGCAGTCCCATCTCGCGGATGATCATCAGCGTGTGCGGCGAGAAATCCCAGCTCGCGGTGCGCATGCCCACTGGCGGCTTGCCGGCGATGTGGTCCAGCGCCTCCGCCGAGCGCAGCGAGAGATCGCGCTCCGCCTCGAGCGGCAGCGTCGTGTTGCGCTCGTGGATCCAGGAATGGATGCCGATCTCGTGCCCGTCCGCCGCCACCGCGCGCACCTCCTCCGGGTGCAGCATCGCGGAGACCGCGGGGTAGAAGAACGTGGCCGGAATGCTCTCGCGCTCCAGCAGCGCGCGGATGCGCGGCACGCCCCGCCGCGCGCCGTACTGGCCCTGGCTGATGCGCATCGGGCTCTCATCGGCATCGCGCAGCGGGATCGTCTCGTGGTCGGCGTCGAACGACAGCGCCACGGCGCAGCGCGCGCCCCTGGGCCATGTCTTCGGCGCCAGGCTGCGTCCCGCGCGCGCCCGCTCCACCATCTCGCGCCAGACATGCTCGGGCCACTGCCAGGGCTCGCCAGACGGATGCGATGCGGTGTCGTTCATGCTGCGGCCTTCCTTCACGTCGCGAGGCGCCTATGCTGCGCCGGCATCCGAACCTAGGCAACACGCACCGATGAACGCCGACGCCACCGCCACGCAGGCCACCGATCCCGCCCTGATGACCGCCGAGGAACTGCTCGGCCTTTACGCCAGTGGGGCGCTCTCGCCCGTGGACGCGCTGCAGGCCGTGACCGAGCGCATCGCGCGGCACAACCCGGCCATCAACGCCTTCGCCGTGATGAACCCGGACGCGCTGCGCGCCGCGCACGAGAGCGCCGCCCGCTGGCGCGCCGGCCGCCCGCTCGGCGCGCTCGACGGCGTGCCCACCACGGTCAAGGACCTGCTCGACATGCAGGGCTTCGCGACGCGCCGCGGCAGCCGGCTGACGGATACCGCCCCGGTCACCGACGACGCGCCGGCCGTGATCGGCCTCAAGGCAGCGGGCGCCGTCATCATCGGCAAGACGACGACAACGGAGTTCGGCTGGAAATCCCCCGGCGACTGCCCGCTGCACGGCGTCACCCGCAACCCGTGGAACCGCCGCCACACGCCGGGCGGCTCGTCGGCGGGTGCCGGGGCGGCCGCGGCCGCCTGCTTCGGACCGTTGCATATCGGCACCGATGCCGGCGGCTCCATCCGCATCCCCGCCGCCTGGTCCGGCGTCGTCGGCCTCAAGCCGAGCTTCGGGCGCATCCCGCAATGGCCGCTCGGCGCGTTCGGCAACGTCGCCGTCGCCGGCCCGATGACGCGCACGGTACGCGACGCGGCGCTGATGTTCGGCGCCATGGCCCGCTTCGACCATCGCGACCCCTATGCGCTGCCGGACGAGCCGCGCGATTGGCTCGCAGGCATCGAGGACGGTATCGCCGGCATGCGCGTCGCCGTGCTGCGCCGCCCGGGCTTCGAGGCGCCGGTGGACTGGGAAGGCATCGCCGCCGTCGAGCAGGCCGCGGAGATCCTCGCCGCCGCCGGCGCGGAGGTGGAGGACGCGACGCCGGACCTGCCGGACACGCGCGCGATCTTCACCCGCATCTGGGGTGTGGCGCTGGCCCGCCTGGTGCGCTCCTTCCCCCCGGCCCGCCGCAGCCAGCTCGACCCCGGCCTGCTGCTGGTCGAGGAGAAATACGCCGGCGCCACCGGCGAGGAGGTGATGGAGGGCGAGGCCCAGCGCCTGCTGGTCGCCAACGCCATGGCCCGCCTGCACCGCAGCTACGACCTCGTGCTCTGCCCCACCGTGCCCACCGCCTCGCCCTCCTGCGACGCGCCGATCCCCGATCCCGCGGAGGCGCTGTGGACCGCCTGGGCGCCCTGGACCTTCCTGTTCAACCTCAGCCGGCAGCCCGCGATCGCGATGCCGATGGGCATGACCGGAACCGGCCTGCCGCGCTCGGTGCAGGTGGCGGCAGCACTCTACCGCGACGACCTCGTGCTCCGCGCCGCCCGCGTGCTGGAACAGGCCGCCCCGGTGCCTGTCGCCGACCTCTCGGGCTAGGCCGCGGTCAGTTGGTGTGGCGCGGGGAGCCGTTACGCTGCGTTACCGAACGCAGCGCCGCCCCCATCGCCCGCGCGACCTCGGCGGCGCGCGGCACCGGCACGTCGGCGAAGCCCGCGACCAGGCCGCGAAAGCGAGCCGGCCCGAGGAAGTAGCCGCCGAGCGGCACCACACCGAGCCCGCGCGCGCGCGCCGCGTTGGCAACCGCGAGTTCGTCCACCGCGTCCGGCACGCGCAGCACCATGTGCAGCCCGCCCGGCGCGGCGACCGGCTCGATGCCCGGTGCATGCCGCGCCAGCGCGGCCAACAGCGCCGAACGCCGCCGCGCGATCTCCGTGCGCGCCCGGCGCACATGGGAGGCGAGCCGTCCCGCCTGCATGAAGGTGGCGAGCGTCGCCTGCACCGCCGCCGGCGGCCCACGGTCGAGCAGGCCGCGCGCGCGGCGGAACGCCGGCAGCAGCGGCGGCGGCACCACGACGAAGCCGAGCCTGAGCGCCGGCGCCAGCGTCTTGCTGAACGTGCCGCAATGGATGACGCGCCCCGCGCGGTCGAGGCTTGCGAGCGGCGGTAGCGGCTTTCCCTCCCAGCGGAACTCGCTGTCGCAATCGTCCTCCAGCACCCACGCGCCGGCGCGCGCCGCCCAGTCCAGCAGCGCGAGGCGCCGCGCCACCGGCAGCGCGCCACCGAGCGGCGTCGCATGCGAGGGCGCCACCAGCGCCAGCCGGGCGTTCGGCGCCGCCGCGATCCCCGCCGCGACATCGAGCCCCTCCCCATCGCTCGGCACCGGCACCAACTCCGCCCCCGCCGCGAGCAGCGCGCCACGGCCCGCGATGTAGCCGGGGTCTTCCACCCAGGCCGCATCGCCAGGGTCGAGCAGCAGCGAGGCCGCGAGGAACAGCGCCTGCTGCGTGCCGGCGGTCACCAGGATCTGTTCCGGCTCCGCCAGCAACCCGCGCACGGAGGCGAGGTGGGCCGCGATCGCCGCGCGTAGCGGCGCCTGGCCCGCGAGGTCCGGATATTGGGGTTCCATCTCCGCGCGCCGGGAGGACGCGAACCAGGCATCGCGCGGGAACAAATCGGCCGCCGGCACGCCGGGCACCATCACCGCCGGCCCCACCACGGGCGCGAGCCCCGGCTGGTCCCCCGCGGCGAGCGGCACGGCGGCCAGTGCGGCACCCCTTCGCGACAAGGGTGCGGCGGCGGCGGCGGCCGGGCGCGCCGGCGGTGGCGCCGCGTCCGGCAGGTCGCGCGCCACATAGGTGCCGCTGCCCGGCGCGGGGCGCACATAGCCCTCTGCCGCCAGCCGCTCATAGGCGAGCACCACGGTCTGCCGCGCGAGCCCCAGCTCCTCGGCGAGGCGGCGCGTCGGCGGCAGGCGCTGGCCAGGTGCCAGCGTGCCGGACAGGATCCCCTGCCGGAGCCGCTCGAACACCGCGTGCTGCCGTGATTGGTCTAGCATTCTCTAGCTCTATTGGCCTTCTTTGTTAGACCAATGCTGCGACACAAGCGCGCGTCGCGCAAGCCCGGCGTAACGCAACCCTCGGAGCCACCCCATGTACCTGCGCCCTGCCTTCGCCGAGACGGATCTCGACCGCATCGCGGCCCTCGTCGCCGCCAACCCGTTCGGCGTGCTGGTGACCCACTCGGCGCGCGGCCCGGATGCCTCGCACATCCCCTTCACCGTCGCGCGCGACGGCGAGGCCCTGGTGCTGGACGCGCATCTCGCCGCCGCCAATCCGCAATGCGCGGATATCGGCGGGCCGGCAATCGCGATCTTCTCGGGGCCGCACGCCTATATCTCGCCCGGCTGGTACCGCACCCAGCCCGCGGTGCCGACCTGGGACTACGCCGCCGTCCACGTCCACGGCGTGCTGGAGCCGGTCACCGATCGTGCACCGATGGCCGCGATGCTGCGCGACCTGGGCCGCGACGACCCCAACCGTTTCGACCTCGATGCACTACCCGAGAAGTTCCGGAACGCGATGATGGACGGCATCCGCGCCTTTCGCCTGCGCTCCACGCGCATCGAGGCCCAATGGAAAATGAGCCAGAACCGCAGCGCAGCCGACCGCGAGGGCGTCATCGCGGCGCTTCGCGGCTCGGGCCAGGACGCGGTCGCGGATCTCATCGCCGCGACCCTGCCGCCAGCCTGAGCAGACCGGCCTCACCGGGCACGAAGTATTTTTGCCGCTCCCCGAATCCTTTGCCGCCGCCCGATCGTCCTGGTGGATGGCGCAACCGTTGGAGGAGAAACGCGATGGCCCGCATGCTCGTGATCTACAGGACGCCCAAGGACCCTGCCGCCTTCGACCGGCATTACGCCGAGGTCCACATCCCGCTGGCGAAGAAACTTCCGGGACTTCGCCGGTATGAGCTCAGTCGCGGCGCGGTGACGGCACCGCACGGCGACGACGTGCACATGGTGGCGACACTGACCTTCGACAGCCTCGCCGCGATCAAGGCGGCATTCGCAAGCGAGGCTGGTGCCGCATGCGCCGCCGATCGCCAGCATTTCGCGCCCGACCCCGCGCGGTTTCAGATGTTCCTCTACGACGACACGGAGGTGTGAGCCGGCATGACCGGGACGCAGCCTTCCCCGCCGGCGGATGATGCCGCGGAAGCCGAATTCGCACGTCGGATCGGGGAGCTGCGGCCGAAACTGCATCGCTACTGCGCGCGCATGGTGGGATCGGCGATCGATGGCGAGGATGTGGTGCAGGAAGCACTGGCAAAGGCCGTCGCCGCCCGGACGGCTGGCGGCGCGGACGCCGGCACGGCGATCGCGCGGCCGGAGGCCTGGCTGTTCCGGGTTGCGCACAACGCGGCGCTCGATTTCCTCCGCCGCCGCGCGCGCACCGAGGAACGGCTTGGCGAGGAGGAACTCGCGATGATCGCCGACCCGGTCGACATGGCCGAGCAACGACAGATCGCAGCCGCGAGTTTCGGCAGCTTCATGCGCCTGCCGGTCGCGCTGCGCAGCAGCGTCGTGCTGAAGGACGTCCTGGGCTACGCGACGGGGGAAATCGCGGCGATGACCGACTCCACCGTGCCGGCGGTGAAGGCGGCGCTGCACCGCGGCCGCGCGACCCTGCGCGCGATCGCCGTTCAGCCGCAGGAAGATCCCCCGCCGGCGCTATCCGTCGCGGAGCGGGCACGCCTCGCCGCCTATGTCGAGCTCTTCAACGCCCGGGAGTTCGACCGCATCCGCGACATGCTGGCGGAGGATGTCCGCCTGGAGCTGGTCAACCGGCTGCGTCTGAAAGGGAAGGCCGAAATCAGCCGCTATTTCCAACGCTACGCCGAGGCCGGTTTCTGGCGGTCCGTGCCCGGCATCGTCGACGGCTGGCTCGCGGTGCTGGTCTTCGATGCCAGGGATCCTGGCTCGCTTCCGCGCCATTTCGTGCTGCTGGGTTGGCAGGGCGAGCGGCTCGGCAGCATCCGCGACTTTCTCTTCGCGCCTTACGCGATCGAGGGCGCCCAGGTATCGGCTCTGCGACCAGAGCCCTAGGTCCGGCGGCCACCCGGCGCCGTGTCAACAGCCCCGCCCTGGGCCCCGCGCCGGGAGCGGCCATCCCCCTGGAAACAGCAAAAACCGGCGCCGTTCCGCGGCGCCGGCTTCAATCCGACGACTGTCCGTGGCGGTGGTCAGGGGGGCAAAGCCAGCCGCGCCCCCCGGAAGGGGTCAGAACCCCTCGCGCTCCAGCCGCTTGCGCTCCATCTTGCGGGCGCGGCGGACGGCCTCGGCGGCCTCGCGCGCACGGCGCTCGGAGGGCTTCTCGTAGTGGCGGCGCAGCTTCATCTCGCGAAACACGCCCTCGCGCTGGAGCTTCTTCTTCAGCGCCTTGAGCGCCTGGTCGACGTTGTTGTCGCGAACGAGAACCTGCACTTGGCCGCCATCTCCATTCTGTTGCGGCGCCCCGACCATCGGGATGCCAAGAATCATCGCCGGCGCGGAGACCCGCCCGGACGCGGCGCGCCATAGCACGCGAAGGCGGGCCTGTCCAAACGCTTTTCGCATGCGCATATTTCAGGCGCGCATGGCGGGGCCCCGGCATGCGGAAGAAGACGAGGAACCAATGGCCATCCTGAAGATCGCCCGCATGGGCCACCCGGTGCTGCTGCAGCGCGCGGAGCCCGTTTCCGACCCCACCGCCCCGGAAATCCGCCGCCTGGTCGCCGACATGATGGAGACCATGGAGGACGCGCCAGGCGCCGGCCTGGCCGCGCCGCAGGTGCATGTGCCGCTGCGCCTGTTCGTCTTCCGCGTCCGCCCTGAGCGCGCCACCGGCGACGCCGAGGATCGGGCGATCGGCGACACCGCCGTCATCAACCCCACGGTCGAGCTCCTGGGCGAGGATATCCGCCAGCGCTGGGAAGGCTGCCTCTCGATCCCCGGGCTGCGCGCCGCGGTGCCGCGGCACTGGCGCATCCGCTACAGCGGCGTGGACACGGACGGCAACCCGGTCGGCGGCGAGGTCACCGGGTTCCACGCCGGCGTCGTCCAGCACGAGTACGACCACCTGGACGGCATCCTCTACCCGATGCGCATGGCCGATTTCTCGCGGTTCGGTTTCATCGAGGAACTCACACGGGCAGGTGCGCTGTGACCGCGGCCCACCCCGACCCGGAACGCGACGCCGCCCTGCTGGCCGGCATGGCGCATGTCGCCCGCAGGGGCTGGACGCTCGCCGCCATCCGCGACGGGCTTTCGTCCATCGGCGCCGACCCGAACCTCGCGGCGCTGATGTTCACCACGGGCGGCGTGGAACTGGTGGCGGAATGGGCCGCCTACGCCGACCGCCAGATGCTCGCGGCCGCCGGGGCCGAGAATCTGGCCGCACTGCGCACGCCCGCGCGCATCCGCCGCGCGATCGAGCTGCGGCTCGCCGTGGAGCGGCCGTGGCGGGCAGAGCTGCGCCGCGGTGCCGCCCTGCTCGCCGCCCATCCCACGCTGGCCGCCCGCGTCGCCGCCCGCACCGCGGACGCGCTGTGGCACGCCGCCGGCGACCGTTCGGCCGACTTCTCCTGGTACACCAAGCGCGCGAGCCTCGCGGCCATCCACGGCGCCACGATGCTGTTCTGGCTGCGTGACGATTCTCCGGACAACCAGGCGACGATGGAATTCCTCGACCGCCGCCTCGAGGGTATTGCCCGCGTCGGCAAGCTCCGCCAGCGCCTCACGCGCCGCGCCGCCTGACCCGCGCGCGATGCCCCACGTCCGCGTCACCCACGCGACCACCTATCGCTATGCGCGCCCGGTGCGCTTCACGCCGCACCGGCTGATGCTGCGCCCGCGCGACAGCCACGACCTGCGCCTGCTCGACGCCACGATCGGCATCGACCCGCCGGCCTCGGCCATCCGCTGGGCGCACGACGTCTTTGCCAACTCGGTCTGCTTCGTGGAGTGGAACGGTGCGGAATCGGATCGTCTCGGTATCGTCTCGACGCTCGATTGCGAGCACTATCCCTCGGGGCCCGCGCTGCCGCGCGAGACGCTCGATCCGCTGGCCGAGACCTATCCGTTCAGCTACGCCGCCGACGAAATCCCCGATCTCGGGAGGCTGATCGAGCGCCAGTACCCGGACCCGGAGCGCAAGCTCGACGCCTGGGCGCGCCGCTTCCTGCGACGTGGCACGCCGTTCCGCTCGCTCAACCTGCTCGCCGCCATCACCCAGGCGATCCACGACGACTTCAGGTACGAGGCGCGCACCGAGGAGGGCACGAACCCGCCGCTCGTCACGCTGGAGCAGGGAAGCGGCGCCTGCCGCGACTTCGCGGTGCTGATGATGGAGTGTGTGCGCGTTCTCGGTTTCGCCGCGCGCTTCGTCAGCGGCTATCTCTACGACGAGGCGCTCGTGGACAGCGCCGAGCGCGTGGTGGGCGGCGGCACCACGCATGCCTGGTGCCAGGTCTATCTGCCCGGCGCCGGCTGGGTGGAGTTCGACCCGACCAACGGGCTCATCGCCGGGCGCAACCTGCTGCGCGTCTGCGTCGCGCGCACCGCGGACCAGGCGGTGCCGGTCGCCGGCGGCTATATCGGCCGGCGCAACGATTTCCTGTCGATGAACGTGGACGTCAAGGTGGAAGTGGGTTCGCCAGGCGGCGGGTTCAGCCGCCCGTGACACTCATGTGCCGCGAAACCGAGGGCGCGTTGGTCCGCCGGTCGATCACGAAATCATGCCCTCTGGGCTTGCGCGCGATCGCGGCGTGGATTGCCGCCTCCAGCGCCGCGTCGTCCGCCCCCGCGCGCAGAACGCTGCGGAAATCGGCGCTGTCGTCCTGGCCCAGGCACATGTAGAGCGTGCCGGTGCAGGTGAGCCGCACGCGGTTGCAGCTCTCGCAGAAATTATGCGTCATCGGCGTGATGAAACCGACGCGGGTTCCAGTCTCCGCCACGTCGTAGTAGCGCGCCGGCCCGCCGGTGCGGTAACCGGTCTCGGAAAGCGTCCACCGGCGCCGGAGGCGTGCGCGCACCATGGACAGCGGCAGATAGTGCTCGTTGCGGTCGCCGCCGGTCTCGCCCATCGGCATCGTTTCGATCAGGCACAGATCGTGGCCGCGCTCCCCGCACCAGGCCAGCAGGTCGTCGATTTCCTCCTCGTTGAGCCCGCGCAGCGCGACCGTGTTGATCTTCACCGCGAGCCCGGCATTGCTCGCGGCCTCGATCCCCTCCAGCACCTGCCCGATGCGCCCGCGCCGCGTGATCTCCGTGAACAGGTCGGGCCGCAGCGTATCGAGGCTCACGTTCACCCGCCGCACGCCTGCGGCCGCGAGGCCCCGCGCATGCTTTTCCAGCTGCGTGCCGTTTGTGGTCAGCGTCAGCTCGTCGAGGCCATCCCCGATACGGGTCCCCAGCCGCTCGAACAGCCGCATCACGTCGCGCCGCACCAGGGGCTCGCCGCCCGTGATGCGGATCTTGCGCGTTCCCAGCCGGATGAAGGCGGCACAGAGCCGCTCCAATTCCTCGAGCGAGAGTACTTCCCGCTTCGGCAGGAAGGTCATCTCCTCGGCCATGCAGTAGCTGCAGCGCAGGTCGCAGCGATCCGTCACCGAGACGCGGAGGTAGGTGATGGCACGCCCGAACGGGTCACGCATCGGCGTGGCGGCCGGCTCGGCGCCGGTACCAGAGGAGGCCGGTTGGGACGGGATCGGCGGGATCGCGTTCATTGCTCGCAACATCGTGCCGAATCAGGCCCCACGCAAGCCGCACCACGCAAGCCGCAGCACGCAACCGGGCGCGAAGCCACCAGGACGTTTCATCCATCGGCGGGCTCGAGGCGTATCACCGCCACGTTCACGAGGACCTTGCCGGCATGCTCGAACCCCACCGTCACCCGGTCCCCGTCGACCGACTGCACCTGCCCCAGCCCCCAATCCGGCCGTCCGGGATGCCGCACGAGCACTCCCGGTTCCAGCCAGGCCTGCGCTCCACGCTTATTCATCGGCGAGCTCCAAATAAATTCGTGACCAAATCTCTTAATTGATCCATAGAGCCTGATATCGAGGCGTGCGCGGCCGGCCGATTCGTGCTTCGGATATCGCCGACGTCCCGCCTGCCCGACCACGCCTGCAGCCCCGTCGTCCCGCCCACTCTTTCACCATAGTCCTGCCTTTCGCCCGCACCAGAGGAGTGTCTGTGACCGGCGATCCCGACAATGATGCCCTGACGCTGGCAGGCGCCCTCGCCGCCCGGCTGTGCCACGATCTCGCGGGCCCACTCGGCACCGTGACAGGCGCGCTCGACCTCGCCGAGCGCGCGGACGCCGAGGCACTGGCGCTTGCGCGCGAGGCCACGACAGACCTCGCGCACCGGCTGCGCCTGTATCGTGCCGCCTTTGCCGAAGGCGCCGGCCCGGCCAGCGTGGCGGAACTCGCGGCTCTCGCGCAGGGGCTCGCGCACCGCCGCGTGCGGCTGAACGTCGCGGGGCTGCCTGGCCAGGCGCGCCTGCGCCCGGAATTCGGCCGTGTGGTGCTCAACGCGCTGCTGCTCGCCGCGGAGGGCCTGCCACGCGGCGGCACCGTCGCGGTTCAGGGCGATCCGGAACGGGACGTCGCGGTGACGCTGGACGGCCCTGGCGCTGGCTGGCCGCCGGGCACCGCGGAGGCGATCGCCAACCCCGCGAGCGCGCTTTCACGCCTGCGCCAGCATCCCGCAAACTTGCAGCCACGCGCCCTGCTGCCCCCCTTCACCGCGCTCCTCGCGGCACGGGAGGGGCTGCGCCTCGGCCTGTTGATGGCGCCGCGCGGCGATCAGACCCCGCCGCTCCTGATCACGCCGAGATAGCCGCCTCCAGCGCTTCCACGTGGCGGCTGCTACGCACCAGCAGCCGCAGATGCAGCGCCCGCAAATCGGGGTCCGCGGGGTCGGTCAGGATCGGCGCACAGCCCTGCGCCTGCCAGACCGCCAGCGCCTGGTCGCGTCCGAACGCCGGGTGCAACTGCATCGCCGCCTCGCCCTCGAAGGCGTGGCGGTTGCCGGTGTCGAGGTAGGTTTCGCACGCCATGTCCTCCGCCAGGATCAGGTCGTGGCGATCGAGTTCCACGTGCCAGTAGGTCACGCTCTCCCGGCTTTCCTGCACGATGCTCCGCCCGTTCACCAGGTGCCGGATCGGCACCAGGTGCCGGCCCACCAGCACCGCGTGATCGGGCGAGAGGATCAGGTCGCGCACGGGCACCTTTTCGGCCAAGGCGCCTGCCTTTACCCGCACCGGCAGCACGTCGTGCGGGCTGGGATGGCGGCGCAGGTCGGTGCGCCGGTGCCCGATCCAGGTGACGGGCGCGAGCCGGCCCGTCGCCGTGATCACCCTGTCGCCGACGCGCAACGCCTCGACCGCCACCTGCCCGCGCGCGGTCGTCACTTCCGTTCCGCTGGCAAAACATGCGGTGATGAACGTATTGGCGCCGTCGTTCGTCACCTTGAGGATCGAGACCCCCGGCACGTTCAGCGTGGTGCCGCCGGAGAGTGTCATCAATCCGTTGTTGACCGACTGGAGACTCTCCACGATCCCCTGCAGCTCGACCGTGCCCCCGACCGCGATGCCGGTGATTGTCTCGCTCGGCCCGAATGCCGAGGCCGCACCCGCAAGAGTCCATTTCGAATTAGGATCGAACTTGATGGTGGAAAAGCCGACGATCGTGGAGCCGAAGCCATTGAGCGTGCCGGTATCGGAGGCGAACTCGAGTGTCGAGGTCGATCCGCCGCCGATCTTGCCGATGATCGTTCCCCCGGTCTGGAAAACCAGGTCGCCGGCCAGGGTGCCGACACTGCTGAAACTGACCGCGTAGCCCGAGGAACCGGCCAGGATCGTACCTGCGTTGAAGACGAGGCCGTAGCCGATAACGCCAAAACTTCCGCCCTGAATGGTTCCGCCGGCCGCGTTGCTGATCGTGCCGAAAATATCGAAGCCGTAATTACTGAGGCCGGGACTATAAAGGCTTGCGCCAGCCACCGAGCCGGTGAGCATGCCTTCATTGAACATCGTGCCGCCACCGATGTGAATGCCGTCGACGCCACCGGTGACGAGCCCCATATTGATGACCGAACCGGCGCCCAGGCGAGCGCCATGGAAGGCACCAGCGATGGTCGCGCCAACCTCGTTGATAATGACGGCCGCGTTGGTGACGTAGACGCCTGCATCGTAGGCAAACGTTCCGCTCCCCAGCAGGTAGCCGTCATTGAGAAGAGTGGCGCCATTCAGCGCGTACGCTCCGAAGAAGCCGCCGACGATGCTCGCGCCGTGCTGGTTGACAACGGTCCCCGCGCCGACGGCGCTTACGCCTTCGTTCTGCGCCTTGATCGTTCCATAGTTGTTGAGGATGGCGTTGTTGTGCACGCGCACGCCGACATTGCCGCCGATTGTGCCGCTGGCCAGGTTCGTGACGCTGGCGTTGACCAGATCGAGCGCCACGTTGTTCTGGTTGTAGACATGGCCGCTGTTGGTGAACACGCCGCCTTGCACCGCGATGGGGGAATACTGGCCCCCGGTGATATAGCCCGCGTTGACGAAGGTGCTGTTGGAGGTGACCGTCCCGGCGATGGTCATCGTATCGCCAGCGGCGAGCGTGTTGCTGCCGGTGACCAGCCAGCTGGCGTTCTTCGTGACGAGGTAGGTGTCGAACCCGGAATAGTGCGAGCCGAGGCCCGCGAACGTCCCCTGCGCCAACCCCGAGGCGAACTGCAGCGTGCTGGCAACCGTCCCGCCGCTCACCGTGTTGCCGCCGTGCACCTTACCCGAGAACACCGCGCCCGGATCGACGATCACCAGGCCCTGCGCCCCGGCGGCGAACGACACCGCGTAGCTGCCGCCGGCAATCGTTCCGGCGTTGGTCACGGTGCCGGCGCCCCCGAGGACGACACCATTGGCCGCACCCTCGATCAGCCCGCCGACCGTGTTGGTCAGGCTGCCCGTGGTGATCGTCACGCCGGTGCTGCCGGCGGCGCTGACCGTGCCCTCCTGAAGCACCGACCAGATGATACCGCTGCCGCCGAGGCTCAGGCCGTAGGAGCCGGTCGAGGCGAGGATGCCCCCGGTCGAGGTGATGGTGAGCGGATTGTCAGCTGACAGGTTGTAGCCGACCGCATGATTCAACAGGGTCGAGATCGTCTTCGCCACCGCGCCACCTCCGATTGTCGGCGCCCAGGCTAGCGCACGCCAGCGGACCCAGGGAAGCAGAGATCGCGTTACATGACGCCTAGGCCATCATCCCCCGCGCACCGATCGGCCACAGGCACTCCACGCGCCCGCCGCGTACACCGACATACCAGTCGTAACGATCCACGGTCGGGTCGCAAT
Organism: uncultured Pseudomonadota bacterium; assembly: GCA_963764465.1. Lineage (GTDB taxonomy): Bacteria > Pseudomonadota > Alphaproteobacteria > Acetobacterales > Acetobacteraceae > JAJXXT01. Next base: position 623,467 of record CAVXSO010000002.1, on the reverse strand, counting down.
GCCCTGGGATGAGTCTGAGCTTTTCACCGAGCTTCGGCACCGCGCCGCCCTCGATCACCAGCTTGCCGTGTTCGTCGGACGCGCCGGCATATTTCACGCCCTCCCGCCCCGCGACCAGCGGCAGCCCGGATTCCACCGCCACCGCCTTGTGCCCCGCGTCCACCACCGCGATCCCGGAGCGCGCGGCACTCATCACGGTGGCCAGCACGAAGAGCGACTGGCGGAAGGGAGAACGTTCCTGGCCGGAAGCATCGAGGTTCTTGGCGTAGTCCGCGTCCATGAACACGTAGCTGCCGGCCTGGACCTCGTTGTAGACGCCGCTCTGCGCCTCCAGCATGAAGGTTCCGGTGCCGCCGCCGCCGACGATCGGGCAGTCGAGCCCCTGCTGGCGCAGGATATCGACGGTCCGGCGGCAGTCCTGCGCGGCCGCGGCGATGGCGAAATGCCGCTGCTCGGCGCGGCGCAGATGCTGGGCGCTGCCATGATAGGCCTGCAGCCCGCCAAAACGCAGATGCTTCGAGGCCGCGATCCGCCGCGCCAGCTCGGCCGCCTCGGAACCCGGTGCGACCCCGCAACGGGCGCCGCCGATGTCGATCTCCACCAGCACCGAAAGCCGGATGCCGGCCGCCTCGGCCGCCGCCTCCGCCGCCGCCACGTGCGCCGGGTCGTCGGCGCAGACCGCGACCTCGGCGATCGTCGCAAGTGCGGCGAGCCGCGCCAGCTTGCCGGCGCCCACCACCTCGTTGGAGACGAGGATGCTGGGGATGCCGCCCCAGGCCAGCACCTCCGCCTCGCCCACTTTCTGCACGCATTGCCCGATCGCGCCGTGCGCCATCTGCCGCTGCGCGATCACCGCGGATTTGTGCGTCTTGGCGTGTGCCCGCAGCCTGGCCCCCGTCGGCGCCAGCATGTCGCGCATGGTCGCGAGATTGGCCTCGAACGCGTCCAGATCGAGCACCAGCGCCGGCGTGTCGATCTCCTCTTCCCTCATCCCCGGCACGGCCGGCGGCGTCTGCAGCATTCGTTTCTCCTATGGCCAGGGTCTGCGCGAGCCGCCGGCCGCGATCCAGGCCGACGCCGGCACGGCGCGCCCGTCCACCACCGCCACCACGTCGCGCAGTCGCCAGCGCGGCCCCTCGTAATCCGATAGTTTGGCGAACGCACGCCCATCCACCTGCGCCACCAGCCCTTCGACCATGCTCCGCGCGTCGCGCCGCAGGGTTGGGTAGGGCCCATAGGTCATCGCGACCCGCCGCCATCCCGGCAGCACGGCTGCGAGGCCCACGAGCGGTACGCCGGCCACGCGGCGGAACAGCGCCGGGTTCAGCAGCGACCCGTACAGGAACAGCAGTCTCACCGGTGGCCCGTCATGGCGATGGCGTCATGGCGATGGCGTCATGGCGCTGGCGTCATTGCGTCAGTGAAACGCGTAGGCGTCCATGCGCAGGAACCCATAGGTCCCGCTGGCATGGATCCGCTCCGCCTTCGTCGTCTCCGCCTCCCCCATCGCCGCCCCCATCGCGACGAACAGCGGCAGCAGATGCTCCTCCGTCGGATGCTGCTGCGCGCCGTAGGGGGCGAGCCGGCGATAGTCCAGCAGGTCTGCGGTCCGCCCCTCCAGCAGCGCCCGGTTCATCCAGTCGCTGAACGCCTCCACGTCCGGCGTATCCGGCGCGTCGATCGCGGCGCCGCGGAACCGGCGCAGGTCATGCGTCCAGCTGCCGGAGCCGACCACCAGCACACCCTCCGCCCGCAGCGCCGCGATCGCGCGTCCCAGCGCCAGGTGGTGCGCCGGCCCCAGATGCGATTGCAGCGACAATTGCAGCACCGGAATATCCGCCTTCGGGTAGGCGAGCAGGAGCGGCACCCAGGCCCCGTGGTCGAGCCCGCGCTGCCGGTCGAGCACCCCCGGCAGGCCGGACGCAGCCAGCAGCGCCAGCACGTGCTCCGCGAGCCTCGCATCCCCCGGCGCCGGATATCTCAACTCGTAGAGCGGGCGCGGGAAGCCGTAGAAGTCGTGGATCGTCTCGTTGACCGCAACGGCGTTGACCTCCGGCCGCTCCGTCTCCCAGTGCGCCGAGGCCACCAGGATCGCCCGCGGCCGTTCCAGCGAGGCGCCGAGCCCCTCCAGGAAATGTTTCGCCGGAATATCGGTGAGCGGCGTGAGCGGCGAGCCGTGGCTGAGGAACAGGCTGGGCAGCATGCGTTTCTCCTTGCTGGTCCTCTCTAGACGAAGCGGGGCGCCGGCGGCAGCCCCATGCGCCAGGCGCCGTAGGTCTCGAAATGCGTCGCGTGCGCCTGCACCTGCTGGCAGATCGCATGCATGTCGCGCATCCGCCGCTCGAACGGCCCGCCGGTGAAGATCGCCCCCGCTCCGGCCTCGGCATAGGCGAACTCGGAGACCGCGCGAGCCTCCTGCGCCGCGAAGGTCGTCGCCAGCCGCATGCGCATGCGCGCGTCCATGGAAATCTCGGCGCCCGCCTCGGCCGCCGCCCGTGCCTCGGTCCAGGCCTCGCCCAGCGTCGCGTGCAGGAAGGCCCGCGCCGCGCCCAGCCGGCCTTCCGCGCGGCCGACCTCGCGCTGCACCGACGCGCTCTCGCGCTGCACCTTGCCCGTCGCGCGCGGCGCCTTGCTGGTGGCCTGGTCAAGAAACGCATCGAGCATCGCCCGCGCGACACCGAGGGCCACGGAGGCAAACCCCGCGGCGTAGAGATGCGTGGTGTTGAACCGGTAGAGCGGCCCTTGCTCGCGCCGCTCGGCCGGGCGCAGCCGCACCACGGAATACGCCTCCGGCACAAACAGATCCCGCACTTCATAGGTGTCGCTGCCGGTGCCGCGCAGCCCCACCACATTCCAGTCCTCGGTGATCGTGGCCTGCGCGCGCGGGAACAGCATGGAGCGCTCGACCGGCCCGTCATGCTCCTCGCGCTGCACGTGCCCGCCCATCCAGGTCGCATTCCGGCTGCCGCTCGCGAACGCCCAGCGCCCGGATACGATCCAACCGCCGCCGACGCGCCTTGCCTCCCCCCTGCCGGTGCCCCAGGCCAGCATCGCGTCCATCGGCCCGAAGACCTCCATCGCGGCCGCCGGCTCCATCCATGCCGCCGCCATCGAGCAGCCGCTCGCCTGGCCGATGCACCAGGCGGTCGAGGCATCCGCGGCCGCGATTGTCTCCATCATCGTGGCGAAGTGCCGCGGCTCGATCTCCGCGCCGCCGAACCGCGCCGGCAGCAGGGCGCGGAAAAGTCCCGCCTCGTGCAGCGCGGCCATCAGGTGCGCGGGCAGCCGGCACCCGGCCTCGATCTCGGGCGCCGCGGCCGCGATCGTGGGTGCCAGCCGTCGCGCCGCGTCCAATGGATCGGGCCTGCGTTCCGCCAACCCCGTTTGCATGGGCTTTCCCCCTCACCGCTGCGGGACTAACTATGGCGGCCGCAACCCCGCAGGAAAACCCGGATGTCCGATCCCGCCTCCGCCGTCCCCGATGCCGAGCTGAGCCACGCTGGCGCGGTGGTGGACAAGGCCGTGGAATACATGGTGGGGCAGAAGCTGGGTGAGCCGGCCATTGCCTCGGCGCTGCTCGGCGGCGCGCTGGCCATGATGAGCCGCTCGATGGCCGACGAAGCCATCGTGGCGGTGCTGGAGAACGCCATCGCCGCCGTCCGCTCCGGCGAACTGAACCACGGCCACACGCCGTGACGGGAAGCCCGCAGCGGGCGCCGGCGCCGGGCCGGGACGGCATGGCAGCCACCCACGCTCTCGCTTGACGCCCGGCACCCGCTCTGGAATAAGCCGCGCCTTCATCCACGCTACCGAGGGTTCTCCGATGTCGCGTCGCTGCGAGATCACCGGCAAGGCCGTGCTGGCAGGCAACAATGTCAGCCACGCCAACAACAAGACACGCCGGCGTTTCCTGCCCAACCTGCAGCCCGCGTCGCTGCTGTCGGACGCGCTCGGCCATGCGGTGACGCTGCGCCTGTCCACCCGCGGCATCCGCACCGTGGAGCGCAACGGCGGCATCGACGCGTTCCTGCTCGGCACCCCGGACCGCAAGCTGCAGCCGGAGGCCCTGGCGCTGAAGCGGCGCATCGTGCGCGCGGCCGCGAAGAAGGCGGCGTAAGCAAGAGCCGGAGCGGGGGTCATCGCGCACAGCGCAGCTTCGGCCGGGCCCCCGGCCACATTGCCTGACGGCAGCGGCGCGGCGCGGTTACGCCTCTAACGTCTCGAGGCAGATCGCCTCGAAGGCGCGCGCGACGACATTCCAGCCAAATTTTGCCTCGACCAGGCCGCGCGCGGCACGCGCCATGCCCAGGCGCAGCACGTCATCGTCCAGCAGCCGCAGAATCGCCTCGGCAAACCCCACCGCGTCGTCCGCCACCAGCAGATGCTGGCCCGGCGTCACGTCGAGCCCCTCCACGCCGAGGGTCGTCGACACCATCGGCCGGCCAGCCGCCATCGCCTCGAACGCCTTGAGCCTGGTACCGCTGCCCACGCGCAACGGAATCACGCTCACATCAGCGGCCTGCACATACGGCCGCACGTCATCGACATAGCCGGTGAAGGTCCAGCCACATCTCGCCCCCTGCGCGCGCAACGCATCGGATGGATTGCGTCCGACACCCACCCCCGTCACCCCGGGCCGCCTGGCCCGCACGATCGGCCAGACCTCATCCATCAGGAAGCGCAAACCGTCGATGTTCGCCGCCCAGTCCATCGCGCCGCTGAACACCACCGTCCCGCCACCCGGCGCCACGATCGCCGCCGGTTCGGTATAGGCATGGAATTCGAGATCGACCCCTGTGGGGATCTGCCGCACCCTGGGATGGCCATAGTCGCGCGCCAGCGCCTCGGCATCGCGCGCCGAGACCGCGATGGCCGTCGCGAAGCGGCGCAGCGTCTCGCCCTCGAAACGACGCATCTTGCGTGCCTGGCTTGCCCAAACGAGGCGCATCGGCCAGCCTGCCACCTTCGCGTGCCGCTCGAAGATCTCGGCCTCCACGTTGTGCGTGAAAATGACCGAGCGCTCCGGCACGCGCTCCAGCAACACGGCGGAATGGGGGAAATCCGCGACCAGAAGGTCGGCGCGCGACAGGGCATCGGCAACGATGCGCCGCCCCTCCGTCGACCAGTCCGAGGCAACCGGGACGGGCAGCCTTCCCGCCAGCATCGCCACCCGTTCCGTCGCCGCGCGGCGCGGCGCGGGCCAGGTGAGGAAGCGGTCGCAGACGCTATCGATCTCGGAGGTAAACCGCGCCGCATCCGCAGGCACGGGTGAGGCAAGCGCGATCTCGCATGCGCCGCCCTTCATCGCGCGAAGAATGCCGGCGGTGCGGATCCGCCCGCCCTGGTCGAGCGGAAACAGGAACCGTGGCGAGAGGAACAGCAGCCGCGGCCGGCTCACCCTGCCCTCATCAGCGTTGGTTCCTCACCAGCAGATGCCCTCGTAGGCGATACCCGGCATTTCCCGCAGCGCCGCAATCCCGGTGAGATCGATCACCCGCTGATCCGTGAGCGCGCCGGTGAAGGCCGGCAGGTCCTCGGCCCCGATATGCCCCATCACCGCCACGCGGCAGGCGCGTGCGGCCTCTCCCGCGTCGGCCACCATGAGCCGTTCCAGATGCGGAATTTCCCGCTCGATATAGGAACGGTTGCTGCCCACGAGCCGCGCCACTTCGACATGCCGGTCGAAGATTGCGAGCTCGAAGCCGCGGCCGATCAACCGTTCCGCCAGCGCTACGAACGGCGACTCTCGCAGGTCGTCGGTACCCGGCTTGAACGCGAGCCCGAACAACGCGACCTTCTGCCGTCCGCCGGCGGCAATGCGCTCGAATGCCCGCTCCACCAGCGTCTCGTTGCTCGGCAGCACGCTCGAAAGGAACGGCGTTGCCACCCGCTTCGCCGCTCCCAGCGCCAGGATACCGCGGATATCCTTCGGCAGGCAGGAGCCGCCGAACGCGAAGCCGGGGCGCAGATACGCAGGCGAAATGTTCAGCGAGCGATCCTCCCGGAAAAGCCGGAATGCCTCTGGCGCGTCGACGCCATGGGCGGCCAGGATCTGCCCCGCCTCGTTGGCGAAGGCGAGTTTCACCGCGTGATAGGCGTTGGAGAGATACTTCACGCTCTCCGCGACCCTGAGTGGCACCACATGCACGGCACCGGGAATCGGCGCGTAGAGCTCACGCAGCACCGCGGCGTCGTCGCCCGCCGCCGCCCCGATCAGCGTCATCGGCGGCGCGTGGAAATCCGCCACGGCCGTGCCCTCACGCAGGAACTCGGGGTTCGAAAGATAGGACAGCCCTCGCCCGGGAACGCGCCCGGATTCGCGCGCGAGGATCGGGATCGCCCGTTCCTCGCCGGTTCCGGGCGGCACCGTGGAGCGCATCACCACCGTGTGCGGCGTCGCCTTGCCGCGCAACGCCCGGCCGATCGCGCCGCAAACCTGCTCGACGGCCGCCATCGAGAGCGCGCCATCCGGCCCGCTCGGCGTGCCCACGGCGATGAAGGAAAGGTCGGTGCGCGCCACCGCCGCCGCGACATCGCTCGTCGCCACCAGCTTCCCCGAGGCGACGGCGCCGGCAATGATCTCGCCGATCTCCGCCTCCACGATCGGCGATTTGCCGCCGGCGAGCAGCGCCACCTTCGCCTCGGCGACATCGACGCCGACCACTTCGTGCCCCATGCGCGCGAGACAGCCGCACGCCACCGCGCCGACATAACCGATGCCGAAAACCGAAATCCGCATGGGGGATCGCACCCTTCCGCTTACGTAACGCAGCGCTGTCAGTCGGCGCAGCCGGACTCCCGCAGCACCGCGAGCACGTCTTCCGGCTTCACGTCGCGGCTGGTGAACGCCATTCCAATACCGCGCGCCAGCACGAAGGCAAGCTTGCCATCGCGTATCTTTTTGTCGCGCGCCATGTGCCCGACCAGCCGCTCCGCCGAGAGCCGCCGGTTCAGGTGCCCCATCGTCGCGGGCAGGCCGCACGCCTCCACATGCGCCTCGACCCGCCCGGCCAGCGACGCGTCGCAATGCCCGAGCCTCGCCGAGAGACGAAACGCGAGCCCAAGCCCCACCGCCACGGCCTCGCCGTGCAGCACCTGGCCGTAGCCGCACTCCGCCTCGATCGCGTGGCCGAAGGTGTGGCCGAGATTGAGCAGCGCGCGCCCGTCGTTCGGCTTCTCCTCGCGCTCGTCATCGCCCACCACCCGGGCCTTGAACGCGCAGGCCCGCCACACCGCCTCCGCCTGCACCCCGGCATCGCCCGCGAGCAGGGCGGCGGCATTGGCCTCGCACCACTCGAAGAACGGCGCGTCGCCGATCAGCCCGGCCTTCGCGATCTCGGCATAGCCCGCGCGCAGTTCCCTGGGCGGCAGCGTCGCCAGCACGCCCACATCCGCCAGCACCGCGCGCGGCTGGTGGAATGCGCCCAGCAGGTTCTTGCCGTGCATGGTGTTGATCCCGGTCTTGCCGCCAACGCTGGAATCCACCTGCGCCAGCAGCGTCGTCGGCACCTGCACCAGGGGCAGCCCTCGCAGAACGGTCGCGGAGGCGAACCCCGCGAGGTCGCCCACCACGCCGCCGCCGAGTGCCACCACCGCGGTGCGCCGCTCCACCCGCCGGTCCAGCAGCTCGCCCGCGAGCGCCAGATAGGCCTCGGCGGACTTGGTGGTCTCGCCGGCCGGCACCACGATCGGGCTTCCGGTCTCGAACCCGGCCTCGCCGAGCCCGGCCGCGAGTGCCTCGGCATGCAGCAAGGCCACGTGCTCGTCCGTCACCACCACGGCGCGGCGCTGCGGCAGCACCGGGCCCAGCAGGCTGCCCGCCCGCGCCAACAACCCCTCGCCTACCACCACGTCATAGCCGCCGCTGGCCAGCGCCACCGGCATGCGTCGTGGCGGCCGGTGCTCCACCAGCGCGCGCAGCACCGCCTCGGTCGTCGCCTCCGGCGGCTCGTCGCCGCAATCCACCGTGATGTCGGCCTCGGCATAGGTCGGGTAGCGCGTGGCCATCAGCCGCCGCAACACCGTCTCCGGGTCGTCGGCGTTGAGCAACGGCCGGTGCGTGCGGTGCGCCACCCGGCGCAGCAGCACCGGCAGCGTCGAGCGCAGCCAGATCGAAACCGCGCTGCCCCGGATCGCGGCGCGCGTCTCGGGGTCCATGTACGCGCCGCCGCCCGCCGCCAGCACGATCGGCTCCTCGCCCAGCAGCCGCCTGATCACCCGCTTTTCGCCATCGCGGAACGCTGGCTCGCCGAACCGCGAGAAAATCTCGGCGATGGAGCACCCGGCCGCCTGTTCGATCTCCAGGTCGGCGTCGCGGAACGGCAGCCCCAGCCGGGCCGCCAGCCGCCGCCCGATCGAGGTCTTGCCGGCCCCCATGATGCCGACCAGCACGATGCTGCGTCCCGCGGGCGGGGAAACCCCCGCCGCCGGCGGCTTGGCTTGCGCGAGGGCGGTTTCGTTCATGCGCCAGCCTCTAGCACGGCGACGTCAATTGCACCCAGCCGGTTTGCGCCCTACCGCATTGTCAGGTGTGGCCGACTCGGCCTCGTGCTATATCGCAACGATGCGTCGTATCCTGCTCTACCTCCTTGCTGTCGTGATCGTGACGCTCGGCGTCGGCTTCCTGGCCCTCGGCGCCTTCCCGCCGCCCAACCACCCGGCCCAAGTGGACCGTGTCCTGCCGAACAGCCAGTTCAAGTGACCGCATCCCGCCACCTGGAGTCCTTCCTCGAGATGCTCGCCGCCGAGCGCGGCGCGGCGCGCAACACGCTGCTCGCCTATCGCCGGGACCTCGAGGCCTTCGCCGCCTTCGCCACCAGCAGAGGCGAGGATGACGCCGCCGCGTCCGAGACCACGCTGCGCGCCTTCCTCGCCCATCTCGAGGCCGAGGGAATCGCCGCCCGCAGCGCCGCCCGCAAGCTCTCGGCGCTGCGCCAGTTCCACCTCTACCTGTTGCGTGAACGCCTCCGCCCGGACGACCCCACCACCCAGCTCGACTCGCCCCGCCTGCCCCGCCGCCTGCCCAAGCTGCTCTCCGAGACCGAGGTCGACGCCCTGCTCGAGGCCGCCCACGCCCGACCGGACCCGGCCGAGGCCACGACCATCGCCACGGCGCTGGAACTGCTCTACGCGACCGGGCTGCGCGTCTCGGAGCTCCTGGGCCTGCGCCGCGCGGCGCTCGCCACGGAGGGCCGCATGCTCCTGGTGCGCGGCAAGGGCGGCAAGGACCGCATGGTCCCGCTCTCCGACGCGGCGCGGCAGGCCGCGCGCACGCTCAGGGCCGACGGCCCCTGGCTGTTCCCTGGCCGCGACCCTGCCCGCCCGCTCACGCGCCAGGCCTTCTGGCTCATGCTGAAGCGCACCGCGCTCGCCGCCGGCATCGACCCGGCCCGGGTCTCGCCGCACGTGCTGCGCCACGCCTTCGCCAGCCACATGCTCGCTCGCGGCGCCGACCTGCGCTCGCTGCAGCTCCTGCTCGGCCACGCCGACATCGCGACGACCGAGATCTACACCCACGTCCAGGCCGAACGCCTGGCCAGGCTCGTCGAGGCCCACCACCCGCTCGCCCGGCGGCCAACGCACGGGTAGCCGCCGCCGGAGGACCGCCAGCCTCGCGTCATCGGCGCCCCCGGGGGGCTCTACCGCGGCGCCGAAAGATGCTAGCCCCCGCGCATGCGACACTTCCTGGATTTCGAAAAGCCGATCGCGGAGCTTGAGGCCAAGATCGACGAGCTGCGCCGCATGGCCGAGCCCCACGATGGGGAGGGAGGTCTCAACATCGCCGACGAGGTCGGCCGCCTCTCCGCCAAGGTGGAGCGCGAGCTGCGCACCGCCTATGCCCGCCTCACCCCGTGGCAGAAGACCCAGGTCGCGCGGCACCCGGACCGGCCAAAGGCAAAGGACTACGTCGCCGGCCTCATCACCGATTTCACGCCGCTCGCCGGCGACCGCGCCTTCGCCGACGACGCCGCGATCGTGAGCGGCCTCGGCCGGTTCCGTGGCCGCGCCGTCGTCGTGCTCGGCACCGAGAAGGGCTCGGAGACCGAGAGCCGGGTCGCGCACAATTTCGGCATGAGCCGGCCGGAGGGCTACCGCAAGGCGCGCCGCATGATGGAGCTCGCCGGTCGCTTCAGCCTGCCCATCCTCAGCTTCGTCGACACCGCCGGCGCATTTCCCGGCATCGACGCCGAGGCGCGTGGCCAGGCCGAGGCGATTGCCCGCTCCATCGATGCCTGCCTCGCCGCCCCGGTGCCGCTGGTCGCCACCATCGTGGGCGAGGGCGGCTCTGGCGGCGCCATCGCGCTCGCCACCGGCGACGCGGTGCTGATGCTGGAGCACAGCATCTATTCCGTGATCTCGCCCGAGGGCTGTGCGGCGATCCTGTGGAAGGACCAGGCCCAGGCCGCCGCCGCCGCCGAGGCGCTGAAGCTCACCGCCGAGGACCTGCGCCGCCTGCGCCTCATCGACCGCATCATCGCCGAGCCCATGGGTGGCGCGCACCGCGACCCGCAGGCCGCCGTCGCCGCCGTGGGCGATGCGATCGCGCTCGCCATGGCCCCGCTCACGGAACTCGACGGCGCCGCCCTGCGCAGCCGCCGCCGCGACAAGTTTCTGTCGATCGGCCACGACGCGATGGTGTGACACGCGCTGGACTCACCGCGCCACGGGGCGGAAACTGCACGTGATGTCGTCATCTCCCGCCGCCAGCGCCGAGGCGGCCGCCACCGCCGAGCCCGACGCCGCGTACGACGCGCCCTTTGACCCCGGGCGCTCGCGTCGGCTGTTCTTCGCGACCTTCCCCTCGATCATGCTGCCGATGTTCCTGGCGGCGATCGACCAGACCATCGTCTCCACGGCGCTGCCGGTCATCGCCGGCAAGATGGGCGAGCTGGACCGCATCGCCTGGATCGTGATCGGCTACCTGCTCGCCACCACCATCGCGGCCCCCGTCTACGGCCGCCTCGGCGACGCGCTCGGCCGCAAGCGGATGATGTTCGTGGCACTGTGCATCTTCATCGCGGCATCCATGCTGTGCGCCGCCGCGCCCTCCGTCACGCTGCTCGCTGGCGCGCGGGTGCTGCAGGGCGCGGGCGGCGGCGGGCTGATGACGCTCTGCCAGGCCCTCATCGGCGAGGCGGTGCCCCCGCGGGAACGCGCGCGGTTCCAGGGCTGGCTCGCTTCCGTCTTCGCCGTTTCCTCCACCTTCGGCCCGGTCGCCGGCGGCTGGCTCACCCAGCACTGGGGATGGCAGTCGATCTTCCTGATCAACCTCCCCCTCGGCCTGCTGGCGATCGGCCTCGTCACGCGCCTGCCGCGCGCCGCTCCGCCCACCGGCCGCTTCCGCTTCGACACGCCGGGTGCCGTGCTGTTCGCGCTCTTCATCGCCCCGCTGCTGCTGGCACTCCAGCAGGCCCAGCGCATGGATACGCCGAGCCTGACGCTCGCCGCCGGCCTCGCGGCCTTCGCCGCCGTCGCGCTCGCCGTCCTGATCCGCCACGAGCGCCGGGCACCGCAGCCGCTGCTGCCGATCGGGCTGCTGCGAAACGCCTCGATCTGGCGCGCCGACGTGATGGCCGTGTGCAATGGCGCCAACGTCGTCTCGCTCGTCACCTTCCTGCCGATCTACCTGCGCGTGGTTCGCGGGCTCGATGCCAGCACCACCGGCTTGATGCTGCTGCCGCTCACCGCGCTCATCGCCTTCGGATCGCTCATCACCGGCCGGCTGATGGCGCGCACCGGCCGCACCGCGATCATCCCCTCCGTCGGGTTGCCGATGGTGGTGCTGGGCCTGGTGTTCATGGCCTTCGCCGCCCCGGATCTCTCGCTGAGCGAGCTTCCGTTCCTGTTCGCCTGGCTGTCGCTGTTCAGCGGCACGGCGATGTCGGTGGTGCAGATCACGGTCCAGCTGGTAGCCGGTCGCGCGCATCTCGGGGCCGCGGCGGCCTCGGTGCAGTTCTCGCGCAGCGTCGGCGCCGCGCTCGGGGCCGCCATCACCGGCGCCGTGCTGTTCGCGATGATCGCGATGAGCGATCCCGGGACCGCGCATCTGTTCGCCCGCGTGGTCGAGGCGGGCCCGGACGCGCTTTCCGGCCTGCCGCCAACGCGCCTCGCGACCGTGCAGGCGGAAATCGCCGCGGCCTTCCGCGCCGCCTTCCTCACCATCGCCTGCTTCCCGCTCATCGGCGCCATCATGGCCTGGACATTGCCGCTGCGCCGCATGGACGCGGCCTGACAACGCACATGTGCGCGCGAAACCCCTAGGAATTGGAGTCCGTCCTGTGATTCAACCTCCAGTTGAGGAGGTTCGGATCCATGGCAGGACCCACCGGGGCGGAACCGTACTGGCTGAGCGAGACGGCGTGGCAGGCGATCCTGCCGCTGCTGCCACGCCATCGGCTGACCGCGAGCCGCGACGACGACCGGCGCATCATCAGCGGCATTCTCTACATGCTGCGCAGCAACACGCGCTGGCAGGACTGCCCGTCCGTCTATGGCCCGCCGACCACGGTCTACAACCGCTGGAACCGCTGGTGCGGGCGTGGCCTGTGGCCCATCCTGTTCAGCGCCATCGCCAAGGCCTCGGCCGAGGACGTCGCGGGCATCGATCCCGCCGCCATTCGTCCGCAGCGCGCCGGCATGGGCGTGCGCCGCCCGCGTGTTCCGGCCCCGCCGCCGCCGCCGCGGGAAAGCCAACCGGCGCCGGCGTCAAACCCCGCCTCGCCCAGCCGCGTTCTGACGGAGTAGGCGCCCCGCGGCCCGCCCGCTGGGCTGCCTCAGGCCGCCTTGCGGGCCGCCTCGCCGCGAATGAAGGCGGCGATCCTCGTGCCGATCGCCGCTCCGTCGTGCGGCGCCTGTATGCTCGCCAGCGCCGCGTCCGCGCGCTCGCCCAGCGATTCGCGCCGGCTCTCGACGATGTTCGCGACGATCGCCTCATCGAGTTCGGGATGCGGCTGCAGGCTCAGCACGTGCCCGCCATAGGTGAAGCCCGCGATCGGGCACGCCTCGCTGCTCGCCAGCAGCGCGGCCCCTTCCGGCAGCGCCATCACCTGGTCCTGATGCGAGGCGAGCAGGCCGAAGCCGGGTGCCTCGCCGCCATGCCAGCGATACTGCACGCGTCCGATGGTGAAGCCGCATTCCGCCCGGCCCACCGGGGCGCCGAGGCACAGGCCCAGGACCTGATGGCCGAAGCAGATCCCCACCAGCTTCGTCTTCGACGCGATGAGCGCCGCCACGCGCCGGCGCAATTCCACGATCCAGGGCTCATCCGCGAACGCGTCGGCGTGGCTGCCCGTGAGCATCACCGCGTCGTAGCGCGAGAAATCGTCGGGGTATTCGCCCGCCGGCGTGTGGAAGATGTCGCAGCCGACGGCTGGGTCCGCCTCGCGCAGCATGCGCACGTAATAATCCGCGAAGCGCACGCCCGCGGGCGCCATTCCCTCCGGCAGCCGGTCGTTCTCCAGGATGCAGACCCGCATCGCGCCCCTCGCGTTCAGCCGTTCTTGCCGTGGCAGTGCTTGTACTTCCTGCCCGACCCGCAGGGGCACGGCGCGTTGCGCGCGGAACGACTCCAGGTCGAGGGATCGGCGGGGTCCACCGCGCCGCGCGCCGCCGCCATCGTGGCGGTGGCAACCGCGGCCGTCATCGTCGCGGCCGGCGCCTCGCCCATGCCGTCGCCACTGATCATCCCCGCCATCGCCGGCTCGGGACGCTGCTCCACCATCGCCACCGGCTGCGGCGGCGGCGGTTCCGCGCCGATCTCCACGCGTGCCAGCATCATCGTCACCCGCTCTTTCAACTCGCGCAGCATCGCGTTGAACAGCGCGAACGCCTCGGCCTTGTATTCGTTGAGCGGATCGCGCTGGCCGTAGGCGCGCAGGCCGATGCCCTGGCGCAGATGGTCGAGCGCCAGCAGATGCTCCTTCCAGACATGGTCGAGCACCTGGATCAGGATGCTCTTCTCGACGAAGCGCATCAGGTCGGGACCGAAATTCGCGGCCTTCGACGCCATCAGCCGGTCCGCCTCGCCCATGACGCGCTCGCGGATGCCGTGCTCGTCGATACCCTCCTCGCGGCCCCACTCCACGACCGGCAGCGTGAGCCCGAGCAGCCGCTCGATGTCGGCCGCAAGCTCCGCCGTCTGCCACTGCTCGGCGAACGCCTTCTCGGGGATGCGCTGCGCGACGGCTTCCTCGATCACCTCGGCGCGCATGTCCGCAACCACCTCGGCGACGTCGGAGGACTTCATGAACTCGCGGCGCTGCGCATAGACCTCGCGGCGCTGGTCGTTCATCACGTCATCATAACGAAGGACGTTCTTGCGCATGTCGAAGTTGCGCGCCTCGACCTTCTTCTGCGCCTTCTCCAGCGCCTTGTTGATCCAGGGGTGGACGATCGCCTCCCCCTCCTTCAGCCCGAGCTTCTGCAGCATCCCGCCCATGCGGTCGGAGCCGAAGATGCGCATCAGATCGTCCTCGAGCGAGAGGAAGAACCGGCTCGCCCCGGGGTCGCCCTGGCGGCCGGAACGGCCGCGCAGCTGGTTGTCGATGCGCCGGCTCTCGTGCCGCTCCGTGCCGATGACGAAGAGCCCGCCGGCCGCCATCGCGCGGTCGTGCGCCTCGGCCACCTCGGCGCGGATCGCCGCCTCGCGCGCCGTGGCGGCCTCGCCCTCCACGCCCGGCAACTCGCTCGCCAGGCGCATGTCGAGGTTGCCGCCGAGTTTGATATCCGTGCCGCGGCCAGCCATGTTGGTGGCGATGGTGACGGCACCGGGCGCACCCGCCTGCGCCACGATCTCCGCCTCCTGCTCATGGAAGCGCGCGTTCAGCACCGCGTGCGGGACGCGCTTTCGCTTCAGGATCTCGGAGAGGTGCTCGCTCTTTTCGATCGAGGTGGTGCCGACCAGCACCGGCTGGCCACGCTCGCGCCCCTCCTGGATGAGCGTCGCCACCGCCTCGTATTTTTCCTCCGCGGTGCGATAGACCTCGTCGTGCTGGTCGTCGCGGATGGCCGGCACATTGGTCGGGATCTCGACCACTTCGAGCTTGTAGATCTCGGCGAACTCATCGGCCTCGGTCATCGCCGTGCCGGTCATGCCGGCGAGCTTGGGATAGAGACGGAAATAGTTCTGGAAGGTGATGGAGGCGAGCGTCTGGTTCTCCGGCTGCACCTCCACGTGCTCCTTGGCCTCGAGCGCCTGGTGCAGCCCCTCGGAGTAGCGGCGGCCTTCCATCATGCGGCCGGTGAACTCGTCGATCAGCACCACCTTGCCCTGGCGGACGATGTAGTCGACGTCGCGCGCGTACAGCGTGTGAGCACGTAGCGACTGCTGCGCGTGGTGCAGGATGGTAACGTTGAACGCGTCGTAGAGGTTGCCCTCGGTAAGGATGCCCGCCTCGCGCAGCATCGCCTCGACCGTATGCGAGCCGGGCTCGGTCAGCGTGACCGTCTTCTGTTTCTCGTCCTTCTCGTAGGTGCTCTCGTCGCGCACCAGCACCTTCACCACCTCGTCAACCTGACGGTAGAGGTCGGAGCTGTCCTCGGCGGGGCCCGAGATGATCAGCGGCGTGCGCGCCTCATCGATAAGGATGCTGTCCACCTCGTCGACGATGGCGTAGGCGAAGTCGCGCTGTACCATCTCCTCGAGGCGGAACTTCATGTTGTCGCGCAGGTAGTCGAAGCCGAACTCGTTGTTGGTGCCATAGGTGATGTCGCAGGCATAGGCCGCGCGCCGCTCCGCTTCCTCGAGTCCGTGCACGATCACGCCGACGGAGAGGCCGAGGAAGCCATAGACATTGCCCATCCACCCCGCGTCGCGCCGGGCCAGGTAGTCGTTGACGGTGACGAGGTGCACGCCCGTGCCGGCGAGCGCGTTGAGGTAGATGGGCAGGGTGGCGACCAGCGTCTTGCCCTCGCCGGTCTTCATCTCCGCGATCTTGCCGTCGTGCAGCACCATGCCGCCGATCAGCTGCACGTCGAAATGCCGCATCCCGAGCACGCGCCGCGCCGCCTCGCGCACCACGGCGAAGGCCTCTGGCAGCAGCGCGTCGAGTGCCGCGCCTTCGGCCAATCGGGCACGGAATTCCACCGTCTTGGCCGCCAGCGCCTCGTCCGACAAGGCCTGCATCGCTGGTTCCAGCGCGTTGATCGCGGGAACGCGGCGCTGATAGGCCTTGAGGGAGCGGTCGTTGGCGGTGCCGAAGACGGCGCGGGCGAGGCGGGCTAACATGCGGATCCGGGGGAAAACTGCCTCGGTGAGATAGGCCCCCGCCCCCCCATGGTCAACGTAAACTCCCGTCAAGGTTCAGGGCCGGCCGCCGGGCTGGCGCCGGCTCGGGCGGGGCCCTAAAACCCGCCCGCCATTCAGAGAGTCCGCCATGCGCCCTGCCCTCACCCTCGCCGCGGCCGCCATCCTGGCCGCAGGCTCCATCCTCGCCCAGGGCGTGCGGGCCCAGCCGGCCCCAGCCGCTCCCGCGGCAACCAACCCCGCCCCAGCCGCCGCTGGTGCCGCCGCCGCCAAACCGGCGGATAACCCCGTCGTCGCGCGCGTCGGCAACGAGGAGATCCACGCGACAGACCTTGCCGCCCTGGCCCGCGCCCTGCCGCCGGAGATGCAGGGCCTGCCGCAATCCACCCTCTACCCAATGCTGCTGACCCAGGCCGTGGACCGCGCGGCCCTCTCCCAGTTCGCCCGGAAGGAAGGGCTGGACAAGGACCCGCAGGTCGCCAGCGCCATGAAGGTCGCGGCGGAGGGGGCGCTGCAGAACGCGCTGCTGACCAGGGTCATCGCGCCGCAGGTGACGGAGGCAAAGGTCCGTGCCGCCTATGAAAAGGAATACGCCGGCAAGCCAGGCCCGGAGGAAGTCCACGCCCGCCACATCCTGGTCAAGACCGAGGCCGAAGCGAAGGACATCATCGCCCAGCTCGACAAGGGGGCGGATTTCGTAGCGCTGGCGAAGCAGCACAGCATCGACGGCTCCGCCGCCCAGGGCGGCGACCTCGGCTTCTTCACCAAGGACAAGATGGTGGCCCCCTTCGCCGACGCCGCCTTCGCGCTGAAGCCCGGCCAATGGACCCAGACCCCGGTCCACACCCAGTTCGGCTGGCACGTGATCCTGCTCGTCGCCCGCCGCACCCAGCCCACCCCGACCTTCGACGACGTCAAGGATGAGCTGCGCCAGCAGATGATCGCGGATGCCGTGCGCGCCGAGGTCGCAGTGGCCCGCAAGGGGCTCCCGGTGCAGGTCTACAACCCTGACGGCTCGCTGCCGCGCGCCACAGACACCGCCAAGCCGCCCGCGCCGCCGAAGTAGCCACGCCATCGGCACGACGTCCAGAACGTAACACCCAGGCAACAAGAAACCGCCATGCCGCATCCCGTCTCGCCGCTCGCCGTGCCCCTCCCCGCGCTCGCCCCGCTCGCGGGCGTGCGCCTCGCCGCCGGCGCCGCCGGCATCCGCTACAAGGGACGCGACGACGTGTTGCTGATGGAGCTCGCACCCGGCAGCGCGGTCGCCGGCGTGTTCACGCGCAACCAATGCCCGGGCGCGCCGGTGGATTGGTGCCGTGCCGCGCTCAAGGGGGCCAAGGCGCGCGCCGTGGTCGTCAACGCCGGCAACGCCAACGTGTTCACCGGCAAGGCCGGTGCGGCCGTCGCGCGCACCACCGCGGAAGCCGCGGCGAAGCTCGCCGGCTGCAAGCCGCGCGAGGTCTTCGTCGCCTCCACCGGCGTGATCGGCGAGCAGCTCCCGGTCGAGCGCCTTACCGCCGCCCTGCCACGCCTGTCCAAGGCACTCACCGCGGACGCCTGGGGTGCGGCCGCGCGCGCCATCATGACCACCGACACCTTCCCCAAGGCCGCGACACGCACCGCTGTGATCGGCGGCGCGACGGTCACCATCAACGGCATCGCCAAGGGCAGCGGCATGATCGCGCCGGACATGGCGACGATGCTCTGCTTCATCGCGACGGACGCGAAGATCCCCGGCGCCGCGCTGCAGAAGATTCTTTCACGCGGCGTGCGCGGAACGTTCAACGCCACCACGGTGGACAGCGACACCTCCACGTCGGACACGGTGCTGCTGTTCGCGACCGGCCAGGCCAGGCATCCGCGCGTGCCGGCCGAGGGCGGGACGGTGCTGCGCGACTTCACCCGCGCGCTCCGCGAGGTACTGCACGATCTGGCGCTGGCCGTGGTCCGCGATGGCGAGGGCGCCTCGAAGCTGATCCGCATCAAGGTCGCCGGCGCGGTCTCGGCCAATTCGGCGAAGCGCGTCGCCATGGCCATCGCCAACTCGCCGCTGGTCAAGACCGCGATCGCCGGCGAGGACGCGAATTGGGGCCGCATCGTCATGGCGGTCGGCAAGGCGGGCGAGCCCGCGGATCGCGACCGGCTTTCGATCGCCGTGGGCGGCGTGTGGATGGCGAGGAACGGCGGCGTCGTCGCCGGCTATGACGAAACGCCGGTCGTGGAGCACATGAAGGGCCGCGAGATCGACATCGACGTCGATCTCGGCCTCGGTTCCGGGAGCGCAACGGTGTGGACCTGTGACCTCACCCACGGCTACATCGACATCAACGGCAGCTATCGCAGCTGAAAGCCCCGCGAAGATCGGATTTCGCAACGACCCACCGGGCGCGCCCGGCCAGGCGCGCGGGCGCGCGCGTCAGCGCCGGCTGACGAGGGGACGCGCGATCGCCTGGACAAGCGGGTTCGCACTCGCGCCATGGGCCAGGACACTCAGCAGCACCGTGCAGGCGGTCGTCACGGCCATCACGTCCTTCCCCGGCACGTTAGCGTCGAAGACGATGATGGCGAACACGATGCTCGCCAGTCCCCGCGGCCCGAACCATCCGATGAAGAGCTTACTGCGCACGCTCATCCCCGTGCCGGCGAGCGACAGGAAAACCGGCGCCATGCGGATCACGGTCAGGCTCAGCACGGCATAGATCACCATCGGCCATGTGACGGAACCCAGGAGCCGCGCCAGCACCGGCCCGCCGAACACGATCCAGGTGAGCATCGCCAGCACCTCACCGGTGCTGGCCGCGCCGCCGAGCAGGTCTTTCGGCTTGTCGTGCAGGTAGCCGAAAGCCAGGCCGCCCACGAAACAGGCGATGAAGCCGCTGCCGCCGAGCGCCTGCGCCCCGGTGAAGCAGAGGCCGGCCAGGGCGACGACCGGGATGTGCAGCCAGTGCGTGCTGGTCCAGCCGCGCCGCGCCGCCGCGCGCAGGATGGCGACGGCGGCGGCGGCGAGGACGGCGCCGACGAGGAGGCCAATGCCGATCTCCTCCACGATCACCGTCATCACATGCAAGATCGGGCGGTGAATGACTTCCGTGCCCACGGCGAGGTCGAGGATGATGATCACGAGCGGTACGCAGATCCCGTCGTTCAGGCCGCTTTCGAAGTTGAGCGCCTCGCGTGTCTCGGCGGGAACGGCCTGGTTGCTGACCACCGGCGCGCCGAGCGCCGCATCGGTGGGGGCCAGCAGCACGGCGAGCAGGGCCGCGGTAAAGACATCGAGCGTCGGAAACAGAAGCACCGCGGCCAGGAAGCCGAGCGCGATGGTCAAGGGCAGTCCGACGAGCAGCAGCCGCTCCGGCAATGCCAGGGTGCGGCGTATCACGCCGAGGTCGGCATGCGCCGCATCGGAAAACAGGATCATCGCCAGCGCCGCCTCGGCAAGAGTGCGCAGATCGGCACCCGCGATGTCCAGGCGCAGCACGCCGATGCCCAACGGCCCAAGAACGAAGCCGGCAGCGGCAAACAGGATCGGGCCGCTCAGCCAGGAGCGGGCAACCCGCCCCGCGACGGCGCTGTAGATCAGGACGACGGCGGCAAGGATCGCGACATTGGTGTACATGCTGATACGTTGCTCGCCGGACCGTTTGGTGTGGCCTTACGCGTGGCACTCATCCGCGTCGGCCCACGGACAGCGCCGTGCCCCGGCGTGACGGATGGCACTCGATCGGCGATGCACTCTCGCCGCCTGCTCCCGACGGCGCAGCCACCCGCCCGGCCACGAGCATATCGGCCTCGTGCGGCGGCTGACAAGCGCGGCGTGGCCAGCAGGCCCCGGGCACACGGCCACGCGTGCGCACCAGAGGACGCCTCACCGCCAAGTGCTGCCCCGCGATCAGAAAGCCGGTCGCAATGCCAACTGATTCAGGAACGTAATAATGCTTCACCCGCCGTCCGTCCGGCAGCGCGCCGTGGCGCCGGGCGAAGATCGCGATCAGCCACGGCGCCGTCTCCCGGAACGGCTTGTTGGCGTCGGTGCCCGGCGGCGCGAGCGCGGCCAGCCGCGCGCCCGTACATAGCCTCGGGTTCCACCGGTTCGTGGCGCAATGTCTCCATCGCCGGTGCCGTCATGCCCATGCACGATCCACCCTGTCGCGCCCTTGCATCGGTGCGCCCTAAGCGGGCGGTGTCACGGGCGCCCATCCGCCCTCTTCGCCTCCCCTCTTGCGGCGCCACGGCCGGTTGCGGCACTCCCTGCCTGTGAGCCTGTCCGCGACCATGGACGATCTCGGTTTCCAGCCGCTGGCGACGCAGCGCCTGCGCCTGCGCCCGTGGCAGGACGTGGACGCGCCAGCGCTGCACCGGCTGATGGACTTCGCCATCGCCCGCACGCTCGCCGCCGTTCCCTTCCCCTACGGCCTCGACAAGGCGGAAGGCTGGATCGCCTCCTCCCGCGGCGAGATCGAGGCCGGCAGCTCATATCACCTCGCCATCGTGGGAACCGCGGACGAAGCGCCGCTGATCGGCGGCGTGGGCCTGAGGCTGGACCGCGGCGCCCGGCTCGGCCGGCTCGGCTACTGGATCGGCGGCAAGTTCCAGGGCCGTGGCTTCGCGCTCGAGGCGGCGGGCCGTCTCGCTCGCTGGGCCATGGCCAATCTCGACCTCGATCGCATCGAGGCGACGGTCGCCACCGACAACCCGGCCTCGATCGCAGTGCTGCGCCATATCGGCTTCCGGCACGTGGGCGAGGGACGGCAGCTCTTCCTCGCCCGCGGCACCGAGCACCGTGTCCTCGTCTTCGCCGCCGAGCGCGCGGACCTTTTCGGCGACACCCCCGCGCCCGAGGCCGTGCCGACACCGGCCGCGGCGGCCGCGCCCGCCGGCAAGCCGCTGCTGCTCGTTGCCGCCTGCGCGCTGATCGACATCGACATGCGCGTGCTGCTTGCCCGCCGGCCGGAGGGCAAGCGCATGGCCGGGCTCTGGGAGTTTCCAGGCGGCAAGCTCGACCCCGGCGAGACACCGGAGAAGGCACTGATCCGCGAGCTGGCGGAGGAACTGGGCATCGACGTCTCCGCCAACTGCCTTGCCGCGTTCGCCTTCGCCTCGCACGAATACGAGAAATTCCACCTGCTGATGCCGCTCTTCCTGTGCCGCCGCTGGCGTGGCACGCCCCGCCCGAAGGAGGGCCAGCAGCTCACCTGGGTCGCGCCCGACCGCCTCGGCGAATACCCGATGCCCGAGGCGGACCGCCCCCTCGTGCCGCTGCTCCGCGACTTCCTGGGCGGCTGACCCGATGCCGCAACGCGCCGACGACGAGGCAGCCTGGAGCGATCTGCGTCGGCGCCGCATACGGCTGGGGGGCACGTTTCTGCTCTTTGTGCCGATCATGGGCCTCGCCTATGCCGCTGCGCGCCTCATGGATGTGCTTTTCGGGAGCCGGCAATACGAAGGCTACTTGCTCCTGCCGGTGGCCGTTTTATGGATGTTCGGGTTCGTAGCCGCCAGCATCCACCACAACTCCTTTCGATGTCCGCGTTGCCACAAACCGTTCTTCTGGACCTGCTGGCGAAGCAATCCCGCCGCGGGGCGATGCCTGCATTGCGGACTTCCGCGCGGCGCCTCGCCGGACTGAGCTTTCCCTTTCGCCTCTTCCCTTCCGGCAGCGGAGCCGCTTCGCCTCAGCGCCAGTAAGCCTCGGTCAGCGCGACTTCCACCTCCAGCACGCCCCCGCGCTCCAGCACGAGGCTCGCCTCGCCATCGGTCCAGCGCCAGGCTTCGCTGTCCGCGCCGCGCTCGATAGCGTGCCACCCCTCGCCAAGGCGCGCATCCCCGAGCCCGATCGTCTCGCCATCGAGCCGAATCTCCGCGACCGCGACACCGAGTTGCCGGTGATCCTCCACCATGCCGGTCTCCGCCGGCACCGCACTGCGCGACACCAGACGCACATCGCCCGCGGCCGGCAGGCGAAACCGTGCCACGCGCCCCGTCCGGTGTGGACGCAGCACGCGCCCGTCGGCCACCACCCGCAACGCCGGGTCGCGCGTCATCGCATGGCCCAGCTCTTCCGCGCGCGCCAGCAGCATGCGCCGCGCCGCGGCGAGCTCCGGTCCCTTCAGCACCAGCCGCGCGCACGCCCCGCTCTCCCACACCGCGAGGGCAAACGCGTCATCCGCCTTCGCCCCGCTGGCATTCTCAAAGATCGCGCGGTTGCCGGTATCGAGATAGCTCTCGCAGGCAAGCCCCTCGGCGAGGATCACGTCGTGCGCCGCGAGCTCCACGTGGTGATAGGTCACCGCGTCCACCGCCTCGCGCCGCACCGTGCAGCCATTGACCAGATAGCGCACCGGGATCAGCACGCCCTCGGCGAACACCGCGTGGTCGGGCGAGAGCAGCAGGTCGCGATGCGGCACGCCGGGCGCGAACGCATCGCGCAGCACGCGCACCGGCGCCACGTCGCGCGGCCGCGCGTGCCGTCTGCAATCGATATGGCGCCGCCCCAGCCAGCGGACCGGCGTGAGCCCCGCGCCGTGCGACCACACCGGCTCGCCCACCGCCAGGTCCTCCACCGCCACCTCGCCGCGCGCGGCCAGGATGCGCGTGCCGGCCGCGAAGCAGGCGACGTCCAGCACCAGCGTCTGGCTCTGCGGCGTGACTGCGCCCGTGACGCCCGGCTGATACGCGGCCATGGTGATGTCATAGGTCGTGCCGGCACCGAGCGCGACGGTCCCGGTCTGCCATGCGCCGTCGAGGTCCGCCGTCGCCGTTGCGTACTGCGCATGCGCGATATTGCCCGCGGGCGCGATCGTCACCGTCACCGTATCGCCGGCGCCGACCTTGTTGGTGAAGCCGCTGATCCAGGACGCGGTGCCCGGATCGCTGTTGAGCCCGGTCCAGCCGAAGGCGACGTCGATGTTCGCCCCCACAATCGCGGTGGCAATCGTGTTCGTGGCCTGAAGACTCTGCCCCGCCAGCGCCTCGAACGTGCTGTTGCTCATCACGCCCGCCACGGGCGCGTCCGGGCGCGTGCCAAGGGCGGCCGTGTTGACCACGACATGCTGGGGATCAACGACGATGCCGGACGCGTTGGCGAAGTTGACGGTGAAGGTGGAAGCCGTCTCCTGCGCCGGCAGCGGGCTCGCGATCGAAGCGAGCCCGTCGATCGCGATCGAACCCGCCTGGTTGATCGTACCGTTGTTGTACGCGGCATTGTCGAAGCTGCCGTTCTGCGTGACGGTGTAGAGATCGAACGTTTTGCCGTCGACACCGATACGATACCATTCCGTCGCCGTACCGCTCGCGACGACCGGGAAATCGTTGATCAGCAGATTACCCGCCTGGTACACGCTGCCGGTCGCGACCGCGGTGTAGCCGCTCGTGGCATCGCCCTCGATGGTCCATTGCCTCCAGAGACCATACTCTCCCAGCGTGCCGTTGATATCGGTGGTCGCGCTGCCATCGAGCGTGACGGTGCCCCATTGCGCCACACCGCCCACATCCGCCGTGAGAATTTCGAGCGTCACCGTGCTCATGGGATCGAGCACCATGCCGGCATTGTCCTGGGCGCCGCTGGCGAAATTGAACTTCACATTGGCGCCCGTCGCCGTCGTGTCCGGCACGTCGTAGGTGCCGGCGCCGGGCGCGATGTAGTTGTACATCTGCGGCCGGGTATAGCCGCTGGGCTGGTCATTGATGCCGAACAGCGTCAGGTCCAGCGTCGCGACGTCGGCGCTCGTCGTGTTGTCGTACACGGAAACCAGCGGCCCGCCGACCGGAAACGCGCTCATCAGCGCATCCGAATAACCGGCACCGTAGGAATTCGAGTCCTGGAAGAAGACCTGGGCATAGGGATCGTAGGAAACCTGGCCGGCGCCACTGACAGTCACGTCGCTGGTGACGAGAGGCGTGACCGTGCCGTCGAGCGTCACGGTACCGCCGCCGAAGGCGTAGGTCGGATCCCAGTTGATGTTGCTGTTGAGATCGAACGTCGACGCGGTCTGCGGATTCGCCGTTCGCGCGTTGCCGCCATAGTACCCCGCCGTGAACCCGACGAGGAAGGAACGCAGCACCGCGCCCCATTGGTCGTTGGCGCCTGTGCCGATCGTATAGGCGGGCGCCACGCCGTTCAGCACATCGGCCGTGCTGTTGAAGACCTCGGCGGTGCCAAGCGTGGAATAGATGCTCTGCTCGAGCTCCGCGGTGCCGAGCGCGATGACGCCCTGGATCTGGCTGGTCCCGGACGGCGTCAGCATGAAGACGCCGGTCTCGACGGTGCCGTTCACAGTCACGGTGGCGCTGGGATCGTAGGATACGCCATAGGTGAAGTACCCGGAGTTGTGGTACGTGCCGTTGTTGTCCTTTGCCCCGTTGAACACACCGGAAAGTTCGATGGGCTTCGAGTCAGCCAGGCTGCCGACGGCCAGCACGTAGCTGTCCCAGTTGGAGGACTGGAACGTCACGCCCGGGGGGTTGGGCGTCGCCGCGGAAATCACGGAGGCGGGTGAGAGTGCCGTCGGAAAATCGGCCGCGAGCGGTCCCGTGAGGAAATTGGTGATATCCGACGTGACGCCGCCTTCGTTCGCCGTCAGCGCCTGGATCATCTGGGCCTGGGTGAGATTGTACCCGACGGAAGCGGTGGTGCCGTCGCTGTAGGGAACGCTGAGTTCCATCGGCAGCGAAAACCCCGCGACCGACGTGAGGTTGCCCACGTCGTAGACGGCATTGCCCCCCGTCCCGCCGGTGAGATTGACCTCCATGCTGTCGTAGACGAAATGATCGTTCGCGGCGTTGGTCAGGTCGATCACGCTCTCGCTCGTCACCTGCTGTTGCAGCGCGAACGGACCGCTCGAATCCTGGACGATGAGGTAGATCTTGCCGCTATCGAGCGTGGCGGGCAGGTCGACCGCGGTGCCCCAATTCCCGACCAGCGTCGTCGTTCCATTGGTGTACGTGGTGGAGCCCGGCGTCGTCTCCACGCTGCCGTTCGCCACCAGGGTCGTCCACGTCCCCGTCGTCGTATTGTTGTTGTCGTAGACGACGGCATAGATCCAGAGCGACGGATCGCTCGAAACCTCCTGCTGGAATCCCTGGCTGAAATTGATGTCGAGCGTCGTCATGATCCGCCTCCACGTGGCGGTCCGTCGCCGCCGTCCGATCCATACCCCGACCTATGGCATGCCGCTGCGTGGCCGCGCACGCGCAATTTCGCGCCGGGTCAGGCTTTCCCCGCACCTGGCGCGCCGACGCCGCCCCTGGCCCCGGCGCGCGAGCCGCGCTATCCCGGTGCGGCCCCGAAACACGCAATGAAGCACGCATGGACAAAAACCCCACCGCCGCCCTGCTCGTCATCGGCAACGAAGTCCTGTCCGGCCGCACCCAGGACGCGAACATCAAATTCCTCGCGACACGCCTCGGCGAGATCGGCATGCCGCTGCGCGAGGTGCGCGTCATCCCCGATGACCGCGCGGTGATCGTGCGCACCGTCAACGAGGCGCGCGCCGCCTTCGACCATGTCTTCACCACCGGTGGCATCGGCCCGACGCACGACGACATCACCAGCGAATGCGTCGCGGAAGCATTCGGCGTGCCGTGGGAACCGCACCCGGAGGCGTGGGCGAAGATGGAAGCCTCCTACAAGCCCGGCGAGTTCAACGCCGCGCGCCAGCGCATGGCGACGATGCCGCGCGGCTCGACGCTGATCGAGAACAAGGTCTCCAACGCCCCCGGCTTCACCATCGGCAACGTGCACGTCATGGCCGGCGTGCCCCGCATCATGCAGGCGATGTTCGACGCCCTCGCCCCCACGCTGCCGGGCGGCAAACCGGTCATCTCGCGAGCCGTCTACGGCCAGGGACTGCTCGAGGGCCGCATTGCCGCCCCGCTCGGCGCCATCCAGGCGCGCCACCCCGAGCTCGATATCGGCAGCTACCCGTTTTACCGCCAGACCGGCAACGGCGTCGCCATCGTCGCCAAGGGCACGGACGTGGCGGCGGCGGACGCCGCGATCGCCGAGGTCACGGTGCTGATCCGCGAACTCGGCATCGAGCCGATCCAGGGCGAACCGCCGGCCTGACGCCCCTCGCTTGATCCATTCTGGCGCCGCCGCCATATGCTGCGGCGCAGCAACCAGGTTCCGCGCATGCCCCTCAGCGACCCCGCCCCGCGAAAGCTCGTCCATACCCGCGAAATCACGATCCAGGGCTTCGCGCGCGAGGACGGGCTGTACGACATCGAGGCGGAGCTCTCCGACCGCCGCAGCGAAGGCTTCCAGAGCCGTGATCGCGGCTGGGTGGGACCGCAGGACAAGCTGCACGGCATGAAGTTCCGCCTCACCGTCGACGACCGCATGCTGATCCACAAAAGCGAGGCCGTGACGGAGTTCGGCCCGTTCGCCCATTGCGGCGGCGGGGCCGCGAATTTCTCGCGCCTCGCGGGCCTCACCATCAAGGCCGGCTTCCTGCGCGAGGCGATCGCACGCGTCCACGGCACCGACGGCTGCACGCATCTGCGCGAACTGGTCCAGCAGATGGCAACGGTCGCGTTTCAGACGCTCTGGCCGGTCCGCATCAGGCGCGAGCGCGCGGCGGCGGAAGCCGCGCGCGCCGCGGGCCAACAGGTGGCGCAACCTTCCTCCGACGACGGCTCGGCCAGGCTGCTGAACTCCTGCTTCGCCTACGCCGCGGACGGGCCGGTGGTGCGCGATCGCTGGCCACATCTCTACACCGGCCCCAAGGAAACGGTGAGCGAAGCGGACTAGCCCCCCGCACCGCCTCACCGCGGCGTGCCGACGGGTTCGTCGTAGCCCGGCGGCGCCGCGGCCCCTGTTACCGACGCAACGGGCAGGGCCTTACCCTCGAGAAAGGCCGCGACGCTGGCGACGAACGCGCGCGGCCGCTCGGCAAACAGGCGGTGTCCCGCGCCCGGCAGGTACACGAGCCGGGAATTGGCGAGCGTGTCGCGATAGTCCACGGCGCTCGCCCAATCCAGGTAATCGCACTGCCCCTTCAGGATCAGCGCCGGCGTGGCGAGGTGGCGAAGCGTCGCCCGCGCGTCGATGCCGCGCGATGCCAGGGGCCGCAGCAGCATCGCGAGCGCATAGAATCCCGGATGTCCGCCACCCGTCTCCGGCGGCGAACGGCAATAGAACGCCGGGGCGAACGCCGCGATCATCGCGCGGAACCGCGCGTCCATCTCGCTATCGCCTGCAAACTCGTGCGCGGCGCGTGGATTGACCTGAGCCAGCATCCAGGCGACGACGGCACGCGGCGCCAACGCCTGGCGCAACAGCGCCCAGAGATGCCGCGCGTCGAGCCGCTGCAACAAATCGACCAGATCGTCCGTCTGCCCGACCATGGCGGCGGGCGACACGAACACGACCTTCGCGATGCGGTTCGGATGCGCCGCCAGATAGGCGGATGCCAGCGTGGCACCCCACGAATACGCGATGAGATCCACCCGCGGCGCATGGATCGCCTCGCGAAACGATTCGAGATCGGCGACACCGCGCGCCAGCGTGTAATCTGCGGGATCGGCAAGCCGGCTCGACTGGCCGACGCCGAGTTGGTCATAGAGATAGACATCGAACCCGTCGGCGGCGAGGCCGCGCAGATAGGGCGCATCGCCCGCCATGTCCGCCATCCCCGGGCCGCCGTGCAGGAAGATCACGGGTGTCGCCTGAGCCGGCGGGACGGCTGGGATCTCCAGGTACGCGAGCCGGGCACCGCCTGGCAGCCGCATCCATTCCGCGCCCGGCGGCGGCGGCGGCACCGTGGCCAGGCCTGGTCGCAACAGCGCCACGGCACCGATCACGGACAGCGCGGCGGTCGAACACGCAGCCGCACGCCAACGCCACCGTGGCGGACAGGCCAACCATGCGGCAAGCATGGTTCCGAGCGCGAACACCGCCCAGCCGGCGGCCAGGAACACCGCCGGCCGCGCCGTCAGCGCCGCGACGGCAAGCAACGCCCCGATCCCCGCCAGGATGGCGAGGCCCACAAGAACGCCGCAGGCGAATGCCCTCGCCCAACCCGGCCATCGCTGCATCGCGTGCCGCACCGGCGCGACCCCGGCGGGCTAGCCGGGCTCCTCCGGCCACGCATCGGCCCATGGGTTCGCGCGCTCGAACAGCGCCGCGGCGCGCAGCAGCTCGACCTCGCCGCGCATGCGGCCGACGAACTGCACGCCAAGCGGCAGCCCTTCCGCGGTGAAGCCGCAGGGCAGACTGATTGCCGGATGCCCGGTGAGGTTGAACGGCATGGTCCACGGAAACCAGTTGCCGCGCAGATCCTCGTAATGCTTCCCGTCGACCTCGAGCGGGGCGAACAGCTCCTGCCCGATCGGCAACGCCGCGCGCGACAGCGTCGGCGTCACCAGCAGCGCCGCGTCGCGCAGCATCACCTGCACCCGGCGGAACAGCGCCGCGCGGTCGAACATGGCCTGCTGGTACTCCACGCCGCTGACATCGCGCGCAAGCGCCAGCTGCTTCAGCAGCGACGGGCTCATCCGCTCGCCGTCACGCTCCGCCATCGCCGCGAACCGGGCGCGCCAGGTCGTGTGGTTGATCGCCCGCCAGATCGGCTCGATGTCGAACCCGGCGCCGTCGAACATCTCCACCGTCGCCCCGAGCGCCTCCAGCGTCGCCAGCACGCGCCCGAACGCCGCGGCCATCTCGGCCGAGACCGGGCGTCCAGGCGGCGCCGCGCAGGCGAGCACCAGCACGCCGCGCAGGTCACCCGCCCCCCCTGCCGCCGCGACGTAGTCCGGCACGGGAACGCCGATGGACCACGGGTCGCTGTCATCCGGCCCCGCCATCGCCTGCAGCATCAGCGCGGTGTCTGCCACCGTGCGCGTCATCGGCGTGACGTAGGTGTAGTTGCCGAACGCGTCCGCCACCTGGCTGTGCGGGACCGTCCCCAGCCCCTGCTTCAGCCCCACCACGCCGTTGCAGGCGGCGGGAATGCGCGTGGAGCCGCCGCCGTCCGTCGCGACCGCGATCGGCCCGATGCCGCTGGCGACCGCGACGGCGGAGCCGCCGCTCGATCCACCCGACGTGTGCGCCCCACTCCAGGCGTTGCGCGTGCGCCCGAACAGCGGCGCGTCGGTCAGGCATTTGGCGCCGAATTCCGGCGTCGTCGTCTTGCCGAACAGGATCGCGCCCTGGGCGCGCAGCCGCGCCGCCGCCACTGCGTCCTGGTCCGGCACGTTGTCCTCGTAGAGCAGCGAGCCGAACGTGGTGCGCATTCCCGCGGTGTTGACCAGGTCCTTCACCGCGCAGGGTATGCCGTGCAGCAGCCCGAGCGGCTCACCCGCCATCACCGCGCGCTCCGCACGCTCGGCCGCGCGCATCGCCCCCTCGCGATCGAGCGTGATGAAGCAGTTGAGCGCCGGCTGCAGTTGCTCGGCCCGGTCCAGCACCGCGCGCATGAGCTCGACCGGCGAGACCTCCCGTCGCGCAATCAGCCCGCACAGCACCTTGGCGGAAAGCCGGTGCAGCACTATCTGCTGGTCACGCACCGTTGCGTGCCTCGTCAGGCGTACGCAGCACCAGGCTCAGCGCGTGCAAACCGCTCGCGAACTCAGCCGCCAGCGCCGCGTTCACCGCCCGTTGCCGCTCCACCCGGGAGCGTCCCTCGAACGCCGCCGAGACCATCGCGACGCGGTAATGCGTCTCCCCGGCCGGGCTCGCCCCTGCGTGCCCAGCGTGGCGCGCGCTCTGGTCCTCGATCGCGAGGACGGAGGGCGCGAATGCCGCGCGCAGCAACGTTTCCATCCGCTCCACCCGTAAGGTCATGGCCACTTCCCCCTCCAAGCTCGTCCAACCCCATGCCGGGGTTGCGAAAACCCCGTTTGCATACAGGCTTCCGCATCGTGATAAAGGGCGGATGCGACGCCGTTCACCCCATTCGTCGAGGCCGCGTGCCTTCGCGCCGGACCCCGATGCGCCGGGCCAGGCCTGCGACATCCCGGGCTGCGCCGCCGCGGGTGAGTATCGCGCGCCCAAATCCCGCAGCAACCTGCGCGACTACTGGTGGTTCTGCCTCGAACACGTGCGCGGCTACAACGCCGCCTGGGACTACTACAAGGGCATGAGCCCAGGCCAGATCGAGGCCGAATTGCGCGCCGACACGGCCTGGGGCCGCCCGACCTGGCCGCTCGGCCGGCTCGGCGCCTCGTTCGACGCCTCCCTGCTGAACGACCCGCTGCGAATCTTCGAGTTCGACCAGGCCCACGCCCGTCGCGAGGCCGAGGCCGCCCCTTCGGAGCTGCGCGAGCCGCTCCGGACGCTCGGCCTTTCCTGGCCGCTCACCATGGAAATCCTCAAGACCCGCTACAAGGAACTGGCCAAGCAGCACCACCCCGACGCCAACCCCGACGACGCCGGCGCCGAGGAGCGCCTCAAGCACATCAACCTGGCCTACGCGGCGCTGCGATCGCACCTCGCGCCGGCACCGGCCGGCTAGGCGCCCGGCCATCGAGAAAACCGGGGTTTCCCATTCCATCGCCGGGGGGGTATCCTCCGCGCAATCCCTATAACCAGGATCGTCACCAGGATCGTTTGCCGATGAACAAGGTTGCCGCCATCGCCGAGAACAGGCCCACCGCCGAGATCAGCCTGCCCGACACGCAGGTCTCCGCGCGCGAGGCATTCGGCATCGACACCGACATGAAGGTTCCGGCCTTCTCGGTGAAGACCGAGCACGTGCCCGACATCGACCCGGCCTACCGGTTCGACCGCGAAACGACGCTGGCAATCCTCGCCGGCTTCGCCTTCAACCGCCGCGTGATGATCCAGGGCTACCACGGCACCGGCAAGTCGACGCATATCGAGCAGGTCGCCGCGCGCCTCAACTGGCCCTGCATCCGCGTCAACCTCGACAGCCACATCAGCCGCATCGACCTGATCGGCAAGGACGCGATCGTGCTGCGTGACGGCAAGCAGGTCACGGAGTTCCGCGAGGGCATCCTGCCCTGGGCGCTGCAGCACGCCTGCGCGCTGGTGTTCGACGAGTACGACGCCGGCCGCCCCGACGTGATGTTCGTGATCCAGCGCGTGCTCGAGGTCGAGGGCAAGCTGACGCTCCTCGACCAGAACCGCGTGATCCGCCCGCACCCCTCCTTCCGCCTGTTCTCCACGGCCAACACGGTGGGCCTCGGCGACACCACCGGCCTCTATCACGGTACCCAGCAGATCAATCAGGGCCAGATGGACCGCTGGAACATCGTCGCCACCCTCAACTACCTGCCGCACGCGCAGGAGACCGAGATCGTGATGGCGAAGATGGGCATGGACCCCGGCGACAAGGCGGCGAAGAAGCGGATCGAGGCGATGGTGGCGCTGGCCGATCTCACGCGCGCCGGCTTCATCGCCGGCGACATCAGCACCGTGATGTCGCCGCGCACCGTGATCACCTGGGCGGAGAACGAGCGCATCTTCGGCGATGTCGGCTTCGCCTTCCGCCTCACCTTCCT
The DNA here is from genome assembly GCA_963764465.1 of uncultured Pseudomonadota bacterium. Classification (GTDB taxonomy): domain Bacteria; phylum Pseudomonadota; class Alphaproteobacteria; order Acetobacterales; family Acetobacteraceae; genus JAJXXT01. The sequence continues at coordinate 591,762 of CAVXSO010000002.1, read as the reverse complement.
CAACAAATGCGATGAGGCGGAGCGCAGCACGGTGGCGGAGTACTATCAGCGCTGCTTCAACGAGGAGGTGCCGACCGGCGTGATGCCGCGCAAGGTCGCGTAAGCGACCGATGAGCGGCAGCAGCGGCGGCAGCGCCAAGGACGGCGGCCGGTCGGAGGACTTCAAGCGCGCGACGGCGGGCGCCCTGCGCGCCATCGCGCAGCAGAACGACGTCCAGGTCGCCTTCCAGCCGGGCCCGCACGGGCTCGCCGGCAAGCGCGCGCGCCTGCCGCTGCCCACGCGTGCCCTGCCGCCGGCGGAGATGGCGAAGCTGCGCGGTGCCGCGGACAGCCTTGCGCTGCGCCTGCGCCACCACGACGACACGGTCCACAACGCCCGCATGCCCGCCCGCCGCGAGGCGCGCGACGTCTATGACGCGCTGGAGCAGGCGCGCGTCGAAGTGCTGGGCTCGCAGCACATGGCTGGTGTGGCCGCCAACCTGAATGCGCGCCTCGCCGAGGAATGCGAGGCCGAAGGCTACGACCGCATGACGCGCAAGGACCAGCTGCCGGTGGAATCCGCGCTGGCGCTGCTGGCGCGCGAACGCATGTCCGGCGCGAAGGCGCCGGTGGCCGCCCAGCACGTGCTCGACCTCTGGCGGGGCACGCTCGGCGACAAGGCCGAGGCGGCGCTCGACGAAATGGCCCGCGACCAGGCGGACCAGACGCAGTTCGCCCGCGCCGCCCGCCGTCTGCTGGCCGCGATGAACCTCGCCGAGGCCGAGGCCGACGCGGAACCGGAACAAGGCGAGGAGGGCGAGGAAGGCGCCGAGCAATCGGGCGAGCAGGACAGCCCGCCGGACAGCGAGGGCCAGTCCCAGTCCGAGGCGGAATCCATGCTCGGCGCGCAGCCCGAGGAAATGGAGGGCGAGGCCGCCGACGACGAGGGGGCGGAGGACAGCGAGGAGGATCTCGCCGCGGCCGAGGGTGAGGACCGGCCCGGCGGCCCGCAGCCGCGCCGCGACACGCCGCTGCCCGACAACGAGAACGTCTACCGCGCCTACACCCGCGCCTTCGACGAGGAGATCGCGGCCGAGGACCTCTGCGACGCGGACGAGCTCACACGCCTGCGCCAGCAGCTGGACCAGCAGCTGCAGCACCTCCAGGGCGTGGTCTCCAAGCTTGCTAACCGCCTGCAGCGGCGCCTGTTGGCGCAGCAGCAGCGCGCCTGGGACTTCGACCTCGACGAGGGTCTGCTCGATGCCGGCCGGCTCGCGCGCGTCGTGGTGAACCCGCTGCTCGCCCTCTCCTACAAGCGCGAGCGGGACACCGAGTTCCGCGACACAGTGGTCACGCTGCTGATCGACAATTCCGGCTCGATGCGCGGCCGCCCCATCACGGTCGCCGCCATGTGCGGCGACATCCTCGCCCGCACGCTTGAGCGCTGCGCCGTGAAGGTGGAGGTGCTCGGCTTCACCACGCGCGCCTGGAAGGGCGGGCAGAGCCGCGAGCGCTGGGTGGCGGACGGCAAGCCGCGCAACCCCGGGCGCCTCAACGACCTGCGCCACATCATCTACAAGTCGGCGGACGCACCCTGGCGGCGCGCACGCAAGAATCTCGGCCTGATGCTGCGCGAGGGCCTGCTCAAGGAAAACATCGACGGCGAGGCGCTGCTCTGGGCCTATCGCCGCCTGCTCGCGCGGCCGGAGCACCGGCGGATCCTGATGGTGATCTCCGACGGCGCGCCGGTCGATGACTCCACGCTCTCGGTCAATCCCGGCAACTACCTCGAGAAGCATCTGCGCGAGGCGATTCGCGACATCGAGGGCCGCGACCTGGTGGAACTCATCGCCATCGGCATCGGCCACGACGTCACGCGGTATTATCGCCGCGCGGTCACCATCGTCGACGCCGAGGAGCTCGGCGGCACGATGATGAAGAAGCTCGCGGAACTGTTCGACGAGGACGAAGCCGCCGCCTGGGCACGCGCCAGCCTCGAACGCGCGCCCCTGGTGGCCTGAACCGGCGGCCCAGACTCGCCGCGTCAGATCCGCCACCTCAGGCGAGGCTGCAACCTTCGCCAGCCACCGGATGGGACGCGTCCTTCCCCTGGATCGTCTCGATGACGTTGATCAGGTGCGCCCCGTAGGGCGAGCAATCCTTGCCGGTGAGATCGGTGGTACCGGCGGCGATGACGACGTCGATCCGCTTGCGCTCCTTGCGCAGCGCCTGCACCGCCAGCGCCACGGCGGAGTTGCCGAGGCCAAAGATCGCGGACGCGTTCTCATGGTCGATCTACTCGCGCGCGACCTCGAGCGCGACATCGGGTTCGTTCTTCAGATCCCCGGCCAGCATCGTTCTGCGTTTCATCGGCGAATCGTCCCCGGACAATTGCCATATCGTTCCGTCTTAGTTACGTCTCCCCTGGCCGGTTCCGCCGCATTGCTACGCCGTCATACCCGCCAGCTTGAGCGCGGCAGCATAGTTCGGCTGCGGCGGCGGCAGCGGAGGCAGCTCCCAGCTGCCGGTACCAATCGGCCGCACCTCGCGGTCCACCGGCACCTCGACGAGATAGGGGCGGTTGGCGGCGATGGCATGCGCGATCGCATCCTCGATCTCGCCCGCATGCGTCACGCGGTGGGAGGCGACCCCGAACGCCTTCGCCAGCGCCGCGAAGTCCGGCGAATACAGCTCGCCCGAACGCTCATGCGCGAAGCTGGTCGCAAGTTCCCGCCCGCCGAACAATCCCACCTGCAGGTCGCGGATCGAGCAGTAGCCCTGGTTGTTCCAAACCACCCAGACAACCGGGATGTCGTATTCCACAGCGGTCGCGAGCGCGTGCGGCGTCATCAGGAAGGAGCCATCGCCAGCCACGGCGACGCAGGGCCGGTCCGGTGCCGCGAGCTTCGCCCCGAGGATGCCGGAGGTGGCAAACCCCATCGCGGCAAAGCCCCAGGAATGGATCAGCTGCCGCGGCCGGCGCGTCTCCAGCAGCTGGATGATCCAGTTGTGGTGCACGCCCACGTCGGAGGCCACGATCGCGTTTTCCGGCAGCGCCCGGTTGAGCGCCTGCATCAGCCGCTCCGGCCGCAACGGCAGCGCGTCCGAGGCGGCACGCCCGTCCTGCCATTTGGCCCAGGTTTCGCGGCCGCGCCGCAGCCGGTCGAGCCAGGCGGCCGGCCCCTCGCGCTGCTCGCCAAGCTTGCCTGCCGCCATCGCGTCGAGCTGCGCCAGCGCGGCCTTCGCATCGCCGAGGATTGCGAGCTCCGCTGGGTAGTTCCGCCCGAGTTCCGCTGGATCGATATCGATCTGGATCAGCCGCGACGGCGGTATGGAGAAGGTGAACCCGTCGAGCCAGGCGCTGGTTGCCCGATCGTCGAAGGAAAATCCCAGGGCCAGGATCACATCGGCGTGTCGCGTCGCCTCGTTGGCGGCGTAGGTGCCGTTCCGCCCGATCGCGCCGAAGGCAAGCGCGTGCCGGTCGTCGATTGCACCTTTGCCGTTGGGGCTGGTGACGACCGGAATGCCGGTACGCTGTGCAAAACGCGCAAGCTCCGGCGCCGCCTCGGCCAGCAGCACGCCCTGGCCCGCCACGATCACCGGCCGCTCAGCCTCGAGCAGCATGCCGAGCGCGCGCGACAGCGCCTCGGGATCGCCCGGCGTTCCGTTGCGGAAACGTTCCGAAACCGGCGGCGGCTCCACCTCCGCCTCCTCGACGAATACGTTGAGCGGAACGTCAAGATTGACCGGCCCCGGACGGCCCGCCAGCATCGTCTCCCACGCCTGCCGCACCGCGAGCGGCACCATGTCAACGCGCGTCGGCTGCCAGCTTCGTTTCACATAAGGGCGGATGACGGTGGGAAAATCGCCCTGGTGGAACCGCCCCGTCTCCTGGAACGGCATGCGGTTGAACTGGTTGGTCGGCACGTTGCCGGTGATCGCGAGAAAGGCGGAACTGTCCATCATCGCCGCCGCCAACGCCACGATGAGGTTTGCCGAGCCCGGCCCGCAGGAGGTAAAGGTCGCAACCGGCTCGTGCCGCACCTTGAAATACGCGTCCGCCATATGGCCGGCGGACTGCTCGTGGTGGACGGAGATGGTGCGGATCGCATTCCCCGCCCGCGCCGCAGCATCCAGGAACCCGACATTCCCGTGCCCGCACACGCCAAAAAGATAAGGCACACGCTGCCGCATCAGGTAGTCGACGATAATGTCGGCCCCCTTCATCGTCACCGCCGAACCCATCGCCGCCTCCCTAAATCGCCTATTGATCGGATTTTTGTTTTGATCCGTTACCGTCAGGCCGCGTCCTGCGAGCGCCCAGGCGTCGCACCACCGCGCAGGACTTCCGCGATGCGCGCAGCGGTCGCTCGCACTTCCGCGGCGACCGCTGCCACGCGCCCCGGCACCAGCCGGTCCGCCGGCGCCGACACGCCAACCGCCGCGACCATACCTGCGAGCGGGATCAGCGCCGCAACGCAGCGAAGCCCGGTCTCGATTTCCTCGTCATCCACCGCGTAGCCGCGCACCCGTACCTCGGCCAGCGCCGCGTGCAGCGCGCGGCGGGAGACGATGGTACGCGGGGTGAGTTTCGCCAGCCCGTGCGTGGCCAAAATCGCGTCCACCTCGCGCGGCGTGATCTGCGCCAGCAGCGCCTTGCCCAGCGCGCTCGCGTGCACCGGCGTACGCCGCCCCACCAGCGCGCGCATCCGCAGCATGCGCGGTCCCTCCGCGGCCTGTACGCAGACGGACTCGCCGTCGTGCAGCACGCTCACATGCGCAGTTTCGCCAGTCGCCGCCGCGAGATCCTGCAGCGGCGCCAGCGCCTGCCAGCGCAGCGTCTCCTGCCGCGCCGTCGCCACCCCCAGCTGTTCCATCCGCGGCCCCGGTACGTAGCGCCCCTCGGCCTGCCGCCGCACGAACCCCGCTTCCTCCAGCGTGTGCAGGATACGGAACACGGTGGGCTTGGTCTGGCCGAGCTCCAGCGTGAGCTCGGCGAGCGACCAGCTTCCGCGCCGGGCGAACGCGTCGATCGCGGCCAACCCCTTGCGCAGGGATTCCAAGAGATAGGGGTCGCGCGCCCCTCGACCGTTGTCGTCTCGCATGATGAAATGCTGGACCGTGATGCGTTACGGTGCTCCTATGCCAGAAACTGCGCGCAACGCAAGGAGGAACGCATGCCGAATTTAATCCGCAATATCGCCGAGGTACCCTGGCAGCGCATGCCCGCGCACGATGCCGGCGCCCTCTCCAAGCTTCTGGTGCATCCCGAAACCACGGGATCGCGCCAGCTCGATTATCGCATTTCCACTTACGCGCCCGGCGCCGGCGTCGATCGCCATGCGCATCGCGTGCAGGAACAAGTTTACCACGTGCTGGAAGGGGAAGGGCTGATGGAGGTCGGCGAGGAAACCCGCGTCGTGCGCCGTCACGACGTAATCCAGCTTCCCGCCGGCGTTCCCCATCGCATCGAAAACACCGGCCTCGGCGATCTTACTTTCATCGTGGTGACGGCGCCGGTCACCGACGGGCCGCCGGGATAACGCCCGCTCCGTCTCGTTCACGCAACGAAGCGCGCGAGCCGCACCGCGGTATGCCCGGGCGCCGGGCGCAGGCTCGGCATCACCAGCAGGCAGTCGTCATAGGGCGTGCGCACCTCGCGCGCGCCATCAAGGGCGAGGACCGTGCGCCCCTTCGCGACCACCTCGCCACCGCGCCACGGGCGGACAAAGGAAAACCCCGCCGTCTCCGCGACCACCGTCTCCGTCACCTCCGCGCAGCGCGCGGGCGGCGCCGCCGCGACGGGTGGCCCCATGCCAAGGGCCGCCAGCAGGCCCGCCACACACCGTTCCATCATCGCAACCGTCTCGGCGCGCCAGTGCTGTCCCGCCTCCACCAGCAGCGCCGTCGCGTCGCCGGGCCCGTTGAATCGGGGATGGTCGATCAGCCGCTTGCCGGCCGCATGCCCCGCATCCGCAACGATCAGCCCCGGCCCGCCCATGCGCCGCGCCAGCGCCCGCCCGCGCGCCGCCAGCCCCGCGAGCACCAGCGGCTCCGATGGCCAGAGCATGGAATGCAGGTCCAGCACCACATCCGCGGCCAGCACCGCCGGCAGCATCTGCCGCGCCCGCCGCTTCTCCACACTGCTCGCCGCGCCGGACAACACCTCCGGGTCCCAGATCCGGTTCAGGTCTTCGTCGACAAAGCGGCTCTGCGTCGGTTGCGCGGAATCGAACCTGGCAAAGGCATCGAGATTGGCAAAGCCCAGCGTCACCTGCCCGCGCGCCGGAAGAAAACCCTGCCGCAACATCCGGTCGAGCACGATGGCGCCAGCATATTCATTGCCATGCATCAACGATAGCAGCAGCACATGCGGCCCGGGCGTCCCGGCCGCGCGCGTGACGAACCCGGGGATAGCGCCATCCCCAGCCAGCCATGGCCGCAGATCGGGCGGCGCGAGCGCCACCTCGAAATGCGGTATTGCGTGCATCATCCGCTGATGCGCTCCGCCAGCCTGTCGATGAACGCATCGCAGGCGAGCAGCTGGCTCGCCGCGATCCACTCATCGGGCTGATGCGCCTGCGCGATCGAGCCTGGTCCGCAGACGATGGTGGGAATCCCGGCCCGCTCATAGAGCCCGCCCTCGGTGCCATAGCTGACGGCCCCCACGGAGTTGGAGCCGCTCGCCTGCTGCACCAACCCCACCAGCGGATCGCGCTCCGGCAGCGCCAGACCCGGGATCGCATCGATCACTTCGTAGCTGAATCCAGAGGCAGGATCGACTGCCTTCATCGCGGGCTCGATCGCGGCGGCCAAATGCGCGCGGAGCCTGGCGAACTCGGTATCGACATCGTCGGCTGGAATGTCGCGCCATTCCATGGTGAACTCGGCGTGCTCGGGGATGATGTTGAGAATCGTTCCGCCCGATATCGTTCCGACATGGATCGAGGTGTAGGACGGGTCGAACCGCGCATCGAATGGCCCTGTCCTGGCCCGTTCGCGCGCCTGCGCCGCGACCCAGGCCACCGCCTCCGCTGCAGCCTGCACTGCGTTCACGCCCTTGCCCGGCTCGCTCGAATGGCCCGGCTTCCCACGCACGATCACGCGCAGCGACAGCTTGCCTTTGTGCGCCAGAACGGGGCGCATCAGCGTCGGCTCGCCCACCACGCAGCACGCGGGCCTTGGTGCGGCATCAAGCTCCGCCACCATGCGCCGCGCGCCCGCCATCGTCGTCTCCTCGTCGTGCGTGACGAAGAGATGCATGGGCTTCGCTAGCCGCATCCCCTTCAGCCGCGGCACGGCCGCCAGCATGCACGCGACGAACCCCTTCATGTCCGCCGAGCCGCGGGCGATCAGCCTGCCATCCGCCTCACGAAGCGTGAACGGATCCCCGGTCCACGCCTGCCCGTCTACCGGTACGGTATCGACATGACCGGAAAGCGCGATGCCACCCGCCACCACGGGCCCAACCAGCGCGTGCAGGTTCGCTTTCCTACCCGTGGCATCGAGGCTCACCCGCGCCTCGATGCCATGCCCGGCGAGGTAGTCGCGGACATACTCGACGAGAGCGACGTTGCTGTTACGGCTGGTGGTATCGAATGCCACCAGCCGCGCGAGGATATCCCGGCTCGACATCGGTTCGGTCATGGCGCGCAGTGTAGAGGCTGCTGCAGCCGCATCAACCTCCGCCCGCGGACGCCTCCAACCGTCGTACCACCCGCGCCCGCCCGATCAGCGGCAGCAGCGCACGCAGTTCCGGCCCCTTCTCCTCCCCGGTGAGGGCGAGGCGCAGCGGGTGGAACAGCGCGCGGCCCTTGCGCCCGCTCGCCTCGCGCAACGCCGCGGTCCAGCGCTCCCACACGCCGTCGTCCCAGGGCTCGGTGGGCAGCAGAGCGAGCGCCTGGCGCAGGAACACCGCCTCGTCAGGCAGCGCCACGCGCACCTCGCCCGTCGTGACCTCCCACCATTGCCGCGCCTCCGAGGCCAGATCGAGGTTGCCGCGCACCGCCTCCCAGAACCGCGCATCGGCTCCTGCGGGCAGGCGCGACGCCACCGCCTCGAACGGCGCGGCGTGCAGCACCTTCCGGTTCAGCGCCAGCAATTGCGCCGGATCGAAGCGCGCCGCCGCCGCCGACATACGCGCGAAATCAAACGACGAAGCCAGCGCCTCGAACGAAGCCGGCTCGAACGCGTCTGGCGTTCCCAGCCGGCCAAGGTAGGCGAATAGCGCCGATGGCTCGATCCCGTCTGCCCGCAGCCGCCGCAACGACAGGCTCTCCAGCCGTTTCGAGAGCTTGCCGCCTTCGGCATCGAGCAGCAGCGGCCGGTGTGCGAGCCGTATCGCGCCCGGATCGGCCCCCAGCGCCGCCATGATGTCACGCTGCACGCCGGAGTTGGTGATGTGGTCCTCGCCACGGATGATATGCGTGATCCCCTCGGCGATGTCGTCCACGACCGAGGTGAAGGTGTAGAGCGGCGAGCCATCCGCGCGGACCAGCACCGGATCCGAAATGGCGGTGAGCTTCACTCGTCGTGCTCCGAGCACCAGGTCGTCCCATGCCTGCTCACCGGATGAGAGCTTGAACCGCCAGTAGGGCTTGCGGCCCGAAGCCAGGGCTTTCGCCAGCTGCTCCGACGTCATCGCCAGTGCCGCGCGGTCATAGACCGGCGCCATGTGCCGCCGCCGCTGCGCCTCACGCTTCGCCGCCAGTTCCTCCTCGCTCTCGAAGCAGGGGTAGAGCCGGCCCGCCGCGCGCAGCCGGTCCGCCGTCGCCGCATAGGTCGCCAGGCGGTGGGACTGGCGGAACATCCGCGCCCAGGAAATCCCGAGCCAGGCGAGATCCTGCTCGATGCCCTGCGCGTATTCCTCGCGTGATCGTTCGGTATCCGTATCATCGAGCCGCAGCAGCAGCTCGCCGCCAGCGTGGCGCGCGAACAGCGCGTTCGCCACAGCGATATAGGCGTTGCCGACATGTAGCCAGCCGGTCGGCGACGGCGCGAACCGCGCCCGGATCATCGTCACGCTCCGCGATCCCTATTCGCGCGACCGGCGCCGTGGATCGAGCGCGCGCCAGTCACGCTCCTCCTCCATCGCAGGCTCCTCGGCAAAGAACGCGACCTCGACCTCGCTGCTCCAACCGCCGGCTTCGGCATCGATCACCAGCGCGGCCCCGATCGCGACATCCATCGCCGCCTCCAGCACCTCCGCATCCTCGCCGAACGCGAACCACGCCTCCACCACCTCGCGCGGCGAGAGCCCTGGCGCACGGCACAGCTCCACGCTGTCGCGCACGTAGCGCCGCGCGAACTCGTTCGCCTCTTCGAGCGAGAGGAAGCCCTTGACCTCCTCGACGATCCCGTCCTCCGCCCCGCCGGTGAGGTCGCGGATGCGCACCCTGAATTGTACCGTTCCGCTCACGAGACAAGCGCCGTAAAGCCGTTGGTGATGGGATAGCGCCGGTCCCGCCCGAAGGCGCGCACGCCAATCTTCACCCCTGGCGGCGCCTGGCGGCGCTTGTATTCGGCGCGATCGAGCATCCGCCACACGCGCAGCACCGTCGCCCGATCGAAGCCCCTGGCCACCAGAGCGTCCACACTTTCCTCGCCTTCCACCAGCCCCTGCAGGATTCCGTCCAGGATCTCATAGGGTGGCAGCGTATCCTGGTCGGTCTGGCCCGGCTTCAGCTCCGCGGAAGGCGGCTTGGTGATCACGCGCTCGGGCATCACCAGCCCCTCCGGCCCGAGCAGCCGCTTCGGCCGGTGCGCGTTACGCCAGCTCGCGAGTTCGAACACCGTGGTCTTGTAGATGTCCTTGAGCACCGAATACCCGCCGCACATGTCGCCGTAGAGCGTGGCATAACCCACGGACATCTCGCTCTTGTTGCCGGTGGTCAGCAGCATGGAGCCGAATTTGTTGCTCATCGCCATCAGGATCAACCCGCGCGAGCGGGACTGCAGGTTCTCCTCCGTAATATCCGCCTGCCTCCCCGCGAAGAGCGGCGCGAGTGCCGAGCCGAACGCCTCCATCGCGCCCGCGATAGATACAATATCGTAGCGAATACCAAGCAGCCGGGCGCATTCGGCCGCATCATCCAGGCTCTCGCGGCTCGTGTAGGGGCTCGGCATCATCACCGCGCGAACGCGTTCGGCGCCCAGCGCGTCGACCGCGACGGCCGCCGAAATAGCACTGTCGATGCCGCCCGAAAGCCCCAGGATCACGCCCGGGAACCGGTTCTTGTTCACATAGTCGGCAAGCCCTAGCGCCATGGCCCGCCAGATCGCCTCGAGCCGCCCAGGCTCCGCTGCCACCTCGCCCGGCTCGCAGACCAGCCCGTTGCCGCGCCGCCAGACGGTCCTGCGCACGCATTCCTCGAAGAACGGCAACTGAACGGCAAGCCCGCCCGCCGCGTCGAGCACGAAGCCCGCGCCCTCGAAGACCAGTTCGTCCTGGCCGCCGACCTGGCCCGCGAACACGAACGGCAATCCCGTCTCGCGCACCCGCTCGCGCGCCAACGCGACGCGCCGCTCCTGCTTGCCCTCCTCGAACGGCGAACCGTTGATCGAAAGCAACATCTCCGCCCCCTGTGCCGCCAGCGCCGCCGGCACCTTGGGAAACCACCAATCCTCGCAGACCAGCACGCCTAGCCGGTAGCCGCGGAATTCCACCGGCGATGCCACCGGTCCCGGATCGAACACGCGCTTCTCGTCGAACACGCCGTAATTCGGCAGCTCGTGTTTCGCCACGCGCGCCGCCACCGTTCCGCCGTCGAGCAGATAGGCCGTGTTGTAGAGTTTGCCGTCGTGGCGCCACGGCCCGCCTAGCAGCACCGCGGGCCCGCCATCCGCCGTCTCCGCCGCGAGCCTCCCGATCGCCGCCTCGCACGCCTCCGCGAAGGCAGGCTTGCGCACGAGATCCTCCACCGGATAGCCGCCGGAGGAGAATTCCGTCGTCACGACCAGGTCCGCCCCCTGCGCCGCGGCGTCGCTGCGCGCCCGCCGGATGGTCTCGATGTTCTTGTCGACCGCACCCACCTCGGGATCGATCTGCGCGACCGAAAGCGTCAGCGCACCGCTCATGGGGCTGCCTTCCGCTCGCCGTTGCGCTTGAGCAGGAACTCCCGCCCCACCTTCACCAGCGGCTCGCCGTCATAGGCGACGATATCCGCGGTCGCGTAGGTCTCGGACCAGCGCTCCGGGATGAAGCTCCCCGTACCCACCAGGTCGATTGGCGCCTTCGCGTCCGCCATCACCCTGCACTTGTCCACACCGAATCCGGAGGAAGCAACGATGCGCACCGCCGGGAACCCCGCCTCGTCCAGCGCCTCGCGCGCGCGCCAGATCGCGGCCGCCGAAACGCCGGTACCCACCAGGTAGCGCAGTTCCGTTTCGGAGCGGAAACGGCGAATCGCTCCCGGCGCGTGCCGTTCCAGCACCGCGTAGCTCTCCGCCGGGTCGAGCCCCTCGAGGAAGCGCCCGCCATGCGTATCCAGCCGCACCTGCAGCCGGCCGGTCGCGGCAAGGTCGGGGAACCGCCGCGCCACCGCGATGGAGTCGGTGATTTCCTTACCGAAATAATCGACCAGCACGGTCAGCACGTCGGCCGGGAAGGTTTCGTGGAACATCTCCGCCGCCCGCACCGTGGAGCCGGCATAGCCGATCAGCGAATGCGGCATCGTGCCCAGGCCCGACTTGGTGCCGAACCAGTGTGCCGTGCCGTCATTGGCGTTGCCGACAAAGCCGCGCGCCCCCTCGCGCTTCGCGGCGTCGCTGCCGACGGCGGCCGCATAGGCCATCATCTCCTGCATCTCCGCCCCCGCACAGTGCCGCGCCTCCATGGCGAGGAAACCGACGGCGGGGAGTGCGAGGGACATCTGGTAGGCGTTGTGGGCGGCAACACAGCACGCGCCCAGCTTCTGCAACAGGATGGTTTCCAGATCGGATAGCTCGATCATGCTGCCGCTGACATAGATCAGCGGCTCGCCGGCACCGGTCCAGCTTCCCTCGACATGCGTGACCTCGACATCGAAACGCGCGCTGCGCGCCGCGGCCACCTGGTCGAGCCACGCGAGCATGAGCCCTGGCGCGGAGATCACCGGTCGGCGGAGAAACAGGGCATAGGTCACGCGCCGGTCGCCGAAGCGACGCACCACCGCGCGCGTGCGGTTGAAGTAGGCGTCGGTGCGCGCCGCGATGTCAACCGCGAGTTCCTCGGGCGACGCCCCTCCCTTCACCGCCTTCGGTGCCGCCGCCTTGGAGGGGCCATCCATGCGCTACTGCGCCGCCACCGCCGGCTGGATGCCGCCGCGCCGCGCCTTCAGTTCCTCCGCGACGAGGAATGCGAGTTCGAGCGACTGCTCGGCATTCAGCCGCGGGTCCATGAATGTCTCGTAGCGCTGGGCAAGGTCGGCCTCGGTCAGCCGGTGCGCGCCGCCGACGCATTCCGTGACATCGGCGCCCGTCATCTCCACGTGCACGCCACCGGCCCACGTCCCCTCCGCCGCATGCACGTCGAAGAAACGCCGGACCTCGTCGAGGATCGCGTCGAACCGCCGCGTCTTGCGCCCGTCCGCGGCCGTCACCGTGTTGCCGTGCATCGGGTCGGTAAGCCACACCACGCGCCGCCCGGCCCGCTTCACCGCGCGCAGCAGCGGCGGAAACGCCTTCTCCACCTTGTCCGCCCCCATGCGCACGATCAGCGTCAGTCGCCCCGGCTCGTCCGTGGGGTTGAGGATATCGATGTTGCGCAACAGCTCATCGGCCGTTGTTGATGGCCCAACCTTCAGCCCCAGCGGGTTCTTCACGCCGCGCAAAAACTCCACATGCGCGCCGTCCGGCTGGCGCGTACGGTCGCCGATCCAGAGCAGATGCGCGGAGCACGCGTACCAGTCGCCGGTGGTGCTATCCACGCGCGTCAGCGCCTGCTCGTACGGCAGCAGCAGCGCCTCGTGGCTCGTATAGAAATCCGTCTCGCGGATCTGCGGCGAATTGTCGCTGGTGATGCCGCACGCATTCATGAACCCAAGCGTCTCGTCGATCCGGTGTGCAAGGTCCGCGTAGCGGTCCGCGAGCGGCGAGCGCGCGACGAAGCCGAGGTTCCACCGGTGCACGCCATGCAAATCCGCGTAGCCGCCCGAGGCGAAGGCACGCAGCAGGTTGAGCGTGCCGGCGGACTGAAAATAGCCCGTCTCCATCCGCGCCGGGTCCGGCACCCGCGCCTCCGGCGTGAACTCGGCGCCGTTGATCAGGTCGCCACGGTAGCTCGGCAGCGTCTCGCCGTCCTTGGTTTCGGTATCGGAACTGCGCGGCTTCGCGTACTGGCCGGCCATGCGCCCGATCTTCACGACAGGCATGGAGGCGCCGAAGGTCAGCACCACCGCCATCTGCAGCAGCACGCGGAATGTGTCGCGCACGGTGTTGGCGGTGAAGTCGGAGAACACCTCGCCGCAGGCACCGCCCTGCAGCGTGAAGGCGCGGCCGTCGGCCACCTGCGCGAGCAACGCCTTCAGCCGGCGCGCCTCGCCGGCGAAGACCAGTGGTGGATACCCGTGCAGCCGGCGCTCCATCGCGGCCAGCACCGCGGGGGCGGGGTAGGCGGGCACCTGCTTGATCGGCTTGGTGCGCCAGGAATCAGGGCTCCAGGAGGTGGTCACGGTCTCTTCTCCAGCAATCGCCGGCAGTTATCCACAGAAACGACGGCCTTGGCTACCGGCGGTCATTGCGCGGCCGCCACGTGCGCCGTCCCCGCCTCTCGCAAACCTGCTTCGCGCGTCCGCGTCCGCATGGTCACGAACTCCTCCGCCGCCGTCGGGTGGATGCCCACCGTCATGTCGAAATCCTTCTTCGTCGCCCCCGCGTTGATCGCGACCGACAGGCCCTGGACGATCTCCGGCGCGTCCTCGCCCAGCATGTGCGCCCCCAGCACCTTCCCCGTCGCGTGCGAAACCACCAGCTTCATCAGCGTCTTGCGCGCCCGGCCGGAGAGCGTGTGGCGCATCGGCGTGAACCGCGAGAGGTAGATATCCACGGCCTCGCGCGCCGCCGCCGCCGCCTCCGTCAGCCCCACGGTCGCGACGGGCGGCGTGGTGAACACCGCGGTCGCCACCGCATCGAGGTGCCAGGCGCGCCCGTCGCCATAGAGCCGCTCCGCCAGCGCATGCCCTTCCGCGATCGCGACCGGCGTCAGGTTCAGCCGGTCCGTCACGTCGCCGATCGCGTAGATGTTGGGCACGTTCGTGGCACTCCCGGCATCGACCGGGATCGACCCATCCTCGCGCACGACCACACCGGCCGCCTCCAGCCCCAGCCCCTTCGTGTAGGCACCACGCCCCAGCGCCGCGAACACCATGTCCGCCACGATCTCGCTGCCGTCCGAAAGCAGCACGCGCCGCGCGCCGCCCTGCTCCTCCACGCGCTCCACCACGTTGAACGGGTGCTGATGGATGCCCTGCGCCTTCAGCGCCTCGGCCATCGCCTCGCGGATATCGCCGTCGAAGCCGCGCAGCGGCAACGGCTGGCGGTACACCAGCTCCACATGCCGCCCGAGCCCGGCGAAGATGCCGGCGAACTCCAGCGCGATGTAGCCGCTGCCCAGCACCACGATACGCTCCGGCAACGAGCTCATCGCGAACACGTCATCGGAAACCACGGTGAGCTCGGCGCCGGGAAACTCCGGCCGCAGCGGCCGCCCACCGGCCGCGATCACGATGCGCTCCGCCGTCACGCGCTCCCCGCCCACGTCCAGCGCATGCGCGTCCAGCAGCACCGCCCGCGCGTCGAACACCTTCGCCCCCGCGCCATCCAGCAGTTTGCGGTAGACCGGCGCGAGCCGCCCAACCTCGCGGTCCTTTGCCTCGATCAGGCTCGCCCAGTCATGCGACCCGGCCTCGATGTTCCAGCCGAACCCCGCGGCATCCGTCACCATCGCTCCGTATTCGGAGGCCATGACCATCAGCTTCTTCGGCACGCAGCCGATGTTCACGCAGGTGCCGCCCCAGAACCGCTCCTCCGCCACGCCGACGCGCGCGCCGAGCGAGGCCGCGATGCGCCCGCAGCGCGTGCCGCCGGAACCGCCACCAATGACAAACAGGTCGAAGTCGTAGGCCACGCGCACCCTCCCGGCTCGGTAAGGCCCCAATATGGGGCCAAGCGCCGCCGCGGACGAGGGCTAGCCGATCGCGGCCGGCACCGCAAAGCTCGCGGCCTTCCCCATCTGTCCCAGGCTCTCGATCGCCAGCGCCGCCGCCATCGCCGCCAGCACCACGAAGCCGGCCAGCAGGGGCGAGTCCATCGCCGCCAATCCGAGTACCCCCGCAGGGCGGCAAGCCCCGCCAGCGCCGTCCACAACCCTGCGAGCCGCCTCACGTGCCGGCGTGCCCGAGCCAGCGCCAACCGCGCACCGGGCGGGAGGACTCGGCCTAGCGCCCGTCCTCCTCCCGCATGTCGAAATGCTCGCGATAGGGGCGGAACGCCTCGCGTAACATACCGGTCTCGAAACCATACCGCGCGAGGTCGTAGCGGTTGCGGCCATAGCCGCCATCCGGCCGCCGCGCCACCGCCATCTCCATCCGCGCCGCCGCCAGCGTATCCAGTTCCATGCCGAAATGCCGGTAGATCTTGGCCACCGTCTCGAGCGGACGGGTCACCACCTCGCGATAGGAAAGATGCAGCGCGCTTCCTTCCCCCGCGCCCCGGCTCGCCTCGACCATCAGTCCGGCCCCACGCACCCAGTCCCCGAGCACCTGCTGCCCGATCTCCACCGGATCGACACGCCGCGCGAAGGGTGTGCGCAGCACCTCCGTCAACCGCGCGACCGAGGGTATCACCCGCGCCGGATCACGATGCACGAACACCACGCGCGCGTCCGGATAGGTTGCGTAGAGCGCATCGAGCGCGAAGACATGATCGGGTGACTTGAGCACCCAGCGCCCGACACCTCCCTCCCCGTGCGCGAGATGCCGCAGGAACCGGCAGTGAAACCGGTACGCCTCGCCATGCCCCTCGCGCGCCAGCCACGCGCGGTAGGACGGCACGCGATGCGTGGTGTCGAAGCGCTGGCTGCGGAAGACATGCGCCATGATCTCGGTGCATTCCTGCGGCACGTTGCTGCCCAGCATGTGCAGGCCGCGAATGCCCGGCGCCAGCAGGCGGAAAAAGCGCAACTGCCAGGCCACCTCGCGCCGCGCGCGCGCGGCACCACGGTTGGGATAGGGAAACACTGTCTGCCAGGCACGCGGCACCGTGCTCGCGGGATCGCACGCCAGGATTGCATGCAGGAACGTGGTGCCGCTGCGGGGCATCCCGGTCACCACCAGCGGCGCCGCCACCGGTTCCGCGAGGATCGCCGGGTCGCCTGCCTCGGCGGCCGCCATCCATTCCACATTTGTAATGAAACGCTCGGCGTCCCAGCGCGCCGCCAGCACGCCGAACGGCGAGAGCATAGCCTCCGCGCGCCAGGCCTCGAGCAGCGTCGTCAGGCCCGGAACCAGGTCGACACCCGCCAGAGCCACCCCACGCGCCCGCTCGACCAGCGCAGCGAACCCGTCCCCGCGCGTGAGGGCCGGTCGCGCCACGCGATCGAGCAGAGCCAGCAACGGCGAACGCGCGCTGCGCGGCGCCGGTGCGTTCACGGCAGCCTCCGCGCCCAGGTTGCTCATCCTCGAGCCGACCATGCGTCCTGCCCCGTCCACCGGCCCCGCCCGGCCCCAAACCGGTTCGCCCGGCACCCACGGCGTCAACGTCGGGCGCCGCAACGCCGGCTGCAAGCCGGCCTGTAAGCTGAATTTGCAAACTCCCCGCCTCACCATATTGACGGATGAAACGTCAAAAATGCTACTTCAAAACTGGCTTTGCATATACTTGACTTGCACGTTTCAACGCGCCATGCCTGCCGCATGATCACCGCGCCCCAGATGCGCGCCGCACGCGCCCTTCTCGGCCTGGACCAGCGCCAGCTCGCCGCCCTGGCCTCCGTCTCGCTCCCCACCATCCAGCGCATGGAAGCGAGCAAGGGCACCGTGCGCGGTAACGTCGAGACCCTCACCAAGGTCGTCGATGCGCTCGACCGCGCCGGTGTGATCCTGATCCGCGACCACGACACCAGCACCGAGGGGGGCCGCGGCGTCCGCTTCAAGGACGCCCGCGGATGAAGCCGCCGCCGCGCCGCTCCGGCCCGCGATAGCAATCACCGCCGGCGGCAGGCGGGCCTCGGGCCAGGCCCATGTGCCCCGGCCCATGTGTCCCGGCCCGGGGCGCGCGAAATCCCGTTCACCAACTCCGCAGGCAATGGCTACCGTTTTGCGTATCCCCTCGCTCCCGCGACCCGCAACCACCGGAGGCGCAATGCCAACGGACCAGCCTGGCACCACCCCTCGCTCCCTTGCGCCGGCCCAGGCGGCGCGCGCGCCGATCGCGCGGCGCCGGGCGGCCGGCATCGCCGCCCCCCTGCTGCTCGCCGGCTTCCTGGCCACGGCGCCGCTCGCATCGGCCCCGGCGCAGACAGCCGCCCCACCCGCGGATGTCGAGCATTGGGTCAGCGGCGTCGTGATCACCACCGCGACCATCACCATCGACGGGACGAAGAACTGCACCAACGCGCCCGTGGACCCGCTGCACACGCGACGCTGCTCCATCCCGCGCGTGAACTTCCCGGGCCGCTTCATCGGCGCGACGATCGGCGAACTGACCGGCACCACCAAGAGCAATGCCGGCGAGGCCGAGGTGAACAAGACGCTCGGGTCCTACAACCCGCTGATCGGCGGCACGGTGTACATATCCTGGAACAGCGCCGGGAATACCGGGGACCAGCTCAGGAAAGTCGTCTGGACCTTCAAGCTGATCATCTTCTCCGACAGCCACGGAGTGCATCCGGGCGGCTAGACTGGGCCCTCGCGATCCACCGCCCCCCAGGTTACTCGCCCCCCAGGTTATTCGCCCCCAGGCTACTCGACGGTCACGCTCTTCGCGAGGTTACGCGGCTGGTCGACATCGGTGCCCTTCAGCACCGCCACGTGGTAGGCGAGCAACTGCACCGGAATGGCGTGCAGGATCGGCGCCACGAACGGATCGACCTTCGGCAGCACGACCGTGTCGACCGCGATGGAGGCGAGCTTCTCCGCCCCCTCCGCATCCGAGAACACCACCACCTGCCCGCCGCGCGCCGCCGCCTCCTGCACGTTGGACGCGGTCTTCTCGAACAGCGGGCCGGAGGGCACGATCGCGATCACCGGCACGTTCCGGTCGATCAGCGCGATGGGGCCGTGCTTCATTTCGCCGGCGGCGTAACCCTCGGCGTGGATATACGAAATCTCCTTGAGTTTCAGCGCCCCTTCCATCGCGATCGGGAAGCAGCCGCCGCGGCCGAGATAGAGCACGTCGCGCGCCTCGGCGATCCGCTCGGCGATGCGCCTTATATCGGCATCGTTCTCCAGCACCTCCGCGGCCCGCCCTGGCACCTCCAGCAGCGATGCCGTCAGGCGCGCCTCCTCCCCGCCTCCGATCGCGCCACGCGCGCGCCCCGCCGCGATCGCGAGGCACGCCAGCACCGCAAGCTGCGCGGTGAACGCCTTGGTGCTGGCCACCCCGATCTCGGGCCCGGCCACGGTCTGCACCACCGCGTCGCTCTCGCGCGCCATCGTGCTCTCCGGCACGTTGACGATGGAGAGCACGTGCTGCCCCTGCTCGCGCATGTAGCGCAGCGCCGCCAGCGTGTCCGCGGTCTCGCCGGACTGGCTCACCAGCACGCCGAGCCCGCCCTTCTCCAGCGGCGGCTGGCGGTAGCGGAACTCGCTCGCCACGTCCGCGTCGGCCGGAAGCCTGGCCACCGCCTCGAACCAGAAGCGCCCTACCATCCCGGCATAGAAGGCCGAGCCGCAGGCGCTGATCGACAATCTCGGTACACGGGCGAAATCGAACGGCAGCGCCGGCAGCACCACGGAGCGCGTGCGCGGATCGACCATCTGGTGCAGCGTGTCGCCCAATACCGCCGGGTGCTCGTGGAGCTCCTTCTCCATGAAGTGGCGGAAATTGCCCTTGCCCACGGCAGCCCCGGAAAGCGCCGTCTGCTGCACCCGCCGCTCGACCTCGTGGCCCTCGAGGTCGAAGAACCGCGCCCCTTCGCGCGTCACCACGGTCCAGTCGCCGTCCTTCAGGAAGGCGATCCGCCGTGTCAGCGGTGCCAGCGCCAGCGCGTCGGAGCCGAGGAACATCTCCCCCTCGCCGAAGCCCACGGCCAGCGGCGCGCCCTGCTGCGCCCCGATCATGAGCTCCGGATGCCCGGCGAAAACCATGGCCAGCGCATAGGCGCCGTGCAGCCGCTTGAACGCGGCCCCCGCGGCCTCGACCGGCGGCATGCCTCGTTTCATGTTCAGATCGACGAGCTGCGCCACCGTTTCCGTGTCGGTCTCGGACGAGAACTCCTGCCCCGCCGCCTCCAGCTCCGCGCGCAGCTCCGCGTGGTTCTCGATGATGCCGTTATGCACGATGGAGACCCGCGCCGTGCCATGCGGATGCGCGTTGCCCTCCGTCGGCGCGCCATGCGTCGCCCAGCGCGTATGCCCGATCCCCGTGGTGCCTCGCAGCGGCTGCGCCCTGAGCACGTCGGCAAGCTGCCCGAGCTTGCCGGGCGCGCGCCGGCGCTCGATATGCCCGTTCACCAGCGTTGCGATGCCCGCGCTGTCGTAGCCGCGATATTCCAGCCGCCGCAGCGCCTCCAGCAGCACCGGGGCCGCCTCGCGGTTGCCGATCATGCCTACAATGCCGCACATCGCATCAGCCCTTTTTCAATTTCGCCGCCTTGCGTGCCTTGAGGTCCGGCGCGCGCCCCGGCTTCGTCACCTGCCGCGCGCGGCCGAGTGCCATCGCGCGCTCCGGTACGTCCTCCGTGATTGTGCTGCCCGCGGCGACAAAGGCACCATCGCCGATGGAAATCGGCGCCACGAGCACGGAATCCGAGCCCACGAACACGTCCGCGCCGATCGTGGTGCGCAGCTTGTCCACGCCGTCGTAGTTGCAGGTGATCGTTCCGGCACCGATATTGCTGCGCGCGCCCACCGCCGCATCGCCGATATAGGCGAGGTGGTTCGCCTTCGCCCCCTCGCCCAGGCTCGCCGCCTTCAGCTCGACGAAATTGCCGACATGCGCGGCGTTGCCCAGCACCGTGCCCGGCCGCAGCCGCGCGAACGGCCCCACGATCGCATCCTTCCCCACCTCGCAGCCCTCGAGGTGGCAATGCGCCCGCACCACCGCGCCGGTCCTCACCGTGACCCCGGGCCCGAACACCACGTAGGGGCCGACGACCGTGTCCGACTCCAGCACCGTGTCCGCCGCGAGGAAAATCGTTTCGGGCCCGACCAGCGTCGCTCCCGCCTCCATCGCCGCGAGCCGCAGCGCTGCCTGCACGCTCGCCTCGGCGTCCGCCAGCTCCGCGCGCGAGTTCACCCCGCGGCATTCCTCGAACGGCGCCTCCACCGCCGCGACCCGCACGCCCTCGGCGCGGGCGCCATCCACGATGTCGGTCAGATAGTACTCGCCCTGCGCGTTGTCCGCCCGCACCGCCTCGAGCCAGCCGCGCATCCGCGCCGCGGACGCGACAAAGACACCCGCGTTGCACAGCGTCTCCGCGCGCACCGCCTCGCTCGCATCGACCCACTCGACGATGCGCTCGACATAGCCATCGCGCATCAGCACACGCCCGTAACGAGCAGGTTCGCCCGGGCGCGTCGCCAGCAGCACCAGCCCCGCGTCGCCCCGCGCCAGCCGCTCGCGCAGGCGCCGCAGCGTCCCCACCCCGATCAGCGGGTTATCGCCATAAAGCACGGCGACCTCGCCCTCGCCGAACAGGTCCGCCGCCTGCAGCGCGGCATGCGCGGTGCCCAGCCGCTCGGGCTGTACCACGCTCGCATGCGGACGCGCCGCCGCGGCCACCGCCTCCATGCCGGGCCCCGTGACCACCACAATGCGATCGAAGACCGCCTCGCAGGTGGCGATCAGGTGGCGCAGCATCGGGCGTCCGGCGATGTCGTGCAGCACCTTCGGCCGCGCGGACTTCATGCGCGTACCCATGCCAGCAGCCAGGATCACCGCGGTGGCTGTCATCTCCCAGGCCTAACCGCCGCCGCGCCGCCATGTCAAAGCCGGCGGCGTTCACTCTTGTTTGCGCCCTGAAACACCACGGCCCAGGCTCCGGATATTCCAGGCACTTCCGCTCCCACCACACACGCGGTTATTTCCCTTCCAGCATGTCGCTCGCCCCCGCCCCGCGCCGCCTGCTAACCCGCCTCCGGGCGCTGGCGGCGCGCGGCCCGGCGCCGCTCGCGGACCTGGTCCGCCTGGTGGCCACGGAACTCGTCACCGAGGTCTGCTCGATCTACGTCCTGCGCCCCGGCGAGGTGCTGGAACTCGCCGCGACCGAAGGCCTGCGCCAGGAGGCCGTCGGCCAGACCCGCCTGCGCGTGGGCGAGGGCATCGTGGGGCTGGTCGCCGCCACCGGCGAGGCGCTCAACCTGCCGGACGCGCAGAACCACCCCGCCTTCGCCTATCGCGGCGAGACCGGCGAGGATCTCTTTGCCTCGATGTTGGCCGTGCCGCTGCGCCGCGCCGGCCGGATGCTGGGCGTCATCGCGGTGCAGAACCGCAATCCCCGCCGCTACGAGCCGGCGGAAGTGGACGACCTCGAGACCGTCGCCATGCTGCTGGCGGAAATGCTCGCGTCCGGCGTCGAGACGCCGGCCGAGTTGCCCGCGACCCTGCCGAACGCCTTCGCCGCCACGCCGCTGGCCAATGGCCTGGCCCTCGGCCCCGCGGTGCTGCACGGCCCCGCCGCCCCGCCGGCCGCCACGCTCGCCGACGACCCGGAGGCGGAACGGAACCGCCTGCACGACGCCATCGCCGCCATGCGCAAGGGGCTCGACGTCCTGTTCGACACCAGCCTCGGCGGGAGCGCCGCACCCGAGGCGCAGAACCCGGAGCTCGCCGCCTCGCGGGAGGTGATGGAGGCCTACCGCCTCGCCGCGGTCGATGGCGGCTGGCTGCGCCGGGCCGAGGCGGCGATCGCCACCGGCCTTACCGCGGAGGCCGCCGTGCACCGCGCCGCCTCGGACCTGCGCGAGCGCATGCGCCGCATCGCCAACCCCTATCTGCGCGAGCGCCTGGCGGATGTGGAGGACATGGCGCAGCGCCTGCTCACGGCCCTCGGCGGCGAGGCCGCGCACACCCCCGCCCCCGGCGCTATCCTCCTCGCCCGCCGCCTCGGCCCGGCGGAGCTGCTGGACTGGCACACCCGCGGCATCGCCGGCGTGGTGCTGGAGGAAGGCAGCCCCTCCGGCCACGCCGCCATCCTCGCCCGCGCGCTCGGCCTGCCCATGGTCGCCGGCGCCGAGGGCATCGTCGAGGCGGCGGGCCAGGGCGACGAGGTCCTGCTCGACGCCGAGGAGGGCCAGGCGGTGCTGCGGCCGGAGGCGGAACTGCGCCAGGCCTTCGCCCGCGCGCTCGAGGCCCGCGAATCCCGCCTCGCCGCCCATGGCGCGCTGCGCGACCGCCCCGCCCTCTCGCTGGACGGCAGGCGCCTCTCCCTCATGCTCAATGTCGGCCTCGCGCTGGAACTCGACCGGCTGGACGCGGTAGGCGCGGACGGCATCGGCCTGTTCCGCACCGAGATCGCCATGCTCGCCCGCGGCGCCGTCGCCGACGTCCCGGAGCAGGCCGCCTTCTACGCGCGTGTGCTGGATGGCGCCGGCAACCGCCCCGTCGTGTTCCGCACACTCGATCTCGGCGCCGATAAGGCGCTCCCGGGCCTCACGCACCCGGTCGAGGAAAACCCCGCGATGGGCTGGCGCTCGCTGCGCCTCGGGCTGGACCGGCCGGCGCTGCTACGCCGCCAGGCCCGCGCGCTGCTGCTCGGCGCCGGTGGGCGGCCGCTGCGGGTGATGTTCCCCATGGTCGCCAACGTCGCGGAGTTCCGTGCCGCCCGCGCGCTGCTCCTCGCCGAGGCCGCGCGCGTCCGCCCCGCCCCCGCGAGCCTTTCCGTCGGCGCCATGCTGGAAGTGCCGGCACTGCTCTGGCAGCTCGGCCCGCTGCTCCACGAGGTCGACTTCCTGTCCGTCGGCACCAATGACCTGCTGCAGTTCCTGTTCGCCGCCGACCGCTCCACCCCGGCGCTGGCGACCCGCTACGACCTGCTCTCGCCGCCCGTGCTCGCCCTGTTCGTCCAGCTCGTCGAGCGCGCGCGCGCCGCCGGCGTAGCGCTCTCGGTCTGCGGCGAGCACGCCGGCCGTCCGCTGGAGGCGATGGTGCTCGCCGCACTCGGGATCGACACGCTCTCGATGCCTGCGGCGAGCCTGCTCGAGGTGAAGGCCGCACTCGCCGCGACCGATCTCGGCAAGCTGCGCACCTTCCTCGATGCGCTCCTCACCGCCGACGATGGCGCGGCGAGTCTGCGCGAGCCGCTGGAGTCGTGGGCGCAGGGCAACATTCGTTTCTAGGATCCGCCTCCGGGATCGGCGCGCGCGGCATCGTCGCCTGACGGCGCAGACGTGACCGCTCCGTCAAATCGACTTACGTCGAGCTGTCCAACGCAAAATTCATCTCGCGCATGGCAGCCGGAATTTGGCATCGTATCTCGCCACGGGTAGAACGCGCCCGAGCATGGCGTGCCGCCGACGCAGGGCACGTCATCACGCTGAGATATCATTTCACCAGACTGCGAGTTTTGCCTTGCTGCACCATCGCCGCCCTCCCCGTTCGCAGCGGGGCCTGAATATGTCCGCGGCGGATCCCGTTCCGCCCACCGCGGCCGGTGTCGGCGCCGACCTGCGCGCCGCGCGCGAACAGGCGGGCTGGTCGCTGCCGCAACTCGCCGACCACCTGCGCATCCGCCTCGCGTACCTGGAAGCGCTGGAGGAAGGGCGGATCGGCCTCCTGCCAGGCAACGCCTACGCCGTCGCCTTCATGCGTTCCTACGCAACGGCACTCGGCCTGGACCCGGAGGAGATCGTCCGCCGCTTCCGCCGCGAGGCCGCGGAGGTGAACGCGCGCACGGAACTGGAATTCCCCGCCCCCCTGCCGGAGCGCGGCATCCCGGCCGGTGCGATCGTCGTGGTCGGCCTGGTAATCGCCATCGGCGGCTACGCGGTCTGGTGGCATGGCGGCGGCGCCCCTGCCCCCGCGCCACGGGTGGCGGACGTGCCGTCCCACCTCGCCGCGATCGCTCAATCGAGCACCGCGCAACCGGCGGTCGCCGAGTTGGGCAACGCCCAGTCACCGGCCGCCCAGTCAGGCAACGGCCTGTCATCGGCCGCCCAGTCAGGCAATCCCCAGTCGTCAACGGCCCAACCCTCCACCACCGTCCCCGCGATACCGCCGGCGTTCGGCACGGCGTCCACCGCGAGCCCGGGCGGACAGGCCACGGCCGCCGCGCGCAGCCCCGCCAGCGCCCAGGCGGCGCCCACAACGGCCCCGCCGGTGCCCGATGTCTCCCCCGGATCCGCCGCCGCGGCCACGCCACCCAACCCGCCGACGACCACGGTCGCGACCAACGCCACCACACCCGGCACCACGGTCGCCGCTGACCCGAACACCATCGTGATCGGCGCCACCGCCGACGCCTGGCTCGAGGTCCGCGCCCCGTCCGGCCAGATCCTGCTGAACAAGGTGTTGCACAAGGGCGACACCTGGGCGGTGCCCGACCAACAGGGCCTGGTGCTGACCACCGGCAATGCCGGCGGCACCACCGTCACGCTGGGCGGCACGACCATCTCCTCGCTCGGCGGCGACGGCATGGTACGCCACAACCTGCCCCTGGACCCGGCCGTCATCCGCGCCGGCGGCTTGGCAGACAACGCCGCCCCGCCTAAGCAGGGTGCGCCCAAGACGAATTAGACTCGCGACCCAAGGCCCCGGGGACCGAGGCTTGGCGTTCCGCCCGGCCACCCCCATCCTGTAGCCACAACACGATCGAGCCGGTCATGACCAGCTACCGCCCCTACCAGCACATCGAGCGCCGCCGGTCGCGCCAGATCCATGTCGGCCCCGTGCCGGTCGGCGGCGACGCGCCGATCACGGTGCAGACCATGACCAACACGCCGACGACGGACGTGGCGGCGACGGTCGCCCAGGTCCACCGCGCCGAGCGCGCCGGGGCGGATATCGTGCGCGTCTCCTGCCCGGACCAGGAAAGCGCGCTGGCGCTCAAGGACATCGTCCGCCAGGTGCACGTTCCCATCGTCGCGGACATTCATTTCCACTACCGCCGCGCCATCGAGGCGGCGGAGAGCGGCGCCGCCTGCCTGCGCATCAACCCCGGCAACATCGGCTCGCCCGAGCGCGTGAAGGAGGTCATCAAGGCCGCCCGCGACCATGGCTGCTCCATGCGCATCGGCGTCAACGCCGGCTCGCTGGAGAAGCACCTGCTGGAAAAATACGGCGAGCCGAACCCTGAAGCGCTGGTGGAATCCGCGCTGGAACACGCCAGGATCCTCCAGGACCACGATTTCCATGAGTTCAAGATCAGCGTGAAGGCGTCCGACGTCTTCCTCGCCGTCGCCGCCTACCAGCAACTCGCGGAGATCTGCGACCACCCGCTGCACATCGGCATCACCGAGGCCGGCGGCAGGCGTACAGGTACCGTCAAGAGCGCGATCGGGCTCGGCAACCTGCTCTGGGCCGGCATCGGCGACACGCTGCGCGTCTCGCTCTCCGCCGAGCCGGAGGAGGAGGTGCTGGTCGGCTGGGAGCTGCTGAAGTCGCTCGGCCTGCGCCACCGCGGCGTGCGCATCATTTCCTGCCCGTCCTGCGCGCGGCAGGGCTTCAACGTCATCGACACGGTGCAGACGCTGGAGGAGCGGCTGGCCCACATCGAGACGCCGCTGACGCTCTCCATCATCGGCTGCGTGGTGAACGGGCCCGGCGAGGCGCTGATGACCGATCTCGGCGTGACCGGCGGCGGCGCCGGGCGGCACATGGTCTATTCCGCCGGCAAGACCGACCACACGATCGCGGCCGCGGACATGATCGAGCACATCGTGGAATTGGTCGAGAAGCGCGCCTCGGAACTGGCGACCCCGGCGAAAGTGGCGGCAGAGTAATGCGGGCCCTGCCCGCGCCTGGCAGGGGACAGTCCTCCCCTGCACCCCAGGTATGAGCGCGCTGCAGCCGGCGCGGGGGACACGCGATCTCATCGGGGAAGACGCTAGGCGGCACTTCCACGTGATCGAGACCGCGCGGCGCATCGCCGCCATCTGGGGTTTCGACGAGTGGTCCACGCCGGTGTTCGAGGACACGCGCGTCTTCTCCCGCGGCCTCGGCGACACCTCCGACGTCGTGATGAAGGAGATGTACACCTTCGCCGATCGCGGCGGCGACAGCATCACGCTGCGGCCCGAGGCGACCGCCGGCATCTGCCGCGCGCTCGTCTCCAACGGCCTCACCCAGACGCTGCCGCAGAAGGTGTTCTACGCCGGCCCGATGTTCCGCTACGAGCGGCCGCAGAAGGGCCGCTACCGCCAGTTCCATCAGATCGACGTGGAGGTGCTGGGCAGCGCCGAGCCGCTCGCGGACGCCGAGGTCATCGCCTGCGGCTGGACCATCCTGCAGGCGCTCGGTGTTGCGAAGGACGTGACGCTGGAGCTGAACACGCTGGGCGACAAGGCCTCGCGCGACGCCTACCGCGCCGCTCTCGTGGACTATTTCTCGGCGCACCGATCCTCGCTCAGCGAGGACAGTCTGGCGCGGCTGGAACGCAACCCGCTGCGCATCCTGGACTCGAAGGATGATGGCGATCGTCGCATCGTGGCCGGTGCCCCGGTCATCGACCCCTATCTGACGCCGGAGGCTGCGCGTTTCTACGACGGCGTGCGCCGCCATCTCGGGCATTTCGGCGTACCCTTCGTCGAGAACCGCCGCATCGTCCGCGGGCTCGACTATTACAGCCACACCGCCTTCGAGTTCGTGACCGCGGCCTTGGGCGCGCAGGGTACGGTGATGGGCGGCGGCCGCTATGACGGCCTGGTCGAGGAAATGGGCGGCCCGCATACGCCCTGCATCGGCTGGGCCGCTGGCGTCGAACGTCTTGCCATGCTGCTCGTGGACCCTCCCGCGCCGCCAGCGCCGGTCGCGGTCATCCCCGTGGGCGAAGCGGCAGAGGCCGCCGCGATCGGCGTGCTGCAGGCGCTCCGCGCCGCCGGAATTCGGGCGGAGGCGGAGTATCGCGGCAACCTCAAGCGCCGCATGGAGCGCGCCAACCGCGCCGGCGCCCGCGCCGCCATCATCCTTGGCGAGGACGAAATCGCCCGCGGTGCCGCCCAGCTCAAGGACCTCGCCAGCGGCGCGCAGTCGGAGGTGAAGCTCGCGGAGCTGCCGGCTAAGCTCGCCTGATGGACGCGCACCGCCTCGACCGCATCGCGCTCCGCGCGGAGGAGCTGCGCGCGGAACTCGCCGCCGGCAGCCTCACGGGCGATGCCTATGTGCGCGCGACGCGCGAGCTCGCCTCGCTCGAACCGGTGGTGGAACAGATCGCGGCACTTCGCCGCGCCGAGGCCGAGGCGCGCGAGGCTGAGGCGGCGCTCGCTGACCCGGAACTCAAGCCGCTCGCCGAGGATGAGCTGGCGCGGCTCAGGGGCGAGCTGCCGGCGCTGGAGCTTTCCGTCCGCCGTGCCCTGCTGCCGCGCGACGAGGCCGACGAGCGCGCCGCGATCCTGGAAATCCGTCCCGCCGCCGGCGGCGACGAGGCCGGGCTGTTTGCCGCCCAGCTCTTCGCCGCCTACCAGAAATACGCGGCCCTGCGCGGCTGGCGCTTCGAGATCCTGGAATACGACGCGACGGAGGTCGGCGGCGTGAAGGGCGCGATCGCGGAGATCACCGGCGCCGGCGTCTTCGCGCGCCTCAAATTCGAGAGCGGCGTCCACCGTGTCCAGCGCGTGCCGGCGACCGAAAACCAGGGCCGCATCCACACCTCCACCATCACCGTCGCCGTGCTGCCGGAGGCGGAGGAAGTGGACGTGGATGTCAACGAGGGCGACCTGCGCATCGACGTCTATCGTGCCTCGGGCGCCGGCGGGCAGCACGTCAACAAGACGGAATCCGCTGTCCGTATCACGCATCTTCCTTCCGGCATCGTGGTCGCGATGCAGGAGGAGAAGAGCCAGCACAAGAACCGCGCCAAGGCGATGAAGATCCTGCGCGCGCGCCTCTATGAGGCGCAGCGGGCGACGAGCCACGCCGCGCGTGCCGCGGACCGCCGCTCCCAGGTAGGCACCGGCGACCGCAGCGAACGCATCCGCACCTACAATTTCCCGCAGGGCCGCGTCACCGACCATCGCATCGGCCTCACGCTGCACCAGATCGAGCGCGTCATGGCCGGCGAACTCGATCCGATCATCGACGCGCTGATCGCCGAGGACGAGGCGGCGAAACTCGCGGCCGAGGCGTGAACCTGCAACAGGCCGCGCGGCGCCTTGCCGATGCCGGCATCGAGGATCCGGCGCGCGAGGCACGCCATCTGTTGGCCCTCGCGCTCGGCGTTCCGCTTCGTTCACTCACCGCGGCGGGACCCACTTCGGACACGGCAGAGCGCTTCGCCGCCCTCGTCGTCCGCCGCGCCGCGCGCGAGCCGATGGCCCTCATCGCCGGCCACGCGGGCTTCTGGACGCTCGACCTCGAGGTCTCGCGCGCGACGCTGATCCCCCGCGCAGACAGCGAGACCCTGATCGAGGCCGCAAAGACCCATGCGAGGAACGTGCGCCGTATCCTCGACCTCGGCACCGGCACCGGGGCACTGCTGCTCGCGGCGCTCGTCGAGTTTCCGGAGGCGTTCGGGATTGGCGTGGACCTGGTGCCGGAGGCGGCGGCGCTGGCCGCCCGCAACGCACGGCGCAACAGCCTCGCCGATCGCTGCGCCTTCCTCGCCAGCGACTGGGACACCGCGCTCGCCGGCCGTTTCGACCTCGTCCTGATCAACCCGCCCTATATCGCCCAGCCCGACCTCGCCGCGCTGATGCCGGAGGTGCGTGAGCACGAGCCCACGACGGCGCTCGCCGCCGGCCCCGACGGGCTCGCTGCCTACCGCCTGCTGCTCCCCCGACTGCCCGCGCTGCTCGCGCCCCGTTCCGAGGCTGGAGGAGGCATCGCGGTGCTGGAAATCGGCCAGGGCCAGGGTGCGGATATCGCCACCCTCGCCCCGCTCGAGCTCAGCCTGCTGGAACTGCGCAGGGACCTCGCGGGCATCCCCCGCGCCGCCGTGCTGGGCTAGGTTTTCGGGGCTCCCACGCGAAAATCCTGTTTGCCAGACGCGCTGGCACCGGCTAGGAACACCTCTGACGCCGTCTGAACGGCGCCGGACCCGGTCGCTTCGGCGCCGCGTCCACGGGGCGCCACCCCCCATCAGCAGGGTGGCACCGGACATTGCAGCGAGCGAACGAAAGGCCAGCCAGGGAAGCCATGAACATGAAACGCATGCGCGGGCGCAACCACCGCCAGGGTGGAAGCGGCATCCGCCATCACGCCACGGGCAACATCCCGCTTAACCGCAACCATGTCTTCGACTCATCGGGCCCGGACCTGCGCATCCGCGGCACCGCGCAGCAGCTGTTCGAGAAATACCTCCAGCTCGGCCGTGACGCGACCGGCTCCGGCGACCGCGTCATGGCGGAGAGCTATTTCCAGCACGCCGAGCACTATTTCCGCATCCTGAACGCCATCAACGCCCAGCAACAGCAGCAACAGCAGGGCATGCAGCCGCGCCGGCCATACAACGGAGAGGCCAACGGCGAGGCGGAAGCGGCGGAGGACGCGGATGCCCCCGGCCTCGGCGACCAGCCGGCCGAGACCCGCGAGATCCCCATCGCCGCCGTGCCCCCCGAAGACTGATACACGAAGCATAAGCCGCTGGGTGCGCCGTCGCCGTCCCGCCGTTGCGCGTCGGCCGCCATCGCCGGATACTCCCCGCTATCACCAGGGAGGATCACGATGTCCTTTTACCGCGGCATGACCTGCGAGAACGTCATCCTCAAGGGCGACGGCGGAACCCCGATCACCGCCTATGTCGCGCGGCCGGAGGGCGCCGGCCCGTTTCCGGGCGTAGTGCTCATCCACCACCTTCCCGGCTGGAGCGAGCTCTATATCGAGAGCACGCGCCGCTTCGCCCATCACGGTTACATCGCGATCTGCGCCAACCTTTATGAGCGCGAGGGCGGTGCCGACGCCAACCCGGACGACGTCGCCGCCAAGGTCCGCGCCAATGGCGGCATCGCGGATTCCCAGATGGTGGGCGACACCGCCGCCGCCGTCGCCTGGATGCGCGCGCAGAAGCAGCACAACGGCAAGGTCGGCGTCTTCGGCTCCTGCTCCGGCGGGCGGCACGCCTTCATCTATGCCTGCCAGCGCAAGGACGTGGATGCCTGCGTCGAGCTCTGGGGCGGGCGCGTGGTGATGGGCAAGGAGGAGCTGAACGCCAGGACGCCGGTGGCGCCGATCGACATGACGAAGGATCTCAGCTGCCCGCTGCTGGGGATCTTCGGCAACGAGGACCGCGCCCCGAGCCCCGAGCAGGTGGACCAGCACGAGGCGGAGCTGAAGAAGCACGGCAAGAAATACGAGTTCCATCGCTACGACGGCGCCGGCCACGGCTTCTTCTACTGGCACCGCCCGATGTACCGCCCGGAGCAGGCGATGGACGGCTGGACGAAGACCTTCGCCTTCCTCGGCAGGCATCTGGCCTAGGAGGCGCGCGATGTGCACCTCGATCATCGAGATCGTCGGCGCGGAGGGCATGGCCAAGCGCGGCGACGCCTGGTTCGAACTCACCACCGCCGTCGTCGCCTACGACCACGCGCGGCATGCTCCGCTGGGCGACGTCATCACGCTCGACTTCATCAACGCCTCGCTCGACCCCGGTGCGCGCGCCGGCGTCGAGCTGACGCTGGGAAGTGCGCGGGAACTGCGCGCGGCGCTCGACCGCGCCATCCGTGCCGCCGAGTACGAGGAAGCGGAGATCCGCGGCAAGCCCGCCCTGCCCCGCGCCGCCTGAGCGGCGGGGCACCGCCGCGCGGCGCGGAGCGCGGAGGAACCGGGTCGCAGCCCCGAGCACCCTGCCTGCGCGCCACGCGGAGATCGTCACGTAGACGGAACGAACCGGACCCGGCCGCACCGGCACCCGTGGCGCGAACCAGACGATGCGGGAAATGTGCTGCTCGATGCCCCGAAGAGGGCGCGGTGGAGCTCGCCACGGGGCACTATCGGTTGTGGCTGATGCCCGTTTCGCCCGGATACCAGGCTTCGCCAGGATAGGCGCGCCGCGCTCCCGGTGAAAACCGCGGCCCGCCGCAACAGCCCTTCCACGACAAGGAAGTTGACAACAGCCCGCCTGCCGTTCTCCCATCGGGCACAGCCGCAGAACGGAGGTTCACCATGCCCCGTCTCGTGCCGAATCGAATCATGCTCCTGCTCCTCGGCATCGCCGCCGCCATCGGGCACGTACCGGCCGCGCGCGCGGCGGACCATGTGGACGTGGCACTGGTCATCGTCAACGACGTCTCCGGCAGCATCAACGACAACGAGTTCGCGCTGCAGAAGGCGGGCTACTACGACGCCTTCCTCAATCCCGCCGTCGTCTCCGCCATAACCCACGGGCGCAATCACCGGATCGCGGTCGCCTATGTCGAGTTCGCCAACGACTACCAGGTCACGACCGTGCTCGACTGGGCCGTCATCAAGGACGCCGCCTCCGCCGCCGCCTTCGCGACGGCCATGCGCGACGCGCCACGCTCCTTCCGCGGCCACACCGCGATCGGCGCCGGCATCGACGAGGCGATGCGCAACCTCGCGAAGCTCGCCATCCCCGCGGACCGCAAGGTGATCGATGTCTGCGGCGACGGGGCGAATAATTCCGGCCGCGACGTCACCGCCGCGCGCGACAACGCACTCGCCAAGGGCGTCACCATCAATGGCCTCGCGCTCGCCAACGAAAGCGACATCCCGTGGCTGCAGGCGCACACGCATCCACCGGGAGGCCTCGGCGACTACTACCGCCGCAACGTCGCCGGCGGCGAAGGCAGCTTCGTGCTCGAGATCCACGACTACCGGAGCTTCGCGATCGCCATCCGCCGCAAGCTGATCGAGGAAATCGCGAGCGCGCCCACGACCGCCCCCGCCCGCGCCGCGGTCCGCCTTGCACAGGAATGAGGGGGCGCGAACGCGCGGGTCGGTCGCCCGCGCCTTCCCGGCCCGATAGCAACGCACGGAAACGCGGCACGCCCCATCAAGCGGAGAAGCGCCGGTTCAGCCCCTCGTCCGGCTCGTCGCCCCGCGCATCGGCCTGCCGGTGGACAAGGCCGCGGTCGCCGCCTGGCTCGCGCGCGTGGAGGCGCGGCCAGGCCTGCAGGCGACGGTGCCCTCCCGCATCATGGCCGCGTAAGACGGCCCGCGCGCCACACCGCGATCGCCGCCGCGATCTCCCGCGCGGCTGCCTCGGGCGAGGGCGTGCCGCAGATCGCTGAGACGACCGCGAGCCCAAGCGCGCCGCTTTCCAGCACCGGGGCCACGTGCTCCGCCTTCAGCCCGCCGATGGCAACCGCGGGCACGGGGCAAATGGCCCGCAGCCGCGCGAGCGCCGCGATCCCGGTCGGCGGCTTGTGGTCCGGCTTGGTCGCGGTGGCGAAGACCGGGCCGATGCCCACGTAGTCCACCACCGCCCCGTCCACGGCGCGTGCCGCTGCCTCGGTCTCTACGGAAAGGCCGAGGATCGCGTCCGCCCCGAGCCGCGCCCGCGCCTCCGCGGCCGGCATGTCGTCCTGCCCGACATGCAGCCCCACGCCCAGTGCGACCGCTGCCTCGATATCGTCGTTGACGATCAGCACCGCCCCACTGCCCGCCAGTGCCGCCATGAGTTCGCGCCCCGCCTCGATGAGCGCTTCGGTCCCGGCGTGCTTCGCGCGCAGCTGCACCATCGTCGCCCCGCCCGCGACCGCCGCGCGCGCCGTCTCCACCATGCCGAGCGGCCGGCATAGTTGCGCATCCAGGACGAGATAGAGCGAAAGGTCGAACCGCTTCACGCGGCCGCGATCCTGCCCGCAAGCGCCGCTCCCTCCACCGCCGCCAGCGCGTCGAGGAAGCGGACGGCGAAGGAGCCTGGTCCCGCGGCACCGCGCCCGGCCTCGCTGCCCGCCGCCGCGAACATCGCCAGTGCGGCGACGGTGGCATCGAACGGCTCGCCCGGCGCCACCGCGGCAAAGCCCCCGCACAGCGCGGTGAGCGCGCAGCCCAGCGCCGTCACCTTCGGCATCAGGGGCGAGCCACCCTCGATGCGCGCCGACCGTTGTCCATCCGTTACGAAATCCACCTCCCCCGTGACCGCGATCACGGCGTGGTGCACGACGGCCAGCCGCCGCGCGGCCGTCTCCGCCCGCTCCACTGGGTCGCCGCTGTCCACGCCCTGCCCGGCGCTCGCGACCCCGGCCAGCGCCAGGATCTCCGAGGCATTGCCGCGCACGATGGTGGGGTGCAGCGCCAGCAGCTCCGCCACTGTGCGCCTTCGGAATCCGGTCGCGAAATGCGCCACCGGGTCGAGCACCCAGGGTTTGCCGCCTGCCCCGGCTGCCGCCGCCGCGCGCTTCATCCCCACGATCCAGGGGGCGGAGAGCGTGCCGATATTCACCACCACGGCGCGCGCCAGCCCCGCGAACTCCGCCGCCTCCTCCTGCGCGTGGACCATGGCGGGCGAGGCGCCGGCCGCGAGCATCACGTTCGCGGTGACGTTCATCGCGACATGATTGGTGATAATCTGCACCAGCGGCGATTGCGCGCGCAGCTGTGCGAGCAGCTCCGAAGGTTGGGTCATGCTCCTCCATCCCGTTTGACGACAATGCCGGGCGTCAGTGCCCCCAATAGAGCGTTCCGGCCCCTACGTCCCGGTGAGCCCGAGCCGCTGGAACAGGCCGATCAGCACCAGGTTCACGTTGAACTTGAAGTCGTCGGTCGCGCGCACCGTGTTCACCACGCGCCCGATCGGCCACAGATCGAACCCCGCCACCTCCCCGTCCACCGCGCGCGGCACAAAATCCTCCGGCAGCTCGAGGTCAAAGCAGTGCAGGTGGTCGCGGCGCATCCCTTCCGGCCGCTCCATCATGTAGGCGACGGGCTCTACCGCGACAGCCGGGGCGAGCAGCGCGGCAGGCATTCCCGCCTCCTCCGCCGCTTCCTTCACCAGGCAGTCCCACGGGCTCATGCCGGAGGGCACGCCGCCCGCCACCAGGTGATCGAGCTTGCCGGGGTCCAGCGCCTTGTCCGCCGCCCGCCGCGCGACCCAGAGATGGAGCCCATCCGCCCGCCGCACCATGGCGTTGAGGTGCACACCCTCCGCCAGCAGCCCCAGCACCGGCAGCACACCGCGATCCACCTGGCCCAGCACGGGCCCGCCGATCTCTGCCCGCACGTCGAACGCCTCGCCGCGCCAGCGTGCGAGCCTGGCCTCCACCAGCACCTGCCCGGCGGCCCCGATGTCGTCCACGGTGATCCGGTACGGCTCCTGCACCGCGCCCGGCACCCGCGCGGCCACCGCCTGCGCGATGCGTGGCCGTGTCCAGCCCACGCGCACGTCACGCAGCCACAGCTCGTGCCAGTCCCCCGGCAGCTTAACATTATTGCAGGCGCGTCCATGCCGCGCGAAACCCTCTTCCATCCGGCCAGCCTACCCAACCGGCCACGCCGGTGCCATGTGAGCACCATGCGCAGCTTCGCCGCCTCGGCCCAGCCTCCCGTCGTCGCCTCCCGCCGCTCCGGCCTCACCACGCTGCGCTCGCTGCTGCCCTATCTGTGGCCGAAGGGCGAGCCGGCGGCGAAGGCCCGCGTGGTGATCGCCTTCGCCTTCCTCGTCGCCGGCAAGGTCGCCTCGGTCTACGTGCCGGTGTTCTACGCCCGCGCCGTGGATGCGCTGGCGCCCAGGGCCGGCCAGGCGATCCTGCCCATCGCGCTGATCCTCGGCTACGGGCTGCTGCGCGTCGGCGCCGCCAGCTTCGGGGAGCTGCGCGACGCGGTGTTCGCGGCCGTGCAACAGCGCGCCGTCCGCCGCGTGGCGCTGCGCACCTTCCGCCACCTGCACGGGCTCTCGCTGCGCTTCCATCTCGACCGGCAGACCGGCGGCCTCGCGCGCGCGATCGAGCGCGGCACCCTGGGCATCAGCTCGGTCCTGCGCCTCGCCGTCTTCAACATCATCCCGACGCTGCTCGAGGTCGCGCTGGTGACGGTGATCCTCTGGCGCGTCTTCGACTGGCGTTTCGCGCTCACGACGCTTGCCGTCGTCGGCGTCTACCTCGGCTTCACCTTCGGCTTCTCGGAGGTGCGGGTGAAGGTGCGCCGGCGGATGAACGAGTCCGATTCCGAGGCGCACACCCGCGCCATCGACTCGCTGCTGAACTTCGAGACGGTCAAGTATTTCGGCAACGAAGCGCACGAGGCCGCCCGCTTCGACGCCTCCCTCGCCCGCTACGAGCGCGCGGCGGTGAAGAGCCAGGTCACGCTCAACATGCTCAACCTCGGCCAGGCGGTGATCATCGCCGCCGGGCTCGCGGCCGTCATGCTGCTCGCGGCGGAGGGCGTGCGGGCTGGCACGATGACGGTCGGCAAGTTCGTGCTGGTGAACACCTACCTGATGCAGCTCTACCAGCCGCTCAACTTCCTCGGCTTCGTCTACCGCGAGATCAAGCAGGGCCTGGTGGACATGGAGCAGATGTTCGCGCTGATGGCCGTGCCCACGGAGGTGGCCGACAGGCCCGACGCCGCCACGCTCGCCCACCCGCGGGGCGGCGTCGCGTTCGAGGACGTGCGCTTCGGCTACCGCCCGGACCACCCGATCCTGCGCGGCGTGTCCTTCAGCGTCCCGCCCGGGCACAGCCTCGCGATCGTCGGGCCGACGGGAGCCGGCAAGTCCACCATCGCGCGGCTGCTGTTCCGCTTCTACGACGTGACCGGCGGGCGCATCACCCTCGACGGGCACGATCTGCGGGATCTGGCGCAGGGCAGCCTGCGCGCCGCGATCGCCGTGGTGCCGCAGGACACGGTGCTGTTCAATGACACGATCCGCTACAACATCGCCTACGGACGCCCCGATGCCACGGACGAGGAAGTGGAGCGCGCCTCCCGCCTCGCCCAGGTGCACGACTTCGTGATGCGCATGCCCGACGGCTATGCGACCCGCGTGGGCGAGCGCGGGCTGAAGCTCTCCGGCGGCGAAAAGCAGCGCGTGGCGATCGCGCGCGCCATGCTGAAGAACCCGGCGCTGCTGATCCTGGACGAGGCCACCAGCGCGCTGGACACGCGGACGGAGGCCGAGATCCAGTCAGCCCTGCGCGCCATCGCCCGCGACCGTACCACCATCACCATCGCCCACCGCCTTTCCACCATTACAGAGGCCGACGAGATCGTGGTGCTGGAGGCCGGCCGCGTCGCGGAGCGCGGCACGCACGCGCAACTGCTGGCCAAGGGCGGGCTCTATGCGCGGATGTGGACGCTGCAGGCGGAGGACGTGGCGCTGCAGGCCTGAGCGCGCATAACGCTTTGATCCATATCAAGGCGTGACCGGGACCGGCCGCCATGCTGCCGGCAAAACGGGGGAGCAGGCGGAATTGAAGGCGCCGGTCCGCCCCGCCGGCGCGGCCACGCCGATGGCCAGCCTGGCGGAGCTGCAACTCGCGGGGCTGCATCGCGCCCTGCGCGATACGTTCAAACCGGAGGCCGCCTCGGCGGCGCTGGCCGAAGCAGGGCGCCGCGCCGCGGCGGAGCTGCTGCGCACCATCCCGCCCGCCGCCCAGGTGCAGCGTCGCGCCCTGCCGCGCCACGTCGCGACCGCGCTGCTGCTGGATTCCCTCGGGCACTGGGCACCGCTGTTTGCCGCCGAGCGCCGCTTCACCGCGCGCGGCGGCGAGCACCCGGCGCTGGTCATCACCGGCAACCCGCTCTGTGACGGCGCGCCGCGCGGCACCCGCGTCTGCGCCTGGCACGAGGCGCTGTTCGAGACGCTGTTCCAGGCGCTCGTCACACCCGGGGCGCGCGTGCGCGAGACCGCCTGCCTCGCCCTCGGCGACCCCGAGTGCCGGTTCGAGGTGAATTTCGACGGGGGTTAGCGGAATGGCCGAAATGACGACATGACGAAATCCCCCCGCGGCGGCGGGCAGGCCGAGGCGCCGGGGCCGTCCCGCGGCTAATGCCCGGCGGAAGGCGCGTCGAAATCCGGCACCGGCAGGCCGGAGGCAACGAGCTGCGCCGCGAGCGCCCGCTTCAGCCGCTCCAGCCCGGCCTGGTCCCGCGCCTCGGCGCGCGCGACCAGCACCGCCTGGGTGTTGGAGGCGCGCAGCAGCCACCAGCCGTCGTCCGTCAGCACGCGCACGCCATCCGTGTCCGCGACCCTGGCACCCTCCTGCCGCAGCCGCGCAGCGACTTCCGCCACCACCTGGAACTTGCGCGTCTCCTCGCAATCGAAACGAAGCTCCGGCGTGTTCACCACCTGCGGCAGCGCGCGGCGGATGGCGGAGAGCTTCTCCCCACCGCGCGCGAGGATGCCAAGCAACCGCACCGCCGCATACAGCGCGTCGTCGAACCCGTACCATTTGTCGGCGAAGAACACGTGCCCCGACATCTCGCCCGCGAGCGGGCAGCCGGTCTCCGCCATCTTCGCCTTGATCAGGCTGTGTCCGGTCTTCCACATCAGGGCCGAGCCGCCGGCCTTCGCCACCTCGTCGAACAGCACCTGGCTCGCCTTCACGTCGGCGATGATCGTGGCACCGGGCCGCGACGCCAGCACGTCGCGCGCCAGCACGACGAGCAGCTGGTCGCCGAACAGCATGTGCCCCTCGTCGTCCACCACGCCGATGCGGTCCGCGTCGCCGTCGAACGCGATGCCGACATCGGCCCCGTCCGCGCGCACCGCCGCCATCACGGCTTCGAGGTTCGCCGGCACCGTCGGGTCCGGGTGGTGGTTGGGGAAGCGCCCGTCGATCTCGGGGAAAAGAATGCGGTGCTGGCCAGGAAGTTTTGCCACCAGCGCCTTCAGCACGTCGCCCGCCGCACCGTTGCCGTTGTCCCACACCACCTTGAGCCCGCGCGTGCCATCCCAGTCCTGCGCCAGCCGCGCGACGTAGTGCGCCCGCACGTCGATACTGGTGACACTGCCCCTGCCGGTCTCGACATCGCCGGACGCGGCCATGGCGCCGATCTCGCGGATCTGCGCGCCGAAGAACGGCTTGCCCCCGAGCA
Organism: uncultured Pseudomonadota bacterium; assembly: GCA_963764465.1. GTDB lineage: Bacteria > Pseudomonadota > Alphaproteobacteria > Acetobacterales > Acetobacteraceae > JAJXXT01. The sequence continues at coordinate 553,554 of CAVXSO010000002.1, read as the reverse complement.
CCATTTTGAACCCGTTATAGTCCGGCGGGTTGTGGCTGCCGGTGATCTGGACGGCACCACCGGCCTTTCGCACCGTGCCGGCGTAGTAGAGCATCGGCGTCGGCCCGCAGCCGATGCGCGCCACGTTCACGCCAGCCTCGGCAAGCCCCGAGACGAGGGCGGCTTCCAGCGCCGGCGAGGACAGCCGCCCGTCATAGCCCACCACCACCTCCGTCCCGCCGCCACGCCGCACGATGCTGCCGAAGCAGCGCCCGATCGCCTGTGCGTCGCGCTCGCCCAGTGTTCCGCGGTCGGGCGTCTCGCCGATGATGCCGCGGATGTCGTATTCGCGCAGGACCGAGGGGTGAAAATCGTGGCGGAAGGTCATACGGGAACCGTCTCGGATGTGTAACGGGTAAGGAAGGCGCGCACGGCGGCCTCCATCTCCGGCCGCTTCAGCGCGAACGCGATCTGCGCCTCGAGGAAGCCGATCTTGTCGCCGCAATCGAAACGGCGGCCCTCGTAGCGCAGGCCGTGGAACGGCACGTGGCCGATGAGCTTGGCCATCGCGTCCGTCAGCTGCACCTCGCCGCCGGCGCCGCGCTCCTGCCGCGCGAGATGGCCCATCACCTCCGCCGTCAGCACGTAGCGGCCGATGATCGAGAGGTTGGACGGCGCGACCTCCGGCTTCGGCTTTTCCACCAGGCCGCGCACCTCCACCAGGCGCCCGTCATCGGCGCCCACATCGAGGATGCCGTAGCGGTTGGTCTGCTCGCGCGGCACCTCGGTCACGGCGACGATGCAGCCGCCGGTCGCCGCATGCGCCTCCGCCAGCTGCTGCATGCAGGGCTTGTCCGCGAGCACGAGGTCGTCCGGCAGCAGGATCGCGAACGGATCGTCGCCGACGAAGGCGCGCGCGCACCAGATCGCATGCCCGAGGCCCAGCGGCTCCTGCTGGCGTACCGTAACGACCGCACCGGGCGGCGGCTGGAAGGCGCGCAGCTTCGCGATCTCGTCCTCCTTGCCGCGCGAGCGCAGCATCGCCTCCAGCTCGAAGGCGATATCGAAATGCTCGACGATCGCAGTCTTGCCGCGGCCGGTGACGAGGCAGAACTGGTCGATGCCGGCGGCCCGCGCCTCCTCCACCGCGTACTGGATCAGCGGCTTGTCCACCACCGGCAGCATTTCCTTGGCCATCGCCTTGGTGGCGGGGAGGAAGCGTGTGCCCAGCCCGGCGACGGGAAGCACGGCCTTGCGCAGCGGTTTCATGGCATTCTCCGGATCTCGCGCGGCCGGTCGCATGCGCGCCCGGCGGAATTATGGCGCCGCTTATGGCACACAATCCGTGGTCGTCGTGTCACGGAAGCAAAACGTCACGCGCCTGGTTGATGCGCTTGGCAAGCCAGACGGAGCCGCCCGCATCCGGGTGCGCCGCGCGCATCAGCCGCCGGTGCGCTTCCCGGATCTGCTGCTCGGAGGCGCCCGGTTGCAGGCCCAGTACCTCGTAGGCCTCGGCGCGCGTCATGCCGGCGCGCGGCGGCGGTCGGCGCGGTGCGGCACCCGGCCCCCACGCCCCGGGACGCCGCCGGCGCAGCCTGGCGGGCAGCCAGTTCCACGCGAGCGTGCCGGTCAGCGCCAGGATGGCGAACCCCGCCGGCTCCCGGCCCGTCAGCAGCAGCAGCGCAGCGAGCGAGAGCCCGGCGAGCCCCAGGATCCACACCCCGAGCGACTTCAGCGTCGCGACATCGGCCCGCGAGAACGCGCCCAGCGCCGCCAGCAGGCCGCCCAGCGCCAGCGCGCCGAAAAGCAGCGGGATCACGGCACCCTGCGTAACATTCCGCGCCCGGGCGCGTCAGGAGCGCCGGATGGCAGCCGGAGCCGCATTCACCCACCGTCCCGCTGGTTGAGCGCCTGCACCGCCGCCACCGCCGAGACGTTGACGATGCCGCGCGCCGTCACCCCCTGCGCCAGCACGTGCAGCGGGCGGGACATGCCGAGCAGCAGCGGCCCCACCACCAGCCCGTCCGCCGCCGCCTTGAGCAGGTTGAAGGCGATGTTCGCGGCGTCGAGGCTCGGCATCACCAGGAGGTTCGCGGTGCCACGCAGCGTGCTGTCCGGCACCGCCCGGTCGCGGATCGCCTCGGAGAGCGCGGCATCGGCCTGCATCTCCCCGTCCACCTCCAACCGCGTATCGCGCGCGCGGATCAGCGCCAGCGCCGCCCGCATCTTGCGCGCCGAGGGCGAGTTGGAGCCGCCGAACGAGGAATGGGACAGCAGCGCGGCCTTTGGCACGAGGCCGAACTCCCGCACCATCTCGGCGGCGAGCAGCGTCATCTCCGTCACCTCCTCGGCGGAGGGATCGACGTTGATATGGGTATCACAGATGAACAGCGCGCCCGCCGGCAGGATCAGCGCGGAGAGCGCGAACACGCGGCGCACGTCCGGCCGCCGTGGGATGATCGGGAAGGCCAGCAGCATGTGCCGCCACCAGTCGCCGGAGCCGCCGCAGATCGCCCCGTCCGCCTCGCCCGCGTGCAGCAGCATCGCGGCGGCGACGGTGCCGCGCGCGCGCAGGCGGGGTGCAGCGGCCTCGGGCGGGATGCCGCGCCGCCCCGCGAGGCGCTGGTAGTCGGCGATCAGGGGCTCGAACACGGCATCGTCGGTCGCGGGGTCGAGCACGCGGACGTCCTCGCCGATGCGCATGCGCAGGCCCATCGCCTTCGTGCGCGCGGCAATCACCCCGGCGCGCCCGATCAGGATGGGGCGCACGATCTGGTCGTCCAGCAGCGTCTGCACCGCGCGCAGCACGCGCTCGTCCTCGCCCTCCGCGTAGACGAGGCGCGGCGGGTTGGCGCGGGCGGCGCGGGCACGCTCCACCACCGGGCGCATCAGCTGGCCCGATCGGAACACGAAACGTTCCAGGTCGCGGCGATAGGCATCGAAATCCGTGATCGGGCGGCGCGCGACGCCGGTTTCCATCGCCGCCTTGGCCACGGCCGGCGCGATCTCCAGGATCAGGCGCGGATCGAACGGTTTCGGAATGATGTATTCGGGCCCAAAGGCCGGCGGCATGCCGCCATAGGCCGCCGCCACCACCTCGGACGCTTCCACGCGAGCGAGCGAGGCGATCGCCTCCACCGCCGCGATCTCCATCTCCTGGTTGATCGCGGTCGCGCCGACATCGAGCGCGCCACGGAAGATGAAGGGAAAGCACAAGACGTTGTTGACCTGGTTGGGATAGTCGCTGCGACCCGTCGCCACGATCGCGTCCGGCCGTGCCGCGCGTGCGGCGGCGGGGTCGATCTCGGGGTCCGGGTTGGCAAGTGCGAGGATCAGCGGCTTCTGCGCAAACCTCGACAACCATTCCGGCTTCAGCACGTTCGGCGCGGAGAGCCCCATGAAGATATCGACGCCGTCCAGCACCTCGGCCAGCGCGCGCGCATCCGTCTCGCGCGCGTAGCGGGCCATGCGCTCGCCGAGGTCCGGCCGCCCCTTGTGCACCACGCCCTTGATGTCGGTGAGCGTGACGTTTTCCGGCCGCAGCCCCATCGCCACCAGCAGGTCCACGCACGCCATCGCCGCCGCCCCGGCGCCGGAGGTGACGAGCCGCACCTCCTCGAGCTTCTTGCCCTGTACGAGCAGCCCGTTGCGTATCGCGGCCGCGACCGTGATGGCGGTGCCGTGCTGGTCGTCGTGGAAGACCGGGATCTTCATCCGTGCCCGCAGCTCCGCCTCGATCGCGAAGCACTCCGGCGCCTTGATGTCCTCGAGGTTGATCGCGCCGAAGGTGGGCTCCAGTGCGGCGACCACGTCGCAGAACCGCGCGGGGTCGGTCGTGTCGACCTCGATGTCGAACACGTCGATACCGGCGAATTTCTTGAACAGGACCGCCTTGCCCTCCATCACCGGCTTGGCGGCCAGCGCCCCGATGGCGCCGAGGCCGAGCACCGCGGTGCCGTTGGAGATCACGCCGACCAGGTTGCCGCGGGCGGTATAGTCGAAGGCGGCATCCGGGTTCTCGGCGATCGCGAGGCACGGTGCGGCGACGCCCGGCGAATAGGCGAGTGCCAGGTCGCGCTGGCTCGCCATGCGCTTCGTCGCCTCGATCGCGAGTTTTCCCGGCCGCGGCAGGCGGTGGTAGTCCAGCGCCGCCTTGCGGATGTCGTCGTCCATGCCGATCTCCCCCAGCGTACCGGTCGCGCGACGCGGGCGCGCAACGGTCCCCTGCGTCGCTAGCACAGGCGCGGCGGCTGTTGCATACCCGCGCGAGGCCCGGCCGCTCAGCGCGCGCCCGCCTCATCAGTTGGGGCATCACCAGGTTGGGATCATCGGGATGATGGTGCGGTCGAGAAGACTCGAACTTCCACAGGGTTTCCCCCACAAGCACCTCAAGCTTGCGCGTCTACCATTCCGCCACGACCGCACGCGGCGCCGGGCGTATAGCCGATGACGCCAGCCGCTTCAACGCTCGCGGAGCCGGCTTCGGTGGAATGGCTGCAAAGCCCGGGTTTCACACCATACGAGGCGGCGGAGGCCGCGATGCGCGAGCACGCCGCCGCGATCCGCGACCGCGCGGCGCCGGAGCGCGTCTGGCTGGTGGAGCACGCGCCGCTCTACACCGCCGGCACCTCGGCACTGCCCGAGGAACTGATCGAGCCCGGGCGCTTTCCCACCTTCCGCACCGGGCGCGGCGGGCACTGGACCTATCACGGCCCCGGCCAGCGTGTGGCCTACGTCATGCTGGACCTCGCTCGGCCGCACGGGCGGGTCCGGGCGCGGGACGTGCGCGCCTATGTCTGCGGGCTGGAGGACTGGATCATCGCCGCCCTCGCACGCCTCGGCGTGGCCGGCGAACGGCGGGAGGGGCGTGTCGGCATCTGGGTGGTGGACCCCGCGACGCGCGCGGAAAACAAGATCGCGGCGATCGGCGTGCGGGTCAGCCGGTGGGTGAGCTGGCACGGCATTGCGCTCAACGTGGCGCCGGACCTCGGGCATTTCGGCGGCATCGTCCCCTGCGGGATCAGCGAGCACGGGGTCACCAGCCTCGCCGCCCTCGGCCGCCCCGCCACGATGGCAGCGGCGGACGCGGCGCTGCGCGAGGCGTGGAACGAGGTCTTCGGCGACGCCGCCCAGCCCGCCACCTGCGCGGCCTGAGCCGGCCTAGCGCGTCGGCAGGCGGCGGAAGCCCGGTTCCGGCGGCGGCTCGGCGGAGGCTTCCTCGATCACGTCCACGCGCGCCAGGCGCGGGCCGCGGCGGCAGGCGCGCAGCAATTCCTCCACCGCGTCCTCCTCGCCCTCGATCAGCGCTTCCACCGAGCCGTCGACGCGGTTGCGCACCCAGCCGGCGATGCCCAGGCGCACCGCCTCCACCACCATCCAGTCGCGGTAGCCGACGCCCTGCACGCGTCCGGCGATGATCAGCAGCCGGGCCATCAACCGCGCGCCAGCAGCAGCAGCCGCGCCGCGTCCTCCACCTCCGCGAGGATGCGCGCGCGGCGCGCTGCTGCCTCCGCGTCGGTGCCCCAGCGCCGCTCCTGGAATGTTTCGTCCAGCGTCGCCAGCCGGTGCGCCGCCGCCGCGGCCAGCGCCCCCTCCACCACGGCGAGCCCGAGCACCAGGCTGCCCAGGGCCGGCACCAGCACGCCGAGCGTGCCGAGCCCCCAGGCATCGTGCGCCGCCACGGCCGCCGCCAGCGCCGCCACCGCCTCCCGCGGCTGGGTGATGGGCACCACACCCTCGGTGACGGCAAGCCGCGCACCATGGCGCTCGGCGGCCCAGTCCAGCCACGGGTCCCATTCCGCCGCCTGCACCGCCACCAGCGCATCGGGGTGCGTCGCGCGGTAGGACAGCAGGTCCGTCTCAGCCCAGCGGGCAAGCTCGCGCGCCACCGGCCCGGAGGCGGGCGCCACCCGCTCCTGCACCGTCCCCGCGAGCCGCGTAAGCGGCAGCTGTGCCACCCGCACCTCGCCCTCCACCTGGCCCCATTCCGCCGCCAGCGCCTCCGCCAGTGTCCGGCTGGGCACCGCCAGCACGGTCCCACCCGGCACGCGCATCGGCTTGCCGTCCAGCGCCACGCGCCAGCCGCCCTCCGCCGGCACCGCCTCCGCGCGTTTCCAGAACCGCTTCACGGGACCAGCTTCTGCAACAGCTTGCCGGCGCCACCGAGCCCCTTGTTGACGCCGTTCACCACTCCGGGGACGACCCCGCCCTTGAGCGGCGGCGCCGCGGCTCCGGCCAGCCCGAATCGCGCCTGCGCCAGCGCCGCCGGGCACGGGTCGGAGGACGGGTCGGCGCCGAACAGCGCCTTCCCCACCGCGCCGGCGATGCCCTTCACGTCCCCGATCGGCGTGTTGGCGAGCGAGGCCAGGCCGGCGACCGCCGCCCCGCCATCCGGGCTGGCGCTCGGCGACAGGATCGGGCCGGTGACGGAGACCGGCACCCCGAGCCCGGCGCCGACGACGCGCAGGTTCGGGCGCAGCAGCAGCGCCAGCGTCTCGTTGCCCAGCAGCACGCTGCCCCCGCCCGCGACGTCGAAGCCCGGGCTGTCGATCACCAGCGGGGCCACCTTCGCCACCCCGCGCGCGATGTCCAGCCGCACCGCGAGGCAGCGCAGCGGCGTGGCGGTGCCGCCGACGCGGCCGGAGGTGAGGCGCAGCGTGGTGTTCAGCGTCGGCCCGAGCATGCGGCTGTCGAACGTGCCGCCGGCCATGGCAAGCCCGACCGTGCCACCCAGCGTGCCGGCAATGGCGTGCGGCGAGGCACCTGCGCCGGCCACGTCCACGTGCAGCTGCGCCGTGCCGTCCACCAGCGGCGCGATGCCGAGGAAGCCGAGCATCTTCGCCGTCGCGATGGACGGCCCGGTGAGCTTGAGCGCCACCTTGGGTGCCGCCGTCCGCGCGTCGAGCCCGAGCGTGAAGCTGACACGCCCACCCGGCAGGTCCGCGGCCCCCTGGGCGAGCGTGAGGTTGCCGTCCTTCAGCGTCGCCTTGGTCGAGAAGCTGGCGATCGTGCCGCCGCTGGTGACGATGTTGGTGCCCTGCAGCGCGAGGTCGAGGTCCGCGAGGCGCAGCGGCGCCAGCGGGAACGGCGTGGCGGAGAAAATCCGCGGCGTCCCCACCTGCGGTGGCGGTGGCGCCGGCGCCGCCCGGCCGGGCGTGGGCGCGGAGAGGATTGCCGTCAGCTTGTCGAGGTCGAGCCGCGGCATCGCCAGGCTGCCGGTGACGGTGGGATGGGCGCCGGGCATCACCACCAGCTCACCGCCAAGCGCCATTTCCGGCAGCGAGAGCGAGAGCCCATGCACCGCGACCGCGTCCGCACCGCCCGCGTCCTGCAGGTGGGCGGCGAAGGCAACGTTGCGCAGCGGCGGCAGCTTCTGCAGTACCAGCGGCGACAGCGCCGAGAGGTCCGGGATGTTGGCGCTGATGGCGACGTCCGTGCCACGCAGGTGCGCCGGGTCCGCGATCGCGCCCTTGGCCGTGATCTTCGCGTTGGCGGCCTCGAGATCGATATCGATCGGGAACGGCGCCTTCTTGCCGGCAATGGCCCCGGTGAGCGCCGCGGGCGCGCCGATATTGGCGGTAACGGACAGCGGCGCGCCGCGCAACGCGCCCTGGATCGCCACGCGGATCGGCTGGTCCGGCGCGGGGGATTCGATGTTCGCCTCGGAGATGGTGACGCCGGGCAGCAGCGGATCGAGCTGCGAGCGGCCGAGCCGCAGCGCCACGGACTCGATCGCCGGCACCAGCCCGCCATGGTCCGCCACGGTGACATTGAGCGAGAGGTCGTGCAGCGCCGGCAGCGGCACCGGCGAGAGCGGCGCGAGGTCCGCCATGTCGATCACATCGGCCTGCAGGCGCAGCGCGTAACCGGAAAGCGTGCGCGGATCGGCGATGCTGCCGGAGAGCGCGAGCTGCGCGCCCTGGGTGGAGGCGTGCAGGTTCACCGGCCACGGCTTCGCGCCGGGTGCGGCGGGGCCGAACAGCCGTTGCAGCGGCCCGATATCGCCGGTGAGCTGCATCTCATGCTGGTCCGCCGCGATCTCGGCGGTGACCAGCACGGAGGAGGTGAGCGAGCCGGCGGTGAGCGAGACGCGCGGCATCGAGAGAGTGGTGGTGCGACCGGTCACCCCGTCATGCCAGGTGATCCTCGCGTCCTTGACGTGCACCGTCTGCACCGAGAAGACCGGGCTCGCCGCCGGCTTGGCGGCACCGACCGTGGCCTGTGCCGCCGGCGCCGCCGGCTTCGGAGGCGTGATCTCCCAGTTGCCGTGGCCCTGCTTGTCCGTCTCCAGCAGCAGGTCCGGGTGGTCCAGCACCAGGCGCGCGATGATGACATGGCCCCGCAGCAGCGCGCGCCAGCCGATATCCGCCTCGATCGAGCCGACGGTGAGCATCTGCGGCCGCGTGCCGCCCGGCATGTTGGCGAAGGCGACGTCCGAGATCGCGATCGTGGGCCGGGTGTAGGAGACGATTTCGATCGGGCCAGAGAGCGTGAGCGCGCGGCCTGTGGCGCGCTGCACCGCGGCGACGATCTGCGGCTTGTAGGCGTTGGGGTCGACCAGCCAGACCGCAGCGAACACGGCCAGGACGAGCACCACGACGAGGCCAAGCACGACATAGGCGATGACGCGCAGGGGCGATCGACGGGAGCGGCGGGAAATGCGGCGGACGGGCATGGGCGAAAGCTATCAAGCCCGAGGGCCAGGGGCCAGTTCCCTGCCCGCCTGCCTCACGCGGTACCGGGTGCCGCGCCGCGCGCCAGGTGGGGCAGGCCGATCAGCACCAGCGCCAGGACGGCCACAGACAGCAGGTAGCAGGCCGCCGAAAGCGGGTCATGCGTCACCGAGTAGAGCCAGGAGACCGTGAGCGGCGACAGCCCGCCGAACACCAGCACCGCAAGGTTGCAGGCGATGGCGAGGCCGGTGGAGCGGACCAGCAACGGGAACTGTGCGCCATGTAGCCGGGGAAGGAACCAGCGATGAACACCAGGATCAGCCCGGCGACGACCTGGCCGATCACCAGCTTCTCCCGCGTCGGGTTCAGCGCCACGAAGGAGAACAGCGGGTAGGACAGCACCCCGAACGCCACCATGCCGGCGACCACCACGCGCCCGGGCCCCACTCGGTCCGCGAGGCGGCCCACCAGCGGCGCGCCGCCGCGAACTCCGGCGATACCGCGACCCGCCGGCGAATATAGAACCCCACGGGCCCGACCACGGCTCCGAGCAGGAACGGCACCCTCCAGGCCCAGCCAATGAGCGCCTCCTTCGAGACGAGCCCGGCCAGCGCGAGGACCGCGAGCGCGGCCAGCATCGCCGCGACACCCTGCGACGACATCTGGAAGCTCGCGTAAAAGCTGAGCCCGTTGCCGATGACGGAGGCCAGCACGGCACGGCGGATTTCCACCGGCGTGAACTCGGGCGTGGCGTGCTCGGGCCGTTGGCCGGCCACTTCGTGCCGCATGGCGACGTTTCCGGAGCTGCTTCGCGCCCGCCCACTCCGCGCCGCCCGTGCGGTTGATGGAACCCCCTGGCGCCTAGCCCCGCCGTGGTTTCGCCGGCGGCTTTATATCGAACCCGAGTGCGCGGAACGTGCTCGCCATGTGCGGCGGCAGCGGCGCCTCCACCGCGAGGAGGCCGCCCGCCGGGTGCGGCATGACGAGGCGGCGGGCAAGCAGGTGCAGCCCCGTCGCGAAGCCCTCCAGCACCGGCGCCCCATAGGGCTCGTCGCCCAGGATCGGCGTGCCGAGCACGGTGCAGTGGACGCGCAGCTGGTGCGTGCGCCCGGTGAGCGGGGACAGCTCCAGCCAGGCGAGGCGCCGGCCGGCGTGGTCCAGCGTGCGATAGTCGGTGATGGCGCGGGCGGCCTCGGGATCACCCGGTTCGGCCACCGCCACGCGGTCCGCGCGCGCGCCGGGACGGCGGGCGAGCGGCGCGTCGATGCGTCCTTCCACCGGAACGGGACGGCCGACGACGACCGCCCAGTAGGTCTTCTCCACGTCGCGCCCGCGAAAGGCGGCGGCGAGGCGGGCGGCGACCGAGGCCGTGCGCGCCAGCACCAGCACGCCCGACGTTTCGCGATCGAGACGATGCACCAGGCGCGGGCGCTCCGCGCTCCCGAAGCGCAGCGCGTCGAGCTGCCCGTCGACGTGGCGCGTGATGCCGGGCCCGCCCTGCGTGGGCAGGCCCGCCGGCTTGTCGAGCACCAGGACGTGCTCGTCACGGTAGAGGATGTGCCGCTCGAGATCCGCGGCGAGCCCCGCGTCCGGCACCGGGCGCGGCTTCTCGGGCGCGGGGGCGGTGGGCGGCAGGCGCACGCTCTGGCCCGCCGCGACCCGGTCCGATGCTTCCACGCGGCGGCCATCGACGCGGATCTGGCCGGTGCGGCAGAGCCGCTGGATCGCGACCTGCGGCAGGCCCGGGCGCTTGCGGCGGACGAAACGGTCCAGCCGGATATCCGCCTCGTCCTCGCCGACGGTGATGGTCTCCACGCTCATGATCCCATGCTCACGACCGGCGCTCGGCGCGCAATTTCGCCCAGTAGGCGAGGCGTCGGGAAACCTCGCGCTCGAAGCCGCGCTCGCTCGGGGTGTAGAATTGTTCGCGCGCCATGCCGTCCGGGAAATAGTTCTGGCCGGAGAACGCGTCCTCCGCCTCGTGGTCATAGGCGTAGCCGGCGCCGTAGCCCAGATCCTGCATCAGCTTGGTAGGCGCGTTGAGGATATGCGCGGGCGGCATCAGGCTGCCGTGGTCGCGTGCCGACCGCCGTGCCGCGCCCAGCGCCGCGTAGCCGGCATTCGATTTCGGTGCCGTACCGAGATAGAGCACGGATTGCGCGATCGCGAGCTCCCCTTCCGGCGAACCGAGCCGCTCATAGGTTTCCCACGCGGCGAGCGCCTGCGTCAGCGCGTTGGGGTCCGCCATGCCGATATCCTCGACCGCGAAACGCACCAGGCGGCGGGCGATGTAGCGCGGGTCCTCGCCGCCGGCGAGCATGCGCGCGAGCCAGTAGAGCGCCGCGTCCGGGTCCGAGCCGCGCAGGGATTTGTGCAGGGCCGAAATGAGATTGTAGTGCTCCTCGCGGTCCCGGTCATAGAGCGCCGCGCGCCGGGCGATGAGGGATTCCAGCGCCTCTGGGTCGAGCGGCGAAGTCTCCGGCGGCAGCGCCTGGATCTGCTCGGCCATGTTGAGCAGCGCGCGCCCGTCGCCATCGGCCATCGCGCGCAGCTCCGCGCGGGCCTGCGGCGTGAGGCGCAAGGGCGCGATCGCCTCGGCTCGGGCCAGAAGCTGCTCCAGCGCCGCGTCGTCGAGCCGGCGCAGCACCAGCACCTGGCAGCGCGAGAGCAGCGCGCCGTTGAGCGCGAAGGACGGGTTCTCCGTCGTGGCGCCGACCAGCGTGACGATGCCAGCCTCGACCACGGGCAGGAACGCGTCCTGCTGTGCCCGGTTGAAGCGGTGAATCTCGTCGACGAAGAGCAGCGTGCGGCGCGGCGCGTCGCGTGCCGCGTCGAAGGCGCGCTTGAGATCGGCGACGCCGGAAAACACCGCGGAGAGCTGCACGAACTCCAGCCCCGCACGATCGGCGAGCAGGCGGGCAATGGTGGTCTTGCCCACGCCCGGCGGCCCCCAGAGGATCAGCGAGGCGAGCGAGCCGCGCGCGAGCATGCGCGAGAGCGTGCCGTCCGGCCCCAGAAGGTGGTCCTGCCCCACGATGTCCGAGAGCGCGCGCGGACGCAGGCGGTCCGCGAGCGGAGCGGCGGGCTGGGCGGCGAAGAGATTGGGCGTTTTCGGTCGCGCGGGCACGGGGCGAGCCTAGACCGTCGCGCGCTTGCGCGAAACGATGCGCGCTTGCCGCGACGGACGGGCGCGGCGGAGAATACGGCGATGCTGCCCTACCCTGCCTCCGCCACGATCGGGACCGCGCGGCTGCTGCTGCGCCCGCCGCGCGCCACGGACCTCGCGGCCCTGTTCGCGATCCTCGGCGACCGGCGCGGGATGCGGCACACGCACCCGCAGCGCTCACGCGCGACCTGCGCGCGTCATCTCGCGGCACACGAACGGCAACGCCGCCGACTCGGCTACGCGCCCTGGGTGATCGCCACGCTCGCGGACGGGCGGATCATCGGCTGGGGCGGGCTCTACGATGATCCTTTCGATCCCGGCTGGGGCGTGGAGCTGGCCTATTTCCTGGCGCGCGATGCCTGGGGACATGGCTATGCGAGCGAACTCGCGGCCGCGTGCATGCAACTCGCCGACAAGCGGCTGCGCCTGCCCCGGCTGCGGAGCTTCGCGATGCCGCGCAACGACGGCTCGCGGCGCGTGCTGGAAAAGGCGGGTTTCGTCGTGGCCGGCTACGTGCCGCGGATGCGGCGGCTGCTGTTCCGCCGCACGCGCGCGGGACGGTGAGAGCGGCGAGGCGCCGGGGCGGTTATTCCGCCTCGGTCTCGTCCTCTTCCACGTTCTGCACGGGGCCGCTGTCCTGGCCCTTGGCCGCGACGTCGCGGTCCACGAACTCGATCACCGCCATGTCCGCGGCGTCGCCATGGCGCATGCCGGCCTTCAGCACGCGCAGATAGCCGCCCTGGCGGTCCTTGTAGCGCTCGGCCAGCGGGCCGAAGAGCTTGGCGACGATCGTATCGTCGCGCAGCTGCGCGTAGGCCTGCCGGCGCGCCGCGAGCCCGCCGCGCTTGCCCAGCGTGATCAGCTTCTCGGCGACCGGGCGAAGCTCCTTCGCCTTGGGCAGCGTCGTCGTGATCTGCTCATGTTTGATCAGCGCGTGCGCGAGGTTGCGGAACATCGCCGCGCGATGGGTGGTGGTAACGCCGAGCTTCCGCCCGGCAACGCCGTGACGCATGGTGCCTCTCCCCGCCTCAGAAGCCTTCGCCGAGGCGCTTGATCAGATCCTCGATATTCTCCGGCGGCCAGCCGCTCACGGTCATGCCGAGTGCGAGGCCCATGGAGGCCAGCACTTCCTTGATCTCGTTGAGCGACTTGCGGCCGAAATTCGGCGTGCGCAGCATTTCCTGCTCGGTCTTCTGCACCAGGTCGCCGATATAGACGATGTTGTCGTTCTTCAGGCAGTTGGCGCTGCGCACCGAGAGCTCGAGCTCGTCGACCTTGCGCAGCAGGTTCGGGTTGAACGGCAGCTCCTCGGCCGGCTCCGCGAGGCTGATCTGCTGCGGCTCCTCGAAGTTCACGAACAGCGAGAGCTGGTCCTGCAGGATGCGCGCGGCGAGCGCCACCGAGTCCTCCGGCGTCACCGCGCCGTTGGTCTCCACCGTCAGCAGCAGCTTGTCATAGTCCGTCTTCTGCCCGACGCGGGTGGGCTCCACGCGGTAGGAGACGCGGCGCACCGGCGAATAGATGCTGTCCACCGGGATGAGACCGATCGGCGCGTCCTCCGGCCGGTTGTCGGCGGCGGCGACGTAGCCCTTGCCGGCCTGTACCGTGAACTCCATGCCGAGCTTCACGCCGTCATCGAGCGTGCAGAGCACGAGCTCGGGGTTCATGATCTCGATGTCGTGGCCGGCCTGGATCTGGCCCGCCTTCACCTCGCCGGGGCCAGTCGCGGACAGCACCATGCGGCGCGGCCCGTCGCCATGCATGCGCAGGCCGAGCTGCTTCACGTTCAGCACGATGTCCGTCACGTCCTCGCGCACGCCGGCGATGGAGCTGAACTCATGCAGCACGCCGTCGATCTGCACGGCGGTCACCGCCGCCCCCTGCAGCGAGGAGAGCAGAATGCGCCGCAGCGCGTTGCCCAGCGTCATGCCGAAGCCACGCTCCAGCGGCTCGGCGATGATGGTGGCGACGCGCGACCGGTCGGTCCCCGGCTCCACCTCGAGCTTCTCCGGCTTGCGGAGCGACTTCCAATTCTTCTGCATGGACATGCGGCACCTCGTGTTGAAGGGGGCCGGGCGCGGATCGACGCGCTCGAGGCCCGACGACGCGGACGGGTCGGCGTAGGATCAGACGCGGCGGCGCTTACGCGGGCGGCACCCGTTGTGCGGGATCGGCGTCATGTCGCGGATCGCGGTGATCGCGAAGCCGACCGTCTGCAGGGCACGCAGCGCGCTCTCGCGGCCCGAGCCGGGGCCGCTCACCTCGATCTCCAGCGTCTCCATCCCGTGCTCGCGCGCCTTGCGCCCGGCATCCTCGGCGGCGACCTGCGCGGCATAGGGGGTGGATTTACGGCTGCCCTTGAAGCCCTGGCTGCCGGACGACGACCAGGCGATGGCGTTGCCCTGGGCGTCGCTGATGGTCACGATCGTGTTGTTGAACGTGGCCGCGACGTGGGCGACGCCGGACGTGATGTTCTTGCGCTCCTTTTTGCGGGTGCGCGCAGCGGTGGCGGGTTTCGCCATGGGTCGGTTGTCCTGTCCTGTCTCGAACGCGTAACGGGAGCGGGTGAGGCCCGGTTACTTCGTCACCTTCTTCTTGCCGGCGATCGCCACCGCCTTGCCCTTGCGGGTGCGGGCGTTGGTGTGGGTGCGCTGGCCGCGCACCGGCAGGCCGCGGCGATGGCGCAGGCCGCGGTAGCAGCCGAGGTCCATCAGCCGCTTGATGTTCATCGCCACCTCGCGCCGGAGATCGCCCTCGACGCGGAAGTCGCGATCCACCATCTCGCGGATGCGCAGGATCTCGTCGTCGGAAAGCTGGTTGACCCGACGCTCCGCGGGGATGTCGAGCTTGTCGCAGATATCCTGCGCCTTGGCCGGACCGATCCCGTAGATGTAGCGCAGGCTGATGGTCACCCGCTTGTTGGCGGGAATGTTAACGCCGGCAATACGCGCCACGAAGTGGACTCCTGCTGGCCGGGGGCCTGTTCCGTGTCCGCGCCTGCTGCGCGCTCACGGGGGCCGCCCGGCGACCATAAACGATTGACGGCACCCGCGCCCGGGTGCCGCAGCGCGCGGTTATAGCCGGGGGGCGCCGTGAGTCAACGCGAGCCGATCAAATTATCGTGAGCAACGCCCCCGGAGCCATACGCTGGACGCAGGGCCGCCATCACCACCACCTCACGCCGCGGGAAGCTGGTCCAGGATCGCGACCAGGGCGACCGTGACCTGGTCGATCTCCGCCATCCCGTCCACCGACTTCAGCCGGCCGGTCGCCGCGTAATAGGGCAGGATGGGCGCGGTCTGGGTGTGATAGGCGACCAGGCGGGCGGCCACCGTCTCGCGCTTGTCGTCCTCCCGCCGGACGAACTCGTGCCCGCCGCAGCGGTCGCAGGTGCCGTCCACCAACGGCGGCTTGAAGCTGTCGTGGTAGCCCTCGCCGCAGGTCTTGCAGGTGAAGCGTCCGGCGATGCGCTCGACCAGCGCCGCGTCGTCCACCTCGAGCTCGACGACGGCATCAAGCGTCAGGCGGTGCTGGGCCAGCATCGCGTCCAGCGCCTGCGCCTGTTTCACGGTGCGGGGAAAGCCGTCGAGGATGAAACCCCTGGCGCAATCCGGCCGGGCGATCCGCCCCTCGAGCATGGCAATCAGGATGTCGTCGGAGACGAGTTGGCCCGCCTCCATCACCGCCTTGGCCTTGAGCCCGATCGGCGTGCCGGCCGCGACCTCGGCGCGCAGCATGTCGCCGGTGGCGATCTGGACGATCCCGTAACGATCCTCGAGCCGCTTGGCCTGCGTGCCCTTCCCCGCGCCCGGCGGGCCGAGAAGAACGAGCCTCAATGGCCTCTCCCTTTCACGCGTGCCTTGCGGATCAGCCCCTCGTACTGGTGGGCGAGCAGGTGCGACTGGATCTGCGTCACCGTGTCCATGGTGACCGAGACGATGATCATCAGGCTGGTGCCACCGAAGTAGAACGGCACGCCGTAGTTGCTGATCAGGATCTCCGGCAGCAGGCAGACGATGACGAGGTACAGTGCGCCCACCGTGGTCAGCCGCGTCAGCACGTAGTCGAAATATTCGGCGGTGGCCGAGCCGGGGCGGATGCCGGGGATGAAGCCGCCGTACTTCTTGAGATTGTCCGCGGTCTCCTGCGGGTTGAAGACGACGGCGGTATAGAAATAGCTGAAGAAGATGATCATCGCCGCGTAGGTGATCATGTAGAGCGGCTGGCCGTGCGCCATGGCCTGGCCGATCTCCGCGATCCAGCCCGGCGTGGAGCCGGATTGCTGCGAGAAGCCGGCAATCGTGGCGGGGATCAGCAGGATCGAGCTCGCGAAGATCGGCGGGATCACGCCCGAGGTGTTGATCTTGAGCGGCATGTGCGTGGAGTTGCCGCCGAACATGCGGTTGCCGACCTGCCGCTTCGGGTATTGCACGATGATCTTCCGCTGCGCCCGCTCCATGAACACGATGAAGGCGATCACCGCGACCGCGATCACCAGGAAGGCGACGATGAAGACCGGCGAGAGTGCGCCGGTGCGGCCGAGTTCAAGCAGCGAGGCGAGCGCGTGCGGCACGTTGGCGACGATGCCGGACATGATGATGAGGCTGGTGCCGTTGCCCACGCCGCGCGCGGTGATCTGCTCGCCGACCCACATCAGGAACATCGTGCCGCCGACCAGCGTGATCACCGTCGAGATGCGGAAGAACATGCCGGGATCGGCGACCGCAGGGCCGAACGTGCCGCGCATCCCCTCAAGCCCGACCGCGATTCCGTAGGACTGGAACATCGCGATGAACACGGTGAGGTAGCGCGTGTACTGGTTCATCTTGATGCGGCCCGACTCGCCCTCCTTCTTCAGTGCCTCGAGCGAGGGGATGGCGGCCGTCATCAGCTGCACGATAATGCTGGCGCTGATGTAGGGCATGATGTTGAGCGCGAAGACCGTCATGCGCCCGAGCGCGCCGCCCGAGAACATGTCGAACATGCCGAGGATGCCGCCGCCGTGCTGGGTCAGCATCTCGCCCATCACCGCGGCGTTGACGCCGGGGACGGGGATGTAGGTGCCGAGCCTGTAGACCAGCAGTGCGCCGAGGGTGAACCAGATGCGCTGCTTGAGCTCGGTTGCCTTGCCGAAGGAGGCCAGGCTCATGTTCGAGGCGATTTGTTCGGCGGCCGAGGCCATATGAGTTCTCCGGACGTCGTGCCGATCTAGACCAGGATCGGCAGGATGCAAACCGAGGCGGGCGCGGGCGGGCGGCGGCGGGTGGAATGCCGGCCCCGGAACGGCAGACGGCGCCGCCGGTCACCCGGGCAGCGCCGCCAGCACCCCCGCATGGGGAACGGGATCTTACGAAGCGGCCGAAGCGGCCGGCGCGGGCAGCACGACCTTGCCGCCCGCGGCCTCCACCGCGGCGACCGCGGCCGCCGAGGCGCCGGACACTTCGATCGTCACAGCGCGGCCGATCTCGCCGGTGGCGAGCAAGCGCACGCCGGCGACCTTGCTGCCACCCGACTTGCCACTGCGGACCAGGCCCGCGGCGGCCAGCGCCGCCTCGGTGATCGGCTGAGCCGCGTCGATGCGGCCGGCCTCGATCGCCTTGGCGAGCGTGCCGAGGTTGATCGGTGCGAACTCGCGCCGCGACGGGTTGACGAAACCGCGCTTCGGCAGGCGGCGGTAGATCGGCAGCTGGCCGCCCTCGAAGCCGTTGAGGGACACCCCCTCCCGCGCCTTCTGGCCCTTCACGCCCTTGCCCGAGGTCTTGCCCTTGCCCGAGCCGATGCCGCGGCCGAGCCGCTTCGATTTGAGGCGCGCGCCCGCGTTGTCGCGCAATTCGTTGAGCTTCATCGCATCTCTCCCACGCCCACCGCCTGCGCGGTCAGGCGAGCTTCTCCACGCGCACCAAGTGCGCCACCTTGCGGATCATGCCCTGGGTCGAGGGCGTATCGACGAGCACGCGCGTGCGCCCGATGCCCTTGAGGCCGAGGCCGAGCAGCGTTTCCTTCTGGCCGGGCTTGCGGCCGGCCGCGGACGCGATCTGCGTCACTCTGACCTGTGTCGTCTCAGGCATCGGCGCCCTCCTGCGCGTGCGTCTCGTGCCCATGGCCCTCGCGGCGGCCTAGGATATCGGACACCTTCTTGCCGCGCCGCGCGGCAACATTGCGCGGGCTGGCGCTGCGACGCAGCGCCGCGAAGGTCGCCTTGACCATGTTGTGCGGGTTGCGGCTGCCGAGGCTCTTGGCCACCACGTCGCCGATGCCGAGCGACTCGAACACGGCGCGCATCGGGCCGCCGGCAATGATGCCGGTACCGGCCGGTGCGCTGCGCAGCACCACGCTGCCAGCGCCGTATTGGCCTGTCACGTCGTGATGCAGGGTGCGGCCTTCCTTCATCGGCACGTGGATCAGGCCGCGCTTGGCCCGCTCCGTCGCCTTGCGGATCGCCTCCGGCACCTCGCGCGCCTTGCCGGCGCCGTAGCCGACGCGGCCCTTCTGGTCGCCCACGACGACGAGGGCGGCAAAGGCGAAGCGACGCCCGCCCTTCACCACCTTCGCGACGCGGTTGATGGTGACGAGCTTGTCGATCAGATCGTCGCCCTGCCGGTCGCGATCGCCGCCGCGGTCGCGATCCCGACCGCCCCGTCCGCCCTCGCGCGGTTCCCGTGCCATTGCCTATGTCCTCAGAACGAAAGACCGCCCTCGCGGGCAGCCTCGGCCAGCGCCTTGACGCGGCCATGATAGAGATAGGAGCCGCGGTCGAAGACCACGGCGGAGACGCCGGCCGCGAGCGCACGCTCGGCAACCAGCTTGCCGACGGCGGCGGCCGCATCCGCATCCGCGCCGGTGCGCAGGCTCTCACGCAGCGCGCGGTCGAGCGACGACGCGGCGGCCAGCGTCCGGCCCGCGGTGTCGTCGATGACCTGCGCGTAGATGTGCTTGCCGGAACGGAAGACCGAAAGCCGCGGCCGGCCGGAGGCCTTGCGCCGCAGCGAGAAGCGCAGGCGGGCGCGGCGGCGCGCCTGCATGTCGTTGCCCGTGCTCACTTCTTTTTGCCTTCCTTCCGCCGGATCTGCTCACCGTCGAACTTCATGCCCTTGCCCTTGTAGGGCTCGGGTGGGCGCCAGGTGCGCAGCTCTGCGCAGACCTGGCCGACGAGGCGCTTGTCCATGCCCTCGACCTTGATCGCCGTCGGGCGCTCGCAGGTGATCTTGATGCCCTTGGGAATGGCATAGACCACGTCGTGCGAGAAGCCGAGGTTCATCACCAGGTTCTGGCCCTGCACCGCAGCGCGGTAGCCGGTGCCGGTGATCTCCATCGACTTCGAATAGCCCTCGCTGACGCCGCGCACCATGCTGGCGACCAACGCCCGCGTGGTGCCCCACATCATGCGTGCCTGCGTGGTGCCGGTGCGGGGCGCGACGGAGAACTTGCCGTCCTCGACCTTGGCGTCCACGAGATCAGTGAGCTCGAGCTTGAGCTCGCCGAGCTTGCCCTTCACGGCGAGCGTGCGCCCGGCCAGCGCCACCTGGACGCCAGCGGGGATCGCGACCGGATATTTGCCAACGCGACTCATCGTCCGCTCCTCAGAACACCCGGCACAGCACTTCGCCGCCGACATTGGCGGCGCGCGCCTCGGCATCGCTCATCACGCCGCGCGGCGTGGAGAGGATGGAAACCCCGAGGCCGCCATAGACACGCGGCAGCTCGCGGATGCCGGAATAGACCCGACGACCAGGGCGCGAGACCCGCGTGATCTCTTTGATCGCCGGCTCGCCCTCGTTGTACTTCAGCTCGATGCGCAAGCGCGCGATGCCAGGGCGCACCTCCTCGGCCGAGAAGCCGCGGATGAAGCCCTCGCGCTTCAGCGCGTCGAGCACGTTAGCACGCAGCTTGGACGCCGGCGCCAGGCAGGAGGCATGACGCTCGCGCTGCGCATTGCGGATACGGGTGAGCATGTCACCCAGGGGATCGGTCATGGACATGGCGCGTTCCCTACCAGCTCGCCTTCACCATGCCGGGGATCTGGCCATTGTTGGCGAGATCCCTGAGCGCGATGCGGCAGAGCCTGAACTTGCGGTAGTTGCCGCGCGAGCGGCCGGTGAGCGCGCAGCGCAGGCGCACGCGCACCTTCGCACCGTTGCGCGGCAGCTCCGCGAGCTTGAGCGAAGCCTCGAATCGCTCCTCGACGGCCTTCGAGCGGTCCATCACGATCGCTTTCAGCACTCGGCGCTTGGCGTCATCGCGCTTGGCCATGCGCTCGCGCTTCGCGTTGCGATTCACTGCAGAGGTCTTAGCCATACCGTCTCTACCCTCCGGAACCTTCCCGGCATCTGCCGGCGGTTTTCCAAACTTCGTTACACTTCCGAAGCGTTTCCGCTCCAGCCGTCACGTCCTTCGTCAGCCAGCGAACGGCAGGTCGAACTGCCGCAGCAGCGCCTTCGCCTCGGTATCCGTCTTCGCCGTGGTAACGAAGATGATGTCCATGCCGCGGATCGCGTCGACCTTGTCGTAGACGATCTCCGGGAACACGATCTGCTCCTTGAGGCCCATCGCGAAATTGCCGCGCCCGTCGAAGCCCTTGTTGGCCGCGAGGCCGCGGAAGTCGCGCACGCGCGGCAGCGCGATGGTCACCAACCTATCGAGGAACTCATACATCCGCGCCTGGCGCAGCGTGACCTTGCAGCCGATCGGCAGGCCCTTGCGGATCTTGAACCCGGCGATTGCCTTCTTCGCCACCGTCTTCACCGGCTTCTGGCCGGCGATCGCGGTGAGCTCCGCCACGGCGGCATCGAGCTTCTTCTGGTCGCCCGTCGCCTCGCCTACGCCCATGTTGATGACGATCTTCTCCAGGCGCGGCACCTGCATCGGGTTCTTGTAGCCGAACTCCTTCTGCAGCGCCGGGCGCACCATCTCCACGTAGCGCTTCTGCATGCGCGGCACCACGCGCTCGCCCGCAGCCGGCGCCGCCGCCTTCGTGGGAGCCTCGGCCGCAGTGGCCTTTGGCGCCTTGGTTTTCTTCTCAGCCATCGGCTCTCTCCTCAGCCCTCGATGACCTGGCCGGTGGCGCGCGCCACGCGCACCTTCCGCCCGTCATCGAGCACGCGGAAGCCGACCTTGGTCGGCTTGCCGCTCTTGGGATCCACCAGCGCCAGGTTGGAGAGGTGAATCGCACCCTCCACCGAAACAATTCCACCGGGCTGGCCCATGCCGCGCGGCTTGGTGTGGCGCTTCATCACGCGCACGCCCTGCACCACGGCACGCTGCTCGGCCGGCATCACGCGCAACACCTCGCCCCGCTTGCCGCGCTCGACGCCGCTGATGACCAGGACCGTGTCGCCTTTGCGAATGCGCGCGGCCATCACAACACCTCCGGTGCCAGCGAGATGATCTTCATAAACTTCCGCGCCCGCAGCTCGCGCACCACAGGGCCGAAGATGCGGGTGCCGATCGGCTCCGCCTGCTTGTTGATCAGCACCGCAGCATTGCGATCGAAGCGGATCGCGCTGCCATCGGCGCGGCGCACCGGGAAGGCCGTGCGCACGATCACCGCCTGGTGGACATCGCCCTTCTTCACCTTGCCGCGGGGGATTGCATCCTTCACGGACACCACAATCACATCGCCGACCGAGGCGGTCTTTCGCTTGGAGCCACCGAGCACCTTGATGCACTGCACGCGCCGGGCACCCGAGTTGTCGGCGACATCGAGATTGGATTCGACCGAGATCATCGCCCGTCTCCTATGCCTGCGCCGCGGCGGCGAGCGCCTGGCCGTTGCGCTCGACCACCGTCCAGGTCTTGCGCTTGCTGATCGGGCGGCACTCCTCGATGCGCACGAGGTCGCCGACCTGGCAGACATTCGCCTCGTCGTGCGCCGCGTACTTCTTCGAGCGGCGGATGAACTTCTTGTACAGCGGATGCATGACGCGACGATCGACAAGCACCGTCACGGTCTTGTCCATCTTGTCGCTGGTCACCCGCCCGGTGAGCACGCGCTTGGGCATCGTTCGTTGTCCTCTCAGGCCGCTTGGGCGCGCTTGCGCTGGGCCATGACGGTCTTCACCCGCGCGATGTCGCGGCGCACCACGCGCACACGGCCCACGCCTTCGTTCTGTCCGGCGGCGCGCTGGAAACGCAGGTTGAACTGCTCGCGCCGCAGCTCGAGCAGCATCGTCTCGAGCTCGTCGATCGTCTTCGTCCGCAGCTCCGCGGGCTTGGTTTCCTTGGCCATGTCTAACCGTCCCCGATGCGCGCCACGAACTTCGTGGCAATCGGCAGCTTCGCGGCACCGAGCGAAAGCGCCTCGCGCGCCAGCTCCAGGCCCACGCCGTCCACCTCGAACATGATCCGCCCCGGCTTCACCCGGGCGACCCAGAACTCGGGTGAGCCCTTGCCGGAGCCCATGCGGACCTCGGCCGGCTTCCTCGAGACCGGCACATCCGGGAAGATGCGGATCCACACGCGGCCCGTGCGCTTCATCGCGCGGGTGATGGCGCGGCGCGCCGCCTCGATCTGACGCGCGGTGACGCGCTCCGGCTCGATGGCCTTGAGGCCGAACGTGCCGAAGTTAAGCGTCGTGCCGCCCTTGGCGTTGCCGTGGATGCGGCCCTTGTGCGCCTTGCGGTACTTGGTGCGTTTCGGTTGCAGCATGACCAGACCCCTTAGCGCTGCGGCGCCTGCTCGGCGGCGCGCCTGTCGACCGCCATCGGGTCATGGGCGAGGATCTCGCCCTTGAAGACCCAAACTTTCACGCCGCAAGTGCCGTACGTCGTCTTCGCCGTTGCGACACCGTAATCGACGTCCGCGCGCAGCGTGTGCAGCGGCACCCGCCCCTCGCGGTACCACTCGACGCGCGCGATCTCCGCACCACCGAGGCGGCCGGAGCACGTGATGCGGATACCCTGCGCACCGAGCCGCATCGCTGACTGCACCGCGCGCTTCATCGCGCGGCGGAAAGCCACGCGCCGCTCGAGCTGCTGGGCGATGTTCTCCGCCACCAGCGTCGCGTCGATCTCGGGCTTGCGGATCTCGACGATGTTGAGTGCCACTTCGGCGCCGGCCTGCTTCTGCAGCTCCTTGCGCAATACCTCGATGTCCTGGCCCTTCTTGCCAATCACCACGCCCGGACGCGCGGCATAGATCGTCACCCGCGGCTTCTTCGCCGGGCGCTCGATCACCACGCGGCTGACGCCCGCGCCGGCGAGGCGCGCGCGCAGATGCTTGCGCAGCTTCAGGTCGTCATGCAGCAACTTCGCGTAGTCGGATCCCGCGAACCAGCGGCTGTCCCAGGTGCGGTTGATGCCGAGCCTGAGCCCGACCGGATTGACCTTCTGGCCCATGCTACGCGGCCTCCTTCCCGGCGGCTTCGTCCTGCGCCCGCTCGGCGACGACGATCTTGAGATGGCTGATCCACTTCTCGATCCGCGAGGAACGGCCGCGGCCGCGCGCGTGGAAGCGCTTCATCACCACAGAGCGGCCGACCTCCGCACGCGAAACGATCAGACGGTCGACATCGAGCTGGTGGTTGTTCTCGGCGTTGGCGATGGCGCTCTCGAGCACCTTGCGCACGTCCTGCGCGATGCGCCGCTTGGAGAAGGTGAGCGTTGCCACCGCGTCGGAGGCCGCGCGGTTGCGGATCAGCGCCGCGACCAGGTTCAGCTTGCGCGGGCTCACGCGGATGTTGCGCAGCACCGCCTGGGCCTCGGTATCCGCGAGCATGCGGGGATGGTTGGGCTTGCTCATCTCAGCCTCGCCTCGCCTTCTTGTCGGCGCTGTGGCCGCTGAAGGTGCGCGTCGGCGAGAACTCGCCGAACTTGTGCCCGACCATGTTCTCGTTGACCTGCACCGGCAGGAACTTGCGGCCGTTGTAGACGCCGAACGTCAGCCCCACGAACTGCGGCAGGATGGTCGAGCGGCGCGACCAGATCTTGATGATCTCGTTGCGGCCGGAGGCGCGCGACGCCTCCGCCTTGCCGAGCAGATAGCCGTCCACGAACGGCCCTTTCCAGACGGAACGTGCCATCGGATCAGCCCTTGCCCTTCTTGCGGCCGCGGATGATCAACCCATCCGTCCGCTTGTTCGAACGCGTCTTGTAGCCCTTGGTCGGCTTGCCCCACGGCGTGACCGGGTGCCGGCCGCCCGAGGTACGGCCCTCGCCGCCGCCATGCGGATGGTCCACCGGGTTCATCACCACGCCACGGTTATGCGGGCGACGGCCCAGCCAGCGCTGGCGACCGGCCTTGCCGATCTGCTGGTTGGAGTTGTCGGGGTTGGACACCGCGCCGATCGTGGCCAGGCACTCGCCGCGCACCAGGCGCAACTCACCGGACATCAGCTTGATCTGCGCGTAGCCGGCGTCCTTGCCGACGAGCTGCACGTACTGGCCCGCGGCGCGCGCGATCTTGCCGCCGGCCTGTGGCTTCAGCTCCACATTGTGGACGATCGTGCCGACCGGGATCGCCGCGAGCGGCATCGCGTTGCCCGGCTTGATGTCCGCGCGCTGCGAGGCAACCACGCTGTCGCCGGTGCGCAGGCGCTGGGGCGCCAGGATGTAGGCCAGCTCGCCGTCCGCGTACTTGATCAGCGCGATGAACGCCGTGCGGTTCGGGTCGTATTCCAGCCGCTCCACCGTCGCCGGCACATCAAACTTGCGCCGCTTGAAGTCGATGACGCGATAGCTGCGCTTGTGCCCGCCGCCGCGGAAGCGGCTGGTGATGTGGCCATGATTGTTGCGCCCGCCCGTGGAGCTCTTGCCCTCGGTGAGCCCCTTGACCGGCTTGCCCTTCCACAGCTCGCTGCGGTCGATCAGGATCGTGCCGCGCAGCGACGGGGTGACGGGGTTGAACTGTTTCAGTGCCATCTTGCCTGCCCCCTCACGCCAGACCCGCGGTGAGGTCGATGCTCTGCCCCGCCTTCAGCGTGACATAAGCCTTCTTCACGTCCGAGCGCTGGCCCGGACGGCCACGGAACCGCTTGGTCTTGCCCTTCGCAACCAGCGTGTTCACCGCCGTCACGTTGACACCGAACAGCCCTTCCACCGCGGCCTTGATCTCCGGCTTGGTGGCTCGGCTGTCGACCTTGAACGCATACTGCGCGTGCTCGCTCACCATCGTCGCCTTCTCGGTGATGAGCGGCGCACGCAGGATCGCGTACATCGCCTCGCGCGAGAGCTTCGGCCCGCGCGTCTTTCCTGCCTCGCTCATGCCAGGCGCTCCTTCAGGCCCTCGATGCCGGCGGTGGTTACCGCAAGCACGTCATGGGCAAGGATGTCGTAGACATTGGCGCCGACCGTCGGCAGCACATCCACGCCCGGAATGTTTCGGCTGGCGCGCAGGAACCCCACGTCGACCGTGTGGTCGACGAACAGCGCCGAGCCCAGCCCCATCGCTGCGAGCTGCTTCGCCAGGTCCTTCGTCTTCGCGCCGGCGACCACGTCCAACACCACGAGCTTACCCTCAGCCGCCTTCTGCGACAGCGCCGAGATAAGGCCGAGCCGGCGTACCTTCTTGGGCAGGTCATAGCCGTGGTCACGCACCACCGGGCCATGCACCCGGCCGCCAGTGCGGAACTGCGGCGCGCGCAGGCTGCCCTGGCGGGCGCTGCCGGTGCCCTTCTGCTTGTAGGGCTTCTTCGTCGTGCCCTGGACCTCGCCCATGCCCTTGGTCTTGTGCGTGCCAGCGCGCCGCTTGGCCTGCTGCCAGTGCACCACACGCGCCATGATGTCCGGCCGCGGGGTCGCGCCGAAAATCGCCTCAGGCAACTCGATCGTGCCCGCCGTGGCGTTGGCGAGCGTCTTGATCTCGACCTGCATCGTCATGCTCCCGCCTCAACGAGGGCAGCCGGATGCGGCAGTCCCTCGGGCAGCTTCGCCTTCACCGCGTCGCGCACCAGCACCCAGCCGCCCTTCGCCCCCGGGATCGCCCCTTTGAGCATCAGCAGGCCGCGCTCGGCATCCACGCCGGCGACCTCGAGGTTGAGCGTGGTCACGCGCTCGACACCGAGATGGCCGGCCATTTTCTTGTTCTTGAAGGTCTTGCCTGGATCCTGGCGGTTGCCGGTCGAGCCGTGCGAACGATGCGAGATCGAAACGCCGTGGCTCGCCTCGAGACCGCTGAAATTCCACCGCTTCATCGCACCCGCGAAGCTCTTGCCCTTCGAGGTGCCGGTGACATCCACCTTCTGTCCGACCACGAAATGCGCGGCGGAGATCACGGCACCTGGCTCGAGCAGCGCGTCCGCGTCCACGCGGAACTCCGCGAGCTTCGCCTTCGGCTCCACCTTCGCCTTCGCGAAATGCCCCTTGTTGGACTTGGCGACGTTCTTCACCTTCGCGCGGCCCCAGCCGAGCTGGACGGCGCTGTAGCCGTCCTTCTCCTGTGTCCGCGCGGCGATGACCTGCACCTGGTCGAGGTGCAGCACCGTCACCGGCACGTGCGTGCCATCGTCCTTGAAAAGCCGAGTCATGCCCAGCTTCTTCGCCAGAAGTCCCGTTCTCATCGCCCTCACCCCAGAGGAGCCGCCCAACGAATCACCAGGCGGCTCTTAGGCCCAAATTTTTCAGTCACCGGCCCCACGGGAGCCGGCAGGTTCCTCAGATCTTGATCTCGACGTCCACGCCGGCCGCGAGATCCAGCTTCATCAGCGCATCCACCGTCTGCGGCGTCGGCTCGACGATGTCGAGCAGGCGGCGATGAGTGCGGATCTCGAACTGCTCGCGGCTCTTCTTGTCGACGTGCGGCGAGCGGTTGACCGTGAAGCGTTCGATATGCGTCGGCAGCGGAATGGGGCCGCGCACACGGGCACCGGTCCGTTTCGCCGTGTTGACGATGTCCTTGGTGCTGTTGTCAAGCACCCGATGGTCATACGCCTTGAGGCGAATGCGGATGTTCTGGTTGTCCATGGCGGCGGCCCCGATCCTCTTGAGCTTAGGCGACGATCTTGGCGACGACGCCGGCACCCACCGTGCGGCCACCCTCGCGAATGGCGAAGCGCAGTCCCTCGTCCATCGCGATCGGCTGGATCAGCTCCACGTCCATCGAGACGTTGTCGCCGGGCATCACCATCTCCGTGCCCTCGGGCAGGTGGACGATGCCGGTGACGTCCGTCGTGCGGAAGTAGAACTGCGGCCGGTAGTTGGTGAAGAACGGGGTATGGCGACCGCCCTCTTCCTTGGTGAGGATGTAGCTCTCGGCCTTGAACTTCTTGTGCGGCGTGATCGTGCCGGGCTTCGCGAGCACCTGGCCGCGCTCCACCTCCTCACGCTTCGTACCGCGCAGCAGTGCGCCGATGTTGTCGCCCGCCTCGCCCTGGTCGAGCAGCTTGCGGAACATCTCGACGCCCGTGACCGTGGTCTTGGTGGTATCGCGCAGGCCGACGATCTCCACTTCCTCGCCCACCTTGATGACGCCGCGCTCGACGCGCCCAGTCACCACCGTGCCACGCCCCGAGATCGAGAACACGTCCTCGATCGGCATCAGGAACGGCATGTCCTTCGGGCGCTCCGGCTGCGGGATGTAGGAGTCCACCGCCTCCATGAGCTTCAGGATCGCCTGCTCGCCGATCTCCGGCTCGCGATCTTCCAGCGCGCACAGTGCCGAGCCCTTGATGATCGGGATCTCGTCGCCCGGGAACTGGTAGGAGCTCAGCAGTTCGCGCACCTCGAGCTCGACGAGTTCGAGCAGGTCGGGGTCCGCCATGTCCACCTTGTTGAGGAACACGACGAGCGCCGGCACGCCGACCTGGCGGGCGAGCAGGATGTGCTCGCGCGTCTGCGGCATCGGGCCATCGGCCGCGGAGACCACCAGGATCGCGCCGTCCATCTGCGCCGCACCGGTGATCATGTTCTTCACGTAGTCGGCGTGGCCGGGGCAGTCGACATGCGCGTAGTGGCGCTTCTTCGTCTCGTATTCGACATGCGCGGTCGAGATCGTGATGCCGCGGGCGCGCTCCTCCGGCGCCTTGTCGATCTGGTCATAGGCCGTGAACGTCGCTCCGCCGGTCTTCGCCAGCACCTTCGTGATGGCGGCCGTCAGCGACGTCTTGCCATGGTCCACATGGCCGATCGTGCCGATGTTGCAGTGCGGCTTGTTCCGCTCGAATTTCGACTTCGCCATCGTCTTCTCCGTGTCCGCCTCAAGCGGCGCTTGGGGATTATTGAACCGTCGTCCCGGCCTTGCGGCCGGCCCGTCTTAGCGTCTTACCAGCGGTAGTGGCTGAAGGCCTTGTTGGCCTCGGCCATCCGATGGGTATCCTCGCGCTTCTTCACCGCAGCGCCCCGGTTGTTCACCGCGTCCATCAGCTCGTTGGACAGGCGGTCCTGCATCGTATGCTCGCCGCGCTTGCGGGCGGCATCGATGATCCAGCGGATCGCCAGCGCCTGGCGCCGCTCGGTGCGAACCTCGACCGGCACCTGATAGGTGGCGCCGCCGACGCGACGGCTGCGCACCTCGACGGCAGGCTTCACGTTATCCAGCGCCTCGTGGAACAGCCGCACGGGGTCGGCCTGCCCACCGCCACGCCGACGCATCACGTCCAGCGCGCCGTAGACGATGCCCTCCGCCGCGCTCTTCTTGCCGTCGTACATCAGCGCGTTCATGAAACGGCTGATCACGACGTCGCCGAACTTCGCGTCCGGAAGAATCTCGCGCTTGACCGCGCGGTGCCGCCTGCTCATCGCCCGCTCCTCACTTCGGCCGCTTGGCGCCGTAGAGCGAACGCCGCTGGCGCCGCTTGGCGATGCCCTGCGTGTCCAGCACGCCACGCAGGATGTGGTAGCGCACGCCCGGCAGGTCCTTCACGCGCCCGCCGCGGATCAGCACCACCGAGTGCTCCTGCAGGTTGTGGCCCTCGCCCGGGATGTAGCTCACCACCTCGTAGCCGTTGGTGAGCCGGACCTTGGCGACCTTGCGCAGCGCCGAGTTCGGCTTCTTCGGCGTCGTGGTGTAGACGCGGGTGCAGACACCGCGCTTCTGCGGGCAGCCCTGCAGAGCCGGCACCTTGTTGCGCTTGGCCGCGGGCTCGCGCCCCTTGGCAATCAGCTGGTTGATCGTCGGCATACGCCCCTGTCACTCCCGCGTATCTGTCGCTTCCGCGCAGTCCTGTTGCCGTTCGCCCCTGGCACCGTCGCCACGTCGCCCCAAGCGCTGCGCCCGCTCGGGTTGGCACCCGGCGGGTGAGGCATGCAAGCGGCCTAGGCTTCCCCCCTGGACTCTCCTGGAGGAAGGCGGCGCCGCGAGCGTTGGGGCCATCACGAAACGACGGCCGCGCCCTGGACGGGGACGGCCGAGGCCGGCGAGGTAGCCCACCCCCCCGACGGCGTCAAGCGTGAAACCCATAAAAGAGAAAGGCCGGCGATGCGCCCACCGCCGGCCTTCCATGCAAGCGCGCGAAAACCACCCTATTCGGCGGCAACATCCTGCTCGAGCGCCGGCGCCTGGCGGTCCCGGCCGAGGCCGGTGCCGCTGACGTTGCCCGAGGCGATCGAGCGCAGCTTGTTCATCACGCTGCCCGTACCGGCCGGGATCAGGCGGCCGACGATGACGTTCTCCTTGAGGCCGGAGAGCCCGTCCGTCTTGCCCGCCGTCGCCGCCTCCGTCAGCACCCGCGTCGTCTCCTGGAAGGAGGCGGCGGAGATGAAGGAGGAGGTCTGCAGGCTGGCCTTGGTGATGCCCTGCAGCACCGGCATGCCACCCGCCGGCCGTTCGCCCTCGGCGGTACGCTTCGCGTTCTCCGCCTCGAACTCCAGCCGGTCGACCTGCTCGCCGGTGAGATAGGTCGTGTCGCCCGGATCGAGAATCTCCACCTTCTGCAGCATCTGGCGGACGATCACCTCGATGTGCTTGTCGTTGATCTTCACGCCCTGCAGCCGGTAGACGTCCTGGATCTCGTTGACGAGGTAGTCCGACAGCGCCTCGACGCCGAGCACCTTGAGGATATCGTGCGGCACGCGCGGCCCGTCGACCAGCGGGTCGCCCCGGCGGACGAAGTCGCCCTCCTGCACCGAGACGTGCTTGCCCTTGGGGATGAGATACTCGGTCTCCTCCCCGGTCTCGTCGTTCTTCACGATGACGCGGCGCTTGGCCTTGTAGTCGCGGCCGAACTCCACACGCCCGTCGGTCTCGGCGATGATCGCGTGGTCCTTCGGACGCCGCGCCTCGAACAGCTCGGCCACGCGAGGCAGACCGCCGGTGATGTCGCGCGTCTTACTGCCCTCGCGCGGGATGCGGGCCAGCACGTCGCCCGCCGCGACCTCGGCCCCGTTCTCGACCGAGAGGATCGAGTCCGGCGAGAGGAAGTAGCGCGCATCGCCGCCGGAGGGCAGCTTCACCACCTCGCCCTTCGGCCCCTTGAGCTGCAGCCGCGGCCGCAGGTCGGCACCGCGGGCGTTGGACTTGTAGTCCACCACAACCTTCGACGTGAGGCCCGTCACCTCGTCCACGCGCTCGACCAACGTCACGCCCTCGATGAGGTCGAGGTATTCGACGCGGCCGGCACGTTCGGTAATGATCGGCAACGTGTATGGATCCCACTCGGCGAGTTTGGTGCCGCGCGCGACCTTCGCCGCTTCGTGCGTGAGCAGGCGGGCGCCATAGGGCACGCGGAAGCGCGCGCGCTCCCGCCCATTGGCGTCCGACAGCACGATCTCGCAGTTGCGGCTCATCACGATCGGCACGCCCTGGCTGTTGGTCACCAGAGTTACGTTGTTGAGCGCGACCGCGCCGTCATGACTGGCCTCGACATTGGACTGCTCGGCGCCACGCTGCGCGGCACCACCGATATGGAAGGTGCGCATCGTGAGCTGCGTGCCCGGCTCGCCGATCGACTGTGCGGCGATAACGCCCACCGCCTCGCCGACATTGACCGGCGTGCCGCGGGCAAGGTCGCGCCCGTAGCACTTGCCGCAGACGCCGACCCGTGCATCGCAGGTCAGCACCGAGCGGATCTTCACGCTCTCGACGCCGGCCTTCTCGATCGCCTCGGAGGATTCCTCCTCGATCAGCGTGCCGGCGGGGGCGAGCACCGCGCCCGTCGTCGGGTCGACCACATTCTCCGCCGCGGTGCGGCCGAGAATGCGCTCTGAGAGCGGGGCGACGACGTCGCCGCCATCCATCACCGCGCGCACGGTGAGCCCGCGCTCGGTGCCGCAATCGTACTCGACGATGATGCAGTCCTGCGCCACGTCCACCAGGCGGCGGGTGAGGTAGCCGGAGTTCGCCGTCTTCAACGCCGTGTCCGCGAGGCCCTTGCGGGCGCCGTGGGTGGAGTTGAAGTACTCGAGGACGGTGAGGCCCTCCTTGAAGTTGGCGATGATCGGCTGCTCGATGATCTCGCCCGAGGGCTTGGCCATCAGGCCGCGCATACCGGCAAGCTGACGCATCTGCGCAGGCGACCCGCGCGCGCCGGAATGGCTCATCATCCACACCGCGTTGGCAGGTCGGCCGGCCTCCTGTTTGCGGATCTCCTTCATCATCGCTTCCGCGACCTCGTCGGTGCAGCGCGACCAGGCGTCCACCACCTTGTTGTAGCGCTCGCCGGCGGTGATCAGGCCGTCCTGGTACTGCTGCTCGAACTCCTTCACCTCCGCCTGCGTCTTGCGGATCATCTCCGGCTTGGAGGCAGGGATGATGAGGTCGTCCTTGCCGAAGGAGAGACCCGCCTTAGCCGCCTGGCCGAAGCCCAGGCCCATCAGACGGTCGGCGAAGATCACGCACTCCTTCTGCCCGCAATGGCGGTAGACCACGTCGATCACGTCCGAGACGTTCTTCTTGGTCAGCTGGCGGTTGATCAGCGAGAACGGCACCGCGGGGTTACGCGGCAGCAGGCGGGCGATCATCATGCGGCCCGGCGTGCTGACCACCTTCTGGCGGATCGGCGCGCCCTCCGCGTCGACCGTGTCGAAGCGCGCACGAATCTTGTCGTGCAGGCCGATCGCCCCGGCCGCGATCGCGTGCTCGATCTCGGCGAGCGTGCCGAAGACCGGCGCCTCCTCGTCCTTGGTGGTGGCGAACTTCGGGGTCTCGAGCGAGAGGTAGTAGATGCCGAGCACGATATCCTGGCTCGGCACGATGATCGGCTTGCCGTTCGCGGGCGAGAGGATGTTGTTGGTGCTCATCATCAGCACCCGCGCCTCGAGCTGTGCTTCCAGCGACAGCGGCACGTGCACCGCCATCTGGTCGCCGTCGAAGTCCGCGTTGAAGGCGGTGCAGACGAGCGGGTGCAGCTGGATCGCCTTGCCCTCGATCAGCACCGGCTCGAAGGCCTGGATGCCAAGCCGGTGCAGCGTCGGCGCGCGGTTCAGCAACACCGGGTGCTCGCGGATAACCTCCTCGAGGATGTCCCAGACCTCCGGCCGCTCCTTTTCCACCAGGCGCTTGGCCGCCTTGATGGTGGTGGCGAGCCCGTACTTCTCCAGCTTCGCGTAGATGAAGGGCTTGAACAGCTCGAGCGCCATCTTCTTCGGCAGGCCGCACTGATGCAGCTTCAGCTCCGGCCCGACGACGATCACCGAGCGGCCGGAATAGTCGACGCGCTTGCCGAGCAGGTTCTGGCGGAACCGTCCCTGCTTGCCCTTCAGCATGTCCGACAGCGACTTCAGCGGGCGCTTGTTGGCACCCGTGATCGCGCGTCCGCGGCGCCCGTTGTCGAACAGCGCGTCCACGCTCTCCTGCAGCATGCGCTTCTCGTTGCGCACGATGATGTCCGGCGCGCGCAGCTCGATCAGTCGCTTGAGGCGGTTGTTGCGGTTGATGACGCGGCGATAGAGGTCGTTGAGGTCCGAAGTCGCGAAGCGGCCGCCATCGAGCGGCACCAGCGGCCGCAGCTCCGGCGGGATGACCGGTACCACGGTCAGGATCATCCACTCGGGCTTGGCGCCGCTCTCGGCGAACGCCTCGATGAGCTTCAGGCGCTTGACCAGCTTCTTGCGCTTGGCCTCGCTCGTCGTGTCCTTGAGCTCGCCGCGCAGCTTTACCTTCTCGGCGTCGATGTCGATACCGGTGAGGACCGAGCGGATTGCCTCGGCGCCGATGCCGGCGCGAAACCCGTCCTCGCCGAACTCGTCCTGCTTGGCCATCAGCTGATCCTCGGAGAGCAGCTGATGCAGTTTGAGGTCCGTCAGGCCCGGCTCGAGAACCACATAGCTCTCGAAATAGAGAATCTTCTCCAGCTCCTTGAGCGTCAGGTCGACCATGAGGCCGATACAACTCGGCAACGACTTCAGGAACCAGATGTGAGCGACCGGCGAGGCGAGCTCGATATGGCCCATGCGTTCGCGCCGCACCTTGGCAAGCGTGACCTCGACGCCGCACTTCTCGCAGATGATGCCGCGGAACTTCATGCGCTTGTATTTGCCGCACAGGCACTCGTAGTCCTTGATCGGCCCGAAGATACGCGCGCAGAACAGCCCGTCCCGCTCCGGCTTGAACGTGCGGTAGTTGATCGTCTCGGGCTTCTTGATCTCGCCATAAGACCAGGAGCGGATCTGCTCCGGCGAGGCGATCTGGATCTTGATCTGATCGAAGCTCAGGCTCGGGCCGGTCTGGCCCAGGATCTTCATCAGTTCGTTCATCCGTATCTTCCTTTCCAGGGAAGGACGGGGGCGTTGCCCCCAACCCCACCAAAGGCCGGTCGGCCTTTGGAAACCATCAACTAGGCGGCCTTGTTGTCGAGCTCGACGTTGAGGCCGAGCGACTTCAGCTCCTTGACGAGAACGTTGAAGCTCTCGGGGATGCCGGCCTCGAAATTATCCTGCTCGCGCACGATCGCCTCGTAGACCTTGGTGCGGCCGGATACGTCGTCCGACTTCACCGTCAGCATCTCCTGCAGCGTGTACGCGGCGCCGTAGGCCTCGAGCGCCCAGACCTCCATCTCGCCGAAGCGCTGGCCCCCGAACTGCGCCTTGCCGCCCAGCGGCTGCTGGGTGACGAGCGAGTACGGGCCGATCGAACGCGCGTGGATCTTGTCGTCGACCAGGTGGTGCAGCTTCAGCATGTAGATGTAGCCCACCGTCACGCGGCGCTCGAACGGCTCACCGGTGCGCCCGTCGACGAGCGTCACCTGGCCCGAGGTGTCGAGCCCGGCCCGCGACAGCATGCCCTCGATATCGGCCATGCGGGCACCGTCGAACACCGGGGTTGCGATCGGCACGCCCTTGCGCAGGTTCTCGCAGAGCTCCAAGAGCTGGGTGTCGTCCATGTCGGCGATCGCGTCGCCATAGACCTCCTGGCCGTAGATCTCCTCGAGCATGCCGAGCAGCTCGGCCCGCGCCGCTCCCTGGCGGCGATAGGCCTCGACCTTCTCGCCGACCTGACGGCCGATCGCAGCACATGCCCAGCCGAGATGCGTCTCGAGGATCTGCCCCACGTTCATGCGCGACGGCACGCCAAGCGGGTTGAGCACGAGATCGACCGGGGTGCCGTCCGCGAGGAACGGCATGTCTTCCACCGGCACCACGCGCGAGACCACACCCTTATTGCCGTGGCGGCCCGCCATCTTGTCGCCGGGCTGCAGCTTGCGCTTCACCGCGACGAAGACCTTGACCATCTTCATCACGCCGGGCGGCAGCTCGTCGCCGCGCTGCAGTTTCTCCACCTTGCTCTCGAAGCGCGCCTGAATGCGCCCGACCGCGGCGTCGAACTCCCGCTTCAGCGTCTCGATCTCCGCCGTCACGCGATCGTCCTGCACGACGATATTCCGCCAGCTGCCCTTCGAGTGCTCGCCGAGCACCTCCTCGGTCAGCACCGTGCCGGACTTGATGCCCTTGAAGCCGCCGCCCGCCTTCTGGCCGAGCAGCTTCTCGCCGAGGCGGTTGAGGAAGCTGCGCTCCTGAATCGCGCGTTCGTCGTCGCGGTCCTTCGCCAGCCGCTCGATCTCGGCACGCTCGATGGCCATCGCGCGCTCGTCCTTGTCCACGCCGCGGCGGGAGAAGACGCGCACATCGACGATGGTGCCGGTGACGCCGGGCGGCAGCTTCAGCGACGTGTCGCGCACGTCGGAGGCCTTCTCGCCGAAGATCGCGCGCAGAAGCTTCTCTTCCGGCGTCATCGGGCTTTCGCCCTTCGGCGTTACCTTGCCCACCAGGATGTCGCCGGGATTCACCTCGGCGCCGATATAGACGATGCCCGCCTCGTCGAGGTTCTTCAGCGCCTCCTCGCCCACATTCGGGATGTCGCGGGTGATCTCCTCCTGGCCGAGCTTGGTGTCTCGCGCCATCACCTCGAACTCCTCGATATGGATCGAGGTGAAGACGTCGTCGCGCGCGATGCGCTCGGAGATCAGGATCGAGTTCCTCGAAGTTGTAGCCGTTCCAGGGCATGAACGCGCACAACACGTTGCGCCCGAGCGCCAGCTCGCCGAGCTCGGTCGAGGGACCGTCGGCGATGATGTCACCCTCCACCACCGCGTCGCCCACGCGCACCAGCGGCCGCTGGTTGATGCAGGTCGACTGGTTGGAGCGCATGAACTTGCGCAACCGGTAGATGTCCACGCCCTTGGTCGTGCCGTCCTCGTTGGTCGCGCGCACCACGATGCGCGCGCCGTCGATCTGGTCGACCACGCCGGCGCGGCGCGCGACGATCGTCGCACCCAAGTCACGCGCCACCGCGGCCTCCATGCCGGTGCCGACGAGCGGCGCGTCCGCGCGGATCAGCGGCACGGCCTGGCGCTGCATGTTGGAGCCCATCAGCGCGCGGTTGGCATCGTCGTTCTCGAGGAACGGGATCAGGGCCGCGGCGACGGAGACGAGCTGCTTCGGCGAGACGTCGATCGCCGTCACATCCTCGGGCTTGACCAGGCGGAAATCACCCTGTTGCCGGACCGAAACGAGATCCTGCGTGAAGCGCCCGTTGGCGTCCATCGGCGCGTCCGCCTGCGCGACGATAAGCTTCTCCTCCTCCATAGCGGAGAGGTAGCGCGGCTCCTTCTGCACCACGCCGTCCTTGACCAGCATGTACGGGGTTTCGATGAACCCGTACTTGTTGACCTTGGCGTAGGTCGCGAGCGAGTTGATCAGGCCGATATTCGGCCCTTCCGGCGTCTCGATCGGGCAGATGCGGCCGTAATGCGTGGGGTGCACGTCGCGCACCTCGAAGCCCGCGCGCTCGCGCGTGAGACCGCCCGGACCGAGCGCGGAAAGGCGGCGCTTGTGCGTCACTTCCGAGAGCGGGTTGGTCTGGTCCATGAACTGGCTGAGCTGGCTCGAGCCAAAGAACTCGCGCACCGCCGCCGCCGCCGGCTTCGCGTTGATGAGGTCGTGCGGCATCACCGTGTCGATATCGACCGAGCCCATGCGCTCGCGGATCGCCCGCTCCATGCGCAGCAGGCCGACGCGATACTGGTTCTCCATCAGCTCGCCGACCGAGCGCACCCGGCGGTTGCCGAGATTGTCGATGTCGTCGATCTGCCCGCGCCCGTCCTTGAGCTCGCAGAGCATGCGCACCGTCGCCAGGATGTCTTCCTTGCGCAGCACTCGCACGCTGTCATCGGTCTGGATGCCGAGGCGCATGTTCATCTTCACGCGCCCGACCGCCGAGAGATCGTAACGATCCGGGTCGAAGAACATGCCGCGGAACAGCGCCTCCGCCGTTTCCGGCGTCGGCGGCTCACCGGGGCGCATGACTCGGTACATGTCCACCAGCGCGTCCTCGCGCCCGGTGCACTTGTCGACCGCCAGCGTGTTGCGGATCCACGGCCCGTTCGCCTGGTCGACCGCGAGCGTCGGCAGAGTGTCCAGCCCCGCCGCCTCGAGCGAGGCGAGCTTCGCCTCGGTCAATTCCTCGCCGGCCTCGGCCCAGATCTCGCCGGTATCCGTGTTGACCAGGTCCTCGGCGACGAACCGCCCGACAAGGTCGGTCTGGCCAGCGAGCACCGTCTTTGTCTTCTCGGCGATCTTGCGCGCGGCCCGCGAGGTCATTTTGGTGTCGGCGTCAGCCACCACCTCGCCGCTCTCGGCGTCGACCAGCGGCTCCAGCAGCTTGGCCCCTCGGAACGCCTCCGGATCGAACGGCCGCGCCCAGCCCTTCGGCGTGCGCGTGAACACCACCTGGCCGAAAAAGAAGGAAAGGATCTCCTCGGCGTCCATGCCGCGGATCTCGGAGATCTCCACCTGCTCGCCACGCATCGCGCGCGCGGCGCGCAGCGCCTCGGTCGCCTTGCTGTCGAGCGCATAGAGCAGCGTGGTGACTGGCAGCTTACGCTTGCGGTCGATGCGGACGTAGACGAGGTCCTTGCTGTCGAACTCGAAGTCGAGCCAGGAGCCGCGATAGGGGATGACGCGCGCGGCGAAGAGATACTTGCCGGAGCTGTGCGTCTTGCCCTTGTCGTGGTCGAAGAAGACGCCCGGGCTGCGGTGCATCTGGCTCACGATCACGCGCTCGGTACCGTTGATGATGAACGTGCCGTTGTCCGTCATCAGCGGCATGTCGCCCATGTAGACGGGCTGTTCCTTGATGTCGCGGATCGAGCGCGCGCCTGTGTCCTCGTCGAGGTCCCAGACGATCAGGCGCAGGATCACCTTCAGCGGGGCCGCGAAGGTCAGGCCGCGCTGGATGCACTCCTCGACGTCGTATTTCGGCTCCTCGAGCTCGTAGGAGACGAACTCGAGCCGGCCGCGCCCGGCGAAGTCATCGATCGGGAAGACGGAGGTGAACACCTCCTGCAACCCGGTATTGGTGCGGCTGTCCGGCGTCGTGTGCATCTGCAGGAACGCTTCGTAGGAAGCGCGCTGCACGTCGATGAGATTGGGCATCGCCACCACTTCGGGGATGCGCCCGAAGGATTTGCGGATACGCTTGCGTCCCGTGAAAGACCGCGAAATCGCGTTCATGCCAGCTCCGGATTAAGTCGTTGTCGCCCCGCGCGGGGCGGAAGAAGCGCGTGGTCCAGCCGTCCTAGGCTCGTCTTGGTCGGGGGCCCGTCGGTCCGAGGCCCTTCTCGGTTCTCAGTCAGGCACGTCCCGATCAGGCTCGCGGCAATCCGCGGCGCGGTTTGCCGCAACGGAGATCGGGGCGGAAGTGACAGCCACTTCCGCCCGCGATCCTGTCAGCACGGAAAGTCGCGTGCGTCGTCGTCGTAGCAGCTCCGCCTTACTTGACCTCGACGGTGGCGCCCTGCTCCTCGAGCACCTTCTTGATCTTCGCCGCCTCGTCCTTGTTCACGCCTTCCTTGACGGTCTTCGGCGCGCCCTCGACGAGGTCCTTGGCCTCCTTCAGGCCGAGGCCGGTGATGGTGCGGATCTCCTTGATGACGTTGATCTTCTTGTCACCGGAGGTGGCGAGGATGACGGTGAACTCCGTCTGCTCCTCGGCCGCCGCCGCCGGGGCAGCACCCGCAGCCGGAGCCGCCGCCGCCACCGCCACGGGGGCCGCGGCAGACACGCCCCACTTTTCCTCGAGCATCTTCGCGAGCTCGGCGGCTTCGAGCACGGTCAGGCTCGAAAGCTCGTCCACGATCTTCGAAAGGTCAGCCATTCTCGTATTCCTCTAGATGTCGTCCGGTTGGGTCCGCCGCAAGCCCCACCGCGGGGCCGGCGGCCATGATGTTCGGCTAGGCCGCCTCGCGGCTGGCATGGGCCGCCAGAAGCCGTGCGAGTTGTCCGCCCGGCGCCTGCATGAGCCCGGCCAGCTTCGTCGCGGGGGCAAGAACCAGCCCCAGCAGCTTGGCGCGCAGCGCATCCAGCGACGGCAGCTCGGACAGCGCCTTGATCCCCGCCGCATCCAGCGTCTGGGATCCGAGCGCTCCTCCGAGCACCTCGAACTTCTCGTTCAGCTTGGCGAACTCGACGGCGGTCTTCGCCACTGCCACCGGGTCGACCGACCACGCGAGCGCGGTCGGTCCCTTCAGCAGCGGCCTGATGCCCTCGAACTTGGTCCCCTCCAGCGCGCGGGTGGCCAGCCGGTTCTTCGCGACTTTATAGCTCGCCCCTGCCGCCCGCATGCGCCGACGCAGATCCGTCACCTCGTCGACCGTGAGCCCGCTGTTGCGGGTCACGACGATCATGGACGTCTCGGCGAAGACACCGGCGAGGGAGGCGACGAACTCTCGCTTCTCCGTACGGTCCAAAGCCCGTCTCCATCGCTGGCCTGGCGCGTGTGGACCGCGCGAGGCCGGGTTGCACCAACGGGGCCGAAGCCCCGGTTCGCCTGCCCGTGAGCCGAACCCGGACGCCGCGAGGCGTTGGGCTCCTCCCATCTCCCGGATGCGG
The DNA here is from genome assembly GCA_963764465.1 of uncultured Pseudomonadota bacterium. Lineage (GTDB taxonomy): Bacteria > Pseudomonadota > Alphaproteobacteria > Acetobacterales > Acetobacteraceae > JAJXXT01. Next base: position 514,546 of record CAVXSO010000002.1, on the reverse strand, counting down.
GGCTTCCCCCATTACCCCTCCCCGCGGACGAACCTCGGGGCGGGACAGCCGGTCTCGGACAGGTTCGGGGGCGACCGCCCCCTGCCCACCGGCGCCCGGATCCCGAGGGACCGAAACGCCGGCGTATCCCGTTGCCTCAGTGGAGCGAGGCGATATCGACCCGAACGCCGGGCCCCATGGTCGAGGAGAGCGCCACCTTCTGCAGGTAGTTGCCCTTCGCCCCCGAGGGCTTGGCCTTGATGATCGCGTCCGCGAAGGCACGCGCGTTCTCCACCAGCTTCTCCGCCGGGAAGCTCGCCTTGCCGATGCCGGCATGCACGATGCCCGCCTTCTCCGCGCGGAACTCCACCTGGCCGGCCTTGGCAGCGGTGATCGCGCCCTTCACGTCCATCGTGACCGTGCCCAGGCGCGGGTTCGGCATCAGGCCGCGCGGGCCGAGAATTTTACCGAGCTTGCCGACCACGCCCATCATGTCCGGAGTGGCGATGCAGCGGTCGAAGCTGATCTCGCCGGCCTGCACCTTCTCGGCCAGGTCGTCCGCGCCCACCACGTCGGCACCGGCTGCCAGCGCCTCCTCGGCCTTGGCGCCACGGGCGAACACGCCGACGCGCAGCGTCTTGCCGGTGCCGTGCGGCAAGCCGACGAGGCCGCGCACCATCTGGTCCGCGTGGCGCGGATCGATGCCGAGGTTCATCGCGATCTCGACCGTCTCGTCGAACTTCGCGCGGGCATTCTGCTTCACCAGGGCCACGGCCTCGTCGAGCGCATAGGATTTGGCGACGTCCACCGTCGTGCGGGCGGCCTCGAGGCGCTTGTTCTTGGCCATGATCAGCTCTCCACCACGGCGAGGCCCATCGAGCGCGCAGATCCGGCGAGCATGCGCACCGCCGCCTCGACGTCGTTGGCGTTCATGTCGACCATCTTCTGCTTGGCGATCTCGCGCAGCTGCGCGGTGGTTACGCTGCCCACGGTCGCGCCCTTGCCGGGGTTGGTCGAGCCCTTCTCCAGCTTCGCCGCCTTCTTGATGAAGTAGGTGTTCGGCGGCGTCTTGGTGATGAAGCTGAACGTGCGGTCGGCAAAGGCGGTGATGACCACAGGGATTGGCATCCCCGGCTCCATCGCCTGCGTCGCGGCGTTGAACTCCTTGACGAAGGCCATGATGTTCAGGCCGCGCTGGCCGAGGGCGGGGCCCACGGGCGGCGACGGGTTGGCCTTGCCGGCCGGAATTTGCAGCTTGATGTAGCCGACGATCTTCTTCGCCATCGAACCCTCGTGTTACCTGCGTTAGTCGAGGGACCGCGGTGCATGCGACCTGGGCGATGCCACGGCAACAGCCGCAGAACATCGCCCGGAAGTCTCCCGCGTTCCGGTTGAAGCGCGCCCTCTACTCCCGGGGCCGCCCGCTGTCGAGTCCTACATCAGGTCGAGGTCCGCGGCGGGCACATAGCCGATCTGCCCGCCAACCTCGATTTCCGCCCATTGCACGAGTTGGTTCCAGACCATGCGCCGGACCAGGACACGGTCGCCCTGGTGCAGGGAGGAAAGCAGTTCCGCGCTGCGGTCGGCACGGGCATAGACCAGGGCCGAATCCACGTGCACCCGCCCGATCACACCGCCGGTCAGCGCCTGGGTGACGGCAGGGCTGGAGGGCTCCGCCGCGGGCCCGAGCCAGACATAGGCGCCGCCCGCCACGGCGAGGACCACGCCCAGGATGCCGAGCAGCCTGCCCATCTGCGCGCTGGCGCGGGCCTTGGAGAGCGCCTGGCGGAGATTGGCTCCTTCCAGCAGCAGCTTGTCGCGCTCGCGGCGCAGTGCCTTGTAGGCGTCTTCCAGTGCCTGGTTGCCCCTGCCTTCGGCAGCGCCGCGCATGACGATGGCACGCAGGTCGCCGCCAGTGAGGCCGATGCGCACCGCAAGCTGCCCCACGGCGCGCCCCGCCGCCTCCGCCTCGCCCGAGTCGCTGGCGAGCAACGCCACCCGGCTGGCCAGACGCTCTGCTTCGTCTTCTGTCATGCAGCAGGCAGCCTAACGCGGGGCCGCAGCCTTGTCGCCCGCGCCCTTCGCATGCCGTAGAAACCTGGCATGCAGAACCTCCTCCGCCGGGCCGCCCCGGGCTTCGTCGCTGGCGCCATCGCCGTGCTCGCGTTCCAGCAGGGAGCCTGGGCGCTGTTGCACATCCTGCACCGCATGCCGCCGGCCTACCCGATGGACCCCATCCCGCCCTGGGGTGTGCCCCGTGTGTTCGACCTCGCCTTCTGGGGCGGGCTGTGGGGCGCGGCCTTCGCGCTCGTTGTGCAGCACCCGGGGTGGAAGCCGGGGCTGGCGGTCGGCGTGCTCTCGGTCGCGGTCTATTTCTTCGTCGTGACCCCGCTCAAGGGCGGCAGCGCCCAGGCCGGGCTGCACCCCGCGGCCTGGTTGGTCCCGCTCGCGCTCAACCTTCCTTGGGGCGTGGGCCTGGGACTGATCCTCGCTGGGATGTCGCGGCGCTAGATCACCAGCTCGATCACGAACGGTCCCGACCGCGCGAAGCTCGCGGCCAGCAGGTCGTTGAACTGGCTCATGGTCTCCGCCCGCGCGCCCTCCACACCCATGCCGGCGGCGAGCTTCGGCCAGTCGAGGTCCGGGTTGCCGAGATCCATCATGTCGAGCGCGGTGCGGCCGGGATTGGCCCCGACATTGGCGAGTTCGTGCAGCAGGATCGCGTATTTCCGGTTGGCGAGGATCACCGTGGTGACGTCGAGCTTCTCGCGCGCCTGGGTCCACAGCGCCTGCAGCGTGTACATCGCCGAGCCGTCGGCCTCGAGGTTGACCACGCGCCTCCCCTTGCCCGCGACCGCCGCCCCCGTCGCGAGCGGCATGCCGCAGCCGATGGCGCCGCCGGTGATCTGCAGCCAATCATGCGGCGCGGCGCCGTGCATGCCGGAGAAGAACGCGCGGCCGAAGCTCACGCTCTCGTCGGCGATGATCGCCTGCTCCGGCAGCAGTGCCGCGACCGACTGCGCCACCGTCTCGCTGCTGACCGCCCCTGTCGCCGGCGTCGGCTTTTCCATGGCGGGGGCCGCGACCGGCTTCGCGCCGAGTGCCTCGGCCAGTGCCGCGAGTGCGGCCGGCAGATCGTGCTCCGGCCGCGCCATCACCTGCACCTCGGCATCCGGCGCGGTCAGCACCCCGGGCTTGCCAGGATAGGCAAAGAACCCGACCGGCAGCTTGGCGCCGATAAGGATCACCAGCTTGTACGGCGCCAGCACCTTCACCGCCTGGTCCACCGGGTAGGGCACGCGGTCGACCGGGTGCCGCCCCTGGCCATGCTCGATGCGGGCGTTGGAGCCCTGGGCCATGACCGTCGCCCCGGTCGCGGCGGCGATGCCCGCGGCCATGGCCAGCGGCGCCTCGCGCAGCGCGCTGCCGGCGAGGATGATCACGGCCCTGGTGCCGGATCGCAGCGCCCGCGCCGCGGTCTCGACCGCGGCGGGCGGGACGTGTGGCGCCGGTGGCACCGGCAACGGCGCGCCGGCGATGCCGCCCGCGTCCCAGCACGTGTCTGATGGCAGGATCAGCGTCGCGATCTGCCCCGGCGAGGTGCGCGCCGCCTGCACCGCGACCGCGGCATCCGCGCCCACATCACGCGCATGTGATGCCGTGCGCACCCAGCCGGAGACACCGCGCGCCCAGCCCTCGGTATCGGCGGTCAGCGGCGCGTCGAGAGGGCGGTGATAGGTCGCCTGGTCGCCGACACAGTTGACCATCATCGTGTTGGCGCGGCGGCCGTTGTGCAGGTTGGCCATGCCGTTCGCGAGCCCGGGCCCGCAATGCAGCAGCGTCGCCGCCGGCTTGTCGGCGACACGCGCATACCCGTCGGCAGCCCCGGTCACCACGCCCTCGAACAGGCCCAGCACGCAGCGCATGCCGGGGATGCGATCGAGTGCGGCCACGAAATGCATTTCCGACGTGCCGGGATTGGCGAAGCACGTGTCCACACCGCTCGCGAGCAGGGTACGGACCAGTGATTCCGCCCCGTTCATGGCGGTGGCAGCAGCGTCGTTCATGGACTTGGCACCCTTCGCCTGTTAACCGGGGCTGAAACTGCGCAATGACGCGCCCCAGCACAAGACGATGGGAACGCGGGAAGCCGAGGAGGAAACGATGCCGGCCGTGCTCTACCCCGAAGTGATGTACCAGGACGATTCGATCGAGCGCGCGGCCTTCGGCCCCGGCGTCGAGGTGCGGATGCGCAACCTCGATTCCATGGGCGACCTCTCGCCCCAGGACGCGGAGGGTGTCGTCGGGCTGATGATCCTGCGCCACAGCGTGACGGGTGCCGACATGGACCGCATGCCGGCGCTCAAGACCATTGTCCGGATGGGCGTGGGCTATGACAAGCTGGACCGCAAGGCGGCGGCGGCACGCGGCATCACCATCTGCAACGTGCCGGATTACGGGACGATGGAAGTGGCCGACCACGCCATCGCGCTGACGCTGGCGCTGCGCCGCGGCATCGTCCTCTACCACGACACCCAACGCGGCAGCGCGCCGGCCGGCTGGAAGGCGATCGAGTCGCCACTGATCCGCCGGCTCGACGTGCAGACTTTCGGCGTGCTCGGCCTCGGGCGCATCGGCACCGCCGCGGCGCTGCGCGCGCGCGCCTTCGGCTTTCGCATCATCTTCTTCGACCCATACCGCCCCAACGGCGCCGACCGCGCGCTGGGCGTCGAGCGTGTGCGCAGCCTCGAGGAGTTGCTGCGGCGCTCGGACGTGCTGTCCATCCACACGCCGCTGACGCCCGAGACGCGCAACATGATCGGCGCGAAGGAGCTGGCACGGCTGCCCGAGGGCGCGGTGCTGATCAACACCGCCCGCGGGCCGATCGTTGATATCGACGCCGTGGAAGGCGCGCTGCGTTCCGGCCACCTCGCCGGCGCCGGGCTCGACGTGATCCCCGTGGAACCGATCGCCGAGCCTGCGCCGAAGCTGATCGCCGCCTATCGCGCCCGCGAAAAATGGTTGGAGGGGCGGCTGGTCATCACGCCGCATGCGGCCTTCCACGATCCGGAATCCTGGCACGACATCCGCGTGAAGTCGGCGGAGACGATGGCCGCGGCACTGGCCGGCAAGCCGCAGAACGTCATCAGTCCCGAGGATTTCTGACACGCCCGATTTCTGATGCGGCCTGGCCGGGGCGGAGCCTGCATTGACGGGCCACGCCTCGCACCGCAGGCTGGATGTGAGGGGGAGACCGACATGGCACACGAGGACAACGGTTCGGGCAAGCGGCTGCGCAGCCGGCGTTGGTTTGACGATCGCAACGATCCCGGCATGACGGCGCTCTACATCGAGCGCTATCTCAATTTCGGCCTGACGCGCGAGGAGCTGCAGGGCGGCAAGCCGATCATCGGCATCGCGCAGACCGGCTCCGACCTCTCGCCCTGCAACCGCCACCATCTCGACCTCGCGGTGCGCGTGCGTGACGGCATCCGCGACGCTGGTGGCATTCCGCTGGAGTTCCCCACCCACCCGATCCAGGAGACCGGCAAGCGTCCGACGGCAGCGCTGGACCGCAACCTCGCCTATCTCTCGCTGGTCGAGGTACTGCACGGCTATCCGCTCGACGGCGTGGTGCTCACCACCGGCTGCGACAAGACCACGCCTGCCTGCCTGATGGCCGCGGCCACCGTGAACATCCCCGCGATCGTGCTCTCGGGCGGGCCGATGCTTGACGGCTGGCACAAGGGCAAGCTCGCCGGGTCCGGCACCGTGGTCTGGGAGGCGCGCAAGCTGCACGCCGAGGGCAAGATCGACTGGGAGGAGTTCATGACCATGGTCGCCTCCTCCGCGCCCTCTGTCGGGCACTGCAACACCATGGGCACGGCACTGTCGATGAACTCACTGGCCGAGGCGCTCGGCATGTCGTTGCCCGGCTGCGCTGCCGTCCCAGGCCCCTACCGTGAGCGCGGGCAGATGGCCTTCGAAACCGGACGGCGGATCGTTGGCATGGTGCACGAGAACCTGCGGCCCTCCGACATCATGACCAAGGCGGCGTTCGAGAACGCGGTGGTCGCGGCGGCGGCCCTCGGCGCGAGCTCCAACTGCCCGATCCACATGGTCGCGATCGCGCGGCACATGGGCGTCGATCACACGCTCGATGACTGGCAACGCCTCGGTCCGGACATTCCGCTGCTGGTGGATTGCCAGCCGGCGGGGCGTTTCCTCGGCGAACGCTTCCACCGCGCCGGCGGCGTGCCCGCGGTGATGCGGGAGTTGCTCGCGGCCGACAAGCTGCATGGCAACGTGATGACCGTCACCGGCCGGACGCTCGAGGAGAACGTGGCGGGCCTGACGGAGCCGGATCGCGAAGTGATCCGCGCATACGGGACGCCGCTCAGGGAAGCCGCGGGCTATGTCGTGCTCTCCGGCAACCTGTTCGACAACGCGGTGATCAAGACCAGCGTCATCGACAAGGAATTTCGCGATCGCTTCCTTTCCGCCCCCGGCCGCCCCAACGTGTTCGAGGGCAGCGCCGTGGTGTTCGAGGGGCCGGAGGACTACCACGCGCGCATCGAGGATCCCGCCCTCGGAATCGACGAGAACTCACTGCTGGTGATCCGCAATTGCGGTCCCGTCGGCTATCCCGGCAGCGCGGAGGTGGTGAACATGCAGCCGCCGGCCGCCCTGCTGAAGCGCGGGATCACCACGCTGCCGACGATGGGTGACGGGCGGCAGAGCGGCACCTCGGGCTCGCCCTCCATCCTCAACGTCTCGCCGGAAGCCGCGGTGGGCGGCGGGCTCGCGCTGCTGCGGACCGGCGATCGCGTGCGCATCGACCTCAACACACGGCGCGTCGACGTGCTGCTGCCGGATGCCGAGCTGGAGGCGCGCCGCGCCGCCTGGACGCCACCGAAGCTGGACCACAAGACACCGTGGGAAGAGATCTATCGCTCCATGGTGGGCCCGCTCGGCGGCGGTGGCTGCCTGGAACCGGCCACGCTCTACCTCGATATCCTCGAGACGCGCGGCGAGAGCCGCCACAACCACTGAGAGGCACGGCCATGAGCGGACCCCTGACCGGCAAGCGCGCCTTCGTGACCGCCGCGGCGCAGGGCATCGGCCGTGCCACGGCCCTCGCCTTCGCGGAAGCGGGCGCCGAGGTGATCGCCACCGATATCGCCGCGGCCAAGCTTGCCACGCTGAACCATCCGCGCCTGCATGTCGCGGCGCTCGACGTGCTCGACGGCGACGCCGTGGTCGCGGCCGCGAAACACGCAGGCGCCATCGACGTTCTCTTCAACTGCGCAGGCTACGTCCACCAGGGCACGATCCTCGATGCACGCGAGGAGGAGTGGGATTTCGGCTTCGACCTCAACGTAAAGTCTATGTTCCGCACCATCCGTGCCTTCCTGCCCGGCATGCTGGAGCGCGGGCATGGCGCGATCGTAAACATGGCCTCCGTCTGCAGCTCGGTGAAGGGCCTGCCCAACCGCGCCATTTATGGTGCGACCAAGGCCGCGGTCATCGGGCTGACCAAGCAGGTCGCGGCGGATTTCGTCACCCGGGGCGTGCGCTGCAACTGCATCTGCCCAGGCACGATCGAAAGCCCGTCGCTCGTCGAACGCATCGAGGCGAACGCCGCGGCGGCCGGCAGCGTGGAGGCGGCCCGCGCCGCCTTTATCGCGCGCCAGCCGATGGGCCGGCTCGGCACGCCGGAAGAGATCGCCGCGATGGCGGTCTACCTCGCCTCCGACGCCGCCACCTTCGTCACCGGCCAGGCGCTGGTGATCGACGGGGGCATCACGCTCTAGGTCGCGCGGCGGACGCCGCAATCATTCGTTCGAAAGGAAATACGGCATGAAGCTGCTTCGGTATGGCCCGGCTGGCGTCGAGAAGCCGGGGATGCTCGATCGCGACGGGAAGCTGCGCGATCTCTCGGCGCATGTGCGCGACATCGATGGCGGCACCGTCTCGCCAGACAGCCTGGCGCAGCTTGCCGCGATCGACCCCGCCAGCCTGCCGCTCATCGCCGGCAGCCCGCGGCTCGGCGCGTGCGTGGCGCGGCCGCTGAATTTCGTGTGCATCGGCCTGAACTACGCCGACCATGCGGCGGAAACGGGTGCCGCGATCCCCAAGGAGCCGATCGTCTTCCTGAAGTCGCTGGGCGCCTATTCCGGCCCCAACGATGACGTCAAGATCCCGCGCGGTTCCAGCAAGACCGACTGGGAAGTGGAGCTCGGCATCGTCATCGGCAGTACCGCGCGCTATGTGACGGAAGCAGAGTCCATGGCGCATGTCGCCGGCTACTGTGTCATCAACGATGTCAGCGAGCGCGAATTCCAGATCGAGCGCGGCGGCACCTGGGATAAGGGCAAGGGATGCGACACGTTCGGCCCCACCGGGCCGTGGCTGGTGACGAAGGACGAGGTGCCAGACCCGCAGAACCTGCGGCTCTGGACCGAGGTGGACGGCGTGCGCATGCAGGACGGCTCGACGAAGACGATGATCTTCAACGTCGTACAGATCGTGAGCTACGTGAGCCGCTTCATCACGCTGCATCCGGGCGACGTGATCGCGACGGGCACGCCGCCGGGCGTCGGCATGGGCAAGAAGCCGGCGCCGGTCTTCCTCAAGCCCGGACAGACGATGCGGCTCGGAATCGACGGCCTGGGCGAACAGACCCAGAAGCTGGTGGCGGCCTGACCCCCGGCGGGCGGCTCACCGCCGTCCGCGCGCTGCTGCTGCTTGTTCTCGCCTCCACGCTGGCGCGGCTGGCGTTTGCGGCCGCGACCGGCCTTGGCGTGGACGAGACCTACATGGTGGCGGCGGCGCGCGTGCCGGCGTGGGGATATTTCGACCACCCGCCACTGTCCTGGTGGCTGGTCACGGCGGCGGTGCGGCTTGCGGGCAGCGAGGCGACGGTTGTTGTCCGCGCGCCCTTCATCCTGCTCTTCGCGCTTTCGACCTGGTTGATGGCGCGGTTCACGCGCGATCTCGCCACCGGGGACGCGGAGGCACGGCGCTGGGCGGGGGTGCGCGCGGCCACGTGGTTCAACCTCGCCCCGCTGTTCGGCGTCACGACGGGAAGCTGGGTGTTGCCGGACGGCCCGCTGGTCGCCTGCCTGATCGGCGCCGCCGTGCTGTTCCTGCGGGCGCTGGATACAGGGCGGCTGGCGTGGTGGCTCGCAGCGGGAGCGGCCCTTGGGCTCGCTGCCGATTCGAAATATTCCGCTCTGTTTCCAGCACTCGGCGTGCTGCTCTACCTCGCCACGACACCGGAGGAGCGGCATTGGCTGCGCCGGCCCCACCCATGGCTCGCGGCCCTTGCGGCACTGCTGTTGTTCGCACCCGTGCTCTGGTGGAACGTGGATCACCATTGGGCGAGCATCGCTTTCCAGGGCAAGCGTGCGGATTGGCACCGGCTGAACCCGCTCGGCCCACTTGCCCTGCTCGGCGCGGGCGCGGGGCTGCTTTTGCCCTGGTCATGGTGGTGGATCGTCCGGCGCCTGCCGCGTGCCTGGCGGGACGCGCGCTGGCGGCTCACTGTCTGTCTCGCGGCTCCGGCCGTGGTCTTCTTCACCGTCGAGGCGGCATTCTCTGGTCCCGTGCTCGTGCACTGGCCGGCGCCAGGCTATCTGTTTCTCTTTCCGCTGCTAGGGTTGATCCCGCCGCTCCGCGAGGCTGCCTGGCTCAAGGCGAGCGTCGCCCTGATCGGTGTGCTGATCGCGGGATGGGTGATCACGGCCCACACGGGAGTGATCGCCTCGGACCGCACGAGGCTTCAGGTTTCAGATTGGCAGGGCCTGCGCGCGCAGCTTGCCGAGCGTGGCCTGCTTGAACGGCGCAACACGATTCTCGCTGCACCGGACTGGATCTATAGCGGCAAGGTCGCCTACGCGCTCGGACCCGGGACGCGGGTGCTCTGCTTCAACATCGACTGCCGGCAATTCGGCTTCTGGCCGGATGCGCTGCGGCCCGGCACGCGCAACAACTTCGGTTCGGACGTGCTCCTGATCGCTCCCGGCGTGAGCAGCAAATGGGCCCTGCAGAACTACACAGGATGGTTCGAGAGCGTTACCATCCTGCCGCCGGTCACGATCGAGGCCGCCGGCCGACGGACGCTGGTGCCACTGTATCTGGGGCACGACCTCAAGGCATGGCGGTGAGGAAGGCGGGCCGTACCATGGCTTACATCGTGGCGCCGATCGTCCACGGCGCGAACTCGTCGGCGCCGAAATCGAAGCTTTCGCTCTTGGTGCGCTCCCCCGACGCAACCCGCAGCATCAGCTCGAAGATGCGCTCGCCGCAGGCACCGACGCCCTCGTCGCCATCGGCGATCGTGCCGCAGTTGATGTCCATGTCCTCCTCCATGCGGCGGAACATGGGCGTGTTGGTGGCAAGCTTGATGGACGGCGCGGGCTTGCAGCCGAACACGCTGCCGCGGCCGGTGGTGAAGCAGACGAGGTTGGCACCACCCGCGACCTGGCCGGTCGCCGCCACCGGGTCGTAACCCGGCGTGTCCATGAACACGAAGCCCTTCTTCTTCACCTCCTCGGCATAGGCGACGACGTCGACGAGGTTGGTGCTGCCGGCCTTGGCCATGGCGCCGAGCGATTTCTCGAGGATGGTGGTTAGCCCGCCCGCCTTGTTGCCCGGCGAGGGATTGGCGTTCATCTCCGCCCCTTCGCGCCGCGTGTATTCCTCCCACCAGCGCATCAGGCCGACCAGTTTCTCGCCCACTTCGCGGCTTACCGCACGACGCGTGAGCAGGTGCTCAGCGCCATACGTCTCCGGCGTCTCCGAGAGGATCACGGTGCCGCCATGCCGTACGAGCAGGTCGCTCGCGGCCCCCAGCGCGGGATTGGCGGTGATGCCGGAATAACCATCCGAGCCACCGCATTGCAGCGCGACCGTGAGATGGGACGCCGGCACGCTCTCTCGGCGGGCCTTGTTGGCATCCGCCAGCGCCTCGCGCACGAAGGCGATGCCGGCTTCCACCGTCTTGCGCGTGCCGCCCATTTCCTGGATGTCCATGGTGCGCAGCCGCCCGGCGAGCTTCTGCTCCTGCACCAGGCCGCCGAGCTGGTTCACCTCGCAGCCGAGGCCGAGCACGATGACGGCGGCGAAATTCGGGTGCCGCGCATAGCCGCCAAGGGTGCGGCGCAGCAGCGCCAGGGGCTCGTTCTGCGTCATGCCGCAGCCGGTCTTGTGGGTCAGCGCCACCACGCCATCCACGTTCGGGTAGTCGGCCAGCGGATCGGCGCCGCCGAACGGGTTGCGCCGGAACGCATCCGCAACGAGTCCCGCCACGTGCGCAGAGCAGTTCACGCTGGTCAGGATACCGATGTAGTTGCGCGTCGCGACCCGTCCGTCCGGCCGCCAGATACCCATGAAATGCGCTTGCTGGTCGACGTAGGCCGTTGGGCGCGCATCCACGCCCCAGGCATAGTCGCGGTCGAAATCGCCCATCGCGCAGTTATGCACATGCACGTGCTCGCCCGGCGCGATCGGCTGCGTCGCAAAGCCGATGATCTGCCCGTAGCGGCGGATCGCCTCGCCCGGAGCGTGCGCGCGAACCGCGACCTTGTGGCCCGCCGGGATGCGCGAGGCCGCGGCGACGCCCGCGACCTCGGTTCCCGGTAGCAGCGTGGCACGGGCGATGACGACGCCGTCGCCATCATTCAGACGGATGAACAGCGGCGGCGCCATCACATATCTCCTATCGGCTCACGCGATGCCCTTGCTGCCCTTGCGGGTCGCCGCGACCTCGGCCTTCGCGGCCATCGCCATCAGCCCGCTGTCATTGGCGATGGTGACAAGGCGGAAGCCCATGCCGATCGCGCGCGCGGCATAGGCCGAACCGCCGGTGTGGATACCGGCGAAGATTCCACGCTTGCTGCATTCCTTGAGGATCTTGTCGTAGATCTTGAGGATCTCCGGCTCCTCGCGATCGAGCTTGGGCACCAGCCCGTAGGAAAAGCCGAGGTCGGATGGGCCGATATAGACGCCGGCGATCCCCTCGACATCGAGGATGGCCTCGAGGTTCTTCACCGCCGAGCGGGTCTCGATCATCGGGATGCACAGCGTCTCGCCGTTGGCGACCTTCTGGTAGTTGGTCGCCTCGCCGTACATGGCGGCGCGGATCGGGCCGTTGCTGCGCGTGCCCATCGGCGGATACTTGCAGGCGGACACGAAGGCCTCGGCCTCCTTCTTGGTGTTGACCATCGGGCAGATAACGCCGTAGGCGCCGCCGTCCAGCACCTTGCCGATGACGCCGGGCTCGTTCCAGGGCACGCGCACCATCGGGGTCACCGGGTGCGCCTGCATCGCCTGGAAGCAGGCGACCATGGAGAGATAGTCCTGCACGCCGTGCTGCAGGTCGACGGTGACGGAATCGAAGCCGCACTGGGCCATCACCTCCGCCGAGAACCCGGACGGAATGGCGAGCCACCCGTTGACGACAGCCTTGCCCTCCGCCCATCGTTTCTTGACGTTGTTGGCCATGGTGCGCTTCTCCCGAAATAATGAGAGCAGCACGCTAGGCTTGGCGAGGAGCCTGGTCAAACCTCAGGCGGCCAGAAATCCCACGGAATCGGCCTCGAGAATGGCTGCAGTGAGCGGCCCGCCGAGCACCGCGCCGGTATCGATGCCGATGCGGTTGGCGCGGATCACCGGCGCCGGAACGGGCGTATGCCCATGCACCACCACGACGCCGAGATCGGCCTCGGAGGCAAGGAAGGGCTGGCGGATCGAGACCAGGTCGGCCGGCGCTTGCTGCTCCGGCGCGACGCCGGGCCGGATGCCCGCGTGGGCGAAGAGATAGCTCCCGGCACGGTGCATCAGGGCCAGGCCGTGGAGGAAGGCCGACACCGCCGCGGGCAGCCTCGCGGACCACTCCACCCAGGATCCGGCGCGATCGATGCCGAGGCTCGCGAGTGTCGCCTCGCCGCCCTGATGCAGGAAATCGGTGGCCGCTGGCGCGTCGCCGGCAAGCGCCTCGAGGAACGTGCGCTCGTGATTGCCCATGAGGTTGACGACGCGGGCGCAGCCAATCCGCGTCAGCACGGCAAGCCGCGCCAGCACCTTCGCGGAATCCGGCCCGCGATCGATGTAGTCGCCGAGATGCACCACCGTCGCCTCTGCGACGGGGCGCGCCTCCAGGTCCTCGGCGATCAGCGCGTGCAGCGCGCCAAGCCTTTCGTCGAGCCCATGGATGTCGCCGACCGCGTAGACCCGCTGCCCGCGCGGCAGCCATCCCGGCGAGGGATGCAGCGGTATATCGGTGTCCCGGGCCTGCCCGCCGGGGGACTCGAACCCCCACGCCAAAGGGCCGCGGATTTTAAGTCCGCTGCGTCTACCATTCCGCCAGGCGGGCCCACCCGAGGACAAAGCCAAGTGCTTATCCCTTTGCCGCCACCTCGCAGGCAATATCGAGCGCCATGCGGATCAGCTTCTCGCTTGCCTCCGGGGTGCGGAATGCGGAGTGCGCAGAGAGCGTGACGTTGGGCAACGTGGTAAGCACATCACCCGCCGGCAGCGGCTCCTCGAGGAAGACGTCGAGCGCCGCGTGCGCAAGCCTTCCCTCGCGCAGCGCCGCGATCATCGCCGCCTGATCGACGATCGCCGCCCGTGCCGTGTTCACCAGGATCGCGTCGTGCGGCAGCTTGGACAGCCGGCTGGCGTCGAGGAAACCCCGCGTCTCGTCATTGAGCAGCAGGTGGATCGACAACACGCGGCTCTCGGCCAGCAGCGTGTCCAGATCGACGAAGGTCACCCCTTCGGCGGTGCGCCGCGTGCGGTTCCAGGCCAGCACCTTCATGCCGATGCCGCGCGCTAGCCGCGCCATCTCCGCCGCGATACCGCCGTAGCCGAGCAGGCCCAGCGTCTTGCCGGTAAGTTGCGGCCCCGGGGTGCGCGGCCATTGCCCGACGCGGACGCCGCGGTCCATCGCCGCGATCCCGCGCGCCGCGGCGAACATCAGGGCGAAGGCGTGTTCCGCGACCGCCGTGTCGCCATAGCCCTTGATGATATGGACGCTCTGCCCCTGGGCGGCGAGTTCATCCGGATTCATGTAGCTGCGCGCGCCGGTGCCGAGGAAGATGATGTGCTTGAGGCCCGGCGTCCTGGCGAGCTCGGCGGACGGCATGCGGCTGTGGTCGTCGAGCGCGAAATCGTAGCCGGCGAGAAGGCCCGGCAGTTCCGCTGGCGTCACGTTCTCCGCCAGGTTGACATGGACCAGCGGGTCGGTGGGGCGGACCACTGCCTTGAACACTTCCGAAAGCTCCGGACCCGCGTCGATGAAAATGCCCTTCATACCTGCCCCTCGCTGCGCTTGAGGGCAGACTGACCGAGCGCCTCCCTCCTCGCAAGCTCCATGCGGACGAAGCTGACGAGGCCGCCGGCACCCAGGACTGCGTGCATCGCCGGCGGCGAAGGCGCGGCGCTGGACACGCGGTTCCCGGTGATGTGGGTCTCCACCACCGATCTATGGCGATCGTCGCGCCCGTACCTGTCGCCGCGGCGGTCTCGGCGCAGGCAAGTATCGGCAAGCCGCGATGGATTTCGTTGCGAAGAAAGCAGCGCACGGACGAGACGGCGACGACGGCGACGTGCGGGCCAAGGCAAGCCGCGGCGACGGAATGATCGCGCCGGCGCCCATATCGTCGCCGCAACGACATGATCCCGGGCGAGCAGGATGAAGTCGCAATCAGACCGCGGTAGCGCGGTCGCCTCCCGTCGTGACCGTGGCGGCCTGGCTGCCATGCGCGCCGGTGATCTTTCGACCGCGCTCCCGCCGGTGGCGCGGACGGATGGGGTCCGGATCATCGCGGCAAGCGCCGACGCGGCAAAGGGGGGGGTTGAAAAGGCAACCATTTAGTTGCATATAGCGCACATGAACCGCTTCGGAGACGACGATGTCTTCAAGGCCCTGGCCGACCCCGCGCGACGCGAATTGCTGGATCGGCTGCACGAGCAGGACGGCCAGACGCTCGGCGCGCTCTGTGCGGGGCTCGCGATGACCCGCCAGGCGGTGAGCAAGCATCTCGCGATCCTGGAGACGGCCAATCTCGTGGCAACGCTGAAAGATGGCCGCCGCAAGCTGCATTTTCTCAATCCCCTCCCGATCCAGGCGATTGCCGATCGCTGGATCGGCAAGTACCGGCAGGCTCCCGCGCGGGCGCTCGCCGACCTCAAGCGCAACCTGGAAGGAGAAGGACGATGAGCGGAGATCGTTTTGTTTACGTGACATATATCCGGACCACGCCGGAGCGCCTGTGGACGGCGCTGACCGACCCCGACTTCACCCAGCGTTACTGGTTCGGGATGCGGCTCGAAAGTAACTGGGGAAAAGGCGCGTCCTGGTCGCTGGCCAACCAGGCTGGCACGGTCATGGACATCGGCAAGGTTTTGGAAATCGACCGGCCACGCCGCCTGGTCCTGTCCTGGCACCACCAGTGGCGCGAGGAATTGAAGGCCGAGGGCGATGTCCACGCCACGTTCACGCTGGAGCCGCAAGGCGAGCTGGTGAAGCTGACAGTTGTGCACGAAAGTCCGCGCGACGGCTCGAAGGTGATCGCAGCAGTCTCCGGCGGCTGGCCGCAGGTGCTGTCGAGCCTGAAGTCCTTGCTCGAGACCGGCAACGCACTGCCCCGCCCGCAACCGGAGCCGGCCTGCGCCGCCTGATCCCGATCCGGAATATCATCTGGCGGCGGCACGGCCTGCGGCGCTAACCCGTAGGCGTGCCGCGCCTTGATCCCCTTCCCCGATCCAGCCCGCGCCCCCTCCCGCACGCGTCCGGGCGGGCGGGCGCACGCCCGGAACCGAAGCGCCGCCCGCGGCGCCGTCCCTGGCCGTGGCGACTGCTGCGCTGGACGATCTTCGCGGCTGTCTGGGGCAGTGTTGCCGCCGGGATGGTGCTGCTGGCACTCGCCTGGGACCTGCCGCCGCCGGAAACCGCGCTGCGTGCCGTCCGCCGCCCGAGCCTGACGCTCGCTGATGATCGCGGCAGCGTGTTCGCGACCGTGGGCGACCTGGTCGGCCAGCCGATGCGCCTCTCGCAGCTTCCCGCCTATGTGCCGGAGGCAGTCGTCTCGGTGGAGGACCGGCGCTTCTGGGAGCATGGCGCAATCGACCCGATCGGTATCCTGCGCGCTCTGGCGGTGGATGCGATCCACATGCGCATCGTCCAGGGCGGCTCGACCATCGCGCAGCAGGTGGCAAAGAACCTGTTCCTCTCGGATGCGCGCACCTGGCGGCGCAAGGCGCAGGAACTGCTGCTGACGTTGTGGCTCGAGCAACATTTCACCCGACGCGAGATCCTCGAGATCTGGCTCAACCGCGTCTATTTTGGTGCGGGCGCCTGGGGCATCGACGCCGCGGCGCATCTCTATTTCGGCATTCCGGCATCGAAACTTTCGTTGTGGCAGGCGGCAGCACTTGCCGGACTGCCGCGCGCGCCCTCCCGCTTCTCACCCAAGACGGATCCCCGGGCAGCAACGGCGCGCGCGCGCGAAGTGCTGGCAGCGATGGTGCGCGCCGGCGCCATCACCGAGGCCCAGGCGCGTAACGCCGCCGCGGCGATCGTCTTCCCACCACCCACCGGCAGGGCCGGCTGGTTTGCCGACTGGGCGGAGGAACAGGCGCGCCGCGCGCTGCCGGACGGCACCGACGCCGCCGCCGCGACGACGCTCGACGCGCCGTTGCAACAGTCGGTGAACCGCGCCGTCTCCGCCTATCTCGCGGGGCCCGCCGCCGCCGCGAATGCCTCCGAGGTCGCGGTGGTGGTGATGGATGCGGCAACGGGCGCGGTGCGCGCGCTGGTCGGTGGCCGGCCCGATCAGGTTGGTGGCTACGACCGCGCGGTGCTGGCGCGCCGCCAGGCCGGATCCACGTTCAAGCCCTTCGTCTGGCTCGCGGCGCTGGAGGCCGGCGTGCGGCCCGACGACACGGTCCTCGATGGGCCGATCACCAGCGGCAGCTGGCATCCGCACGATTTCGAGCACCACTTTCTCGGGGAGGTCACGGTGGAGACGGCGTTGGCACAGTCGCTGAACACGGCGGCGGTGCGGCTGCTGCGCCGCGCTGGCGGCCCGCGCAAGGTGATTGCGGTGGCGCGCGGCCTCGGCATCAGGGATCCGCTGCCCGACAACGAAACCATCGCGCTCGGCACCGGCAGCGTCGGGCTGCTCGAGATGTGCGGCGCCTATGCCGCGTTCTTCAACGGGGGCCATCGTGTGGTGCCGCACGCGCTGCGCGCGCTCAGCGCGGACGGCAAGCCAGTGGCACTGCCCAACGATGCGCCTGCGCCGGCGATCGACCCCAACCTCGCGGCGATGATGGTGCGCATGATGGCCGCCGTTGTGTCGCGCGGAACGGCCCGGGCGGCAGCCATGCCGGGCGTGCTGGTCGCGGGCAAAACCGGTACCAGCCAGGATTTCCGCGACGCCTGGTTCATCGGCGCCGTCAACGGCACCATCATCGGCGTGTGGACCGGCAACGACGACAACACGCCGATGAAGAACGTGCAGGGCGGTACGCTGCCCGCGCGCCTGTTCCACGATATCGCGCTCGCCTTGCCTGGCGCCTGAATTCTGGGGCGCGCAACGTACCGCCACAATTCGGAGAAGCACGCATGACCGAACCCTGGAGCATGACCGCAACCCAGCTCGCAGCCGCAATACGCACGGGCCAGCTTTCGGCCCGCGCGGCTGTGGCGAGCGCGCTGGCGCGCATCGAGGCCGTGAACCCGGTCATCAATGCGCTGCCCGCGGTCTTGGCGGAGGAGGCGATGGCAGCGGCGGCGGCGGCCGACGAGGCGCAGGCGCGTGGCGCACGGCTCGGGCCGATGCATGGCGTACCCATCACCATCAAGGTCAATGTGGACCAGAAGGACCACGCCACGACCAACGGCATCGTGGCGCTGCGCGACAACATTGCCCAGGAGGACGCGCCGGTGGTGGCGAACCTCCGCGCCGCGGGGGCGATCGTTGTCGGGCGCAGCAACACGCCGGCGTTTTCGTATCGCTGGTTTACCGACAACGACCTGCACGGCCGCACGCTCAACCCCTGGAATCGTGGCGTGACGCCTGGCGGCTCCAGCGGCGGAGCCGCGGCCGCGACCGCCACCGGCATGGGCGCGGTCGGTCATGGCAACGACATCGGCGGCTCCGTGCGCTACCCCGCGTATGCCTGCGGTATCGCCGGCCTGCGCCCGACGGTCGGGCGTATTCCCGCCCACAACTCGACCATGGCCGACGACCGCGCACTGACCAGCCAGATGATGTCGGTGCAAGGGCCGCTCGCGCGCAGCATCGCGGACATAAGGCTCGCCTTCACCGCCATGGCGCGGCCCGACCCGCGCGATCCGATCTCTCTGCCCGTGGCGTTCGAATTCCCGCTGCCACCGACGCCGATCAAGGTGGCACTCTTTCGCGACAGCCGCGCCGACAGCCAGGTCTCCGGCGCGCTGGACCGCGCGGCCAGGGCGCTCAGCCAGGCTGGCTACGCGGTCGAGGAAGCGGCGCCGCCCTGCTTCGACGAGGCGCATCGCGTCTGGCTCTCCTTCATCGCCAACGACATGCGCCGTTCCATGCTGGCCGCGATCGAGACCTATGGCGACGCGGCGATCAAGGCCAGCGCCAGGCATTTCACCGGCTCCGTACCGGAAATGTCGCGCGACGAATGCCTCGCCATGCTGGCCCGGCGCTACACGATCGCGCGCGAATGGTCGCTGTTCCTCGCGCGCTACCCGATCCTGCTGATGCCGGTCTCCTGGCGCCGCCCGGTGCCGGTCGACATGGACGTGAAGGGTGCCGCGCTCGGGGCCGAGCTGATCGCCGCGCAGTCACCGCTGTTGCCGATAGCCCTTCTCGGCTTGCCGGGGCTCGCCGTGCCGACCGGGCTCGCCGAGGGGTTGCCCTCCGGCGTACAGCTCGTCGCCGACCGGTTCCGCGAGGATCTGCTGCTGCGGGCGGGCGAGGCGATCGAGGCGGTTCAGCCGCCGCTCGGCTTCCCGCCGCTGGACCCGCCGGCCGTGCGGAGCTGACCGCAGGCGGCAAGGATGTCGCGCCCACGCGGCGTGCGCACGGGCGAGGAAAAGCCGGCGGCATTCACGATCGCGGCAAAACGCCCGATCGCCGCCGGCGTGCTGGTCTCGTAGGGGCTGCCCGGCCACGGATTGAACGGGATGAGGTTCACCTTGGCCGGGATGCCGGCGATGAGGCGCACCAGGGCCCGCGCCTCGGCCGCGGAATCGTTGACACCCTTCAACATCACGTATTCGAAGGTGATGCGCCGCGCGTTGGAGGCGGTGGGATAGCGGCGGCACGCCTCGATCACGTCCTTGATCGGATATTTGCGGTTGAGCGGCACCAGTTCGTCGCGCAGTTCATCGGTGACGGCATGCAGCGAGACAGCGAGATTGACGCCGAGCTCGGCGCCCGCGCGGTCCATCATCGGCACGACGCCAGAGGTCGAGAGCGTAATGCGCCGCCGCGACAGCCCGATCCCCTCCCCGTCCATGACGATGCGCATCGCGGCGGCGACGTTGTCGTAGTTGTAGAGCGGCTCGCCCATGCCCATCAGCACGATCGTCGAGAGCAGCCGCGCCTCGCCCTTGGGCGACGGCCACTCGCCGTAGGAATCACGTGCCGCCATGAACTGGCCCACGATCTCGCCGGGCCCGAGGTTGCGCGCGAGCACCTGCGTGCCCGTGTGGCAAAACCGGCAGGAAAGTGTGCAGCCGACCTGCGAGGAAAGACAGACGGCGCCGCGATCCTCCTCGCGGTCCGGGATGTAGACCGTCTCCGCCTCGCGGCCGTCTCGGAAGCGGAACAGGAATTTCCGTGTCGAATCCTCGCTGGTCTGCACCGCCGCGGTCTCGGGCCTGGTCACGGCGAAATGCTCGGCGAGCTTCTGCTGCAGCGGCCTAGCGATAGTGGACATGCGCGCGAAGTCCGTCGAGCCCTGGTGATAGATCCAGTGCCAGAGTTGCTTGGCGCGGAACGGCGCCTCGCCGATCCCGGCGAGTGCGGCGACCAGTTCCTCGCGGGAGAGGCCGACGAGCTCGAGCCGACCGTCCTCTCGCCGCGCCGGCGGTGGCGCGAAACGAGCGATCTTCGCGCGAATCCGCGCACGCTCCGCCTCCCCCCAGTCTGCCGGTGTGTCGGCGTGCGCGGGCGGGCGCGGGGCGGCGCGATCCAACGTGGCTATTTCGACGGACATGCTTTCACGATCGCGGCATGCGCCGCGGAGAAGCCCTTGAGGCTGAACCGGTCGGTGGTCGTCGCCTTGCCAGGACCCGGCGAGACGGCAACCAGTTCCGCCCCCTTCTCCATCGCCACCGTCATCCCCGTGCCATCACGCGCGAAGGCGGAGCTGCCGGCGGTGTAGAACTCCTGCTTCACGTTGCCGACCGTGACCGGCACCACCGCCCCCTGGGCGTACGTGAACCCGGCGGCAAGCGCGACGGCGTCACGAATCGTCGGCCGCTCGGCGACCGAGAGGACCGGCTCGCCGCGGCCCGCAACGGGCTTCGCCTCCTTCAACGCACGCGTAAAGGCGTAACACACTGTCTGCCCTGCATCGATAAAAGTCGCGGCCTGCCAGTTCTCGAACACGCCGATGGACCTCGCGACCGGCTCGGCCGGATGCGGGGCGGGTTTCTTCGGTTGCGCCAGCGCCGCCGCGGGCAGGGCGAGGGCCAGCACCAAGGTCGGGATAAGGGATTTGCGCATCGGGCTGACATACGCACCGGGCCCGCGCGCCACAAGCCCGGGCAACCTGACAGCTCGGACAGAAACCTCGCTTGGCAGGGTGGGAACTCCTCTCTATGCCGCGACGATGACCACCGACCGGGCCGACACGCTGCTCGCCCAGCAATACGAGGCGCACCCCTACCCCGCCCGCGACCCGCGCGACGAGGCAAAGCGGCTGGTCGTGGGCTCGCCCGGGCATCTGCGCGAGATCGACCACTGGGTGTTCACGGCCAGCCGTGCGGCCTCGCTGCCGCTCAATGCGCTCTTCGCCGGCGGCGGCACCGGGGATGGCGCGATCATGCTTGCCGCCCAGCTGCGCGCGGCGGGACGGCCCGGCCGCGTCACCTGGCTCGACCGCTCCACCGCGGCGCGGCGCATCACTGCGGCGCGGGCAGCCGCGCGCGGCCTCGACAACATCGACTTCGTCGAGGCTTCCCTGCTCGAGTTGCCGAAGCTCGGCCTCGGCCCGTTCGACTATGTCGATTGCTGCGGCGTGCTCCACCACCTGCCCGACCCGGCCGAGGGACTCGCGGCGCTGCTCTCCGTCCTCGCGCCCGACGGTGGCCTTGGCCTCATGGTCTACGCGCCGTACGGACGCACCGGCGTCTACATGCTGCAGGACGCGATGCGCCTGCTCGCCCCGGACACCGAGGCGCTGGCCGACCGGCTCGACGCCACGCGCCGGGTGCTGCGCTACCTCCCGCAATCCGCCTGGCTGCGCTTCAACCGTGGCTTCGCGGACCACATCACCGGCGGCGAAGCCGGTCTCGCCGACCTGCTGCTCAACCCGCGCGACCGCGCCTACACAGTGGCGGAATTCCACGCGTTGCTCGCCGCCCAGGGCGTTGTGGTCGCCGCCTGGATGGAGCCGATGCGCTATGACCCCGACACCTATCTGCCGGACCCGCGCCTGCGCGCCCGAGCGGCACGGCTCGATCCGGTCGGCCGCGCGGCGCTGGCGGAAGCGCTGTGCGGCAATATCGGCACGCATGTCGTCTATGCGCATCGCGCGAGCGAGCGCCGCCTGACGCCGGACGCCGCGGATCCGGCGCGCGTGCCGGTGGCGCGAGAGATGCCGGGCGAGGAGCTGGCCCGCGCCATCCTGCCCGACGGCACGCTGTCCTTCCTGTTCGACGGGCTGCGCGCGCCCGTGCCACTGCCGCCACTGGCCGCCGCCATCCTGCGGCTCGTGGATGGTCGGCGCAGCGTGGCCGAGATCGGCGAGGCGCTGGCCGGGCGCGGCATCACGCCCCCGGTTTTCGCCCGCGCCTGGCGCGAAACCTATGGCCGGCTCGTCGCAGTCAACCGGCTGCTGCTGGCGCCGCCGGCCTGAACATCCTATCTCGGGGCATGCGCGCATTCCTCACGAGTCTCGTCCTCCTGACCCTGGCCGCGATCCCGGCAGGCGCCGCCCCACCCGCGACGACGCCCACGAGCGCGATCGACCTGGCCGCCCACCACGCGGTCTATGACCTGACGCTCGGCGCCGGGCGCAGCGGCATCGTGGCTGCGACCGGGCATATGACCTACGACGTGATCGACGCCTGCTCCGCCTGGGCGGTGCAGCAGCGGCTGGAACTCGAGGTCGCGAGCAACGACGGCACGGTGAGCCGCTCGATCTCCGACTACACGACGTGGGAGAGCAAGGACGGGCGCACGCTGCGCTTCCGCCTGCACGAGACGACGGACGGCGAGACCACGACGGACCTTGCGGGCGAGGCGCATCTCGACCGCCCCGGCGGGCCGGGGATCGCCGTCTACGCGCGCCCAAAGGCCGCACGCATTCCGCTGCCGCCTGGCACCACGTTTCCGATGGCGCAGAACCGGATGATCATTGCCGCGGCCGAGGCCGGCAAGCGCGTGATCTCCATGCCGCTGTTCGACGGCACGAACCCGGACGGTGCGCAGGATTCCACCGTGGCGCTGGCGACCTGGGGCACGCCGTCCAACACCACCTGGCCGGCACTGAAGCCCCTCAGGAGCGGACGCGTGCATATCGGCTTCTTTGACCGCACACCGACGGCGATGGAGCCGAGCATGCAGATCGGCATGCGCTATTTCTCGAACGGTGTCGCCGACGGGATCACCATGGATTTCGGCGACTTCCTGATGGACGGTCGCATAGTCACCTTCGAGCTGCGGCCGTCACGCTGCTGATCAGCGCGGGAGGCCGCGGCCACGCACCACGGCCCTTTCTCCAAACTTGCCGCGCAGCGCATCCACGGCTTGCTGGGCGGCAACGCGCCGCGCGAGCGAGGGATCGGCAAGATCGGGCGGATCGGCCTCCGCGGCGGGCACCAGCGGATCGGCGCCAATGCCGATGAGGCGATAGGCGGTTGCGTCCAGCGCGGGCGACAGCAGCCGGCAGCCGGCATCGAACAGACGCTCGGGCAACAGCGTCGGGGTGGCCAGGCGTGCCGCCCGCGTGCGCGTGGCAAAGCTCGCGCTGCGCAGCTTGAGCGTGACGCCGGCGGCGGCGAGCTCGTTCTCGGCGAGCCGCCGGGCCACTTTCTCGCAGAGGCGCCAGAGTACCGCCTCCAGTTCCTCGCGCGCCGCGATGTCCTTCTCGAACGTGGTCTCGGCGCTGATCGACTTCGCCTCCCGTCCCGGTTGCACCAGGCGGGAGTCCTCGCCGCGGGCGCGCGCGACCAGCGCCGGGCCCTCGTCGCCGAGACGTGCCCGCGCGGTGCGGGGATCGAGCATCTGCAACTGCCCGAGCGTGGTGATCCCCATCGCCGCGAGCCGCGTGGCGCTGGCGGGCCCGATCCCCGGCAGCAGCCGCACCGGCCGCGGTGCCAGGTACTGCGCGGCCTCCGCGCCAATGACCGAAAACCCGCGCGGCTTGTCCCGCCCGGCGGCGATCTTGGCCATCAGCCGGTTGCGCGCGAGGCCCACCGAAAGCGTGACGCCCACCTCCCTCTCCACCTCGGTCGCGAAACGGGCCAGCACCACGGCGGGGACCGCGCCATGCAGCGCCTCGGTACCCGCAAGATCGAGCACCGCTTCGTCGATGGAGAGCACCTGCACCAGCGGCGTAAGCTTCAGCATACGCGTGCGGATGTTGCGCGCGACCTCGGTGTATTTGCGGAAATCGGGGCGGATGACCACGGCGTCGGGGCACAGTCGGCGCGCCTTGAACATCGGCATGGCGCTGCGCACGCCGGCCATCCGCGCGACGTAGCACGCGGCGGCCACCACGCCGCGCACCTCGCCGCCGACGATCACCGGGCGCGAGGCGAGCTCCGGGCGGTCGCGCTTCTCCACACTTGCGTAGAACGCGTCGCAATCGACGTGGGCGAGGCTGAGGCTGAAGAGTTCGGCGTGCCGCACCACGCGCCCGCCGCATGGGCAGGGCCCGTCCTCGAGCACACGCAAACAGTCGCGGCACAGCGCCGGCATGCTTTCAAGCCTAGCACGGCTGTCTCGAATACGTGTGTCAGCCTGGTGGCCATAGCCAGGCGGCGCCCCGCACGCCCGAGGAATTGCCGTGTTTCGCGCGGACGATCGGCGTGTCCACGAAATCGGAGAACACGTAGCGCTTCATCGCCGCCGGCACCGCCTCGTAGAGATGCGCCATGTTGGAGAGACCGCCGCCGAGCACGACGACGTCGGGGTCGAGGATGTTGACGATCACCGCGAGACCGCGCGCCAGCCGGTCCGTATGCCGCGCCAGTGCGGCACGGGCCCTTTCCTCGCCGCCGGCAGCGCGCGCCGGAATGTCCCCCGCGTGACGCGCGCCGGGCCCGTCGCAATCCGCCGCCAGGGCCGGCCCGGCGAGCCAGGTCTCGAGGCAGTTGCGCTGGCCGCACCAGCATGTGTTGCCCGGCTGCTCCTCGGGCTTCGGCCACGGCAGCGGCATGTGGCCCCATTCGCCGGCGATGCGGTGGCGCCCTTCGATGATCCGTTTCCCGACGACGATGCCGCCGCCGCAACCCGTGCCGAGGATGACGCCGAACACCACGCGCCCACCGGCGCCCGCGCCATCCACCGCCTCGCTGAGCGCGAAGCAGTTGGCGTCGTTGGCGACCCGCACCTCGCGCCCGAGTGCGTCGGCAATGTCGCGGTCGAAAGGGTTGCCGTTGAGTGCGATGGAGTTTGCGTTCTTCACCAGCCCGGTCGCCGGCGAGATCACGCCCGGGATGCCGATGCCCACGCTCGCCGTCGTCCCGAGGCGCGATTCGGCACCGCGCACCAGCTCAGCGATGGCGGCGATCGTCGCAGCGTAGCCTGCGGGCGTCGGCGCACGCTCGCGCAGCACGATCCCGCCCTCCTCGCCCAGTGCCGCCACCTCGATCTTGGTACCACCGAGATCGACCCCGATCCTGAATCCCGCCATCCCTGCTCCGTCCGCCTGCCCACCATGCCTTGCCCGCGGCGCCCGCACCGCGCAGAGTTGCAGCGATGAGCGAAACCGTCCTCGACGTCAAAGGCATGACCTGCCCGCTGCCCGTGCTGCGGGCGCACCGGGTGCTGCGCGCCATGCCCGCCGGCACAAAGCTCCGGGTGTTGGCGACGGACCGCGCGGCGGTCGCGGACTTCCAGGTCTTCTGTCGCGAGACCGGTCACGCGCTGCTCGCCTGGTCGGACGAGGCAGGCGTGCTCAACTTCCTCATTCGCTCGCGCGGTCCCGCGTGAGCGTCCTGCTTCTCACCCACAAGGCTTGCCTCGCCCACGACACCGGTCCGTTCCATCCCGAATGCCCGGACCGGCTGCGCCAGGTGATGGCGGCGCTGGAGGCGGAGACCTTCTCCGATCTGCTGCGCGAGGAAGCGCCGCGCGCCTCGGAGGAGGCGCTGCTGCGCGTGCATCCGCCGATGCATATCCGCTCCCTGCTCGCGCTCTCGCCGCCGCCGAACGACCCGATCCACCTGGACGCCGACACCGTGTTCAGCGCCGGGTCGGCGGAGGCGGCGCTGCGGGCCGCAGGCGGCGGGATTGCCGCGGTGGACGCGGTGATGTCCGGCTCCGTTCGCGCCGCTTTCGCCGCGGTGCGCCCGCCCGGCCACCACGCCGAGCCGGACCGTGCGATGGGTTTCTGCCTGTTCTCCAACGCCGCGATTGCTGCTCGCCACGCCCGGGCACGCTGGGGAGCGGCGCGGGTCGCGATCCTGGATTTCGACGTGCATCACGGCAACGGCACGCAGGCCGTGGCCGAGTCAGACCCGACACTGTTCTATGGCTCGACGCACCAATACCCGTGCTACCCGGGCACGGGCATGGCAGCCGAGCGCGGAGTTGCGGAGAATATCCTCAATTCCCCGCTGGCGCCGGGCGCCGGCTCCGCCGAGTTCCGCGCCGCCTGGGAGGGATCGATCCTGCCGGCACTGGATGCGTGGGCGCCGGACCTGATCGTGATCTCCGCCGGCTTCGATGCCCACCGCGCCGATCCGTTGGCCCAATTGCGGCTGGAAACCGAGGATTTCGCGTGGGTCACCGAGGCCATCATGGAGGTCGCGACCGCCCGTTGCGGCGGCCGCCTGGTGTCGATTTTGGAGGGTGGCTACGATCTGCGCGCGCTCGCCGCGTCCGCGGCCACCCATGTCCGCGCCCTCATGCGCGGCTGAGGAAGCGCCCCGTAAGGCAGTTCCGGCGAGGAACGGCCGGGGTTGGCGGACCACCTTCCGCGCGCTACCAGTCAGGTTTCGCGTCACGGTTGCAGCAATGGCTCCTCATCCCGGCAAGAATCCGTCGCCCGAACCCGAGGAAGTCGCCGACCTCCCCTTCGAGGCGGCGCTGGCTGAGCTCGAGGGCATCGTGAAGGCCCTCGAGGGTGGCCAGCAGAAGCTTTCCGACGCGATCGCCGCCTATGAGCGTGGCTCCGCGCTGAGGCGGCATTGCGAGGCCAAGCTCGCCGAAGCTGAGGCCAAGGTGCAGGCGATCGTCGCCGCCGACGGCAAGGCCACCGGCCTGCGCGAAACCAACTGAGGTAACGGGCATGAACGTTTCCGAGATGGCCCAGCAGCGCTCCGGACTGCAGAGCGCACTGCGCGGCGCCGCGGCTACGGTGGAAGCCATGATTGACCGGCTGCTGCCGCTGCCCGACGGGCCGGAGGCGCGCCTGATGGAGGCGATGCGCTACGCGACGCTGGGCGGCGGCAAGCGCATGCGTGCCTTTCTCGTGATGCGCACGGCCTCCCTGTTCGCGGTGGACGAGCGCTGCGCGGCGCGCGTGGGCGCGGCAGTGGAGATGCTGCACGCCTATTCGCTGGTGCATGACGACCTTCCGGCGATGGACGACGACGATTTACGCCGCGGCAAGCCCTCCACCCACCGCGCCTATGACGAGGCGACGGCGATCCTGGCTGGCGACGCGTTGCAGACGCGTGCCTTCGAGGTGCTGGCGGAGCCTGAGACGCATGCCAACCCCGAGGCACGCTGCGAGCTGGTGCAGGCGCTGGCCCATGCCTCCGGTGCGCGCGGCATGGCGGGCGGGCAGATGTTCGACATCATGGCCCCCAGCATTGGCAAACTTTCGGCCGAGGATGTCGGCAGGCTGCAGGCGCTCAAGACGGGACGGCTTATTCAGTTCAGTGCCGAGGCCGGCGCCATCCTGGGGCGCGCGCCAGCGCCGCAGCGCCATCTGCTCGCCGCCTATGGCCGTGACCTCGGCGCCGCATTCCAGATCGCCGATGACATCCTCGATGCCACCGGCACAACGGAGGAAACCGGCAAGACCGCCGGAAAGGACGCGGCGGCCGGCAAGGCCACGCTGGTTGGCGTGCTCGGCCTCGATCGTGCGCGCTTCCAGGCAGAACTGCTGGCACGCCAGGCCGCGGAACATCTCGAGAGTTTCGGCGAGCGCGCCGCCGATCTCAGGGCGCTCGCCGCCTACACCGTCGCGCGCCGGAGCTGATCCGATGTCCACCACCACCCTTCCCCGCCCTTTGACGCCGCATTTGGACCGGGTTCGCATTCCGGCGGATTTGCGGAACTTTTCGCCGGAGCAGTTGAAGGCTTTGGCGGAGGAGGTTCGGGCGGAGACGATTTCGGCGGTATCGGTGACGGGAGGTCATCTGGGTGCGTCGCTTGGCGTGGTGGAGCTGACGGTGGCCTTGCATGCGGTGTTCGAGACGCCTGAGGACCGGCTGATCTGGGACGTTGGCCACCAGGCCTACCCGCACAAGATCCTGACCGGGCGGCGCGACCGTATCCGCACGCTGCGCCAGGGCGGGGGGCTGTCCGGCTTCACCCGCCGTTCCGAGAGCCCCTACGACCCGTTCGGCGCGGCGCATTCCTCGACCTCGATCTCGGCCGGGCTCGGCATGGCGGTGGCGCGCGACCTCAAGGGCGAGCAGCGCCACGTGGTGGCGGTGATCGGCGACGGCGCGATGAGCGCCGGCATGGCCTACGAGGCGATGAACAACGCGGGTGCGAGGCACTCGCGCCTGATCGTCATCCTCAACGACAACGACATGTCGATCGCGCCGCCGGTGGGTGCCATGAGCGCCTATCTCTCCCGCCTGCTCTCCTCGCGCTCCTTCCTCTCGCTGCGGGACCTCGCGGCGCGCATGGCCAGGCGCTTCCCGCGCGGCATCGAGCGCACGGCGCGCCGCGCGGAGGAGTTCGCGCGCGGCATCCTGACCGGCGGCACGCTGTTCGAGGAGATGGGGTTCTACTACGTGGGCCCGATCGACGGGCACAACCTGGACCATCTGCTGCCGGTGCTGCGCAACGTGCGTGACGCCGAGGAACACGGCCCGATCCTGCTGCACGTCATCACCCAGAAGGGCCGCGGCTACGCTCCGGCCGAGGCCGCCGCCGACAAGCTGCACGCCGTCTCCCGCTTCAACGTGGTGACCGGCGAGCAGGCCACGACGCCGCCCGGCCCGCCGACCTACACCCGCGTCTTCGCCGATGCGCTGATCGCGGAAGCAGAGAAAGACAAGGGCATCGTCGCCATCACCGCGGCCATGCCCTCCGGCACCGGGCTGGATCGGTTCCAGAAGCGCTTCCCGGACCGCACCTTCGACGTCGGCATCGCCGAGCAGCACGCCGTGACCTTCGCCGCCGGCATGGCGACCGAGGGGATGAAGCCGTTCTGCGCCATCTACTCGACCTTCCTGCAGCGCGGCTACGACCAGGTGGTGCACGACGTCGCCATCCAGTCCCTGCCGGTGCGCTTCGCCATGGACCGCGCGGGGCTGGTTGGCGCCGATGGCGCCACCCATGCCGGCAGCTTCGACCTCGCCTATCTCGGCTGCCTGCCGGGGATGGTGATCATGGCCCCGGCCGACGAGGCGGAACTGGTGCACATGGTCGCCACCGCCGCCACCATCGACGACCGGCCCAGCGCGCTGCGCTACCCGCGCGGCGAGGGCACCGGCGTTGCCCTGCCCGAGAAGCCCGAGATCCTGCCCATCGGCCGCGGCCGTATCCTGCGCGAGGGCACCTCCATCGCCATCCTCTCGCTCGGCACCCGCCTCGCCGACGCGCTCGCCGCCGCCGAGGACCTCGCCGCCCGCGGCCTCTCCACCACCGTCGCCGACGCCCGCTTCGCCAAGCCCATCGACACCGACCTCGTCGAGCGCCTCGCCCGCGAGCACGAAGTGCTCATCACCGTCGAGGAAGCCGCCATCGGCGGCTTCGCCTCAGCCGTCGCCCACCACCTCGCCCATAAGGGCCTCCTCGACCACGGACTCAGGTTCCGGCCCATGACACTCCCAGACCGCTTCATCGACCACGACAGCCAGAAAAACCAACTCGCCAACGCAGGCCTCGATACCAAAGCCATCACACAAACCGCTCTCCTGGCGCTAAGGCAGAACGCGGGACAAGCAGCCCGGGCCTGAACGCGTGGCCAAGCAGCGTGCCGACCAGATGCTGGTCGCACGCGGCCTCGCCGAGAGCCGGGCACGGGCGCAGGCGCTGATCCTCGCGGGCGTGGTGCGCAGCGGCGAGGCCCGCGTCGACAAGGCCGGGCAGATGCTGGCGGAGGACGCGCCGCTTTCCGTCACCGGCCGCGACCATCCCTGGGTCTCGCGCGGCGGGCTGAAGCTCGCGCACGGCCTCGCGGCGTTCGGGTTTTCGGCAGCGGGGCGCGTCTGCCTCGATATCGGCGCCTCGACCGGCGGTTTCACCGATGTGCTGCTGGCCAATGGCGCCGCACGCGTTCACGCGGTGGATGTCGGGCGCGGCCAGCTCGCATGGTCGTTGCGCAACGATCCGCGCGTGGTGGTGCATGAGGGTACCAACGCTCGCCACCTGACGCTGGAGACCATCGGGGAGGAAGTGGATGCACTGGCCTGCGACGCGAGCTTCATCGGGCTCGCGACCGTGCTGCCTGCGCCGCTCGCGCTATGCCGCGCGGGCGCCTGGGCGATCGCGCTGATCAAGCCGCAATTCGAGGCTGGGCGCGGTGCCATCGGCAAGGGCGGCGTGGTGCGCGACCCCGCGGTTCACCAGGAAGTATGCCAGCGAATCCGCAGCTGGTGGGCGGCGCTGCCTGGATGGTCGGTGGTCGGCTTGGATCGAAGCCCTATCACCGGGCCCGAGGGGAATGTCGAGTTCCTCATCGGCGCCGTACGGGATCAAGAGCCGAGGTGACTCTAATCCGGCGCGCGCTGGCGCAGGTCGTGGCTTGAGATCTCGGCGAGCAGCGACCAGACACGCGCCGGCTGCAT
The DNA here is from genome assembly GCA_963764465.1 of uncultured Pseudomonadota bacterium. GTDB lineage: Bacteria > Pseudomonadota > Alphaproteobacteria > Acetobacterales > Acetobacteraceae > JAJXXT01. The sequence continues at coordinate 484,188 of CAVXSO010000002.1, read as the reverse complement.
CGGCACGTCCGGGTCATTCAGCAGCCGGTCGAGCTCATTGAGCTTGGTATCGAGGTCGGTGTCCTGCATCGGCGGTCTCCGTCGTCGACAAGAAGTGGTCGAACGGGATGTGACACGACGAGTGTGACGGGACGATGGCGCCGTTTACCGCCCGCTTCGTTACGTTCTGTTTAGGCTTCCAAGCCGGCGCCTAGCTGCTGATCTCCGCGCGCAGCGTGTCGATCGGGTGCCACTCGCCCTCGCGCTCGAAATGCCAGAACAGCCAGCCATTGCAGGACGGCGCGTTCTGCACCGCCGCCCCGACCCGATGGATGGAGCCCTGGTGCGGGCCGGAGCGGATCGAGCCATCCGCCGCCACCACCGCGCGGACCTTGCGCGTGCGGTCGGCCAGCCGCGTGCCGGGAGGCAGCAATCCACGCTCGACCAGCGTGCCGAAGGGCACACGCGGCATGTCCCGCTTGCTCGGCGTGGTCGCCAACGCCTCCGCCGGCGCCGGCTTGATCTGTTTGAGTCGGCCGAGCGCTGCTTCGATGTAGGCGGGGTGACGATCGATGCCGATGTAGTGGCGGCCGAGCCGGCGCGCGACGGCCGCGGTCGTTCCCGTACCGAGGAACGGGTCGAGCACAACATCGCCGGGGGAGGTGCTGGAGACCAGCACGCGGTGCAGCAGCGCCTCCGGCTTCTGCGTGGGATGCAGCTTGAGCCCGTGCGCGTTGCGCAGCCGCTCGGCGCCGGTGCAGAGCGGGATGAACCAGTCGCTGCGCATCTGCAGATCGTCGTTGAGCGACTTCATCGCGTGGTAGTTGAAACGGTAGCGGGCATCGCGCCCGCGCGCCGCCCATAGCAGCGTCTCGTGTGCGTTGGTGAAGCGGCGGCCACGGAAATTCGGCATCGGGTTGGCCTTGCGCCAGACGATGTCGTTGAGCAGCCAGAAGCCGAGATCCTGCAGGATCGTACCGATGCGGAAGATGTTGTGGTAGCTGCCGATGACCCAAAGCGTGCCGTCCTTGCGCAGCACCCGCCGGCACTCTGTGAGCCAGGCACGCGTGAACGCGTCGTACGCCGCGAGATCCTCGAAGCGATCCCAGGACTCGGTAACACCGTCGACCAGGCTCTCGTCCGGACGGCGCAACTCGCCGCCGAGCTGGAGGTTATAGGGCGGGTCGGCGAACACGCAGTGCACCGAGGCTGGCGGCAGGGTCTGCATGATGCGCACGGCATCACCGCGGATCACCTGGTCGAGCGGCAGGTCTCGGACGATCTCCACGTGGGTTCTGTCGGCTCGTTTTGGGGGGATTGGGGGCGGAGGAAGGGGAGGTTTGGCCAGGGAGGCACGCGGTTGGAGCTTGGAGGCAAGGGTCTTGGGTTGGGGGGGCATGAGGCCGTATCGCTCGTTGGCGCGTCAACCGCGAACGGGTACGGCGGCGGCCAGAAGCCTGGCCACCGGCCCGAAACCGGAACGGTGATGCGCAGTGGGACCGAATTGTTCAAGCGCCGCAAGATGCGGCGGCGTGGGGTAGCCGGCGTTGCGCTCCCACCCGTAGCCTGGGTAGCGCAGCGCGAGACGCGCCATCAGCCGATCCCGCAGGACCTTGGCGATGATGGAGGCCGCCCCGATCGCCGGCTCCGTGGCGTCACCACCGACGATACAGCGGACCTCGCAGTCGAGCTTCGGCGGGCGGTTGCCGTCCACCAGCACGAGCGCGGGAGGACGGGGCAGGCGGGCGACGGCCCGCCACATGGCGAGCAGCGTGGCGCCAAGGATGTTGCGGCTCGTGATCTCGGCAACCGATGCGGCTCCGAGACCAATCTCGACGCCCGGGCAGGCGCGCAGGGTCGCGGCCGCGATCTCCCTTGCCGTGGCGGTCATCGACTTGGAATCGCCGATCAGGCCGGCGAGCGAGGCGGGCAGCCGGCGCGGCAGCACCACCGCGGCGGCGACGACAGGGCCGGCCAGCGGTCCACGGCCAACCTCGTCGACCCCCGCCACGATCGGTTCGCCGATCACGCGTGTGCCTTCGCGAGCACGGCGCGGAACACCGCCATCTGCCCCGCGCTGGTCGCGTCCCAGCTGAAATCCTCGGCATAAGCGCGCGTCGCGGCGCGGTCAGTCGCCACCGCGAGTTCTCGGATGGCGGCGGCGAAATCCGCCGGCGTGTTGGCAGCGACGATACGCCCCGCGGCGGGTGCGGCAACCACTTCCGGATTGCCCGGGATGCGGCTCGCCACCACGGGCGTGCCGCAGGCCATGGATTCCAGCAGCACATTGGCCCAACCCTCCCGCTCGGAGGCGAGAACCGAGATATCGGCGGCCGTGTAGAGTGGCGCGAGCTCCGCGTGCGGCAACGGCCCGAGGAAGCGTACCCGCCCGCCGGGGCCGCACGATGCGGCCAGCGCCCTCAGGCGCTCCCGCTCCGGCCCCTCGCCCGCGATGAGCAGCCGCCATTCCGGCAGCAACGCGAGGGCGGCGATGGTGAGGTCGTGACGCTTGCGCGCAATGAGCCCGCCCACGGAAACCAGTGTGGGCCCATCGAGCCCAAAGGCAGCGCGTGCCGCCGCGCGGTCGGCGGGACGGAAGCGCGCGAGATCGACCCCGTTACGCAGCACGGTGACTTTCTCCGCCGGGGCTCCGAGTTCGATCAGGCGGTCGCGCAAGCCGCCGCTCACCGCGATCAGCGCCGCCGCCTCGTGAATGACGCGCAGGATCTGCCGTCGTGGCCAGGCGTGATCCGGCATCTGCGTCACATCCGAACCACGAGCGGTGACGACCACGGGAATACCAAGGCTGCGGCCGAGCGCCAGCGCCGCGACCCCGTCGGGGTAGAGGTAATGCGCGTCGATGAGATCGAAGCGGCGCCCGGCCAGATGCGGATGCCTGAGCGCTCGCAGCGCCGCCCGTCGCAACGCCACAGGCGCGGTCCATTGGCCGAGGCCCCGCACATGCGCGAAACCGGGATGCACGACGGCGGCGCCGCGCGCCGAGGATTCGACATCGCCGCGCGACCACGGTGGACGCGGCACCGGGGCCAGCACCGCGGCTTCCACCGGATGTGTGGCCAGCAGGTGCTCGAGCCGGTTGCGCACGAAGACGCCGTGGTTCGGCCGGCCCGGTCCCGGGAACAGCGACGTGAAGGTCAGCAGGCGCAGTGCCCTGCCCTCCACAGGCGCGCCGCCGGTTGCCTTAGTGTCCAGCGGAAACCGCCTCGTAGAGCTTTTCCGCGTCGGCCCGCTCGGCGAAGTCGTGGGTCGAGGCGAGAAGCGGCTTGAGCACGCTTGCGGCCTCGTCGTTGTGGCCGGTCTTCGACAGTGCGACGGCGTAATGATAGGCGATCGATGAGTTCGCCGGCGCACTGGCGTTGGCGACGCGCAGCAGTGGCAGCGCCTTGTCCGCCTGCCCCGCGCCGACCAGGATCCAGGCGAGCGTATCGGCGATCGGCGGCGCGGGGTTCAGCAGATAGGCCGTCTGCGCCGTGGGCAATGCGCGCTGGTCGCCCTTCTGCTGGTAGATCCAGGCGAGGTTGTTGAGCGCCGGCGCATTGCGCGCGCCTGTGGCGGTCGCCTGCTCGAACATGGTCTGCGCCTCATCGAGGTTCTTGGTTTCGATATCGAGGGAACCGAGGGCGAGCATGGCAGGCACGTCATCCGGATGGGACTTCAGCCAGCTCCGCAACGTGGCCTCGGCCGCGTCGTTCTGGTTTGCGGCCGCCTGCGCCTGCGAAAGACGCACTGCCAGAACCGTCGATGGCGAATGCTGCATCGCCGCTTCATACGCGGCGGCGGCGTCGTTCGACTTGCTCACCGACATCAGCGCATCGCCAACCAACACCGGCGCAACATTGCTGTTGACAGGATCGGCGGCGAGGCTCTGTGCCTCCTTGATCGCCGCGTCGGAACCGCCCGCCGCCTTCTCGACGTTGATGCGTGCCATCAACAGAGGATAATTGCCGCCCGCCAGCTTCATGCCGTCATCGAGCACCGTGCGAGCGGCGGCGAAGTCGTTCTGCTGCACCATCAATCCGGAAAGCGCCAGACGGATCGAGATGTTTTTTGGCGAGCGCTCGAGCACGCGGCGCAACACCTCTTCCGCCTGCTTCGGCTCCTTGGCCGCGATATAGGCCCGCGCCTCCGCCTCATCCAGCAGATCGGAATTCTGCTGCGTCTTCTGCGCCTCCCTCACCAGGTCGAGCGCCTTGCCCGGTTCATTGACCCGGATGTAGAGATCCGACAGCGCGGCGGTCACGGCGGTATTGGCCGGCACGGCGTTGTGCGCGGTCTCGACGAGCGGGATGGCGCGCCCCAGCTGGTTGTTGGCGACGTAGAGCTGCGTCAGGGCCGACGCCACTTGAAGATTGGCTGGCTGGGTCGCGAGGATATCAGCAAGAAGCTTTTCCGCTTCGTCCGTCCGCCCCTGCATGCTGGCGATGCGCGCGAGATTCATGCGCGCCGGCACCGATCCCGGATGAGCCTTGACCACCGCCTCGAGCGTGGCGCGGGCACCATCGAAATTGAGGGCCGCCATCTGCACCAGGCCCTCGAGATTGCCAACGCCCTCGTTCTCCGCCGGCACAATCTTGAGCAGTTCGGCCATCGCGTGCTGCGCACCCGCGAGGTCGCCGTTGGCCAGCGCGGTGACCACAGCGGCGGCCTGGGTGGCGGCGTTGTGCGGCGCGACGGCCAGTGACTTCTTGAGTTCCTCGGCCGCCCCGGTCGCGTCGCCCGCCTGCAGCCGCGAGGCTGCGAGATGGGCCATGATGTCGGGATCGTTCGGCGCAAGCTTCTGCGCGTTCAGGAAGGCCTGCTGGGCCTTCGCCTGGTTGCCCACCGCGCCATAGGCCTGACCGAGAAGGTCCAGCATCTGCGCGTCCTGCATGCCCGCGCCAACCGCCGTCTCGAGTACCTTGACCGCCTGCTCCGGTCGTTGCGTGGCAATATCGATACGCGCGAGCAGTTTCACCCCATCCGGATCGCGCGGCGTACGGGCGACATACTTGGTCGCCGCTTCGATCGCCTGCTCCGCCTGACCCAAATTGAATTTCACGACGGCTTCGAAATAATAAGCGCGCGGGAAGTGGCCGAACAGGGGCTGGATGCGGGTGAGAAGCGTATCCGCCTTGGTGTAGTCCCGCGCGCGTGTCGCGATTACCGCCTCGATGTAGATCGCGGCGGCGCTGCGCGGATAGGCCTTCAGCACCGCCTCCGCATCCGCCTCGGCCTTCTTGTCCTCGTTGGCCTCGATCAGCATATTGGCGCGCTCAAGGCGCAGCGCGATGTTCTGGGGGGCGATCTTGACCGCCTGGTCGAGCCGGGCGATCGCCTCGGCCCGCTGGCCGCGCGCGTTCAGCAGCTGCGCCTTGAGGAGCAGACCCTCGATGTTGTTGCCATCCAGCGCGAGCACACGGTCAGCGGCGTCCTCGGCCGCCTTCATATTGCGCTCGACGACATAGAGGCGCGCCATGGCCAGTTCCGGACCCGGAACATCGGGGGCCAGTTTCACTGCCTGCTCGAGCGTTGCCTGCGCCTCCGCGCGACGTCCGAGATTGAGCTGCGCCATCCCGCGCATCGCCAGCAACGGCACAGCACTCTTGTCCGGCGCGGCCGGCGCCGGGAACTCGTCGAGGAGCTGCTGGAACTTGCCTTCCTGCATATAGGTCTCAGCCAGCAACTGGTTGACCGTCGCCAACTCGTAGCCGCTCTCGCGCGCGAGCCGGAACTCGCGCTCCGCCGCCACGGCATCGCCGAGCCGGAGCTGGACCAGGCCGAGCCGCAGATGGGCCTCGGCGTCGCGCGGGTCGTCGCGCACGGCGCGGCGGAGCAACACTTCCGCCGCCGGCAGGTTGCCGTGGGTCATTTCGATGCGAGCCTGCAGCAGCGGGCTTGGCCTGCGGACATATTTCCACCAGGCGGCACCGGCACCGCCCGCGAGGACGATGAGCAGGATGGCAGCGACGATGACCTTCTTCATGATCCGGGTTTCCCGTGCCTCTTCATGGCGGCATGGGGCGGCACTGGCCGCCCCGGCGGCAACCTAATCGCAAACCGGCGGCGGTGTAATCGCCCTCACATGTCGAAACGGTCAGGCGCACAAAAAGTCACCGGCGGCCGCACTGTCCCAACGGCGGTACGGTGCTGTTGGCGCCGTGAGGCGGTGAGCCCGGCCACCATCGCCAGCGGCCGGACGCTCCGTCGAGTTCGAAGGCGATGCGCATTGCCTCGCCCGGCCCCGGCGAAGCCAAGAATGGCTACCGCGAGCCCTCGCGGAATAGAACCACGCGTACGGTCGATGCCAGGATCAGGATATCGAGCAGGAGGCTTCGGTTCTTGATGTAGTAGAGATCGTAGGAAAGCTTGATCCTCGCATCGTCGATCGAGGCGGCATACGGCACACTCACCTGTGCCCAGCCCGTAATGCCGGGCTTGACCGAAAGCCGGTCCGCGTAACCAGGAATCTGGTCCGCGAGTTCACTGGTGAACTCCGGCCGTTCCGGCCGTGGGCCAACCAGCGCCATGTCGCCGACAATCACGTTCAGAAGCTGCGGGAGTTCGTCGATCCGCAGGCGGCGGATGATGGCACCGACGCGCGTCACGCGCGGATCGCGTTCCGCCGCCCAGACGGCGCCGCGGGCCTCCGCATCCACCCGCATGCTGCGGAATTTGTAGACCGTGAAGAGGCGCCCGTCGCGGCCGACGCGAACCTGACGATACAGGATCGGCTTGCCGTCCTCCAGGCGGATGGCGGCCGCGGTCGCCAGCATCACCGGCAATGACACGACCAGGAGGAAAGTGGCGCCGAAGAGGTCGAGCGTGCGGTGCAGGAACTGGCCGATGCGTGAGCGACCGGCGCGGTCGGCATAAAGCAGCCAGTCCGGATCGAGATTGTCGATGTCGAGGCGGCGCAGCCGGCTCTCGCGAAACTCCGTCTCGCTGAAGAGCAGCGGGCTTTCGTGCCGGCGAGCCATCAGCGCGCCCACCGGGATCTCCGCACGAGCAGCGCGGGTGACGACCGCGCCCCAAAGCCGGCCGCGCCCGAAGCGCCCGCGGCTGCGCGTCGCCAGCAGGTCGGGCAGCGCCGACGCCGGAACCACTCCGCCGATGCGGATGAAGCCGGGACGATGGCCGTGGATCGCGGAAGCCAGGCTGGCGGCATCGCCGGGCGAGCCCACGATCAGCACCGTGCGCAGGAACCAGCCACGCATCAGCGCGTAATTAAGCGCAAGCCTCGTCGCCAGCAACAGGACGAGCCAGGCAACGAGTACCTTTAGCAGCGCCAGGTAGTCGCCGCCCATGAGCGCGCGGAAACTGGGGTCGAGCCCGTAGATGCAGAGGAACATCAACGGGAACGCCATCAGGCCGCCGGTCAGCGTGCTGCCGACCAGACGTCGCGCCTCCACGACAACTTCCGGCCGGTACAGCCCGGCGAGAGCGGCGCCGAGACCGAGCGTGAGCGCGAGGATCGCTGCGCGGTCCGCCGCCCCGACGTCGAGCCCCGGCGCACCGCCGGAGGGCGTCAGAAGCACGTAAAATAAACCCATGCCGAGCACGAACTCGACCAGCCAGAAGGCCAGCATCTCGATCGGCAGGTGAGCGCGCATCACACGCATGACGCGCTCCCGCAACGACCCGCTGCGGGCACTGCGCAGCCCCCGGGCGCCGGCTGCACGGCCATCGGGGACGCGGCTTTCGGTGACGAGTTATTTTGAAAAAATTTCATTAATGAGATGTTACCAGCGCGCAGACAAACGTCAAGCATTTCTTGCGACGTTGGCAAGCGCAAAAGCCGCATTAATCCGTGGCTTGCGTCCAATGTCTACAAAACTTCATCAGTTTTCGCAAAAAATACGATGTATCTCATCCAGCATGATCTCGTCTCATGCGCGACAAAAAATACCGTTCGCCACCGCAGCATCCGTTTGCAGATGGCGGTCGATTGCACCACAGTCCGCTCCGTCCGCGGCCGCGAGGTTGTCGGGCTGCTGCTATCCTCGGCAGGCGCGTAGCTCAACGGCAGAGCACTGCCTTTACCCGGCAGAGGTCGGGGGTTCGACTCCCTACCGCGCCTAGGGGCTGCAGCCGGATTGTCTGTGGCTACGAAGTATCAGGACGACCCATTGGAGGCTCCGTGTTCGCTGGACGTGCCCACGACGACCCGCCCACCCGAAACCTCCCCCCAAGCCCCGCTCTCGGCCACCGCCCCCGTAGGACCCGCAAGGAACCAGCGATGCCCTTTTTTCCGCGCGCCGCAGCGCTCCGCCGCCCGCACGCCGCCGCCGCCGTCTCGCTGACGCTGGTGGTTCTGCTCGCCGCCTGCGCGCCGCCGGCAACCCCGACCGCCGACATCCCGATGGCTAAGACCGGCACCACCACCTCGGAATATGTCATCGGCGCCGGCGACACGCTCGGCATCTCCGTCTACCAGGCGCCCGAGCTTTCGGTTCCGAGCGTGCCGGTCCGCCCGGATGGGCGGATTTCCATGCCGCTGATCCCGGACATCATGGCAGCCGGCAAGACGCCAACGGAACTCAGCACGGAAATCACGAGCCGGCTCAAGGAATACGTCAAGGACCCGATCGTGACCGTGATGGTTACCAACTTCGTCGGCCCGCTGAGCCGCCAGGTGAAGGTGATCGGCGCGGCGACGGAACCGCAGGCCCTCCCGTACCGCGCGCACATGACCCTGCTCGACGTGATGATCGCGGTCAAAGGCCTCACCCGGTTTGCCGCCGGCAACAGGGCCACGATCATCCGCACGGTGAACGGCAAGCAGGACATCATTCACGTCCACCTCGCCGACCTGATGCAGGATGGCGACATCAGCCAGAACGTCGAGATGCAGCCTGGCGACACCCTCATCATCCCGCAGAGCTGGTTCTGAGGAGCACCAAGTGGGCGAACTCCACGTCCTCATCCGGCGCTACGCAACGGCCGCGTGGCGCTACCGCTGGGCCACCATCACCTTCGCCTGGGTGGTGGCCGCCCTCGGCTGGTTCGGCGTGATGAGGATCCCGAACCAGTACGAGGCCAGCGCGCGCGTCTACATCAACGCGGATGCGGTCCTTACACCATTGCTGCGCGGCATCGCCGCCGATGCCTCGGTGACCAACCAGCTCGACCTGCTGCAACGCACGCTGTTGAGCCGACCCAACCTGGAAAAGCTGATCTCGCAGACGGATCTCGATCTGCAGATCACCGGTCCGGCCGATATGGAGGCGATGGAGCAGTCACTGGCCAAGCAGATCACGCTTATCCACACGACCCAGAACCTCTTCACCATCGCCTACCGCAACACCAATCAGCGGCTCGCCTATGACGTGGTCAACACGCTCCTGACCATCTTCATCGAGAGCAAGACCGGCAACAACCGCTCCGAGATGGACAACGCGCAGGTCTTCATCGACCAGCAGCTTGCTGACTACGAGAAGCAGCTGCGCGATGCCGAGAAGCGGCGCGCCAATTTCATGGCCAAGTACATCGACCTTTTGCCCAGCGACAACGGGATCTCCCGCCTCGACGCCGAGCGAAGCACGCTGCGCGATCTGGAGGGCCAGCTCGCCGACGCCGTGGCCAGGCGCGATCTGATCCAGAAGCAGCTTGCCAAGACACCGGACATGGTGTCCGCCGGCAGCGTCGCCGCGGGCCCCTCGGGCGCTCCGGCGGTCGATCCGGCCATCCAGCAGGCGGAGCAGACGCTGGCTGAGCTGCGGATGCGTTTCACTGATAAGAGCCCTGAGGTGATTGCCGCGAAACAGCGGCTCGAGGCGCTGCGCGCCACCTCGGCGAGCCGGCGGACGTCGGGCGCTGGCGGCGCGGGGAAGCAGGCCGGTGCCAGGAACGAAGTCCCGAATCCGCTGATCGACCCGCTGAAGCTGAGCCTGCTGCAGGCCGAGACTCAGGTGGCAGCCCTGCAGCGCCAGGTCGAGTCCGCGCGCCAGGAAACCGCGCGGCTCGAGGCGAAGGCCCGCAACGTGCCGGAGCTGCAGGCGCAGTTCACCAACATGAACCGCGACTACGAGGTGCTGCGAAAGAACTACGAGGAACTGCTTTCGCGGCGCGAGGCCATGCGCATCGGCAAGGCCGCGGATACGAGTGCAAACAAGATTCAGCTGCAGATCGTGGATCCGCCGCAGGTGCCACAGGTGCCGGTGGCGCCCAACCGGCCCTTGCTGGTGACCGGCGTGTTCCTGTTGGCCCTTGGCGGCGGCATCGGTATCGCCGTGCTGCTGTCGCAGTTCGACCAGTCCTTCCACACGCTCGACGACCTGCGCGTGGTCGGCCTGCCTGTCGCCGGCTCGATCTCGCTGCTGGGCACCGTCTCGCGCTGGCGCCAGGCTGGCGCCCTGGCCGTGTTCTCCGTTGGGCTCCTGGTGCTGGGCGCGATGTATGGCGGGCTGCTCTACCACATCATCTCCACTGCACCGGGAAAAGTGTGACCATGACGCCCGTCAAGGAGCCCGGTTCCGGCCATCTGATCGAACGCTTCGCCTCGCGCCTGCGCGGCGTGGGCGGACTGACGACGGCGCCGGGAGACCACAACGACGCTCCCGATGACGTCGCTGCGCCCGCCCTGCCCCACGAAGCGCCGCGCGAGGCGGCGATGCCGCTGGCAGCCCGGTTCGAGGAACTGGCCGCCGCGGTTGCGGGCCAGGCCGATGCGCAGCCGGCGGGAGGGGAAGCCAAGACCGGGCTGGCCCAGCGCGCGGAGGACGCCGAACGGGTCGCCTGGCCGACCCGGCCCGCGCCGATTCGGCCTTGGACCAGCACACCGGTCGGAACGGGATCGACGCTGCCTGCGAAGCCCGTTGCCATCGACTGGGACCTGCTGGCGGCCGCCGGCCTCGCGGTCGGCCAGACGACGCGCACCCGTATCGCCGAGGAGTATCGCATCGCCGCCGGGCGCGTCCTGCGCGCCATCCGGACCTCCTACGCCCCCGGGCGCGGCGCCGGCAACGTGGTGATGATCACCTCCGCCCGGCCCGGCGAGGGCAAGAGCTTCAATGCCCTCAACCTCGCCGGCTCGCTGGCGCAGCATACGCCCCGTAACATCATGCTCGTCGATGTCGATGCCAAGGAACGGCCGCTTTCCGCCGATCTCGGCCTCGACGAGCGGCCCGGCCTGCTCGACCTAGCCGCCGACCCGTCGCTACGGGCCGAGGACCTGGTGCTGCAGACAGCCATTCCCCGGCTCTCGGTCCTGCCGATTGGCTCGCGCCGGGCGCATACGCCCGATCTCGCCGAGGCAAGCCCGGTCACCGCCCTGATCGAGCGCCTGGCCCGGCGTTTTCCGAATCACCTGCTCATTCTCGACGCGCCTCCTTGCCTGTCCACGAGCGACCCCTCTAGTTTCGCACCGGTTGTGGGTCTCATCGTCATGATCGTCGAGGCGGAAAAGACGCAGAGGAGCGAGGTGATGGCGGCGCTCGATCTCGTTAGGGCTTGCGAAAACGTCATGCTGATGCTGAACAAGATTAAGCTCACCACCAGCTACACGTTTGGAGCTTATCATTATTTCGGCACCTACACGTAATTCCAGCCGGCGCCTGGTCCTGCGGCGAGTCCCGTCGCGACCAGCGGGGCTGCGTCGCAAAACGGCCTATATCCTGGGTTTGAGCGCGTTCGGGGCGGCGCTCGCCACCTTTGTGATGCCGGCGGACGCGCACGCGCAAAGCACCGGGCTGCTCCCGTCCGACGCCGCCAATGTCAACCTTGGCGACCTGCGGCAGGTCTACAACTCGGTGCTGTCGACCGAGCCGCCGGCAACCGAGCCCGGGTTTACCACGCAACGTGCCATAAGAGTTAGCGGGTTCTTCGCCGACCCCGTGGCCCCCAATTCCGGAACGAGCGCCTCCAACCGCTCCGATTTCGGGATGAGCGTCAGCCCCTCGCTGCTGATCAACGGCCAAACCTCGCGCCTGCAGGGCACGCTGTTCCTGCAGCCGCAGGTGACGCTCTATGCGCACCAGGGCAGTGCAAACGGTTTCGGCCAGAGCTTCAACGGTAATCTGCATGCGATCCTGGTACCCGATACGTTCTTCGTCGATGCCCGGGCCACAGGTGCTCTGACCTCAGCGGAGGGTGGGTTCGGCGGCAGCTCCGCCAACGGCCTCTCCCGCCAGCAGATGACGCAGACCTATGCATTCCAGATCGCGCCCCTGCTGCAACACCGCTTCGATGGCACCGGCACCGCGGAGATCGGCTACACTCTCGGCGAAACGATCTTCAGCAACGGCGGCAACGTCGCCAACAACACCCCGTTCGGCACCTCCACCCCCAACCAGAACGAGACCACCAACACGGCTCATATTGGCTTTGTCTCGGGTGAGAATTTCGGCCGTCTGCGCTTCGGTGGCCTGCTGTCCGGCTCGCAGAGCACCGGGGGCGACCTCGGCGTCTCGCACCGCAACGTCGCGAATGCCGATGTCGGCTATGGCATAACGCGCGAGATCATCCTGCTCGGCAGCCTCGGTTACGAGGATATCCATTACGGCGGGACGTCGCCGCTCGATATCCATGACATGACGTGGAGCGCCGGAACGCAGCTGCTGCCCAACCCCCAGAGCTCGCTTACGCTCACCTATGGCCACCACGATGGTCGCAACAGCATCACCTTCGATGGCTCGTATCAGGTCGGCTCGCACCTGCTACTGAGCGGACGTTATTCGCAGGGCATCAGCACCTCCGCGGAGGACCTGCAGAGCGCGCTGGCGTCCTCGCGGCTCGATCCGTTCGGCAACCCGGTTGATTCGGTGACCGGCGTGCCGCTGATGCTGGAGGACAATTTCTTCGGCACGTCGGGGACGGTCAACCGGGTCGAGCGCTACAGCGCCTCAGTCGCGTATCTGCTCCAGCGTGACGTCATCACGCTGGGCACGCGGACCGATCATAGCAAGGTGGTGAGCTCATCGACCCAGACCTTTGGCGGCCCGTCCTCGACATCCGGCAGCTACGTGTCACTGGCCTGGCAACACGACATCTCGCCGACCATCTCGGCCAACACCTCCTACCAGTATGGCGTTCGCACGGGCTTTGGCAGCACCGGTACCACCGGCACCTCGACCGAATACGTCAACAGCTTTTCACTCGGCGCGAGTTGGCAATTGTCCAATACACTGACGACCTCGGCTCAATACGCGCTGGGCGTCACCTCCTCGAGCACCCCTGGATACACGCAAACGACGAACTATGTTGTGATTTCGCTAAACAAGCAGTTCTGAGCGATGTTTGAACAATTTTATGGATTGTCGGCACCGCCTTTTCAGCTGACGCCCGACCAGCGGTTCTTCTACCAGAGCCGCGGCCATGGCCGTGCAATTTCGCACCTCATCTTCGGCCTGTCGCAGGGCGAGGGCTTCATTGTCATCACCGGCGAAGTCGGCGCCGGCAAAACGACCCTGGTGGAGCGCCTCTGGGCGCAGTTGGACCGCGAGGCCTACATGATGGCTCGCGTCAGCACGACGCAGGTCTCCGGCGACGACCTGTTCCGCCTCGCGATGGCAGGCTTCGGCGTCACCGCGCAAACCAGCGACAAGGCAACGCTGATCGCGCATTTCGAGGAGATCCTGCGCGTCCGCCGAGCCGAGGGAAAGCGGCTGCTGCTGGTGGTGGACGAGGCGCAGAACCTGTCGCTGCCGGCGCTCGAGGAGTTGCGCATGCTCTCCAACCTGTCCGAGGAGGGCCAGGCGGGGCTGCAGACGATCCTGCTGGGGCAGCCGCAGTTTCGTGCCCGCATCGCCAGCCCCGACCTCGAGCAGCTGCGCAGCCGCGTGCTTGCCTCCTACCATCTCGGTCCGCTCGCCGAGGAAGAGACGCGGGCTTATATCGAGCACCGCCTGAAGGCGGTGGATTGGAACGGTGACCCGAGCTTCACCGAAGCCGCCTTCGCCGCCATCCATCGTGAAAGCGTTGGGGTGCCGCGCCGGATCAACCGCCTGGTCTCGCGCGTCATGCTCTACGGCGCGCTGGAGGAAGCACACACGATCACCGGCCCGATGGTGAACTCGACCGCCGAGGAGCTGCAGCGCGACCTCGAGGGCGGCGCGCCGGTCTACCAGGTCGTACCCCCCTCCCAAGCGCCGGCCGCGGTCGCGTCCGCACCCAGCGGTATGGCGGGACTCGCGGAACTGGCCGGCCGCGTGGCCGCGCTCGAGGAAGCCTCGGCGCGGCGCGAGCGCGTGTTCCAGCGGCTGCTGGATGTCTTCGGCGGCGCCGGCGCGCGCGGCTGAAACGGGGATGCCTGGCGCTGACGTCACGGGCGCGATGACGCTCGATGTCGAGGATTATTTCCAGGTCGAGGCCTTCGCGGGCGTCGTCGATCCGGCGCACTGGGGCGATTTCGCGCCGCGTGTCGCCGCCAACACCAACCGCGCGCTCGATCTGTTCGCCGCGGCCGGCGTGCATGCGACCTGCTTCACGCTGGGATGGGTTGCCGAGCGCCATCCCGCGCTGGTGCGCCGCATCGTCGCCGACGGGCACGAGCTGGCGAGCCATGGCTTCGGGCACCAGCGCGTCGACCGCATCGGCGAGGCGGCTTTCGTAGCCGACATCACGCGCGCGAAGGCGTTGCTCGAAGATATCGGCGGTGTGCCCATAACCGGATACCGAGCCCCCACGTTTTCCATCGGCCCGCGCACGCCCTGGGCGTTCGAGGCGCTGGCGAAGGCCGGCTACCGTTATTCATCCTCCGTCTTCCCGATCCGCCACGATCTCTACGGTGCCCCGGGCTCGCCGCGCGGGCCGCACCGGCGCGGACCGTTGCTGGAATTACCGATGACCACCCTGCGCCTCGGCAGCCGCAACCTGCCGCTCTCCGGCGGTGGCTGGTTCAGGCTGGCGCCGTACACGCTGTTCCGCGCCGGTCTGCACCGGGTGCTGGGCGAAGGCACGCGCGCGATCTTCTATTTCCACCCCTGGGAAATCGATCCTGGCCAACCGGTGATCGAGGGCGCCTCGCTGCGGTCGCGCTTCCGCCACCGCATCAACCTCGCGGCGATGGAGGGAAGGCTGCGCCATCTGCTGCACGACTTCACCTGGGACCGGATGGACCGCGTCTTCGCCCCCGAACTCGCCGCCTGACCATGGCCCTCTCGATCCGCCCCCTCGACGCGGCCAGCGTTCCGGCGTGGGACGCCTTCGTGACGGCACATCCGCGCGCCACCTTCTTCCACCGCGCCGGCTGGGCCCGGGCGATCGAGCAGGGCTTCCGCCACAAGACGCATTTCCTGCTCGCCGAGCGCGACGGCGCCATCGCCGGCGTGCTGCCGCTGGGCAGCGTGCGCACGCGCCTCTTCGGCCACAGCCTCATTTCGGTACCGTTCTGTGTCCATGGCGGCCCGCTCGGCGACGAGCCGGCGACCGAAGCGGCGCTGCTTGCCGAGGCGGAGCGCATCATGCGCGAGACCGCGGCACCGGTCTTGGAGCTGCGGCTGCTGCACGACCTCGACCCTGCCGCCTTCGAGGCCGATGCCTGGCCGGCGCGCGACGATCTCTACGTCACTTTTCGCAAGCGCTTCACCGCTTCCGACGAGGCAAACCTCAAGGCGATCCCCCGCAAGCAGCGCGCCATGGTACGCAAGGGAATCGAGCGCGGCCTCACCTCGGAGGTCTCGCGCGATGCCTCGGGATTGCATCGGATCTATGCGGAAAGCGTGCACAATCTCGGAACGCCGGTATTTCCACGCCGCTGGTTCGCCGCATTGCTCGACGCATTTGGCGAGGATGCCGAGATCGTCACCATACGCGACCACGGCACCCCCATCGCCGCGGTGATGAACTTCGCTTTCCGCGACGAGATCCTTCCCTATTACGGAGGCGGAACCGCGGCGGCGCGACACGCCTACGCCAACGACTTCATGTACTGGGAAGTGATGCGCCGTGCGGCGGCGCGCGGGTTCTCGCTGTTCGATTTCGGCCGCAGCAAGCGCGGTACCGGCGCCTTTGCTTTCAAGAAGAACTGGGGGTTCGAGCCGCAGCCCATCGTGCACCGCTACCGACTGGCCGCTGGCGCCTCGATCCCTGATCTCAACCCGCTCAACCCGAAATACCGGCTTTTCATCGCCGCCTGGAAGCGGTTGCCGCTGCCGGTCGCAAATCTGGTTGGCCCCGCGATCGTTCGCGGCCTCGGCTAGCCGCCGGTCACACCGGCGATCACCGCATCGAGCCGGGCGAACTGCGCCGCCCAGGTAAAATCGCGCTCCATCGCGGCGCGTCCGCGAGCCGCGAGCGCCGCGCGCTTCGTGGGATCGGCGAGCAGTTCGAGCACCGCATCCGCGAAGGCTTCCGCCGTCTCCGCGGGCAACATCCCTTCGCCTGCTGGCAATCCGGTACCACGCCAGGCTGCCGTGGAAGCCACGACGGGAATGCCAGAAGCCATCGCCTCGAGGACCTTGTTCTGGATGCCGCGGGCAAGCCGCAGCGGCGCGACGAACACCGTGGCACGGCCGATCCAGGGGCGCACGTCCGGCACACGCCCCGTCACGGTCACGCCGGGCAGCGCGCCAAGGCGCCGCACCGCCGCGTTGGGCCGACTGCCCACGATGGCGAGGCGCACGGCGGGACGCCGCGCGCGGATTCGCGGTAGCACCTCCGCACAGAACCAGACCATGGCATCGACATTGGCCGCGTAGTCCATGACCCCAGTGAAAACGAGCAAATCCTCCTCCGGCTCGGCGGCGCCGGGAGCGAAATAATCGAGGTCGACGCCGTTGCCGAAAACACTGACGGGCTCCCCCGGAATGAGCGCGCGGAAGTCCGCGGCCTCCGCCTCGGTGCACAGCAGCGAGTGGGAAAAGGCATGCGCGATCCGCCGCTCCCATGAGAGCAGCCTTCGCCCTTCCTGCGCATAGAGCAGGCGCATCGGCCAAGGCGCGCTCCTGCCGAGATCCGCGAATTTCCGGCTGTCGAGATCGGCGAAATTCATGATGCGTGGCATGCCGGCGAGGCCGAGCGCGTGCTGCGCGGCGTTGGAACTGTAGACGATCACGAGGTCGGGCGGCATCGCCGCCGCGGCCCGCGCGACGGCCCGCCGCAACGCGGGCTCCGACAGCATGGCAACCGAAAGCGAACCGCCGGTTATCAACGCCCACGCCGCACGCAGCCTGGCCCGCCAGGGCGATACAGGCACCGCTGTCACGGAAGCGACGAGCGCGCGAAGCGGCGCCACATGGACAAGATCCTCGGCCCCATCGGCGAGGCAGAAGACATGCACCTCGTGCGATCGGGCGAGATGGCGCACGTGGTGGGCCGTGGCGATCTTGTCGCCGCGATCGGGCGGGTGCGGTACGCGTTGGGTGAGAAAGAAGATGCGCATCGAGGCCCTGGCAAGAACGCGCCACAGGCCATATCGACAAGCGAAGGGCTGTCAATTTTCATGAACGGCCGGCATGGCCCGGCACGGTCCGCCATTGCCCGGCGCATCCCCTTGGATGGGAATAATCCCAGGAATTTCGCGGCACAGCGCGGCCTCCACTCACCACGACGCGCCCGTTCTCGGGAAAATCAGCGCCGGTTGGCCGCCTGACGCGCCCGCAGTCGCCTCCGCATGGCGCTGGCGCGGCGGGCGGCGGCATGGCACCACATCGCGCATGGCCCTTGTGCGAACCCGAGCCGCCGACCTCGCGCGCATCCGCTACGTCTTCGCCCCGACCCTGCCGGCAATCGCCGTCGGGCTTGTTGTCCTGGGCGCCTTGTTCCACGCCGAGATCGGGACCGCCGTCGATGTCTGGTCGTCATCGACCGCCTACAGCCATTGCTACTTTGTCCTTCCCATCGTGGCATGGCTCGCCTGGGACCGCCGCGACCGAATCTTCGGGCTGCGCGCGCAACCCGTCCCGGCGGCAGCCGTGCTCGCGCTGGTACCCGGCGCCGCGTGGCTGCTGGCCGAGCGCCTCGGCATCATGGAAGGGCGTCAGCTTGCCCTGATCGGGTTCATTTGGGTGCTGTTCCTGGCAACACTGGGGCCCGCGCTGTTCCGCGCGCTGATGGGACCGCTCCTGTACCTGGTCTTCCTGGTGCCGTTCGGCGGCTTCGTGACCGGACCGCTGCAGACCTTCACCACCCGATTCACGGGAATCAGCCTCGACATCCTCGGCATCCCCAACGACATCGACTCGTTCCTGATCCGGATTCCCGAAGGCGCGTTCTACGTCGCCCAGGCCTGTGCGGGGCTGCGCTTCCTCATCGCCTCGATCGCCTTCGGCGCGCTCTATGGGCTGCTCATGTATCGCAGCAACCTCAAGCGCGCCGCGTTCCTGCTGATGTCCGTGGTGGTACCGGTCGTCGCGAACGGGTTCCGCGCGCTCGGCATCGTGGCGCTCGGCCACTACATCGGCAGCGCCCAGGCGGCGGCAACGGACCATGTTTTGTACGGCTGGATATTCTTCTCCATCGTTATCCTGATCCAGATCCTGATCGGGCTTCCCTTCCGCGACGACCTGGCTCCGAGGCCGCGCACGATGCCGCCGGCGGCACAGGGCAATGCGAGCCCGCGCCTGGGACTGATGGCATGCGGCACCGCGCTGGCGGCCATCGTGGTGGCGCCCCTTGCCGCGCACCTGCTCAACGGGCGCGGCATGGGAACGCCGCCCCTCGTCGCGTTGCACCTGCGCCTGCCGCCGGATTGTTCTCCCGCCGCCGGGGGTACAACGGCACCCGGCCTCGCCGTGCAGTACCTCGTCTGCGATGGTCAGGACGTGCGCGTGACCGTGCGGGCGATTCCCGCGGGCGCACCGCCCGCCGCTGTCATCCACAGCTTCGCCTCGCTCACCGACACAGGTACAGGCGGTGGCGAAGCCCGCGTCATTCCGCTCCACTTGAGGGACACCCGGCCACAGCAATGGACGGTTGAGGTAAACGACCAGGCCGAACAAATGACCACCGGCGCGCTCTGGGTCGATAACCGTGTGGCCGGCGCCGGATTACACACCCGGATCGCGCTTGCACGATCCAATCTCTTCGGCGGCGGCAAACCGAGCGTCATCGTTGCCTTCTCGCTCAAACCGGCGACACCCTGGCACAGCGCCGAGGATACCAAGCGCAGCCAGCGGGCACTTGAGCGGCTCATCAGCGCGCAGCAGCGGTTCGACGAGCGGATCGCTGGGCTGCCTGGATGGGCAGGCGGATAGAGATTGCCCGCCCACGCCCGCTGAGCGAGACTGGTCGCATAGGGCGCCCCGCCGCTTGCAGAAGCGGGCGTATCCGACGGGGAACCGCATGACACTGGGCCTGTTCCTGAAGCCGGACGCCGTGGCACAAATCAGCGCGCTGCCGGTCGACCAGCGCATTCGCGCCCACGCGCTCGAAGTGGTGATCAGGGGCTACACTGTCATCAAGGCCGCGGTTCAGCCTGAGACCTGCCGCGGCGCCATCGCCGCGTTCCGCCGCTTCGAGGCGGCGAACGAAGAGATCTTCGCCGCGAACCGCAACCAGCTCGGGCACTACCCGCGCATCGTGAATTTGCACTGCGCCATACCGGAACTTGCTGCACTGTTCTCACGTACCACCCTGCTTCTCGCGGTCCAGGACGTGCTGTTCGGCGTATCGGTCGCGCTCTACACTTCGCTGTTCTACGAAACCGGATCGCAGCAGCCGTTGCACCGCGACAGTCCGGTTTTCTGTACGAGACCAGAATATCTCTATTTCGGAACGACAATCTATCTCGAGCCCGCGGGCGACCAGAACGGGTGCCTCGAGGTGATGGAGTACGGTCACACGATCCCCGAGGTGGATCGCGAGGCCATGGCGCTGCGTCGGTACAACTCGCTCGAGAACATTCCGCCGCTCGATGGCGAGGCATGGAACGAATATCAGTCGCGCGTGGTGGCGGAAGGCAGGCGCCGGGGCCTCGCCGTCAAGGAGCTGCACGTCGAGGCCGGCGATGCGCTGATCTGGCACCCGCAACTGCCGCATGGCGGCACGCCGATCAAGGATCCAAGCCGCACGCGTTTCTCGCTGGTGATGCACACCACGCCCGTAGGCGTACCGGTCTATCACCAGCAGGCGTTCTTCAGCCCCTCAAGGCCGTTCGCTGAACAGGCGGCCTGGGGATACCGCGAGGAGAACGGGCGCAAGGTCGCCGATTTCCGGCACGGCATCTCCTTCGGACACGTCAACGACTACGCGCTCGACCGGTTCCGTCAGCCGCCCCCGGTGACGGTCTGACGGAACCAGCCAGGCGTCCGTCGTTCAGCGCGCGTGACGCGGCGAGGCCGCGGCCGTCATCACGTTGCGCAGCTCGCGCAGATAAGAAGAGCCCCTCGTGGTCCGCTGCACCAGCACGCTGCGGCGGTCCGCAGGGTCGGTCTTTCGGCGCGTGAGGTCGAGCTCACACAGACGGTCCAGCGCGCGCGTCACCGCCGGCTTGGAAATCTCAAGATCGGTCGAAAGGCCGCGCACGGTATGCGCGCCTTCCTTGAGATAGCAGTCGAGGAATACCGCCAGCTGCCGCGCGGAAAGATCGTCACCGTCGCGCTTGACGAGAGCACCGATGGTCTCGCGCAGAACTCCAACGAGTTGCTCACCTGTCATTGCCATGGCCATGGGTCGATTCCTTTTCTCGCATGCGCCACACCCGGCGCTACCCCGTGGGCCTACGCGCGCCTCTCTTGTCGGCCGATGTCGGCCTCATTACGTCCACGCCAGTTTTCCGTAACAATTGCGCAGCCGGTCCGGCACGACGACGCTCACGCCGTCTTTAACGTATCGATCGGACGAAGCGGCAGACTGCATCTTCGCCGACCGTGATACGCCCCGTCGGCGATTTCCCGGGCGCGCGGCGGGCTCGGGCGATCAACCGGCGCCGAAACGCTCCGCCAGCGCCGCGGCCACGGCGCGCATGGCCATCGCCTCGCCCCCCTCGGGGCGCCCGGCCCGCGGCGAATCGTTCCATGCGTACAGGTCGAGGTGCGCCCAGGGCACGCCGGGGGCAACGAAGCGGCGCATGAACAGTGCGGCAGTGACGGCGCCGGCCATCGGCTTGCTGGCGACATTGTTGAGATCGGCGACCGGCGAATCGAGCCAGGAATCGTATCCGTCCCAGAGTGGCAACCGCCACAACGGGTCGTGCACGCGCGCCCCGGCCGCGAGCAGCGCCTCGGCCCAGCCGTCGTCGTTGCAGAACAGCGCCGGAAGGTCGGGGCCGAGCGCGACGCGCGCCGCCCCCGTGAGCGTCGCCGCATTCATCAGCAGCGCCGGCTTGCGGTCGGATGCCTCGGCCAGAAGGTCGCACAGCACCAGCCGTCCCTCGGCATCGGTATTGCCGATCTCGACCGAAAGGCCACGGCGCGTGCGCACCACGTCGAGCGGTCGCATGGCGTGACCCGAGACGGAGTTCTCCACGCAGCCGATCGCGACCTCGAGGCGCACCGGCAGCCCGGCCGCCATGATCAGCCGCGCGAGGCCCAGCATCGTCGCGGCGCCGCCCATGTCCTTCTTCATCCGCAGCATCGCCGCCGAAGGCTTCAGGTCGTAGCCGCCGGTGTCAAACACGACGCCCTTGCCGCAGAGTGAGATCAGCGGCGCCTCCGGCCCCGCGCCCGACCAGGCGAATTTGGCAACAACCGGCGCCCGTTCGGAACCGTTCCCGACAGCAAACACGGTTGGGTAGTCACGGGCGAGCGCATCGCCCTTGGTCAGCGCGGCGCTGGCCCCGAAGAGGCGAGCGAGGTCGGCAGCGGCCTCCGCAAGCTCCGTGGGGCCGAGCAGGTTGGCTGGCGCGTTGACCAGATCGCGCACCATCCAGGCCGCCTGCGCCTCGCGCTCGGCGGACACAACGCCGGGTGCACGCAGCAGCACCGGGCCAGGCTTCGCCGGCTTGAACGCGGTGTAGCGATAGGCGCCGAGGCAGAATCCGAGCGTTGCCTGCGTGGCGTCCTCTACGCCCTCCCCGAACCGCCAGGTCCCAGCCGGAAGCCTGGTCGCGAGCGCGCCCCACACGAACGGCCCTTCCGCGCTCCCGAGCCCGAAAATCGCGTCCACGCCGCCTTCACCCGGCAGCAGCAGCAGTTCCTCCGCCTTGGCGGCAAAGCCGGATGCAGCGACGAACTCTGCCTGTGCCTTTGGCAGTTTCGTGAGCAGCGCCGCGAGCTCCCGAGGCCGCGCCGCATGCACCACGCGCGCGCCCTGCGCTGCATCGGTAAGCGGCAGTGTCTGTTCGATCATCGCGGTCCCCCTTGCTGCCTGCGAGTTTCCACGGAAACGGCGTGGCGGAAAGAGCTCTTATTTCGCGAGCGCGTTCTCCACGGCGCGCGCAAAGCCCGCCGGGTCACGCGGGGCGTCGCCGTCACCGATGCGCGCGAGGTCGAGCAGCACCGAAGCCTCGGCGGCGATATCCTCCACCGCCGAGGCGCGCGCCGCCAATGCTGCGATCAGCTTGTGCCGCGGGTTGATCTCCAGCACCGGCGGCTGCTCGGCCCCGGCGCGGCCGGCGCGGCGCAGCATGCGCTGCACCTGCAGATCCACGCCCCCCGCGGAGACCAACATCACCGCGCTCTCGGCCAGCAGCGAGGTCGCGCGCACATCGGCCACTGCGTCGCCGAGGGCGGACTTCATCGCCTTCAGCAGCGTGCCAACATCCGCCTCCGTTCCCTCCGCCTCGGCGAGCACGGGCAGCTTCGCCAGTTCCTCCTGCGCAGTACCGGCACGGCGGACCTTCCTGCCGTCGAAACGGTCGAACCGGTCGGGCCAGAAGGCGTCGATCGGGTCGGCCGCCAGCAGCACCTCGACGCCGCGGGCGCGGAACCCTTCCAGCACCGGCGCGTGAGCCAGCGCCGCCGCGTCCTCGCCGGCGAGCACGTAGATCGATTCCTGCCCGGGCTTCATCCGCGCGACGTACTCCGCGAGGGAGGTCCAGCCCTCGACTTCAGTGGAACGGAAGCGCCAGAGAGCGGCTGCTTTCTCCGCGTCGCCTGCCTCGTCCCAGGCAGCTTCCTTCAGCACGCCTCCAAACTTCTCCCAGAACGGCACATAGGTTTCCGCATTCTTCGCGAGCGTCGTGAGCTCGGTGATCACCCGGTTGGTCACGGCGCGGCGGATGCGCCCCAGCACCGGGGTCGCCTGCAGCATCTCGCGCGAGACGTTGAGCGGCAGGTCCTCGGTGTCCACCACGCCCTGTACGAAGCGCAGCCAGGGCGGCAGCAGCTCCGCCTCGTCGGTGATGAACATGCGGCGCACATGCAGCCGCACGCGGCTCCGGCGCTCCTCGCTGGCGACGAACATCGGCGGCGTCGCGGGCACGAAGAGCAGTGCGTAGAATTCGAGCGCGCCCTCCGCCCGCCAGTGCAGCGTCGCGAGCGGCTTGTCGAACAGGTTGCCGAGCCCGCGGTAGAAGCTGGTCGCGTCCTCCTCGGAAAGTTCCGCCTTCGCCCTGCGCCACAGCGCCGTGCCCTCGTTCGCCGCCTCCTCCCTGCCGTCGCGCAGGATCGCGATCGCTACGGTGATGTGGTCCGCCCATTTGCGCACCACCGCCTCGAGCCGCGTGGGATCGAGATATTCCTCGGCATCCGCCTTGACGTGCAGCACCACGTCGGTACCCGCCGCCTCGCGCTCGGCGGGCGCGATCTCGTAACCGCCGCGCCCCTCGCTCTCCCAGCGCCAGGCGGATTCCTCGCCAGCGTGGCGCGACGTCACCACCACGCGGTCCGCCACCATGAACGCGGCGTAGAAGCCGACGCCGAACTGCCCGATCAGGCTCGGCCGCTCCTCGGGCCTGGCCGCGCCCAGTTGCTCGCCAAAGGCGCGGGTGCCGGAACGCGCGATGGTGCCAAGATGCGCGATCAGTTCCTCGCGCCGCATGCCGATGCCGGAGTCAGAGATCGTGAGCGTGCGCGCGGCTTTGTCGGCGGCGATCAGGATGCGGGCATTCTCCGGCAACGTCAGGTTCTTGTCGGTCAGCGCCTCGAAGCGACGGCGGTCCGTGGCGTCCGCGGCGTTCGCGACCAGCTCACGCAAGAAAATTTCTCGCTCCGAGTAGAGCGAGTGCACCACGAGATCGAGCAGCCGCCCGACCTCGGCCCCGAATTCATGTTTCTCCGCCACCTGGTCCATGCCCCGACCTCCTTTCGCGGCCGGCGATATGCGGACGGCGCCGGCGGTTTTCAACCCGGGTAGCGATGGCGCGGATTGTCACTTGCATTATGAAAGCAACTACCTTATGTCGCTTGCATCACGCAAGTCATCCGCGAGGCGATCACATGCAACGCACCCGGTTCGACACCATGCCCTGCCCCATCGCGCGCAGCCTCGAGCGCGTCGGCGAGTGGTGGAGCATCCTGATCCTGCGCGACGCCGCACGCGGCCTCACGCGGTTCGATCAGTTCCAGAAGAGCCTGCCGATTGCGCCCAACATGCTGACGCGGCGGCTGCACGGCCTGGTGGAAGCCGGGCTGCTGGAAAAGCGATGCTACAGCGAGAAGCCGCCACGCTACGAGTATGTGCTCACCGAGCGCGGGCGGGATTTCCAGCCTGTGCTGTGGTCCCTGCTCGCCTGGGGCAACAAGCATTTCGCGCCCGAGGGTCCGCGCGTCGTCCTGGTGGACCGGGAAACAGGCAAGCAGGCCGAACCGGTGTTGACCGACGCGGTGAGCGGCAAGCGGATGACGCGGGAAGGGTTCCGTCTGGCTCCCGGCCCCGCCGCGAGCGAGGCGGCGCGGCGCCTCTGCGCCGAGCCGGACGGCAAGAAGGAAGCGGTATCATGAGCGGGCTGCTGCGCCGGGATGCCGGTGCAATTGGTGCGCCAGCCGATCAGAGGGCGCTGACGCGCCTCGCGGTCGCCGCCGGGCTTTTTGTGCTGCTGGGTCTTGGTATCGTCTATGCACGGCACTGGTGGGAGGCGGGGCGCTTCATCGAAAGCACGGACGACGCCTATGTCGGCGGCGACGTGACACCGATCGCGCCTCACGTCGCCGGCTTCGTCGCCGCGGTGGAGGTGACGGACAACCAGTTCGTCCATGCCGGCCAGGTTCTGCTGCGCCTCGATGACCGGGACTACGAGGCCGCTCTCGCCGGCGCCAAGGCACAGGTGGCGCAGCGCGAGGCAATGCTCGACGACCTGAACGCCCAGGTCGGGGTCCAGCAGGCGGCGATCGCACAGGCGGAGGCGAACCTGCGTGCGGCCGACGCGCGGGCGAACTTCGCGACCGCCGACGCGCGGCGCTACGGCGCCCTGGCCCGCACGGCCGCCGGATCGGTGCAGCAGGCACAGCGTTCCGATGCGGCAAACGCCGAGGCCATTTCAGCCGCCGCACAGGCACGGGCATCGCTCGCCGCCTCGGTCCGCCAACTCAAGGTTCTGTCCGCCCAGATCGAGGCGGCGCGCGCGGCGCTGACCGCGTCCCATGCCACCCTTCGCGCCTCGGAACTCAACGTCGGCTACACCGTGATTCGCTCGCCGATCGATGGCTATGTGGGCGACCGGGGAGCGCAGCTGGGCAGCTATGTCTCCGTCGGTTCCACGCTGCTTTCCGTGGTACCCGCGCACGGGCTCTGGGTGAATGCCAATTTCAAGGAGGACCAGTTGGCCCGCATGCGCGCCGGCGAGACAGCGCATGTGCGCGTGGACGCCCTTCCCGGCCGCGTTTTCGAGGGCCGTGTCACGAGCCTCTCGCCCGCGACGGGCGCCGTGTTCAGCGTGATTCCGCCGGAAAACGCCACCGGCAACTTCACCAAGATCGTGCAGCGCGTACCCGTGCGCATCCTGCTCAACGACACAGCCGCGACGCCTGGCCTGCTGCGGCCTGGCCTGTCGGCGGTGGTGGACGTGGACACGCGGAGCAGCGACAAATGAACGCGCGGTCGTCCGATCCATCGATCCGGCCCTTCGTCGTGATGTGCGTGGGCATGTTCATCGCCCTGCTGGACATCCAGATCGTCGCCTCGTCGTTGCAGGAAATCGGCGGCGGGCTTTCGGCGGCCCAGGACGAGATCTCTTGGGTCCAGACCGCCTACCTGATCGCGGAGATCGTGATGATCCCGCTCTCTGGCTGGCTCACACGGCTGCTCTCCACGCGTTGGCTGTTCACCATTTCGGCGGCGGGATTTACGCTCGCGAGCCTGCTCTGCGGTATCGCCTGGAACATCCAGAGCATGATCGCCTTCCGCGCCCTGCAGGGCATGCTCGGCGCCTCGATGATCCCGATCGTCTTCACCTCGTCCTTCCATTTCTTTCCCGGACCGAAACGGGTTTACTCGGCCGCCGTGGTCGGCACCATCGCCTCGATCGCGCCGACGCTGGGCCCCGTGATCGGCGGGTGGATCACCGACAATCTCGACTGGCACTGGCTGTTCTACGTCAATCTCGTGCCTGGCCTCGCCATCACGCTGCTGGTGCCAGGCATGGTGCGGATCGACGAGCCGGATTTCTCGCTACTGCGCGAGGCGGACTACCTGGGCATCGTGCTGATGGCGGTTGGGCTGGGTTCCCTCGAATACACGCTGGAGGAAGGCACGCGCTGGAACTGGTTCAGCGACGCAACGATCCGCACAACGGCCTGGGTTGCGGGCATCGCGCTGGTACTTTTCGCCGTGCGCAGCCTCACGGTACGCAACCCGGTAGTGGACCTGCGCGCGCTCGCCGACCGCAATTTCGCGCTCGGCTGCTTCCTGTCCTTCGTCACCGGCATCGGCATATTCACCACGATCTACCTGACGCCGCTTTTCCTCGGCTACGTACGCGGGCTCAGCGCCTGGCAGATTGGAACTGCAATCTTTTCGACCGGCGTGGCGTCGGTTATCGGCGTGCCGTTCTACATCGTGCTGGCGCGCAAATTCGACCTGCGCTGGCTCATGATGGCGGGGCTGGCGAGTTTCGGGCTCGCGATGTGGAGCTATTCCTTCATCACCCATGAGTGGGGTGCCGACCAGTTTCTGCTGCCACAGCTGCTACGCGGATTTCCGCAGGTCTTCGCGGTGGCACCGGCGGTCAATCTCGGCCTCGGCAGCCTGCCGCCGGCACGGCTCAAATACGCGAGCGGGCTGTTCAACATGATGCGCAATCTCGGCGGCGCAGTGGGCATCGCGACAAGCGCCGCGATCCTCAACGACCGCACCAACGAGCATTTCCTGCGCATCGCCTCTCACCTGACGCCAGCGAACCTGGCGATGGAGCGTTTCCTGCACGGCACGCAGGCGCGCTATGGGGCGCTGCCCGGTGTCGCCGACGGCGGGCACACCGCCGCGCTGACGCAGCTCTGGCACCTCGCCTATCGCGAGGCTGCGACACTGGCCTTTGCCGACGCGTTCCGCGCCATCATGCTCGCCTTCATCCTGGCGACGCTGCTGGTGCCATTGCTGCGTCGCGTAACGCCAGCGCCCGGCACCTCTACCAATGCCCATTGAGCCCAGCGGGGGGGCGATTTCGGCTCCGCCCCCCATCACCACGTTGCTCGCGATCGCCTCGCTCACCGGCCGTGCGACTGGCCATGCCATCGCAGACGTCGGCGCTTGCCACAGAAACCCGCAAAGCCGAGGGCGTTGACGAGCACCGCCCGAACGGCGCTGGCACGCTGTCCTCGGCCGCAAATTAGCCGACATCCCGGTACCGATCACGGCGCGAGCTCCGACCACACGCTTCCAGGCGCGCTGATACGTGAAAATGCACGTAACAACGACCAAGGCCAGCAGCACCAGGAGATACGTGAAGGCAATGATCGCGGCGATACGCGCCCCGCGCCTCGCCGAGCGCCAGGTCCTCCGCCCACCAGCGCCACTCCCGCCCCAGGCGCATCGGATGCAGGAACAGCGGCAGTGGCATCAGCACCATGCCGGCGATCATGCGGTCGCCGGTGACATGGCGCACCCGCAGCATGGTCGCCCACACGCTTCCGCCGACGGACACCAGCAACGGCAACAGGCCGAGCAGCCAGATCCACCAGGCGCGGCGAAACAGGCCGCTGCCCGTCGCGCGAAACTGTTCTTGCTGTCCGCCGGAACGCGTGTGACGCATCTTTTAGCGTTCGAGTGACGCGGCACACCATGGGTAGCCAGCGCCCCGCGTGACGATGACCACCGCCATCCACAGCACCGAGAGGATGGCATAGACCCGGCCTGAACCCGACATCCATAGGCGCACACCACGCCAGGCCCCGTGCGTGTCAGCCGGCGGCACCGGGCCCGGAACGCGGCATACTCCAACAGGAAATAGCCAACGATCTGGAGCGGTAGGCTCGTAAAGGCCTTGCCGTGCTCGAACTCGAGACGGAGCAACGCGCGGAGCACGAGGGCGGGCGCCATCACCGCAACCGCAAGCAGGAATCCGAGAGAAAGCTGGCGCCCGGTTCCCACATGTTCGAGCGAGTCGTTTTCGAGCGCCGTGTGCGACCAGAAATAACGACGCATCGCGGTGACTTGCCAGAAGCACCAGCGGCCCAGCGTCACCACGTCCAGGAGCGCGCCGCCGACCACGATTCGCCGGAATCGGCGTTCCTGGCGGTAGACAGAACGCGATCAGCGTGCGGTGCAGCGCTGTTGCCGGTCTCGTTCCTGCCAAATGTGTTTCATTGCCCGCGGCACCGGGTCGATTGTCATCGGCGCGACACACTCCGATCGGGTGTTCCCTCTTGCGCTGGGCGCCGCTCAATCCGACCATTCGGGCATGTCGGGATTCGCACCTCGGGTGCGGGCCGTGCTGGGCCCCACCAACACCGGCAAGACGCATCTGGCGATCACGCGGCTGCTCGCCCATGCCTCCGGGATCATCGGCTTTCCACTGCGGCTTCTGGCGCGGGAGAACTACGACCGCATGGTGGCCGTGCGCGGCCCCGCGCAGGTGGCGCTGATCACCGGCGAGGAAAAGATTGTTCCACCAGGTGCCCGCTGGTTCGCCTGCACGGCGGAGGCGATGCCGCTCGACCGCGCCGTCGAGTTCGTCGCCGTGGACGAGATTCAGCTCTGCGCCGACCCCGATCGCGGCCACGTCTTCACTGATCGGCTGCTGAACGCGCGCGGTTTGGTGGAGACCATGTTCCTGGGTGCGGAGACCATCCGCCCGCTGCTCCAGCGCCTGGTGCCGGGCGTGGAGGTCGAGACCCGCCCGCGCTTGTCGCAGCTTACCCATGCCGGCCACGCCAAGCTCTCGCGCCTGCCGCCGCGCAGCGCCATCGTCGCGTTCTCGGCCGGCGAAGTCTACGCGATCGCGGAAGCCGTGCGGCGCCGGCGCGGCGGCTGCGCACTGGTGATGGGCCGCCTTTCGCCACGCACCCGTAACGCGCAGGTGGCGCTCTACCAGCAGAAGGAGGTGGATTTCCTGGTCGCGACCGATGCGATCGGCATGGGGCTCAACATGGATGTCGAGCATGTTGCCTTTGCCGGTCTGCAGAAATTCGATGGCCAGCGCCCCCGCCGCCTGCATCCGGCGGAGATCGGCCAGATCGCCGGGCGCGCCGGGCGCGGCATGCGCGACGGCACGTTCGGCACCACCGCGACCTGCCCGCCGCTTTCGGATGCCATCGCCGCCGCGGTAGAAAACCACAGCTTCGAGCCGCTGGAGCAGCTCTGCTGGCGCAATTCGGAACTCGACACGAGCTCGGTGCCCCTCCTGCTCGCGAGCCTTGCGGCCCCACCGCCGCGTCAGGGCCTGGTGCGCGGCAACGAGGCGAGCGATGCGGAGACGCTGTCGGCCCTCGCCACCGACACCGACATTCTCGGCCTCGCGGACCGGCCGGCACGCGTGCGCCGGCTATGGGAAGCCTGCCAGATCCCGGATTTCCGCAAGCTCTCGGACGATACGCATGCGCGCTTCTGCGCCCGTGTCTTCCAGCACCTAGCGCGTGAGGGAAGGCTGCCGGCGTCATGGATCGCGAGCCAGCTCGCGCTTCTCGACCGCAGCGACGGCGATATCGATACGCTGATGCAACGCCTCGCCGGCGTGCGCATCTGGGCTTATGTCGCGGCCCGTCCCGGCTGGCTTGAGGACGCGGCGCGCTTTCAGGGTGAGGCGCGCGACCTCGAGGACCGGCTGTCGGACGCGCTGCACGAGCGCCTGATGAGCCGCTTCGTCGATCGCCGGGCGGCGCACCTGCTGCGCCGGCTGGAAGAAGGTGCCGCGGACGACCTGCTTTCCGCCGTCACGGCACGCGGCCTGGTCGTCGTCGAGGGGCACGGCGTCGGGCATGTCGAGGGCTTCGAGTTCATCCCCGACCAGGCGACGGCGGGGGCGGAGCGGCGGCTGGTACTGCGCGCCGCGCGCCGGGCGTTGCGCGGCGAAATGCCGCGTCGCGTGGCCCGGCTCGAGGCTGCGTCGGACGAAGCCTTCACACTGCTGCCGGCGGGGCAGATTGCGTGGGATGGCGTCGCAATCGCGCGGCTGCGGGCGGGGCCCGCTTGCATGCGCCCGCTGGTTGCGGTGCGCGGTTCCGAGTTCCTCGACGGCGCCGAGCGCGAGCGCATACGCGCCCGGCTGCAGGCATGGGCGGACGCGATGGTGCGCCGGACGCTGCTGCCGCTCGCGGAGTTGGAGGCGGGCGCCAGGGCGCCGGCGCTGCGCGGGATCGTGCATCGCCTGGGCGAATCGCTCGGCATATTGCGGGCGGGCTCGGCGTTCATGCCGGCGAACGAACGCAAGGCTCTCGCGGCGGCGGGCGTGCGCGCCGGGCGCTTCGCCACCTACATGCCCGCGTTGCTGAAGCCGGCGCCGGCCTTGCTGCGGGCGCGGCTGCTCGCACTCGCCGCCGGGCGCGAGGAGCCCGTGCTGCCAGCACCGGGCCTCATCGCCGCCCCACGCGGCGGATGGGACGAAGACTTTTGCCTCACCCTTGGCTGGCTGGCGGCGGGGCCAGTGCTGCTCCGTCTCGATATCGCCGAACGCGTGGCGGGCGAACTGGCGCGCGCCGCCTCGGGTGGTCCGTCGCTGCTGCCCGAGGATCTGGCGCCACGGCTCGGTATCACGCGGGCCAATCTCCCCTCGGTGCTGCGCGCACTCGGGTTCCGGCTGCTGCCAGGAGCCGTGTTGCCGGAGGGGGTCGCCGGACCGCCGGCACCGCCACGCTTCGTCGCCGTCCGTCGCCGGCCAGATCCTTCGGCCGCAGAAGCCCAGGCGCCGGCCACGGATCATGGCCCCTTTGCCGTGCTCGCCACGTTGCGACCTCCGAACCCCGCGACGAGATGACCGGCGCCGATCAGGGGGCGCACGGCGCTTCCCCCGCGAGCCAACGGCTGGACGCATGGCTGTGGTGCGCTCGTGTGCTGCGCCAGCGGGCACAATGCGCGCGGCTCGCCGCCGAGGGCGCGATCCGCGTCAACCGCCACCCGACCGACAAGCCACACGCGACGATCCGGGCCGGGGACGTGCTGACCCTGGCGGTCGGCGGGCGTGTACGGGTGCTGGAAGTGCTGGCGCTGGCGGCCCGCCGCGGCCCGCCGGCGGAGGCACGACTGCTCTATCGTGAAGTTCCGGAGCCCGGGACGTCTTGCCCTCAGGCGGAACCGGCCCCATACCCCGCGGCGTCGATAACCGCCGCGAGCGATAGAACCGGGAGCCGCCGATGACCTACGTGGTCACCGAAAACTGCATACGCTGCAAATACATGGACTGTGTTGAGGTTTGCCCCGTCGACTGCTTCTACGTGGGCGAGAACATGCTCGTCATCGCGCCGGACGAGTGCATCGACTGCGGCGTCTGCGAACCGGAATGCCCCGCCGAGGCAATCCTGCCCGATAGCGACGACCGTGGCACCCCCTGGCTGGAACGCAACCGGGAATTCGCGGCGCAATGGCCGAACATCACCCGCAAGGGCGAGGCGCCGGCGGATGCCGACGACTGGAAGGGCAAGCCGGGCAAGGAGGCACTGTTCTCGCCGGAGCCCGGCAAGCCGTAAGCCCAGGTAGCGATTACCTTCGCCTCCGCCCCCTGACTCAACGTCTTTTTCATGTTATGAGACGATGACAGGCGATAAGCCGGGGCCGAGCGGTACTTTCCGGCCCCGTCCCGGCTTTCACCTGTGTTCCGACAGGTTTTCAGGCGTATTCACGCGCCTTGGGCCGGATGACGCGGGCCTCTCCCCCGCGCGCTCTGGCCGGGCTCGCACGCGCCGGGTTTGGAGGATTGGCGAAGTCATGACGACGGTAAAGAAGCCCGCGGCCAAGGCGCCCGCGGCGCGCAAGCCCGACACGACGACAGCGAAGAAGCCGGCGACGAAGGTCTCGGCGGCCAAGGGAGAGAAAGCGGTGCAGTCCGCCCCGCATCAGCCCGCCAAGGACCGGGCCGTCGCGAAGCCACAGAAGACGGCAGGCAAGCCCTCGCCCAAGGCTGCGGCCAAGACCGGGACGAAGGACGTGAAACCCGCCAAGCCGGCGCCGGAAGCAAAGGCCGCGAAGCCGGCGACCATCAAAAAGCCCGCGGCGTCCGGGAAGCCTACCGCGACGCCGACACCCAAGACCGCCGCCGCAACCCCGGCGTCGGACCCCCGCAAGCAGGATACCGTGAAGAACCCGCCGAACCCGACCGCCGTCCGACACGTGGAAGCCAAACCGAGCCCGAAGCCGCAGCCAGCTTCCGCCGAAGCGAAACCGGCGCCGGCTCCTGCCGCCGCCCCGCCGCAGACTGTCCCCGTGGCGCAGCCGGTATCGGCTGGCCAGGTGCGCCCGCCGCAGGCGCCGCCACGACCGCCGATGCCGCCTGGTCGGCCGATCATCGCGCCGCGCCTGCCGGCGAAGGCCGAGACCTTCGCCGAGGGCGACTATGTCGTCTATCCGACGCATGGCGTGGGCAAGGTCGAGCGCATCGCGACCGAGGAGATTGCCGGCCACCGGCTGGAGCTTATCCACATCACCTTCGAAGAGAACCGCATGACGCTGCGCGTGCCGGTCGCCAAGGCGCGTTCCGCCGGGCTGCGCAAGCTTGCCAACCGCAAGATGTTCGACGAGGCAATGACTGTGCTGCGCGGCAAGGCACGCATCAAGCGCACGATGTGGTCGCGCCGGGCGCAGGAATACGAGGCGAAGATTAACTCCGGCGACCCGATCGCCATCGCCGAGGTGGTGCGCGATCTGCACCGCAACGCCGGCCAGCCGGACCAGAGCTTCTCCGAGCGGCAGATCTACGAGGCGGCGATGGACCGGCTCGCGGCCGAACTCGCGGCACTCGATCGCACCGACAAGCCGACGGCCGCCACCAAGCTCAACGATTTCCTCAAGACCATTATCTGAGGGCTGGTACGCCGAAGGCAACGAAAAGGGGCGGGACCCGGAGAGGTACCCG
The DNA here is from genome assembly GCA_963764465.1 of uncultured Pseudomonadota bacterium. GTDB lineage: Bacteria > Pseudomonadota > Alphaproteobacteria > Acetobacterales > Acetobacteraceae > JAJXXT01. The sequence continues at coordinate 451,016 of CAVXSO010000002.1, read as the reverse complement.
CCCCTTCTTTATCCACCCACGTCCAAACCTGGGCGGCGCCAGAAACCGCCGCCCACCACCTGTCAGTTGTTGCTGCTGCGGTTGCCGAACAGTTGCAGCATCAGCAGGAACAGGTTGATGAAGTTCAGCAGCAGTTGCAGGCTGTCATAGACGCTGCGCTTCGCCGCCATCTCCGGCCCGTAGCCGTTGACCGCGTTCACGTAGTCGGACTTGATCCGCTGCGTGTCGTAGGCGGTGAGCCCAACGAACACCAGCACACCGATCACGGAGATCGCGAACTGCAGGCCCGCGCTGCCGATGAACATGTTCACCAGCGACGCGATGATGATGCCGATCAGCCCCATGATCAGGAAGCTGCCGAACCGCGTGAGGTCCGCGCGCGTGGTATAGCCGTAGAGGCTCATGCCGGCGAAGGTCGCGGCGGCGATGAAGAACACGCGTACAATGCTCTCATGCGTGTAGACGATGAAGATGCTGGTCAGCGACGCACCCATCGCCACGCAGAACGCCCAGTAGAGGGCCTGCGCCGCCTGGGTGGACAGCCGGTTGACGCCGAACTGCAGCACCATGACGAAGACCAGCGGCGCGAACATCGCAACGTATGCGAGCCCGCCAGGCACATGCATCGGGCCGCGCGGTGTCTGCACCAGCGGGTAGAACACATCGAACAGCGCGGTGTTGGCGATCGCGTAGGCGACGATGCCGGTCAGCACCAAGCCCGACGCCATCCAGTTGTAGACGCGCAGCATATAGGCGCGCAGGCCCGCATCCAGCACCGCGGCATCGGCAATGCCAGCAGCGGGGTAGGCGCGGTAGTTGGGGTTGAAGGCCATCGATTTTTCCTCTGCGGGGCATCCGGCCCCTCACGCCACATTTTGGCGCCTGAACCAACAGGATCAAGCAAAATCGCGGTAATGCGACGGTTGGGCAACGAAGCCCGGCGCCGCGGGGCGGGGCACGGAAAACCGCCGATTTTCGCGCCCTCCAGCTCCTATTCGTTACGCAACAGGGGGCCAGCCTTCGCGCGCAGCGCCGCTTCCGTCCCCGCGAAACCTACCAGAAGCATCAATCCAAGGGACAGCAGGACCACCATGGCGAGTGTCCGCGGCAGGAACACCCAGGTCCCATGCATCACCAGCCGCACCACCGCCCAGCTCGCCCCGGTCCCCACCACCGCCGCGATGGCGCCGGCGGCGATGCCCAGGATACCGAACTCGATCAGCCAGGCGGCGCGAATCTGCGCCCGGCTCGCCCCCAGCGTCTTGAGGATCACCGCCTCTCGCACCCGCCGCGCCCGGCCGGCGGCGACGGCGCCGGCCAGCACCAGGGCGCCAGCCGCCAGCGCCAGCGACCCAGTCGCGGCCAGCGCGGTGCCGAGCTGGCCGAACAGGGCGGCGACGGTAGCGAGCACATCGGCAACCCGGATCGCCGAGACATTGGGCAACGCATCGGTGACGCGGCGCAGCAGGATGGAGTCCACAGACGGGTCGGTGCGGGCTGTGGCGATGAAGGTGTGCGGCGCGCCGGAAAGCAGCCCTGGGCTGGCGACCATCGCGAAGTTGAGCGCGAGCGACCGCCAGGCGATGCGGCGCAGGCTGGCGATGCGCAACGTCACGTTGCGCCCGAGTACGTTGAGCGTGAGCGTGTCGCCGATATGCACGCCCCAGCCTGCGGCGAGGCCCACATCGAAGGAAACGAGCGGCGGGCCGGCATAGTCGGCCGGCCACCATTGCCCGGCCACCAGGTCCGTTCCCGGCGGCGGCGTTGCGGCGTAGGTGAGACCGCGGTCGCCATTGAGCGCCCAGCGCGTGCCGGGCGTCGCGCGCACCTGCGCCGCCGGCACCCCGTTCACGGCGACGACATGGGCACGCAGGCTCGGCACCGTTTCGACATCGGACACACCGGGCGTCAGCCGCACGATGTGCTCGAATGTCGCGAGCTCCTCCGGCTGGATATCGATGAAGTAGAAGCTCGGCGCGCGCACCGGCATCGCGCCGCCGAGCTCCCGCTGCACGTTGCCCTGAACGAGGGCGACGGAGGCGAGGGTGGCGAGGCCAAGCCCGACCGAGACCAGCATCAGCGGTGTCGACATGCCGGGGCGGGAGAGGTTGCCGAGGCCAAGTCGTGCGGCGGCGCCGGGCGCCGGCAGGCGGGAGGTGACGAGCATCAGCACCCAGGCGCCGGCGCGGAACAGCGCCAGCGTACCGACCGCCGCGGCGCAGAACCCGGCGGCGAAGCGCTGGTCCTGCGCCGTTCCGATCGTAAGCGCGACGAGGCAGGCGGCGAGCACCAGCCCCGCGGCGGCGGTGCGCCAGTCGACTCGCCCCGTAACCGTGATGCTCGCCCGGAACAGCGCCGCGCCGGGAATGCGCGCGGTACGGCCGAGCGGCCAGATGCCGAAGCTCGCCGCCGTCAGCAACCCGAAGAGCGCCGCCAGCGCCAGGGGCAGCGGGAACACGCCAAGCTGCGGCTTCACTGGAAGCACATCACCCAGTGCCGCGACGGCGACGTAGGGCAACGCCGCGCCGAGCACGACGCCGATCGCGATGCCGAGTGCCGCGAGCGCCAGCACCTGGGTCATCGCCAGCGCCGTCACCAGCCCGCCAGAGGCGCCGAGGCAGCGCAGCACCGCGATGCTGCGGGCCCGCGCGGCGAGCCAGGCGCCGGTACCGTTGGCGACGCCAATGCCACCCACCAGCAACGCAGTGAGCCCGACCAACGTGAGGAACAGCGAGGTACGGTCGATGAAGCGCGAAAGCCCCGGCGCCGCGTCGCGTGCCGTGCGGATATGCCAGCCATTGTCGGGAAACGCCGCTGCGAGCGCGCGCAGCGTCGCGGGCACGTCGGCCGCATGTGCGAGCAGCACGCGCAAATGGTCGTCGAAGAAGGCGCCGGTGACGATCAGATCCGCCTTGTCGAGGCTGGCGAGCGGAACCAGCACGCGCGGACCCAGAATCGAGGGCGTGGCCACCCGGTCCGGCTCGTGTGGCAGCAGGCCGAGATAGCGGAAGTGTTCGTTGCCGAGTTGCACCATCTCGCCGGGTGCGATGCCAAGACGCTCGGCGACCAGCGCCTCGCCCACCAGCCCGGCCACGCTATCCTTCGGCACCAGCACGCCTGGTGCCAGGCCCGACGCACCGAGCAGCGGCCAGGCATCATCCACTGCCTTCAGCTCCACCAGCAACCGTTTGCCGGACGGCGCGATGAGCATCGAGCGCAGCGTGATCACTTCCGAGACCTTCGCCCCGCGCGCCCGGAACCAGGCGGAGAGCCCCTCTGGCAGCCGCGCCGAGGCGCTCTCGATGTCGAGGTCGCCGCCAAGCAGCGTCGAGCCCTGGGCGGCGAGCCCGCGCGCGATCCCCTCGCGCAGCGAGCCGACGCCGGCGATGGCGGCGACGCCCAGGGCGAGGCAGGCAATGACGATGCGCAGGCCGCGCGTGCCGGCACGCAGCTCCCGCCTGGCCAGCGTCAGCAGCAGCCTCACGCGATCCTGCCGTCCGCCATGGCAATGACGCGGTCGCAGCGCGCGGCGAGTGCCTCGTCGTGGGTGATGAGCAGCAGGGTGGCGCCGGTCGACTGGCGCAGCGCGAACAGCAACTCCATCACCGCGCGCCCGGTCTCGCCGTCGAGATTGCCGGTGGGCTCGTCGGCCAGCAGCAGGCGCGGCCTCGCGACCACGGCGCGGGCGAGCGCGACGCGCTGCTGCTCGCCGCCGGAAAGCTGATCCGGCCGGTGCAGCAGCCTGTGGCTCAGGCCCACAGCGGCGAGCGCCGCCTCGGCCTTGCGCCTGGCATCGCGCATGCCCGCGAGTTCCAGCGGCACGGCGACGTTCTCCCACGCCGTCATGGTCGGGATGAGGTAGAAGCTCTGGAACACGATGCCGATCTCGTCGCGGCGCAGGCGGGCGAGCGCGTCCTCGCCCAGCGGCGCGATATCCCGCTCGCCAAGCCTGACACGCCCCGATGTCGGCCGTTCCAACCCTGCGAGCACCATAAGCAAGCTGGTTTTGCCGCTACCGGAGGGCCCGACCAGGCCTACCGCCTCGCCCGGCTCGACGTTCATGTCGATGCCGCGAAGGATGTTGACCGGCCCGTGGGCGGCGGGCACCGTCAGGTGGAGATCCTCGACGGCGATTCGCAGGCCCCGTTCTGGCGGCGTGGCGGATCGGGAGGCAGGCGACGGAGCGAGACTGTCCATGGCTCACCGATATGGCCCGTCCCCGCCCTCTCGCCAATCGGGCATCACGCGGCGCGCGCTGCTTACCCTGTGCCTCCTCGCCGCCGCCCCTGCTTCACCGCGTAAGCCGGTCCCGCGCCTGCTGATCCTGGGCGACAGCCTTTCGGCTGGCTACGGCCTGCCCGCGGCGGACGCATTTCAGGCCCAGCTCTCGGCCGCGCTGGCGGAGGCGGGGCATCCCGTGCACCTGATCGATGGCGCGGTCTCGGGCGACACCTCCGCGGGTGGGTTGGCGCGGCTGGACTGGGTGCTGGCGGACGGCGCCGACGCGGCAATCGTGGAACTCGGCGGCAATGACGGGCTGCGTGGGCTCGACCCCGCGAGCACTGAGAAGAATTTGTCGGCGATCCTGGACAAGCTCGAGGCGCGGCACATTCCGGTGCTGCTGGCGGGCATGTACGCCCCCCCCAATCTCGGCCCGCAATACGAGCAGGCATTCCGCGCGGTTTTCACCCGGCTCGGCGCACGGCCCGGCATCCTCTACGAAGATTTCTTCCTGACCGGTGTCGCGGCCGACCCGGCACTGAATCAGCCGGACCATATCCACCCCAACGCCAAGGGCGTACGCATTGTCGTCACGCACCTCCTGCCGCTGGTCATCAAACTGCTGGCGGAGGTCGGGACCACATGAGGTTGTTCGTCGCCCTCGACCTGCCATGGGAGCTCCGCGAGCGACTGGCCGCACTGGGCGGCGGCGTGCCTGGCGCGCGGTGGATTCCGGCCGATAACCTGCACCTGACGCTGCGCTTCATCGGCGAAGTGCCACCGTTCCGCGCCGAGGAAGTGGACCATGCACTCGCCGCCCTGCGTGCGCGGCGCTTTCCGCTCGCGCTCGCCGCCATTGGCACCTTCGCCAAGGCGGGACGGGAGACGATGCTGTGGGTGGGCGTGGAGCGCAACGAACGGCTGGAGCACCTGCAGGGCAAAATCGAAACGGCTCTGCAACGAGCAGGACTGGAGCCGGAGCGGCGGCGGTTCGCGCCACATGTCTCGCTGGCGCGGCTCGACAACGCGGCACCCGACAAGCTCGCCGCTTTCGTCCAGCGCCACAACCTGTTTCGCACCGAGCCGTTCGAGGTCGGGCATTTCACCCTGTTCAGCTCACGGCTGGGCAAGGAGCACGCCGCTTACGAACCGGAAGTGGAATACGCGCTGGCCTGACGGTCAGCGACCTCGCCGCGCGATCAGCGCGTTGCAGCCCACGACCTCGTCGAGCGAACCACCTGGCGCGATGCGTTCCAGCAAGCCGCGCAGCTCCTCAACCATGGCATCCGCCCGCGCACCGATCCGGGCGCGCGAGGTGCTTGACCGCGACAGCGCCTGCTCGATGAGGTTCCCCGCCGTGCGCCGCCGGCGCTCAATGATGGAAACCGATTCCAGGTGGCAGAATGCGGATTCCAGCAAGACCGCCTCATGCCTAACCCACGAGCCGTCACGCCGGCGCCGGCGCAGCTCCTCGTTCTGCGCGTAGCGTTCCAGCACGTCGCGCCAGGCAGCTCGCCAGGCATTTGCCGGTACCACGGGATGCTCATCGCCGAACAAAACACCGGCGCCGCCTGGCTCGATCATCCTGTCCAGCGTCGCGAGTGCCGCGGGCCGATCCATCCAGTGGAAGGAGCGCCCCATCACGGCGAGATGGAACGGCGCGAGCGAAACATCGAGATCGTTCGAGCTGCCGAGCCGGAAAATGACGTTCGGCGCCAGCCCCTGCGCCGCGGCCGCGGCTTCCTCGAGCATGCGCGGCTCGGGGTCGATGGCGAGCACCTCGCCGGCAAAGAATGCAGAGCCGATGGCAAGCGACCCGGGACCGCAGCCGAGATCGAGCACGCGATGAGCATCGCCGAGGCGCGTCGCGACCGCTACGCGGCGCACCAGCGAAGGCGCGTAAGCGGGACGCCCGGCGCGATAATGCGCGGCGGCGCTCTCGAACCGGTGCGGATCGAACGGGATTGCGGCGTCCATGCCGGCTGCTTAGAAGCAACCCCGGCGCCGGTAAAGTTACGGCTCGGTCACGGCAGATTCTGTCACCTAGACGACGCGGTCTCCCTCGCGGATGGGCGCACCGCGGCCGAAGCGGCGCATGTTGTCGAACATGCGCGTGACCGTGGGCTCGAAATTGTCCGCCGCCCCCGCCGCGAGATGCGGCGTGACCACCGCGTTGGGCAGCGACAGCAGCGGGTGATCCGCGGGCACCGGCTCGATCTCGTACACGTCGGCAGCAGCGGCATGGATGATACGGTTACGCAACGCATGCGCCAGCGCCATCTCGTCCACCACGCCACCGCGCGCCACGTTGACCAGCACGGCGCTGGGTTTCATGGCGGCAAGCGCCTGCGCGTTGATCAGGTTCACCGTCTCCGGCACCAGCGGACAATGAAGCGAGAGCACATCGACCTTGGGCAGCATCTCGGCAACCGTCGCGTAGGAAACGCCCAGCGTCCGTTCCTCCGCCGCCGGCAGCGGGGTTGGTTTGTTGTAAAGAATGGTGCAGCCAAACCCCGCCAGCATGCGCGCGACGTTGCGGCCGATGGCGCCAAATCCCACGATGCCCACGGTCTTGCCGGAGAGTAGGCGCGCTTCCTGCGGCATGGCACCGCCGGCCCAGCGCCCCTCGCGCAATTCCGCGTGGCCGTAACCGATGTTGCGCAAGGCAGCAAGCATCAGCCCCATCGCGTGTTCGGCGACCGCCATCGCATTGCTACCGGTCGTGCGCGCGACCGCGATGCCACAGGCCTTCGCCGTTTCGAGATCGATATTATCGACTCCCACGCCCCATTTGTGCAGCAGCTTGAGACGCTTCGCCGCGCGCAGCACGGTACCGGTCACCTCCACCTGGCCGGTGATGGCATAATCCGCCTCGGCGATGATGGCACAGCGGTGCTCCTCGCTGCGCTCCGTGCCGTGGGTGAGCACCATGCCCTCCGGCAACAGTTCGCGCAGCTTGTCCACACGCGCCGGGTTCATCATGTCGAGGATGACGATGGTCTCGGTCACTCTTTGCCCCTATCGGCTTAGACAGTTGTCAGATGGAGAAACGCACGCCGGGGCGTGCCAGGCCGCCGGAGAGTGCGACGGGCGTGCCATCGGCGCGCCAGCAGGCCGCACCCGTCATCGTGCCATCCGGCGCCCAGGCAATCGCGTTCATGCCGCCGCCGATGCGCGGCACGCGGGCGATGCGGTGCCCGCGCCCGGCAAGCGCCTCGGCGGTCGCATCCGGGATCGCGGGTTCGAGTTCGAGCAGATGTCCCTGCGTCCAGACTCGCGGCGCCTCCACCGCCTGCTGCGGCGTCATGCGATGGTCGATGAGGTTGACCAGCGCCTGCATCGCCGAGCCGAATATGCGCAGCCCCCCCGGCAGGCCGAGCGCGAAGGCAAGCTTGCCGTCGCGCAGCGCGATCGTCGGCGCCATCGAGGTGAAGACCCGCTTGCCCGGCGCGATGGAAAGCGCGTGTCCGGGATGCGGGTCGAAATTATACATATAGTTGTTGCAGATCATCCCGGTGCCAGGCACCGCGATGCGCGCGCCGAACAGGCCGTTGATCGTCTGCGTCGCGGCGACGACATTGCCCTGGTGGTCGGCCACCGTGACATGCGTGGTGTCCGCGGATTCCTTCGGCGCGACACCGGGTTTCCAGTCCTGCGCGCGGTGCATCGCGATCGCGGCACGTCGCTCGGCAGCGTAGGCGCGCGAGATCAGCCGCTCCACCGGCACCTCGACGAAGGCTGGGTCCGCGGTCGCTACCGCACGGTCGGCGAACGCGATCTTCAGCACCTCCGCCAGCAGGTGCGCGCCATCGGGGGTCGCGAAGCCGAGGCGCGCGATGTCGAAACCTTCGAGGATCGCGAGCATCTGCGCGATATGCACGCCGGCCGAGGATGGCGGCGGCGGGCCGACGATCTCGTGCCCGCGATAGCTTGCGCGGATGGGCGCGCGGGTGATGGTGCGCACCGCCGCCAGATCCTGCTCGTCGATCAGCCCGCCGCTGGCACGCATGAAGGCCGCGAGTGCCTTGCCGAGCCGGCCGCCATACAGCGCCGCCGGCCCCTCGGCGGCGATCACCCGCAGGCTCGCGGCATAATCGGGCCGGCGTAGCCGCGTGCCCGCGGGAATCGGCTCGCCGCCCGGCAGCAGCATGGCCGCGAGCTCCGCGTCTTCCGCGAGATCAGCCGCCGTGTCCGCCACGCATTCGCGCAGGTAGGGCGTGGTGGTGAACCCGTCCTCGGCGAGGCGGATCGCCGGCGCCATCACCTCCGCCAGGTCCTTGGTGCCGAATTTCGCCAGCGCTTCGCACCACGCGGCCAAGGCGGACGGCACGGCGACCGCAAGCGGACCCACGAGATTCTTACGACCCGCCGTCTCCTGGTAGTCCGGCAGCACGTCGGACACCGGTTCGTACATAGCACCATGCGCGCGCGCCGGGGCGGTGCTGATCCCGTCCAGCACCAAGTGCTCGCCCGAGGCCAGCCGCAGATGCATGAGCCCGCCACCGAGCACGCCCACCATCATCGGCTCGACGACGGTCAGCGCGAACAATGCGGCCACCGCCGCGTCGATCGCGTTACCGCCGGCGAGAAGGATCTCGCTGCCGGCAGCGGACCCCAGCGGATGGTTGGTGACGACCATGCCGCGCGCGCCGGTCGCGGGCCGTTTCTCGCAGGCGAAGGGCAATGCGTTCACACGTCTCTCCAAGGTGTCGCGGACAGGCTATGACCGGCGCATGGCCCGCTCAACCCGTGGAGCTGCATGCCTGGACAATGCCCGTCCAGACGACCCAATTCTGGACGGTGTGGTTGCGGCGGCGCGTGCCTGCCACCTCTGCGCCGACCTGCCGCTCGGCCCGCGGCCGGTTCTGCGCGTCTCGGCGACGGCGAGGCTGCTCGTCGTCGGCCAGGCGCCGGGGACGAAGGTGCACGCGAGCGGCATTCCCTGGGACGACGCTTCCGGCGCGCGGCTGCGCGAATGGATGGGGATCGGCTCCGACGTCTTCTACGACACCGCGCGCATCGCCATCGTGCCGATGGGGCTGTGCTATCCGGGCCGCCTGCCCCAGGGGGGCGACGCGCCGCCACGCCCCGTCTGCGCGCCGACCTGGCATCCACGGCTGCTGGAACGGATGCCGGCACTGGAGACGATCCTGCTCGTCGGCTCCTACGCCCAGGGGCGCTACCTCGGTCCGGGTTCGGTTGGCACGCATGTCCGCGCGTTCCGCCAGCACCTGCCGCGCTTCCTGCCGTTGCCGCACCCGTCCTGGCGCACCATGGCGTGGGAGCGGGGCAACCCATGGTTCGGCAGCGAGTTGTTGCCGGTGCTGCGCGCGCGTGTGGCGGAACTCACCCTTCCCGTTCCAGGCGCGCGATCGCGGCGTCGCTGAAGCCGAAATGATGCGCGATTTCGTGGATCAGCACGTTGCGCACCAGCCGCTCCAGCGTCTCGCCGGTCTCGATCCATTCCAGCAGGATCGCCTGGCGGTAGAGATGGATCGTGTCCGGCCCTCGCGGCGTGGCGCCGGAATCCTTCTCGCCGAGCGGCACGCCGTCGTAAAGGCCGGTAAGGTCGTAGGGGCTCTCGATGCCGAGCTCGTCGAGAGTCTCGTCATCGGCAAGCTCATCGACCATGATGGCAACCCCGCGCACATGGCGGCGCAGCTGTTCGGGGATTGCCGCCAGCGCCCGCTCGGCCATGGCGGCGATCGCCTCGGCATCCGGCGCCAGCGTGCCCTTCATCGCCGACCCCCGCTCACCACCATCAAGGAAGACAGACCGTGGCCAGGATACCGAAACTCACCAAGGCACAGCGCAAGCAGATTCCGCCGGCATGGGAACTGGTGGAAGGGCGCGACGCCATCGCACGCTCCTTCCGCTTCGCCGATTTTTCCGCAGCCTTCGCCTTCATGACCCGCGTGGCCCTGCTTGCCGAGAAGCATGATCATCACCCTGAGTGGTCGAATGTCTACAACCGCGTGGACATCGTGCTGTCCACGCACGACGCCGGAGCGCTGTCACAGCGCGACCTCGATCTGGCTCTGGCGATCGACCGGCTGGTCGGCAACGCGCCAATGGGCGACGCCGGTGCATGAGTGAGGCTCTGGACGCGGCCGCACGCACCCGCGTCATCCACCGGGCAGCGGCGCGCCTCTGCCGCGCGCGAGGCTGGGCGCCGCTCGCCGAGGTGCCGCTGCCGAACGGAAGGCGCGCGGACATCCTCGCCCTGCTGCCGGATCGCGGTTTTGTCTGCATCGAGGTGAAGTCCGGCCGCGCCGACTACGAAAGCGACCGGAAATGGGAGGAATACCGCGAATATTGCGACCGGCTGTTCTTCGCCGTGGACACGGATTTTCCCCAGGCGCTGATCCCCGAGACCACGGGCCTGATCATCGCCGCGGATGGCGAGGCGGTGGAACTGCGCGCCGCACCGGAACATAGGCTGCCCACCCCGCGCCGGCACGCCCTGCTGACGGCGTTTGCCTCGCTTGCCACCGGCCGGCTTAACATGCTGCTCGACCCGCTGCCGATGGAATCCTCGCGGCCGGATTGAAGGGGGACTCCCGCTTGGGCCGTTTCCGGGTCTAGGCTCCCCCTTGAAGGGCGTCACGCCCGGGCGCCCTCGCGAACGGGAGGGACGCCATGGCCGGAGACAATGCCGCAAGAAGCCCACGCACGGTCGCCCTGGTGGGGCCGTCGGGGAGCGGAAAGTCCACGCTTTTCGAGGCGCTGCTGGAGGCGGCCGGATCCCCCGCCCGCAAGCCCGCCGATCCACGCAACCGGCCGCCGACGACGGAAACGCGCGTCGGCCATGGCAGTTTCCTCGGCGACGAATGGGCGATCCTGGATTGCCCGGGCTCCGTCGAGTTTGCCCACGAAACCGCGGCGGCTCTGAGCGTGGCGGACATTGCCGTGGTCGTCTGCGATCCCGCGCCCGCCCGCGCGCTGACCGTGGCACCGATCCTGCACCAGCTCGCGGAGCGGCGCATTCCGCACCTCGTGCTGATCAACAGGATCGACACGCTCGAGGGTGGGCTCGCGGAGACACTGGCGGCGCTGCAGGCGCAGGCGCGCATGCCACTCGCCCTCTGCCAGGTGCCGATGGCGGAGGCCGGCCATGTCACCGGCTATGTCGACCTGGTGAGTGCGCGGGCCTACCGCTACCGCAGCGGACAGGCGTCGGAGATGATGGCCGTGCCGTCGGACATGCAGGGGCCGGAGCAGGAGGCGCTCGACAAGCTGGTCGAGGTTCTCGCGGACCACGACGACGCGCTGCTGGAAAAAGTGCTGGAAGATGTCAAGCCGACGCCCGCCGAGCTTTACGCGGACCTGCGCAAGGACCTTGCCGCCGGCAACGTGGTGGAAGTGCTGCTGGGCGCGGCGCAGGAGATGCACGGCGTCCGGCGCCTGTGGAAAAAGCTTCGCCACGACGCGCCCTTCGTGCAGGAAACCGCGGAACGGCTCGGCGTCGCCGCCTCCGGCCCGGTGCTCGCACAGGTGTTCCGCACCCAGCACGCGGGGCATGCCGGCAAGCTCTCCTTCGCGCGCGTCTGGCGCGGGACGCTGCGCGACGGCGTGACGCTCGGGGCCAGCCGGCTCGGCGGCATCCAGCGCTTCCCCGCCGGCGAACCCACGAAAACCACGGAGGCGCAGGCGGGCGAGGTGGTCGCACTCGGTCGGCTCGACAGCGTGGCGACGGGTGCCACCGTCAGCACCAACGGCCCGGAAACCCTGCCCTTCCCCGTTCCACCCGCCCCGGTCTTTTCGCTCGCAATCGCGACCACGGACCGCAAGGACGACGTGAAACTCTCGGGCACGCTGCAGAAGCTGCTGGAAGAGGATCCGTCGCTCACGCTCACGCACACGGAGGCCGGCGAGACGGTGCTGCACGGCCAGGGCGAGATCCATCTCAACGCCGCGATCGAGCGTCTGGGCCGGATTGGCGGGCTCAAGGTCACGGGCCATACGCCGCAGGTCGCGTATCGCGAAACGATCCGCCGTGGCGTGCACGAACACGGAAGGCTGAAGCGGCAGACCGGCGGACACGGACAGTTCGCCGACGTGAAGATCGAGATCGCGCCGCGACCGCGCGGGGCGGGCTTCGAGTTCATCGATCGCATCGTGGGCGGTGCCGTGCCGCGCAACTTCATCCCCGCGGTTGGCGAGGCGGCGGAGGAGGCCGCCCGCAAGGGACCGTTCGGTTATCCGGTGGTGGACATTGCGGTGACGCTGCACGATGGGCAGTTTCACAGCGTGGACAGTTCCGACATGGCCTTCCGCACGGCGACGCGGATCGCGATGCAGGAGGCCCTGGCAAAAGCCGACCCGGTGCTGCTGGAGCCGATCGAGCGCGTCACCATCAGCGTGCCAAACGAGTACACCGCCCGCGCGCAGCGCCTGCTGACGGGCCGGCGCGGGCAGATCCTGGGCTACGCCGAACGCGTCGGCTGGCCAGGCTGGGACGATGTGGAGGCGCTGGTGCCGGCGGCGGAGCTGCACGACATGATCATCGAGCTGCGCTCGCAGACGATGGGGCTTGGCACCTTCACCCGCCGCTTCGACCACCTCGCGGAGACACGCGTCGAGGCGAGGCGTGGCGCCGCGTAGGAATGCGTCGTAGCCTCGCCGCATGACCGATCTCCTGCAGGATGCCCGCGCAAGACTCGCACGTTTTCACCCCGAGCTGACGGCGATCCGCCGCGACATCCACGCCCACCCGGAGATGGGGCTGGAGGAGGTGCGCACCGCCGCCCTCGTCGCCGCGAAGTTGCGCGAATGGGGCGTGGACGTGGTGGAAGGCGTGGGCAGGACCGGCGTGGTCGGCACGCTGCGCGGCCGGCGGCCGGGGCAGCGTGCGATCGGCCTGCGCGCGGACATGGATGCGCTCGCCATCCGTGAGGAAACGGGCCTGCCGCATGCCTCCCAAAATCCCGGCGTGATGCATGCGTGCGGTCATGACGGGCACACAACGATGCTGCTCGGCGCGGCGCGCGCGCTGGCTGAGAATCCGGATTTCGGCGGCGCGGTTCATTTCATCTTTCAGCCCGCCGAGGAAGGCCGCGGCGGCGCGAGGGCAATGCTCGCCGACGGGCTCTTCGAGCGGTTTCCTTGCGACGCGGTCTATGGCCTTCACAATTCGCCCGGCGTTCCGGTGGGCCAGTTCGCCACCAGGCGCGGCCCGATGCTCGCGGCTGGCGATCGCTGGTCGGTCACGTTCCGCGGCACCGGCGGACATGGCGGCTCGACGCCGCACCTGGCGACGGACGCGACCGTGGCGTTGGGTTATTTCCTGCTTGGCCTGCAGACGATCGTCAGCCGCAACATCGCCTCCGCGGCGCAGGCCGTGATCAGCGTCGGCTATGTTGGTGGCGGCTCGGCGGAATCGCCGAACGTCATGCCGGCCGAGGTGACGGTGGCAGGCACGGCCCGTTCCTATACCGAAGCAGTGCGCGACACGCTGGAGCGGCGGGTGCAGGAATTGGCGGCGAGCCTCGCCGCGGCACAGGGCTGTTCGGCGGAGGTAGCGTACCTGCGTCGTGGCACCGCGCTCGTCAACCACGACGAAGCGGTGCCGGTGGCCATGGCCGCCGCCGCCGCGGTCGCTGGCGCGGAGAATGTTGATGGCAACGTGACGCCCTCCACCGGCGGCGAGGATTTCGCGGAAATGCTGTTGCGCTGCCGCGGGGCATTCATGCGCATCGGCAATGGCGTGGACCCCAGAGGGGCCGCGTTGCACACGCCGATCTATGATTTCAACGACGAGATCATCCCGCTCGGCTCCGCCTACTGGGTGGCGCTGGTCCGCGAGGAGCTAGGGTCGGCCACCGGGTAACGGGGGGCGGGCATCAGGTCCCCGCGCACTCCTTGTGTGCCCTGCGCACACGCTCAGCCGAAACGGGAAAGCGCTCCAGCATGGCGGCCGGGCGTGTCGGGCGTAGCACCAGGTCGCCACCGCAATTCGGGCAGCGCCCGCCGAAGCGTGTCCCGGAACACTCGGCGCAGAACGTGCATTCGAAGGTGCAAATGCGCGCGGCGGGATCGCCGTTCGGCAGGTCACGACCGCAGCACTCGCAGTTGGGTCGGATCGCCAGGTGCACGTCGGAGTCTACCGTTACCTATTCCATTGCCTCGTGTGCCGACGGCTTGGCGACGATTCCGGGGCGGCGCATGAGGAACAGGAGCAGCACCGCAGGCAGCGACGTCCAGAACATCAGCCTGTAGTCGTCGATATAGCCGATGACGCTGGCCTGGAAGTTGATCATCTGATTGAGAACCGCCGCGCCAAGCGGATTGTTGGGCGATACAGCCGCCCCATAGGGTATCGCCGTTGTCGGTTGGATGCCGAGCGGTGGCAGCGACAGCGCCGAACCCAGCGGCTTGATCGGCGCCATGGCGGCATTCGGTCCAGCGCCGAGGATGCGGTTGAAGGGTGTCATGAGGGCGGCGAGGGACGAGTGAACGATCTGCTGGTTACGCGCCAGCACCAGTTCCGTGACGGATACGCCGATCGCCGAACCGATATTGCGGAACAGGCTGAGCAAGGCGGTGCCGTCGCCGCGCAACGCAGGGTCCAATGTCGCGAAGGCCACAACCTGCAGCGGCACGAAGACAAAGCCCATCGCGAAGCCCTGGATCACGATGGTGAAGATGATCTCCTGCTCGCTCGCATCCGGCGTCCACGTCGACATGCGCCAGAACGACCAGCACATCACGAGGACGCCGAACCCCATCAGCTTGCGCGGATCAACGCGCGTCGTCAGGCGGCCCACCATCATCATCGCGATCATCGTGCCGATGCCGCGCGGCGCCATGATCAAGCCAGCGCTCACGACCGGATAGCCCGCGAGGGTCTGCAGGTACGGGGCAAGCAGCGCCGAGGAAGCGAGCAATACCACGCCGATCGAGAACATCAGGCCGGAGGCCGAGGAATAATTGCCGTTGCGAAAGATACGCGGCGGGATGAACGGCTTCTCGGCGGTGAAGATGTGGACGAGGAACAGGTAGAAGCCGGTGCCCGCGAGCACCGCCTCGACGATGATTTCGCGCGAGCCGAACCAGTCCTTTGTTTCGCCGCGGTCGAGCATCATCTGCAGTGCGCCGACGCCGAGTGCCAGCGCCATGAATCCGGTCCAGTCGAAGCGCATGCCCGTGTTGGGCTCGCCACGCGGCATGAAGACCACGAGCCCCGCAATCGCGAGGATGCCGAACGGCAGATTGACGTAGAACACCCAGCGCCAGTTGTAGAATTCGGTCAGATAGCCACCGAGCGTGGGCCCGAGGATCGGGCCCACCATCACGCCCATGCCCCAGATCGCCATCGCTTGGCCACGCTGCTCGGCGGGATAGATGTCGAGCAGGGTTGCCTGTGACAGCGGCACGAGCGCGGCACCGAAACTGCCCTGGATCAGACGGAATAGCACGATCTGCGGCAGCGACTGCGCGGCACCACAGAGCATCGACGCGACCGTGAAGCCCGCCAGGCAGACGATGAAGAGCTGCTTGCGGCCGAAGCGCATCCCCATCCACCCCACCGGTGCCGTCATGATGGCGGCGGCAACGACGTAGGAGGTCAACACCCAGGTAATCTGGTCCGAAGTCGCGGCGAGCGCACCCTGCATGTAGGGCAGCGCCACGTTCGCGATCGTGGAATCCAGCGCCTGCATCAGCGTCGCCGCCATCAGACAGATCGTGATGAGCCCGCGATGCGGTGCCGAGTGCGGATTCATGCCCGGCCCGCGGGGCTACCAGGGCCAGAGATCGGAGAGTGTGCGTACATGTCCGGTATCGACATCCGCCGTGACGCTCATGCCGGACCGCAGCACCGGCATGTCTTGGGTGGGATCGAGCTGGACCCGCAACGGGATGCGCTGCACCACCTTCACCCAGTTGCCGGATGCGTTCTGCGCCGGCAGCACGGAGAACTCGGCGCCGGAGGCAGGTGCCACGCTCTGCACCACCCCCTTCCAGACATGGCCGGGATAGGTGTCCACCGTTACGTCTACCTGGTCGCCCGGCTTTACCCAGGTCAGTTCCGTCTCCTTCGGGTTGGCCTCGACCCAGATGTTGGTGCCCGAAACGAGCCCGAATGCCGCAGTCGCGGCCGGCAGATAGGTACCAACCGCCAGGTTGGACACCTGCGTCACGATGCCCGAGAACGCCGCCCGCACGATGCTGTGGTCGTACTGGCGCTGGGCCTCGGCGACGTTCGCCTGCGCCGCGGCGACGGCCGGCCTGTCATCGACCGGCAGATCCGGGCTGCCGCCGAGCTTGATGAGCTGTACGGCGGCCTGGTCCTTGAGCGAGGCGAGCGTCGCGGTGTCCGCCTCAAGCTTGTAACGCGCGGTGTCGTAGTCGGAGCGGGCCACATCGCCACGGCCCACCAGCTTCGCGGTGCGGTCGAACGTGATGCGGTCCGAAGCGACGTTGGCTGCCATCGCCGCCTCGTCCTTGAGCATGCGATAGTAATCGCGCTGGGCACTGGCCATGGTCAGCCGCGCGGTCGCGAGCTCGGCCTTGGCGTGATCGAGCGCGATCTGGAAGGCGTGTGGGTCGAGCCGGAACAGGACCTGACCCTTGGTGACGCGCTCGCCTTCGTGCACGTTGACACTCGCGACAATGCCGGAGACGTCGGTCGCGACGAGCAGCTTGGTGGCCCGCACGTAAGAATCGTCGATCGAGACCCAGCGCCCGCTGCGCAGCCAGAACGTCAGGGAACCGATCAGCACGATGGCGATGCCGCCCAGCATCAGCAGCGAACGGAGCAGCCGCGGACGGCTGCGCTGACGTGCGGCCGGTTCGGCCGAGCCAACACGGGCGCTCACAGTAGCTTGCGACATCAGGCCGCCTCCACCTCGCGGGCACGGAGACCGGCGACGACATTCTCCTTCATCCGCTCCATCGCCGTGGCGACGGCGGCAATCTCGGCGCGGGTAAGCCCTTTGGTGGTTGCCTCGACCATGGCCGCACGCTCATGCGCAAGCGCCTTGAGCACCGGGCCCGCGCCCTTGGTCAGGTGCAGGCGCCAGATCCGCCGATCCGAGGGATCGTCGCGGCGTTGCACCAGGCCACGGGTCTCAAGCCGGTCGATCAGGCGGGCGATGGTGATCGGCTCCACCTCCAGGATCTCGGCCAGTTCCTTCTGCGACAGCCCGGCCTGGCGCTCGAGATAGATCAGGATCTTCCACTGCGCGAGCGTGAGGCCCTGGGCGGCGGCACGCCGGTCCGCCTCCATGCGGGAGTGACGCGCGAGGTCGTGCAGCAGGAACAGCAGGTCATTGGGCATGCGCCATATAATAAGCAGCGTTATGATATTGTCAGCTAGGTGACCCATGCGCGCAAAGCAAGCCAGCCCATCCGGCGCCTGGGCTTGCGGATCCGACGTCCCCCACGGCTCAGCGGGCGAGGATCGCCGCGAGCATCGTCCCTGTCTACGCCGCCGCCACGCGGCCAGTAGCAAGGCGGCCCGCGCCGACGGCGGCGCAACGGCGCCTCACGCCATCTTCTCCGCCGCGGCCTGTGCCAGATGCTGCGCGTAGAGAACGGCAACCGCGCAGGAGGCGAGCCGCGTGCGCCGGCTGTCGGCACGGCTGGTCAGGATGATCGGCACGCGCGCGCCCATCACGATCCCCGCGGCGTCGGCGCCGCCGAGAAAAGTCAGGTTCTTGGCCAGCATGTTGCCCGCCTCGAGGTCCGGCACCAGCAGCACCTGGGCTCGGCCCGCAACCTCGGACTCGATACCCTTGATGCGCGCGGACTCCGGGTCGATCGCGTTATCGAGCGCCAGCGGCCCGTCGACCAGGCCGCCCACGATCTGCCGCCGCTCCGCCATCTTGCAAAGCGCCGCTGCGTCGATCGTGCTCGGGATCTTCTGCGTCACGGTTTCCACCGCCGAGAGGATCGCCACGCGCGGCGGGCCAAGGCCGAGCCCGCGATGCAGGTCGATGACGTTGCGCAGGATATCGGCCTTCGTCTCGAGATCGGGCGCGATGTTGATCGCGGCGTCGGTGATGAACAGCGGCTCATGATAGCGCGGCACGTCCATGATGAAGACATGGCTGATGCGCCGCGCGGTACGCAGGCCGGTGTCGCGCGCCACCACGGCGCCCATCAGCTCGTCCGTGTGCAGCGAGCCTTTCATCAGCAGCTTCGCGGTGCCCTCACGCACCAGGGCGACAGCGCGCTCGGCGCTGGCATGGCTGTGCGGCGTGTCCTCGATCGGATGGCCCACGACGTCGAGCCCCGCCTCCGCGGCGACGCGGCGAATGCGCGCCTCCGGCCCCACCAGGATTGGCGCGAACAGCCCCTCGCGCGCCGCCTCCAGCGCGGCCCCGAGCGATGGCGCGTCGCAGGGATGCGCGACCGCGCAGGCAACCGGCGCGATCTCGGCCGCCCGCGTGATCAGCGCGTCGTAATGCGGATGACGGGGCGCCGGCTCACTCATCTCAGAAACGGACCACGGTGCGGATACTCTCTCCGCGGCGCATCATCTCAAACCCCTCGTTGATGCGCTCGAGCGGGATCACATGCGTGATCAGGTCATCGATGTTGATCCGCCCGTCCATGTACCAGTCGACGATGCGCGGCACGTCGGTGCGCCCGCGCGCGCCGCCGAAGGCCGTGCCCATCCAGACCCGGCCGGTGACGAGCTGGAACGGTCGCGTGCTGATCTCTTGGCCCGCGCCGGCAACGCCGATGATGACGGACTTGCCCCAGCCACGATGCGCACATTCCAGTGCCTGGCGCATCACGCCCACGCTGCCGATACACTCGAAGCTGTAATCGGCGCCACCCTTGGTCAGCGCCACGAGATGGGCGACGAGATCGCCTTCCACCTCGCTCGGATTGACGAAATCCGTCATACCGAATTTTTCCGCGAGCGCGCGGCGCGCGGGGTTCAGGTCGACACCCACGATCTGCTCCGCACCGACCATGCGAAGGCCCTGCACCACGTTGAGCCCGATGCCGCCGAGCCCGAACACCACCGCGCGACAGCCGGCCTCCGCCTTCGCGGTGTTGATGACCGCACCGATCCCCGTGGTCACCCCACAGCCGATGTAGCAGACCTTCTCGAACGGCGCGTCGGAGCGGATTTTCGCGAGCGCGATTTCAGGCAGCACCGTGTGGTTCGCGAAGGTCGATGTGCCCATGTAATGATAGACTGGCGCGCCGGAGCAGCGGAACCGGCTGGTGCCGTCGGGCATCACCCCCTTGCCCTGCGTCGCGCGGATCGCGACGCAGAGATTGGTTTTGCGGCTGAGGCAGTATTCGCACTGCCGGCATTCCGGCGTGTAGAGCGGGATCACATGGTCGCCTGGCTTGAGCGCTGTGACGCCCGGCCCGCATTCCACCACCACGCCCGCGCCCTCGTGACCCAGGATGCACGGGAACAGCCCCTCGGGATCGGCGCCGGAGAGCGTGAACTCATCGGTGTGGCAGATGCCCGTCGCCCTGATCTCGACCAGCACCTCCCCCTGCTTCGGGCCTTCGATCTCGATCTCCTCGATCACGAGTGGCTGCTTCGGGGCGTGGGCAACGGCGGCGCGGGTCTTCATGGCGATGTCCTCGATGGCGTGACGGGGTTCTTACCGGCCAAGCGGCTGGCCGGCGAGCCAGGTGCGGCCGCGCGCGTAGAGCGCCTCGACCTCCTGGCCCTTGAGGCCCGGCATGTCGCGCTTCACGGCGTAGCCGATGCGCGTCTGCAGGTAGGCGAGATGCCGGTAGCCTTCCGGAAACTGCGCCAGCAGCGCCAGGTCCAGAACCGGTGCGGCACCCGGCGTCACCGGATCCATGCGATCCTTCTCGTAGATCGGCTGGCGCAGCACCATGCCCCAGCGCCCGTCGCGCTTCTCCAGGAAATCGAAGAAGCGGCCGGTGCAGACCACGTCGCAGGGCACGCCCTCGACCGCCGCGCGCTGCGATATCGTCATTTTGGTCTGGGCGATCGCGCGGCTCCCCGCGAGCTCGATCGTCATGCCGCCGAGGAAATGCAGGATGCTGACGCCGCGCGCCCAGCCCTCCCGGCTCACGCGGATGAAATCCTCGGCCGGTCCCTGGAACCAGGTCGCCATCATCCGCCCGTCATCGTGCCAGACGGTTCGGAACCGGTCCCAGTCGCCGGCGTCGCGCCAGAGCACCCAGTTCTCGATCAGTTCGCGGACCAGGCGTTTATCCTCGGTCTCGTCCTTTGCGGTCTTGTCCATGCGCGCTCCTACCCCGTTCCGGTCCGACACGTTCCGATGCGAAGCCATGGACCGGTTGTCAATCAGGTGGGGCGACAGCGGTGCGCGGGTGCGCCAGCCCCGCGAGGCGCACGCATTTCAGCATCAGGCTCGGCAGCCCGGCCTGCGCCAGTTGCCGAGCCGGCACCAACTCGCCCTCGGCCTCGATCCTGGGGACGCTCGCACGCAGCACCGTGATGTCGAGCTCGGCATGGGTGAAGCCGTGCCGCACCGTGCCAAGCGGTTGCCAGGCAGCCTGCGCCGGCGCTGCCTCCAGCGCTTCCTCCCGTTCCCAGATCGCCGGGCGCCACGGCGTGCCGGGCAGCGCCATCATGCCGCCGAGCAACCCCTCCCGTGGGCGGCGGCGCAGCAGCACCCGGCCGGCCGAATCCTCGAGCAGGAAATGCACCCCGAACCAGCGCGCCCGCTGCTTCTTCGGGGCGCGCACCGGCAGGGTCGCGGCAATATCCCTGCCCGCACAGCCATCGCGCCACGGGCAGGCAAGACAGCGCGGCGATGCTGGCGTGCACACGGTGGCCCCGAGGTCGAACAGCGCCTGGGCGAAATCTCCCGCGCGCGACCGCGCCACATTCTGCCTCCCAACCGACGCGACGGCAGCCTCGATCAAGCGCTTGGCGCCAGGCAGCGGCGCCTCGATCCGCTCGACGCGCGCCATCACGCGCTCCACGTTCCCATCGACCGGCACGACCGGCAGGCCAAGTCCGATCGCCCCGACCGCGGCCGCGGTATAGGCGCCGACGCCGGGCAGCGCCCGCAGGCCCTCGAGATCCGAGGGGAAGCCATTCGCAGCGATCATCCGCGCCGCCGCGTGCAGGCGCCTGGCGCGAGCGTAGTAGCCAAGCCCCGCCCACATCCGCAGCACCTCCTCCTCCGGCACCGCGGCCATCGCGGCGGCGCTGGAGAAGCAGGCTAGGAAACGCGCATGGTGCGGCACCACGGCCGCGACGGTGGTCTGTTGCAGCAGCGTCTCGGTCAGCAGGACGTGCCAGGGGTCGGGCGCGCCCCGCCGCCAGGGCAGGTCGCGCTTGTGCCGGTCGTACCAGTCGAGCAGGTTGGCGGCGGAAACCACGCAGCCGATATGACGAGCGAGAACCGATCCGTCCATGCGCCGCGCGCCATGGCACCCAAGGCACTGGGAGCGATCCTGCCGCCACTGGTGCGTCCGGTGCTCAGGAAACGCGCACCCTCGATCGCCGCCCTGCTCGCGGAGTGGGATGCGGTGGTCGGGCCCGCGATCGCCGCCGTGACCCGGCCGAAGCGCCTTGCCGCCGGCACGCTGACGCTGGCCGCAGGACCGCCGATCGCGCTGGAGTTGCAGCACCTGGCGCCCCAGTTGCTTGCACGGGTGAATGCCTATTTGGGCACCGACGCGGCGACCCGGCTCCGCTTCGCGCCCGCCGCGGCCGCCGCTCCGCCCCGTCCGGCGCCGCCGCAACCATCGCCCGAGGCCCTGGCCCGAATCGCCGCTTCGGTGGCGCCACTGCCGGATGGACCGCTGCGGGATGCGCTGGAGGGACTCGGCGCAGCCCTTGCCGCCCGAACCGCGCGTGATCATGCGCAATAAGAGCGCGCCGGGGAGCGCGCCCGGCATGTGGCGTCGCTGCCGCGGGCCGGACGCGTGCCCCGGAACAGGCGGATGACAGGAATTCAACGCCCGCGCCCCTCGACGACGCGGCGCCACCACGCATAAGACGCCTCGAGAAGCTGACAATTCCGCCGGAGGTCGCCATGCAACGCCGCGCACTGATCGCTGCCGGAGCCGCCGTCGTCGTCGTGGGCGGCGGCGCCATCTGGTATGCTACCCGCCAGAGCGGCACCGTGCCGGCACCCTCCCCCGCCAATCTACCGGCGCCGCTGCCCTCGACCGACCCCAAGATGACGATCCGCGCCATCGGCCAGGCAGACGCGCCGGTGACGGTGATGGAATTCTTCTCCCTCACCTGCCCGCACTGCGCGCGGTTCAGCCGCACCACGCTGCAGCAGGCGAAGAAGGAGCTGGTGGATACCGGCAAGCTGCGCGTTGTCTTTCACGACTTCCCGCTGGACAACCTCGCCCTGCTCGCCGCGATGGTCGCCCGCACCCTGCCGGCCGACAAATACGAGCCGTTCTGCGAGGCGCTGTTCGCCTCCCAGGACACCTGGGCCTTTGCGCGCGATGTCGACAACATCGCCGAGCTCGGCAAGATCGCGGCGCTCTGGGGCATGCCGGACGCCCAATTCCGCGCCGCCATCGCCGACGCGCCGCTCAAGGTCGCGCTGCTCAAGGAGCAGGACGCCGACCAAAGGCGCTACGGCATCGACAGCACGCCCACCTTCGTCTTCAATGGCAAGGGCGCGAAGGACATGAAGCTCTCCGGCGAAATGCCCTACGAGGACTTCGCCGCCGCCGTCGCGAAATCCGCCGGATAACCGGCGGCTGACACCACCGCGCTACTCCGCCGGGCGGGCAGCGAGCGCTGGCGCGCGGCCCGGCATGCGCAGCGCCACGAGCACCACCGCCGAGATCACCAGCACCAGGCCCGCGAGCGCCAGCGCCAGCGCGAAGCTGCCCGTCGACTGGCGGATGGCACCGAAGGCAAACGGCCCCGCGAAGCCGCCCAGGTTGCCGATACCGTTGATCACCGCGATACCCACCCCGGCGACGGAGGCCGGCAGCACCTCCGACGGCAGCGCCCAGAACGGCCCGAAACGCCCGTAGAAGCAGGCGAAGGACAGGGTCAGCAGCAGGATCGTCACGCCGATGGCATGCTCGCCCGAGAGCTGCGCGACGAGCAGGAACACGCCGGACAGTGCGGTCATGACCACCGTGTGCCATTTCCGCTCCATCCGCTTGTCGCTGCTGATGGCGACGACGAGCATCATCGCAGCCCCCGCGGCGAAGGGGATGGCGCTGAGAAGCCCCACGCTCATGATTGACAGCCCCGCCTGCTTCAGCACGCTCGGCAGCCAGATCGTCACCCCCCAGTTGGCCGCGAGGGCAAGGAAATTATAGACAGCGATGACGACGATGCCGGGATGCCACATGGCGGAGAGCCAGTGCCCGCGGATCGGCACCTCGACCGCCCGTTCCGCGTTCAACGCCGCGACGAGGCGCGCGCGCTCCGCGTCCGGCAACCAGGGCGCCTGTTCCGGCCGGTCAGCGATCGCGATCGCCCAGAACGCCGCCCAGACGAAGCACGGCACCGCCTCGATGACGAACATCCACTGCCAGGTGGAGTAGCGCAGCACCACGCCGGAGATCGGGTTGGCGATGACCGAGCCGAGCGCCAGGCTCATCAGGAAGATGGTGTTGGCGCGCGCCCGCTCCTCGCGCGTGAACCAGTTGCGGATCAACACCAGCGTGGAAGTCAGCACGCCTCCTTCGGCGATCCCGAGGATAAAGCGGTTGGCGATCAGCTCGCCCTCGGTGTGGACCAGGGCGGTGGACGCCGAGATCAAACCCCAGAAGATCAGGAGCAGGAAGATCACCCATTTGGCACTCCAGACGGACGAGAGCCGTCCGGCCGGCACCTGCAGCACGACATAACCGAAGAAGAACGTGCCGGTCGCGAAACCGATTCCCGCCTGGCTGAGGCCGAGTTCCTTGCGCATCGACGGGATCGCCATGGCGATGTTGGTCCGGTCGATCATCGAGATGATGTACATCAGCAGCGCGATCACCAGGATGCGCACCCAGCGATTGCGCGACCACCCGACCGGTTCTCCCGGCAGCGCCGTCGTTGCGGACATGGTTCGTTTTCCCTCCCTTGCGCGGCTTGTCCGCCGCGTGTCACGTCACCTCGGCACGCACGGCTCGGCTAGAGCATTCGCGGCTTGGCTCCGGGCACCGGCGAATGGCCCAGCACGCCACGCGCCAGCACGGCTTCTCGCCCGCCGAACGCGGCGACACGCGCGGCCTGGTCCGCATGGGCGAGTGCGTCGGCGGCATCCGGATCCACGACCGCCCGCAACGCGCGCTCACAATCGGCAACGAGACCGGCATAGCCTGGCACGGCCCCGAGATCGCGCTGCTCCAATGGATCCGTTGCAAGATCGAAGAGCTGTGGCGGCATGCCGACATAGTGGACGTATTTGAAGTCGCCCTTGCGCATCATGAAGGCGCCGGTCGCCGAGCCGACGGCGTGGTATTCGCTCATCACCGTCGCCGGTCGCGCGCGGCCGCGCGCCACCTCGATCAGGTTGCGCCCGGGCAGATCATGGTCCGCGGGGTAGGGCGCCACGCCGGCGCAGGCGAGGATGGTCGGGAAGCCGTCCACCAGCGAAACCGGCTCGTGGCAGACGATGCCCTCGGGAATGCCGGGGCCCGCCATGATCATCGGCACGCCGACGGCATCCTCGTAGAGGTTGGATTTCCCCCACAGCCCGCGATTGCCGAGATTGTCGCCGTGGTCACTGGTGTAGATCACCCGGGTCGTGTCGGCGAGCCCGTTCTCGCCGATCGCGTCGATGATGCGGCCGATGTTATGATCCAGGAACGTCACCATGCCGAAATAGGCGGCGATCGCCCTGCGCACCTTCTCCGGCGTAAAGGCTCGGTCATAGATGATGGTCTCGTTCATCTTCTCAAGAAAGGGGTGCTTCGGCCGCTCCCCAGGCGAGTAGAGCAGCGGCCACGGCACCTTGTCCTCGGGATAGAGCGAGTAATATTCCGGCCGCGAGACCAGCGGGAAATGCGGGCAGACCAGCGAGATGAACAGCACGAACGGCTTCGTCTGCCGCTTCGCCTTGTCGCGCAGCCAGGCGATCGCGGTCTCGGTGATCGAGTTGTCGTAACGTTGATAGTCGCTGTCGCCCGGCCCCGCCTCTTCCGCCAGCATCAGCGAGACTTTCCGTGGCTTCATATCGTCGCGGATCATGCCGGTAAGGTCGCCGATCCCCTCGATGACATGCAGCGGCATCACCTCCTCGGTGAAGCCATTATCGTCGTCGGCGGAACGGAAATGCAGCTTGCCGATAGACACTGCCGCATGCCCGGCCTCGCGCAGCCGGTGCCCCCAGGACGGCACGCTGCCGTCATACGGAATGCCGTTGTCCCAGAAACGGATCTGGTGGACGTAGCGCCCGGTCGCGAAGGACGCGCGCGACGGTACGCAGATCGGGGAGTTGCAATAGGCGTCGGTGAAGCGGACGCCGCGCGCCGCCAGCGCATCGAGGTTCGGGGTGCGGATCATCGGATGGCCGTAGCAGCCGAGCACACGGCGGCTGTGCTCGTCCGACATGATGAAGACGAGATTGGACGTTTCCATGCGCCAAGGTTGACAAGGGCGGCAGCAGGCGAGCAAGTCGGAATGGGAACATAGGCGATTACCCGAAGTAATCGCTTGCCCGGGAACCCGCACCATGGATATCCGCTCCGTCGACTACGTCCTCGCCGTCGCCGACCACGGCAGCCTGCGCGCCGCGGCGGCAGCCATCGGCATCACCCAGCCCGCGCTGACCAAGGCGATCCGCCGCATGGAAGACGAAACCGGCGTGCGCCTCTTCGACCGCACCGCCCGTGGCGTCCGCCCGACCATCTACGGTGAGGCGATGCTGCGCCACGCGCGCAATCTGCGCGCCTCGCTGCGCGCCTCCCGCGCGGAGATCGCGGCTCTGCGCGCCGGCGCGGCAGGCAGCGTGCGAATCGGTGCCGGCCCCTCGTGGGAGCGCGCGGTTCTGCCGCAGGCCATCGCCGCGTTCCGCGCCGAGCGGCCGGAAGTACGCATCCACGTCCTAGGCGGCACGGATGACGCGCTGAAGGCCCGGCTGCGGGAAGGAACGCTCGATTTCGTGCTGGCGGCGACCCCGGACTCGCCCGCGCTCGAACCGGATCTCGAATGGCAGACGCTGCAGACGGACAATTATTGCGTCATCGCCGCAAGGGAACATCCGCTGCGCGGGCGCCGCGCGATCCGATTGGCGTCGCTCGCGTCCTATCCCTGGATTCTACCCGGGCCGCATTCGCTGATGGTGCAGCGGCTGCACGGGCTCTTCCGCGCGCAGGGACTACCTGCCCCAGAACCCGCGATCCAGACCGATATCGTACGCCTGCGCCATCAATTGCTCGGCACCGGCCCCTATCTGAGTTTCGCCGCCGCCGGCTATGTGCGGGAACTGCGCGATCGCCGTATTACGCAACTCGACGTGCCCGAAGCTGTGAACGCGCGGTCGGCCGGCGTCATCACCCGCCGGGGCATGGAGCCAAGCCCCGCCGCGGCGGGGCTGATCGCCACGATCGGAACGGCCGCGCAAGCCGATGCTCGACTCCTGGCACCGCCCTGCTAGATTACCACATACGGTCACCCCGCCTAAAGTTATCCACAAGCTGTAGGGGTGCTGAGCCAGGAGAGGCCGCTTGCCCGTCCGCTTCACCCGCCTGCGCATCGCCGGCTTCAAGTCGTTCGCCGAGCCCACCACCGTGGAGATCCACGACGGGCTGACCGGCATCGTCGGCCCCAATGGCTGCGGCAAGTCCAACATCGTCGAGTCGCTGCGCTGGGCGATGGGCGAAACCTCCGCCAAGTCGCTGCGCGGCGGCGAGATGGAGGACGTCATCTTCGCCGGCACCGCCGCGCGGCCGGCGCGCAACCTGGCCGAGGTCACGATCTCGCTGGAGGAGACGCAGGGCCGCGCGCCGCCGCCACTGCACGAGGCCGCCGAGCTCGAGGTCTCGCGGCGCATCGAGCGCGGGCAGGGCAGTCTCTACCGGATCAACGGGCGCGAGGCCCGTGCGCGCGACGTGCAGACCCTGTTCGCCGATCTCGCGACGGGCGCCCATTCCTCCGGCATGGTCAGCCAGGGGAAGATCTCGGCCGTGGTCAACGCACGGCCGGACGAACGGCGCGCGATCCTGGAGGAAGCCGCCGGCATCACCGGCCTGCACGCCCGCCGGCACGAAGCGGAACTGAAGCTGCGCGCGGCCGAGGCGAATCTCTCCCGCGCCGAGGACCTGCGCGGCCAGCTCGAGTCCCAGCACGAGGCACTGAAGCGCCAGGCGCGCCAGGCCGCGCGCTACCGCAACATCTCCGGCTCCATCCGCAACGCCGAGGCGGAGCTGCTCTCGATCCAGCGCGCCACGGCCGTGGCGGCGGAACAGGAGGCCGCAGCAGCGCAGACCACGGCCGGCAGCGCCGTGGCTGCCACGACCGCGGAGGCCACGGCGGCCGCCGCCGCTGCCGCCGAAGCCGCCGCCGCCCTGCCTCCGCTGCGCAGCAGCGAAGCCGACGCACGCACGGCGCTGGAACGCACGCGCATCGCCGCGGAGCAGGTCGCGGCCGAAGCTCAGCGCGCCCGTGATGCGCTTACACAGGCCGAGCGCGACCTGGCGCGGATCGAGGCCGATCTGGCGCATGCCGTGGCCGGCCGCCGCGACGCAGAGGCAGCGCGTGAACGCCTCGCACGCGAACGCACGACATTGGCCGAGCAGGCCGAGGTCCTGCCCGCTCGCATCGCTGAGGCGGAGGGCGTGCTCGCCACCGCCGCAGACGCCGTGCGCACGGCGGAGGCCGAGGCCAACCGCGCCACCGAGCATGCGGCGACCGAGGAGGCTGCGGCACGCAGCCGCAACGAGGCGCGCCTGTTCGCGGAGGCGCGGCTGAAGCGTGTCGAGGAACGCGCCCAGCGCCTGGCCGCCGATCGCGCACGCATCCCTCAGCCCGACCCGGCGGCGCTCGGCGCCGCGCGCCAGGAAGCCACCCAGGCCGAAGAGGCGCTCGCCGCCATCCGCGCCGCGCTGGAAAAGGCCGAGACGGACCGTACCACGGGCGAGCTGGCGCGCGTCGCGGCACGTGACGCTGCGGAGGCCGCCCGCACCCGCGCCGCAAGCCTCGCCGCCGAGACCCGCACGCTCGAAGAGCTCGTCGGTGACGCCTCCACTCTCGCCGGCGCGCTCGGCGTGCCAGAGGGGCTGGAAGCCGCGGTGGCGGCGGCACTGGGCGAGGCGCTGGAGAGCGGCGAATGGCAAGAGTTGCCGCCGCTGGGGGCTCCGTCGTGGCCGCAAGGCGCGCAGCCCCTTGCCGCCCGCGTAACGGGTCCCACCTCGCTTGCGCGCGCGCTCGGCTGGGCCGCGGTGCTGGAGGAAGGTGCCGACCCACAGGCGCTGCAACTGCTACTGGCTCCCGGACAGATCCTCGTTTCGCGTGACGGTGCCGTCTGGCGCTGGGACGGGTTCGCGGTGCCGGCCGGCGCGCGGTCGCCGGCGGCGGTCCGCATCGCGCAGCGCCGGCGCCTCGGCGAGGCGCGTGCCGCGCGCGCCGGCGCCGAGGCAGCGGCGAACGAAGCCCGCCAGGCACTGGAAGCAGCCGACGCCATGCTGCGCGCCGCGCGAGAGGCCGAGACCTCGGCACGCGGGGCACGCGGGGAGAATGAACGGCGACTGGAACGGGCGCGCACCACGGCGGCGCGGCTCTCGACCGAGGCGGCGGCGGCCACCGCCCGCCTGCACGCCGCCGACGAAGAGCAGGCACGCCTCGTCGCGGATCGCGACGAAGCTCGCGCCGCCCTCGACCAGGCCCTCGCGGCGATTGGCTCCGCCCCCGATACCACGGCGGCGCGCGCCGCGGTCACGGCGGCGCGCGAGCGTTTGTCGGAGGCGCGGCGGGAGGAAAACGCCGCCCGCATCGCGCTTGCCGAGGCGCGTCGCGGCCTGGAGGCCGCGCGTCATCGCCTGGCAACCCTGGAATCCGAACTTGCCGAATGGTCGCGCCGCCACACCGACGCCGAAGCACGGGTAACGGATCTCGAAAATCGCCAGGGCGAAGCGAGAGCCGCGCGCGATGCCTGCGCGGCACTTCCGGAGGAGGTTGAGGCCCGGCGCGTCACCGGCATCAACGCACTGGACGCCGCGGAACGCACGCACGGCGCCTGCGCAGCGGCACTGCAGGCCGCCGAGGAAGCCGCCAACACCGCCGACCGCGCAACACGCAGCGCGGAATCCCGCCTCGCACAGACGCGCGAGGAGGCGGTGCGCATTCAGGCGGCACACGAGGCGGCGCGCGCTGCGGTTGGCCTTGTTGCCGAGCGCATCCTGGAACGATTGGGCGTCGACGCAGTGTTGCCGGAGCCACCGGCCGGGCTCGACGAGGAGCGCGCGCGCAGGAAGCTGGACCGGCTGCTGCGCGAACGTGACGAGATGGGCCCCGTCAACCTGCGCGCCGAGGTGGAGGCGGAGGAGATCGCCGGCCGGATCGAGGCGATCGTGAAGGAAGGTGCGGAGCTTACCACCGCGATCGCCAAGCTGCGCGGCTCCATCGGCCATCTGAACCGCGAGGGGCGGGAACGGCTCGCCTCAATCTTCGAGCAGGTGGACAACCAGTTCCAGGCACTGTTCGCGCGCCTGTTCGGCGGCGGGCGCGCGCATCTGGCGCTCGTCGGCTCGGACGATCCGCTGGAGGCGGGGCTCGAGATCTACGTGCAGCCTCCGGGCAAGAAGCTCGCCACGCTCTCGCTGCTCTCGGGCGGTGAGCAGGCGCTGACGGCCCTGGCGCTGATCTTCGCGGTGTTTCGCTGCAACCCAGCCCCGGTCGCGGTGCTGGACGAGGTGGACGCGCCGCTCGACGATGCCAACGTGGAACGGTTCTGCAACCTGGTCGAGCATATCGCGCGCGATGGCGGCACGCGGTTCCTCGTGGTCACGCACCATCCGATGACGATGGCGCGGATGGACCGGCTCTACGGCGTGACGATGCAGGAGCGCGGCGTCTCCCGCCTGCTCTCCGTCGATCTTGCCCGCGCCGCCGCCATGGTGGAGGCGACGCCGCTCGCGGCCGAGTAGCCCCTGAAGGCGCAGGAAAGTACCCGCCCAAACATACCAGCCCGCCCACGCCGCGGGATGGCGCCAATCCGCCGCGGACGCGTGGCTCGCAAGCGGACAATCCGGCGGACACGATCGGCACGGAGGCGGATTGGTTTTCCGCACTGCGCCCACACGCCGCGGGCGCGTGTTTCGTGTCCGTTGCGCAACGTTGCCGGCCCGGTGCAGGATGCCGCCGCAAGCGGGAGATGGGATTGCCGAACACCAGGGATACACAGCCGAGGCGTGCCGAGTTCCGCTTCCGCCCAGGCATGCTTGCCCTTGGCATCATGCTCTGTGGCGGTGGCGGCGTCTTCATCGCCATGGGCACATGGAACCACCCGCTCTGGCACGGCCGCCGCCACGCGCTCGACATCCGGCTGCTCGAGAACGACATCATCGCGGCACTCGGCCTCGCTGTCGCGGCTTTCCTGCTGCTCACCTTGCTCGCCCGCCCGCGGCTGGTCGCGGGCTTCGACGGGGTTCGCCGCAGCGGCTTCCTGCGCCACCAATACGCCCCCTGGGACCGGCTCGGCCGCTTTGCTCTGATCGACCAACAGGGCGGAGGGCGCCGCCGGCTTGAGGCAGTCGTGCTGCCGCCGAAGAATTCGAGCGCGAAACCGACGCGCTTCATCATCCCCGACGTCTACGACAAGCCGCCAGAGATCATTGCCGAGACGATAGAGGCCGTCCGGCTCGAACACGGCATCGAGCCCGCTTCTCGCCCGCCCACGCCAGGGAGCGCGGAGCCGCTCGGACTGCAAGGTCTCGCGGTCCCCTGGATCACGCTCTCGCTGGTCATGGTCATGTTCGCGGTCTTCGTCGCCGAGCTCGGTCTGCGTGGCGCGCCCGCGCGTGGCGTCGTCTCCCGCCACGTGCTGGTCGCGCTCGGCGGGCTTATCCGAACCGGGGTGCTGGGGCGCGACGAATGGTGGCGGCTGCTCACCGCGACCTACCTGCATGCCAGTTTCGCGCACATCATGGGTAACACGGTGGTGCTGCTGCTGATCGGCTGGCGGCTCGAGCGGCTGGTCGGTCATGCATGGCTTGCCACGACCTTCGTCCTTTCCGCGGTGGCCGGCTGGCTCCTCTCGCTCGCGGTGCTGCCGCCGGGTGTCGTCGCGATCGGCGCCTCGGGTGGCATCATGGGGCTGCTCGCCTGCGCCTTCGTGATGAGCTTCCGCCTGCCCAAGGGCGACCTTGAGCGCCGGCGCCTGCAGCTCTGGTCGCTTCGTATCGCGATACCCGCACTTCTGCCCCTGCAAGGCTTTCAGGGTGGCCTGGTCACGGATTACGCGGCGCATTTCGGCGGTGTCATCGCCGGCTACCTGGTTGGGTTGCTGCTGCTCATGATGTGGCGCCACCGGGCGGCCGATACGGAGCTGGGCTGGCAAGAGCTGCGCGCGACCCTGCGTGGCGGTGCCTCGTCCACGCTACCGCCGGCACGCAGCGTCGCCTCGATGATCGCGCTCGCTGGTTTCGGCGGCACGGCCTATGCCGCGTACAGCGTCCTGCGCACCTTCATCCACTGAGCCGCCGCGTACCGAGCAGCTCGCCGTCCCGCCTGATTGACCCCACGCGCCCTGTCGCGCGATGAAACCCGATGTTCGGAACCTTCGAGCGCCTGCTTGAGCCGACCAAGGTCGATCCCGCGGCGCCGCCGCCGACGATCGACTCGGAGCGCGCGCTCACCCGCTTCTATTGGCATTTCGTGCGCCAGGCGCGCGGGCTGATCGCGGCCCTCATCGTCACGGGCGGCGTGGTGGCGCTGCTCGACCTGCTGATCCCCGTGTTCATCGGCCGTATCGTCGCCCTCGTCACCGCCCGCGGCACGGCGATCCTTGGTGCATGGCCGCAACTGCTCGGCATGGCCGCCGTGCTGCTGGTGCTGCGTCCCCTGGCCAACATGGCGCAGAGCCTGATCACCGAGCAGGCGATCGCGCCGGGCCTGTCCAATCTCATCCGCTGGCAGAACCACTGGCACGTGGTGCGCCAGGGCTGGACATTCTTCCAGAATGATTTCGCCGGCCGCATCGCCAACCGGGTCATGCAGACCGGGCCAAGTCTGCGGGATTCCGTCGTCCAGTCCATCGTCGCCGTCTGGTACATCGTCGTCTACGGGGGCTCGGCGATGCTGCTCCTGGCGGACGCGGACTGGCGTCTTGCGCTGCCGATTGCCTTCTGGTTCCTGATCTATGCTGGCCTGCTGCGCTACTTCGTGCCGCGCATGCGCGAGCGCTCACGCGCCGTTTCCGAGGTTCGCTCAGGGCTCACCGGCCGCATCGTCGATTCCTATACCAACATCCTGACGGTGAAGCTGTTCGCCCGCGCCGCGGACGAGGATGCCTTCGTGCGCGAGGCACTCGATTCCCACACCGCGGTCTTCCGCCATCAGCTGCGCATGATAACCACGTTCCGCTTCACCCTCGTGCTCACCAACGCGGCGATGGTGACGGGCACCGGGGCAGCGGCGATCCTGCTCTTCGCCGCCG
Organism: uncultured Pseudomonadota bacterium; assembly: GCA_963764465.1. Classification (GTDB taxonomy): domain Bacteria; phylum Pseudomonadota; class Alphaproteobacteria; order Acetobacterales; family Acetobacteraceae; genus JAJXXT01. Next base: position 418,299 of record CAVXSO010000002.1, on the reverse strand, counting down.
GTCGCATCCCGCTCGCGACCGTCGCAACCGCGCTACCGCTCGCGTGGCAGATCGCCAACATCGCCGGATGGGTGGCGCAGAATGTCACGAACATCTTCGAGAACGTGGGGATCGTTCAGGACGGTATGCGCTCCACCGCCATCCCGCGCCGCCATCCGGACGCGCCTGGCGCCGCGCCACTCGTCATCAGCAAGGGCGAGATCCGGTTCGAGGGCGTGAACTTCGGCTACGGCACGGAGCGCGGCGTGCTGCATGACCTCTCGCTCGCCATTGCGCCGGGCGAGCGCGTGGGCCTCGTCGGTCATTCCGGTGCCGGGAAGTCGACCCTGGTCAATCTGCTGCTCGGGTTCTACGCGCCGGAAGCCGGGCGGATCATGGTCGACGGCCAGGACATCGCCGATGTCACGCAGGAAAGCCTGCGTGCCGCGATCGCGATGGTGACCCAGGACACCTCGCTGCTGCACCGCTCGATCCGCGACAACATCCGCTACGGACGGCCGGACGCAACGGAGGCAGACATCCGCCGTGCCGCACAACAGGCGAAAGCCGCGGATTTCATCGAAACCCTCGAGGATTGGCAGGGGCGGCGCGGTTACGACGCCGAAGTGGGCGAGCGCGGGGTGAAACTCTCGGGCGGCCAGCGCCAGCGCGTCGCACTCGCCCGCGTCATCCTGCGGGATGCTCCGATCCTGGTGCTCGACGAGGCCACCAGCGCGCTGGATTCCGAGGTCGAGGCCGCGATCCAGTCCCAGCTCGAACAGCTGATGCAGGGGCGCACGGTGATTGCGATCGCACACCGTCTCTCCACCATTGCGCGCATGGACCGCCTCGTCGTGCTCGACCGTGGTCGCATCGTCGAGCAGGGCACGCATGCCGAGCTGCTGCGCGCCCAGGGCGAGTATGCCAGGATGTGGCAGCGCCAGTCCGGCGGCTTCCTGGAAGCGGCAGACTAGAAGGCCGCGCGGGGGCTGGGAAACGGCGGGCACCTTGGGCAGAATCCCGCAATGACACTGCGCTCCCGCATCACCGTCGAAGGCATGGACCGCGCACCGCATCGCGGCTTCCTGCGCGCGATCGGCCTATCCGACGCCGATCTGAACAAGCCCTTCGTCGGCGTCGTCAGCACCGAGGCCGAGGTGACGCCTTGCACCATGGGCCTCGCCGCCCAGGCGGAGGCCGCGAAGCGCGGCATTACGGAGGCCGGCGGGCGCGGCTTCTCCTTCACCACCATCGCCGTCTCTGACGGCATCAGCATGAACCACATCGGCATGCGCTACTCACTGGTGAGCCGGGAAATCATCGCGGACTCCATCGAGACCGTCGCCGAGGCCCACCGCTACGACGCGCTGCTCGGGGTCGCCGGCTGCGACAAGACGCTGCCCGGCGTGATGATGGCCCTGGTTCGCTGCAACCTGCCCTCCGTCTTTCTCTACGGTGGCAGCGCCGACACTGGCACCTACAAGGGCCGCGACATTTCCATGCTCGATGCCTACGAGGCCGTCGGTGGCGTGATCGCGGGTACCGTGCCGGAGGAGGAACTCGCGGTGCTGGAACGTTGCGCGCTGCCCTCCATCGGCGCCTGCGCGGGCCAGTTCACCGCCAACACGATGGCAATGGCCGCCGAGGCTCTCGGCCTGGCTCCGCCCGGCAGCACCATGCTGCCGGCGACGAACAAGGCGCGCACAGGCATCGCCGCCGAAGCGGGCCGCACGTTGATGACCATCCTGCGCCGCGGCGGGCCGCTGCCACGCGAGATGATCAGCCGGGAATCGCTGGCCAACGCCGCCGCCTTGGTTGCGGCGACTGGCGGCTCGACCAATGCCGGGCTGCATCTGCCGGCGATCGGCCACGAAGCAGGCATCCGATTCACACTCGCCGATGTCGCCGCGGTGTTCCGCCGCACGCCAGTGATCGGTGACCTGCGCCCGGGTGGGCGCTTCCACGCCAAGGACGTGCACGCGATCGGTGGGTGCCCGGTGCTCATCCGCGAACTGATCCGCGGCGGCTACATGGACGGGCGCTGCCCGACCGTCGCAGGTGTCAGCCTTGCCGAGGCGGTTGCCGGCGCCTCGGAGCCGGATGGCACCGTGGTACGGCGCTGCGAGGACGCGCTGAGCCAGACGGGCGGGCTCGTGGTGCTGCGGGGCTCGCTGTGCCCGGACGGTGCATTGCTGAAAGTGGCGGGCCTCAAGCGCCTTTCGTTCCGCGGCCCCGCGCGGGTCTTCGAGAACGAAGAGGCATGTGCCGAGGTGGTGCGTGCCCGCGCCTACCGTGAAGGCGACGTACTGGTGATCCGCAACGAAGGCCCGGCCGGCGGGCCCGGCATGCGCGAGATGCTGGGGGTGACGGCGCTGATCTACGGCCAGGGCATGGGCGAGAAGGTGGCGCTGCTCACTGACGGCCGCTTCTCCGGCGCCACGCGCGGAATGTGCATCGGCTATGCCGGGCCGGAAGCCGCGCACGGCGGGCCATTGGCGCTGCTACGCGACGGCGACGTCATCGACATTGACGCTGCCACGTCGCGTATCGACCTCCTGGTGCCGCCGGGTGAACTCGCCGCGCGCCAGGCCGCGTGGCGACCGGTGCCGCGCCACCTCTCGGGCGTGCTTGCCAAATATGCGGCCGGCGTCGGCCCCGCCCATCTCGGCGCGGTGACGCACCCGGGCCCGGCTTCGTGAACGACCCCCGCGTCGCGCATCTGACCGCGACGCGCACCGTCGCGATCTCGACGGCCTGGAACCTTTTCGGCCGTATCGTTCCGCTGCTGATCGGCATCGGCGCGACGCCGCTGCTGCTGCGCGCAATGGGGCTCGACCGTTGGGGCATCTTCACCCTCGCGATCGCGCTCGGTGGCAGCTTCTCCATCTTCGATATCGGGGTCAGCCGCGCGCTGACCCGCACCATCGCGCACGCCCTCGCCCACGGCGAGGACGAAGCGGCATCGGATGCAACGCTCACGGGCATCGTGCTGCTCGCCCTGCTGGGTGTGGTGTTTGGCGTGCTCGTCGCGCTGGGGCTGCATGTCTATGTCAGCCATGCGCTGCATCTGCCTGCCGATATGCGCGGCGAGGTGACGATTGCGCTCGACGTACTGTGCGTGGCGGTCCCGCTCGTCGTCGTCAACACCGCGCTCTGGAGCGTGCTGACGGCCTACCAGCGCGTCGGCGCCTACACGGTGCTCAACCTGCCGATTCTTGCGCTCTACTATCTCGGTCCGCTTGCGACGCTGGCGGTCTGGCGCAGCCTGGTGCCCGTGATGCTGGTGCAGTTATTCACCCGCGTCCTCACGACGGTAGTGCTCTTCATCCTGGCCCGGCGCGCCATGCCCTCGCTTGCCACGGCGCGCATCTCCTTTGCCGCGATCAGGCCGGTGCTGCGGCTCGGCGGCTGGATGACCGTCTCCAATATCGCCTGGCCTGTCTTGATCTATCTGGATCGTTTTGTGATCGCGTCCGTTCTGTCGACCGCGGCGACGGCCTGGTACGCAACTCCGTTCGACGTGATCTTCCGCTTCACCTCCGTGCCGCAATCGGTGATGGCGGCCTCCTTCCCGGCGATGACGACGGCGCACCGCGCCCGCCCCGCGCGCGCCGCCCTCCTTTACCGCTACACCATGCTGGCGGTGGGCGGCATGGTGCTGCCGGCGGCCCTGGTCGCGATCGCGCTCGCCGAGCCGTTGCTGCGCCTCTGGCTGGGTGCGCCGTTTGCGCTGCACGCGGCGCCCGTGCTGCGTCTGCTCGGCCTCGGTATCCTCTTCTACAGCCTCGATATCGTCGCCAACGGCTTGCTCGACGGGCTCGGGCATCCGGCCTTCAATGCCCGCCTTGCCTTGCTCGAGATCGTGATCCTGGTGCCGCTGCTGCTGGTGCTGTTGCCGCTGTTTGGCGTCGCCGGCGCGGCCGCATCCTGGGTGCTGCGGGTCGCGTTCTCGTTCCTGCTGCGGCTTTGGCTGCTGACACGCGTCTTCGCGGAAGCAGAGGGCGAACTGCGACGCCTGGCGCCGGTCTTCGTGGCATCACTGCTGGCCGTGGTCGCGGCCCTCGCAGGTCCGGCAGCGGCGGCGGCCGGCCTCGTCGTCGCCGCCACCGTCGCCTGGCTGTCGGCGCTGGATGGCGCTGAACGCGCCGCCCTTATGGCCCGGCTCAGGCGAGCCCCTGCTCCCTGAGCGCGTTGCCGAGCGAGTCCGCCACCCGCGCCATTTCCGCTTCCGTCAGTGTGGGGAAGGAGGGTAGCGACATGCCCCGCGCCGAGATCGCCTCGGCGCGCGGGAAATGCTCGCCCTTCGCGTACATCGGCATCGTGTGGGCGGGATAGAAGACCGGGCGCGTCTCCACGGCATCGACCGCCATGCGCGCCATCAGCCGCTGGCGGTCCGTCCCCTCCGGCAGCAGGACGCTCACCAGCCATTCCGGCCCGTCGACGCCATTGCCCGGGCGCTGATACGTGATCGGCAACCCAGCAAGCAGCGCGCGATAGCGAGCGGAAACATGACGCTTGGCGGCAACGACACTCTCCAGCCGCTCGATCTGCGCGAGCCCGATCGCCGCGACGATGTTGGTCATGCGGTAGTTGAATCCCATCACCTCGTGCCAGTAGCGCCGGGTGAAGGACTGGCCCTGTCCGCGCGCCTGCAGCAGCCGCGTCGCGAGCGCGTCGTCGTTGGCGATCACCATGCCGCCCTCACCGGTGGTGATGGTCTTGTTGCCGAAGAAACTGAATGTGCCGACATCACCGAAATTGCCGACATGCTTGCCATGGATCGTCGTGGTGAACGCCTCCGCGCAATCCTCCACCACAAGCAGGCCGTGCTGGCGCGCGATCGCCATGATCGCGTCCATGTCACAGGCGGCGCCATAGAGATGCACTGGCATGACCGCCTTGCTGCGCGGTGTGATGCGGGCCGCGACATCCGCGGGATCGAGCAGCCAGTCACCGTCGCGGCTGTCCGCGAAGACCGGGGTCGCGCCGCACTGGACGATGGTGTTGACCGAGGCGATGTAGGTGAAGCTCGGCACGATCACTTCGTCGCCGGGGCCAATCCCGAGCGCGTGCAGCGCCAGGTGCAGCGCCACCGTGCCGTTGCAGACGCCGTAGGCATGGGCAGCACCGGCGGCGCGCGCGAAGGCCGCCTCGAATCGGCCGATATAGGTGCCGTTGGAAGAGATCCAGCTGCTTTCAAGGCAATCGAGCACATAGCGGCGCTCATTGCCGGACAGATCGGGACGGTAGACCGGGATGACCGGATGCGCCGGTGCGGGTGCGGTCGCGTTCATGAAACCAGTTTAGCGGTTTTCGCCGCCGCTGTCGCGCCGAGCATCTCGGCGAACATGTCGCCGATCCGCTGCACCGTCGCGAGGTCGTCGCCCGCACCGATCGCCCTCAGCGTGCGCCCGAGCGCGAGCGCCGTCGCGATTGCGGCAGCCCCTCGCATCGCTGCGGGAATGAAGGCGAGCAGTGCCTCCGCCTGGGTCGCTGCCCCCCCCAAGCCGTTCGGCCGTGGCAGGGCCGCGACCGGTCCCGGGCAGAAAGTCCGGGCCCTGGTCTCGGCCCGGGCATCGGCAACGATGGCGGCGACGCTGCCCCCCAAGGCGGACTCGATCGCGGGCGTCATGGCGAACGGCAACGCGATCGCGGGACAGCGTGCGAGAAAGCCGAGCGCTGCCGCGTCGTCGCCGCACAACTGTACCAGCACGGCATCGTGCGCGCGCCAGAATCGCCTGACATCGACATGAGCGAGCGGCCGGATATGGCCTGGCGCGGGGAGCGCCGGCCCCGCATCGGTGCGCAGCACTGTGACAACAACGCCGCGCGCGGCGAGCGCTTCGACGATGCGCGACGCCGCAAACGCATCGGCGGAATTGGGATGCCAGGGCCCGACCCAGGCGAGTTCCGCGATCATGCCAGCAGCCTTGCCGCGGCCGCCGACAAAAGCGCGTCCTCGCCCGCGCTCGGAACGGTCAGGCACTCAACAGGCCGGCCGAGCGTACGCGCAAATTCGTCCGCGAGCGGCTGGTTTGCCGCGAAGACCGCGCGGGCATCGCCAAGCGCCGCGCGCAACGCCACCGGCGCGGCGGTGGCGTCCGGCGCGTCGAGCAGAACGGTCTTGGCCTCGTGCCGCGCGAGGCAGGCAGGAAAGCCCAGCACCAGCAACCGGTCCGTATTGACGATCCGCAACGAACGCGCCAGCAGCATCGCATCCATAGCGCGTTCATGTGGTTCGCGAGGCAACGGAATCCGCATCGCCTCCGCCCGCGCGCCCGCCGCGCGCAGCGCACGGACCAGCCGCTCCGCGGCATCGGCGTCGCCGGCAGCGAACGGCGTCATGGCCGCAAGCACCAGCACGTTCATGCCAACAGCCTCGCGATCACCCGGTCCCAGGCGATGCCCCGCGCCGCGATCGTCGCCTCCGCCGCGGCGCCGAGTTCCGCCGCGAAGACACGATCTTCAAAAAGCCGGTCGAAGGCCCGCGCGATCGCTGCCGCGTCTGGCGGCACTACCAATCCGTTCTCGCCGTCGCTGACGAACTCGGCGACACCGCCGGCATCGGTGAGGGTAACCGTCGCGCGTCGCGCGTGCGCCGCCTCGAGCGTGGGGTAGCCGTAGGAATCCTCGTCGAACGGCACATAGGCACAGGCGAGCGAGGCTGCGATCGCCTGTGCCTTCTCCGCCTCCGTGATCCAGCGATTTTCGATCACCACGCGGCCACCAAGCGGGGCCGCGAGTGCGCACAGCTGCGCGAGATACGCCTCCTCCGCCGCAACGCCGCAGAGGCGCAGGCGCACGCCGCTGTGCACATGTGCCATGGCCTCGACGAGCAGGTGTTGGCGCTTGTGGTGCTCGATGCGGCAGACACACACGATCTCGTCGCCGCGCGTGCCCTCGGTGAAGATCTCCGGGTGCGCGACCGGCGGGTACAGCACCTCGCTCGCCAGTCCGTTGAAGCGACGCAGGCGCTCGCCCACGATGCGCGAGTTGGTGAACAGCAGATGCGCCTCGCCGAGCGCCTTCGTATCCGCCGCCATGATGCTCTCGCGCAGCCCGCGCATCGCCAGCGTGTCCGCGAAGCCGCGGTAGGGCGTATCCCAAAGATCGTAGAACATACGGAGGTGGTGGATGAACCAGACCACCTTGCGCTGGTGGCGCACCATATGGGCAGGCGGGCGAAAGGCAATGACGCGCTCAAACGCATCGAGCGGCAGCAGGCGGAAAGCCGCCATCTGTTCGAGGAACGTATCCGGATCGTCCGCGGCGGGGATCATGATCGTTTCCACATCGTGACCATGCTCCACCAGCTTCGCGGCGAGCCAGTCCACGATGAAACGCGCACCGCCTGCGACCAGCGGCACGGCCGAGGTGACGAGCCCGACCCTCATGGCCCACGCATGAGCGGCCGCGCCGGATTGCCCGCGACGACCGTGCCGGCCAGCACATCCGCCACGACCACCGCGCCGACACCAACGATCGCATCCGCGCCAATGCGCACGCCGGGCCGCGCCGCCGCACCCACGCCGACCAGGGCGCGCTCGCCCACCGTGACATGGCCCGCGAGCGCGGCTCCCGGCGCGATATGGGCAGCGGCGCCGATCCGCGCGTCGTGCTCCACGATGGCGCCGGCGTTGAGAATGACCCCATCGCCGATCGATGCCTCGGCCCCCACGAAGGCAAGGGGCATCGCGACGACCGCCGCACCCAACGTCGCGCTCGCGGAGATCACGGCACGCGGATGCAGCAGCGACGGCAGTGCGAAGCCGAGGCCGCGCAATGTCAGGATCAGGCGCTGGCGCACCGCGTTGTCGCCGATCGCGGCAAAGGCCGCCTCGATTCCCTCGGCACGCAGGCGCGGCAGGTCGTCATCGGTCCCGATGACGGGCACGTCCATCACGTGTCTGGCAGAGTTGGCCGCGATGAGGCCCGCGAGTTCGGCGCCTGCCGCGCGCGCCACCTCGATCACCGCCTTGGCGTGGCCGCCCGCGCCAAGCAGCAGCAGCTTCATCGGAACGCGAGGGCCGCGCCGCGGCCAGCCGCACCGCGCAGCAGCAGCAGGTTCACCGAAAACAGGGTGGCGAGCTTGCCGCGATCGATAGGGCCGCAGGTTGCATCCAGCTCGTCCACGACAAAGCCCTTGAAGCCATCCACGAGCATCGTATCCAGCCAGGCATCCAGGCCGATGCCAGCGCGCGCGAGATGGCTCGGCCCGAATTCGACCAGCACCGCGATATCTCGGTTATCCGCCAGCACGCGGCGCATGCCGGCCCAGACCGCAAGTTCCGCGCCCTCGGCATCGATCTTGACCACGTCGACGCGTGTGCCTGCTGGCAGCACGGAATCCACCGGACGAACGGCCACCGGCACGCGCGCGATCTCTCCCTCGTCGAGCCCCAGCAGCGAGGAATGGCCATAGGGCGCACCGACATGCAGCATCGCGATACCAAGAGCCTCACCGGCCGCCGCCTCGACGATCCGCACGCGCGAGGCCACGCCATTCGTTTCGAGATTACGACGAAGCAGGGCGGCAAGCCGTGGCACCGGCTCGAATGCATGGACCATACCTTCGGGGCCTACGGCGAAGGCAGCCGGCAGCGTCAGCGTGCCGATATGCGCGCCAATCTCGAGGCAGGTCATGCCGGGGCGCAACAGCGCGGTCAGCACGCGACGCGTTCCCGGTTCCAGCACCGGCGAGCCACGCATCGCGTCTACCAGGCGACCGTCCTCGGCGGGAACCAGCACATAACCGTCGGGAGTCCAGATCGCGATTTCGGTGCCGAGGTCAGCCTCGACCCGGCCGAGTGGCTGGTCGGTCGGCGCGGCGCGGCGCCGGCCCCGCACCGCGATACCAATATCCGCGACCTCCTCGGCCAGTCGCACGACGCGGTCACCAGTGCGCGAGGCATCAACGATCCGGCCCGCCAGGCAGAGAAATCGCCTCAGCGCCGCGCGCAACATCCGGCGCCAGCCCATCGGTTGCGGGATGGTGGGCGTCGGGGTGGGCGCGGATTGCGGGGCCGCACCCGCGCGCACAGCCTTCGCAACATCCACTGTCATGGCCGCACTCCCCCCTGCCCGCCCGTTCCGATTCGGGCATGATGAGTTTGGCGTCGTACCAGCCCCTGTCAAACTGGCGCTTCGCTATCCCAGGCAGCCGCCGCGACACCGCGCGCCGCCAGTTCCGCCTTTCGCACCTTTCCCGTCTCTGTCACCGGCAGAGAGCCGGCAAAAGCGAGGAAGCGTGGCACGGCAAAGCGAGGCAACAGGGCGGCCGCATGGGCCGCGAGCGCCACGGCATCCTGCTTCGCGCCATGGCGCAGCACCACGGTCGCCATCACCTCCTCCTCGCCCAGCGGCGAGGGCACGGCATAGACGGCGACGTCTGCAACATCGGCGTGTGCGCGCAATGCCTCTTCCACGTCGTGGGCTGCGATGTTCTCGCCACGCCGGCGGATGAAATCCTTGGTCCGCCCGACGAAGCGGAACCAGCCATCCTCCTCGGTCACCGCGTCGCCGGTACGCAACCAGCCATCCTGCCAGGCGGCGTTCGTGGCCGCCGCGTCGCGCCAGTACCCGGCGGCGAAAGCAAGTGGGTGCTGGGGCTTCACCCACAGCACGCTGGTGCCCTCCTCAACTCGTGCCGAGAAACCCGGACGCAGCCTTCCCATCCATCCCGGGCGCTGTTCGGCGGCCAGCGCGCCGATGACAAAATTCGTCTCCGTCGAGCCGTATCCGTCCACGGTGACGATGCCGGTACGTTCCCGCAACGTCGCCTGCAGCGCCGGCGGTGTGCCGGGTGCCAGTGCCACGCGCACGCGGTGCGTCCGCTCCGCCGCAGCCGGCGCGAGCGACATCAGCATCCCCACCATGGCGCCAAGGAGATAGGTGACGGTCGCACCGCACACGGCCATCTGCGCCCAGTAGCGCGACACCGAGAAGCGCTCGACCACCACGACCGAGGCACCGGTCACGAGCCCCTGGAACAGCGTGTTGAGCGCGTTGACGTGGTGCAGCGGCAGCGAGGTCGCCAGCACGTCGCCTTCGCCCACTTCCAGCAGCGCGGCGGTGTTCGTGCCCCACCAGGCGAGTTGCGCATGAGGGCAGACCACGCCCTTCGCGGGACCGGTGGTTCCCGACGTACCAAGGATCGCGAGTGGTGTCGCCGGCGTCACGTCGCCCGCGGGCAGCGCCCTCCCTTCGCCAAAACCCTCGATCGGGACGACGAGCCCGTCCCAGGCTGGAATGGAACGCAATTCCTCGCGCAGCGCGTCCTCGATCAACAGCACGCGCGCACCCGAGAGGTTCAACGCGTGCGCGAGCGTCGCCCCCCGCAACCGCGCGCCGAGAGGTGCCGCGATCGCGCCCATCCAGCCGCAACCGAGCACGGCAGCCGCGAGTTCCGGCCGGTTGCTGCTCATCAGCGCCACCGCGTCGCCCGCGCGCACACCGAGCGCGGCAAGGGCGCCCGCCGACCGCGACGCGATCATTGGCGCATCCGCGAAGTGCCAGACGGTATCAGGCCACTTCACCCAAGGGCGGGTGCCGCTGCCATGACGCCGCGCCGCCGCCTCCAGCAGCGCGGGAACCGAGATGTCCATCACACCCCGCCGCCGAGATACGTCGCGGTCAGCCGCGGATCCGCAAGCAGTTCGGCCGCCGACCCCGCTATCGCCACCTCGCCGCGCTCGAGTACCGTCGCGGTGCTCGCACTCTGCAGCGCCGCACGTGCGTTCTGTTCCACCAGCAGAATAGCGACGCCGTCCTCGCGAAGCGTGGCGATGATGCGGAAGATCTCGCGCACGATCAGTGGCGCCAGGCCCAGCGAGGGCTCGTCCAGCAGCAGCAGCCGCGGCCGCGCCATCAGCGCGCGGCCGAGCGCCAGCATCTGCCGCTCCCCGCCCGAAAGCGTCCTGGCGAGCTGGTTCATGCGCTCCTCGAGGCGCGGGAAGCGCGCCAGAACCTGCTCCAGACTGCGACGGTTCGCTGCCTGCTCGCGCCTGCGCGCAAATGCGCCGAGCAGCAGGTTGTCGCGCACACTCATCTCGGCGAACAGCGCCCGGCTCTCCGGCACCAGTGCAATGCCGCGCTCGACGCGCGCCTCCACCTCCACACCCGCGAGGTCCTCGCCCTCCCAGGTCACCCGTCCGCGTGAGGGCAGCAATCCCATGATCGCCGCGAGCAGCGTCGTCTTGCCCGCGCCGTTGGGGCCTATGACGGTCGCGATCTCCCCGGGCTCGACGGTGACCGAAACCCCACGCACCGCCTCGACGCGTCCATAGGCGACGTGCAGATCCTCGACGACCAATGCCGCCGTCATCACGCAACCCCGCCGAGATAGGCTTCCTGCACTCGCGCGTCGGCACGCACCGCCTCGGGCGCGCCCTCCGCGATGCGCGTGCCGAAATCCATCACCACCAGCCGGTCGACCAGCCCCATCACGAAACCCATGTCGTGCTCGACGAGAAGGATCGCCACTGCGTCCTCGCGTAGCGAACCCAGCAGCGAAGCGAGCTCCGCCTTCTCCCCCGCGCGCAAACCCGCCGCCGGCTCGTCCAACACCAGGAGAACGGGATCCGCGGCCAGCGCCCGCGCCACTTCCAGCAGACGCTGCTGGCCGAGTGCAAGGCTGCCTGCCTGCTCGCCCGCCATCGCCGCGAGTCCCACGCGCGCCAACGCCCGCATCGCTTCCGCCGCGGCACGCTGCTCATCGGCACGGCCAAGCCCCAGCATGCCGGCCAGTACGCTACCCTTGGTGCGCAGATAGGCGCCGAGCATCACGTTCTCGAGCACGCTCATGCGCGGGCGCAGCTTCACGTGCTGGAACGTGCGCGCCATGCCGAGCCGCGCGATCGAAGGCGCCGGGGCGCCGGCGGTCTCGTGCCCGAGGAAGCGCACGCGCCCGGCCGTCGGCGACAGCGTGCCGGTCAGCAGGTTGAACAGCGTGGACTTGCCGGCGCCGTTGGGCCCGATAAGGCCCAGGATCTCGCCTGCCGCCAGGCTGAACCCGACATCATTGACCGCTACCAGGCCGCCGAAACGCCGCACCAGATGTTGCGCTTCCAGAACCGTCGTGCCGCGCGCGGGCATGCTCCGGCGGGCCAGGGGCGCCGCGTCCAACGGCGGGGGCACCGGCTTGCGCCGTGGCGGCAACAGGCGCGCCACCGCCGGGATCAACCCACCCGGCGCCAGTTGCAGCAGCGCGATGAATATGGCGCCGAACACCACGATTTCCGCCTGGCCCGAATCGGAGACAAAGAACCTGAGCCAGTCCTGCAGCGAATCGCGTGCGACGACGACGACAAAGGCGCCAAGCACGGCACCCCAGATCTGCCCCGCGCCGCCCAGCATCGCCATGAACAGGTATTCGATGCCGGGGCCGACATCGAACGTCGTGGGTGCGACGAAGCGCTGCGTGTGCGCAAACAGCCAGCCAGACGCCCCGGCATAAAGCCCGGCCAGCACGAACACCGCGAGCCGCAGCGGCTGCGGCGCGATGCCCAGGCTCTCGGCCATGGCGGTGCCGCCGCGTAGCGCGCGGATCGCACGGCCCGCCCGCCCGCTGAGCAGGTTCGCCGACAGCGCCAGCGCGACGCCGACCACGGCGGCAATCAGCCAAAACGTCGCGCGTGGGCCGGTGATCGGGTGGCCGAACAGGCTCGCCGGCGGCACGCTGGTGATGCCATTGTGCCCGCCAGTGATCTCGAGATCGCCGAACAGGAAGAAAATCGCGAGCCCCCAGGCGATGGTGGACAATGGGAGCAGATGCCCGGGCAAGCGCAGCGTCGCCGCGCCGAGCACCAGAGCGAGCCCGCCAGCGGCCGCGAGCGCGACGACGAGCCCAAGCCACGGATCGAGCCCGAGCCGCGTCGTCAGGATGGCGCTGGTGTAGGCACCCATCCCGGCGAAAGCTGCCTGGCCGAAGCTGGTCAGCCCGCCGACACCGGTGAGGATGACGAGGCCGAGTGCCACCAGTGCCGCCATGCCGACATAGCCAAGCAGCGTCAGCTGATAGGACGAGGCAACGAACGGTATCGCTACCGCCACCGCGACATAGAGCGCAGCGACCCAGCGGCGGGGACGCGGGATCACAACTCCTCCGCCTCCTCGGCCTCGGTGGTCATCGACGCGGTGCCGGGCAGGAACGAGCGGGCCAGCAGGATCGGCACCAGCACCGCGAACACCACCGCGTCCTTCAGTGCGCTGTTCCAGAACGCGGTGAAGCTCTCGAGTTGGCCGACGAACAGCGCGCCAAGCACCGCGCCAGGATAGCTCACCAATCCGCCGATGATGGCCCCGACGAAGGCTTTGAGCCCGATGACGAAGCCGGAATCGAAGGCAAGCGTGGTCACCGGCCCGATCAGCAGGCCGGAAACCACCGCCAGCACGGAAGCCACGAGGAAGGCGACCACACCGGCGACACGCGGCCTGATACCCACCAGCCGCGCGCCGGTACGGTTGAGTGCCGTCGCGCGCAGCGCCCGCCCGATATAGGAGCGCCCGAACACCTGGAACAGCACCACGGTCGCGACCGCCGCCCCGGCCAGCATCAGCAGCGCCTGGCGTGTCCAGTACAGGCCCGCGATCTGCAACCCGCCGTCGAGCAGCGGCGAGGGGCGCATACCCTCGGGTCCGAAACAGATCAGCGCCACACCGGAAATGGCGAAATGCAGCACCACGGCGACGATCAGCAGCAGCAGCACCGGCGCCTCGGCAATCGGCGCAAATGCAATGCGCCAGAGCAGCGGCGCGATGGGCAGAACGAGCAGCACGGTGAGCGGAATGAGGCTCCAGGCCGGCGGCCCGGCCGCAAGGGCCACGCCCGCCAGAACCACGGGCACCGCCGGCAACACCCCCCAGGCAAGCACCGCACGCGGCATCCGTCCCCAGGCCCGCGCGCGGGCGAGCGAGCCCAGTTCGAAGGCCAGCGCCAGTAGCACCAGCACCGCATCGAGCCACAGCGTGCCCGGCCGATGCCCCTCCTGCAGCGCCGCGAGGGTGAGCGAGGTGTAGGCCACGATATCGCCGAACGGGACGAAGATGACCCGCGTGACGAGGAACAACAGCACGATGCCGAGGGCAACGAGCACATAGATGGCGCCGTTGGCGAGGCCATCCTGCGCGAGCAGCAGGGCGAGGTCCCAGCTCATTGCCCCCCTTTCCTTGAAGCTTCAAATATCGCAGCATCTGCGAAGCAACGAGCGCGCGCAAGCAGGCGCCAGCAGGAGGGCTCACATGAAGAGATCATTCGGCCGGTTCGCCGGCACCGCTGCCATCGCGACACTTCTCGCCGCGCCGGCCCACGCCGCCGAGGTCAAGCTCGGCCTTGTTCTCTCCCTTTCCGGTCCGATTTCCTCGATCGGCGTGCCCTACACCAAGGGTATCAAGGCCTGGGAAGCCGGCAACCACGACAAGATCGGCAACGACACGCTCAAGGTCATCCAGATCGACGACGCCTCCAACGCCGACGCCACCGCGCGGGCGGCCAAGAAGCTGATCGAGGAAGACCACGTCGACCTGCTGATGGGCTCGGCAGGATCGCCCGGCACGCTGCAGATGTACCGCATCGCGGCGGACGCGCACGTGCCGCTCATCATCACCGCCAACGCCGCGGTGCCGGGCAAAGCAGGCGACTGGGAGATCACCATCCCGCAGCCGACGCCGCTGATGCTCTCCGCCGACATCGCCTACATGAAGGAGCACAACATCCATCGTGTTGCCTTTATCGGCTTCAGCGATGTCTGGGGCGACACCGTCTACAACTCGCTGCTGGAAGTAGCGAAGCCTGCTGGCATCCAGGTGATCTCCAACGAGCGCTACGCCCGCGCCGATACCTCGGTGACGCCGCAGATCCTCAAGATCATGGCACTGCACCCGGATGCCGTGCTGACCGGCGGTTCCGGCTCGCCCGGCGCGCTGCCGCACCTCGCCCTTGCCGAGCGCGGCTATACGGGGCCCGAATTCGCCTCCCACGCGGTGGTGAACTCCGAGTTCGTGCGCGTCGGCGGCAAGGCGGTCGAGGGCGTCATTGCGCCGACCGGGCCCGAGGTGGTCGCCGAGCAGCTGCCGGACAGCAACCCGATCAAAGCCGTTTCGATGGAGTACCGGAAGCTGTTCAAGGAGGCGAACGGCGTGGAGGCGACGGATGCGTTCCCCTGCTACGCCTATGACGCGTTCCTGGTCATGGCGGACGCGATCAAGCGGGTGGCGGCGAAGGGTATTGCCCCGGGCACGCCGGAGTACCGGGCGGCGCTGCGCGATGCGCTGGTCAGCACGCACGAGTTGGTCGGCACACAGGCCGTCTACAACTTCACGCCCGGCCACCGCTTTGGCACCGACGACCGCTCCCGCGTGCTGGTGCAGCTGGACCACGGCACCTGGAAGCTGATCCACTGACGGAAGTCGGCTCCGAAGCCGCCCCGGTGTCGCTCGCGCCGGGGCGGTTTAGGTTCCCACGGTTCGCCGACGCGCCCTGCGAGGAGATATGCCCGCCTCGAACAGCGGTCAGGGTGCACCCTCGTCCCGCCAGGTTCGATAGCCCCGGAACCGTCCGATGAATGTCCGCGCGTAGTAGACCGCGCGGGTGCGGTCGCCATGCGCGGCGCTCAGCAGCAACCCGCCAAGCGGACGCAGCAGGTACCGGACGACCGTTCCGATCGCATACCGATGATGCCGCAGACAGGCGCCGAAGCCCGCAGCCTGGCCGTAGACCCGTGCCAGTCCCGTGGCCGATAGCCGCGGATCGGGATGCCATACGACGAGTGAAGGATCGAATATTGCGGGAATGCCGGCATCCAGCATCCGCAGTGCGAGGTCGGCCGACTCGCTGCTCGCGAACGGTGTACCGAGGCCGAAGCGCAGGTCGAATCCACCGATGCGCACCAGCACGTCGCGCGCAATGAACAGGCCAGGTTCGCGCGCGGTCACGAACACATTCTCGCGGGTCACGGGGCCCGCCAGCGCCGGTGCGCGCCCACCCGTACTCGGCGCTCCCACCTCGGTCGCGACGAGGGCCGTGACCATGCCCGGGGTGTGCAGGGCGGCCAGTCGCTCGGCCACCTGCAAGAGCAGCCCGGGCGAATAGGTGCAGTCATCATCTGGAAAGGCCACGACGTCGCCCTTGGCGAGCGGGATGCCAGCATTACGCGCAGCCGTAACATGGCCAGGGGGCATGCGCAGATGAACAAAGGGGATATGCGGGAAATCCGCAAGGACAGGTGCCAGGCGGTCATCATGGTTCTGGTCCACGACGATCACCTCGCGTACGAGCGCAGCGTCGCCGAGACTTGCGAGAAACGCCCGCGGCTCCTGCACCCGCTCGAGCGTTGCCAGGATCAACGAAAAGCGCACCATATTGGTCTCAACACGCGAAACGGTGTCGCGATGGCCGACCCCTGCGGGGTCGGTTATGGCGGGAAACCCCACCTCAGCCCCTTTTCTTCCGGCATCGGATACCCCAACATCACCGAATACATGCACAGACGCAAGCAGCCGCCCGCTAGGGCGCGGTACGTGCCGTGTTCGTCGACACGGGTTGCTGACGCCATTCTCCCGTTCATCCGCCACTGCCCGAGCGCGTGTCATGCACGCTGATTCGCCGGCGCCAGCCATGCGCATCGCTGTTGGCATCGCCACCACGGGCCGACCGGCAATCCTGGCGGAAGCCCTGGAGGAATTGTCGCGCCAGACGCGCCCGCCCGATGAAGTGCTGATCTGCCCCACGACGCAAGCGGACCTGCCGGCAACGATCGCCGCCCCCTCGCCGCCGCGAATTGTGCCACTGCCACCCGGAACCGTTGCCGGAGCTGCCGTGCAGCGCAACCTGCTGCTCGACGCAACGACGGCCGACGTCATCCTGTTTCTCGATGACGATTTCTTCGTGGCCAAGGACTATCTCGTCGCGTTGGAGGCGGCCTTCGCAGCCGATGCCAAGCTCGTCGGGACCTCCGGTACGGTCCTTGCAGACGGGGCAAAGGGACCGGGGATAACGCCTGGCGCCGCCCGCGCGATCCTCGCGGCGGACGCAGCCACGGCGCTCGCGCGTGCTGCCGACACGCCGCAATCTGGTACCTATGGCTGCAACATGGCGTTCCGCATGACAACGGTGCGGACACACGGCATACGGTTCGACGAAAACCTGCCCCTCTACAGCTGGCAGGAAGACAATGATTTCTCCCGTCGGCTCGGGCGGCACGGCACGATCCTACGCCTCGCCGCGGCCCGTGGCGTCCATCTCGGCCACAAGGGTGGCCGGACGTCAGGGCTCCGGTTCGGTTATTCGCAGGTCGCCAACTTCGTGTACCTGGTGCGCAAGGGCTCCCTTCCCGTGGGCACGGCGGTGGGGCACATCCTGCGCAACATCGTCGCCAACATCGTGTATTCGGCGTGGCCGGAGCCATGGGTGGACCGGCGCGGCCGCCTGCGTGGCAATATCCTCGCGTTGACCGACCTGCTGCGCGGCAATTGCGACCCAAGACGCATCGTTTCACTCTAGCGCCAACAGAACCCAGGTCGTCGTGCCCCGACGGCACGCGTCAGACGCGGGTGATGTTCGCCGTCAACCTCGCGCTTCGCGAATGGCCCCTTCGACGGCCGTGGTGAATTCAAGGCGGAACCGTGCGATGGAGAAACGTTCCGCTGACGCACGACAGGCCGATAGCGCGATGCGCTGCTCGCCGGCGAGGAAATCGCGGACGCCCGCCATGACACCCTCCACGCTCTGCTCCTGGAACAGCACACCGGTCGGGGTCTGCGCATCGAACCCCGCGACGATCTCGCGCGCACCACCACGATCGAGCGCAATCACCGGCGTGCCGCAGGCCTGCGCCTCCGCCATTACAATACCGAAATCCTCCTCGCCCGCGAAAACGAAGCCGCGGGCCGACTGCATGCGCTGGACCATCTCCGCTGGCGAGCACGGCCCGAGGAAACTGATGTTCGGCGCGCCCGCGGCCGCCGCAACGATGCGCCCGTGTTCCGGCCCGGCGCCCGAAATCACGAGCTGCAGGTCCGGCATGCGCGCGAAGGCCGCGGCGATGAGGTCGATGCGCTTGTAGGGCACTTGGCGGGAGGCGACGAGGAACGCCTCGCCGCGCGCCTCTCCCGGCCGGAACAACTTGGTATCGACCGGCGGTGGAATGACCTCCGCCTCGCGGCGATAGGCCTTGCGGATGCGCCGCGCGATATAGTGGGAATTGGCAATGAACTTGTCGACGCCGTTGGCGGTGCGCACATCCCATTGCCGCAGACGCGACAGCAACCAGCGCGCATAGGCTCCCTTGAGGCCACGGTCGGTCCGACTCTGGCGTAGATACTGGTGCTGCTGGTCCCAGGCATAGCGCATGGGCGAATGCACGTAGGAAATGTGCGGCTGGTCTGGCCCGGTGATCACGCCCTTTGCCACCGCGTGCGAGGATGAGATCACGACATCGTAACCGCCGAGATCGAACTGCTCCACTGCCAACGGCATCAACCCGAGATAGGAACGGTAATGTCTGCGCGCGAACGGCAGGCGCTGGATGAAGGACGTCGTCACCGGCCGCCCGCCGAGAAAGCCTCGTTGCGATGACGGCACGAAATCGACCACCGTGAACAGATCGGCGGAAGGATAGCAGGCGATGATCTGTTCCAGCACCCGCTCACCGCCGGCGTAGCCGACGAGCCAGTCATGGACGACGGCGATCTTCATGGCCCTGCGACCCTCATGTCACGGCGATTCCCATGCCATCACCCTGCGCGACACGTTCGAGTGCACCGATCAGCCGCTCGGCCGCCGCCTGCCAGGTAAAGCGCCGCGCCCATGTCAGCCCCGCCTCGCGCAGCCTGGTCGCCTCCGCCGGATCGTCGAGCAGACGTGCGACGGTGGTCGCGAAGCCCCGCGGATCGGTCGGTTCGGCAAACAGTGCTGCCTCGCCACACACCTCGCGCAGCGCCGGGATGGCCGCGGCGACCACCGGACAGCCGCATGCCATGGCCTCGATCGCGGGCAATCCGAACCCTTCGTAGCGCGACGGGAAAACCAGACAGGCCGCCCCGCGATAGAGGGCGGCAAGGGTCGCGTCATCGACACGGCCAAGCGGACGGATACCCCCGGGCCAGGTTGCCTCGCCGAACACGCCACCTGCCACACCGCCGGAGGCAACAAGGTCGAGCCCGCGCCCGCGCAGCATCGCCGCCGTCGCGTCAAGCACCGCGAGGTTCTTGTGTGCCGCCGGCGTGCCCACGGCGAGCACGTAGCGTCCGGCGGGCAGCGGTGGCGGCACCGGGGTTCCACGCAGGATATGCTCGGCACCTTCGCCAAGCACCGCCACGCGCTGACGCGGTACGCCGAGGTGACGCTCGATCTCGCCGCGCGAGAACTCGGAGACCGTGGCGAGCGCCGTCCCGCGCCAGGCCAGTGCGCGATGCAAGAGCCGGTACCAGGCACGGAAGCGCCATGAATAGGCTTCCGGGGTTGCGAACACCCCCGTATCGTGGATCACGAGGAGCTGGCGGCGACCGAGCAGCGGCGCGGTATTCGCAAGATTGACCAGCAACGCGGCCCCGGCCGCGCGTGGCAGCACCAACTGTTCCCACAGCTGGCCTTTTGTGCGCGCATGCGCCTCTAGCCGCCACCCCGCGGCTCGCCAGTCCTCCGGCAGCTGCGCGCCGCTCGGACCAAGCAGCAAGGGAGGCTCTCGCAGCCGCCCCAATGCAGCGGTCATTTCGCGGGCAAAACGCTGGACACCCGTGGTTGTCTGCGAAAGAAACCGGGCGTTAATCGCGATCTCGCTGGTCACGTTGGGACAGCACGCCCAGCAGGCAGGATGGCCGCGCGCTCATACACAGCCACGCGCACCGAGGCGGCAATCAGGATGGCCAGCAGAAGGTAGAAGTCGAGATTGATGACCTCCGGAGCCGAAATCAAAGCGGCAAGCAGCGTTCCGACGCAGCCGGCGCGCGCGCCCTCGATCGCCCAGAGATCCCGGCCACTTCCCTCGCCGTTGGCGGCAACGCGGCGGGCGCGGCGGAGCAGCTTCACCACGCGCAGCACAAACCAGAATAACAGCGCCGTCCCCCAGGCGCCGAGCCCTGCCAGCGTTCCCGGAAGCAGGCTCGATGAGCGGAAACTCCCCCAGCCAGTCCCGAATCCAAACGTCGGAAAGACCGTCGCGATCGCGTCGAGATCGGCCTGCGTGCGATCCGAGAAGCTGGAGGATTGCTGCTTCGAAAGGGTCGCGGTGTAGATCGTCGCCAGCGAGCGCCCGACACTTGGCTTCAACGTGACCACCACGGCCCCCGCGATCGCGAGGGCGATCACCAACGGCACACCGACACGGACGACACGGCGCGCGACCGCGGTCCTCTTGCGCAGCAGCGGAATCAGCGTGCTGCCCAGACCGCCCAGGATAAGGACCACGATCCCGGTCGTGGAGGTCGAAGCCAGCATGGCCAGCACGCCGCCGATAAGCGTCCAGCGCGGCAGTGACGACGGAAATCCGCGCAGCACGAGCCACCCGCTCGTGAAGACCAGGCCGGCGAGATAATAAGCCAGATTCGCCGGCTCGACGAATGAGCCATTGATGCGCGGCACGAAGCCGATGCTTTGCGAATTGGAAATCGCAAAGCCCGGATTGTTGGAAATCAAGGTGTAGGGAAACCAGATGCCGGTGACTTTCTGCGCAAGTTGCCAGGCGGCGAAGAAGATTGCGATCAAACCGCCCCAAAGATAGATGCGCAGCAGCTTGGTAAGATCGATCTCTCGGCGCGCCAGGTAGAGTGTGGCAGACACCAGCAAGGCACTCGTCATCAACAGATAGAAACTCTGCGTCACGTTGCCCGACCCCGGCAACAGGGGCACGGTGCCATAAATGGTCCCGACCTTCTGTGGCCAGACCTGCACCTGGCGGGCAAAGATCCGTGGCATGACGTAGGCTGAGATCAGGCCATAGGCAACGGCGAGCATGTACGGCTCGAGTGTGCGCAACGCGGTGCGCGCGCCTTCGAACTGCACGCCAAAACCCAATTGGAAGAAGACGTAAAGAACGAACATCGCAGCGGGCAGCGCCATCGGCGGCAGACCCAGGGGGCCGATCACCACCGGCGTCGCGGCGCCGAAAACGCCCGTGATGAAAATCAGCATCAGCAGCCGCTCCGGCCGCGGGAACCACAGCATGCAAAGCGGCAGAAGAAGGAAGCCGAACAGCGTAATATGCATCGGGGCCCGTCCTCAGTCCCGCGCCGCACCGACGGTCACTGATAGTAGCTGCCGTAATTCCGATAGAGATAGGCGTGGCTGCCTTCGTTGGCCGTCAGCGCGCGCAGATCCGCCTGCGTCAGCACTGTACCCGCCACCCGTGTGCCGAAACCGCGCAGCATCTTGAGCGCCCCCGAGACCATGTTGCGCGGCGTATCGCGCCATTTCACGACCATGACGGTCGCGTCTGCCACCGTCGCCAGCACCCGCGCGTCCACGAACGCAAGCACCGGGGGCGCGTCGATCACAACGAGGTCGTAGCGCGTGCGGGCCGCGTCCACCAGCCCGCGCAGCGCGTCGGAGGTCACCAGGTCCTGGACGTTGTTGCCATTTCCCTCGGCGGGAATGATGTCGAGCTGGGTCACGTCGTCGCGCTGGATCAGCCGGTCCAGCATCGCGTCGTGATCACCGCCGGTTCCCACCAGCGCGTTGAGGCTGGACTGCACGGTGATGCCCGCGGTGCGCGCGACCGAGGGCCGCCGCAGATCGGCGTCAATCAGCAGGCTGCGCCCGCCCGCGAGCGCCACCGATCGCGCGAGCGAGACGGCGAAGAAGGTCTTGCCCTCCCGCGGCAGGGCCGAGGTGACAAGCACGACACGGGGGTGACCGGCGGCATCGGACATCAACAGCGCGCCGCGCACGGCATTGATGGCCTCGACATAGGGGGAGCGCTGCTCCTCCATCGCCAGCGCCGCCTCCGGCTTGCGCGCGACCGGCAGGAACCCGATCGTCGGCAGGCCGGTTTCCTCCTCGAGCTGCTCGGCGCTACGAAAGCCGCGCTCCAGCCGTTCGCGCAGAAAGGCGGCGACGACGCCGAGGATCACGGCCGCCAGCGCCGCGATCAGGCCATACTGCGTGCGCGTCGGTGGTGCCGGCGAGAGCGGCACCGCGGCGAGCGAGATGAGTTCCGCATCCGGCTGCTGGATGTCGCGCTCGTTGCTGGTCTGCTCGGCCTTGTTCAGCGTGTCCATGTAGACGCGCCGCGCCGCGTCGGCCTCGCTCTCGAGCGCGCGCAGCTCGATCTCCGCTCTGTTCTGTTCGGCGACCTTTGCCTCGGAGTCCGCCAGGCGTTGTTTGAGCGAGGCTTCCCTCGCCGTCGCGGTGGCAGCCTCGGAGCGGATCGAGCCGACGATCTTCTCGACTTCGGAGCGGATGCGCACGCCAATCGCCGCCTGCTGGGCGCGCAGGGCCACGAGCTGCGGGTTCGCGCCGAGCTGGGTGGTGCCGATATCGGCGACGCGGGCGGCGATCTCGGCCTGTTGGGCCAACAGGCGCTGGATCAGGGGCGAGGCGACGACCTCGGGCACGCTGTTAAGGTCACCCTGGCCCTTCTCCGCCGCCTCGATCTCCGCGAGGCTGGTCTCCTTCTGGACCCGGTCGCTTGTGGCCTGCACCAACAATGCGTTGATCTGGGCCAGCTGCTGGCCGGCGACGGTCGCGCGCCGGTCGTTGGTACCGGTCGAGGGTCGCTCCTCGATCAGGCCATGCGCCTGCCGGAAATTGGCGATCTCCGCTTCGGCCGTTTTCAGCTTATCTTGCAGCGGCGCGACGCGCTCGGCTAGCCAAGCATCCGCACGGGTTACGGCGCGATCCTTCAGCGCGCGGTTGAAATCGAGATAAACACGCGCGTAGGCGTTGGCTATCCGCGCGGCGAGGGCTGGGTCCAGGGTGCGAACCTGGATGCCGATGACATAGGAGCGGCCGTCGTTGATGACGGAAAGTTTGTCGTTGAGCAGGATGCTGGCAGCGAGCTGGGTGCGCTGGTTCTGCGCCAGCACCGAGTGCGGCGGCGGCGGGAAACCGAGCATGTCGCCCACACGCAGCATGAGACGGCGCACCAGGCCTGGCGGACCGTCGATGGCATTCTTGAACTCCGGCGCGTCGGCGAGATCGAGCTGGGTCGCGACCTCCTCGGCCAGCGCCGGCGAGCGGATAATGTCGACCTGGGTCAGCACCTGCACCGCATCGGATTGCAGTTCTCCGGCGGAGATCGCCTGCAGGTCGGAGAGCGTGTTCTTGCGGGTATCGACAAGCACCAGGGCGCGCGTCTCGTATTGCGGCACCATGCGCATGACCAGGACGATACCCGCCGCCAGAACCAGCGACGCGACCACGGCGAAGGTGATCTTCCGCCGCCGCAGCACGTCGAACACCATCCACGGCGAAACGGAATCGATAGCGCGCAGCGGCCTGGTGCTTTCGGGGACCGGCAGGTCGCCGGGATGGGTGACGGACATTAGTCGGAACGAGCTCCCCCACAACGCATCCGCGACGGACACCGCAACGTCAGGCGGGCGAGTGGTCGCCGCGACACCGCTGGCGAGCGGCCGCGCAAGAGGAGCGACGGCGAACGCAACGCTGGCAACTCCTTTACCACCTCGCTACCGCCGGCCTGACCGCGTCCCCCACCGGGCACGTCTCTGGGCTGGCCGAGCTTCTTCCATCAGCAACGAGCGTTCCAATAAGCAGAGCTTCCCCGATTCGGGGAATCTTGGCGTTTTTCCCCGGAGTCGCGAAAGGGTGGAGGGGCGCGCGTGAAGCCGCGGCGCATTTTCCGAAATTCTCGTCGCAATTCACGACGCAAATTGCGGATTGTCGCCCTCTGCGCCATCAGCGCCGGCGCGGTGGGTACGGTCCTCAGCGGCGCCCACGCCCAGTACGTCACCCAATTTTTCCCTGAGGGCCTGTTCGGGACCAGCGACAATCTTGGCGTCACCGTGCTCACCCGCGCCCGCCCGGAAACCGACTATCAGGGCATGCATGTCGGCAGCTTCCTGGTTCAGCCACGCGCCTCCGAGGGTGTCGGCTACGACGACAACGTCACCGGCACCTCGCCCGGCAAGGGCTCCGCCCTTTTCAACACATCCGCCTCGATCGCCGCCAATTCGCTGTGGTCGCGCAACGCGCTCGGCGCCTTCCTTTCGGTTGACGACTACAGGTACCCCTCGCTGTCCAACCAGGACTACACGGACTGGACCGCGGCCATCGGCGGCGCGCTCGATGTCGGGCAGAATCGCATCACCGCCGGCTACTCGCATCTCTCCCTGCATCAGACGGCCCGCACCCTCGACTCCCCGCAGCTTGACGCTCCCGGCGCTTTCTCCGTCGATACGCTGCGCACCAGTTCCACCATCCCGGCCGGCCGCTTCGCCTTCAACCCATCCTTCACCATCAGCGATTACCGTTTCCAGAACGTGAGCATCGCCGGTGTGCCCACATCCCAGGCCGCACGCGATCGGATCGAGTTCGAATCATCGATGACGATGCGTTATGAGGTCGCTCCCCTGCGCAGCTTCGTCGTATCCCTGCGCGAGACCGAGATCCACCACACCGAGGCCGCTTCCGGTGTGCCCAGCACCGACAGCCACGGCGTCACGGCGCTGGCCGGCGTCGATTTCGCCGCTTCCGCCGTCTGGCATGTCAGTGCGCTGTTCGGCGTCCAGGCTCGCACCTACAGCAGTTCGGCCTACAGCAACGACGTCGCCCCGGTCGCCGAGGTCAATGTGATCTGGCAACCGACCGGGCTCACCACGGTCACCGGCACCCTCGACCGGCGAATTGAGGATGCGGCGGAGGAAGGCTATGTCAGCTACACACTCACCGCCGCGCGCCTCAGCGTGGATCACGAACTGCGACGCGACGTGTTGCTCGGCGCCCACGCCACCTGGGACAACCTCGCCTACAACAACGGCGGCGGAACCTCGAACTTCACCGGCGGCGGCACCTCGGTAACGTGGCTCACGAACCGTAACCTTCACATCGTCGGCAGTTTCGACCACGTCACGAAAACCGCGCAGACTGGCGGTTACGACGACAATATCGTGATGGTGAGGCTGAACTTCGGGCTTTAGCGCCCCGCCACCGCTTCGCAGCCTCGCGTCAGACGGTGGTCGCGCGGAACAGCGCCACATCAAGGCAGAAGCTGCCATCCGGTTCGGTACCGAAATAGCCACTCGTCTCCGCGGCGATCGCGCGCTGCAGCTCACGGATCGCGGCAACCAGCACCGCCGGCGTGCGCATACGTTCCACCCATGACGTGAACTCGAGCCGGATCGGGAAGCGCCCGGCCTCGCTCGCGGCGAACCCCGCACGCGCCAGGGCCGCGAGCCATTCCTCCGCGGCATAGTTGCGCACGTGCGAGCGGTCGCGCAACAACTCGATAGCCTGGAGATAGGTGTCGATCCAGGGCACCGGCGGGGCAACAGGATCCACGATGCCGACGATGCCGCCGGGCTTGAGCACGCGCCGCGCCTCGCCCAGCGCCGCCGCGAGATCGCGCCAGTGATGCGCGCTGTAGCGGCTGAGCACGAGGTCGAACGAAGCGTCATCGAACGGCAGCGCCTCGACCAGGCCTTGCCGCGTGGTCACGTGCGCAAACCCGCGCTCACGCGAAGCCTGCTGCGTCACCGCCAGCATCTCGGGGGACAGGTCGTAGGCAACGACCTCCGCCGCGTGCGGCGCGACCCCCAGCGTCACGTGCCCGCCGCCGCATCCGAGGTCGAGCACGCGTCCGCCCGGCCGCTCGCGCGCCAAAGCCACCAGCGCCTCGAGATCGGCGCCCTGCGCATGCACGGCGCTGAGCAGATAGACGCAGGCGCGCTCACCAAATTGCGCGGCGACGACATCCGCCTGGCTGTTGGAATCGGACATGAGACGGCTCCCAGGCTGGTTCGGCAACGCGGCAGTTTGGACCACCTTCAAACCAGTGTAAGTTGCCTGTTTATACGGGTATCATTGCCACCATGTTGGAACCGGATAACACGACGCGCAGGCAGGAGCTGGGCAACTTCATTCGCGCCCGGCGCGAGCGGCTCACGCCGGAAAATGTCGGTCTCACGCGTGCCGGCAGGCGACGCACGCCTGGTTTGCGACGCGAGGAAGTGGCGCAGCTCTGCGGCCTCAGCGTCACCTGGTACACATGGCTGGAGCAGGGCCGTGACGTGGCGCTGTCCGCGACGGCCATTACCAGGGTTGCGCGCGCGCTCCGCCTCGACCGGGCGGCGCGTGCCTACGTCTTCGAGCTCGCCGGAAGGCACGACCCGGAGCACGGCATTGCCGAGCCCGAGATCGTGCCCAACGCCCTGGTCGCAGGGCTGAAAGCCATCGCGGTGCCCGCTTACATTCTCGACGGGCAGTGGAACGCGCTCGCTTGCAACGCACGCGCACGGCGGCTGTTCCCAGGTTGGCTGGATCAGCCCGGCGAGCGCAGCCTTCTACGCTTTATCTTCCTCGAACCAGCAGCAAGCCAACTGATCTGCGATTTCGACGAGCGCGCCCGGCGCGTCGCGGCGGAGTTCCGTGCGGGTGTTGGCATTCATCTGGCGGACCCCAGGCTGCGCAGCCTGATCGAGGACCTGCGCCGCGGGAGCTCGCTGTTCGACCGATTATGGAACGAACACGCGGTGCTCGGGCGGGAAGGCGGCCTACGTACCTTCCGTCACCCGCGCGACGGTTTCCTCAGCTTCGAGCAGCTCAGCTTCAACGTCGCCGCCCAACCCGAGCTCAAGCTGACGATGCTGGTCCCGATCTGAGTGTTCCCTCAGAACACCTTGCCGGGATTAAGGATGCTCTTGGGGTCGAACGCCGCCTTCAGCCGCCGCATCGCCTCCATCTCGGCGGGTGAGCGCGTGTAGCCGAGATAGGGCTTCTTCAGGATGCCTATCCCGTGCTCGGCGGAAACGGAGCCGCCCACGGCCCTCACGCAACCGTAAATCGCGCTGTCGATCGCCTTCTTGCCCGGCCCGCCATCCTGCAGTCGCACGCAGATATGCAGGTTGCTATCCGCGAGATGTCCAAACCAAAGCATCGGCAACTCCGGGTAGAGCGCATCCATCGCCCGGCGCGCATCCACCATGAAATGCTCCACGGACACGATCGGCACCGAAACATCGAAGCCAACATGCGGGAAGGTGCGCGGAAACTCGGCCACGGAATCGCGCAGGCTCCACATCTCCCGCCCCTCGCGCAGGTTCTGCGCGATCACCGCGTCGCTCGCCGTTCCGTCCTCGAGCGCGCGTTCGATCAGGGCGGTAAACGCCGCGTCGTCGCGCGCCTGGTCGGTGCCCATCGCCTCCATCAGCACATAGCACGCTGCCCCCTCCGGCAGCGGCGCGCGGCAGCCGTGCTCATGCGTCGCGAGATGGTAGAACTCCGGCCAGAGCGCCTCGAACGCCGCGAGTGTCGAGGCCAGATCACGCCGCGCGCGACCGAGGAATTCAAGCAGGGCAGCATGCGACGGCAGGGCGACGAACGCAGTGGCCAGGCTCGACGGCTTCGGATAGAGCCGCACCACCACCTTGGTGATCACGCCGAGCGTGCCTTCCGAACCGATGAACAACTGCTTCAGGTCATAGCCGGCGTTGTTCTTGAGCATCGTGTTTAGGCTGGAGAGGATCGTGCCATCCGCCAGCACCGCCTCGAGCCCCAGGATCATCTCGCGTGCCATGCCATACCGCAGCACGCGGTTGCCGCCGGCGTTGGTTGATGCGTTGCCGCCGATCGTGCACGTGCCTCGCGAGCCGATATCGAGGCCGAACAGCAACCCGGCCGCGTCCGCCGCCTGCTGGATCGTCTCCAGCGGCGCGCCGGCCTCTGCGGTCAGTGTCGCGCCCGCCACATCCACCGCCTCGATCCGGCGCATGCGCGACAGCGAAAGCGCCACGCACCCCTCGATCGGCGTCGCCCCTCCGAGCAGCCCGGTGAGCCCGCCCTGCGGCACCACGGGAATGCCGTGCTCGTTGCAATAGCGCAACACCGCCGCGACCTCCGCGGTGGTCGTGGGATAGACCACCGCAGCGGGTAGCTCCCCTTGCTTCATCGGCACGTGCCAGTCGCCGAAATGCCTGGGCTCGGCCTCGCTGCCGGCCACGACGGCGTTGGCGCCGATCGCGCCCCGCAGATCCTCGATCACGGACATCTTCTTCTCGCTACGGCAGCCGCCATCACATGTGAGATGGCAGCCAGGTGGAAAGGATGGGAAACGATATCAGGATCACCAGCCGCAGGATATCCGTGATCACGAACGGAATCACACCCACGAACACAGTGCCGATCTTCACGTCCCGTACCACGGACTTGATGACGAAGACATTCATCCCGACCGGCGGGTGGATCAGCCCGAGTTCCACCGTCATGACGATGATGACACCGAACCAGATCGGATCGAAGCCGAGCGAGGTGATCACCGGGAAGATGACGGGGATGGTGAGGATGATCATCGCCATCGCATCCATCACGCAGCCCAGGACGAGATACATCAGCATGATCACCGCGAGCACGCCGTAACGGCCGAGCCCGAGCCCGGTGAGAAACAGCGTCACCTGCTGCGGCGTCTGGGTGATGGTGAGGAAATAGCCGAACAGCAAGGCGCCAATTAGAATCGCGAAGATCGCGGCCGAGGTCCGTACCGCGCGCAGCAGGCAATCGAGCATCTGCGCGAGCGTCAGCCGCCGGCGCGCGATGGCAATGATCCAGGCGCCGCCTGCCCCCATCGCCGCCGCCTCTGTGGGCGTGAACGCGCCGCCATACATGCCTCCGATGACGAAGACGAAAAGCAGCGAGATTGCCCAGACGCCGCGCGCCGCCGAAAGCCGCTCCCCCCAGGCGGCGCGCTCACCGCGCGGCAGGAAGCCAGGACGCGCAAGCCCGATGGCGGTGATGGTTGCAAGATACATCGCGATCGCGAGCAACCCGGGGATGACACCCGCGATGTAGAGCTTGCCCACGTCCTGCTCGGTGATCAGCGAATAGACCGCAAGCACGATTGAAGGCGGCAGGATCGCTCCCAGGGTGCCGCCTGCCGCGATAACCCCGGTCGAGAAGGATTGCGGATAATTGTAGCGCCGCATCTCGGGATACGCGACCGCGGAGAACGTTGCCGCAGTCGCAACCGAGCTGCCGGAGATCGCCGCAAAACCGGCGCAGGCGGCAATCGTTGCCATGCCCAACCCGCCACGACGGTGGCCGAGGAAAGCGTTCGCAGCGTGGAACAGCTCGGCACTCATGCCGGAGGCGGAGGCGATCGTGCCCATGAACAGGAACAGCGGAATCACCGCGAACCCCGCGTCCGTCGCGGTGCGGATGGGCGATTCCGCCAGCACGTGCAGCGCCGGCCCGAACCCCGACATCAGCCCGAAGCCGGCGACGCCGACAGTGCCCATGGCGAGCCCCACCGGCATGCGCAGCAGCATCAGCGCGAACAGCAACACGAAGCCCGCGATGGCGACCGCGGAAGCGTCCATCAATGCGTCACGGCCGGCGTCTCGCCGCTCCCGCCGCCGCGCAGCTGGCGGACCAAGCGGATCAGCAGCAGCAGCACCGATCCGGCGATACCGGCCCACGCCACGAGGTAGAAGGGCCAGATCGGCGTGTGCGTGTCGAACGTCGACTCACCGCTCGCCCGCACGTCGAGCACCTTGAGGCCCATGGCGCGCGCAAAGGCCGCCATGCAGCCGAGCGTGAAGAGGGTGCCGAGCACATCGAGCCCGCGCCGCGCCCTGGGCGGCAGCGCGTTGTAGAGCAGCTCCACGGTGATGTGCTCGCCGCGGAAGCCCGTCACCGCGATGCCCCAGAAAATCAGGATGCCAAGCAGCAGCCGCGAATAGTCATAGGAATCCGGAATTGCCCAGTGGAACACGTAGCGCAACGCCACGGAGACGAAGGTAAGCACCGTCACCAGCGCCAACAGGCCGGCGGCGAACCGTTCTGCAATGGCAATGATGATGTCGGCAGCCGATTTCACCTCAGGCGATCCATCGCGGCGACGGGTCAGCCGCCATAACCGGCCTTGTACTGCTTGATCGCGGCCTCGAGATCGGCCCAGACCTTGTTGGGATCGAGCCCCTTCTTCGTGACGCCATCGGCCCATGCCTTGTGCAGCGGCTGTGCGGAATCCTGCCAGTCCTTGAGCTGCGCCGGCGTCAGCTCGGTCATCACGTGGCCGGGTTCGGCGGCCATCTTGGCGCGCCCCGCATGCTCGAAATCGGCCCAAGGCCCCGCGAAACGTTCCGCCCAGGCCGTGGTGCAATGGTTGTCGATCACCTTTTTCTGGTCGGGCGCCAGCGACTCATACTTCGCCTTGTTCATCACCCAGACGAAGGTGGTGACGTACATCGGCACGTCGATCGAGTACTTCACCACCTTGTCGATACCGAACAGCACCGTCGAACCCCAGGGGAAGAAGATACCATCCGCGACCCCGCGCGCCAGCACGTCGCGGGCACCTGGGGCCGAGGCCTGGATGTTGGTGCCCCCAAGTTCCGTGACCCAGGTCCCGAGCGTTCCATCCGCGGGGCGGATCTTCAGCCCCTTGATATCGCCCGGCACCGTGATCTTCACGCGCGAATGCAGCGTGCCTGGGTCGTGGACGAAGGCGAAACAGAAATGCACGTCCGGCATCTCGCGCGCCGCGTACTGTCGGTACCACGCGTCCACCGCCTCGGTCCCTGTATGACCGTCCTTGAACAGGAACGGCAACTCGCCGGCGGCGATGATGGGAAAGCGTCCGGGCTGATAGCCGGGGTTCACGTACGCGAAGTCCGCGATGCCATCGCGCGCCATGTCGTAATGGTCGAAGGCTTTGCCGAGCTGCTCGGCCGGAAAGATGGCAGAGGTGATGGTGCCACCGGAATCCTTCTTCACGGAATCAGCCCAGTCCTGGATTGCCGCCTGCAACGGGTGCGACGGCGGCACCCAATGGGACAGCTTGAGCTGGACGTGTGGATCGGCGGCGTGCGCCGTACCGGCCAGCCCAGCCGCCACAAGCGCGCAGGCGGCAAGAAGCGACGTGCGCATGGATGTTTCTCCCAAACTTGCCGCGAGGCTGGCGGATTCCCGAGGGCGGTGCAAGATGGCGTAGCCAGCCAGGGAGAGAAACGATGGCCGAAACCGTCCTGCCGAAAACCACCCTCAAGGATGCGGGGCTGCGCGAGGAACCGGTTGCGGCCCTGGAACGGCTGATCGAGCGGCACATCGCGGACGGCATTTACCCCGGTGCCAGCTTCGCCATCGCGCGTAACGGCAAGCTTGCCCGCTCGTCGGTGTTCGGCAACGCCGCCGCGGGCCGCAAAGCGACGCCGGAGACGCTGTGGCTGCTTTATTCCAATACCAAGGTGATCACCGCCGCCGCACTCTGGGCGCTAGCCGAGGAAGGCCTGTTCCGCTTCACCGATCCGGTCGCGAAACACGTCCCGGAATTCGCTCGCAACGGCAAGGGCGAGGTTACGGTGCTGCAACTGCTAACCCACCGTGGCGGCTTTCCTTCGGCGGTCATGCCGCCGGCGGGCTGGAACGATCACGCCGTGATGCGCGAGGCGGTGTGCAGCTTCACCCTGGAATGGTCGCCTGGTTCGCGCCTGCATTACCACGGCACCTCGGCGCACTGGACCGCGGCGGTCCTGATGGAGGCTCTGACCGGCCAGGATTTCCGCGACGTCATCCGTGAGCGCGTGCTCAGGCGGCTCGGTCTCGATGACGCGATTCACGTCGGCCTCGCGCCGAAGCTGCACGCCCGCGCCGCGGACATGCACGAACTGGCGGACGGCAGCATGCCTCCAATCGCCGAGGTGAACTCCGCCGCCTGGCGTCGCGCCGGCGTACCTGGTGCGGGTGGCTACGCGACCGCGGCCGGCATGGCTGCCTTCTATCAGGCGCTGCTTGGTGGCGGCGCGCTCGGCAAAAAGCGCTTCGCCGGGCCACGGACACTCGCCTACGCCATCCGCGATTGGACCGGGGACATGGTGGACGCCTACATGGGCATGCCGATGCATCGCGGCATCGGTCCGCATCTGCGCGGGCACGAGCCGAGCATCCGCGGTCTCGGCAGCTTCGCCTCGCCCACCACATTCGGCCACGGCGGCGTCGGCAGTTCCTATTGCTGGGCAGACCCGGAGTCAGGCGTCTCCTTTGCCTATCTCACCAACTGCCGCGTTCCGGACCCCTGGCACAGCGAACGCCTCGACGTGGTCAGCAACTTCGTCCACGCCGCCATTCTGGATTAGTGCGCCCAGTCAGCGATCTCAGTCAGTGACCGGGATCAGCGACCGGGATCACCGACCGGCGCGATTCTCGCGCTGTTCCTGTGCCGCGAGGGAAAGTGTGGCCGTCGGATTGGCCTGCAGACGGCGCAGCCCGATCGGCTCGCCGGTGATGGCACAAATGCCGTAGGTGCCGTTCTCGATCCGGGCAAGCGCGCGCTCGATTTCCGCCAATTCCCGGTGCTCGCGCCGCCGCTCCTCCGCCTCCTGTTCGAAATCGAGATCAGCGTTGGCCTGGTCGGCGAGGTCGCCCTCGCGCGCGGCACGCGCCACCACCGGCGGCTCGGCGTGGATGCGGTGCACGATATCCGCCTTCATCGCCAGCAGACGCGCGCGGAATTCCTCGATCATCGCGGGCGTGAGATCCTCCTCACGCGCACGACGCTGCGCTGCGGCATGATGCGCTGCTTTGGACATGATGACCCTCCCGAGTACCGGAATGACAGGCAAGCTATAACGCCCGCCTGGATGCCGCCTTGATTTCGATCAACCCATTCCGGGTCAGTACGCGATGCGCGCCAACGCCCGCAGATTCTCCGGCGTGGTGACCGGCAGGCCGAAGAAGTCGAGATAGGCCGGGATCTGCTCGAACAGCATGTCCGTGCCCACCTGTACCGCGCAGCCTCGCGCCAGCGCCGCGCGCAGCAGCTTCGTGTGCTCGGCTTTCATCACCACCTCGCCCACGAAGGTCGCCGGATCGAGCCGTGCGGGATCGAATGGCAAAGGGTCGTCCTCGCGCATGCCAAGCGGCGTCGCGTTGACCACGATGTCGAACCCCACGGGATCGTTGGCCCCGACCGTGACCGCGAGCGCGGGGTAGTGAGCCGCGAGCCGTCCCGCCAGCGCCTGGGCGCTCACGGTATTGACGTCGAACAGGGCCAGCCGCCCAGCCCCCGCCTTCGCGAAGGAACCCGCGATGGCAGAGCCTACGCCGCCGCAGCCCACCACCAGCACCGAGGCGCTCTCGATGGCGCGGCCATGTCGCCGCACGCCACCGACGAATCCCTCGCCATCGAACATGTCGGCCGCGAGCCGGCCATCCACCAGCCGCTTCACTGCGTTCGCCGAGCCGGCGATCTGCGCCGTCGGGGAAACCTCGTCCACCAGGCCGATCGTCGCGACCTTGAGCGGCATGGTGATCAGCGCGCCGATAATGTTGCGGGCCGCGAGCAATGGCCGCAGCAGCGCCGGGTAGGTCTCCGCCTCCACCCCCATCGGCACCACGATCGCATCGAGGCCGATGCTCTCGAAATACGGGTTGTAGACCATTGGCGCCTTGAAGGTCGTGGTGGGGTAGCCGAGATGCGCGATGAAGCGCGTGTGTCCGCTAATCATAGGCCGACCTCCACCACGCTTCCGCCGCGCGCCGCAAGCGTGATCGCCTCGATCGCGCGCAGCGTCGCCAGTCCCTCCTCGCCCGGCACCAGCGGCGCCGCCTCGCCCAGGATCACGGCGCGGAATTGCAGGATCTGGCGGGCTAGCGGGTCGGCGTCCTTCACCGCGAGCGCCGTCGCGCCGATCCCGTGCATCCAGTCCGGCGCGCCGTCGTGCCGCCAAAGTGCCAACTGCGGCAGCGCGAGCGAAGCCTCGGTGCCGCCGATCATGAGGCTGGTCTCGCCGGTGCGCGGATAGGCAGCGTTCTCGCCGCTCGTCAGCTCCCAGCTCCACGGGCTCGCGATCGTGTCCGAAAGCGTCAGCGTGCCCAGCGCGCCACCGGCGAAGCGCAGCAGCACCACGGCGCTGTCCTCCACCGCGTGACCGCGAACAGCGGAACTCGTCAGCGCCTGCACCGCTTCGATCTCGCCCACCAGATGGCGCAGCAGATCCACGTCGTGCACCATGTTGATCAGGATCGGCCCGGCCCCAGGCAGCCGCCGCCAGGCCGCCTCGAAATAGGCGGCCGGCTTGTGGAACCAGCAGCTGCCATGCACCGCGACGACGCGGCCGAGCCGCCCGGAAGCAATCGCCGCCCGCGCCGCCGCCACGCGCGGGTTGTGGCGGCGATGATGCCCGACCAGCAGTGCCACCCCCGCGGCACGTGCCGCCTTGACAAGCCGAGCGGCCGCCTGCGCGTCGTGCGCCAGTGGCTTCTCGACCAGCACCGGGATGCCTGCCTCGATCGCGGCCATACCCTGCGCCTCGTGCAGCACGTTGGGCGTGGCAACGATCACGCCGTCCGGCCGCGCCGCGAGAAGCGCCGCGGGATGTTCGAACCAGGGGCAGCCAAGCGAAGCGGCCAGTTCACGCGCGCCCGGCGCGGGATCGGCGATGCCGGCGAGGTGCGCGCCGGGGCAGGCGACGATGTGCTCAGCATGGCGCCGCCCGATCAGCCCAGCGCCGATGACCCCGATCGCGACCGTGATCATCGCGCCCCCGGCCTTAATGCCCAGGATCTCGCCGAGGAAGCGCCTGGTACGCTCGTGCTCCGGCGCGGTGAAGAACCGCTCCGGCGGCGCCTGCTCGATGATCTCGCCCTGCGCCATGAAGATCACGCGGTCCGCCACCTGCCGCGCGAAGCCCATCTCGTGCGTGACGCAGATCATCGTCATCCCATCGCCCGCAAGCGCGATCATCGTGTCCAGCACCTCCTTGACCATCTCGGGATCGAGCGCGGAGGTGGGCTCGTCGAACAGCATCACCTTCGGCCCCATGCACAGCGCCCGCGCGATCGCGACGCGCTGCTGCTGCCCGCCTGACAGCTGGGAAGGGTACTTATCTGCCTGATCTGCCACATGGACGCGTTCCAACAGCCGCCGCGCCACGGCCACGGCCTCGGCGCGCGGTGTCCGGCGGACGTGCATCGGCGCCAGCGTGCAATTTTCCAGCACCGTCAGGTGCGGAAACAGGTTGAACTGCTGGAACACCATGCCGACCTCGCGCCGAATCGCATCGACGGCGCGGGCGTTGTGCCTGCCGAGTTCGATCCCGTCGACCACGATCCGCCCCTTATCGGCGGTCTCGAGCTGGTTGATGCAGCGGATGAGCGTCGATTTGCCGGAGCCCGAGGGACCGCACAGCACGATGCGCTCACCCGCGTGCACCGAGAGGTCGATGCCGGCCAGGGCGCGGAAGGCGCCGAACCACTTCTCGACGCCACTCATCTCGATCATGACCGGCCCGTCCTGTGCCATCGCCTGGTCCCGCTGCCGATCAATGCTGGCACGTCCCATGCCGTTCGGCGATTCCTGACCGTTTCCCCGCCGGCGGCGCGCGGTCTATACCGGCCAGCCATGCTCACGGACCTGCCGAACATCCTGACCTTGTCGCGCATTGCCGCGATCCCCGCGCTGGTGACTCTCGCCGCGCTGGATGCGCCGAGCGCGCACCTCGCCGCGTGCCTGGTATTCGCGGCCGCAGCCATCACTGATTACTTCGACGGCAAACTGGCCCGTGACCGGCGTCAGACCTCGGACCTCGGCCGCATGCTGGACCCCATCGCCGACAAGCTGCTCGTCGGCGCGGCGCTGATGATGCTGGTCGGCACCGGCAAGCTCTCGGCGGCCGGCCTCTACCCCGCGGTCGTGATCATGCTGCGCGAGATCCTGGTCTCGGGCCTGCGCGAATACCTCGCGGAAATCCGCGCCAGGCTACCGGTAACCCGGCTTGCGAAATGGAAGACGGGGTTCCAGATGGGGGCACTCGGTACCCTTCTCGCGGGCCAGCCCACGGCGGTGCTGCTGCATCTTGGCTTCCTGCCCGTCGCTTTCATTGGTGAGGGGATGCTCTGGATCTCCGCCCTGTTCACGCTGGTCACCGGCTGGGACTACCTCACCACCGGGCTGCGGCACGCCTCCACCGCGGCCCCCGACGATTCCGCCCGGCGGGACTGACGCCCTTGCGCATCCTCGGTATCGCCGGCTGGTCCGGCAGCGGCAAGACGACGCTGATCACCGGCATGCTGCCGCTGCTGCGCGCGGCCGGCCTTAGGGTTTCCACCGTCAAGCATGCGCATCGCGGCTTCGACCTGGACCGGCCCGGTAAGGACAGTTTCCGTCACCGCGAGGCCGGTGCGGACGAGGTTCTGCTCATCGGCGACCGCCGCTGGGCGCTGCTGGTGGAGGAGAACGAGCCGGTGCTGGAGGTGCTGCTGCCGCGTCTCTCGCCCTGCGACCTGGTGCTGGTGGAGGGCTTCAAGTCGCACCCGCACCCGAAGCTCGAGGTACACCGCCCGGAGCTTGGCAAACCGCCGCTGTGGCCCGGGCGTTCGGACATCCTCGGCGTCGCCGCTCCCGGGCCGCTGGCAGGTTGCCTGCTGCCGGTGCTGCCACTCGACGATCCCGGCAAAGTGGCGCAGTGGATTGTGGACCGCATGGCGGATATCAGCCAAGTGGTAACCATGGCTTGAGAAGCAGCCGCCGTTTGGGCAAATTGCGGAAGCCGCGCGCAACCGGCCGGCACTGCGGGCGAAGAACCCTCTGGAAAGGACCATCGATGCGTCCGATCGCCGTGATCGGCCTTGCCGTGCTGCTTTCAGGCTGCGCTTACGCCTCCGATCCGTTCGACGGGTTCCCTGGCTATATCGAGGCCACGCATAGTCTCGCCGGCAACCCGCACGCCCCGCAAGGCGACTCCGAGACCATGAAGCGCGTGCGCGGCGAGGGGGTGGTCATGCCGCCGCTGCAACCGGAGCCCGGCAACGTCTGGCCCGCGCCGGTGAAGGCGCAGCCGACCCTCGAGGACTACGTACGCGAGCAGCAGAACGGCACCCTGCCGCCGGAACCTGGCCTCCCCACGGGGTCGGCGCGGCCCGGCTCTGCTCCGGGTTCACCCGCTCCTGCGCCTTCGTTCAGCGGCTCGCCCATGCCGCTCACGATGCCACCGGCGCCGGCACCGTCCACACCGCCGCCTTCGACGCTGAACAAGGTGACGCCGGTGAACGGCGACGTCACCACACCGCACGGGATGGCGCACCTGACCACTGACGCCAATGGCGTCATCACCTACACGATGTCGAACGGCACCAAGGGCATCGCCGTTTCCAACGGTAACGGCACCCTGACGCTGATCGGGCCGGACGGCAGCGTGCAGACGGTCAACGCCCCGAAATAGGCAGCGGGTGGGCCAGCAGGTGGCGGAGCTGCGCATCCTCTACTTCGCCTGGCTGCGCGAGCGCGTCGGCCGTGCCGAGGAGGGACTGGCGCTACCCGCGGGCGTCACGACCGTCGCCGCGCTGCGCGAGCACCTGATCGCGCGCGGCCCCGCCTACGCTTCGCTCGCGCAGCCGACCGTCCGGGTCGCGGTCAACCAGGCGATGGCCAGCCCCTCGACCGCCATCGGGCCCGGCGACGAGGTGGCGTTTTTCCCACCCGTCACCGGCGGCTGAGGCGGGGCCGACATGACCCGCGTCGCGGTGCAGACGGCGCCGTTTGACATCGCGGCGGAAATCTCCGCGCTCACCGCCGGGCGGCCCGACATAGGCGGTATCGGCTGCTTCATCGGCACGGTGCGCGACGAAGCGGGCGGGCGGAAGATCGTCGCGATGACGCTCGAACACTATCCCGGCATGACCGAGCGGGCGTTGGAAGGGATCGTCGCGGAGGCCGGGCGGCGCTGGCCGCCTCTCGGCGTCACCGTCATCCACCGCGTCGGCCGCCTCGTGCCCGGCGAGGGCATCGTGCTGGTGTTGGCGGCAAGTGCGCATCGTGCTGCGGCGCTGGCGGCGACCGGTTTCCTCATCGACTGGCTCAAGACCAGCGCACCGTTCTGGAAGCAGGAACATTTCGCCGACGGCACGAGCGCCTGGGTGGATGCGAAGCCGGAAGACGACGCGGCCGCGGCTGCCTGGCAACAGACCGCGCGGGCGGGTTGCTGACGCATGGCCGGCGGCACGCTCCGCATTGCCATGATCGGCCACGAGTTCACCCGCACCGGCGCGGCGTTCGCCTTCTATCGCCTGGCACGGCACTGGCAGACACAGGGTCACCACGTCACGGTGTTTCGCAGCGGCACGGCGGACGGGCCGATCCGCGATCTTTATGCCGCCGACGGTTTCACCATCGAAAGTCAGCTCGACGTCCGCAGGTTCGATCTCGTTGTCGGC
This sequence comes from uncultured Pseudomonadota bacterium, assembly GCA_963764465.1. Classification (GTDB taxonomy): domain Bacteria; phylum Pseudomonadota; class Alphaproteobacteria; order Acetobacterales; family Acetobacteraceae; genus JAJXXT01. Next base: position 380,009 of record CAVXSO010000002.1, on the reverse strand, counting down.
AACACCATCTGTGCAGCACCCATCATCGAGCGCGCCGCCACCTACGCGCCGGCGATCTGGTGGATCCACGAATTGGAGGTCGGCACCGGCCTCGTGATGCAGCATCCCGCCTGGCTTGCCGCCTTCCAGAAGGCGGACGCCACGGTGTTCTGCACTCCGGCGCAGCGTGATCTCTATCGCACGTTCACCCAGGGCGCGCCGCCCGGCGCGCTGCGTGTCATCTCGCCCGACGTGGCGTTTGATCCCGCCGCCGTGAACCCCAAGCGCGCGGCGCCGAAACAGCGGCCGCTGCGCGTGGTACAAGTCGGCTCAATCGAACAGCGCAAACGCCCGGGCGACCTGGTGCTGGGAGTCCAGGCCAGCGGCGCCGACTACGAATGTGTGCTGATCGGCGACTATTTCAGCATCCGACCGGAGGCACGGGCCCTTATCGATGCCAACCCGGAGCGCTTCCGGCTGATCCCCGGCATTGACCTGGCCGCAACGCTGGATTGGATCGCCTCCGCCGACGTGTTCTGCCTCGCCTCCGCAAGCGAGACCCAGCCGATTTCGGTTTTCGAGGCCGCGCTGCTGGAGCGGCCACTCCTGCTCACCGACCTACCCTGTTACGAGGGGCTGTTTCGCCACGGCCGCAACTGCGTGATGGTACCGGTGGGCGACATCGAGCTGATGGCGGCGAGCCTTGCAATGCTGGCCGCCAACCCGAACCTGCGCACGCGGCTCGGGGCGGCGGCGCAGTTGGCCGCCCAGCCTTTCGCGAGCGATCGCACGCATGGCGATTTCGACCGGCTGATCGCCGATGTGATGCGCCGCCGCCGGCGCTAGCATCGCGGCAACCTTTGCCTGCGATGCTGGTGCGGTGGACACGCTCGCGACCATCGCGGCAGCGCTGGAGGCCGAGCGCGCCGGCGATCTCGAAGACGCCGAACGCCGCTACCGCGCGGCATTGACCGATCCCGCGGCACCGAAGCTCGCCGCCAGCCGGCTCGGCCTGCTGCTGCTGCGCGGCGGGCGCGCGGAGGAAGCCGTGGCGCCGCTCGCCGAGGCCGCCGCCGCCAGGCCCCAGGACGCCGCCGCACGCGTCAACGTCGCCGGCGCGCTACTCGCCGCCAGCCGGCTTGAGGAAGCGCGCGAGGCAGCGGAGGCAGCGATCCGGCTGGCACCTGCCCTGGCACCGGCCTACGCCACGCTCGCCGCCATCCGCCTCGCCACCGGTGATGCCCGAGGCGCGCTGGCGACGGCGGACGCCGCACTCGCGCTGGCCCCTGCCCATGCCGACGCCTGGTTCACGTGCGGCACGGCGCTGGCCACGCTCGGCGATGCCGAGGGCGCGCTGCGCGCGCTCGAAACGGCGTTGGACCTGGCCCCCGGTCACGCTCGCGCGCGGCTCAACCTCGGCAACGCGCTCGCGACACTCGACCGCCAGGAGGAGGCGGAACTGGCACTGCGCGCGGCGATCGCGGCCGAGCCGACGTTGCCCGAGGCGCATGCCAGCCTCGGCCACCTGCTCGCCGGCATGGGGCGGCTCGACGAGGCGATCGCCGCCTGCGACACCGCAATCGCGTTGCGGCCAGATTTCGCCCAGGCCTACTGGAACCGCAGCTTCGCGCGCCTGCTCGCCGGCGACTTCGCGCGCGGTTGGGCGGACTATGAGTGGCGCCGGCGTCACCCGAGTTTCGCCGGCGATTTCTCCCGCAGCTTCGCCCCCGCCTGGCAGGGCGAGGATCTCTCCGGGAAGACGCTGCTGGTCGAGGCGGAGCAGGGCCTGGGCGACACGATCCAGTTCGCGCGCTTCGCACCCTTGCTGCGCGCGCGCGGCGCCCGCGTCATCCTGGCCGTCGCCTCCACCTTGTGCCGCCTGCTCACCCCGCTGGCCGAGACCGCGGACCGCGACGCGCCACCGCCGCACGACCTGCGCGTCGATCAGCTGAGCCTGCCGCTGCTGCTCGGCACGACGCTCGAGACGATCCCGCCGGCCCCGTACCTCGCCGCCGACCGTGCCGCCGTTGCTCAATGGCAGGAGGCATTGCCGCCAGGCCCGCGCGTGGGCCTCATCTGGGCCGGCAACCCGATCCATTCCAACGACCGCCGTCGCTCCTTGCCGGAGGGCGCGCTGGCGCCGCTGCTGCACGATCCACGCCTCGCCCATGCCAGCTTCGTCTCGCTGCAACGCGGTGCGCGGGAGGACGAGTACGACGTTATCTCGCCGCTGCCCAATGACGCGGATTTCACCGCGACCGGCGCCCTCGTCGCGGCACTCGATCACGTGGTCTCGATCGATTCCTCGGTGGCGCATCTTGCGGGCGCGCTCGGCGTGCCCGTCTCGCTGCTGCTGCCGACGGCACCCGATTGGCGATGGTTGCTGGACCGTGACGATTCACCCTGGTACCCGGGGCATCGCCTGCACCGGCAAACGCAACCGGGTGACTGGGCACCAGCACTCGCCGGCGTCGCCGACGAGCTTGCGCAAACCTGCCAGGGCCGCGCGCCGGCTTACACGCCGACCAGCTTCTCCACCTCGCCAGGGGCCATGCGCACGGTCTTATCGTAATCGCCGAGCAGCGTTTCGGTGATGGTGCCCGGCGTGAAGCTGCGCCCCGCGATCTCACGGACCGGGGTGACTTCCGCGGCCGTGCCGGCAAGGAAAACCTCGGACGCGTTGGCCAGTTCCTCGTAGAGGATCGGCCGTTCCACGATCTTGATCTGCCGCCGCTTGGCGAGCCCCATCACCGTGCGGCGGGTGATGCCGTCGAGGAAGCAATCCGGCGTCGGCGTGTGCAGCTCACCGTCCATGACCAGGAAGATGTTGGCCCCCGTCGCTTCCGCAACCCTGCCGCGCCAGTCGAGCATCAGCGCGTCGTCGAAGCCCTGCGCCTCGGCCGCGTGCTTGGAGAGCGTCCCGATCATGTAGAGCCCCGCGGCCTTCGACGCGGTGGGAGCCGTTTCCGGATGCGGGCGCTTCCACTCCGCGAGCCCGAGGCGCACGCCCTTCATGCGGTTGTCGCCGAACAGATTGGGCCAGGCCCACGTGGCGATGGCGAGGTGGATCTTGGTCTGCTGCGCGGAAACCGAGAGCTGCTCGGCGCCGCGCCAGGCGATCGGGCGGACATAGGCATCCGTAAGCCCATTTGCCCTCACCACTGCCCTGCATGCCTCGTCGATCTGATCAGCGGTCCAGGGGATCTCGAAGCCGAGGATACGCCCGGAGTTCAGCAAGCGCTCGGTGTGCATGCGCAGGCGGAAGATATTGCCGGCATAGGCGCGTTCCCCTTCGAACACGCCCGAGGCATAGTGCAACCCATGGGAGAGGACGTGCAGCTTGGCCTCGCGCCACGGCACCATGGCGCCGTCGAGCCAGATCTGTCCGTCACGATCGTCGAAAGGAACCAGAGCCATGGCGCATCTTCCTTGTAATTTTATTGCGTGTTACGGCGAGACGGTATAATTTCAATCCGAACACGTCAACAACCCTGACCCAAAATATAAGTATGCCAGCCATGCCGGAATCCACCGTCGCCCCCACCTCCACCGCCACGGCCGCTCACCCGTCGGCCGGAGCGGGCCTGCTCTACCTGCGCGAGGACGAGTTGCGCGCGGCCCAGGACCTGCTCTTCTTTGCCTATCGCGACTTCATCGGCGCCGCCGATTCCATGCTTGAGGAGCTCGGCTTCGGCCGCGCGCATCACCGCGCCCTGCACTTCATCGGCCGCCATCCCGGCCTCGCGGTGAGCGACCTGCTCGGCATCCTGCGCATCACGAAGCAATCGCTCGCCCGTGTGCTCGGGTTGCTGATCGAGAAAGGCCTGGTCGAGCAGCGCCCCGGTCGGGACGACCGCCGCCAGCGGCTGCTTTATCTCACGGAGTCCGGTCGCGCGCTCGAGCGTCAGGTATTTGAGCGCCAGCGCGAGCGGCTCGCGAAGGCCTATCGCGAGGCTGGCCCGCAGGCCGTCGAGGGTTTCCGCCGGGTGCTTCGCGGCATCGCCGACGAGCACGGCCGGGCCTGGCTTGACCGCGCCGAGCGCGCCAACCGTCCATGAAGGCGCGATGAGCGGCGTCGTGGCAGACGAGGAAGCGTTGGTGCTGGTCGTGGACGACGACCAGCGGCTGCGCTCGCTGCTCGCGCGCTACCTCGCCGAGCATGGGTTCCGCGTCGTCGCCGCGGAAAACGCGGCGGAAGCGCGGGCCAGCCTCGCGGTCATCGAGCCGGAGGCGATGGTACTCGACATCTCCATGCCGGGCGAGGACGGGCTGGCGCTGACCCAGTCGCTGCGCGCCGCCCGCGCGCGCGTGCCAATTCTGCTGCTGACCGCGCGCGGCGCGCCGGAAGACCGCATCGCCGGCTTCGAGGCCGGTGCCGACGACTACCTGCCCAAGCCCTTCGAGCCGCGCGAACTGCTGCTGCGCCTGCGCGCGCTGATGCGCCGCACCAGCCAGGCGACAGCCGGACCACCTGTCAGCGTCCGGCTCGGCGCGCTGACTTTCGATGCCGCGCGCGGTGAGCTGAGCGGTCCCGCTGGCGTGGTGCGGCTCACTGGCGGCGAGGCGGCGCTGCTGGGCGAGCTGGCGCGCCATGCCGGCGAGGCCCTGTCGCGCGAGGCGATCGCGGCGTCGCTCGGCATGGACGAGGCAAGCGAGCGCGCGATCGACGTTCAGGTCACGCGGTTGCGGCGCAAAATCGAGCCCGACCCGCGCGAGCCGCGCTTCCTGTTCACCGTGCGCGGCCGCGGCTACGTGCTCAAGCCCGGCACATGAGCGAAGGACCTGTGGCCAATCCGGGCTTCGACCCCGCCCTCGGCTTCGATCCCGAGCACCTTGGCGCGTTCCTTCGGGCGCGCGTCGCGGGCGCCACCGGCTCACCGCGCCTGGCGCGTATCGGCGGCGGCCAGTCCAACCCTACCTTCTTCGTCGATATCGGCGAGCGCCGCCTGGTGCTGCGCAAAAAGCCGCCGGGCACCATCCTGCCCTCCGCCCATGCCGTCGAGCGGGAAGCCCGCGTCTTGCAGGCGCTCGCCGGCAGCGCCGTCCCCGTACCGCCGGTGGTGCTGGTCGAGCACGGCAGCGAGGTCGTCGGCACGCCGTTCTACCTGATGGAACGGCTGGACGGGCGGGTCATCTCGGACAACGCCATGCCGTCCGTGCCGCGGGCCGAGCGGCGGGCGATGTTCACCACCATGGCCGCGACGCTCGCCGCCCTGCACGAGCTCGATTGGCGGGCTCTCGGCCTTGGCGATTATGGCCGTCCCGAGGGCTACTACGCCCGCCAGGTCGCGCGCTGGACCAGACAATGGCAGGCGCAGCGGTTCCGCGACCTGCCGGACCTCGAGCGGCTCGCGGCCTGGGTGGGTGAGCACCTGCCGCCGGACGACGGGGTTGCGGCGCTCTGCCATGGGGATTTCCGCCTCGGCAACCTCATGTTCCACCCCACGGAACCACGGGTCATCGCGGTGCTCGACTGGGAACTTTCCACCGTCGGCCACCCGCTGGCGGACCTCGCCTATTCGGCGCTTGCCTGGCGCAGCCTCCCCTCGCAGTTCCAGGGCATGGCGGGCCTCGACATCGCCACCCTCGGCCTGCCGGCGGAGGCCGACTACCTCGCGGCCTATTACGCCACCCGGGCCACCCCCGCCCCCGTCCTCACCCCATTCCACCACGCCTTCGCAGCCTTCCGCTTTGCCGTGATCCTTGAAGGGGTTGCCGCGCGCGCGCGCGCCGGCAACGCCGCAGCCGCGGACGCCGCCCTGGTGGGCGAGCTGTCGCGGGATTTCGCCGCGATCGGACTTACCGCCATCGATTGATCCGGAACCCCTTGCCAAGGGGCTTCCATTGCGTTTCGAGTTCGCGCAAACGCGCTGGGAGCCATCCTGATGAACCGTCGAATTCTTGCCGCCCTACTGCTCCCCAGCCTGCTGCTGGTCTCCGCCTGTACGCCAGGCGCCGACCTCCAGCCGCTCCCCCCGGCCCGCACCAGCGTCTACCGGCTCGGCCCCGGCGATCAGCTCCGTATGCTGACTTACGGCGAGGACGCGCTTTCCGAGATCTTCCGCGTCAACGCCGAAGGCAACATCTCCGTCCCCCTGCTCGGCGACGTGCACGCGGGGGGGCTGACCACCGACCAGCTCGCCGGCGAGGTTTCGCAGATGCTGGCCAAGCGCGACCTGATGAAGGGCGCCGTGATCGCGGTCGAGGTCGTCGCCTACCGCCCGATCTTCGTGCTCGGTGAGGTCAACAAGCCTGGCCCCTATCCGTACCACCCCGGCATGACGGTGCAGCAGGCAGCGGCGCTGGCCGGCGGCTACACCTACCGCGCCTTCAACCCCTATGTGGAAGTGACGCGAATGGAGAACGGGCACGAGGCCGTGGGCAAGCTGAGCCCGCTCGCCCCGGTGCTGCCCAACGACACCATCACCATCCTCGAGCGCTACTTCTGACACTGCCGGCGCGCCCCTGCGATGCTGCTGGAGCGCGCTGAGTTCGCCGACCTCGCCGATCTCGCCGCACACCGGCAGGCATGCTGGCAACGCGAGCGAGACCATGTGTTCGCGAACTCGGCACTGCACCGCCGCGCCTGGGCCGGGCGCGCGCCGCCGGCAAGACTTGAGGCGCTCGCGGAACTGCCGCTGATCGACAAGGAGGCGCTGCGCGCGAGCCAGCGCGAGCATCCACCCTTCGGCGACTACCTCGCGTCCGCTCCCGAACGCATCGCCCGCGTGCATCGCACCTCTGGCACCACTGGCACGGCGATGAACCTGGCCCTGTCCGCAACCGATGCGCACGAGACGGCGATCGTTGGCGCGCGCGCGCAATCCGCCTCCGGCCTCGGGCCCGGCCATCGCGTCGTCCACTGCCTCAACTACCGGCTGTGGATGGGCGGCTACACCGACCACGCAACGCTGGAGGCAACGGGCGCGGCCGTCGTGCCCTTCGGCGTCGGCGAATCCTCGTTGCTGATCCGCACGATTCTTGAGCTGGGCATCACCGCGATCTCCTGCACGCCCTCCTATCCCGCAGTGCTGGAACGCACGATCGCCGATCATTTCCCCGGCCTCAAACCGCGCGATCTCGGGCTCAGGCTGGGCCTGTTCGGCGGTGAGCCGGGGCTCGACGATCCCGCCCTGCGCGCGCGCCTCGCCGCAACCTGGGGCTTCGCGCCACGCAACGCGAACTATGGCGTGAGCGACGTGTTCTGCAATTTCGCGGGCCAGACGGAGCAGGACGACGACCTGCATTTCATGGCGCTCGACGTTCTGCATCCGGAACTGATCGAACCAGCCAGCGGCGCCGTGCTGCCCTGGCGCGAGGGTGAGCGCGGCGAGCTGGTCCTCACCCATGTCTCGCGCGAATGCCAGCCGCTGGTGCGCTTCCGCACCGGCGACGTGATCGTGCTGACCGGGCTCGGCCGTGCCGCCTGCGGGCGAACCGCACCACGCTTTCGCGTCGTCGGCCGCAGCGACGACATGGTGGTGGTGCGCGGCATCAATGCATATCCGGCCCAGGTCGCGGCCGTTCTCACCCGCGAGCGGGCGCTGTCCGGCGAATATCGCATCGTGCTCGACGGGCTACCGCCCTACGACGCACTTCCCGTGGAGGCGGAGCTCGCGGAAGGCGTGGTGGCGGAAGCGGAACTTGCCGACGCCGTCGCCGCATCGATCAAACGCGCGCTGGGTCTTACCGCCACGGTCTCACTGCTGCCCTTCGGCACACTGCCACGCACCGAGGGCAAGACGCGCCGGGTAATCAGGAGGAATATTGCATGAGCGCAACAGTGCTGACAGAGGACGTGGCGGGCGGCGTGCGCGTGGTCACGCTCAACCGTCCGCACCGGCTCAACGCGATTACACCGGAACTGCTTGACGATCTCATCGCCGCCCTGCGCGCGGCCGATGCGGACATAAGTATTCGCTGCATCGTGCTCACCGGCGCCGGACGCGCCTTCTGCGCCGGCGATGACCTTAGGGAGTTCGAGTCGCAAGCGCAGGGCGAGGCGGCGACACGTGCTTATATCGAACGCATCCAGGAGGTAACGCGGGCGATGCTGCTCGGGACCACGCCGGTGGTCGGCGCCTTACGAGGCTGGGCAGCGGGTGGCGGGCTGGAGTGGGTGATCAACTGTGACCTCGCCATCGCCGCCACCGGGACCCGCTTCTTCTTTCCCGAGGTGGCGCTTGGCGTGTTCGTGACCGGGGGCGTCACCTACCTGCTGCCGCGCCTGGTCGGACTCGCCCGGGCGCGCGAGATGATCCTGCTCGGCGAGAAGTTCGACGCCGACCAGGCACATGCATGGGGACTGTTGCACAAGGTCGTGCCCGACGAGTCCCTCATGCAGGAAGCACTGGCACTCGCCCGCCGCGTGGCCAGCCTGCCCCCGGGGCCGGTCCGTGCGCTCCGGCGTATCCTCGCACACCAGGCGGACACGCTGAACGCGGCTATGGAGGCCGAGACCACCGCAACCGTCGCGGGTTTCCTCGAACCCGAGTCAGCCCGGCGCGCCGCGTCGTTCGGCAAGTCTTAGCCAAAGAGCCGCCGGCACGCTGGCTTCAAGCGCGAAGGGCCCTGCCCTCGTAGAACCAGGTATGGGTGGGCGGCCCGGAAACGGCACCCTGTTCCAGCCGATCGATGGCGAGCCCGGAAGCCGCAATCAGCGTATCGAACGGGCGGTTGAGATGGCACCCGCCGGCGATACAGCCCCAGGGCCGATCCAGCCGATCCTGCCAGCGCGCCACGTGCGGATAGGGCGAGCGCCCGTGCTCGACGAACAGCAAAGCGCCGCCCGGGCGCAGCACGCGGCGTACCTCGGCCAGCGCCCGCGCGACGTCGGGCACGGAACACAGCGTCCAGGTGGTCACGACGGTATCGACACTTGCGTCATCGAGGGGCAGAGCCTCCGCGGTGCCCTCGATCAGCGTCACCGCACGCTCGCCGGCACGCCGCCGCGCCATCGCCAGCAGCTCGGCGGAGGGATCGACGCCGATCAACTCGCGCACGGCGGGACCGTAGTGTGCGAAGTTCAGGCCGGAGCCTATGCCAAGCTCGAGTACCCTGCCGTCGGCGGCCCCTGCGATGCGCGCGCGATAGGGCGCCGTCTGCCCGCTGCGCATCGCGACGTCGATCAGACGCGGCAGCACCTCGCGGCCGTAGAAGCTCAACGCGACGCTTCCTGCTTTGGCGCTGCGCGGCGCAGCGCATCCAGCACCGCCTCACTGGTCAACAGCTCCGGCAGCGCGATCCCGGCGGGAGCGCTTGGCCCGTAGACCACGTCGAGCGGCACGCCGAAGCGGCGGAACTGCGCGAGGTAGGCGCCGATCGCGGGGTCCGGCCTAGTCCAGTCCGCCTGCATCGCAACGACGCCCGGCAAGCGCAGCCTGCCTGCCACCGGCGCGCGATCGAGCACCGCGAGTTCGTTCGCTTTGCAGGTGAGGCACCAGGCGGCGGTAACATTGACGAACACGGTCTTGTTCGCGGCGACCAGCGCCGGGATCGCCTGCGGGTCGAAGCGCTGCCAGGTCGTGGCGCCGGCGGCGACCGGCCGGTAGAGCGCTGGCGAGGCGAGCGTCAGCAACGCCGCAACAAAGGCACCGGCGACGGCATAGCGCGGCCGCCAGGCGAGCAGGGCCAGCAGCACGGCGAGAGCGGCGGCGGCGAGAAGGGCCGCACGCATACCCGCCTCGAAGGACAACACCCAGAGCAGCCAGACGCTGGTGCCCAGCAGCCCGAGCCCGAAGATGCGCCGCAGCCAGACCATCCAGCGCCCCGGCCGCGGCAGGAGGGCCACGATGCCAGGCGCGCCGGCGGCGGCGAGGAACGGTGACGCCATACCCAGGCCCATCGCGCCCAATACCGTCACGATCTCGAAACTTCCCCGCGTGAACGCGAAGCCGAGCGCAGTGCCGACGAACGGCGCGGTGCAGGAGGAGGCGAGGATGGTCGCGAACGCGCCGGTCAGAAACGCGCCCCAATGGCCGCCGCCACCTGCGGCGGCTGGCCCCGAGACGGCGAGCGCGCCGAACTCCAGCGTGCCGAACAGGCCGGCGGCGAACATCGTCGTCGCCAGCGCCATGGCCGCGAGGAACCAGGGTGACTGGAACTGAATACCCCAACCGATCGCTGCCCCTGCTTCCTTGAGCCCCGCGAGCGCCACGGCAAGCACCAGGAAGGAGACAAGGATGCCGGCGGCGGAAGCGAGTAGCCGCGTGCGCGCGGCGCGCCGCTCGGCTCCCGCATGGCGCAGCAGCGCCAGCAGCTTGAGCGAGATCACCGGCAGCACGCATGGCATCAGGTTCAGCACCAGCCCGCCGAGGAGGGCGAAGCCAAGGACCGTGGCAAGCGAGGCATCGCCCGGCATCGGCAGCGGTGGTCCGGTCACGGGCGTCGCAATGAGCGTGACCGCGCGAGCACCGTCGCTCAGCGTGAACACGAGCTTCTTGTCAGCCAGTGCCGCGACCTTGCTGCCTGGTACCGGCAGGCGCAGCAACGCCGTGCGCCCGGAATCAGTGAGCGCCACCGCAGGCGGCACCGGCGAGCCGGCGCCGTCCAGGAACAGGTCCGGTGCGACGAACGGTGCGGCGGATGCCAGCCGCAGTGACAGCAGGGCGCCGCCCTTGCCCTCCGACACCACGGCGCGTTCCACGCGGACGCCCGCGGCCGCGGCAGGTACCGGCACGCGGGCGCGCGCCGCGGCGATCAGCGCCGCCTCCTTGCCGGGCGTCGCCAGGCCCGCCGGCAGATCCAGGGTGAGGCTGGCATGGATCGGCACGCAGACCACCTGGCAGGAAGCGTAGTCCAGCTCCGCGTGCAGCGAGAGCGCCTGGCCAGGGTGCACCAATGTCACCGCGACCGGGAGCACCACCCCGTCATCGTAGCCCAGCGTCAGCAGCCCATCGACCGCCGGCAGGCGCGTCGGCGACGGAAAATCCACCGACGCAGACTGGAAATTCGTGGATCCCTGCCAGGAGACGCTGGGTGGGATGCCGGCGTCGCCCGGCGTCTTCCAGTACGTGTGCCAGCCTTTCGGCAGGCGGATCTGGATCGCCGCATCCACCGTCGCGGCGGAGCCCGTGGCCTCGGTCGCCGCGATCAGCCGCGCGGCGCCGCGCGGCTTCTCGTCCCAGGGCCCCGCGGCCGCGCGCACCACCCCCGCGAGCGCCATCTGCAACAGGATGGCGATCAGCAGGAGAATGCGAAACCGCATGGCCCTGTATCGGCGACAGCCGCGCCGACGTTACGTCCGCTTCTCGATCGGCACGAAGACCTGGTTTTCCGGCCCTGTATAGTTCGCGGTGGGTCGGATGATCTTGCCGTCGATGCGCTGCTCGATGACATGCGCCGCCCAGCCGCTGGTGCGCGCCACGACGAAGAGCGGCGTGAACATCGCCGTCGGGACGCCCATCATGTGGTACGAAACCGCGCTGTACCAGTCGAGGTTGGCGAACATCTTCTTGGTTTCCGCCATCACTGCCTCGATACGCTCGGCGATCGAGTACATCTTCATCGAGCCCGCTTCCTCCGAGAGGCGCTCCGCCACACCCTTGATGATGACGTTGCGGGGATCGGCAATGGTGTAGACCGGATGGCCGAACCCGATGACGACCTCCTTCGCGGCAACCCGGGCTCGGATATCGGCTTCCGCCTCGTCCGGCGTGTCGTAACGCTTCTGCACCTCGAAGGCGACCTCGTTGGCGCCGCCATGCTTCGGCCCGCGCAGCGCGCCGATGCCGCCGGTGATCGCGGAATACATGTCCGAACCCGTGCCAGCGACAACGCGACAGGCGAAGGTGGAGGCGTTGAACTCGTGCTCGGCATAGAGGTTGAGCGAGGTGTGCATCGCCCGCACCCAGGAGGCACGCGGTGCCTTGCCGTGCAGCAGGTGCAGGAAATGACCGCCGATGCTGTCGTCGTCGGTCTCGACGTCGATGCGCTTTCCGTGCTGCGACCAGTGGTACCAGATCAGCAGCATCGAGCCGAGCGAGCCCATCAGCCGGTCGGCGATATCCCGCGCCCCGGGGGCAGCATGGTCATGCGCCTCGGGCAGGACACAGCCAAGGGCCGAGACGGCGGTGCGCATCACGTCCATCGGGTGGGTGGCAGCCGGCAGTTGCTCGAGCACCGTGCGCACCCCCGCGGGCACGCCGCGCAACCCCTTGAGCTTGGCGGTGTAGGCGGCGAGTTCCGCGCGGTTCGGGAAGGTTCCGTGCACCAGGAGATGGGCGATTTCCTCGAAGGTGCAGACGTCGGCGACGTCGAGGATATCGTAGCCGCGATAATGCAGGTCGTTGCCGGAGCGGCCCACGGTGCACAGCGCAGTGTTGCCGGCGGCAATGCCCGAAAGGGCGACGGACTTCTTGGGCTTGTTGACGGGAACGGTCTCGTTCATGCGGCTGCTCCTCGATTCGGCGGGCAGTGTCCTACGCCCGGCGGCGCCCGTTGGCGAGGGGGTTGCCGCGTCTCCCGGAGATAGGCAGGTTGGTCCACAACTCAATGACATGGATGGATTTGGCCGATGAACCAGGAACTGCTCGATGACCTGCGGGGCGACCTAGCGGAACTGACCACGATCCGCCGCGACATCCACGCGCATCCGGAAATGGGCATGGAGGAGGTGCGCACCTCCGCCCTCGTCGCGGAAAAGCTGAAGAGCTGGGGGATCGAGGTCACGACCGGCGTGGGCAAGATGGGTGTCGTCGGCACGCTGCGCGGCACGCGCCCCGGGCAGCACACGATCGGGTTGCGCGCGGACATGGATGCACTGGCGATCCCCGAGGCAACAGGCAAGCCCTATGCCTCGAAGAACGAAGGCACGATGCATGCCTGCGGCCATGACGGCCACACGACGATGCTGCTGGGCGCGGCGAAATACCTGGCGAAGCACCGGGATTTCGCGGGCACGGTCAACTTCATCTTCCAGCCCGCCGAAGAGGGCCGCGGCGGCGCGCAGGCGATGCTGACCGACAAGCTGTTCGAGCGTTTTCCCTGCGATTCCGTCTGGGGCATGCATTGCTGGCCGAACCTGCCGGTGGGCCAGTACTCGCTGCGCAAGGGGCCGATGCTGGCAGGCGGCGGCGGCTGGCGCGTGGTGTTCCGCGGCAATGGCGGGCATGGCGGCGCCGGCGCGCATCTCGCGGCCGACCTCAGCATCGCCCAGGCACAGTTCATCCTGGGCCTGCAGACCATCGTCTCGCGCAACGTGGCGTCCTATGACACCGCAGTGGTCTCGGTCGGCGCAATCCATGGCGGATCGATGGACAGCATCAACGTGATGCCGGCCGAAATCGAAATCGGCGGCACGGCGCGCTTCTTCAGCATTCCGGTGCGCGATCTGATCGACCGGCGGATGCGCGAGCTGGCGGAGCTCTCGGCGAAGATGGTGGGGGCGACGGCGGAAGTAACCAGCAACTGGGGGTTCGTGCCGCTGATCAACCACGAGATGGAGACCGATACCGCGATGGCGGTTGCCGCCTCGGTCGGGGGCGCGGACGCGGTGAAGCCGATGCAGCCGTCGACCGGCGGCGAGGATTTTGCCTTCATGCTGGAGAAGCGTCCCGGCGCGTTCATCATGCTCGGCATGGGCCCGGGCTCGGGCGTGCACACGCCGACCTTCGACTTCAACGACGAGGCGATACCCTACGGCGTGGGCTACTGGGTCAGCCTGGTCCGCCAGGAACTGGGGAGCGAGTAGCCCCCAGATAAGGCCGCGGCGCCGCGACGTGATCGCCAGACCTGCCGAAAACGGCAGGGTCAGGCTTGAGCAGACAGATTTGGCGCACCGCGACCAGAACCGCGCGGCGCACCGGCACCTTGACCGCGGGCGCGATGTCGACCCGGCCGACCGCCGCGAGGAAGCCTGTGGCGAGCCCAACGGTGACAAAGCCGACACCGATGCGATGCAGGCGCGTGGGCGGGCGGGCAGAGACGGCATCGCGCAGGATCACGGCAATGTGGACCGCGCCGATAACGGTGATCGCCACCAGCCAGCGCCGCGCCGTGCTGTCACGCCATGCCGACCATGGCAGCGCGGGCCAGGCAACCAGGCAGCAGCGTTCGACAGGCTCGCGAGGACCGCCGCCAACACGGCCGCGATGCGCCTGCTGCGGCTGGATGCTCGGCGCTCCATCTCCCCATCGAACCGAACCAGCGACGCGACAATGAAGACGAGGGAAAGCGGGTAGACAGTGTTGATTGCGATGCTGCAATCAACCGCGGCGACAGCGGTCAACAGCAGCACCAGGGCAAGTCAGGCGAGGACACGGAACGGCTTCAATGGCGTGTTCCTGCGCCGCTCGGCGAGCACGAGCAGCGACGTGCCAACAAGTGCGACGGCCGCGGCAACGACGAACGGAACGCCGCTGGCATGGAACGCCGACACGTGGGGCGCGGTCAGAAGGCGAACCACCACCAGGTGATGCTCGTTGGGAGGCGCCCAAATACTAGGTCAGGAAATCGCCGCGCTGGCGCGCCTGCACATCGTCCGCGATCCACGAGTTCATGTCCCAGAACGGCCGCAGAATCATGGTCGGTTCCAGGAACACCGCGAACAACACAGCCTGCGCCGCCGCCGCCAGAACGACCGCGGCGCCGAATACGCGTGCGGGCCCGTCGCGCCTCGCTGGCGCCGGCGGCCAGGCGCGACGGTCGCAGGCGTTCGGTCGGCGCTGGACTCATCGAGCCCAATCTACGCGGATCGAAGAAGCTCCCGCCGCGCCCCGACTCAGGACGCGAGGCGCCTGACGACGCACAGCTTGTTGCCGTCGGGGTCGCGCAGATAGGCGAGGTAAAGCTGGCCAGCCGCCCCCTGGCGGATGCCCGGCGGATCCTCGACCGAGGTGCCGCCATGGGCGACTCCTGCGGCATGCCAAGCGTTGCCCTGCTCCGGGCTCTCCACCGCGAAGCCGATCGTTCCCCCATTGGCGTGGGTCGCGGGCTTGCCGTCGATCGGCTTGGTGACCATGAACCGCCCGCCGTTATGCGTGTAGATCAGGCGGCCCTTGGGGTCCGTCTGCGCCGGTTTGGCGCCGAGGGCAGCGAAGATGGCATCGTAGAATTTCCTCGACCGCTCGATGTCGTTGCTGCCGACCATGATGTGGCTGAACATGCCGCGCGTCTTCTCCCCGAATGACATGGCGGACGATCCCGCCGCGCGGCAAGGCAGCACGGATCGCGCGCCATGGGAAGCATGCGCCCGTGCCATAGTTTACGGATGCGCCGACGGCCGGCGCATCGGTTGGGATCATGGCTGGAGCTCGAAGTCGCCGGGACGCCAGGTCTTGGTGAACCAGGGCTCGAGCGGACCATAGAGACGGAACAAGACATTATAGCCCCTTCCCGGCACGGTCTGTACCCAGTTCGCTTCGTGACCCGGCGGCGGCTTGGGGCCAAACCAGACCGTGGCGCCGCCATCGTTGTTGTGCTGGACACGGGGCATCGTGCTGTCCACACCCGCCTGTTTCTGATCCGTCGGCAGCAGCGAGCGGGTCTGGTTGTCATAGACGGTGAAGGCCCAGAAATCCTTGGCGGGCACGGGGCCGGGCAACGTCACCGTGTAGGTCTTGCCGCCGTCCAGATAGGCGCCCGAAGCGTCGTGCGCGGTCATCGCGTAGGCGGAACCGGTCCCGGGCCGTGCCTGTGTCATCGCCGGGGTGATGCCGGTCGCGTAGTAGAAGAACATGGCGCGGGGATCGAGCAGGCGTTCGGCGCCGCCCAGGAACTGGTAGCTGCCGCCGACGAAGACCGTAATCCATTGCCGGTCCGGATAGATCCGGACCCGGGGATCGCGCGAGGCGAACAGGTCGGAGCGGACGACCGCGTTGGCCACCGCGGCGGCGTCGGTCAGGATCGATGTCATGCGCGCGTCCGGCGCGAAGGCTTGCCCCTTGCGGATGCCGATCGCGGCATAGAGCCCGACCGTATCGGGATCGACCCAATCGGCGGGCTCGTGCTGCACCACCGCGTTGAGCTCGTCGTAGAAGCTCGCGTCGTTGGCACTGATCGTGTTGAACTTGCGGCCGGAGATGTCGACGAAAGTGGTCGCCGGCGGGTGCGCTGCCTGCGCCAGCGGGAAGATCGCGGCCCGGGCCTTCACCGCCTTCACCGCCGCTGCGATGTCGCCGTGCTCGACGAAGGCGCGGTAGAACATGACCAGGCTGTACGTGTGCGCATGGGCGATATGGTAGCCTTTTGCCGGCAGCTTGCCTTTGTAGCCCGGCGGCACGAACAGGTAGTCGCCGCCGCGGCCATGGTCGGGGCCGGTCAGTCCGACATCCGTGACCCAGCGGAAATCGGCATCGTCCACCGGGCCGAGCACGCGCGGTGGTACGCGCAGCACCACGGGTCCGTGCGACAGATCCAGGCAGGCAACGGTGTAGACGGTCGTGGTGTTGGGGGTGAGGAACAGCGAGCGGGCGTCGAGCAGTTCCTCGCTGATGCCGAAGCCCTGGTTGGGCTTCACGCCAACCGATTCCATACCGGCGCAGGCGGCATGGACGGAGGTGGCGGACTGGGCGCGCAGGAAGACATCGACGGCGCGGCCGAAATCGATCTGGTCGTAGGCAAGCTTGATCGTGGCGGGATCGGGCATGCCATCGCGGAAATGCAGCGCGCCAATACGCGTCTCGACCGTGTCCGGCGTGGTGATCTTGGCCGGCACGTCGGGGGCATATTTCGGGACCGGGGTCGGCGTCGGGGTCTGGGCGCCGGCGGGCAGGGTCGCGAGGGCGGACAGGCTGGAAACGAGGCCGCAGAGAAGCAGGGAACGCGAGGCACGCATCGTGTTTCTCCGGATCGGTCTATGAACGGGGTTTAATGCACGCGGGTACATCGAAGCCAAGCCGTATCTCGGCCTGCCTGGCGGCTTGAATATTGCTGGTGGGGGACGCAGATAGGCCGCCTCTTTCGGAACCGCCCGTTGCCCGATTCCTCCCTCCCGCAGCCCGAGACCGGCACGCCCCTGCTCGAGGTGCGGGGGCTGACGAAGCGCTTCGGGGCCGTGGTGGCGAACGAGAACGTGGACCTCGCCATCATGAAGGGGGAGATCCACGCGCTGCTCGGCGAGAATGGTGCCGGCAAATCCACCCTGGTCAAGGTGCTCTATGGCGTGGTGGTGCCTGATTCCGGGACCATTGCATGGGAAGGCCGTGAGGCTTCCATCCCCGACCCCAACGCGGCTCGCCGCTTAGGGATCGGGATGGTGTTCCAGCACTTCTCCCAATTCGAAACGCTGACGGTTGCCGAAAACATCGCGCTGGGGCTCGGCGGGACGGAACTGCCCGAGACGCTGTCGCCACGCATCCGCGAGACCGCCATGCGCTATGGGCTCGCGGTCGATCCCGGCCGGCATGTCTTCCACCTCTCCGTGGGTGAGCGGCAGCGCGTGGAGATCCTGCGCTGCCTGATGCAGGCACCGAAGCTGCTGATCCTCGATGAGCCGACCTCCGTGCTGACGCCTCAGGAGGCCCAATCGCTGTTCGCCGTGCTGCGCAGGCTGGCGGCCGAGGGCTGCGCCATTCTCTACATCGGCCACAAGCTCGAGGAGATCCGCGCGCTCTGCCACACGGCAACCGTGCTGCGCGCAGGGCGCGTGGTCGGTAACTGCGATCCGCGGCGCATCACCCCCAGCGAGCTCGCCACGATGATGGTGGGCAGCGAACCGGCAGAACCACGGCGGCGGGCCAACCGGCCGGGCCGCGTCATCCTGAGCGTCGCCGACCTGACACTGGAGCCCGACGATCCGCATGGGATACGGCTCGAGAAAATCCGATTCGAATTGCGCACAGGCGAAATCCTCGGCATCGCCGGCGTCGCGGGCAACGGACAGAAGGAGCTGCTTGCGGCCCTTTCCGGCGAGCGGCCGAGCAAGCCCACCTCGATCCGGCTCGGTGCGGAAGCGATCGGCGGGTTGGGGCCCGTCGCAAGACGGCGCGAGGGATTGGGCTTCATCCCGGAGGAACGGCTGGGCCGCGGCGCGGTCGCGGAACTATCGCTCGCGGAAAACGGAATGCTGACGCGGCTCTCCGCGCCGATGGTTGCGGTCGGGCTGGTGCGGCGGGGCGCCGCGCGGGCGCTGGCGAAACGGCTGATCGAACGATTTTCAGTTCGCGCCACGGGCGTGGGGGCTACGGCTGCAAGCCTCTCCGGCGGGAACATGCAGAAATTCATCGTCGGCCGCGAGCTCGATGCGCGGCCACTCGTGCTGTTGGCTGCCCACCCGACCTGGGGCGTCGATATCGGCGCCACTGTCGCGATCCGCCAGGCGCTGCTCGACCTCGCCGAGGCGGGGGCGGGGATCGTGGTGGTCTCGGAGGATCTGGCGGAACTGTTCGAGATCGCGGACCGGATTGCGGTGCTCTCCTCCGGCCGGCTGGGCGAGGCCATTCCGGTTTCGCAACTGACCATGGAGGCGGTTGGGTTGCAGATGACCGGACACGGCGCGGCGGACCAGCACGATGCGGCTTGAAACGCGCGACGCGCCGTCCGCGACCATGCTGTGGGTGGCACCGCTGCTGGCTGCGGGGGCGAGCGTGGTGCTGGCCGGACTGCTCTTCGCCATGATGCGCGTCAACCCGATCGCGGCGCTGCGGTTGCTGTACCTCGCCCCGCTCGCGACCTCGAACGGCTTGGCGGAACTGGCGCTGAAGATGACGCCGCTTCTGCTCTGCGCGCTCGGGATCGCGATCGGCGTGCGCGCCAATGTGTGGAACATTGGTGCCGAGGGCCAGTTCACCATGGGCGCTATCGCCGGCGGCGGCATCGCGCTCGCGTTGGGGCCGGATGGCGGGTGGTATGTGCTGCCGCTGGTACTGCTCGCGGGTATCTTCGGCGGCATGGCGTGGGCGGCAATCGCGGCCTCGCTACGCGTCTGGGCGAACGCGCACGAAATCCTCACGACGCTGATGCTGAACTACGTGGCGCAGTCCATCCTCAGCTGGCTGGTGCACGGTCCGTGGCGCGACCCGCAGGGGTTCAACTTTCCGCAATCGCCAACTTTCGACGACGCCGCGATGTTACCCACGCTTTGGGGCACGCGGCTGACGCCGATCTTTTTCGTAGCCCTGCTCGCCGCCCCCTGCGCGTGGCTGCTGCTGCGGCACACCTCCGCGGGCTACCGCCTGCGTGTCGCGGGCCTGGCGCCCGCCGCCGCCCGTTACGCCGGTTTTTCCGCGAACGGAACGGTCTGGCTCTCACTGCTGATCTCGGGCGGTCTCGCGGGTCTCGCGGGGATCGCCGAGGTGACCGGGCCGATCGGTCAGCTGATGCCAACGATCTCGCCAGGCTATGGCTATGCCGCGATCATTGTCGCGTTCCTCGGCAGGCTCGAGCCCTTCGGCATCGTCGTCGCCTCTGCGCTGATGGCGCTGCTCTATCTCGGCGCCGACGGGCTGCAGATGCACATGCAACTGCCGCTGTCGCTCACGGGCACGCTGCAGGGGATGCTGCTGTTCCTGCTGCTGGCCGCCGACGTGCTGGTCGCGAACCGCGTGGTGTGGCGGCGTGGCTGAGAGCGTGCTGCTCCTCTCGATCGTCGTCGCGACGCTGCGCGCGGCAACGCCGCTGCTGCTGGCCGGCCTCGGTGAATTGGTGACGGAACGCTCCGGTGTGCTGAATCTGGGCGTCGAAGGGACGATGCTGATGGGTGCGGCCGCGGGATTTGCCGCGCGCGCGGTCTCCGGCAGCGCCGCCCTCGGACTCCTGGCCGCGATGCTCGCTGGCCTGGTGATGGCGGCCCTGTTCGCGCTGCTGACGTTGCGGCTGCTCGCCAACCAGGTGGCGACCGGACTGGCGCTGACTATTTTCGGCATCGGGCTGTCGGCGCTGACGGGACTGCCCTGGGCGGGCGTGCCGGCGCCGGGGCTCGCTGCCACGATCTGGCCCGGCCTTCCGCACGCGCCGCCGATGCAGCAGCAATTACTGCTGCTCGATCCGCTGGTGTGGGTGGCCTTCCTTGGCGTGTTCGCGGTTGACCGTTTCCTGCGGCGCAGCCGGGCGGGACTGGCCCTTCGCGCAGTAGGCGAGAGTGCGGAGGTGGCACACGCGCTGGGCATCAAGGTGCTGCGCATCCGCCTCTTTGCTGTGCTGTTTGGCGGCGCGATGGCAGGCCTCGCGGGCGCCGACCTGTCACTCGCCTACACACCGATGTGGGCGGAGAACATGACCGCGGGCCGCGGCTGGATCGCGCTCGCGCTGGTGGTGTTCTCGACCTGGAAGCCATGGCGCCTGGCAGCCGGCGCGCTGCTGTTTGGCTTCGTTACCATCGCGCAATTCCAGGCCGAGGCCTTCGGGATTTCCGTCTCGCCGGATCTGCTGGCCACCCTGCCCTATCTCGCGACCATCGCCGTGCTGGTCCTGATTTCCCGCGACGCGACTCGCCTGCGGCTGGCAGCACCGGCCGCACTCGGCAAACCCTTCCGTCCCACCGATTAGTTGGAGATGCGCATGACCAGACTGCCCCGCCGTACCGTGCTCGCCGGCGCGCTCGCCGCCCCCGCTCTGATGACCCGTGCGGCACGCGCCGCCGATCCACTCAAGATCGGGTTCGTCTACGTGGCGCCGATCGGCGACGCCGGCTGGACCTATCAGCACGAATTGGGACGGCGCGCGCTTCAGGCCAGCCTCGGCGACAAGGTCAAGACCAGCTATGTCGAAAACGTGAGCGAGGGCGCGGATGCCGAGCGCGTGATCCGCCAAATGGCGACGGACGGCAATGGGCTCATTTTCACCACTTCCTTCGGCTACATGAATCCGACCATCAAGGTGGCGAAGGAGTTCCCGAAGACAAAGTTCGAGCATGCGACGGGCTACAAGCGGGCGATAAATGTGGCGACGTATTCCGCGCGCTTCTACGAGGGCCGTTACCTCGCGGGCCTCGTCGCCGGGCACATGAGCAAGAACGGCATCATCGGCTATGTCGCGGCCTTCCCGATCCCCGAGGTGGTCCAGGGGATCAATGCAACACTTCTGGGCGCACGCAAGGCGAACCCCAAGGCAACGATCAAGGTCGTGTGGACCTCCTCCTGGTTCGATCCGGGCAAGGAACGGGCGGCGGCAGACACGCTGGTGAGCCAGGGCGCCGATGTGCTGACACACCACACGGACAGCCCCGCGGTGGTCCAGGCTGGCGAGGAAAAGGGCGTGTGGACGCTGGGCTACGACAGCGACATGTCCAAGTACGGCCCGAAGACCTGCCTGACGGCAACGACGATGATCTGGGACCAGTACTACATCAAGCGCGCCAATATGGTGCTGGACGGGACTTGGAAAAGCACGGACACCTGGGGCGGCATCAGCCAGGGCATGATCAAGATGGCGCCGCTGAACAAGGCAGTGCCGGAGGCAGTCGCGCAGGAACTCGACGTCGCGACGAGGGCGATTGGCGCCGGGCGGTTCCATCCGTTCGTCGGGCCGGTATTGAACCAGGCCGGCAAAGTCGCGATCCCCGAGAACCAAGCGCTCTCCGACAAGGAGATCCTGAGCATGAACTGGTTCGCGCAGGGTGTCGATGGCAAGATCTGACATCGGGCTGGCGGAAGCGGCCGATCTCGACCACGTGGCGGCGCTGACCCGCGCTGCCTACGCGATCCATAAGGGTTTGGACCTGCCGCCTCTTCCCGTGAGCGAGGACTACGCCCCGCGCGTCGCGCGCGGGGAAGTCTGGCTCGCGGGCGAGGACGGGCTGATCGTTCTCGAGACCCACTCGGACCATCTGCTGATTTTCAGCGTGGCGGTGCTTCCCGAGGCGCAAGGCAAGGGCGTGGGCCAGGCGCTGATGGCATTCGCGGAAGAGCGCGCGAAAGCGGCAGGTCTCTCGGAGATCCGCCTCTACACCAACGGACGGTGGACGCAGAATATTTCGCTCTATGAACGGCTCGGCTACACCGTGACGGCACGACGCACGAACCCGGCGCGGCCAGGCTGGATCCTTGTCGACATGACAAAGAAACTCGGCTGAGATAAATCAGTAAGTCTCGGCATGAAATCGGCCTTCGGCGCGCATGGTGGTACGCAGCGCAGGCCAGTCGAAACCGGCATCTTGCCCGATCGTGGTGAACGCCTCGTCCACGCCTGCTTCAAGCCCCTTGAGGCCGCAAAGGAAAACATGGGTCGCCGGGCCGCGCAGCAGCTCAGCGAGTTCCGAGGCTCGCGTCAGCATCCGATGCTGCACGTATTCGCGCTTCTTCCCGGGCAAGCGCGAAAAGACGAGTTCCTGTTCGAGCAGCACCTTTGGCACTTTCTGCAGCGGGCCGAAATACGGAAGCTCCTGCGGCGTACGGGCGCCAAAGAAAAGCCAGAGCCGCCCAGGTCCACGGTGGGCAATGCGCCGGCGGCGTTCGGTAAAGCCGCGGAACGGTGCCGCGCCGGTACCGGTGCAGATCATGATGATGTCAGCGCCAGGATCGTCAGGCATCAGGAACGTGGCGCCGAACGGCCCAATGACGGCTACCTGCTCGTTCTTTTTCAGGTCGCAGATATAGTTGGAAGCGACCCCGCGAAAGACGCTGCCATCCGGCCGCCTTTCGGCAACCCGCTTGACCGTAAGCGAAAGATTGTTCGTGTTGGGTCTTTCCCCGTCGCGCGGCGAGGCAACGGAATAGAGGCGCATCGCATGCGGCTGGCCCTGCACATCCACGCCTGGTGGCGTGATGCCGATGCTTTGCCCTTCCAGCACCGGAAACGGGGTCGCGCCAAAATCGAGAATGATGTGGTGCACGTCGGATTCCGCATTGGCCGCCGTGATACGGAAATTGCCGGTAACGGAGGCGATGGCGGGGTTTGCGCGGTTGTGAAGATTGACGCGTGGCTTGGCGGCGGAGGCCGGTGCCTTCGCGTGGCCACCGGCACGAGCGTGCGCCTCCGTCAACAGCGCCGCAGCTTCGTCGTCCAGCGCATCGATCGTTTCGGTTTCGGGTGCACCGGCCGGCAGCTCGGTCCAGGAGAGCTGGTCCTCCAGCGAATAAGGCTGCTCAACCTGGCGCCAATTATCGATCGAGCCAGTGGGGCAAGGCGCGATACAGTCCATGCAGGCGTTACAGATCGAGGCATCGACCACGTAGTTGTTATCGTCGTGGGTGATCGCCCCGATCGGGCACGTCGCCTCGCAGGTGTTGCAGCGAATGCAAATTTCGGGGTCGATCAGGTGCTGCTTGATGGCGCCCAAGCGGGAAGACTCCTGTAAACGGCCGTGGCATGGCCCCAGACCCCACCAATGACCGTTGGCCCTTCGAACCCGGTTATTGGGCTCTCGGGCCTAGGCCCCAGCTGTGGTCGGGGCAAAGCGCCGCACCTTACCCGTGGATCCTCACATACTCGAATTCACCAGGCTTCCCATCGACCCCCACTTTCGGTGCCGCGATCCAGGACGCATATTTCCCCGGCTCCGTCACGGGCTTCATGAGGCTCTCGATGAACGCGCGGTCGTCGCTGTTGGGCAGGCGTGCGGGGGCACTGTCGAAACCGGCAAACTCGCCGATCTTGCGATTGAACGTGACCGGCGGAAGCTCGAGGCGGAACGCATAGCCGGCCTTCTCGATCGGCTTGTTCCAGCGGCCGACGCCCCCCTGACAGTCCGCCACAAAGTCGTCGCGCAACCGCATGTTGAGTGCGGACAGCGCCGGCACGTCCTCATTTACCGGCTTGCCCTCCTTGAGGCGCAGCAGGGGGTATGTGCTGCTGGCAAGCTGATGATCGTCCTCGATCTTGTCTTCGCGGTAGCGGCCCTTGAGCCCGGCGTTGAATGCGTTGGCGGCGTTGGTGGAAATTTCGTTGCCGAAAAGATCCAATGTCAGCGAGAAGTGAAGGTTGAGCTTGCGCTGAATAGTCGGCAGGTCGATCACACCCAGCGCGCGCACACGCGCGACATCCGTGGGGTCCTCGATGCTGGCGGCCCGCATCGCCTCCACCGTGCGCTCAACAATGCGACCCACACCGGTCTCTCCCACGAACATGTGATGCGCCTCTTCCGTCAGCATGAAGCGGCAGGTACGCGAAAGTGGGTCGAAGCCCGATTGTGCCAGCGCCTCGAGCTGCATCTTGCCGTCGCGATCGGTGAAGAAGGTGAACATGAAGAAGCTCAGCCAGTCCGGCGTCGCCTCGTTGAATGCGCCCAACATGCGCGGCGTGTCGGCATCACCGGAACGGCGGCGCAGCAGATCGTCCGCCTCCTCGCGTCCCTGTGTGCCGAAGTATTTCTGCAGCAGGTAGACCATCGCCCAGAGATGCCGCCCCTCCTCCACGTTCACCTGGAAGAGATTGCGCATGTCGTAGAGCGAGGGTGCGGTGGCACCGAGGTAGCGCTGCTGTTCGACGGAAGCCGGCTCCGTGTCACCCTGGATGACGAGCAACCGGCGCAGCATGGCACGGTATTCGCCCGGCACTTCCTGCCAGGCCGGCTCGCCCCTGTGCGCACCGAAGCCAATACGTCGACCCTCCACTGCCGGCGCAAGCAGCACGCCCCACTTGTATTCCGGCATACGCACGTAGCCGAACTTCGCCCATCCCTTGGGATCGACCGAGACCGCCGTGCGCAGATACACAAGCGATTCCTGAAAGCCCTCCGGCCCCATGTCCTTCCACCAATCGATGTAGCCGGGGTGCCAGGTCTCCAGCGCCTTGCGCACGCGGGCATCCTGCGCGAGACCGACATTGTTCGGGATCAGACCGTCGTAATCAACATCCATGCCGTCGGGCATTGTTTCCTCCCTCAGACCCGTTCGCGGTCGTACGTGGGTTTCAGTCCCGTTCCATAACGTTTCAGCGCGCCCTCCTCACCCACGGCGTTGGGGCGCTGGAACACCCAGTTCTGCCAGGCGGTAAGGCGGCCGAAGATGCGGGTTTCCATGGTCTCGGGGCCAGCGAAGCGGAGATTGGCTTCCATCGCGGTCAACGCGTCAGGCGAGAACGAGGCGCGCTCCTCCAGGATCTGACGCAACTCGTCATCCCAATCCACGTCATCAAAAACCTGCGTGACGAGACCGAGGGATGCGGCTTCGTCCGCGTCGAGCAAGCGGCCGAGCGCCTGGCGCGCAGCATCCACGCTCTCCGGCTCACCGAGGAAGCGGGTCGCGAGCCGCGTGAGACCGTTGGCCATGGGATAGGCACCGAAATTGAGTGGCGAGAGCGCGATCGCCGTCGCGCGGTTGTCCCCCGTGCGCGCGCCGCTCAGCATCACCGTGCGATCCGCGGCAAAAAGGATTTCGGCGAGCGTGCCGGCGAAGCAGGAACCGGGTTCCGCCAACGCGATAATAGAACGCGCGGTGAGATCCAGCCGCTTCAACGTACGCCGCCAGAAAAGACGGATCTCGCGCACCAGCCAGTCCGACTTGTGTGCTTCGAGCAGCGCATCGGCGGCGAGCACCAGGGCGGTGTCGCCCTCGGTCGCGATGGTGATGAGGCCAAGCTCCGGCTCGTTGAAGCGCAGGTGCAGCAGCGCGTCATCGAGCTCGCGGGCGAGCGCGAGCGGCCAGAAGGCAGCGCCTTCCGCGTGGATGCCGGCAAGATCGGCGGGCAGCGATGCCGGGCCGCGCAGAAGGATGTGCGCACGACGTGCGGCGCGGTTCATCGTAACGGTTACGAAACCGTAGGCGATACTATCTGCCGTTTCCGCCCGCCCCACCGTCGTGAGCTGGATTCCCGTCGCCTCCGCGGGACGGTCCGACATTGCCGCAATCTCGGCGGCGCGCGCGGTGACTGCTTCTTCCCAGCGGGACGGCGGGATCGTCTCGTCCACCAGGCGCCATGCAACGGCTCGATTGCCGCCGATCCCCTCTTCCTTTGAGCAGAACAGGTCCGCCAGATCGCGGCGCACGCGGCGCTTGTCCGTCAGCCGCGTGAGCCCGCCGGTGCCTGGCAGCACGGCCAGCAGCGGCGTTTCCGGCAGCGCCACGGTCGAGCGCCGGTCATCGATCAAAAGAATTCGGTCCGTCGCCATCGCGATTTCGTAGCCGCCGCCGGCGCACGCACCAGCCACCGCCGCGATCCAGGTCTGCCCGGATTCGGCGCTGGCCTCCTCGATCGCGCAGCGCGTCTCGTTGGTGAACTTGCAGAAATTCACCTTGTGCTGATGCGAGGCCCTGGCAAGCATGCGGATATTCGCGCCGGCGCAGAACACGCCTGGCTTACCGGAGCGCAACACCACCACACGCACGGCCGGATGCTCGAAACGCAACCGCGTCATCGCGTCCGCGAGCTCGATATCCACCGAGAGGTCGTAGGAATTGAGCTTCAGTTCCACGTCCGGCAGCAGCCCCGCCCCAGGTTCCACGTCCATCGTGAGCGTGGCGACGTGGCCATCCACGGCAAGGCGCCAGTGGCGCCAGCGCGACGGTTCCGTCCGGAAATCAATGCGCGGCATCTCGGCGTGGGGCATTCGGTCCTTTCCTCCCCGGAGTTGCGTTATAGTGCAGCGTCGTTAGGATAACAAGCATTATAATGCATCAAAAGGAAGCGCTCAATCGCCACCATCGTCGCCTCCGGCGCCTCGAGGTGCGGCGCGTGCGCGCCATCGGGCTCTGCGATCGCGATCGGCCCCCCCGCACGCTCGGCGAGGAATCTCGCATGGGCAATGGTGCCGTATTGGTCCCGCGTGCCCTGGATGACGAGCGCGGGACCGGGCATCGCGCGGCATTCTGTGTCGAGGTACAGCGCCGTGGGAAAGCCCGGGTCCAGCCAGGCATCATGCCAGAAATGGAAGGTGCCATCCGGGTCCCGGTGGTGGCGCGCGAGGCGCGGGCGTAGCTCCGCGTAGCGCTCGCCAATGGCGCGGATCGACGCGACCGAGACGTCTTCCACGAAGAAA
Source organism: uncultured Pseudomonadota bacterium (assembly GCA_963764465.1). Classification (GTDB taxonomy): domain Bacteria; phylum Pseudomonadota; class Alphaproteobacteria; order Acetobacterales; family Acetobacteraceae; genus JAJXXT01. The sequence continues at coordinate 353,239 of CAVXSO010000002.1, read as the reverse complement.
TGCGGCGCGATCAGGATACGCGCCTCGATGCGCGGATCGCGCGCCAGCGCCGCGATGGTGCCGCCATCCGAGTGCCCCACAAGCACGCAGCGCCCGATGCCCGCCGCGTCCAGCACGCGCGGCAACAGCGCCGCCTCGCGTTGCATGTAATCCAGCGGCGCGGGCAGTTTCACGGGCGAGGAGTTCCCGTAGCCGCGACGCGAATACGCAAGCACGCCGAGCCCGGTCTGTGCGGCGAGCTTCTCCGGGAAATCCCGCCACAGCGAAACGCTGCCGAGGCCCTCGTGCAGGAGAACCAGGGCAGGCTTGTCGCCCCAGGTCCCGGCTTCGAGCGTCATGTCGCCGAGGTTCAACATCCGACTTGCGTGCAGAGTGGGGCTCGCATGCAAAGGGGCGTCCTGCGTCATGGCCCGAGCCTGCTATAGCCGAAGCATGGACGCCAGCATCGCATCGCTTTCGTACCCTGTCCCCGAGGCGCCCGCGCCCGGGACGATCACCCAGATCGCGCCGGGGGTGCGATGGCTGCGGCTGGCGCTCCCCTTCGCGCTCGATCACGTGAACATCTATCTGATCGCGGATGGCGACGGCGAGGCGGTGCTGGACACCGGCATCGCGGACGAGCCCACGCGCGCGGTGTGGGAGACATTGCTGGCCGGCGGGCTGCGGCCGACGCGGCTGATCCTCACGCATTTCCACCCGGACCATATAGGGCTCGCGAACTGGCTGGTGGGGAAGTGCGGCGCGCCGGTTTCCATGCCGCTGACCGAGTACCTGTTCGCGCAGAACCTGCGACACAACCGCGAAGCGCTGGGCTCCGCCACGCACCACGACTTCTACACCGAGAACGGCCTGCCGGACGCCGAGGCCGAGCTGCTGATGGGGCGCGGCCACCACTACCTGCGCATGACGACGGGACTGCCGCCGGTGTTCCACCGGCTCCGCGCGGGCGACACGTTGCGGCTCGCGGAACGTTCGCTCGAGATCTTCACCGGCGGCGGCCACGCGCCGGAGCAGGCGATGCTGTGGGACCGCGCCGGCAAGGTATTCTTCGCGGCGGACCAGGTACTGGCGAAGATTTCGCCCAACATCAGCGTCTGGCCGCAAGAGCCGGAGGCGAACCCGCTCGGGATCTACCTCGAATCGCTCGCCGCGCTGCGCGCGTCGGTGTCCGCGGATGTGCTGGCGCTGCCGGCGCACAACCTGCCCTTCCGCGGCCTGCATGAGCGCCTGGGCCAGCTGGCCGATCACCACCAGGCGCGCTGCGAGGCTGTGGCACAGGTCTGCGCCCAGGGCCCTCGGACCGTGTACGAAATTATTCCGTTCATGTTTCATCGTAAGCTCGACGCCCACCAGACCGGCTTCGCCTTCGGCGAGGCAATGGCGCATGTGAACTACATGGTCGCCAGGGGCGACCTGGCGGTGGTGCCGGGCAAGGTGCGGCGGTTTCGGGGGGCGTAGGGCGGCCGGCGCCGTCGGGAAAGCTCGGCGGCTTCGTTTGGCCGCGAGCGGCGCGGTGATGTTTCGCGGCGGCCGCCGTCGCGGTATCGTCGCGGAACACCAGAGCCCAAATGCCGAGCGCAGCCCGTATGCCCGTCACCCCTCATATCGAGAAGCACTTCACCGCGACCGAGACCGTTCGCGACATCGTGATCGGCATGTCGGACGGGCTGACCGTGCCCTTCGCGCTGGCCGCCGGCCTCTCGGCGGCCGTCACCAGCACCGATTTGATCGTGACGGCGGGCCTCGCGGAAGTCGCGGCCGGTGCCATCGCCATGGGACTCGGCGGATACCTCGCGGGCCGGACGGACGCCGAGCACTACCAGTCGGAGCGCGAGCGCGAGGCGCGTGAGGTCGAGACGCTGCACGCGCGCGAAATCGCCGAAACCGAGGCGATCCTGCGCGAATACGGGCTCGAGGGCCAAGTGCTGACATCGGCGACCCAAGCCATCGCCGCCGACCATCAGCGGTGGATCGACTTCATGATGCGGTTTGAACTCGGTCTCGAAAGGCCAAACCCGCGACGCGCGGTGATCAGCGCGGTGACGATCGGCGGCGCCTATGTCGTAGGCGGACTCGTACCCCTGGTTCCCTACATCCTGACACGCGATATCGCGATGGCGCTGCGCGTCTCGGTCGCCTCCACCGGCATCGTGCTGCTGATCTTCGGCGCGGCGAAAGGGCATTTCACCGGCGCGAACCGCCTGCGCTCCGGCCTGCAGACGCTCGTGGTGGGCGGCATCGCGGCAGCCGCCGCCTTCGTGCTCGCGAGGGCCTTCGGCTAGCCGGCACCTCGGCAGGCGCCCGCTACGCCACCCCGTATTTCTGGAACCAGGCCATCGCCTTCGCCCACGCGTCCTTGGCGTCCTTCTCCACGTAGCTCGGCCGGTAGTCGGCGTGGAAGCCATGGCCGGCATCCGGGTAGTAGACGATCTCCACGGTCTGGCCGGCGGCACGTGCCTTGGCGGCGGCGGCCTGGACATCGGCCGGGCTGATCGACGTGTCCTTGCCGCCATAGAGGCCGAGCAGCGGGCAGTGCAGGTAGCCCGCCAGCTCCAGCGCGGTGTCCGGCTGGACGGGATTCACCGGCGTGTTGACGTGGCCGTAAAAGGCGACCGCCGCCCGCAGCGCGCGATTGTGCTCCGCGTAGAGCCAGGTGGTGCGACCGCCACGGCAGAACCCGATCACGCCGAGGCGCTTCGGGTCACCGCCATGCGCCTCCGCCCAGACCACCGCGGCATCGAGGTCCGACAGCATCTGGGCATCTGGCGTGGAGGTCACGATCCCATAGACCTGCTTCATGTCCGACATTTTGCCGAGGTCGCCGGAGCGGGCATAGATGTCCAGGGCAACCGCCATCTTGCCGAGCTTCGCGAGGCGGCGGCACACATCCATGATGTAGTGGTGAACACCGAAGATTTCCTCGTTGACGACGACGATGGGAAACGGCCCCTGCCCTTCCGGCCGCGCGAAATAGGCCGGCATGTGGCCGTCCGCCGTCGGCACCTCGACCTCGCCGACAACGAGGCCCACGGTGTCCGTGTTGATGGTCTGCGCCTCGACACGCGCGGTCGCGAGCGTGAGGCCCGCAGTGAGCCCGCCAGTGAGCAGGCCGCGGCGGGCCAGAGGATACCGATGCAGAACCGACACCTCGTTGCCGAACCTGTCCATGTCTGTCTCCCCTCAATGGCCCCATCGGCAATCTGATGGCGCGATGGCCCCTGTCAATGCCGACTTGTGCTTGCATCGCCGTGCCACAGGCGCCATCTAAGTTGCTTGGCACGATGGCCGTATCAAACCAAGCGGCGCCGGCACCCGTGGAGGTATCGCCGTGCATCTCATAGCTGCTGCAAGACAAGCCGATCCGCCGCGCCTGGAGGGGCGGCGCGTGATTTTCGAGATCGAGGAAAACGGCGGGTGGACGCCGTGCGCGATCTCCGAGGCCGCGATCCTCGATGTCGCGGGACGCACGCATATGCGCCCAAGCGAACTCCTTGGCGTGTTCCTGCGCGCCCGGCCGCGGATCGAGGCGATCGCGGAGGCAAAGCTGCAGGCGCGGCGGGGCTATGTGCGGGGGATCCTGAACATCTGGTCGGACGATATCGAGCCGCCACCGAACGAAGGGCCGGCCGTCGCCGCGTCATTGGCGGAACAGCGGCCCGCCTGAAGCGCGAAGCGGGTGGGTACAGAGGTAATGGTCTCGGGGATGGCAGACCCTTCCTCCTTACGTGCGAGGCTGGCCACGTTTCAGACGCCGCGGCTGGGCCGCGGCCTCGTTCAACTCGCCTCGACGTTCCCGCCCTATTTCGCGCTGCTGGCGGCGATGTACGCGTTGCGACTGCGCGCGCCGTGGCTGGCGCTGTCCCTCGTCGCGCCGGCGGCGGGGTTGACGCTGCGAATATTCATCATCCAGCACGATTGTGGGCATGGCGCGTTCTTCCGCAGCCGTACGGCGAATGACTGGCTGGGTCGGTTCTGCAGCCTGATGACGCTGACGCCGTATGCGAACTGGCGGCGGATGCACGCCGCGCACCATGCGTGCTGGAACGATCTTGACGGGCGCCCGGGCGGTGCCGACATCTATTCGACGTGCCTGACCGTCGCCGAATACCGCGCGCAGCCGGCGCTGCGGCGCTGGCGATCGCGGCTGGTACGCCATCCGCTGATCGCCCACGTGCTGGTACCACCCCTGGTGTTCCTTTTCGTCTACCGCGTGCCGTTCGAAACGCCGTGGTCGTGGCGGCGGGAACGCGCGAGCGTGCTGCTCACCGATCTCGCGCTGGCCACGGTGTTCACGACCTTGGTGTGGTTGCTGGGAGCCTGGCCGGTGGCGATGGTGGAACTGCCCACAATCGCCTTGGCAGCCATTATCGGCATGTGGCTGTTTTCCGTGCAGCACCGCTTCGAACATGCCGTCTGGGCGCGCCACGAGCGATGGACGGCAGAAACCGCGGCGCTGTTCGGCAGCTCCTATCTGCGGCTGCCGCCGGTCCTGCAGTGGTTCAGTGGCAATATCGGCTTTCACCATATCCACCACCTGCTGCCGCGGGTGCCGAACTACCGGCTGGCCGCCTGTCACCGGGTCTGCGCGGCGCTGGCGGACGGAATCAGGCCATTGTCGCTGCGCGAAGCGCTGAGGGCGCCGGCCTATGCACTGTGGGACGAGGAGCAGGAGCGGATGATACGGTTTTCGGACCTGCGACGGCGCGTCCAGCCGAGCGAAGGAGGATGACCGTGACGGAGTTCACTCTGGTGCGAGATCGCCGCTACGCGGAAGGCGCCAATCCCGATTACGAGGGCGCGGTCGAGGCCGTCGAGCTTGGTGTCGGTCAGGCGTCGCTGGTTCGCTCCGCAGGCGGAACAGTGTTCGCGACGCGGCAGGCGGCGGAACTCGCCGAACATCTGGCCAACCAGGCCGCCGGCCCGCTACCGTCGCGCGCTTCAGCGCCCGGTTATTTCTCGTCGCTGCGCATTGGCGGCGCGGAGATCTACGTGGATGCCACGTAAACCTTCCTGACGGCGGCTCGCCACGCGGGGCGCGGCACGTCAGGAACGAACAGGCGTGAGCTGCGGCTCGTCGAGCACGCGCTCGAAGGTATCGAGGCTGTTACGGCCGCGATACTGACACCAGCTGCGTTCGACCGGCAGCAGGCGGGTAATGGTGTAGATGCCGGGACGTACGTTCACGTTGGCATGGCCAGGGGCCACCTGCACCCGGTCGCCAAGACGGAAGCGATGCTGCATAGCCTTTCTCCGCTGGAGAGAAGCGGCGCGAAAACCGCGCCGCTCCCCCGTTTCGCGGCCCCCGTGGCGGGGGTCTGTCTCAGCCGAGCTGGAGGTTGACCGCGGAACTCTTGCCGCGCTGGCCTTCCTCGATCTCGTAGCGGACCGTCTGGCCCTCAGTCAGAGTCGAGGCGCCGGCGCGCTCCACCGCCGAGATGTGAACGAACACATCCTTCGAGCCGTCGTCGGGCTGGATGAAGCCGAAGCCCTTCTGCGAATTGAACCATTTGACTTTGCCTTGCGACATCGTGTCTCTCCTATAGGGCCATTCCCGCGCTCTCGCGGAACATCACGACTTTTCAAGTGGAAACGACCGGTGGATGACGCGAATGCGCAACGCACGCAGCACAAATACCAGGCTGAAAAGCACAGCCGTGGCGCTCATATAGGAGCCCGTACCCGGGAATGCACGCGATTCTTTTCGCGGGCCTTCCCGGCTTCGGACAGCTTGCAGCCTACGCCATCGCTTGCCGCAGGTTCTCGTCAATCTTCGCGAGGAAGGCCTGGGTGTTCAGCCATGGCTCCTTCGGCCCGATGAGCAGCGAGAGATCTTTCGTCATGGCGCCGCTCTCCACCGTCTCGACGCAGACGCGCTCGAGCGTCTCGGCAAAGTGGGTGACGTCCGGCGTGTTGTCGAACCGGCCGCGATAGGCGAGCCCGCGCGTCCAGGCGAAGATCGAGGCGATTGGGTTCGTGCTCGTCTCGCGGCCCCTCTGGTGCTCGCGATAATGACGCGTGACGGTGCCGTGCGCCGCCTCGCTCTCCACTGTCTGCCCATCGGGCGACAGCAGCACCGAGGTCATCAGGCCAAGGCTGCCGAACCCCTGCGCCACGATGTCGGACTCGACGTCGCCGTCATAGTTCTTGCAGGCCCAGACATAGCCGCCCTGCCACTTCAGCGCGCAGGCGACCATGTCGTCGATGAGCCGGTGCTCGTAGGTCAGACCCTTGGCGGCGAACTTGTCCTTGAACTCCTTGTCGAAGATATCCTGGAACGCGTCCTTGAACATGCCGTCATAGGCTTTGAGGATCGTGTTCTTGGTCGAGAGATAGACCGGATAGCCGCGCGCGAGGCCGTAGTTGAAGCTGGCGCGGGCGAAACCCTCGATCGAGGCCAGCGTGTTGTGGATGCCCATCGCCACGCCGGGCCCCTTGAAGTCGTGCACCTCGAGCACCTGGGCGGCCGAGCCGTCGGCCGGTTGGAACTGCAGCGTGACCTTCCCCGGCTTGAAGATCTTGGTCTCCGCCGCGCGGTAGATGTCGCCGTAAGCATGACGGCCGATGACGATCGGCTGGTTCCAGTGCGGCACCAAGCGGGGCACGTTCTTGCAGATGATCGGCTCGCGGAAAATCGTGCCATCGAGAATGTTGCGGATGGTACCGTTCGGGCTGCGGTACATCCTCTTGAGCTTGAACTCCTCGACGCGCGCCTCGTCCGGCGTGATCGTCGCGCATTTGACGCCGACGCCGTACTGCTTGATGGCGTGAGCGGCATCGACGGTGACCTGGTCGTCGGTCTGGTCGCGATATTCGATACCGAGGTCAAAATATTTCAGATCGACATCCAGGTAGGGAACAATCAGTTTTTCCTTGATAAAACCCCAGATAATACGTGTCATCTCGTCGCCGTCGAGCTCGACCACCGGAGTCTTGACCTTGATCTTCGCCATGCAACCGCTGCCTTGTTATAGGGGAGCCCTGGAACGGGGGGCCCGGAATTCGGAGCCCGCGGGTTCTAAGCACCGGGCGGGGGCCGGGGCAAGGCTGCAGCTGGCGGGGCCGGATTGCGGCCGGCGCGGCCCCGGATGGCCGGGAATCGCGCCAGGGATCATCATACATGCGTGACGCCGCCGGGGCCGTCGCGTCGCTGCTGGCGCTCGCAGCGGTCGTGTGGCTCGCGCTGCGGCTGCGGGGGGCGCGGCTGACGGAACGGCTGCTCGAGCGTGAGCGGGCGATGCTGGCCCTGGCCTATGAACAGCTGTCGAAGGCGAAGACGGTCGCCGAAGCGCGGGCGATGCAGTTCGACGCGACACTCGCCGGGATGTCGGACGGGCTGATGGTGGTGGACGCCGATCTGCGTCTGGTGCTGTGGAACGAGCGCTTCACCGACGTCACCGGCGTACCGGCGGCAATCCTCGCGCCCAGGCTGCCGCTGGAGGCAATGATCCGGGCACAGGCAGCGGCGGGCGAGTTCGGTCCCGTTGACATCGAGGCGGAGGTGGCGCGCCGGATGGTGCTCGCCCGCGCGCACCGCGACTATGGCGTGACCGAACGCACACGGCCCAATGGGCGGACCATCGAGCTCCGGCGCAACGCGCTGCCTGATGGTGGGTTCGTGACGCTCTACACCGACATCACGGCGCGCCGGCGCGCCGAGGCGGCAGCGCGGGAGGCGGCACGCGCGCGGGTAGCGGCGACGGAGGAGAAGGCACATTTCGTCACCACGGTGAGCCACGAGTTGCGCACGCCGCTCAACGCCCTGCTCGACGCGCTCTCGCTCCTGGAGGCGGAAACGTTGTCGGAGCGCCAGCAGAGCCTCGCGGCGACGGCGCGCGCAGCTGGTCAGGCGCTGCTGGGGCTGGTGCGCGACGTGCTGGAGCTGGCGCAGATGGAGGCCGGCCGCCTGGTGTTGCGCCCCGCGCCGTTCGGCCCACGGGCGCTGCTCGCGGAAGTGGCCGCGCTGTTCGGCCCGGCGGTGGCGGCCAGGGGAGTCTCGATCATCACGGTCGCGGATCCCTCGGTGCCGGAGGAAGCCGTGGCCGACGCCGCCCGGCTGCGGCAGGTGCTGATCAACCTCGTCGGCAACGCCGTGAAGTTCTGCGGCCCTGGACGCATCGAGCTGCGCATGCACCTAACCACGGGGCTAACCGGGCCGAGCCTGCGGGTGCGGGTCCTTGACCCGGGCCCCCCGATTCCGGAGGCGCAGGCGGCCCGGCTGTTCCGTCCCTTCGCGCGGCTGGAAGCGGGGCGGGAAAAGGAAGGCTCGGGGCTCGGGCTCGCGATCTGCGAGCGGCTCGTGCGGTTGATGGGCGGGCGGATCGGGTTGGCGCGGGAGGGCGAGGGCAACGCGTTCTGGTTCGGCATTCCCCTGGCGGCCGCGCCGGCGCGCGAACCGGCGGGAAAGCTTGCGCCGCGGCCGCGACGGCTGGCGGTGCTGGTCGTGGAAGACATCGCCGTGGCGCGGATGGTGACGGCGACGCGGCTGCGCCGCGCCGGGCATCACGTGGTCACAGTCGATTCCGCTGAGGCGGCCCTGCGGGAACTGGCCACGGCGCCTTTCGATCTGGTTCTCACTGATCTCAACCTGCCGGGAATGAACGGCGCGGCACTCGCGGCACGGATGCGCGAGATGGACGGCATACTGGCCGCGGTGCCGGTGCTGGCGCTGACCGCGGGGATTTCAGCCGAGGACGCGTCGCAAGCACGACGCACTGGGATCCGCTCGGTACTGACCAAGCCGGTGGACGCGGCGGCACTCGGGCGGGCAATGGCCCTCGCACTGGCGCCGCCGGCCCCGCGCACCGAGGTTCTCGGACCGGATTTTGCCACCCTCGCCGCGAGCCTTGGACAGGAAGCAATGGCGGCCCGAGCTGGCGAAACACTGGCACGAATCCGCGCCAGCCTGCCCGCATTGCTGGGAATTTCTGGCATGACAACGTCAACCGTCATGACTGCCGCTGCCGCGGCGGTAGAAGCGGAGGCGATGGCCGCGGAAGCGGCCAGCCTGGGATTTGACGCGTTGGAGGCGCTCTTGCGAAGAATCGCGGCCACGACGCGCGCCGGGGCGGACACGCGGGCCTTGGCGCGCACGGTGCAAGAGATGATCACCCGCACCGAGGCGGCAACAGAAGACGCGCTCCGCGAGCGCGCCGCCTGAGGCCTCGGGCGACGCGGCAAACGGCCACCCGCGAGCCGGTGCGACGCCGCTCCGCTCATGAAGGCGAGGGTCGGCACGCGCCCACCGAAAGCGCCGGCGCTCGGGGCTTCGTCGCCGGCACCGACCGGGATGTGCCCGCCTTGATCAGTCGCCGTTGATGCCGGCGGGAAAATACTCCGGCAATTCCGGCGCTGTCGTGGAAGAACGCGCCACCGCGGGCGTGCGGCAGTGGGGATGTTGCAGCCGCTGCGCCGCCTCCTCGCGGATGGCGAGCGGCAGGCGCGCCGTGGTCAGCGCCGGCGCCGCATCCGCGTACTCCGAGGGTCTCGCTACGCACGGTGCGCCTCGCTCGCCGCCAGCGGGGAAATCGAACTGCCCCTCCGCACCGGAGTGCGTCCCCGTTACGGCCGCAACGGCCTGTTCCGTGACCGGTATCGATGGCTGCGCAAGCGCAGGGCCTTCCGGTACCCAGGCGGAGCAGTATTCGAAGCGCAGCGTGACACGACGCCCCGGCTCCGCGAGGTCGGTACCGGAAGCGGCAATGGTTTCGGCAACGGCACGGCCCTGGATGTGCAGGCGGACCCTTTGCGCCGCCTCGCCGCCGGCCGCATCGGCTGTACGCAGGACGACGTCGAGCAGGCCCAGCACAACGTCGTCCTCGCATTCATACTGGCCGCTCATGCCCGGCAGATCGCCCATCCCGCTCATCATGCCTCCACGCAGCAGCACGGCTCCACGTGCGCCCATGCCTCGATCGTCCATGACCTCAAGGCGCCAGAATCCGTCAAGCATCGCGGGCCTCCCGGGGGATGCCGTGCAGCATCCCTAACGTCGGCACCGCCGACACCACCGCCAAGCGACGCGGTGCGACCAAAAGGGCGACAGGCGAGATCGGTCTCAACATCGTTCGTCCCGTTGCTTCAGGAATCATTATAGCCACGCGCCACAAGGGCGGTCTCGGCGGAATGTGAAATGGCTATGTTTTAACTTCTGGTAAAAGGAGGTGACCGAAAGAACACGTCGATCAAGAATTAAATTTTTTGTAAAATAGAATTCCCCCGGGCGCGGACAGTCTCAAATTTCTAATTTTCCATCCCCGCAAAAGCACGCAACGAGACAGCCGGGCCCACACGCCTGGTGGCACCACGTGTCCCGCAACATGCGCCATCGCACGAGAACGATGCAAAGTCCGCAATGGAACGGCGGGCCGCGAATTACCTGTCGCGATCCATGCATGATCCGCGGCTCACCCCCGCCCGTGCGATGCCATTTATGGAGCCGCCAGGATGGACATCGCCACCGTGCCTCTGGCGGCCTCAGAACAGGAAGACGCCCTTGCCATCGGCCTGGTGGTCGAACAGGCGATACGCTTCCTCGGCTTGGTCGAGCTTCCAGCGATGCGTGAACAATGCCTCGACATCGATGCCGCGCTCCTCAACAAAGCGGGCGCAATCGGCCTGTCCGCCGGAGGAGAAAGTCCACGAGGCCACGATGGTCACCTGCCGGCGCAGCATGTCGGGCGAGACCTCCAGCGTGACATCTCCGCCCTCGCCCACGTAGCACGCCGTACCCCAGGTGCGCACGCACTGCACCGCGGCACGGCGCGCGCCTGGTGCCGAGGAGGTCTCGAGCGAGAGCGTCGCGCCGCCAAGGGTGAGGTCGCGAATCGCGGCGACAGGCTCGTCCTTGCTCGGATCGATCGTGGCCCAGGCGCCGAATTCCTTGGCGCGGGCGAGGCGCGTGGGGCTGATGTCGAGCGCGATCACGCGCGCGCCCATCTCGGTCGCGAGCTGCGTTGCGGAGAGCCCGACAGGGCCCTGCCCGAACACCGCAATTGTGTCGTTTCCAGAACAACCAATCCGCACCAGCGCCGCGTGCGCGGTGCCGGTGCCGCAGGAAATCGCCGCCCCAGTGGAGAACGGCAGCGCATCGGGCAGATGGACCAGGGTGAAGGCTGGCACCTTCATGAAAGGCGCGTGGCCGCCATGCCCTGTCATCCCGTAGACCGTGGGGGGAACGTCCGCGCAGAGCTGCGCCCAGCCGCCGCGACAATGCGGGCAGGTACCGCAGCCTGCGTAGTGGTGGACCATGACGCGCGCGCCCTTGCGAAGCCCCTTGCCGACCACGCCCGGGCCCAGCGCCTCGATCACCCCGCAGGGCTCGTGGCCGCCAATCGTGGGCTCCGTAGGCATCGGCACACCGCGCGTGGAGGTATCGCCGGCGACGTGCCGATATGGCTTGAGGTCGCTGCCGCACATGCCGGAGGCCCGCATGCCAATGACAACCTCCCCGGGACCGGGCATCGGATCCGGAAAGTCGCGCAGCTCCACTTGGCGGTTACCAAGAAACACCATGCCGCGCATCGCCCGCCCCCATCGCGAATGTCATGCCCGGCCTTCTGCCTAGCACGATGCGCGGCAGGGGAAAAATTCGGGGGTCTCGCCGCGAGCGGCAGTACCACCGCGGAATTGTTACTTGCCGCCCTGCCGAAGAAGAACTAATGTTATCAGTAACAGATAAAAATGAGACATGATCTCCGTTTTTGAAACGATACACGCGAGACAGGTAACGATGGCATCATGGACACGGATGGCTTTCGTGACGGTCGCGGCTCTCACCCTCGCCATGGGCTCGGCTAAGGCGGTGGTCGTGACCGAACCGTTTGTAACGCTGGACATTTCCGGCGCCTACAAGACTTTACCGTCGTCGCCCACGACGCCGGATCCCTTCGTCGGCAAGCCATTCGATTTCTCGATCGAGCTACCGACCTCGATGCCGGTGAAATACAACGCGAATACTGGTAATTATAGATATACGACCAGCGCCAGCGGGACCTACACAGACTCGGGCAAGAACAGTTCATTCAGCCAGTCCTTCGCGGACGCGATCGTGACCTTCAACCCGAGCGGCAAGGTCGACAAGGTCACGGGCGAAACGATCGACATCAGGGTCGCGCCTTTCGCAACCGGTTTCACGGACGATGTCTTCACCATCTCGATCGGCGACAGCACGGATTCTCTTTGGTCGGTCTCCAATCCCGGCGGGAAAGGTATCCTCACCCTGGCGGACGGAACCTACAAGCTTGACGGATCGACGATCGGGGCCTCAGCGAGCTACACGGCCGGTACGGCGGTCGGCGACCCGGTGATCGTCGGCAGGCTCTACATCCCCGAGCCCTCCTCGCTGGCCCTTTCTGCCAGCGGGCTTCTCGGCTTGCTCTTCGTGGCACGACGGCGCACGCGCGCCTGAGGACAGCGCGGCGCCTTACCGAGCCTTGAAGGTTGCAACCAGCACGTCGCGGAAGGCAGGCTGTGCCGGGTCGATCGGTTCGACCGGCGTCACGCCGTGGTAGACGCGCCGGTCGTTGACGATGGCCGCATCGAACGGGTCCGTGAGCGTGAAGCTGCCGAGCTGACGTTTGTCGAGATCATGAATCGTTGTCGTACCGCTTGCGATGTTACGCCGACGCACCATCAGAACCAGCACCCAGTCCACGCCGTCGCGGTGCATGCCCTCGGGCGTCGGCTTGCCGGCCTCGCCGGTGCGCGCCTCGATACGGAACTGGTGCAGTTCCACCAGCCAGGCGCGCGGGCTGGACAGCGCGTCAAATAACGCACGGCAGGCGACGAGGATCGTGCCGAGTGAGGCGCACTGGCCCGCCGCCTCCGGCATTGGCTCGAACCATCGCTCCACGCCGCCGTTGAGCGGGTTGTAATCCGTGGTCTGGAAGTGCGGCTGGTGCGGCTGACGGATCAGGGCGTGGCCCGACCCTGCCGCGAACACGGCGTGGCGACGGCGGCGATAGCGCCCGCCATCGGCCATGTAGCGGTCTTGCTCCATGCCATCCCAACTCGCGGCGAAGCTATCCCAGTCGGCGAGGGAGCCGTGCGCGAGCAGCCAGGGCCGAACCTCGGATGCAGGCAGCAGCGCGAAGCCCTGGCCGGACAGGAGGCCGAGCGGCAGCCGGTCCTCGGCAAGAAGGTGGGTGTCCATAGCACACTTATGTACGACGCCGGCGGCGGCGGGATCGGTCCAATTCCCGCGCGCCGCGCGAATCCACCGCGCTGCTCAGCTATTCGCGGGGTCCACAACCGGCACGACGGAAGGGGGCTCGATACCGCGTGCCCTGTAGCTGGTAATCGGGGAATCGATTGCCAGTTCATCGAAGAGGTATTTGACACGCCGGTTGACCTCACGGGCAACCGACCAGCGGCTGCCGGGAGTGGTACGGGTGCGCACCTGCATCACCCAGGCACCGACCAGGAACCGGTCCAGCCCGATAACCTCGAGGTCGCTCAGGATGATGCCGGACCACTCCGGCTCCTTGCGCATGCCGGCCACCACCCCGCGCAGCAACTCGGCGATGCGGTCCGGCTCCTCGTTCAGGCCCACGCGGAAGTCCATCACCGCATAACCAAAGTCGCGCGTCATATTGGTGACGGTGGTGACGGCGGAAAACGGAATGATGTGGATGGAGCCGTCGCCCGCGCGCAGGCGGATGGTGCGCACGGAAAGCGTCTCGACCGCACCCGAAAGCCCGCCGAGGGTCACCGCATCGCCGACCTGCATCGCGTTCTCCAGCAGCAGGAACAACCCCGTGATGATGTCCTGCACCAGCTTCTGGCTGCCGAAGCCGACGGCGAGGCCAATGACGCCGGCACCTGCGAGCAGCGGCGCGATGTTCACGCCGATCTCCGACAGCACGATCAGGGCCACGACGGTGAAAATGGCAATGAGCAGCGTTGTGCGCAGCATCGGCACCAGGGTGCGGATGCGTGCGGCGCGGGTGATCTGCTCGTGCGCTGAGAGATTGCGCAGATGGGTCGCGATGGCGGCGTTGATCCCCTCCCAGATCGCCAGCGCGATGACGCAGGCGACCAACACGTTGCCAGCGGATGAAAGCAACCGCGCGCCAAGCCCACCGCCGCTGAACCAGGAAACGGCATCGAACCCCCACACTTCCGCCAGCAGCACCACGGCGGCGAGGGTAACGACGAACTTGATGCCACCGCGCAGCACCGGGTGATACGCGCCGAGGCGCTGCTCCAGCCCCGGGTAGCGCTCCGCCACCCCTGGGCGCAGGCGCAGCGCGCGGGCGGTCCCGCGCAGCATTGCGCGCTGTATCGTACGCGCGATGATGAGGACGACGATCGAGAAGACGAAGACGCGCAACATGCGCCGGAAGCCGCCGGCCACGTCCAGCGCCCAGACCGCCCAGAGCGAGACCAGGTAGAAGGCGATGGCGATGTGCCAGACGGTCGCGATGCGGTGGCGCAGCCCAGCCAGCGCAGCCCTGCCGTGCCCCGCCCCCGTTTCCTGCTGCCCGCGGATCCAGCGCGCGACCGGCGCGTTGTGGCGCAGCACGATAGCGCAGAGACACACCACGACGGCCAGCGTCAGCAGCTTGAACAGCGCGTCATGCACCACCGGATAGAGGCCGAAGACGAGGCCGGCCTCCAGCGCCGCGTAGCCGAAGATCGCGATCGCGCCGACGATCCGCGTCCATTGCCGCAGCGACGTCGCTGCCTCGTCATCGAACGGCAGGAGGCGCAGCGTCGGCCGCGGCGGCGAGGCGAGCATGGTGGTGATCGCCTGCAGCAGCATGAACAGCGCGGTGGCATTGATGGCGGCGATGACGACGACACGGTTGACGTAGGCGTTACCGATGGCGCCGGCCGCGATCAGCGCGGCACCGACCGCGAGCAAGGCGAGGATCGGCAACAAATCCAACCCAAAGCAGCCGGCGGCATAGGGCAGGCGGCGGAGAGCGAGAAGCAGCGGGGCGGTACCGGACCAATGGCGCTCCGTCTGCCCCGCCTCGGCCTCCTCGATGCCGCGAGACTGATGCTCCTCGTCGATCGCCTCGGCGAGCGAGGGCACGGGCGCTCCGGCGGCGAGCAGGTCGGCCGGGTGGCGTAGCGCGCGGCGGACCAGCCAGGCGGCCGCCAGGCCAGGGACCAGCACAGTGACCAGACGCAGCAGGGCACCCAGGATCTCGCCGCGCGCGAAGGGGTCCATCGCCGTCTGGCGGACCCAGAACAGCAGCAGCGGAAAATCGGTAAGGGTCCGGATCGAGGCGACAACGCTGCCAGAGAACTTTGCCATCTGGCTCGAGGCATTGAGCAGGAGCTGGGCACCGAGGCTGTCCGGCGCGAGGGGGATGGGCAGCGTCTGCTTCGCGGTGGCAGCGTCGGCGGCGGCCGGCGCGGCGGGCCCCGCCTTGCCCTGGGCATCCTTCGTCTGGGTTGGCGGCACGGCGGCAATGGCCTGCAACGCGGCGATGACCTCGGCGCGCTTGGCGGGGTCCTGCAGCACGGCCAGCGCGGCGCGTGCCTGCTCCGCCGTCATGGTGGCCGGCGCCGAGGCGGGCGGCGTCGGTGGCAGCGGGGGCGAGGCGGCGCGCGCGTCCCCGGGCATCACAAGCAGGGCGGATGCCACGAGCAGGGTGGGCACAACCAGCAGGGCCAGCAAGGCGCGGCGCATGGGTGACGAGGGGCACGCGAGGCCCCCATCTGTCAACGGCCTGGCTTGCCGGCTCTTTGACCTGTCAACCCGGCCAGGAAACGCTATGTTGGGCATATGAAAAGCTTTCTCTTCATCGTCGTGCTGCTGCTGATGGCAGGCGTTTTAGGCGTGCTTGTGACCGGCATGGTCGGCCTGGTGCGCGGCGGCGGCGATCCGCGGCGGTCGAACAAGCTGATGCAGTGGCGCGTGGCGCTGCAGGCGGCGGCGCTGCTGCTGTTCATCCTGTTGTTGAGTCTCGCCCAATCCCGGTAGGGCATCCTGACATTCCGGCCTGACATGCCTCGCGCCGACAGGGTGTTTGACATGGTCAGGGACGGCGCCCTAGGAACGATTGTGCAGGTGCGAAGAGCGCCCCGGTTTTCGTAAGGCGGCGCGGCAAGACACCGTTTAGGGAAAGCGCATATGAAGATCCTCGTCCCGGTGAAGCGGGTGGTGGACTACAACGTCAAGGTGCGGGTGAAGGCCGACGGCTCCGGCGTGGAGACCGCCGGCGTGAAGATGTCGATGAACCCATTCGACGAGATCGCCGTCGAGGAGGCGGTGCGGCTCAAGGAAAAGGGCATCGCCACCGAGATCGTGGCCGTCTCGATGGGCCTCCCCGCCTGCCAGGAGACGATCCGCACGGCGCTGGCGATGGGTGCGGACCGCGGCATCCTGGTCGAGACGGACGTGGAATTGCAGCCGCTCGCGGTCGCCAAGCTGCTGAAGGCGCTGGTGGCCAGGGAAGAGCCTGGGCTCGTCATCATGGGCAAGCAGGCGATCGACGACGACATGAACGCGACGGGCCAGATGCTGGCCGCCCTGCTCGGCTGGCCGCAGGGCACCTTTGCCTCGAAAGTGGCGATCGAGGGCGGCACCGCGACGGTAACCCGCGAGGTCGACGGCGGGCTGGAGACCGTGGCCCTCGCCCTGCCCGCGGTGGTCACGACCGACCTGCGCCTCAACGAGCCGCGCTACGCATCCCTCCCCAACATCATGAAGGCGCGCAAGAAGCCGATCGATACCGTCAAGCCGGCCGATCTCGGCGTCGATCCCGCGCCGCGTCTGGCGGTCGTGTCCGTCGCCGAGCCCGCGAAGCGCAAGGCCGGCGTGAAGGTTGGCAGCGTGGCGGAACTGGTGGCGAAGCTGCGTAGCGAAGCGAAGGTGATCTGAGATGGCGGTGCTGGTTCTGCTCGAGGGCGATGCTTCGGGGATCAAGCAGCCGTCGCGCTCCGCGGTCGCGGCTGCGACGAAGCTGGGCGAGGTTCACGCGCTGGTCGCCGGCGCCGGCGTTTCCGCGGCGGCGGCGGCGGCCGCGAAGCTGCCCGGCGTCGCGAAGGTGCTGGTGGCAGACGCGCCCTCGCTCGCCAACGCGCTCGCCGAGCCTGTGGCCGCGCTGCTCGTCTCGCTCGCACCCGCCTACTCGCACCTGTTCGCCGCGGCAACCGCCGTGGGCAAGAACGTGATGCCGCGCGTGGCGGCACTTCTGGACGTGCAGCCGATCTCCGACATCGCCGGCGTGGTGGACGCGGACCAGTTCGTCCGCCCGATCTATGCCGGCAACGCGCTCGCGACCGTAAGGAGCGCCGACGCCAAGAAGGTGATCACCGTCCGCGCCGCGAGCTTCGACCCGGTGGCCGCCGAGGGCGGATCCGCGCCGGTGGAGAACGTCGCGGTGCCGGAGGCGGGCGCGAGCTCGCGTTTCGTCGGCGCCGAGCTTTCCAAGAGCGAGCGGCCGGAGCTGACGGCGGCGCGCGTGGTGATTTCCGGCGGGCGCGGCATGCAGGCCGGCGAGAACTTCAAGCTGCTGGAGCCGATCGCCGACAAGCTCGGCGCCGCGGTGGGCGCGAGCCGGGCGGCCGTCGATGCCGGCTTTGTGCCGAACGACTACCAGGTGGGGCAGACGGGCAAGATCGTCGCCCCCGAGCTTTATGTCGCGATCGGGATATCCGGCGCGATCCAGCACCTTGCGGGCATGAAGGACAGCAAGGTGATCGTGGCGATCAACAAGGACGAGGAGGCGCCGATCTTCCAGGTCGCCGACTACGGGTTGGTCGCGGATCTGTTCACTGCGCTGCCGGAATTGGCGGCGGAACTCGAGAAAGGTTGATCCCATGAACGTCGACGCGCGAGTGGTGCCGGCAACGGCGGATAGCGTGGCAGCGGCGCCCGAGATCGGGCGCGTCGGCGTGATCGGCGCGGGGCAGATGGGCAACGGCATTGCCCATGTCTGCTCGCTGGCCGGCATTGCGGTGGTGCTGGCGGACATCAAGCAGGAGGCGCTGGACAAGGCGCTTGGCGTGATGGCCGGCAACATGGACCGCCAGGTGAAGCGCGGCCTGATCAGCGCGGAGGACAAGGCGGCGGCGCTGTCGCGCATCTCCACGACGACGGATTACGCTACGTTCGGCACCTGCGATCTGGTGGTGGAGGCGGCGACCGAGAAGGAGGAGGTCAAGCGCGCGATCTTCAAGGCGCTGGTGCCGCACCTGGCGCCGCACTGCATGCTGGCTTCCAACACGTCTTCCATCAGCATCACGCGGCTTGCGGCGGGGACCGGCCGGCCGGAGAAGTTCATTGGCATGCACTTCATGAATCCGGTGCCGGTGATGAAGCTGGTGGAGGTGATCCGGGGCATTGCGACGGACGAGCCGACGTTCCAGGCGACGGTGACGCTGGCGCACAAGCTGGGCAAGCAGACGAGCGTTTCGGAGGATTTTCCGGCGTTCATCGTCAACCGCATTTTGGTGCCGATGATCAACGAGGCGGTTTATGCGCTCTATGAGGGCGTGGGCAGTGTCTCGGCGATTGATCTGGCGATGCGGCTGGGTGCCAACCACCCGATGGGCCCGCTGGAGCTGGCGGATTTCATTGGGCTGGATACGTGTCTTTCGATCATGCAGGTGCTGTACGAGGGGCTTTCGGACAGCAAGTACCGGCCGTGCCCGCTGCTGGTGAAGTATGTCGAGGCTGGCTGGCTGGGCCGCAAGACGCAGCGCGGCTTCTACGACTACACCCAGGACCCGCCCCGGCCGACGCGGTAGGGCCCTGCGCCTTTTTCCTCACAGTGCTCCACGTTACGAGCGGTGTTATGAGGGGAACCGGCTTGACAGCTTGACGCGCGGCCCGAACAAAGAAACGAGCGACGTTGACCGTGACACGGCGCGTTGCCGTTTTCCTTCGTCGCCGCATCGGAGTAACATTATAGTTATCAAGATTCCGGTGGAACCACGGTGACGCTTCCGCGAAGGATATTGATTTTCGGTGCCGCCGCCGCAGCGATTAGCAATCGCGCCTTGGCTGGCTCGACGTCGCCAATGTCCTCAGCAGCACAGTCAGTTTCGTGCGACCTTTCGCATCGTTGGCTGTGTGATGTGTCGCAACTGAAGGGCGTTGATCCTAGCGGCGCGAACGATAGCACCGCGGCTTTGCGGGCGGCGGCTAACGCCATGCCAGATGATGGCGGTGTGCTTATATTTCCGCCGGGACGTTACCGGATCAGCGATAGCGTACTGCTGCCCACTGGAACGCATGTGTATTCGCCAGGAGACGCGACAGTCTTCACGCGCGAGATGCGAGGCGTTGCCGAGGTAGTTCATCCGAGAGAAAAATTCCGAGGCGCGGCGTTTGGAAATCGGCATTTCACCGCGAAGAACATCCAAGATAAAAATATCTCCATAGAAAATATGAAATTCGATTGGGGCGATGTTAATGGATCAAGCAGCCACATATTGAGATTTATCTCTTGTAAAAATATTCGAGTGACTGGGTGCTCGTTCCAGGGCGACAGCTACGGAGACGCGGTCGCTTTCATCGGATGCGATGGAATTATCGTGGACTCATGCCGAGCTAAGGGGTTCGTTAATGCGGCCCTCGACACCTGGGACGGTTGCAGACATATAAGATTTTTCAATAATAACCTGAAAACGGGCGAAAATTGTAACCAGGTCATCAATGTTAACGGCGTCAGCGATTACGGAGCACCCAATACCGCGGACTCGTTTGTTGTGGCCGGAAACTTCATTGATTTACATGGATCGAAAGCGACTGCCATATACCTCGCGACGCTCGGCGCTGGCTCTGAGGTCGCCAATGGGCGGATTGTGGGAAACACAATTGTTGGCGACCCTGATAAGGGAGGATACGGAATCATAGCACGAGGCCTTGGCGGGCGTTTCGTCGTGGCCGAGAATCAGATAACCGATATTGGACCGGCACCGAATATACTGATCGATACAGCGTATTTTAAAAATAAAAAGCCGGAATATTCTACGGATTGTTCCGTTATCGACAACATCATCGTAAATCCACGTATCACAACGGGCCCATTCGACGGCGAGGGAGCTGCTGTCATCGCTCTTACGGGCGATCATCATTATTGCGCCGGCAATCGGATTGTCGGGGGTAGTTATCCGTGGCTCATCTGGACCAACTCGGATACTGACGTTCTCGGACCAAATTTTGGGCCTTCGGGATCGAAAGGTCGCTATGGAGATGATGGCTATCATCATGCGATGGTTTTGGACGCTGACACGGCGAGCGGAACTTGGCGCGTGACGGGCGGGGTCACAATCGACGGCAACGTGGTGGTTCCGAATCTGCCTACATCGCCCGCGCGTCTTCCCAAGGGGGCGCTTTGGAACAATCATGGCACGGTAAGCGTTTCGCCTTGATCTTGGTCAACATACGAGGCCGCCACAATGGCAACTGTAACTGACGACTTTCGTCCGGATCTGGGAGGCAACATCCGCCACGGTGACGCAAATACGTTTTGTCCAACTCTCTGGCGCTATTTGATTGATCGCTTTTCTATACGGTCAATGCTGGATGTCGGCTGCGGCGAGGGTCACGCGGTAGAATATTTCCACCGTGCCGGCGTGTACGCATTCGGTATTGACGGATTAAAGTCAAACGTAGATCGTTCAGTAGCACCGATCGCATTGCACGACCTATTGTCGGGGCCCTTCTATATGCCTGTCGATCTGACCTGGAGCTGTGAGGTCGCCGAACACATAGACGCCACAAAAGTCGACTTCTTTTTGGATACGCTTGCCAACGGTAAAATCGTCGCGATGACGCATGCGCTACCTGGCCAGGAGGGTTATCATCACGTGAACTGCCAGCCTCCTGAATATTGGATCGAAAAAATGGCGTCGCGCGGCTACTCTCTGGAACGATCGCAGCAATATTATCGGAAGATCGCCGCTACAGATCCGGTTCCAAACTATTTTGCCCAATCCGGATTGGTGTTCGTCCGGTAAGTCGCCCCCTAGAATGTCATGAAACGCTCGGGCATGCGCCAAAGCCTTTGTCCCCAAATGCCGAGATCGAGCTTATAAAGCTCATTCTTGCGCGCTTCGTGAGATTCTACAACTTTATTTAGAAATTCGTTAATCGGTGGTGAGTTAGGTGAGAACTCAACTCCTTCAATCGTCGGCATTCTTGCGAATGCGGCAAACTGGCGCTGCATTGCGTCATCATCGAGTCGCTGATGGCGACCAGCATCGGTTCGCGCCCATGCCATAGATCTCGTTTTTCGGAGCCTTCGCATACACGACCCGAAAT
Organism: uncultured Pseudomonadota bacterium; assembly: GCA_963764465.1. GTDB lineage: Bacteria > Pseudomonadota > Alphaproteobacteria > Acetobacterales > Acetobacteraceae > JAJXXT01. The sequence continues at coordinate 332,013 of CAVXSO010000002.1, read as the reverse complement.
CATACCAGCGGAGGTGAAATAGGTACAGATTGTCGAAAGCCATTGGAGCATCGGAGGAATGCGACCCCGGGGACCAAGCTATCTCCTGTGACGTCAACAACGGCTTGCACATTGAGGCGCCCGAAAATACGTATGGACGCTGTCGCGCAATCGGGCGGTTCATATCGAGGGAGGGCTCCTGGTCCACCCGATGAATGACATTCAAACCGATAGCCGTCACCACTCGCGGTATCACCAGAGAACAATACTCGCGCAAATTAGGCGCAACGAGAGGGTCCGCCATAACAATCTCATCGACGTCAGAATAAATAACCCAATCATACCACTCTAGTAGGCTATTGCAGAATTTCGAATTGAAAGATGACTGCTTGTGCGGCTCGTAAGGAGAGCGCGGAATTTTGATGCGGCTCGACGGCCCAACAAAATCAGTGCTTCCATCATCGGATCCGTGATCGACGACGAAGCAGTTTTCCAAGCCGACCTGCCGCCCATAGTGCGACAGCCAAATTGGCAAATATTCGCTTTCATTATAGACCATGGTGACGGCAGCGACCTTGGGCAGTGTGCCGGGCCTCGCGATTGACGTATCGGATGCGGGCCGCTGGACTGCCGGCAAGGCCCGCGGCTCCTCGTCGTCAACGGTGATGTCCCAGATAACGAACGCGAGACGACGTTCGTCGTCCGATTGTCCAATCGACTTGGGTGAGACGGCATCCGGATGGAGAAAACGCAACCGCAGGATTCCGCTCTCGTCGGCGGCACTCCGGGGCAGGGTTATCGTTACGTCAGCAGCCCCATCAAATTCGTTTTCATAAATTAGCCGATCCCCGATTTGAACCGCCAGTCGTTGAGACTTCCGCGTCGGAGGAGCAATGTAAGGCGCAAACCTCATCCTTAGACGGCCCGAAGCGCCGCGATGGAGGTCGGGAATTTCGAGAACGCTTACGTCGTCGATTGTCCACCGGCCCAGCTTTTCTGGCCGCGAAAAACCCTCTTTTACGAAGCCGTCGCTGTTACCACCGACGTCGAATGCTATTGTTTTGAGTGTCATTTTTTATTCTATATTGCATTACCGAATCGTTTTTTCTTCATTACAATAACTTCGAGCAAAACACCAAGAATTCCCATTTCACGGTCCTGACCACAAACGATCGTTGGAAGCATCCCCGACGAACAAGACAAATATTCAACTATATCGTATCCCCAATCGATAATGACGAGCGCGCCATTAGAGTTGATGGGATCCCCGTGATAAACGGGGTCTTCTAGGTGCTGGATCTTGTCACCAATTTTGCGCGCACGACGTATGCTCGGCAAATGTTCTCGTGGTAGCGGCACCGTAAAGATATGCATCCCGCCGGGGCGCAGCACGCGGGCAATCTCGGCGGCGGCGACGTCCGGACGATAAAGGTGTTCGAAGACATCTTGCGTCACGAAAAGGTCAAAAGAGGCGTCGGCAAAGGTCATAGCTTCGATATTTTCGTTACGCCATCCGTGGTCGGGATGATTAGCCCCTTCCGGAACAAGAGGTTCATAATATGACCAGGAATAACCCGGACATTCCCGAAATAACTTGTTGCTAACTCCAGTCCAGACCGGCGACGATTCATGGACACTCATTTTTCGCCAGTTGGGCGCGAACTTATTCATTGCAAGCATCAGAGCGCGGTTACGCGGGATCGCTCGACAGCCGGGGCAGACAAGCTTGTCACGATACCACGAGTCACTCGCCGTCATGAGCCGTGGCGCCTCGCAGATCGGACAATAACCGTTGATCTCGAGATACGGCATCGTCGACGACCACTCCTGAATCGGGCAACGCAACATTGGTGCCGTTATCATGGCATGTATCAGAGCGCCAGAGCGGGCACGTGGTCAGTCTCAAAGCGTGGATTGGGTGATGCCAAGTGGGGCTAGAAAGCTGCCTGCCATCCTGGTTATCAGTGTGTTCATGAATTTCGGCCACAGGGAGCGTGCTAGCGAGTCGCTAGTAACCTCCACGATAAGCCCGAAATCGACCCAATATAGCCGGCATGAAACATGCGCTCGTCCCAGGGACCGAGGGTTCATCATCGCGCACTTGTGTGCTGTTGGCGGCGTGACGTGTTTCGGGTCCACGGCGCTCACCTCGAAGCGCCCAAAATCGCCCCCGCCAAGGCCACGAGCTCCTGCGGCTAGTATGCGCGACATGGAGATCGCCGGCGAGGTGCTCGATGGCCCTTTAGCTTCCTGCAAGCCGGGCGACTGGTTCCTGAGCTGGGATGCGCATTGCGAGGGGCAGACCGTGATTGCCGCGATGGGCAACGCTATCGTCCGCCAGCCTTGAGCAGCACCGCCACGCCCCTCCCGGCCTTCGCCGCCCGCTACGGGCTCGATCCCGCTTGCCTCTCCGCGCGCATCGAGGCCAGCGGCTACGACGACGCCGTCGAGATCGAAAACCCGGCGCCAGACGGCCATGTCGAGCGCCTGCGGGTCAAGCCGCTCGGCCGCTTCGGCAATGTCTTCGCCCAGCTCCTGCACGCCATGATGGTGGCCCGCGCCTTGGGCGTGCGGCGCATCGCCTTCCCCGCCTACCAGCCAGGCCCCGCGCCGGGACAGGCCGCGGGCATCACGCTCGCGCACGCGGCACCAGACCCCGCCCCGACGCTGGCCGCCAATTTCTTCTGGGCCGCGCCCTTCGCCCCGGTCCTGGGGAGCGCGCGGGAGGCAGAGCCGATGCTCACCGCCCTCGCGGGCCGCTACGCTGGCCTGATCCCGCCGGCAGGGCGGGATGAGATCGCGCTCCACTTCCGCGCCGGCGACGTGTTCGGCGCGCGCGACCCCGGCGGCTACGACTGGATCGTGCCGATCTACGTGCAGCCGCCGGCCAGCTACTACCAGGCGGCAATCGCCCGTGCCCGGGCGGAAACGGGCATCCGCCACGTGCGCCTGGTCTACGAGGGCATGGAAAACCCGGCGGTCGGCGCGGTCGCGGAATGGCTGCTGCGCGAGCGCGTGCCCTTCACGGCCCAGAGCCTCTCGGCGGCGGAGGACCTCGCGGCGCTGATGGCAGCCCGGGTCATGGTGGCCGGCTGCGGCACCTTTGCGGAAGCCGCCGCCCTGCTCTCGCCGCACCTGCGCATGCTGTGGGCCTTCCGCACCGTGGAGTGCCACGCCCATATTCACGCACGCGCGGCGCCCCTCTGGGCGCGGCTGCTGCGCGCGAGGGGCGTGGCGCTGCGCGTGCTGAGCGACGCCGGCGACTACATCCCGCCGCTCACCTGGGCAGCCTCGCCCGCGCAACTCGCGATGATCCGGGAATACCCCGGGGAGAAACTGTCGCTCACGGAATAACGCCGCCGCCAGGGAACGCCGAGCGCGAGAAGAACAGCGCAGACGTTGCGGCTCCGACGCGCGTGGGCATGCCAGAGACCACACCGTCCAATTTGCGCGCACTGGTAAACAAATGCGCACGTTGTTTCTCAGAAACGGCGTTCTCGTCTCGCGTAACGGCACGCCGCCGGATCAATCCGGCGCCGCGCGGCCAGCAAAACGGCGACCGCGTCAGGTGCCGCGATAATGCGCCGGGCAGGCCTGGGCAGTGGGCGCGGCGACGGCGACGTAACCGCCTAGCAGAGCGAGCGTCAGGAGAAGCAATTTCACCTTTAGTTCCCTCCATATCTTCGGACCACGCAACTTTATCCACCGATCGGATGCGCTCGTCACGTTAACTCCGATCACGCGATTGTTATCCGGCTCCGCAACGTGGACCGTCCAATTCAGGAGGCTGAATATCGTCAAAAAACTCAATGATTCCAGGTCCGGAGCGCCTCCGGTTGATCATTCATCTTAAAGATGACGAATTCGTCTTTTTGGGAAATAACGCTTTACATAACCCTGCTCCGCAGCCAATATCGCTAACGAAACATCAACATCTTATCGGCAATGTCTGGGGATTATCTCGACGTTCGGAAATGCACCGCGCGCTCGAAGCCCGGCGCAAACCTTCTTGTGTCCGAGCGGTGAGATGCAGGTCCTGGTTCTTGGCACGGCTCCCGACGCATCGATGGTGCAGGCGCGCCTGCTGGCGCAGCACGGCATTGGCGCCGACGGCTCGATCCTGCTGGAAGATGCGCTGAACGGCACGGATCTTTCGGGTTACGAAGCGGTCCTGATCGACATGGCGTCCAGCCAGGGCGCCGCCACGCCCTTGCTGCGGCGTATCCGCCAGAAGCTTCTCGATGCGCGCATCCTGGTCATCGCCGACCGCGGTTCCGCCGATCTTCGCGTGGCGATGCTCAATGCCGGCGCCGACGATGTGCTGATGCGTCCGTTCACCGTCGAGGAATTGTTCGCCCGGCTGCGCGCCTTGTTGCGGCGGCCGACACAACGCCTCGACCCGACGCTGCGGATGGCGGGCGTCGAGCTCGATACCACGACCTGCATGCTGCGCGTCGGCGAGCGGGCGGTGCGGCTGCGCCGGCGCGAAGCCGAGGTCCTGGCCATGCTGATGCGCACGCGCGACGGCTTCACGCCGCGTGAACGGCTGGAGCGCGCCGTGTTTTCCGCAGACGCGCCGGTGACGCCGAATGCCCTGGAAGTCGCCATGTCGCGCCTGCGCCGAGCGCTGAACGAGCACAACGCGCCGTGTTCGGTGCGGGCGGTGCGCGGCGTCGGCTACGCGCTGGTGCCGCTGCGGCCGCAGCCGCCGCCATCGCCCTTCGATACGCGTCTGCCGTTGTCATCCTAGGCCGCGGCAATGACCCCACCATGACGAGGAGCCTTCCATGGCAACGGTGACCTGGACTGGCAGCGGCGACCATAAGTATTGGGACACAGCCAACAACTGGTCGCCCGTTGGCGTGCCCGGCACCACCGATACCGCGCTGGTGACCCTCACCGCCGGAACCCCCACGCTCAACTTGCAGGGCGCGACGGTCGGCACGGCTGATTTCGCCGGAACTCTGGGAACCCACTCCCTGGCGGGAAACCTCACCGCCAATGCCATCGCGCTCCAGGGCAACATCATCCAGGCGTCGGGCACCATTCTGACCGGCGCCGCCTACGTCACGAACGTCAACACCATCGAGGGGGCAATCAACGCCACCGGCGCCGTCGTTGTGGGCGGCGCGGCGGCTGGCGCCCTGACCATGATTCCCGGGATCTATCCCCCGGTTCTCGACGCCGGCTCGCTGCTGATCGGCGGCAATGCCGGTGTTGCTGGCACGATCTACAGCGCCGGATCGGCTATTAGCAAACGGCATCGATGTTGCCGGAGCCGCAACCATCGGATCGGCCGGCACGGGCGCGCTCACGCTGCTCTCCGCCAGCACGGCGGTCATCGGTGGCAACCTTCAGGCAGGCGTCTCCGCAGGCGCCAATGCATCGATCTACCTCAACACGTCCAACCTCACGGTGGGCGGCAACGCCTATATCGGCCAGGCCGGCACCGCGAACCTGAGCGCGGGCACGGCCAGCTACCTGGCGGTCGGCGGCACCACGGCGGGCATCATTTTCGTGGGCAGCCACGGCGCCGTGAACGTGAACGGCGCCGCCGGTCTGCTCGCTAACGCGGTGATCATGAGCGGCGGCGCCCAGCTCAACCTGGCCTCCGGCAGCGGTGCCTTCTACCTGAACGGCGCCTCGGACCCGGCGATCGCGGCAGTGCCGGTGGAGCTGGTCGCCAACGGCGTCGCGACCCTCAACAACGTCCACGTGGGCCCTCCGGCTACACGGCGCCACGGGCGGGCTGATCGCCGTGGGCGACGGCGGCACGGGCACGCTGGCCATCAGCGGCAGTATGCGGCCGTCAGAGGTCTCTACACGGAGGTTGGCGTCAAGGCCGGCGACCACGGCACGTTGCTTGTCAGCAATAAGGCGCCGCTCTTGCCGACGTCGGCACCGCCGGCGTGGGCGGATTGCTGGTGGGCGTCGCTGGGAGCGGCGCCGCCACCATCAATCTCGCGGTGGTGAAGGACTCCTACAACGGCATGATCGGCGTCAGCGCCGGGGGCGTTGGCCTGGTCATGGTCGAGGGGACGTCAGCGGCTATAACTACATTGGCGCCTGGAACACCAACACGCTGGACGTGGGTGTCGGTGGCAGCGGCACGTTGCTGGTGGGCGGCAGCGTGGCCGGCGGCAGCGTCGCGGCCACCGCGATCGTTGTGGGCGTCGTCGCCGGCGGTACCGGCGTCGTCACGGTCCAGAACAGCGGCGCGCTTATCGATAACGGAAACCTCGTTGTCGGCGAGGCCGGCACCGGGTCGCTCGCGGTCGGCGCGGGTGCAGTCAGCGTCCTTGGCAACCTGATCGCGGGCGACGCCGCCGGCGGGCACGGCATCATCAACCTCACCGGCGCCACCTCAACCCTCGCCCTCGCGGCGCAGAACACCGTCGAAGTCGGAAACGCGGGCAGCGGCACGCTGGTGGTCGGCGCCGGTGCGACGCTGGGGGTGAATGCACCGGTGGAACTCGGTGTCCTTGGTACCGGCGCCGGCCTGCTCTCCGTGGCTGGCACGATGTCGGTTAGTGGCTACAACCTGCTCGTCGGCGGCGCGGGCACGGGCTTTGTCACTGTCGCCAGTACCGGCTCGCTCAACGATTCCGGCGTGCTCGAGGTCGGCGCCGCCGGCACCGGTAGTGGCACCATCGCCATCCTGGGCGGCCGGGTCTCGGCGGGCACGATCGCGCTTGGCGCCGCCGGGACGGTCGAAGGGACGGGCACCCTCACCTGGGTTCATTCCAGCAACAGCACAGGCCTCATCGAGGCCACCGGCGGCACACTGACGATCGGCGGCGCCATCGGCGGCGCCGGCACGCTCGCGGTGGCGCCGGGCGCGCAGCTCAACGTCGCCAACGTCGTTGCCTCGCCGGAAACCGTGCTGTTCCTGTCTGGGGCGGGCAAGGAGACACTGGGCCTGTCGGCACCGCGGGCGATGGCCGGGACGATCACGAACTTCGGCAGCGCGTCAACCATCGATCTGCTGGGCGTGAAGCACACCGGCACCCAGTCGACCAGTTACAATACCTCGACGCATGTGCTGACGGTCAAGGACGGGGCCTCGATCGAGGCGACACTGACCTTTGCCAGTTCCAACCCCGTCACCAGCTTCGTGCTCAGCGCGGATGCGGCCGGCACCGGTACCGACGTCGTCGCCTGCTACGCCGTCGGAACGCGCATCGCCACCTGGCGCGGCGAGGTCGAGGTGGAGAGGCTGCAGGTTGGCGACCTGCTGGTGACGATGTCCGGCGCCCTGCGGCCGATCCTGTGGATCGGGCGGCGCAGCTATGCCGCGCGCTTCGCCGAGGCCAACCCCCACCTGCACCCGGTCCGGGTGCGCCGTGACGCGCTGGGGCCGGGGCTGCCAAGGCGCGACCTTCTGCTCTCGCCACTGCACGCGATTCTGGTGGACAGCGTGCTGGTTCCCGTGGGCACGCTGGTCAACGGCACCACGATCGTGCGCGAGCGTGCGCCGGGCGACGTGACGTACCTGCACATCGAACTGGCGTCGCATGACGTCATCCTGGCCGAGGGATTGCCGAGCGAAACCTTCATCGACGAAGGCAGCCGCGGCATGTTCCAGAACGCCCACGACTATGTCGCCCCCGAGGGCGGATCGCCGCAGCCGGTAGCGTGCCGGCCGCGCGCCATCTTCGGCCCGGCGCTCGACGCGATCCGCGCGCGGCTCGGCTCCATCCCACCGGCGCTCGTGGCGGGGCCGCTGCGCGGCCACGTGGAGCACGCCGACCGGTTCCATGTGGAGGGCTGGTGCACGGATGCCGACGGCGGTGCGGTCGAGGTCGAGATCTGGGCCGACGGTGCGCTGGTGGCGGCCGCGCTCGCCGGCAGCTACCGCACGGATCTGGACCGCGCCGGGCTGCGTGATGGGGCATGCGCCTTCATCATCGACTTCGAGCCGCCCCTGCCGGAAACCACCCGCGGCATCACCGTATGCCGGGCCGGCGACCGCACCCTGGTCCCGGGCTCGTCCTGGCCGGACGCGCGCGCCGCCTGACGCCTAACCTTCCCTCTCGTTTCCGGGGCCACCGATGCGCTTCCTGTTCGTACATCAGAGCTTTCCCGCGCAGTACTGGCGGGTGATCGAATGGCTGCGCGCCCTGGGCCACGACATCACCTACATCACGACACCGTCGAAGAACGCCATGCGCGCCGTGCGCAAGGTTGAATACACGTTCGAGGCACCAAGTGCGGCGGACGTGCACGACGGGGCACGCGATCTCGACGTCGCGCTGCGCCGCGCCGATGTCGTAGCAAAAGTCGCGCGCGATCTCGCGAGCACCGGCTACCGCCCGGACATGATCCTGGGCCATCACGGCTGGGGCGAACTGCTCAACCTGCAGGACGTGTGGCCGGACGTGCCCCTGCTGGGCTATTTTGAGTTTTACTACCACACCAGCGGGTACGAGACCGGGTTCGACCCGGAGTTTGTTCCGCCGCCTGACAGCGAGGCACGGATCCGTGCGCGCAACGCGGTAAACCTCCTGGCGCTGACCAACCCCGGTCTGGGCCAGACACCGACGCGCTTTCAGCTCGGTACCTATCCCCCGCCGCTGCGCCATCGCATCCGGCTGATCGAGGAAGGGGTGGACCTCGACGCCAACGCGCCCGACCCTGCCGCGCACGCGCAGCCGCTTCCGCTCGGCACGATGAGCGAGACCGAGGCGTTCCGAAACCAGCTTGCCGGGACAGCGATCGCACCTGAGCACAAGCTCGTCACCTTCGTCAGCCGCGCGCTCGAGCCGACGCGCGGCTTCCACATCATGATGCGAGCCCTTCCCCGGCTGCTGCGCCGGCGGGATGTGCACGTTGTGATGGTCGGGCGCGAGGGAGCCGGCTATGGCCCCAAGCTCGACGGACGGTCATGGAAGCAACACTTCCTCGCGGAGGTGGGCAGCACGATCGACCAGTCGCGGGTGCATTTCCTCGATCTCGTCGACACCCGGTCGTACCAGGCGCTGCTACGGCGTTCGGACGCGCACGTCTACCTGACCTATCCTTTCGTCGCCTCCTGGTCGCTGCGCGAGGCGCTGGCGACGGGCTGTGCCGTGATCGGGAGCGACACGGCGCCGGTGCGCGAATTCGTCACCAACGGGCACAACGGAATTCTCGTTCCGTTTTTTGACGTGGCGGGTCTCGCCAACACCATTCTTCGCGTGCTTGAGGATCGCGATCTCGCGTCTGGGTTGCAGACCAGCGCGCGACACTACGCTCAGGTTTCATTGCCGCTCGGTCGCACAATCGAGGCCTACAGGGTGACGCTGGAAGCGCTCGTCGGGCAGCCAATCGTCAGAATTTCCAGCGCTGCCGCCTGATCATTTTAAACATTGCCTTAGCGCGAAACAGCCGCCTCCACCCGAGAAAACTCGCAGCCGTGTCAGGTTCGGGTCAGCGATCGGGAATACAAAAATTGAAGGATGATGAATTCTGGGACAGCGGAAGTAGATAACGCCGCAGTCGTTGCGGAAGACGCGACGAGTGTCTTCGGCATCAGCGTTGTCAACTTCCGCCGTAAGGGCGGTCGGCCATGACGTTCCGCCTCCGGCATGAGGTCATCCTGCTTCGGTCCGCACGAGACGGGGCGAGGCCGCGCGTACGTAACCTTCATACGGGCGGCTTTCGGCCACGCCGCCGCACCAGCTTGGCACTCCAGCAAAGGAACGATCCATGAGTAACCCTCTGACGCTGATCGGCGGCCAGACCGCCTTCGGTACGGCGATTGACAACACCGGAACGGACGTCTTCTCGATTTACGGATCGGGCAACACGATCACCACCGGGCAGAACGTCTACGGCACGGCCGGCAATCTCAACGTGTTCGGGAACCCGTTCGGCAATTTCGGGGCCGGGTACGCCGCCGACTTTGCCACCACCATCAACATCGGCAACAGCAGCGGGGTCGTCGACCAGATCACGCTCGATGGGTCCTCGAACGTGGTCCAGACGTCCGCGGGCGCCTCGATCACCAACGGCTCGCTCGTCAACATCCTGTTCGACCCGCTCCCGTTCCCGACCGAGGACATCTACCCGAACGATGGCGCGGGCTGGAACACCGTCAACCTCTCGGCGGCCAGCTCGGCGATCACCGTCGGGGACCAGGCAACCGACCCGAGCGGCAACAACAGCGCAACGATCGCGAACGTCGGCGGCGTTACCTCGGTCGATCTCACCGGCGCCTACGATTATGTGAAGCTCACTGGTGACGTTGCCGACACCGTCATCACCAGCGACAACACCGATGGCGGCGCCGGCTACGCGACGGTCAGCGTGGGTGCGGCCGATGACGATGCGTTCGGCAATACGAGCCAGATCTGCATCGCGGACAACTACAACACGGTCTTCGTCGGCGACGCCAATGCGATGGTCGCGGGCGGTAACAGCTACAACACCGTCCAGACGGGTGACGGCAACGACGGCGTCTACCTGTGGGGCGGCAACAACTCGGTGACCGTCGGCGGCGGCAACGACACCGTCAGCATCCATGGCGGGGTTTCGAGCGTGAACATCGCCGGCGTCGACTGGCAGGGCGGCCCCGACGTGGATTCGGACTCCTCGATGCCGACGGCGAACGACACCGTCTGGCTCGACGGCACGAACGACACCGTCGTGGCCGGCGACGAGAACGTGACCGTGTCGGGCTCGGACGGCAACTCCGTGTTCAATCTCGGCAACGGCAACGACAACATCACGGCCGGCGGCAGCCTGAACAACATCACGGTCGGCGCCGGGACCAACCAGATCCTGCTGAACGGCAACTACAACAACATCAAGGTGAACGATAAGAGCGGCGCCGGCTTCGACACCATCTACCTTGGTGCCGGCATCGGCGATGTGATCTGGCTCGATCATGCCGCTGGCGCGATCTACGGCACCGGCACCGGGACGACGTGGATTACGCAGAGCGCCTCTGCCACCAACTCGGTTTCCATCAACCTCAACAACGGCACTGGCATCATTTCGCTCGGCGATGGCATCAACATCGTCAAGGCGAATGGAAACTTCTCGCAGATCAACGTTGGCGATGGCGGCAACAGCATCACTGCGCTGGGGTCGAACGACCATATCTTCGCCGGCAACGGCGACGATGTGATCAAGGCCGGCAATAGTGCCAGCATCCTTGCCGGCAGCGGCAACGACACGGTGACGACCGGTACCTCTTCCTACGTCAAGCTTGGCGGTGGAATGGATATCGTCAGCGTCGGCGGCGGCTCCAAGGTCACCGTCGGCAACGGCAACGACAAGATCACCAGCAACGGCGCCGGTGGTAACATCCTTGTCGTGGGCGGCAACGGCAACGACACCGTTTCGCTCGCCGGCAGCGGCAACACCGTGTTCCTGGGCAATGGCAATGACTCGGTCTCCTCGACCGGCGGCAACGCCTTTGTCACGGTTGGTTCTGGCAACGACACGGTGAATGTCGGGGCGAATTCCTCGGTGTTTGTCGGTGCCAACTCGTCCTCGAACGATACCGTCAACGTCGGCGCTGGCAGCACCGTACGTTCCACGGGCGGCTCGGAGACGATCAACGGCACGTCCAACGATCAGTTCTTCCTCAACAACCTGGTGAGCCCGTCCAATCTCCTCGTCACCGGGTCGGGTAACTCGATCGCGCTGGGCGGCAACTCTTCGGCGAATGTGACGCTGAACGCCGCGCAGGAAAACGACACGGTAACCGTGCAGGCCCAGTACAATGCCGGGCCAAACAACGGCGCGTACTCGGGGACCGTGACAATCGCCAACTTCGGGCAGACTTCCGTGCTCGACCTGCAGAGCCTCTACGCGTCCGACAACACCGCGCTGAACAGCTTCTCGGCGGTGACGAGCCACGTCCAGACAGTGGGTGGCAACTACGAGCTCGCGCTCAAGGGGGGTGGAGCGATCTACTTCACCGACCAGGGCGCGCTCAGCTCCGGCCAGTTCAACTTCACCACGAACCACGGCCTGGTCTGATCTCGGGCGGCTCCGGCCGCTGGATACGGCGAGCCCGTCCTGCCGAAAGGCAGGGCGGGTTTCGTCTTTAACGAGCGCTTCGCCGGGACGGGATGCGGGCGCCGGCGCTACATCACCTCGGGGCCGGACGGATCGCCATAGGGATAGAAGCGGGCGATCTCCAGGTGCCGGTAGGGCAGCGCCTCCAGCCGAACCGTGCCAAGAAACGGCTCGTCCGGTTCCACCAGCAGGATCGTGGGCGCAAAGCCGCTGTCATCGAAGCCGCGGCGGAAATGCACGCGGGACTTGATGGCGATCACGGCGAAGGCACCTGGCTCGATACCCATGGCGCGCAGCTGCTCCAGCTCAATGATCTGCGTGAGATAGCGCGAGATCACCACCTCGCTGCCACCCCCGATATCGATGCGCGCCCAGGAGCCGCCGCGCCCCCCCGTCTCGTCGCGCGCCACCACGTGGCCGCGGACCCGCACCGCCTCGCCCGCGGATTCGTCGGCGAGACCACCCACGTCACGATCGAACGCCTCGCCGGGAATGGCGGCGTCCACCGCCGCCGGGTCGGCCACGGTCGCGACCAGCACGCGCTTGAGGCCGCTGGCCAGAAGTTCTCGCAGCAGCCAGGTGGCATGGCCGCTGCGGTCCGAATGGTCGGCGAGCACGACGGGCGTCTTGCCCGCGGCAACCGCCTCCGCCGCGTGGCGCACGCCGTCGCGGATGCTGTGGATGGTGGCGGCGCGAACCAGCTCCTTGCGCCGGCGCCAGGCATAGTCCGCGACATCAACCGCGGCGCGATGCGCGAGCCCGTGGTCGCCGTTGGCGATCGCCTGGATCGTCATGCCCGCGTCCGGCACGTCCGACCACGGGAAGCCAAAGAACACGTTCATGTAGAGATCCGGCTCGCGCGCCTCCCACACCAGCGCGCGCTGCACCAGGTCCATCCAGGGCGAGGCACCCGTCCATTGCATCACGGTGGGCGTGAGGATCGGCACCTTCACCACCGCGTGCGCGGGCGCGTACGCGCCGCGGATCGTGCGCACCAGCGTGCGGGCCGCCCGCTGGCCCTGCAGATGGCTGTCGTAGTGCGGGAAATATTTCACCGTGAAGCCGAGTTCCGCGTGGCGCAGGAACTGTGCGTCCTCGTTGCCGTGCGGGTCGAACGTGGCGGCAAGCCGCGCCTTTGGTCCCACCGCCTCGCGCACTCGGCGCGCGAGCTCGGCTTCCGGACGTGCGATACCCTCGGCCGCCATGGCCCCGTGCAGCGCCATGAACACGCCGTCGAACGGCCCCTTCGCGCGCAGCTCGCGGACCATGATGGCGGTGAAATGCTCGAACGTCTCCCTGGTGACCCAGCCGGAGCCGGAGCCAGTGCGCGGCCAGAGCGGCGATTCGATGCCGACCAGCTCCACGTCCGGGTATTCGCGCGCCACCTGCACGAAGCCGCCCATGTAGGAGCGCGGCTCGGCGTTCAGCAGCGCCTCCCCGGCACAGGGCGAGCCGGCATAGGTGAAGTCCTCGATCGTCGTCGGATTGGCGAGGAACGTGACGGTTTCGTGGACGAACATCAGGCAGGCGATGCGCATGGGTTTTGTCCGTTGGTGTGGCGGGTCAGACGGTGAATTGCTCCGCGATGATGCGCTCGGAAAGCCCATGATCGCGATCGTGCAGGACGGTGACGCCGACGTTCCGGTCCTCGTGCACTGCAACCCGGATCACGTCGCGCACCTCCATCTGGTCGGCAACCGCGGCGACCGGGCGCTTGTCCGCCTCCAGCACGTCGAACAGGACATGCGCGGTCGATGGCAGCAGCGCACCGCGCCAGCGTCGCGGGCGGAACGCGGAGATTGGCGTGAGCGGCAGCAGATTGGCCGAGAGCGGCACGATGGGGCCGTGGGCGGAAAGGTTGTAGGCGGTGGACCCGGCAGGTGTGGCGAGCAGGATGCCATCGCAAATCAACTCCGCGAGGCGCAGCGTGCCGTCCACAGTGATGCGGATCTTGGCGGATTGGCGGAGCTGGCGCAGCAGCGAAACCTCGTTGAGCGCCAGCGCTTCCTCGATACCACCGTCCGCGGTGGTGGCGCACATGCGCAACGGATGCAGCCGCGTGGGGTTGGCGGCGGCCGCGCGGGCCGGCAGATCATCCTCCGCGTAGGCATTCATCAGGAAGCCGACCGAGCCGAAATTCATGCCATAGACTGGCCGCCCCTCGACCAGCTGCCGGTGCAGCGTCTCCAGCATCATCCCGTCGCCGCCGAGCGCCACCACCACCTCCGCGGCCTCTCCGGCATCGCCGTAGCGTCCGACCAGGCGCGCACGCGCCTCCTGCGCCGCCGGCGTGGTGGCGGCCACGAAACTGAGCGATGTCATCGCGTGCGGCGCCGTTGGAACGTGAGCAGGCTCAAACGAGCTTGCGGTGTTCGAGCACCGGCATGTCCCGGCGTACGCGCGCGGTGATGGCGGGATCGATGCGCGCCGTGGTCCAGCCGGTACCGTCGGAGACCTTGGCCGTCACCATCCCCCAGGGATCGCAGACCAGCGAATGCCCGTAGGTAAAGCGCGCCTCGCCCGAGCCGTCGATATGCCGGCCCCACATCGCCGGGGCAGCAAACCAGCACTGCGTCTCGATCGCGCGGGCGCGGATCAGCGTCTCCCAGTGATCCTTGCCGGTCTGCAGCGTGAAGGCGGCGGGCAGGAAGATCAGCTCGGCCCCCTGCCGGCGCAGCGCCAGGAACAGCTCCGGGAAGCGCACATCGTAGCAGATCGCAAGCCCGACCTCGGTGCCGCCGACCTTGCACGTGACGATATCCGCGCCGGACCCGAACGTGGCGCTCTCGCGATAGCCCTGGCCGTCCGGCGTTACGATGTCGAACAGGTGGATCTTGCGATAACGGCCGATCTCCGTGCCCGCGGGGTCGAACACCAGCGTGGTGTTGAACAGGCGCTCGCCGTCGCGCTCAACGATCGAGCCGCCATGCACGTGGATGCGCTTCTCGCGCGCGACGGAGCGCAGGAACTCATAGACCGGGCCGCCAGGCTCGTTGCTGCCTGCGGGCGGCAACGGCTCGGACGCCGCGAATTTGTCGGCACGGTTGCCGCCCAGCGAGCTCCAGACCTCGGGCAGGGCCACGATGTCCGGCCGGTCCGCCGCCATGGCGGCATCGATCAGGCCACGTGCCTGCTCGATGTTCCTGTCGACCTGGGCGCCGGAACACATCTGGATGACGCTGACGCGCATGCTGGGCTCCTGTGGGTTCAGCGGCGGAAGTCAAGCCGCGGTTCAAGGCGACGGGGTCGCGTGGTGGGGTCCGGCGGCTTACGGTCCCGCGGCCGCTCCTCTGCGCGGTGCCCGGCGTCGGCGTCCGCCGCATGGCGGTCCGGCCCGGGCCGCTCCGCCCCGGGCCGTTCCGCCACGCGGCGCAGCTTCGCGGGCGGCATGGGCTCGTCCTCGTCCGGATAGGGCGGCGTGAAGATCTCGCGGCGCGGCGGCACCGGTATGCGATGGGACGCGGGATCCGGCTCCGGCATCCGCAGCGCAAGGGTACGGATTTCCTGCTGCAGCTCATCGAGCCGCGCCTCGATCCCTTCCAGCCGGCCACGCAAGCCAAGCACGGCGAACGGCATCGGCAACATGGCCAGCAGCCACACCACGCCCGGTACCAGGACCAGCAGCGGCAACCACCAGGGAACCCAGGACGGCAGACCCAGCATCGCAACCATGGCCTAAGCATACGGCAAGCCGGGGGTGCGCGCGAAGAGGCGGGCGCAAAGCGGTGCCGCAGGGGTGGATTCCACGGCAGACGCATGCGATGGCTCGGCGCAGCGGAAGGAGCGTCCATGAAGCTGCTGATCCCCGGTCCCGTGACCACGCATCCCGATGTCCGTGCCGCGATGGCGCTGGATTTTGCTCCCTGGGACAACGATTTTCGCCCGCTCTACGCCGGGATGCGCGCACGGCTCCTCGCGCTTGGCGGCGGGGTGGAAACAGCGCACGCAGCGCTTCCCGTCCAGGGTAGCGGGCATTTCGGTGTGGAGGCCGCGCTGCGCTCGCTGCTGCTCCCGGGCGAGCGCATCCTGATCCCGATGACCGGTAGCTACGCCGAGCGCATGGCGCGCCTGGCCCGCGAGGCGGGGCGCGAACCGGTGCCGCTCGCCGCCTCCCGCACGGAGCCCGTCGACCCGGACACGGTGCGCAAGGCCCTCGCCGACCCCACCATCGCGATGGTGGGGCTGGTGCAGAGCGAAACAAGCTCCGGCATCGTCAACGACCTGGTGGCGATCGGCGCCGCGGCGCGCGCGGCGGGGCGGCGAATGCTGGTGGACGCGGTCTCGGCCTTCGGGGCCCTGCCGCTCGACCTGTCGGCCCAGCCGGAAATCGCGGCGGCCGTGTTCACGCCCAACAAATGCCTGGAGGGCATGCCGGGGTTCGCCGTGGTGCTCGCACGGCGCGACGCGATGCCGCCGCCGCGGACCGCCGCCTCCTGGTGCCTCGACCTCGCGGACATTCTCGAGCACGCGGAAAAGCGCGGCTGGGGCACGTTCCGCTTCACGCCGCCGGCGCAGGCCCTGAACGCGCTCTCGGTCGCCCTCGACAGGCTGGACGCGGAGGGGCGCGAGGGCCGGCTGGCGCGCTACACGGCGAACGCAGCGGCGTTGCGC
Source organism: uncultured Pseudomonadota bacterium (assembly GCA_963764465.1). Classification (GTDB taxonomy): domain Bacteria; phylum Pseudomonadota; class Alphaproteobacteria; order Acetobacterales; family Acetobacteraceae; genus JAJXXT01. The sequence goes on along the minus strand of CAVXSO010000002.1, from coordinate 315,414 downwards.
CAGGGAATGATCGCGCTCGGCCTGCGCCCGGTGCTCGCGGCGCGCCACCAGGGCCCGATCGTGAGCAACATCGCCGCCCCCGACGACCCCGCCTGGGACCTGCAACGCTTCGTCGACGCATTGAAGCGGCGCGGCTACCTCATCAGCAATTTCTACGACACGGAAGCGCCAAGCTTTCGCGTCGGTACCATCGGCGCGCTGGATCGCGCGGATTTCGAGGGGTTCTCGACCGCCGTCGGCGAGACGCTGGCGGAATTCGGCATCGGACGGAGGAGTGCGGCATGACGAGCGACCTCGAGATCGCGCGGGCAACCAGGCTGAAGCCGATCGCCGAGATCGCGGCGCACGCGAATATCCCCGAGACCGCGCTGGTACCGTACGGGCGTTACAAGGCGAAGATCGATTTCGACTTCATCGCGCAGCAGGCCGCCCGCAAGCCGGGTGCGCTCGTGTTGGTCACGGGCATCAGCCCGACACCCGCGGGCGAAGGCAAGACCACGACCACGATCGGGCTCGGCGACGCGCTCAACGCCGCGGGCACCCGCACCATGATCTGCCTGCGCGAGCCCTCGCTCGGGCCCTGCTTCGGCATGAAGGGCGGCGCGACCGGAGGCGGCCACGCGCAGGTGGCGCCGATGGACGAGATCAACCTGCACTTCACCGGCGATTTCCACGCCATCACGGCGGCCAACAACCTGCTCGCGGCGATGGTGGATAATCATCTCTACTGGGGCAACGAGGCCGGGATCGACCCGAGGCGCGTCTCCTGGCGCCGTGCGATGGACATGAACGACCGCGCCCTGCGCTCCATCGTGACCTCGCTCGGCGGGGCCGCGAACGGCTCCCCGCGCGAGGACGGGTTCGACATTACCGTCGCCTCCGAGGTGATGGCGGTGTTCTGCCTCGCAACCTCACTGCACGATCTCCAGGCGCGCCTCGCACGCATCATCGTCGCGGCGAAGAAGGGCGGCGGGTTCGTCACCGCGAAGGACATCAAGGCCGATGGCGCGATGGCAGCCTTGCTACGCGACGCGCTGATGCCCAACATGGTGCAGACGCTCCAGGGCTCGCCGGCACTGGTGCACGGCGGGCCCTTCGCCAACATCGCGCATGGCTGCAACTCGGTGATGGCGACGAAGCTCGGGCTCTCGCTCGCTGACGTGGTGGTGACCGAGGCAGGCTTCGGCGCCGACCTCGGCGGCGAGAAATTCCTCGACATCAAGTGCCGCCTCGCTGGGCTCGCGCCTTCGTGCTGCGTGGTGGTGGCTACCGTGCGTGCGCTCAAGATGCATGGCGGCGTCGCAAAGTCCGATCTCGGGCGGGAGGACGTGGCGGCGGTGAGCCGCGGCGTCGTGAACCTGGCGCGGCATGTGGAAAACATGCAGGGCTATGGGCTGCCGGTGGTGGTGGCGCTGAACCGTTTCACCAGCGACACGGATGCCGAGATCGCGGCGGTGCGCGCGGGCGTGGCAGTGGAGGTCGTGCCCTGCACCCATTGGGCCGATGGCGCGGCGGGGGCGGCGGCGCTCGCGAAGGCCGTGCAGGCGCGCATCGCCGAGGGCAAGGCGGCGTTCCAGACACTCTACCCGGACACGATCGGGCTGGCCGGGAAGATCGAGACCATTGCGAAACGGATTTATCGCGCCGGCGCGGTCGCCATCGCCGAGGGCGCGGCACGCAAGCTCGCGGCCTGGGAAAAGGCGGGCTTCGGCCACATGCCCGTCTGCATCGCCAAGACCCAGTACAGTTTCAGTGCCGATCCCACGAAGCTCGGTGCGCCGGACGGCCACACGCTGCCGGTGCGCGACGTACGGCTTTCCGCCGGTGCCGGCTTCGTCGTCGCGATCGCGGGCGAGATCATGACCATGCCCGGCCTGCCCAGGGTGCCGGCGGCGGAGGGGATCCACCTCGACTCCGCCGGCAACATCGAGGGCCTGTTCTGACGCCTCGCAGTCGCGGCGCGCTGCCTCAGTCCGTCAGTTCGATGATGCTCACATGGCCGTCGGCGGCGGGCCAGGTACGCGCGGCAATTGTTTCGCTGTTACACTGGCCAACCACACATTCAGTGCCCGGCAGCGGATAGGCCATCGCGATGTCGGAAACGGCCGGCACGCCGCGAGGAATGCTGGGCGGCATCCGCCCGGCGAGCAGCACGTGGTCGCGCCCGGCCCCGAAATAGCCCCGCGGGCGCGAGAGATGGACGATTGCCCCCTTTCCCGTATCCAGCGCCGCCAGGCGCTGCGGGCGCAGATTCGCGATCTCGGAGGAGCGCGGAAACGGCGAGCGGTAGATGTGCGTCGTCGACAGCCCCGGAACCGCGAAGACAAACTCCAGGTAATCGTCCGGCGAGACGGCGACCGGCCCCCAGGCGCCGCTTTTGCCGGTGCTCTGCTTCAGCAACGCCGCCCCGTTGCGTTCGCCTGTCATCGCATCGACGGCGAAGACCTCGAGCCGCACGCCCGTGAGGCCGATATTGCTGGGCAGGTCGCCCTGCCAACCGGAGATCTTGCCGGAGAGGGTGACCCGCCGCTCCGCCACCACGTCCACGGTGCGCGGGGCACTGCCCGTCAGGAAGCGCCACATCGCGGCGAAGGCCTGCGGCGAATAGCCGGTCTCGCGATGATCGAGGCCCGGGATCGCGACATTGGTAGCGCCGCGCAGCGCCGGCGCGTCATAGCCGGTGCCCTTGACCTGGGGCAGGCCGATCGCGCGCCCGTCCGGCTGGGCGAACTTGTCCATGTCCGTGCTGCGAATCGTCAGCGTCCGCACGCCCGGAACCACCTCCGAGAGGCCCCCGTTGAGCGAACGTAGGAAAGCGGAGTTGGCGTTGAACTCGCTGCCAACGAGGATCGTGTTCGAGTCGAGCACCCCATGGTTGACGCTGCCGCAGAGGATCATCGCCTCCACCTGCTCGGCACCGCCATTCTTGACGAAGAGGCGGGCGACGAGGCCGCCGCGCGACTGCGCGACGATGACCACCTTCTCCGCGCCAGTGCGCCGTCGCAGGGCAGCGACTTCCTCGGCGAGCTGGGCCACCTGCTCGGCGACGGAGGAGGTACCGGGCTGCGGCACATCGGCGACGCGTCGTGCGGTGGGGTAGCGGAAATCGACCGCGTGCAGCCGGTCACGCGGCCATCCGTTGCTCTCGAAGCGCCAGATCGTGGTGATCCAGAGCGCGGCGGTATCACCATTGCCATGGATGAAGACGACGGGGGGCTTCGCCGCGGCGCGGGCGCGCGGGACGCTCGCGGCGGTTGCCGCGCCGATCAGGGCGCTGCGGCGTGCGATCGCTGTTTTAGCCATAATTCATTCTGCGCCTGGCGCGCCCGCTCGTGAAGGCCCCCGCGTTCGTGCGAAGCTGCGCGGCGAGTTGTCAAGCGGGGCATCAACCCATTGGTCTAAAAGACTAATTGACCTTCTGCGGGTCCAGATAAAGCCCGTCCTTACCTTACTTTAAGCCGCCCGAAGCGCCGCAGGCAGCTGCGCGATGGCCCGATCGACCAGCGCGTCCGACTCCGTCCCCGTGAGCGTCCCGCGGATCACCTGCTCGGAGGCAACGGCAGCGATCTCAGCGGCAGCGAGTTTGACCTCGGTGATGGCGGCCTTCTCGGCCGCGGCGATACGGTCATGCGCCATGCGCTCGCGGCGCTCGGCGGCGCGGGCGGCCTCCGCGGCCGCCTCGGCAGCAACTCGCACGGCCTCGTCCTTCGCCCCTTCAAGCATGCGCTTGGCCTCCGCCAGCGCCTGTTCGCGCCGTGCGGTGGCCTCGGCCAGCATCGCCTCGGCCTCGCGCCGCAGACGCGCGGCTTCCGCGAGTTCGACGCGAACAGCCTCGGCATGGCCGTCGAGCATCCCCGCGATGGCGGCCCACAGCTTGCGCCCGAACAGCACGAAGAAGAGGACGATCGCGATGCTGACCCAGTTGCGGGCTTCGGCGAAGAACTCCATCCCCGTCTCCTCAGGCTTTCCGCGATGCCAGCGCGGTCCCGACCGCCGCGTCGACGGCGGCGGTGTCGGGCGCATGGCCGATCAGGCGGGCAGCAAGCGCCGTCGTGGCCTCCGTCGCGACTTCACGTAGTGCGCCCATGGCGGCAGCGCGCGCGGCGTGGATGCGTGCCTCCGCGGCGGCAAGCTGCGCCTCCAGCGCCGTGGCGGCGCGCGCGGCCCCCGCCTCGGCCGTTGCCTTGGCGGCAGCGGCGGCCTGCGCGATCTCGGCGGCCGCGGCGGCCTGCGCCTCCCGCGTGGCGCGAGCCACTTCGGCGACGGCGGTGTCCGCCTGGTGCTTGGCCGCCTTCGCCGCATCGAGATCGGCGCTGATCGTGCGCGCCCGCTCCGCCAGCACACTCGCCACCTTGGGCAGCGCGCCACGCGAGAGCAGCACGTAGAGCAGCGCGAAGATCAGCGCGCCCCAGACGACCTGGCTGGTCGTCAGCGGGTTGGCGAAGTCCATCTGCGGCAGGCCGACATCAGCCAGCGCGGGCGTGATACCCACGGGTGATGCGACCAGCAGCAGCGCCGCGGCAGGAAGCAGCCGCCGCATCGGCGTCAGATCGCGTAGAGGATGATGAACGCGATGACGAGCGCGTAAATCGCGATCGCCTCGGTCAGCGCGAAGCCAAGAATGCCGATACCGAACACGTTGTCGCGGGCCGAGGGGTTGCGGGCGATGGAGTTCACGAGGGCGGCAAAGATGTTGCCGATACCCACGCCGGCACCCGCGACGCCGATGACGGCAAGCCCGGCGCCGATAGCCTTCGCGGCTGCAAGATCCATGAGAGTCTGTCCTTCCTTGTACGAGTTCGAGGTAAGCGGTTGTGTCCGTGCCTCAGTGCAGGTGCACGGCGTCGTGCAGATACATGCAGGCGAGCACGGCGAAGACGTAGGCCTGCAGCGAGGCAACCAGCAATTCGAAGCCGGTCATCGCCACGTCGAGCGCGAAGGGGGCAACGGCCATCACGTAGCCGATGACACCCAGCGAGGCGGCCATCACCACCATGAAGCTGGCGAACACCTCGAACACCACGTGGCCGGCCATCATGTTGGCGAAAAGACGGAAAGACAGGGAGACCGGCCGCGAGAGGTAGGAAATCACCTCAACCGCCACGATCAGCGGCGCCAGGATCCACGGCAGCCCCTTTGGCAGGAAGTAGGAGAAGAAATGCAGCCCGTGGATGCGCAGCCCCACGACGGTCGCAAGCCCAACCACGAACAGCGCCAGCGCCGCAGTGACCGCAAGATGGCTCGTGACCGTGAATTGATAGGGGATCAGGCCAAACAGGTTGCCGAACAGGATAAACGCAAACAGCGTGAAGATGAACGGGAAGAACTTCTTCCCCTCTTCACCGATCTGGTCAATGCACATCTTGTGGACGAAGTCGTATAACATCTCGGCGGCCGCCTGCAGCCGGCCCGGGACCACGGCGCGCGGCGCCATGCCAAGGTGCATCAACGCCAGGATCAGCACGCAGACCACGATCATGGTGAGGTTCGAGTTGGTGAAGTTCACCGAAGCCCCCACCGGCCCGAGCGCCGTGGCAAGCCTGAACTGACCCATCACATCGATCGTCGTCGCCACGCCTTACCTCACCCTCGCGCCATCGCCCGCGCGGTCAATTCAGGTGCGCGATCGCTCGCGCTCTCAGTCCCGCGGGCCCGGCCGCCTGGGCCCGACCACCCGCCACACATTCCGCACGCCAGCGGCACCACCGAGGAACAGGAACACGACCATCAGAAACGGCTTCGTGTGCAGCACCCGGTCCAGCCAATAGCCGACAAACGCCCCCACGACCATGGCCGACGCCATCTCGACACCCACCCGCAGGCCAATCCCGAGCAGCGAACGGTTCGCCTTCGGGCCCGGTGCCACGGGCTTTTCCAACCCCTGCCGTTGCCGCGCCTCTGCCAGCCTCCGATCGAAATCGGCGCTCTCTTCGGGTGCATCCGCCATGGGACATCTCCCCGGCATTGAGTAACCCTTGAGCAGGTCCCCCTTGCCGGAAACGGGCGGGTTGCTACCCTCGCCCCCCAAGGGTGTCAAGAACGACACGAACCGGAAAGCCTGCCGGTAAACCACCCCAACACATCACCGGGGCCCGCCCCCGGCGCCGCGAGGAGAAAACCCACGCCATGAGCCGCCTGTTGCACCGCAGCCTGAACGCCGAGCCCGTGCGGATCGCGACCGGCGACGGCATGTACATGACGACCGCCGCCGGGGCACGCATCCTGGACGGGTCTGGCGGCGCCGCAGTGTCCTGCCTCGGGCACAACAACGCCCGCGTCAATGCCGCGATCGAGGCGCAGCTGCGCGCCATCGCCTATGCCCACACGACGAGCTTCACCAACGACGCGGCGGAGGAACTGGCCGAAACGCTGGTCGGCCACGAGCCGGGCGGCCTGTCCCATGCCTATTTCATATCCTCCGGCTCCGAGGGGACGGAGGCGGCGCTGAAACTCGCGCGGCAATATTTTCTCGAGATCGGCCAGCAGCAGCGCACCCGCTTCATCGCACGGCGCGCCAGCTACCACGGCAACACGCTCGGCGCCCTGGCGGCCGGCGGCAACGCCATGCGCCGCGCGCCCTACGGCCCGATCCTCTCGGACGCGTTCAGCCATGTCTCCCCCTGCTTCGCCTACCGCCACCAGCAGGCGGGCGAATTGGACGAAGCCTATGTGGCCCGTCTCGCCGCCGAACTCGAGGCGGAGTTCCAGCGCCTCGGCGCCGAGAACGTGATCGCCTTCATCGCCGAGCCGGTGGTGGGCGCCACGACCGGCTGCGTCACCGCGCTGCCCGGCTATTTCCCGGCGATGCGCGCGGTCTGCGATCGCCACGGCGCGCTGCTGATCCTCGATGAGGTGATGTGCGGCATGGGCCGCACCGGCACGACCCATGCGTGGGAACAGGAGGGCGTGAACCCGGACATCCAGGTCATCGCCAAGGGTCTGGGTGGCGGTTACCAGCCGATTGGCGGCATCCTCATCCACAAACGCGTCATCGCCGCCCTGCGGGCCGGCACCGGTGCTTTCATGCACGGGCATACCTACCAGGCGCACCCGGTCGCCTGCGCCGCGGCACTCGCCGTGCAGAAGGTGATCGCCGAGGAGGAATTGCTCGCCAATGTGCGCGCCATGGGCAAGCTGCTTGCGGAAGGTCTGCAGGAGCGCTTCGGCAACCACGCGCATGTCGGCGACATCCGCGGCCGTGGCCTGTTCCAGGCGATCGAGCTGGTCTCCGACCGCGCGACCAAGGAGGCGTTCGACCCGAAATTCCGCCTCTACGACCGTGTGCGCGAGGCGGCCCTGGACGCCGGCCTTTCCGTCTACCCGATGAACGGCACGATCGACGGCAAGCACGGCGACCATGTGGTGATCGCGCCGCCCTACATCGCGCGGCCCGAGCACATCGCGGCGATCGTGGAGCGGCTGGGCAGCGCCGTGGACAACGCGCTCGCTGGCGTGCAGCGGGAGGCGGCGTGACACCCCCGGAACTGCACGACGCGAAGCTCGAGGTCGACGGGCGGATCGCGACCCTGACGCTCGACCGGCACGACGTGCGCAACGAGCTCACTGGCACCCGCCTCGCCGAGGAAATCGCGGCCGTGTGCGCCTGGCTCAACGCGTCCGAGACCGTGAGCGTGCTCATCCTGACTGGCGCCGGCTCCTCCTTTTCCGCAGGCGGCAACGTCAAGCACATGCGCGACCGCGAAGCCGGCTCCTTCGCCGGCGACGTCTACACGGTGCAGAACAAATACCGTGCCGGCATCCAGCGCATGGCACTCGCCATGGCGTCGCTCGAAATCCCCTCCATCGCCGCCGTGAACGGACCCGCCATCGGCGCCGGCTGCGACCTCGCGACGATGTGCGACATGCGACTTGCCTCCGAGAATGCCAAATTCGCGGAGAGCTTCATCAATCTCGGCATCATCCCCGGCGATGGCGGCGGCTGGTTCCTGCAGCGCCGCGTTTCCTACCAGCGAGCCGCGGAACTGACGTTCTCCGGCCGCATGATCGAGGCGGCGGAGGCGCTGGCGATCGGCCTGGTGCTGGACGTGCTGCCTCCCGGCGAGCTGATGGCGCGCGCGCGCGAGATGGCCGCCAGCTTCGCCGCCAAGCCACCGCGCACGGTGCGCATGACCAAGCGCCTGCTCACCTACGCAAGGCGGATGGATCTGCCCGACTACCTCGACCTCTGCGCGCTGATGCAGGGCATGGCGCACAACACCGAGGACCACGAGGAAGCGGTCGCCGCCTTCCTCGAGAAGCGCGCGCCCGCGTTTCGCGGCCGCTGACGGAGGAATCCCATGTTTCCGACGACCATCGCGGGTTCCCTGCCCAAGCCGGGCTGGCTCGCCGAGACCGGCAAGCTGTGGCCCGAATGGCGTGCCACAGGGGACGCACTCGCGGACGCCAAGCGCGACGCGACGCTGCTCTGGCTCAAGGAGCAGGAGGCGGCAGGCCTCGACATCGTGACGGATGGCGAACAATCCCGCCAGCATTTCGTGCATGGCTTCCTCGCCCAGGTGGAGGGCATCGACTTCGTGCACAAGCAGAAGATCGGTATCCGCAACAACCGCTACGAGGCGCTGTGCCCGACCGTGACCGGTCCGCTCGCGCTGCGCGGACGCGTGCACGAGACCGAGGCGCGGATCTTGCGCGCGGCGACCGAGCGACGGATCAAGTTCACGCTGCCGGGCCCGATGACGCTCGTCGACACGCTGGCCGATGCGTATTACGGCGACCGCGTGCGCATGGCCATGGCCTTCGCCGACTTGCTGAACCAGGAAGCGCGGGCCCTGGCCGCCGACGGAATTGACGTCATCCAGTTCGACGAGCCTGCCTTCAATGTCTATCTCGCGGAGGCGGCGGACTGGGGTGTCGCCGCGCTTGAACGTGCCGCCGCTGGTGTCAACGCCGCTACCGCCGTGCACATCTGCTACGGCTACGGCATCGACGCCAACCGCGCCTGGAAAGGCACGCTGGGCGATTCCTGGCGCCAATACGAAACGGTGTTCCCGGCCCTGGCGAAGAGCTGCATCGGCCAGGTCTCGCTCGAGTGCATCCACTCCAAGGTGCCGCCGGAGCTGATGGCGCTGCTGCCGGGCAAGGACGTGCTGGTCGGCGTGATCGATGTCGCGAGCGACGTGGTGGAAACGCCCGAGCAGGTCGCGGCGACGCTGGAGCTCGCGGCACGGCACGTGGCGCCGCACCGCATCGTCGCCTGCACCAATTGCGGCATGGCGCCGATGGGGCGGCGCGTGGCACGGGCCAAGCTGCAGGTGCTGGCGGCGGGTGCCGCGCTGGCACGCACACGAATTGGAGGTTAGTCGATGCGCATCGCGGTTCTGGGCGGCGGCAATGGAAGCCACGCCGCGGCGGCGGATCTCGCTCTCGCGGGGCATGAGGTGGTGCTGTGGCGCCGCGAGCGTGCCTCGCTGGAGCCGGTCCTCGCCGCGGGCGGAATCGAGCTGCTGGACGCCGCCGGCCAGCGCCACGTCACCTTCGGCGCCACCGACGATCTCGCGGATGCCGTGCGCGGGGCATCGCTGATCGTCGCGCCCGTCCCCGCCTTCTCGCAGCCGGAACTCGCCCGGCGCCTGGCGCCGCTGCTGCGCGACGGGCAAGTCGTGTTTCTGCCACCAGGCACCTGGGGGACGCTGCTGCTCGACCAGGCCGTGCGCGCTGCCGGCAACAACGCGGAGGTCGCCTATGCCGAGGCCGGCACGCTGCCCTGGCTGTGCCGGCTGCACCGGACGGACAGCGGCGCCCGCATCGCGATCCGCGTGCGCGCGACCAGGCTGCCGACCGGCGTGCACCCCGCCCGCCTCGCGCCTGCGGCTTACGCCGTTCTGGAAGCAGCCTTCCCCGCGATCGAGCAGTTGGTGGATGGGCTCGACGGCGCGCTGATGAACGCGGGCCCGATCATCCATCCGCCGCTGATCACGATGAACGCGGGGCCGCTGCAGCATTTCGAGCGCTGGGACATCCACAACGAGGGCACGCAGCCCGCGATCCGCCACGTGACCGACGTGCTGGACGCCGAGCGCATCCGCCTGCGCGAGGCGCTGGGCTATGGCAGGCCGCATTTCCCACTGGCCGACCACTACAAGACCGATGGCGATGAGTGGATGTACGGCAGGCGTGGCCACACGCAGCTCGTGGACAGCGCGGACTGGCGCGAACATATCGATCTCGAAACGCATCGCTACATGCGCGAGGACGTCGCCTGCGGCCTCGCCTTGCTGGCCTCGCTCGGTGCATGGGCTGGCGTGCCGATGCCGGTGGCGGCCGGGCTGCTCGCCGTCGCCGGCGCCGCGATCGGCGAGGATTTCTCCCGCACCGGGCGCACCGTGGAGGCGATGGGCATCGCCGGCATGGACCGCGCCTCGCTGCGCCGGCTGCTGATGGACGGCGCGCGATGACGCGCATCGCGATCATTGGCCCTGGCCGGATGGGCCGCGGCATGGCGCACGCCTTCCTGCACACCGGCTTCGAGGTGGCGCTGCTGGACGTCAAGCCGCGCGCCCAAGCCGAGGCCGAGGCGGCGCTGGCGCTGGCGCGCCGGGAAATTGCGCACGGCATCGGCGTGATGCGCGGCATCGGAAGGTTGGATACCGAACAGGAAGCGGCGATGCTGGCGCGGCTCTCGCTCGCGGCCGGCGACGCGGCTGATGCGGCGCTGGCACGCGCGGACGCCGTGTTCGAGGCCGTGCCCGAGGTGATGGAGCAGAAACAGGCGGCCTTCGCCCGTGTCTGCGCCCACGCTGGCAAGGACGTGCCGATCGCCTCCACCACCTCCACCTTCGATATCGAGGCGCTGGCGAAGTTCGTGACGAATCCACAGCGTTTTCTCAACACGCACTGGCTCAACCCGGCCTTCCTCATCCCGCTGGTTGAGGTGAGCCCCGGCGCCGGCACGGACGAGGCGCTGCTGGCTCGAATGGAGGCGTTGCTGCGTGAGGCCGGAAAGGTACCGGTGCGCTGCAAGGCGGCACCCGGCTTCATTGTGCCTCGCATCCAGGCGCTCGCGATGAACGAGGCCGCGCGCATCGTGACGGAGGGTGTGGCGACTCCTGAAGCGGTGGACACGGCGATCCGCACCGGCTTCGGACCCCGCTTCGCGGTGCTCGGCCTGCTCGAGTTCGTCGACTACGGCGGCGGCGACATCCTCTATTACGCCGCCAACTACCTCAAGGACGCGTTGGCCGCGCCGCGCTTCGAACCGCCGCAGGTGATCGTGGACAACATGCGCGCGGGGCGCATCGGGCCGCGCAGCGGCGAAGGCTTCTACGACTGGAAGGGCCGCGACATGGATGAATACCGCCGCCAGACCTTCGCCAAGCTCGCCGACCTTTTAGACCATCTGGGGCTGCTCGCCAGGCCGCGCTAGCCCGGCCCCGAATTCACGCGGGCCAGGACAGGGCTTCCCCGCCACGGCAAGGGAAAACCGCGCAGCCCCGGAATTGCTCGAATCCGCGTCCCTGCCTGTCTAGGCTCCCGACGCCATCCCGTCCGATCAGAACGCGGGAGGTCAAGACAGGGAGTGTCCATGGCAGGCAGGCGCGCGCGAGCAGCGCGGCAAGCGGGCATGCGGGTTTTATCGTGTGTGTCGCCAGGGGGCGGCCGATGACCCTCGCCGAGGCGCCGGCGCGCCTCGACACGGCGTTCGCCGGCACGCGTGCGCCACGGCTTCTGCTCGACGTTCAGGGCCTCGTCATGCGGTTTGGCGGGATCGTGGCGCTCGACGGCATTTCCTTCGCGGTCGGCGCGCAGGAAATCTGCGGCCTGATCGGCCCAAACGGCTCCGGCAAGACGACGCTGTTCAACTGCCTGTCCGGCATCTACCGGCCGGCCCGCGGGCGCGTCATGTTCGACGGCACGGACACCACCGCCCTGCCCCGCCATCGCATGGCCGAGCTGGGTCTCGGACGCACCTTCCAGAATGTGGCGCTGTTTCGCAGCATGACCGTGCGCGACAACATGCTGGTCGGCGCGCACCATCTCGGACGCACGGGATTTTTCGCGAACGCCGTACGGCTCGGTGCCGTCCGTCGCGAGGAGGCGGCGGCGCGCGAGCATGTCGAGCGGCTGCTCGACCTCATGGACCTGCGCCCGCATGCCGAGACAGTGGTCGCGGCACTGCCCTTCGGCACGCAGAAGCGCGTTGAGATGGCGCGCGCGCTGGTCGGCAAGCCAAAGCTGCTGCTGCTCGACGAGCCGGCGGCCGGCCTCAATCATGGCGAGGTGGCGGCGCTGGAGCACCTCGTTCGTCACATCCACGAAACCTTCGGCCTCGCGGTGCTGCTCGTGGAGCATCACATGAGCCTGGTCATGCGAGTGTCACACCGCGTGGTGGCGCTCGAGTTCGGGCGCAAGATCGCGGACGGCACACCGGATGAGGTGCAGCGCGACGCCGAAGTAATCCGCGCCTATCTTGGTGACACGACGCCTCACGAGGCGGCGCATCATGTTGCTTGAGGTCGTGGGACTGGTAGCCGGCTACGGTACCGGCGACGTGCTGCACGGCATCGACTTCGCGGTCGGGGAGGGCGGCATCACCGCGCTGCTCGGCGCCAACGGTGCTGGCAAGACAACCACGCTGCGCGCGATTTGCGGCATGGTCCGCAGGCGCGGCACGATCCGTCTCGCGGGTCAGCCAATCGAGCAACTCCCGACCGAGGCGATCGCCGGCGCCGGTATCGCCCACGTGCCAGATGGGCGCGGCACATTCATGGAACTGACGGTGGAGGAGAACCTTCGCCTCGGTTCCTATCTGCGCCGTGACGCCCGAGTGGCCACCGATCGCGAACGCGTCTTCGGCTACTTCCCCCGCCTCAAGGAGCGCTTCCGGCAACAGGCCGGCACGCTGTCGGGCGGCGAGCAGCAGATGCTGGCGATTGCGCGGGCGTTGCTTCTGGCGCCGAAGCTGCTGCTGCTCGACGAGCCGTCCTTTGGCCTGGCGCCGCTGATCGTCCGCGAGATCTTCGACATTCTAGGACGGATCAACCATGAGGAAGGCGTGGGAATCCTGGTGGTGGAGCAGAACGCGAACCTGGCCTTGGCGGCGGCGGACCACGCCTTCCTGCTCGAGACCGGGCGCATCGTGATGAACGGCCCGGCGGACGAGTTGGTGCGCGACGAAGCAATTCGCCGCTCCTACCTGGGGTACTGAACGAGTGGCGGAGTTCCTGCACCAGCTGCTGGCCGGCATCGTCACAGGAGGTATCTACGCCTCGTTGGCACTGGCACTCGTGATGATCTTCCAATCCACGCATCACGTGAACTTCGCCCAGGGCGAGATGGCGATGTTCTGTACGTACATAGCGCTCGCCCTGATCAATCTCGGCGTGCCATATTGGATCGCCTTCGTACTGACCATCCTGTTCGGCATGCTGCTCGGGGCGTTGATCCAGCGCCTGCTGATGCAACCCCTGGCCAACGCGCCGGTGCTCTCCGCGGTTGGCGTCTTCATCGGCCTGCTGCTGATCTTCAACGCGCTGGCGGGCGCTCTGTTCGGTTTCACGATCAAGAAGTTCCCCTCCCCGTTCGGCGGCGGTGCCGGCCTCCTTGGCGGTTATCTGTCGCCGCAGGACATTGGCTCGACCGCGGTGACGATGATCGTGCTGCTGGCGGTGTGGGCCTTCTTTCGCTTCACGCGGCTGGGGCTCGCGCTGCGAGCCGCGGCCTATAACCCGAGCTCGGCGCGGCTGGTGGGCGTGAACGTTGATCGGATGCTTGCCCTGGGTTGGGCCATGGCCGCCGGAATCGGCGCGGTTGCCGGCATGATGGTGGCTCCCGTGGTGTTCCTGGATCCCAACATGATGCAGGGCATCCTCCTCTATGCCTTCGCCGGCGCGCTACTCGGCGGTATCACAAATCCGCTTGGGGCCGTGCTCGGCGGCGTACTCGTCGGCGTGATCGAGAATCTCGCCGGCGCCTATCTCGTTGGCGATGCGTTGAAGCTGACCGTCGCCCTCGTGATCATCGTGGGCGTGCTCGTGGTGCGGCCCGCGGGGCTGCTGGGGCGAACCATCGTGGTGCGGGTGTAGCGATGGCGCGGCAGATCGCGATCGGGGTCGCACTGTTCCTGGTGGCGTTGCTGGCGCCGTTGCTGTTGCTGTCCGACTATCAGGATTTCGAGCTGACGCTGGTGCTGATCTACGCGCTCGCGATCCTGGGGCTCGATCTTGTGACCGGGTACACGGGCCAGATCTCGCTCGGTCACGGAGCGTTCTTCGCGGTCGGCGCCTATGTCACCGGCGTCCTGATGAGCGGCTTCGGCGTGCCATATTGGGCGACGCTTCCCGCGGCCGCCATCGTCTCGGCCGCGGTCGGCTACCTCGTAGGCTTCCCGGCGCTGCGTCTCGGCGGGCTCTATCTTGCGCTCACCACCTACGCGCTCGCGGTCGCAGCACCGCAACTGCTGAAATACAAGCTGTTCGAGCACTGGACCGGCGGCGTGCAAGGCCTGGTGCTCGATAAGCCAGATCCGCCACCAGGCCTGCCGCTCAACGCCGACCAATGGCTCTACGTTTTCACGCTGCTGGTAGCAACCGTGATGCTGATCGCAGCCCTCAACATCACGCGCGGGCGGATCGGCCGGGCGATGCGCGCCGTGCGCGATAATCCGCTCGCCGCCGAGGCGATGGGCGTCGATCTCGCCGCGTTCAAGACACGCGCCTTTGCGATCTCGGCGCTGTTCACCGGGCTTGCAGGCGGGCTCTCGGCGATCGTGGTGCAGTTCGTGGCTCCCGACAGTTTCTCGGCACTGTTGTCGATCTCGCTGTTTGTCGGGCTCGTGGTCGGTGGCGTGGGCACAATCGGCGGCGCCCTGTTTGGCGCCGTCTTCGTCGAGTACGTGCCGGACCTCTCTGACGCCGTGTCAAAGGCGGCCCCGGCCGCGGTGTATGGCGGGCTCCTCATCCTCTGCATGTTCCTGATGCCGGCGGGCGTGTGGGGCAGCCTGCGCCGCCACCTCCTCCGCCGATCGTAACGTTCCGTGCCTTCATCGTCCGCGCCTTCATAACGTGACAACACAGGGAAGAGACGACCATGAAACGACGCACGCTTCTGGGCACGGCCGGCGCGCTGGCCGCCACCGCACGGGTTCCGCTGGCACTTGCCGCCGATACCACGGGCATCACCGCCACCAGTATCAAGGTCGGCGAGACCAACGCCTATTCCGGCCCTGCTTCCGCCTATGGCGCGATCGGCCACGGGCTCGAGGCGTTCTTCAAGATGGTCAATGCCGGCGGCGGCGTGAACGGACGCAAGATCGATTTCATCCCGCGTGATGATGGGTATTCGCCGCCGCGCACCGTGCAGGAGACGCGGCGGCTGGTGGAGCAGGACAAGGTGGCGCTGATCCTCAACGGGCTTGGCACGCCGACGCAGTCCGCAGTGCAGAAATACATGAATCAGAAGAAAGTGCCCCAGCTCTTCGTCGCCACCGGCGCATCCAAATTCGGCAACGAAAAGGAATTTCCCTGGACGATGGGCTGGCAGCCGGCCTACCCCGTCGAGGCCGGCATCTACATGAAGCACCTGATGGCGACGAAACCGGACGCTAAGCTCGCAATTCTCTATCAGAACGACGATTTCGGTAAGGACTACCTCAACGGCGCGCGCGCGGCTCTGGGCGACAAGGCCGACAAGATCATCGTCAAGACCGCGTCCTATGAAACCTCCGATCCCACCGTGGACAGCCAGGTCGTGGAGCTGCAGGGCTCGGGCGCCGACACCCTGTTGGTCGGCGCGATTCCGAAATTCGCGGCGCAATCCATTGCCAAGGTCTATGACCTCAACTGGAAGCCGACCTTCTACATGACGAACGTTTCAATCTCGGTCGGCTCGGTGCTGAAACCCGCCGGCGAGAACAAGGCAATCGGCATGATCAGCGCCGGATACTTGAAGGACCCCACTGATCATGAGTGGGACAAGGATGCCGGTATGAGCGAGTGGCGCGGCTTCATGAAGCAATGGCTGCCCAACGCCGACATGACCGACAACAACTTCGTCTTCGCCTACGGCATCGGGCTCACCTTCCTGCAGGTGCTGCGCCAGTGCGGCAAGGACGTGACACGCGAGAACATCATGAAGCAGGCGGCAAGCCTCAAGGACCTCATGATTCCGATACTGCTGCCTGGCGTACTGGTGAACACCTCGCCCACCAACTATTACCCGATCCGCTCGATGCAGCTCCAACGCTGGGACGGCAAGACCTGGGTTCGTTTCGGTAACGTCCTGAGCGCTTAGGCGCGCGCGCCGCGTGAACACGCGTCTTATCGCGATCACCGGCGGCGCGGGAG
This sequence comes from uncultured Pseudomonadota bacterium, assembly GCA_963764465.1. Lineage (GTDB taxonomy): Bacteria > Pseudomonadota > Alphaproteobacteria > Acetobacterales > Acetobacteraceae > JAJXXT01. The sequence goes on along the minus strand of CAVXSO010000002.1, from coordinate 299,113 downwards.
GCATCGGGCGGGCAACCGCCCGGGCCTTCCTCGACGGTCGCGACGCGGTGCTTCTGATCGATCCCGACGCGGCGGGCCTCGCTTCCGCCGTGTCGGAGCGCGGCGCTGGCGCACGGGTTGCGACTGCGGCAAGCGACTGCCAAACCCCCGAGGCGTGCGCAGCACTGTTCACGAGCGCGCCATGCGACGTACTCGTGCATCTCGCCGGCCTGTTCGAGCCCGACCCCCTCGACCCCGCGGAACACGGCGTATGGGACCGCGCCATCGCCGCCAACCTCACCAACGCCTATGACATGTGCGTGGCCTTCGCTGCACAAGAGCCCGCCGGACGGGGCGGCGCCATCGTGCTCACCTCCTCCATCGCCTACCGCCGCGGCGGCGGACGCTTCGCCGCCTATTCCGCCTCCAAGGGCGGGATCGTGGGCCTCACCCGCGCGCTGTCGCGGCAATGGGCACCGCGCATTCGGGTGAATGCGGTGGCGCCCGGCATCATCCGTACGCGCATGACGGACGACCTCGTGGCACGCGATGGCGAGCGGTTGCTGGCTTCGATTCCGATGGGGCGCTGGGGCGAGCCGCGCGAGGTCGCCTCGGTCATTCACTTCCTCGCCTCCGACGCGGCGAGCTATGTCACCGGCCAGACGATCACGATCGATGGTGGAATCACCAACGCCTGAGCGCTATAGCGCCGCGTAGCCGCCATCCGCGGTCCAGGCGCTCCCCGCAATAAAGCTCGCGCGGTCCGAGCAGAGGAAGACCACGACCTCCGCGATCTCCTCCGGACGGCCGAAACGCCGCATCGGCGCGCGCTCCTCGATCGCGGGACCACGGCGGGCGCGCACATCCGCCGTCATCGGCGTGTCCACGAAACCCGGGCAGACGGCATTGACACGGATCCCCGGCGCCTCCTCGGCCGCCGCGGTGCGGGTGAGCCCGAGCACGCCATGCTTGGAAGCGACATAAGCGGCTGCCCCCGTAAGCGCGCGCATGCCGGCGATCGAAGCGGTGTTGACGATGGCGCCACCCTTCCCGCGCATCGCCTGGATTTCCGCCCGCAGGCAAAGGAAGACACCGGTCAGGTTGACCGCGAGCACAGCCTCCCACGCCGCGCGCTCCGTATCGCCCGTCGCCACACCCGCCTGGCCGATCGCCGCCGGCGCGATGCCGGCGTTGTTGAACGCACAGTCGAGCTCGCCGAACACATCAACCGCGCGCGCCACCATGGCGGCAACCGCCACCTCGTCCGTGACGTCCGCGACCATGCCCAGCGCCTGTCCCCCCGCCGCATTGACAGCGGCGACCGTCGCCGCCGGATCGTTACGATCCGCGACCAGAACCCGCGCGCCCTCCCGCGCCATGGCAAGCGCGGTCGCCGCCCCGATGCCGGAAGCACCGCCGGTAACGAGCGCCGATTTGCCGGCCAGCATCATGCGCGCAGGCCGGCGCGCAGCGCCGCGGCGCAGTGCACCAGCGCCGTGTCCGCGGCGCGGACGATCCGACCCATGGTGATGAAGCCGTGCATCTGGTCCGCCATGTGCAGCAGTGTTACGCGCACGGCCTCATGCTCCAGCCGACGCGCGTAGGCGATGCCCTCATCGACCAGCGGGTCGTGGCCGGCCGTGAGCACGAAGGCGGGTGCCACGCCGGCGAGGCTCGCCGCGCGTAGCGGCGAGGCGTGCCATTCGTGCCAGCGCGCCGGATCCGGAATGTAGGTGTCGCGAAACCAGCGCGCGGTCGTGGCGGTGAGCGGGAAATCCGCGGTGATCCGCTGATAGGAGGGAAGCCGCATCGCCATGTCGGTGGCGGGGTAGATGAGGAGCTGGAAGGCGAGCGGCGGCAGGGTGCCGTCACGCGCCATCAGCGCCAGGACGGCCGAGAGATTGCCACCGGCGCTGTCGCCGCCCACCGCGAGCCGCGCCGGATCGACGCCAAGCGAACCCGCCTCCCGCGCGATCCAGCGCGTGGCGATGGCGCTATCCTCCACCGCCGCGGGGTAGAGGTGCTCGGGCGCCAGCCGGTACCCGACCGAAACGACCGCGACCCCCGCGTCATTGGCAAGTCTGCGGCAGACCACATCGTAGGTCTCAATCGAGCCGATCATCCAGCCGCCGCCATGCAGGAAGATCAGGCCCGGCAGCACGTCGCCTGGGGAGGAACCGCGCGGACGATAGAGCCGGCAGGGAACGCCGTCGGCCACCAGCTCGCGCGTCTCGGCGACGTCCGCCGGATCGGGCTGCAGGATCGGCATCGCGGCGACCTGCAGCGCGCGCGCCTCGGTCGGCGTCAGCGTCTCATAGGGCGGACGATTGGCAAGACGGATCATGTCCAGCACGCGCTGGGCATCGGGGTCGAGGCTGGGATAGGTGCTCATGGCCGCTCCGGCGTGACGTCAGGACAGAACTTCGATCGCATCGCCCGCGGCAATGCGGCCGGCCTCCACCACCTCGGCATGGATGCCAAGATCGGCATGACCATAGAGGCGCTTCAGCTCCGCCACCGGGTCGGCGTCGCGCTGCGCCGTCAGCGGGTTTACCTCGGTCGCCGGGCAGCGCGTGGTCGTACGGGTGACGCGCAGGCGGGCCGCGCCGACCAGCAGCTCCCGCCCGACCCATTCGCGTTCGCTCATCGGCGCCGCGCCGTCGAACCAGATATTGGCGCGGAACCGGCGCCTGTGCCGGCGCGCGCCGACCTTCGCCTCATAGTCGGCGAGGCTGGCGATGTTGATGAGCGAGATGACCTGCTGCTTCTGGTCGCCGAAGCTGTGGCCCGCAATATGGTGGAACCGCGGCGTCCCCCGCGCCTCGGCGCCGAGATACGCGGTGAGCCAGGCGCCGATCCGCACCCGCCCCTCCGCCGACAGCGCATTCTCCAACAGCCGCTCCCCGTCCGGCGCCAGGATGAGGAGCCTGCCGGTCGTGGGGTCGAAGCTGGAGCGAAGCGCCGCGATGCGGGCATTGGCGCGCAGGCACATGAACTCCGTCTTCGGCCGCCAGGCGGGTTGCCCCGGGTCGAACAGGGAGTCGCCTTGGGCCAGCGCAAAGGCGCGATCCCAGGGGATGGCCCGGCCAGGCTCGACTTGCGCCTCCTCCAGCGCCTCCGCGGTCAGGCCCTTCACGGGGTAGCGGTAAAGACGTTCAATTCGCACGATATCTTCCTAAGTCGGCGTGGACCTCTTGAGCCTCGCGGCAGCATTGCCCATTTCCTGGGCACGGGATAGCCGCCCCGTTGCCTCGTGCAGGGGCGGGGTCCGGCCAGTCGCCCAAACAGTCGCCTACGAAGAGGGACAGGACGATGGATATCGAGAAATTCACCGACCGCGCGCGCGGCTTCATCCAGGCCGCCCAGACCATCGCGATCCGCGAATACCACCAGCAGCTGACGTCGGAGCACCTGCTCAAGGCGATGCTTGATGATGAGGAAGGGGCGGCCGCGGGCCTGATCAAGGCGGCGGGCGGCGACGACGGCGCCGCGCGCAACGCCGTGGAGGCGGCACTGGCGAAGCTGCCAAAGGTGCAGGGCGGCGGCGCCGGCCAGCCGCAGATCACCCCCGCGCTCGTGCGCGCGCTGGACGCTGCCCAAGCGGCAGCCACGAAGGCCGGCGACGAGTACGTCGCACAGGACCGGGTACTGGTCGCCCTCGCCGCCGGCGAGGGCCCCGCGGCCGCCGCGCTGCGCGAGGCGCGCGCCACGGCGCAGGCACTGGAGAAGGCCGTCGGCGAGATCCGCAAGGGTCGCAAGGTTACCAGTCAGAACGCCGAGGCGAACTTCGACGCGCTCAAGAAATACGCCCGCGACGTCACCCAGCTCGCCCGCGACGGCAAGCTGGACCCGGTGATCGGCCGCGATGAGGAAATCCGCCGCGCCATCCAGGTGCTTGCCCGCCGCACCAAGAACAACCCTGTGCTGATTGGCGAACCCGGTGTCGGCAAGACCGCAATCGTCGAGGGCTTGGCGCTGCGCATCGTCAACGGCGACGTGCCGGAAGCGCTGCGCGGCAAGCGGCTGCTCTCGCTCGACCTCGGCGCCATGGTCGCCGGCGCCAAATACCGCGGCGAGTTCGAGGAACGGCTGAAGGCCGTGCTTAAGGAGATCGAATCCTCCAACGGCGAGATCATCCTCTTCATCGACGAGCTGCACGTGCTGGTCGGCGCCGGCCGCGCCGATGGCGCCATGGACGCGTCCAACCTCATCAAGCCGGAACTGGCGCGCGGCGCGCTGCATTGCGTGGGCGCCACCACGCTCGACGAGTATCGCAAGCACGTCGAGAAGGACGCGGCGCTTGCCCGGCGCTTCCAGCCGGTTTTCGTGGGCGAGCCCTCGGTCGAGGACACGATCTCGATCCTGCGCGGCATTCGCGAGAAATACGAGCTGCACCACGGCGTGCGCATCTCCGACAGCGCGCTGGTGGCTGCGGCGACGTTGTCCAATCGTTACATCAGCGACCGCTTCCTGCCCGACAAGGCGATCGACCTCGTCGACGAGGCGGCGAGCCGGCTGCGCATGCAGGTGGACAGCAAGCCCGAGGAGCTGGACGAGCTCGACCGGCGCATCCTGCAGCTCAAGATCGAGCGCGAGGCGCTGAAGCGCGAGCAGGACGCGGCGAGCAAGGACCGCCTCGGCAAGCTCGAGCACGAACTCGCGGAGCTGGAGGAAAAATCGACCTCCCTTACCGCCGCCTGGCACGCCGAGAAGGAAAAGCTGGCGGAAGGCCAGAAGCTCAAGGAACAGCTGGATGCCGCGCGCGCGCAGGTGGAAGTCGCCCAGCGCAACGGCGACCTCGCCCGCGCGTCGGAACTCCTCTACGGCCGCATTCCGGAACTGGAACGCAAGCTGACCGCCGCGCAGAAGGGCGGCCATCTCGTCAACGAGAGCGTGGACGAGCAGCAGATCGCGCAGGTCGTCTCGCGCTGGACCGGCGTGCCGGTGGACAAGATGCTCGAGGGCGAACGCGCCAAGCTGCTCCGCATGGAAGACGCTCTGCGCCGCCGCGTGGTCGGCCAGGAGGAAGCGTTGGTCGCGGTCGCCAACGCCGTCCGCCGCGCCCGCGCCGGCCTGCAGGATCCCAACCGACCGATCGGCAGCTTCCTGTTCCTCGGCCCCACCGGTGTTGGCAAGACGGAGCTGACCAAGGCGCTCGCCGAGTTCCTGTTCGACGACGAGCGCGCGATGGTGCGCGTCGACATGAGCGAGTTCATGGAGAAGCACGCCGTCTCCCGCCTGATCGGCGCGCCTCCCGGCTATGTCGGCTACGACGAGGGCGGCGTGCTGACCGAGGCCGTCCGCCGCCGGCCCTACCAGGTGGTGCTGTTCGACGAGGTCGAGAAGGCGCACGAGGATGTGTTCAACATCCTGCTCCAGGTCCTCGATGACGGGCGGCTCACCGATGGCCAGGGCCGCACGGTGGATTTCCGCAACACCATCATCGTGCTCACCAGCAACCTCGGCAGCGAGATCCTCGCCGCCCAGCCAGACGGCGCGGACCTGACGCTCGCCTACAAGGGCGTGATGGATATCGTGCGCCAGCACTTCCGGCCGGAGTTCCTGAACCGCCTCGACGAGACGGTCCTGTTCCGCCGGCTGCAGAAAAGCGACATGGCCGCGATCGTGGACATCCAGCTCGGCCGCCTGCGCAAGCTGCTCGCCGACCGCTCGATCGCGCTCGAGCTCGACGCGAAGGCGCTCGATTGGCTCGCGGCGGAGGGTTACGACCCGGTCTACGGTGCGCGTCCGCTGAAGCGCGTGATCCAGCGCAGCCTGCAGAACCCGCTCGCCTCGCGCATTCTCGAGGGCTCAATCGCTGAGGGCGAGACGGTGCATGTCTCCGCCGGTCCGCAGGGCCTGCTGATCGAGGGCAGGCTGGCCGAGGCCGCGTAACGAAACGGTCCGCGGGGCAGCTTTACGCGGCTTCCTCGCGGACCGCGCACACGAGCTCGACGCGGCAGCCAGGCTTGTTGTCGCGCAGCCGCAGTTCGAAGCCATGGTGGCCGGCGATCGAGGCGACGAGCGCAAGACCGAGCCCACTGCCAGGCACGCCCTGCGCCGAGCGCGCACGGTAGAAGCGGCGGAAAACCTGCTCCCGGTCGGCGGGCGCGATGCCAGGGCCGTCGTCGGAGACGGCAAGGACAAGCCGCCCATTGCTTCGTTTTGCTTGCAGCACGACGTGCCGGTCACGGCCGGCATACTTGATCGCGTTCTCCGTGAGGTTGATCACCGCCTCCGCCAGCAGCTCGCGGTCCGCCCGGATCACCGCCGGACCATCGGTCTCCACACGGAGCGCGATGCCGGCATCTTCGGCAAGCGGCGTGAAGTCGCCGCCGATCTCGTGCAGCAACTCGGCGGCGTCCACGTCCGCGAAGGCACGCTGGCGCCTGTCATGCTCGATCTCGGCGATGCGCAGCAGCCTTGTGGTGAGTGCGCGGATACTGTCGATCGCGCGCAGCGAGCCCGTAACGATCACCAGGTCGCGTTCCTCCAGCCTTCCGCCGTCGCGCAGCCGCTCGAGCTGCGCGCGCAGGGCTGTGAGCGGCGTGCGCAGGTCGTGCGCGATGTTTTCGCCCGCGTTCTTCCACGCCTCCACCAGCCGCTCCAGCCGGTCGAGGATGCGGTTCACCACAATGCAAAGCTCGTCCATCGCGTCCGGCCGGCGCCGCACCTCCAGCCGTTCGCCCAGCGCGCCCAGCATGATCCGTTCCGCCGCCACGCTGAGCCGGCGCAACCGTGCCTGCCCGCGCACCGCGTAAGCCGTGCCCGCCGCCATGCCGAGCCCCACGCAGGCCGCGAGCGAGACGAGCAGAATGCGCATCAGCGTGCCGCGGAAGACCAGTAGGTCCTCCACATCGCGAGCCACCACGAGGTGACGCCCACCAGCCAGCGTGCGTGCCGCGACGTCGAGGCGCACCATGCCGCCCTCCGCCGTAGGCACGGACAGAATCCGAGGCCTGGAGTCAAAACGGACGCCCAAGGGCATGTGCGCGATGTTGCCGACGATCGGCGAGCCATCCGCGGCGAACAGCCCGACCTGTGTCAGCACCGCGGGCTGATGCTGCAGGCGCGATATGATCATGAAGGGCAGAATTTCGGGCGGTCGCTCGGACAGCAGTTCGAGCTGTTCGGTAACCGCACTGTCGATGGAGCGGAACAATGCGCGCGTGGTCAGCCAGTAGGTGACACCGAACACGGCGCCGACGCCAACCGCGAGCAACAGCGCGACACCGGCGCCGAAGCGCGCGGCCGAACGCCAGACGCCCCTAGGGATTCGCACGAAAGATGAAGCCCACGCCCCGTACATTGGTGATCAGCCTGGTCTCGCCTTGCCGGTCGAGCTTACGCCGCAACCGACCGAGCTGCACATCGACGAGGTTCGACCGCAGCTCGAAATTGTAATTCCACACATCGCGCAGCAGCATCGCCGGCGTCACCACCTGGCCCTCGCGGCGCATGAAATACTCCAGCAGCTTGAACTCCCGCGGCAACAGCTCGAGGTCGCGGCCGCCCCGGCGCGCGGTCCGCGCGATGAGGTCAAGCTCGACCGTGCCGGCATGCAACACCGGCCGCATCCCCATCGTGGGACGGCGCAGCAGCGCCTCGATCCGAGCCATGAGCTCGCCCAGCGCAAAGGGTTTGACGAGGTAGTCGTCGCCGCCGGCACGCAGGCCGAGGATGCGGTCGTCCACGGTGCCCAGCGCGGTGAGGATGAGCACCGGCACCGTATAGCCGCGCTCGCGCAGTGCGCGGACGAAATCGAGCCCGTCCCGCCCCGGCAGCATCCGGTCCACGATCAGCACGTCCCAATCGCCCCCCGCGACCAGGGGCTCGGCTGCCTCCACGCTGCCGGCATGACCCGTCTCGTAGCCGCGTACTCCCAACCCCTCCTGGAGTTCGTGCGCGGTGGCCGCGTCATCCTCGATGATCAGCAGCCGCGTCATCGGCGCCGCGCCGGGAAAACTCCTGAGGCGAAATGCTCCGGCTGCGTATTCTTCTTCAGTCCCCGCACGCTCCGTTCCCCACCCGGCGCGACACTGTCACCGAATTCAGTCGCCGTCATCCCGCAAGGCGGCAAAATGCGGCCGCGAGCCCGGCCACAACACGCCGGCCTGGGCTCGTGGCGGGCCGCCAGAGCCCACCCGCACGGAGGAAACATGGTTCGAGACGAGACCGGCCCGAACCAGGGCCGCGACAAGCGCGACAACAGTCTCATCACGCCCGGCCGCCGCGCGATGTTCCGCGCTGGCATGGCTGCGGGCATGGTGGCGCTGGCTGGGCGCGCGCGGGCCGAGGATGCCTCCCCGCCCGCGGACGGGCCGTGGTCCCGCTCGCTCGGGCCCGGCGTGGTGGAGCGCGTCTACGGTGTGCCGTCGCACTTCGAAAAGGACGTCATCCGGCGCAACGTGCCGTTCCTGACGGCGACGCCGCAATCCTCCGTCAGCTTTACCCCGTTGCAGCACCAGCAGGGTATCATCACCGCGAGCGGATTGTTCTTCGAGCGCTATCACGCCGGGCGACCGACCGTGGATCCCGCGCAGCACCGGCTGATGATCCACGGCATGGTGGACCAGCCGCGCCTCTACACGATGCAGGACATCGGGCGCTTTCCCAGCGTCTCGCGCATCCATTTCATCGAATGCCCGGCCAATGGCGGCATGGAATGGCGCGCAGCGCAGCTCAACTCGCTGCAATTCACCCACGGCATGATCGGCTGCGCCGAATGGACCGGAGTGAAGGTTTCCACCATCTTCGAGGAAGTGGGAATCAAACCCGAGGGCAAATGGGCACTGGTGGAGGGCGCGGACGGCGCGCACATGGCGCGCAGCATCCCGGTCTCGAAGCTGCTCGACGACTGCCTGCTGGTTTATGGTCAGAACGGCGAGGCGCTGCGCCCGGAACAGGGCTATCCGCTGCGCCTGGTGGTTCCGGGCTGGCAGGGCAACGTGAACGTGAAATGGATCCGCCGCATCCAGATCGGCGATCAGCCCTGGTTCACGCGCGAGGAAACCTCGAAATACACCGAGCTGATGCCGGACGGAAAGGCACGCGGCTTCACCTGGCCGATCTACTCCAAGTCCGTGATCACCTTCCCCTGTCCCGAGATGCCTGTGAAGGAGCCCGGACTTTACGAGATCCGCGGCTTCGCCTGGTCCGGTCTCGGCAAGATCAAGGCGGTGGACGTCAGCGTCGATGGCGGCGTCAACTGGACCCGAGCACGGCTCGACGACCTGGTGCTGCCCAAGGCGCTGACGCGCTTCACCCTGCCCTGGCGTTGGGACGGCAAGCCGGCGCTGCTGCAGTCGCGCGCCGTGGACGAGACGGGATTCGTACAGCCGACCATCGCGGAGCTGCGCGCGGTGCGCGGGACCAACCCGATCTACAACAACAACTCGATCCAGACCTGGCAGGTGCAGGAGAACGGGAGCGTGTTCGATGTCCAGCTGGGCTAGGATCGCGGTGCTGGCCTTCGCGGGCTGCCTCGCCGCCGGCGCGGCGAGCGCCGGCGAGCACGGCGCTCTCTATTACGGATACGGCACGACGCCGACCCCGCAACAGATCGCCGGCTGGTCCATCGGCGTGCGGCCGGACGGCCAGGGCCTGCCGCCAGGTAAGGGCGGCGTCTCGCAGGGCGGCGACCTGTTCCAGACCGTCTGCGCCGCCTGCCACGGCACGTTCGGCGAGGGCGAGACGCGCTACCCGAAGCTCGCCGGCAACGGCTCGCTCACCGGCGACCGCCCCGACCCGACGGTGGGCAATTATTGGCCCTACGCGACGACACTCTACGACTACATCGACCGCGCCATGCCGTTCCCGGCGCCGCATTCGCTGACCCCGGATCAGGTCTACGGGCTCACCGCCTATATCCTGAACCTCAACAACATCGTTCCGGATTCATTCGTCGCCGACGCGACGACTCTGCCGAAGGTGAAAATGCCGAATCGCGATGGTTTCATCTGGACCGATCCGCGTCCGGACACACACGACACCGAGTGCATGAAGGACTGCCTCAAGCCCGAGGAGGTGAAGATCACCTCGTCGGCCGAGGGAAAGGGCATCACCCCGCGGACCACCGGCCCGCTCGACACGTCGATGCCGCAATGAACGCGCGCATTGCACTCGCCGCGCTGGCGGCACTTCTCGCCGCTCCCTCGGCCTGGGCGCAACAGGCGCCGGCGCCGGCGACCGGTCCCGCGGCAGGACAAGCCGTCGCCTTCGACCGCAGCCTCGGCAACTGCCTCGCCTGCCACACGATGAAGGGCAGCGACGTGCCGAGCAATGTCGGCCCCGAGCTCAACGACATGAAGGCACGCTTCCCCGACCGCAAAGTGCTGTTCCAGATCCTGTGGGACGAGGAAAAGCGCAACCCGCAGACGGTGATGCCCGCCTTCGGCAAGAACATGATCCTGGATCGCCAGCAGATCGAGGCGATCATCGATTTTCTCTACACCCTCTAGAAGGGCGAGGTTTGACATGCATGCAACCACGACGACCCGGCGCATCACGCTTTCGCTGCTCGCAACCACGGGCCTTGCGACTGCCGGCCTGCTCGCGATGCCGCGCGCGGCCTTCGCGGAGGACGCGCCGGGCTGGCCCGTCAGCGCCTTCAAGCAGAAGTCGGAGGCCGATGCGCTGAAGGCGCTTTACGGCCAGCCGATCGCCGCCTCCGACAAGATCACGCTCGAGGTGCCGGACATCGCGGAAAACGGCGCGGTGGTGCCGGTCGCGGTCTCCACGACGCTGCCCAATGTCACGCGCATCAGCCTGATGGTGCCGGAAAATCCGTTCACGCTCGCCGCCTCCTATGTGCTGCCGGCAGGCACCGAGCCCTCGGTCGCGTGCCGGCTGAAGATGGCGAAGACCAGCGACGTCGTCGCCGTGGTCGAATCCGACGGTAAGATCTTCGGCGCCCGCAAGACCGTGAAGGTCACGCTGGGCGGTTGCGGCGGCTGAGAGAGGGAGAAGAACAATGCCATCCACGATCCGAGTGCGCGCGGTCGCCGGCGGCGATACCACCGATGTGCAGGCCCTGATCCAGCACCCGATGGATTCCGGCTTCGTGAAGAATTCCAGCGGCAAGCTCATTCCTCCGCATTACATCGAAGTCCTCACCTTCGAGCACGCGGGCAAGCCGGTCTTCACCGCCTATTGGGGCCCGGCCGTCTCAAAGGACCCGTACATCAAGTTCACATTCAAGGGCGGCGCCAAGGGCGACGACCTGAAGGTCAGCTGGACCGACAACCTCGGCAAGAGCGACAGCTTCACCGCCAAACTCCTGGGCTGAATCATGCGCTTCTCCGCACCGTTCCTCGCGAGCCTTCGTCCGGCAGCGCTGCTCGCTGGCATGCTCGCAGCCGTGGTTCTGGCTCATTCACCGGCGCGGGCCGCGGAAAAGCCGAACCCCGAAGCCGACCGGCTGGCGTTCCAGGCCTATTTCAAGAACCGCTTCCCCACCGTGAAGAACGACGACTGGGGCAATGGCCCGTACGCGGTGAACGCGGGCATGCGCAAGCAGTGGGAGGAAATCATGCAGTTTCCTCCCTATGACTTCGCGCTCGACGAGGGCAAGACCGAGTTCAACCGCAAATTCGCCAACGGCAAGACCTACGCCGACTGCTTCCCCAACAAGGGCGTCGGCATCCGCCAGAACTATCCTTATTTCGATGCCAAGACGGGTGAGGTCGTCACGCTGGACCTCGCGATCAACCGCTGCCGCGAGGCGAACGGCGAGAAGCCGCTGAAATACCAGGTCGGACTGATTGCCTCGATCGACGCCTACATGGCCTCCACCTCACGCGGCAAATTGTTCGACATCAAGATCCCGGACGACCCGCGCGCACTCGCCGCCTACGAGGCCGGCAAGCAGTATTTCTACAGCCGTCGCGGCCAGCTCAACTTCTCCTGCGCGAGCTGCCACGTGCAGGGCGCCGGCCAGCGGTTGCGCGGCGACATCCTCGCGCCGGCGATGGGCATACTCGCGGCGTTCCCGATCTATCGGTCGGACTGGGGCAGCATGGGCACGATTGACCGGCGCTTCACCAGCTGCAACGCGCAGACGCGCGCGGTGCCGCTCAAGCCCGAGGACAAGGCCTACCGCGACCTCGAATACTTCCTCTCCTACATGAGCAACGGCGTGCCGATCACCGGCCCGGGAACCCGCCCATGAGAAACACTCCCGTGAGGACGGCAAGTCTCGCCCTTGCACTGGCCGCGATGCTGGCGCCCGGAATGGCAAGCGCGGCAACCCAGGCCGAGGCGCAAGCGGCACTCGACGCCGCACGCAAGGCGGATGCCGCCGCCGCGGCCGTCCACAACCAGTGGATCCCAACCGAGGCGGCGCTGAAGCAGGCGGCAAAGGAACTCGCCGACGGCAAGTACGACGACGCTGTTGCTATATCGAAACGAGCTGAGGCCCTGGCCGAGCGCTCCGTGCAGCAGGCGCACGAGCAGGAAAAGCTGTGGCAGAACGAGGTCATTCGGTGAGCCTGCGCCGCCGCCGGCTGCTGCAGGGACTGACGGCCGGCATTCTCGCTGGCTACCTACCCCCGGTCTCCCGCGCGCTTGCGGCCGAGGACATCTACGCACTCGGCCGGCGCGGCAACGTGCGGATCATCCACCAGACCGACACGCACGCGCAGTACCAGCCGGTGTATTTCCGCGAGCCCAGCGTCAATATCGGCGTGGGCGGCGCCGCGGGCCGGCCGCCGCACCTGGTCGGCCAAGCTTTCCTCGACCATTTCGCGATCAAGCGTGGCTCGTCCATGGCCTACGCGACATCGTGCCTCGACTTCACCGAGACGGCGCATCGCTACGGCATGCTGGGCGGCTTCGCGCATGCCAAGACACTGGTCGACCGCCTGCGCGCCGAGGCGGGACAAAGCGCTTCCCTCCTGCTCGACGGCGGCGACCTCTGGCAGGGAAGCTGGGCCGCGCATGCCAGCAACGGCATGGCGATGGTCGAGCTCTCGAACCTGCTCGGCATAGACGCCATGACCTCCCACTGGGAGATGACGTACGGCGAGAAACAGTTCCGCGCTAACCTCGCCGCGTTCAAGGGAACGTACTTGGCGCAGAACGTCTTCCTGACGGATGACGCCGCGTTCAACGGCGCGCCGGCCTTCGACAGCAAGAGCGGTCGCGTCTTTCAGCCCTATCTGATCAAGGAATTGGGCGGCAAGCGCATCGCGATTATTGGCCAGTCCTTCCCCTACCAGCCGATCGCGCATCCGCAGCGCTTCGTCCCGGACTGGACCTTCGGGGTGCGCGAACCCGAGCTGCAGAAGATCGTCGACGAGGTACGCGCCAAGGAGCACGCCGACGCGGTGATCCTGCTGTCGCACAACGGCATGGACGTGGATCTAAAGCTCGCGAGCCGGGTGCGCGGCATCGACGTTATCCTCGGCGGGCATACGCACGACTGCACGCCCGCCCCGAGCGTGGTCGCCAATGCCGGCGGCAAGACGCTGGTCACCAACGGTGGGTCGTCGGGCAAGTTCATTGCCGTGCTCGACCTCGAGGTAGGCGACGGCAAGGTCACGGGCGTTCATTACGATCTACTTCCGGTCTTTCCCTCGCTGCTGAAGGCAGACACGGCAGTCGCCGCCAAGGTGGGCGAGATCGCCGCGCACGATCGCGCGATGCTGGACGAGAAACTGGCGACGGCAATCGATGTGCTCTACCGCCGCGGCAATTTCACCGGCACGATGGACCAGGTGATCTGCAACGCCCTGCTGCAGGAAATGGATGCGGAGATCGCACTCTCGCCGGGCTTCCGCTGGGGTCCGAGCCAACTGCCCGGCCAGGCGTTGACAATGGAGTTCCTGCTCACCCACACCGCGATGACCTATCCCTCGGTCTATGCGCAGACGATGACGGGCGCGGACCTCAAGGGCGTGATGGAGGATGTCTGCGACAATCTCTTCAACCCCGATCCCTATGTGCAGCAGGGCGGCGACATGGTGCGCATGGGCGGCATGTCCTACGCGTGCAAACCAGACGCCAAGATGGGAAGCCGCATCTCGGCGATGACCCTGCGCGGCGGCAAGCCGATCGAGCCGGGCAAGAACTACAGGGTCGCAGGCTGGGCTTCCGTCAGCCGGCCGCAGGACGGCAAGCCGGTCTGGGAAGTGGTCGCCAAGGCACTACGCGGCGGCCTGCTCGCCAAGCCGCTGATCGAGGATCGCATCACCATCGAGGGAGTGGCCGGCAATCCCGGCCTGTTGCCATCATGATCGGACGTCGAGGCTTGGGGGCGGCCCTCGCGGCCGCGACGGCGCGGCCAGCAGCCGCCTCGGTCGGCATGCCGGGTGAGAGCGCCTTCATTGAGCACCGCCTGGCGCTGCAGATCAGCGAGGCGACGCCGCTTCTGCAGACAGTCGTCCTCAACAACGCATTCAACGTTATCTCCCTCTACGGGCCCGACAAGGTGGCGATCCAGATCGTGGCCTTTGCCGGCGGCATCGAGCTGTTGCGTATCGGCAACAAGGAAAGCGAGCGTATCGCGGGCCTGGTGAAGCAGGGCGTGATCTTCGACGCCTGCCAGAACACGATGGACGGGATAGAGCGCAAGACCGGCAAGCCGTTCCCGCGCAACCCGATGTCGCGCCCCGTGCCCTCAGGCGTCGTACACCTCATCACGCTGTCCGAGCACGGCTACACCATTATCCGACCCTGAGCCGTAGCAAGGAGATTTCATGATCTCGGCAATCGCCCGGATGGCGCGGCACACGCTTCTCGGGCTCGCGGCGGCGGCGCTGTACGCCGGCAGCGCGATGGCGGCCCCTCCGCCGGAAAGCCCAGCCGGAAGCGTTGCCGCCGACGACGCGTTGTTTCCGCCATGGCAACATGGCACCAACAACGGCGCGCCAAGTCACGGCCTGGAGTTCACCGTGCCGCCGGTCGATGTGCTCTCGGATTTCCATGGCAGCCTCGATCATCCGGCGCTCGTTCTCTACATCGCCGGCAACGATTATTTCGCCATCGGCGAGACGGTGCGCGCCTTCGAGAAGGCCTACCCGCGTTATCGCGGCGTCTATTTCGAGACGCTGCCACCGGGCATTCTGCGCAAGCAACTCGCGGCCGGCGGGCGCGTCACCGTCGGCAACATGACCTGGACGGTGAAACCCGACGTGTTCATGGCCGGGCTGCGCGTCAACCAGGGAATGGTGAAGGGCGGCAGCCTCGTGGCGCCCGTCGTCGCCTACGCAACCAACGACCTCGCGATCATGATCCCCAAGGGTAACCCGGGCCATGTCACCGGCCTCGCTGATCTCGGCCGGGCGGACCTGCCGCTCGCCATGCCCAACCCGGCCTGGGAAGGCGTGGCGCGCCAGATCAAGGCATCGCTTGCGGCGGCGGGCGGCGAAGCGCTGGTGAAATCCGTCTACGAGGACAAGGTCGCCTCCGGCATGACGGTGCTGACCCATATCCATCACCGCCAGACGCCGCTGTGGCTGATGCAGCGGCGGGTACAGGCCGGCGTGACCTGGACCTCCGAGGCGGTGTTCCAGGAGAAAGCCGGCCACCCGATCGAGCATATCGCGATCCCTGCCGAACAGAACACGCGCGCCATCTACGCCGCAGCGATGGTCAAGGGCGCCGCGCACGCGGCGGCCGCGAAGGCCTGGCTGCAATTCGTGGATAGCAAGCAGGCTATAGCGATTCTGCAACAATATGGTTTCCAGCCGTACCATGCGAAGTGACGCGCCTCCGGATCTGGCGGAAGCCGGTTGCTGCGGCGCCGGTCCCTGGCAGCGTCTTCCGGGGCGGCGGCAGCTGGGGCGGCGCGCGCTGCTCGCCTGCGCCGCCCTGCCCGCCACCGTCGCCGCGGCTCCCGCGCCCTACGCGCCCCTCATCGAACCGCTGGCCTTCCAGCAGGTGCCCGACGCGCCGATCCACTACACGATCGGCCACCCCGCAATTCCGGACCAGAAGAACGAAGGCCACACCTCCAACGCCGGATTCGTCGTCACCGACGAAGGCGTCGTGGTGTTCGACACGCTGGGCACACCGAGCCTCGGCTGGGCGATGCTGCAGGAGATCCGTCGCGTCACCGACAAGCCCGTTCGCTTCGTCGTCGCAAGCCACTACCACGCCGATCACATCTACGGCCTGCAGGCCTTCCGCGACCACACGGACGCGGTGATCGTGGCGCAGCGTGAGGCACTGGAATACACCGCCCCCGGCAACATCGACGACGAAAAGGCGATCCCCCGCCTGGAGCAGCGGCGCCAGGCCCTCGCCCCCTGGGTGGATGCCAACACCCGCATCGTCGAGCCGCGGCTGGTCTTTCGCCAGGCCGCGCAGATCCGGCTCGGGGCCAAGACGTTCCACCTCAACTACGCCGGCCCCGCCCATTCCATGAGCGACATGATGATGGAGGTGCTACCGGACCGCGTGCTGTTCGCCGGCGACATCGTGCAGAACCACCGCATCCCGTTCATGTCGAGCGCCGTGGTCAACACCACCAACTGGCTGCGCGGGCTCGACGACGTGGCCGCGATCAACCCGCGCTTCATCATCCCCGGCCACGGCCAGACCTCGACCGATCCGCACCAGGCAATCCGCTTCACTGGTGACTACATCCGCTACCTGCGCAAGGTGATGGGCAACGCGGTCGCGAACTGGACCCAGTTCGAGGTCGCCTACGCCGCGGCGGACTGGTCGCGCTACCGCGACGTCCCAGCGTTCGCCGCCATCAACAAGGGCAACGCCTACCGCGTGTTCCTGGAACTGGAAAAGGCGTCCTTCGGCAGCAACAAGGGCTAGCAGGCGGCGCTGGTCTTGCCACGACGCGCGGTGGACACTCCCGCCGCCACCTGCCAGCGCGGGGCACGCCAACGCCGCACCAAGCCCGTCCCGCCTCGCAACCGGCTCCGGGACCGCCACGTCATGGCGGGCCTCGTCACGACGAGCGCAGCGGCACAGCTGTGGGCCGCCTGGTGCTTGGGCAACCGGCCATCGCTGCTCGGCACGGCGCTGCTGGCCCGGGTTTTCGGGCAGCGCCACCCGCTGGACGCGGACCATATCGCCACCATCGACAACGTCGTCCGCCGCCTGCTCGCAGACGGCGGGCATGCGGGCACCGTGGCGCTGCGGTTCTCGTTGGACCGTTCCACCATCGTCGTGCTCGCCTGCGTGGCGGTGGCGCTCGGCGCCGGCCCCGCCCAAATGTCTCGCGTCGGGTTCCTGTTCGGGCTCGGCTTTGATACCGCGACCGAGGGCGGGTTGTTGGCGATCGCGGCAACGCGGACCGCCTCGGGGCTCGCGCCTTGGTCGGTCCTGGTCTTCCCCGCGCTGTTCGCCGCCGGCATGCCGGTGGTGGACACCGCGGACAGCAGGCTGATGGTCCGCGCCTACGGTTGGGCCGGCGTCGATCCCGCACGCAAGCTCTTGCACAACCTCACCATTACTGGCTCGGCTGTGAACGTCGCGCTGTTCATCGGCGGCATCAAAGTGCTGGGCGAGGCCTTCCACCTCGACAACGTGCCTGGCGCGCCGTCGCAACGCTCAACGGCAACCCTCCGGCACTGGGCGTTGCGCTGGTGCTGCTGTTCGCCGCCTGCTGGGCGGCGTCGGTGGCAAAGTCGCGCCGGACGGTCGCCGCCGCGGGCTGATCGCGACCGCCAGCCCCGAGGGGAGTGTTAGTGGGACGTCACCGCGCCAGCAACGGCGCCGGCGCCGGCGCCAATCGCGGTCCCGAGCAGGATCGGCCCGCCGGCAATCGCGGAAATCGCCGCACCACCCGCGGCACCGATGGCACCGCCCGAAAGCACGCGCTGCTGCGTGTTGTTAAGGTCCGAGCAGGCGGCGAGCGAACCGGCCGCCAGAATGACGAGAAGGCCGCGCTTCAAATGGGTCATTTCGAGCTCCTTTCGGTTGATCGCTTCCAGGCGCCATCTAGCCATGGATCATGGCCAATTCCAGGCAAAAATATTTCAAATTGCGCCGATTACAAAGGGTTCACGGTCAAAATCGCGCCCGCGCCTCAAGCGGCGCGACTATTCGCCGGAAATCTCGCGTCGCCGCCGGTCAAGCTCCTCGGAGTAGCGGCGCAGCGCATATTGCTCCGTCAACGTGCCGATCACCCGGCGGCTTTCCGGCGTGTCGACAACGGCCAGCGCGTCCACCTCCGCCGTCTCGAAGAGTTCCACCGCCTCCTTGATCGACATCTGCGGCAGCAGAATCGCGTCCTGCTGGTGCAGGATATCGCGCACATGCTCCGCGCCATCGTGCTCCGGCGTGTGCGCCTCCGCCACCATGGCCATGCCGACATAGCGCTCGTGCCCGTCCACCACGACGACACGCGTGCGGCTGCCAAGCGGGTGGTCGCGGCGGAACGAGGCGAGCGAATCCTCCGCCTGCGCGGTGCGCACCTCGCGGCGCATCATGCGTCCAACGGTGAGGTTGTGGATCCACCCGATATCCACGGCCGAGCGAATGACCTCGCCACGCAGGTGGAAGCGCCACGTCGCGAAGGAGTAGCCGAAGGTCCGCCGCACCGTCAGCGCCGAGACGATCGAGGCAGCGACGACGGCCACGGTCAGCGGTAGCGAGCCGGACATCTCGAGCGAGAGGAACGCCATGGTAAGCGGTCCGCCGACGATGGCGGTTGCCATGCCGCTCATGCCCACCATCGCGCAGACGATCACCGGGACCGAAGGCAGGACATGCTGCATCGCCCACAGCCCGCCGAACAGCTTGCCAAGCAGCGAGCCGAGCAGGAGCGAGGCGAAGAACAAGCCGCCGCGAAAGCCAGACCCGATCGAGACCGCCGAGGCGATGGACTTCATCACCAGCAGCAGGGCGAGCAGGAGGATCGGGGTCGTGGCACTCTCCAGGCCGAGCTTCACCGCGGCATGGCCGGAAGACATGACCTGTGGCGAGACCAGGCCCAGCACGCCCACGATGAGCCCGCCGATCATCGGCCGCATCCACGCCGGCACGCGCGAGCGGCGGAAGCTGGCCTCGGTCAGCGTCACGCCCCGCATGATGACGATGCCGACCAGCGCGCAGAGCACGCCCAGGATCAGCACCGGAATGAAATTGGCGGCCTGGATCTCGGCCGGCAGGGCAACCGAGAGCACGTCCTCCGGCGTGAGGAACCGCACCAGCGCGACGGCCGTGATGGAGGCAACGAGCACCGGCGCCAGCGTCGCCAGCGTGTAGGTGCCGATGATCAGCTCGAAGGCATAGAAGGCGCCAGTGAGCGGCGCGTTAAAGGCGGCGCCGATCGCCGCCCCCGCACCGCAGCCGACGAGCAGCCGCAGTTCCGACCGCCGGAGCCGGAAGATCCGGCCAAGGCGCGAGCCAAGGGCGGAGCCGATCTGCGCATAGCCGGCCTCGAGCCCCACCGAGGCACCGACGCCGTTGGACCAGATCGTCTGGAACACCAGCACCAGGCTGTCGTTGAGCGACATGCGCCCGCCGTAGAGCGCGTTGGCCTCAATCGCGTCCACCACGCGGCGCGGGCTGTAGCGCGCCAGGAACAGGCCGCTGACGCCGAGCACCAGGCCGCCCACCGTGGGCACGATAAGGGCGCGGATCGGGTTGATGAACGGCGCGCCCGAAAGGCGCACGCCGTCCGGCAGGGCAAACAGCACCAGGTGCATGAACTGCGCGGCGACGCTCATCAGCGTCACCGCCACGCCGGCGATCAGTCCGACCCCCGCAGCCAGAACCACCAGGCCGAGTTCGTCGGCACGAACCAGGGCACGCAGCGTCTGCGGCACATGCTGGATGCGCTCGCCGATGGCACGGCGTGGGCGCACGGTCGCGGAGTTGCTTTCGGCGCCGCCGGCGAAACCGAGGCGCGCGAACAGACCGGGCCGTTGCCCGGTCGCCGTTCCGTTACGCTGGGGGCTGGAAATCCCCAGGAAACCCGCCATCGTCGCGCCGCGTCCCCTGCGGGACGTGCCTTCCTAAGTCTGGGTCGGACGGAATCACGGCCTACCGCCGCGTCCCGGGACGGGGCGCTTCGTGAAGTCGCGTGTCGTCGTGGCAGCCTTATGGTCCGGTCGCCCCGACTGGACAACTCTTAGCTGCCAGATTTTGACGGAATTGAGGGTCAATTTTTGCAGCCCCCTCGCCCGCCCCGAGACAGCGCCGCCGCCCGCTCCCTCCCGGTCGCGCCTCAGCAGGCGCGGCGCGTCTCGGCCAGGAATTCGCCGACCAGGTCCGCGAGCGAGCCATGCGGCGCGAAGCCGAGCGATAGCGCGCGCGCCGGATCGAAGCGGGCGGGCCAGGTAGCGACGATCGCCTCGATCTCCGGCGCCGCCACACGCCGCACCAGCGCCGTTGCGCCCGGCTTCGCCGCTTCCAGCGCGGCGAGCATCTCGCCAACGGTCACGGTAAGGCCCGGCGGATTGACGCTGCGATCCAGCCCCATCGCCGCCGTCTCCATCGCCGCCGCGTGCAGCAGCCACGCCGTCGCCTGGGCCGGGCTCGCGATCCAGAGACGAAAACCGTCGCCTACGGGAAGCTCCGCCGCCTCGCCGCTGAGCGGCTCGCGCAGGATGGAGGAGACGAAGCTGCTGGCCGCCTTGTTGGGTCGGCCCGGGCGAATGCAGACCGTGGGCAGGCGCAGCGTCACCGCGTCGAGAAAACCGCGCCGCGTGGCATCGGCCAGCACCAGTTCGGCCGCGGCCTTCTGCGCGCCGTAGGAATTGGCCGGCACCTGGCGCGTGGCCGCGCCGATGACGTCGCCGGGGCCTGCGGAAAAGCTGGCGACGGAGCTGGTGAAAACCACGCGCGGCGGGCGGGCGAGGCGGCGGCAGGCGTCCACCACCGCATCCGTCCCGCGCAGGTTGACGCGCCGGCCGAGCTCGTAATCGGCCTCCGCCGCGGCGGAGACAACGGCAGCAAGGTGGAACACCACATCGGTGCCCGGTGGGATCGCCGCCTCCGGCAGATCCGCCACATCCCCGGCGACGGAAACAACAGGGAACGGCGCGGCCGGCGCCGGCGGCGCGGCAATGTCGAACAGGGTAAGCGCGGCCACGGGCCGGCCGCCGAGATGCCCCTCGGCCGCCAGCCGCCGCGCCACGCGCTGGCCCAGAAATCCGCCGGCGCCGGTAATCGCGATACGCATCATGCCCCCTCGGGTGTGTCGGCCCGAGGGGGCATGGCGGAGGCTACTTCGTCAACTGGCCGCGAATCTCGCCGCCCTTGTGATCGGCGGTGTGGACATTCACGTAGGCCATGCCGTCCTCGATCATCTTGATCTGCCCGGGGGTCGCCTTCGCGGTCCCGGTGAAGGGGCTCGGCCCGGCCTTGAACGGGATGATCACGCCGGCATTCTTTCCGGCCTGCGCAGGGCCATGGATATGCGCGGCAATCGGCGTCAGACCACTATACGTCACCGTGTACGTCACGGTGTCGGTCGCGGTGTCGATTGTGACCGTGGCGCTGCCGGTAGCGGAGGTGGTGACCGGCGGCACCTGCTGCGCGCCCGTGAGGGTTGCGTGAAATGTTTCGGTCGCGGCCATGGCAGCGCTGGAGAACAGCAATCCGGCAGCGAACGCGGCGAGAGCAAGGCGTGTCATGAGCAAACCTCCCTGGTTGAATGGCATGGCGCATGTAGGCGCCAGTGGTCCTTGTGCAAGCACATCCGTGAGCGGAGCCTCGTGTCATGGACAATAAGCCATTTGGGCCCGCGGTCGATGCCACGCCGCGGCCATTGCCTGCGCGTGTCGCGATCCGCGGCACACATGCGGTACTGGAACCGCTACACCCTCGCCACGCGGCCGAGCTCTGGCAGGCGGCACAGGACGCGGACGCAAGCTGGGACTACCTGCCCTACGGGCCGTTCCCCAGCGAGGCGGCGATGCGCACCCAGGTAGGGACCTTCGCCTCGGCCCACGACCCGATGTTCTGGGCGGTGCGCCCAGTGGCGACGGGCGTCGTCTCCGGCTGGCTGTCGCTGATGAACATCGAGCCCAGGAACGCCGCGATCGAGCTTGGCGGCATCTGGTTCGCACCCAGGATGCAGCGCACGCGCGCCGCGACGGAGGCGATGTTCCTGCCGCTGCGCCTCGCCGCGGACGATCTCGGCTATCGCCGCCTGGTGTGGAAGTGCAACGCCCTGAACGAAGCCAGCCGGCGTGCCGCGGAGCGCCTCGGCTTCACCTACGAGGGCCGCCATCGCGCCCACATGGTGGTGAAGGGACGCCGTCGGGACACCGACTGGTACTCGATCCTGGACGACGAGTGGCCCCGCTGCCGCGACGCGATCCTGGCCTGGCTGGCACCCGAGAATTCCGCGCCGGACGGCACCGCGCGCCGGGGCCTCACGGAAATCCGCGCCTCGCTTCAGTAGTCGGCCGGCACCCACGAAGCCGGCGTCTCGGCAAGGAGCGCCGCGTGGCGCACGGCACGCACCGTGCCGCGCGGCGTGGATTTCGTTTCGTATGCGGCCTCGATCTCGCCCTCCGAGAACGGAACGGCACCAAAACCATCCTGCCGCCCGAATCCCCAGACCCAGCGCCCGGTCTGCGCCAGCGAGGCGCGCACCAGCCAGGAACCGCCCTCGCGCGCCTGGCGCAGCCGCGCCATCATCGCCGCAAAGGCCAGGAGGTAGCCAGTCGCATGGTCGAGCGCCTGGCACGGCAGCTCCCTGGGTCCCGCGCCTGCCGCCCTGCCCTCCTCCGCGTTGAAGCCGGTCGCGGTCTGCACCAGCGAATTGAACCCGCGCCGCCCCGCCCAGGGCCCGAGATGACCGAAGGCGCAAAGCCAGACGCAGACGATGCCGGGGCGCATTCGCGCGATCTCCGCCGGCGAAAACCCGTGCCTGTCGAGCGCCCCGGGCCGGAACCCCTGGAGCACAATGTCGGCCTCGCGGATCAGTGCCGCCAGACGACCGCGGCCTTCGGCGGTCGCGAGATCGGCGTTCACCACGCGCTTGCCGCGCGCGGTATCGTGCAACAGCGAATTGATCTGCGGCAGCGTGGGGGCGGTGACCATTCGCACATCGGCGCCATGCACGGCGAGCGTGCGCCCGGCGACCGGCCCAGCGATGATGCGCGTGAGGTCCACGACATTGACGCCCTCGAGCGGTCGCGCGAGGCGCGGCAGCGTCCGCGCCGGTGCGTCCCCGATGCGCTCCATCGTCAGCACCGGCAATTCCGCGAGTGCCCGCGCCTGCGGATGCACCGCCCAGTCAGCGGCCTCGCGCAGTGCCATCACGACCGCGCCCGCCGCATGCGCCTCGGTCTCGAAGGCCACCGCGTCGCGCCCGGCGAGCGCCGCTGCCACCGCGTCGCGCGTCGGCTCGCAGCCGAGCATCGCGAGGACACGCTCCCGATGATGCGCGAAATTGGTGTGGATGCGCACAAACCCGTCGCGCGTACGGTAAAGACCCATGAGCGGATCGCCAGGCGCGGGCGGCGCGCCATCGACCCGCAGATGCCGTTCGCTCTGGAACTCGAGCGCGGCCTCGCGCATCCCGACCGCGACGCGCTGACGTGGAAAACCCGCCCCGTGGCGCAGTTCCGCCGCCGCGAGCCCGCTCGCCGCGATCGCCGCCTGGGCAACGGTGCCGAGCCGGAACGAAGACGGCAACGCGGGCTCCGCCCCCGTCAACGCGAGCTGCCCAAGTGCCGCGCCATCGCCACCCGCAAGCGCCCAGAGCCCCGCGACGGCTTCCTGCGCGAGCATCAGCCGAGCGTGGGAAAGCGGGCTTCGCCAATACGCTCCGCCAGCGCATCCATCGCAAGGCCCGGGATTTTCCCGAGCAGGCCACGGCGCTTCGGCGCGACCCGCACCATGCGCGCCTTTTCTCCACCCAACTCGCGCACCAGCGCCGCGACATCGCCGATCCCGTCCGCGAGCCCAACCTCGACCGCGCGCGAGCCAAGCATGTAGCCGCCGTCGAACAGCGCCTCGCCACCCTTCAGCGCACCCTCCTTCAACGCTGAGCCCCGCCGCCGCTTCACCCAGGCAATGAAGCCCTGGTGAATGTCGTGCATCAGCTCCCGGGTAAATTCCACATCCTCGGGCCGCTCCGGCAGGAACGGGTCCAGCCGCTGCTTGTTGGCGCCGGCCTTGTAGACGCGCCGCTCGATACCGAGCCTGGCAATCGCCTCCGGAAAGCCGAAGCCGCCGCCAATCACCCCGATCGAACCCACGATGCTCATTGGGTTGGCGAGGATGCGATCCGCGGCGCAGGCGATCCAGTAGCCGCCGGAGGCACCAAGATCCGAGATCGCGGCATGGATGCGAAACCCGTCCTTCGCCGCCGCGGTACGCAAGGCGGAGGCAATAAGGTCGGACTGCACCGGCGAACCGCCGGGACTGTCGATATCGAGCACGAGATGGCCGCACCGCTTCGCGAGCGACGCCGCCCGCGCGATCGGCTTCTCATAGGCACCGATATGGATGGCGCCGCGCCGCGCGATCATCCCGTGCAGCACGAGGACGGGGATGCGAGGGCGACGGAACGGGAACTTCATGGCTTGCTTCCATGGTGGCACGCCACTTCGAACCGAATTCCGCGGCGCGCGCAACCGTCCGCGCGGCAAGCGCCGCCGCGCGCGCCGCCAGACTCAGCCGCCCTCGACGAAACGCCGCAGCGAGGCAGCGAGCGCCGGCAGTGCCGCGTGGATCGCCGCGATCGTGCCGCCGAGCGAGGCGCGCAGGCGCTCGCGCGCGGCCTCCGCCTCCGCCAGGACGGCCGCCTCGTCGAAGGCCAGAATGCGCCCCTCGCGCAACGCCCAGCGCCCGCCGATCATGACGGAGTTGACAAGCTCCCGCCCGGCATGCAGCACGAACCCGTCAAGCGTCTCGGTGAACAGCGCACTGGTCGCGCCACCGCGCCGCACCAGCACGAGGTCCGCCAGATCTCCCACCGCGAGGCGCCCGGAGCCCTGCCCGAGCACGCGCGCGCCACCTTCGGTCGCCATGGTCAGTACCTCGGCGCCGCCAGGCCAGGTGATGGTATCCGTGCGCGGCTTGCGATGCAGCATCATCGCGAGGCGCATTGCCTCGAACATGTCGTGCCGCCCGCCGGTATTGGCGGAATCCGTGCCGATCGCGAGCGTGACGCCCAACGCCCGCCAGGTCCCGTAAGGCATCGTGCCGCTGCCGAGCATGAGGTTGCTCGCGGGGTTGTGCGCGATGGCAACGCCGTGGCGCGCGATCAGCGCCTGTTCCTCGGGCCCGAGCCAGATCGCATGGGCGACAGAAAGCCGCTCGTCGAGCAGCCCCTGCCGCGCCATCTCGCCCACCGTGCCGCCCGGCCAACGCGCGCCCACTCGCGCCTGCGCCTCCGTCTCCAGCAGATGCGCGTGCACCCCGACGCCATGCCGGTCCCGCAGGTCGCGCCACAGTGCCATGGCTTCCGGTGTGCAGCGCTGCGGCGCGTTCGGCCCCAGCAGCACCCGCAGCCGGCCAGAACCGCCGCGCGCCGTCGCGACGATCTCCGCGAAACGCGCCGCCCAGCGCGTGGCATCAAGCGCCGGCGGCCCGCCGGCGAACTCCGCGAGCGACGGCGGCAGCGCGAGCCCCACAAGCTCGTTGTCGCCGATATCGTGCAGCATGGGCGCATAGCCCACGCGCAGGCCGGAGGCCTCGTGCGCGGCCAGCGCCGCCTCGGCGAGATGCATCTGCGGGGTGTGATCGATCGTACCGACGACGCCCGAGCGCAACCGCTCCGCCGCTCCAAGCAGGAGCGCCGCCCGCATCGCCGCCGCATCCAGCGCGCGGCCATACGCGACAGTGAACAGCGCCCAGAGTTCAAGCGGCAGGTTGCTCTCCGTGCCACGCAGCAGCGCCGCGTAGCCATGGGCGTGCGCGTCGATCAGTCCGGGCGCGATCCAGAATCCGGCCGCGTCGATGCGCTCGCGCGCGCGCAGCGCCAGCGCGTGCGCCGCATCCGGCGCGGTCTCGATCGCCGCAATCCGCTCGCCTTCCACCAGCAGCGTGGCACGCTCGATACCCCTCGGGGTGACGAGATGCGCGTCGGTAAAAACCAGGCTCACAGCGCCTCCATCTGTGCCACGAGATCGGCCACCAGCGCGCGGGTGGCGGGCGTCAGGCTGCGATGCGCCGCGGCATAGAGCCCGAGCCGCAGGCCGCCGAGCCCCGGCATGTCGAGCGGCCGCCAGACCAGCTCCCCGGACGCGATCTCCACGAGGAATCCAAGCCGCGTATAGCACCCCACGCCGGCACCCGCGATCAGCATGCGCTTGATGAACCCGATCGTGTTCGAGGTGACGCGAGCCTCGATATTGTGACGGAAGGCGACGAACTCGTCGTCCACCATCGGCATGGCGGGCAGCCCCGCCTCCTGCATCAGCAGCGGATCCGTCGCCACGTCGCGCAACGAAAGTTGCCCGCGCGCGGCGAGCACATGGTCGCGCGGCAGGACCACGCCAATCGGCATCGGCACGCTCGCCACGAGCTGCAGCGCCGGCCCCACAGGGACACAGAAGCCAAGCCCGATATCGGCTTCCGCCGCCTCCACCAGGCGCGTGATGGTGCCAGGCGCTTCCGCGGTCACCGAGAACGTCACGGATGGATAACGTTTCAGGAACCCATCGAGAACCATGGGCAGGAACTCGACCAGCACCGAATCGATGGCGGCGATGCGGATATGCCCGCTCATCTCCCCCTGCACCGCGTCGATCTCCGCGAGCAGCCGGCGCCAGTCGCCCAGCGTGTCGCGCACGTGCCGCAGCAGCACCTCGCCCGCCGCCGTGGGCCGCATGCCCTCCGGCAGCCGGTCGAACAGCTGCACGCCGAGCTCCGCCTCGAGCTTCAGGATCTGCCGGTTGATGGCGGACGAAGCAACGTTCAGTGCCACCGCCGCACGGCGGATCGATCCGGCGCGCGCGACTTCACGGACATAGCGCAGGACTGGCGCGTGCACGGCGCCGCGCTCAGCGCCCCTTCCAGTCCGGCTTGCGCTTCTCGACGAAGGCGCGCACGCCCTCGTCGCCATCGTCCGATTGCAGGCAGGCAATGACAGCGGGCAGCCGCATCGCCTGCGCCTCCGTCACCGCGAGGTGCGCGGTTCGCCGCACGCTCTGCTTGATCGCGCGCAGCGAGAGGGGCGCACAGGCGAGGATATCGGCAAGCCAGCGGTCCACCGCCGCATCCAGCCCCGCCGCCGGCACGACCTCGTTGATCAATCCCATCGCCAGCGCCTGGCTCGCCGGAATGCGCCGTCCGGTAAACAGCATGCCCAGCGCCTGGCGGTACGGCACCTGGCGTTGCAGCAGCACCATGCCGCCATCCACCGGTAGCCGCCCGACGCGCGGCTCCGGCAGCCCAAAGGTCGCGCTCTCCGCAGCGATAACGAGATCGCAGCCAAGTACCATCTCGAACCCGCCGCCCAGCGCATGGCCGTTCACGCGCGCGATCACCGGAACATCCAGCGTGGTGCGCAGCGCGATGCCGCCGAACCCCGCCGGCCGCGGCTCCGCCCAGTATTCGAGGCCGGTCTTGCCGCTGCCCTTCATGTCGGCGCCGGCGCAGAACGCGCGATCGCCGGCACCGGTGAGCACCACGGCGCGCACCGAGGCATCGGACTCGAGCTGCCGCCAGATCGCCTCCAGCGCCGCGCCGGTCGCCGCGTCGATGGCGTTCAGCACCTCCGGCCGGTCGATCGTGACACGTGCGACATGATTCTCGATAGCGAGCCGGACACTCATGCCCCGACACTCATGCCCTGACACTCATGCCCTGCCACACTCATGCGACCACGCGTTCCCGGTGCAGGTCCGCGATCTCCGCCTCCGTCCACCCGATCTCGGCCAGGATCGCCGGCCCGTCGCCCCCCAGCAACGGCGGCGCGTGGCGCACCGCGAACCCGCCATCGGAAAGATGCACCGGCGAGCCGATCGTGTGGACCTCCGTGTCATGCCCCCGCATGGAAAGCAGCATGCCGTTGGCCTCCACCTGCTTGTCCGAAAGCGCCTCTGGCAGCGAGGTGACGGGCGCGCACAGCAGGTCGCGCGCCTCCAGCGCCGCGATCCACTGCGCCGTGGATCCGGTCGCGAAGCGCGCGCGCAGGATCGCGTGCAGCGCCGCGCGGTTCGCCTTGGCATCGGCGAACGTCGCGAAGCGCGGATCGAGCGACAGGTCCTCGATGCCGATCGCGAGCGAGATCTCGCGCAGCGGATTCGGCTTGAACGCGCCGACCACGACCAGCGCGCCATCCGTCGTCGCGAACACGCCGGTATGCGGCATGCCGCCCCAGGAGAAATCTCTTGCGCGCATGAGCCACATCGCGGCTTCCTGCATCTGCATCGCCAGCATCCGAATCGTAGAGCGAGACGGAAACCATCTGGCCGCGCCCCGTCTTCTCCCGCTGCATCAGCGCGAGCAGGATGCCCTGCACGAGATGCATGCCCGCGGAATAGTCGGCCAGCGCCGTGGGATAGATCACCGTCGGATCCGCCGGATCAGACTTGCGCGCCATAAGCCGGTCATCGCCTGCGCCAGGATGTCCTGCCCGCCCTTGTGCGAATACGGCCCCTTCACGCCGAAGCCGGTGCCGAACGCGTAGATGATGCGCGGGTTGATCACGGCCAGCGCCTCGTAGCCCAGCCCCATGCGCTCCATCACGCCGGCGCGGAAATTGTTGACGACAACATCCGACGTCTCGGCCAGCTTGCGCACGATCGCGCGGCCTCGTTCCGACTTCAGATCGAGGGCGAGACTGCGCTTGTTGCGGTTGAGCGAGCAGAACACCGGGTTTTGCGGCCCCGCAGGATCGTCCGGCAACGAGGAGCGGGAGAGATCGCCCTCCCCGATGCGCTCGATCTTGATGACGTCGGCACCGTAGTCACCCAGCATCTGCGTGCAGCAGGGGCCGAGCATGACCTGCGTGAAGTCGAGAACGCGGACGCCCGCGAGCGGCTGCGCGTTCACGCCGCGAGTTCCGCGACGGTGGCGTTGGCCGAGGGAACATCGCCGGGATCGGCGCCCGCGGCACGCAACTTCTGTTGCAGGCGCCGCACATCGACCTCGCGCGGCGCAAATCCACCCTGGACCGCCATCGCGGCAGCCACGCCCGCGGCCTGCCCCATCGCCATGCAGGGCGGAATCTCGCGCGAGATCTTCTGCGCCGACGACGTCGCCGAATAATGGCGCCCGGCCACCAGCAGCCCCTCCACCTGGCGCGGCAGCATGGCGCGGTACGGCGTATAATAGTCACGCCCGCGCGCAATGCTGTCCGCGAAATGCCGGCGCTCCAGCACATCCTCCTTGGTCACGACATAGTCTCCTTCGAGCAGGCGCGTCTGGCGCACACCGGTCTGCGGCGCCACGTCGAGCAGGTAGCAGCGTTCGAAGCCCGGCAGCTGCGCGCGCGCATAGTCCAGCACCGCGTGGATGCGCGCCCGGCCCTCGAACTCCATCGCGGTAAGGTCCTCCACGCTCAGCCCATCGAGCCCGGTGATATGCGGACAGTTGCACCAGACGATGCCCGGCAGCGGCGTCTTCAGCCACCAGTATTCCCAGCTGCCGCCGAGGATGCGCCGAGCCTCCTTGTCCACCTCCGCCCAGGCCTGAGGCTCCTCGAACTGGAATCGCTCGGCCGCATCGGTGTCCACGCCGCCCAGGCGGAATACCGTCGTCATCATGTAGTTGCCATGCAGGAACGCCGCGCCGGCCGATGCCGCGACATCGAGGTCGCCGGTCGCATCGATCACGACCTTGCCCAGGATCGCCTCGCGCCCCGCCTTGCTCTCCACCACCACGCCCTCGACCCGCCCGTCGCGCACGATGGCGCGGGAGAACCAGGAATGCAGCCGCAGCTCCACCCCCGCCTCGCGCACCATGTCGTCGGAAGCGCGCTTCCAGCCATCGGGATCGAAGGCGACGGAGTAGCAGATCGGATGCGGGCGCGTGCGGACATTGAAGTCGAACAGCCCCCAGCGCGACCAGCGCCGATACATCGCCGGGTCGTGCCCGCGATCCGATTCCGGCGGCGCCACGGCAAGGCCGAGCGCGGTCATGCGGTCCACCAACTCGCCGCAGATGCCTTGCACCGTGATCTCGGCGCCGTTGCACATGTCGTCGAGCACCAGGACCATGCCGCCGGACGCCAGGCCCCCGAGATACGGGTAGCGCTCCAGCAGCGTCACCTTCGCGCCCTTGCGCGCGGCCGCGACCGCCGCGCTGAAGCCCGCCGGCCCGCCGCCCACCACGACGACATCGGCCCGGCTCGCAACGCGGGCCTGCCCGGCGGGTTCGTTGATCATGTCGGTCATCGGACGGAACCTCAGGTCAGGAATTGGGTTTCATGAATTGGCCGGCTGCCAGCGGATCACCAGGCGCTCGGCAAGGTCCACGGCCATGAAGAAGGCGACGGAAAACAGCGATCCCACCACCACGGTCGCGTAGAGCAGCGCCGAGTCGAAATTGTATGTCGCCTGCATGATCAGTGCGCCGATGCCGACCTGCGAGCCGATCCATTCCCCGACGATCGCGCCGATCACGGCGGTCGAGGCCGAGATGCGCAGCGCCGAGAACAGGAACGGCAGCGAGGCATAGAGCCGCAGCTTCCAGAACACTTCCGCGCGCGTGGCGGAGAGCACGTGCATCAGCTCCATCGCCTGCGGTGAGACGGCTTGCAGCCCCTTCACCATGTTCACCAGCGTTGGGAAGAAGCAGATCAGCGCCGCGATCGCGATCTTGGGCTCGAGTCCGTTGCCCAACAGCAACAACAGTATCGGCGCCTTCGCCACCACGGGAATCGCGTTGATCAGCACCGCGACCGGATAGAACATCGACTCCGACGTTCGGCTGTGGACGAAGGCAACAGCGATTGCGAGTGCCGCGATATTGCCGAGGGCGAAGCCCGCGAGCGACTCGATCGCCGTCGGTATCAGGTTGAGCAGCAGCTTCTGCCAGTCCGCGGCAAGCGTCTGCACGACAACGATGGGCGAGGGCGCGATGAACGGCCGCACGCCAAACACCACGATCAGCAGCCACCACACCGCCAGCAGCACGCCGCCACCGGCGAGCGGCAGCAGCCGGCGGCGCCAGCGCTGCCGTGCCTGGTCGCGCTGCCAGGCGGCCTCGGCCGCCGAGAAATCGGGAGCGGGCACGGCGGCGGACGACATCACGCGCCCTCCAGGCTGGCACGCAGCTTGGCCGCGAGCGTGCTGAACACGGGCGTCTCGCGCACCGCAAGCCGCCTGGGCGCCGGCAGCACGACGGGTACGATCTCGCGCACGCGCCCGGGATGCGCCGCCATCACCAGCACCTGCTCGCCGAGGAACGCAGCCTCGTAGATCGAGTGGGTGACGAAGACGATGGTGGTTCCGGTTGCGGCCCAGATGCGCAGAAGCTCCTCGTTGAGCCTGTCGCGCGTGATCTCGTCGAGCGCGCCAAAGGGCTCGTCCATGAGCAACAGGCGCGGCCCGCCGAGCAGCGCGCGCGCGATCGCCACGCGCTGTCGCATGCCGCCGGAAAGCTGGTGCGGCAGCGCCTTCTCCCACCCCGAGAGCCCGACGAGCTCCAGCAACTCCATGGGCGACACGCCTCCGGACGAAAGCCGCGGCTTGCCCCCGACCTCGAGCGGGAGCGCCACGTTGTCGAGCGCGCTGCGCCAGGGCAGCAGTGTCGGGTCCTGGAAGACGAAACCGATCTGCCGCGCCTTGCGCGCCTCCGCCGGCGTGCCGCCGAGCACCTGCATCCGCCCCGCCGTGGGCGCAATGATGTCCGCGATCACGCGCAGCAGGGTGGACTTGCCGCAGCCCGAGGGGCCGAGCAGCGTCAGGAACCCGCCCTCACGCAGCGTGAACGAAACATCGGCAAGTGCGGTCATCGCCCGCGCCTGCGTCATGAACCGCACGCCGACCCCCTCGCAGACGAGAGCCGGCGGCGCGTCTTCGGGGCTGCTCGCCAAGGTTGCCGCCGGCATCACGTGGCCTCAGCCGATACGCGGGCGGTCCGCGGTGGTGGCGTTGAGGATATCCATCGTCATCACCTCGTTGAGCTTCGGCGTCTTCTTGGTGAACTGCTTAAGCTGTGCCCAGAGATCGATCTGCTCCTGCCACACCGCCGGCTCCATCGCGCCCCAGCCGCTCTTCTTTGTGGCCTCCGTGAACTCCACGGCAAGCATGGTCTTGGCCGCCGCCAGCTCGTCCTTCTCGACGAGGTTGGGGTAGGCCTTGATCATCAGTGCCACGGCCTTGTCCGGATTGGCATGGGCATAGGCCCAGCCCTTGGCCGCCGCGCGCACGAAGCGCACCAGCGCGTCCTTTTGGTTCCGCAACGTATCGTCGGTCGCGTAATAGGGCAGTGCGTAGAGATGCACGCCGGCATCCCATAGCAGCATCGTCACCACATCCGGCCCCAGCACCGCGAGCGCCGTCGTGTTGGTGACCCAGCCGGTGATCACGTCCACCTGTCCCGTCAGCAGCGGCGCCATGTCCGAGCCCAGCGTCACGATCTTCACGTCGCTCTCGCTCATGCCGTTCTTGGCCAGCAGCGCACGCAGCAGGATGACGCCGGTCGCCTGGATGCCGACCCTCTTGCCCTTGAGGTCCGCGGGCTTGCGCACCGGGTTCTTCGACAGGGAGAAAAAGGCGTAGGGATGCTTCTGCGCGCCGACGGCGATGCAGCGCACCGGGATATCCTGGGAGGCGGCGAGCATCAGTGAGGGCGAGGAGGAGAGCTGGCCAATCGTGTCCCGGCCGGAGGCAACCACCGCCACGCCATCGTTGTTCGGTCCGCCGGCGTCGATGCGCAGGTCGATGCCCTCGTCCTTGAAATAGCCGAGCTGCATCGCCGCGATGTCGCCGAGCTGGTTGCCGCCGATGAGCCAGCCGAGCTGCAGCGAGACCTGCGTGGTCGCGGCACGCGCACCCGGCGCGACGCTGAGCAGCGCCGTTCCCGCCGCGGCCCCGAGCAGATGACGACGTGGCAGACGAGTCGGATTGATGTGCATGGTGCCCCCCCGAGGCATTCTGATTCGGTAGACCGTCGCACAGGCATGTGCTGCGCAATAGCACCATTTTTACACCATGGCGCTGCCAAAACGGCAACACCCAGGTATCACGCACAGCGGGGTCCCATCCCCGGCCGTCTTTTCAAGGGGATCGCCGCTCCGCCCGCGCATCCGCGAGCATGCCCAGCGGCAGCAGCCATTGCGGCACGCGCGCCGCGATCGGGTGCAGCGGGATGGCCCGGGGCTCGCTGCGCGGCAGCGGCAGATCCGCGGCGCCATCGGTCGCGAGCCATCGCCCCACGCGCGCGCCAATCGCGGTGGAAAGCGCGACACCGCGGCCATTGCAGGTAATTGGCGTGATCCAGCCCGGCGCCGCCTCGAACAGGCGCGGCAGGAAATCCGGCGTCAGCGCGGCCCGGCCGGACCAGACATACTCGAACCGCGCCGGCGCGAGCTGCGGGAAGATACGCCCGAGCCGGCGCGCCAGCATCGGCGGCAGCCAGTCCCGTGCACCGATCTGCGTCAGCGGCGCCATGCCGCCCGTGACGATCCTCCCGCTCTCGTCGATGCAGCACGCAAAGAGGTTGTTGCGCGTATCAGACATCGACTCACCGCCCGGCAGGATGGCGGCACGCTGCGCGGCCGTGAGCACAGGCGTCGCGAGCTCATAGACGACGAGCGGTACGGTACCGGCGGCACCGGCATCGGCCGGCACACCCGGCGGCTGCGCGTTCGTCGCCTGCAGCACCCGGGCCGCCGTGACACTGCCAGTATCCGTCAGCAGCCGCCACCGCTCGCCTCGCTGCTCGGCGCGGCGCACCGGCGTCCGTTCATGAACCACGGCGCCCGCCTGCGCCGCCGCCCGCGCCAGGCCGCGCGTGTAGGCAAGCGGGTTGAGATGCCCTCCCGTGGGATCCGCGATCGCGCCATGGAACCGCACGGAGCCGATGCGCCGCCGAGTCTCCTCCGCCGAGAGCAACGTCGCCGGACAGCCAAAGCGCTGCCACGCCGCATGTCGCCGTTCCAGATTGGCGACGAGACCCGGACCATGCGCCGGGTTGAGCCACCCCGCCTGCCGCGCCCCGCAATCGATGCCGAAGCGTTCGACGAGCCCGAAAACCTCGCCTGGCGCGCCAAGCACCACGCGAATGAATGCCTCGCCTCGCTCCGGCCCGAACATGCGCAACACCTCGTCGGGGCCCACGCGCGGAAGGCTCGGGACGACCAACCCGCCATTGCGCCCCGAGGCGCCATGCCCGATCGCCACCGCCTCCAGCACCACGACGCTCTTGCCGGCCTCCGCCGCCGCCAACGCCGCCGCGAGGCCATGAATGCCGCCGCCAATGACGGCAATATCGACATCGACGTCCCGGACCAGCGCGGCATAGCACGCCGCCTCCCGCGCCGTGGCGGCCCAAAGGCTCGGGACTCCCGCCACGGCTGGATGGGAAGGCAGCGCGATAGCGCCTCCGCCCTGCGTTACTTGCCCAGTTTCGCCATGAGCTTCGTCACGTCCGCGGTCGAAACCTGCGCCGTGGTGACGACCTTGCCACCCGCGATCTTCCACTCGGCGAACGGACCGGTGATGTCACCAACGCTGTCGAACGCGATCGGCCCGATGACGCCAACATAGCGGATCGGCTTATGCGCCTTGATGAGCGCCAGCGCCTTGCGGAACCCGTCCGGGCCCGCGGTGATCGGCGTGCCCTTGGGGTCCACCGCCGCACGGATACCCGCCGTGATCGCCGCCGGGTCCGGCTTGCCCGCAATGGCGACGGCCAGCCCCATGATCGCCGCCGCGTCATAGGACTGCACCGCGCCGGGCGAGCCCGGGTCGAGCTTCGAGAATGCCTTGAAGTTCTTCTCGAAATACGCGGTCGAGGCCGTCGGTTCCGTGCCGGAGGACGTGCCGAAGGCGTGGTTGAGATACTTCGCTCCCACCGCCTTGATGAAGTCGGCACTGTTCATGCCGTCGTTGAGCAGGAATTTCTGCGGCCCACCCTGGCTGATCCAGGCGCGCGCGATGGTCGCGCCATCCACCGGATAGCTGACGAGATAGAGCGCGTCCGGCTTGCCCGCCATCGCCGCCGTCACCTCCGCGGCGTAGGAGGACTGCTTCTCGTTGTATGGCGTATCGGACGTGATGGTGCCGCCGAGCTTCTTGTAGGCGGCGGAAAACTCGCGGACCATGTTGGCACCGAAATCATTGTTCACATGGATGATCGCGAGCTTCTTGTAGCCGAGCGACATCGCGTACTGCGCCGCCACCACGCCCTGCAGCGCGTCGGATGTGATGGTGCGGAAGAAGATGCCATTGGTCTTGCCCTCCTCGCCGAGCGTGGTGAGGGTGGGCGAGGAAGAGGCGGGCGAGATCTGCGGCACCCGCGCCGGCGCGGTCACCGAGGTCAGGATCGGGATGGTGACGGAGGAAATGATGCCGCCGATGATGCCGGGCACGTGCTCCACGTCGACGAGCTGCTTCGCCTGGTCCACCGCGACGGAGCCGCTGGTCTGCGCGTCGCGCACATCGGCGGCAAGATCGCATCCCCCGGCGCCACCGGCCTTGTTGATGTCGCGGAACGCCATCTGCACCGCCTTGGCGCCGGCCTGGCCATATGCGCCAGCCGGACCCGTAAGCGACATGACGACGCCGATCGTCGTGGTGCAGGCGAGCGCGGGCCCGGAGGCGAGCCCGATGGCGAGGGCGGCAAGCAGTGGGGCCTTGAGCCGTGTGGTCATGAATCGTCCTCCCGTTGGGGCCGGTGTTGCGCTGGCGCGAGCGTGCGGCGGAAGCCCGGCGCTGACAAGGTGGGTCAGGCGGGCGAGCGGCCCAGGTCGTATTTCATGATCCGCCCGTGCCGCCCCTCCCGGTCGCGCTCAAGCTCATAGACGTCGCCCTCGAGCGCTCGGCGCTGTGCCAGCACCGCGCCGAGCGCCGCCCGGTCGGCCGCATCCAGCACGAGGCTCCCCGCGCGCAGATGCGCCGCCAGGTGCCCGCCGTGGCGCACACCCACAATCGCCGCCGCCACGCCCTCCTGTTCCAGCACGTGACGAATGGCGACCGCGGCGATATCCACGCCATGCCGTCCCGCGACGCCCGCCATCGCGTCGAGCAGCGCCTGGAAAAAGTCCCAGCCACCGGCATCGTCGATGATAAGCTTGTATTTCACCAGGCTACGGTTCTCGAGCGCCAGGCCCGGGTCCGGCCGGCCACGCCAGCGCTCGGAAAGAAACCCGCCTGCGACGGTGCCGTAGCAAAGCAGATGCATCCCGTTCGCCCGCGCCCAGGGCACCATCTCCTTCGCCGGCCGGTTGTCCAGCACCGAGTACTGCACCTGCATCGTCGTCATTTGCACGCCCGCCTCGGCCAGCGCGCGCAACGATGCCGTATTGAAATTGGTCCCCCCGAGCAGGCGGATCCAGCCGCGGTCGCGCAGCGCGGCGAGTGTCCGCGCCGTCTCCACCCATCCGGGAATCGCAAGGTCCCACCAATGAAACTGCACGAGATCGAGCGTCTGCATCCCGAGCCTGGTGCGTGAGCGGTCGATCAGCCGCTCGATTTCGCCCGCGCTCAGCGTCGCCAGCGCCGAGATGTCCGGCACGAATTTCGTATGCACACGGACACCCGCGGCGACCTCGGGACGCGCGCGCCGCCAGTCGCCGATCATTTGCTCGACGCCGGTGTAGATATCGGCGCAGTCGAATGCAGTAACACCCGCCGCGACATAGGCATCCATATCCGCCAGCGCCGCCGCGCGATCGATCTCGCCATGCCCGCCGGCAAGCTGCCAGCCGCCCTTGATCAGCCGCGGGATCGTATACCCGGGCGCAAGCGTTGCCTGTTCCAGGCTCATGTCTTGGTCACCTCCGAGCGGCGGAAACGGCGCTCCCCCACGCGCGTGATACGAAACCGGCTGGGGCAGTTCGGGTCCGGGCAGGCAACGAGGTCGTCCGTCGCCATCCAGTCCGCGGGATCACAGCGCCGCTGCTTCGCCGGCAGCAGCGGCAGCAGCGCGGCGAGCGAGTAGATCGAGAACCCCTGCCCCGGCGGCAGGTGCAGCATCTCGCCCCGCAGCTCGAACCAGTCGCCAGGCTTCGCGCCGCAGTAGAGCGTCGCCCCCTCGGGGGCCTCCACCGTGACACGCAGATCCCAGAGCGTGAACTCCTCGCTCATGGCACGCGCGAGAACATCAGCGTCGCCTGCCCGTTGCGCCGGATCGCGCCGCACCCGGCGGCGAGCGCCGCCACGTCCGCGACCCTTCCCACCACACTGCCCGTGATCCAGCCCACGGGAAAGAACAGGCGCGCCTGCGGGCCGTAGAACAGGCCGATATCGAACACCGGCGCCTCGCCCCCGCCCCAAAACCGCGCCGGCAGGTATGCCAGCACGATCTCCCCGGGCTGTGGCATGATCGTTCCGCACTCTACTGGAAGCGGCGCGCGCTGCTCCCCGGTCAGCATCGCGTCCGGCACCGGGCAGGAAATCTCGGGCCCGGTCCACATCGCGTGGATGCCCCCGATGGCGCGCGGCTCCACCAGCAGGTTCCACAGAAACGCCGTGTTGGCCGGCGCGCGCGCGGCATCCAGCTCCGCCGTGACGTCCAGGCCCGAGCGGGCCTCGCTGATGCGGATCCTGTGGCTCAGAGTCGCCTCCTGCATGCTGCTTTCAGGTGCCGTGCTTCTTGCCTGCGGCGCCGGAAGCATGCCTTGATGCCCCGCCCGGTCAAGGGATGCGGGTCGGGGGATCCGGGTCAGGGGATCCGGGTCAAGGGATCCGGGCCAGCGGATGACCCGCCGGCCTCGTCAACGGGAGAACGGGTTTGCTGGAAGTCCGCGACGCGGTGGTCCGTTTCGGCGGCGTGGCGGCGGTGGACGGCACCAGCATCGCCGCCCCGCCCGGCAGCATTACCGGCCTCATCGGCCCCAACGGCGCCGGAAAGACGACGCTGTTCAACCTCATCGCCGGCGCCATCCGCCCCGCCGCCGGGCAGATTCGTTTCGAGGGACGATCGCTCACGAGCCTGCCGGCAGCGGCACGCCTCGCCGCCGGGCTCGGCCGCACATTCCAGATCCCACGCCCCTTCCCCGAGCTCACCGTGCTCGAAAACCTGATGGTCGCCGCCCCCCATGGCGCGATGCTCGCGGCAGCCCTCGCGCCGCACCGCACCCGCGCGCGCGAGCTCGCGGCGCGCGAACGGGCGGAACGGATCCTCGAACGCCTGGCGCTCACCCGCCTCGCCCGCGACCCTGCCCGCGTGCTCTCCGGCGGGCAACGCAAGCTGCTGGAACTCGGCCGCGTCCTGATGGCCGCGCCGCGCATGATCCTGCTCGACGAGCCGGCGGCAGGCGTGAACCCCGCCCTGCTCGAGACGATCGGGAACCACCTCGCCGCCCTGCGCGACGATGGCATCGGCCTGCTCATGGTCGAGCACAACATGGGCTTCATCGGCGGTCTCTGCGACCGCGTCTACGCCATGGAATCGGGCCGGATCATCGCCGAGGGCCGTCCGGCCGAGGTGCTGGCGGACCCGCGCGTCGCCGCGAGCTATCTGGGCGCCGCCGCATGACGGTGCTCGCGGTGGAAAACATCGTCGCCGGCTACGAGAAGGGCCTGCCCATCGTCCGCGGCGTCTCCTTCGCCGTCGCCGCGGGGGAGATCGTGACGCTGCTCGGCCCCAATGGCGCTGGCAAATCCACGCTCGCCAAGGCGATCGCCGGGCTCATCCCACAACGAGAGGGCACCGTCGCGCTCGAAGGCCGGCACCTCACCGCGCCGGCGCATGCACTGGTGCGCGAGGGCATCGCCTTCGTGCCGCAGACGGAAAACGTCTTCGCGCGCATGACCATCCGCGAAAATCTCGAGATCGGCGCCGCGGTCCTGCCGCGCCCCCGCCGCGCCGCGCGCATCGAGGCGATGCTCGAAACCTTTCCCGATCTCGCGACCCGCCCCACACTCGCCGCCGGCCGGCTCTCGGGCGGGCAGCGGCAGATGCTGGCGATCGCCCGCGCGCTGATCCCGCACCCTCGCGTGCTTCTGCTCGACGAGCCTTCCGCCGGCCTGTCCCCGGCGCTGGTGGCCGGCGTGTTCGCCGGCATCGCCAAGATCGCGGTACAGGGCGTCGCCGTGGTGCTGGTGGAACAGAACGTCGCCGCCGCCCTCGCCATCGCGCACCGCGCGCTGGTGCTGGTGGAAGGTCGCGTCGCGCATGACGGCCCGGCGGCACCGCTGCGCGACGGCAAGCTTCTCGCGCGGCTCTTCCTGGGCCAGGTAGAGGGTGCGCACGCCGCATGAACCCGCAATTCCTCGCCGACGGTATCCTGACAGGCGCGCTCCTAGGCCTTGGTGGCGTCGGCCTCACCCTGACCTACTCCATCCTGCGCTTCGCCAACTTCGTGCATGGCGACTTCCTCACCGTGGGCGCATACGCGGCACTGGTGGTTGCGGGCGCGCTCTCGCAATTCCTCGGCGGCGACGGCATCGGGCCGTTCTCCTTCGGCTGGCCCCTCATCATCGCGCTGCCGGTGGCGATGGCGATCACCGGCGCGCTGGCGCTGCTGCTGGACTGGCTGCTCTTCCGCCGCCTGCGCCGTCGCGGCGAGGAAATCGTGCTGGTGATGGCAAGCTTCGGCGCTTCGCTCGCCGTGCGCAGCCTCATCGAGTTCGCCTTCACGCCGGAACCAAAATATTACAGCCAGGACCTGCAGATCGCGATGCCGCTCGGCTGGGGCGTGCGCGCGACACCGGACCAGCTCGCCGTCGTCGTGCTCGCTGGCCTGGCCGGCATCGCGCTGCACCTGCTGCTCACCCGCACCGCGATGGGCCGCGCCATGCGCGCCGTCGCCGAAAACCCGGACCTCGCGCGCGTCGCTGGCATCGACCCCGCCCGCGTGGTGCGCGCCACCTGGTGGCTCGGCGGCGGGCTCGCGGCGCTGGCTGGCGCTTTCCTCGGCCTCACCGTGCAGATCCGCCCCTACATGGGCTTCGACCTGCTGCTGCCGCTGTTCGCGGGCGTCATCCTCGGCGGCGTTGGCAGCGTGCCGGGCGCGCTTGCCGGCGGCATGATCGTGGGCGTGTCCGAGGCGCTGGCGGTGCCATTGATCGGCGCCCAATGGCGTGGCGGGGTCGCCTTCCTGCTGCTGCTCGCCGTGCTGCTGGTGCGCCCGCAGGGCCTGTTCGGCATGGAACGATGACGCAATGACCGGCGTTCTCTCCTACCTCGCCTTCTTCGCGACCGAAGTGCTGGTCAACTTCATCGCTGTGCTGGGCCTCAACGTGCAATGGGGCTTCGCGGGCCTGTTCAACGTCGGTGTGGCGGGCTTCATCGGCGTCGGCGCCTATGTCTCGGCCCTGCTCACCGTGCCCCCCTGGCACGGCGCGCCGGGACCGGGCCATGTCGGCGGCCTCGGCCTGCCGGTGCTGGTGGGATGGATCGGTGCCGCGCTCGCCTCCGCCGCCTCCGCCGCGGTGGTCGGCCTCGCGACCTTGCGGCTGCGCGCCGATTATCTTGCTATCGGAACATTCGGCATCGCCGTCGCGCTGCAGGAACTGGCGGCGAACGCGCAGGGGCTCACCGGCGGGCCGTTCGGCATCGCCTTCATCCCGCACCTGCTCGCCTCGGTTCCTCCCGGCGGGCTCGGGCGCGGCCTGCTCGACCTCGCGATCACCGCCGCCGCCGCGGGCGCCGCCTGGCTTGCGATCGACCGCATCACCGCCGGCCCCTTCGGCCGTGCGCTGCGCGCGCTCGCGCAGGACGAAGCCGCCGCCGCCTCCCTCGGCTGCGAACCGCGGCGCCTGCGCATCCAGGCAATGGCGCTGGGAGCGGCGGCGATGGGCCTCGCCGGCGCGGTGCAGGCCAGCCTGATCGGCTACATCGCCCCCGATAATTTCGTCCCCGTCCTGACCTTCCAGGTCTGGGCGATGCTCGTGGTCGGCGGCGTCGGCAGCCATCGCGGCGCGCTGCTCGGCGCGCTCGCGATCTGGGGGCTCTGGAGCGCCACTGGCGCGCTATTCGCCGTGCTGCTGCCACCAGACATCGCAACCGGCGGTGCCTCGCTGCGCATCGTGGCCATCGGCGTCGCGATCGCGGCGTCCCTGCTATGGCGCCCGCGCGGTCTCTCGCCGCCCGCCCGGATCGTCTCCCGCTTCCTGCGCTAGCAGCTCAGGACCAGCCGTCCTGCGCCTCGAGGCTGGCGGCCAGCTCGCCGATCACGCGGTAGCAGTCCAGCACCTGCGCCACCGAGGAGTTAGGCTCGCGCTTCTCGCGGATGGCGGCGACGAACTCCCGGTCCTGCAGCTCGATGCCGTTCATGCTGACATCGACCCTGGAGACGTCGATCGCCTCCTCCTTGCCGTTCACCAGGTCGTCGTAACGGGCAATGTAGGTTCCCGTGTCGCCGATGTAGCGGAAAAAGGTCCCGAGCGGCCCATCGTTGTTGAAGGAGAGCGAGAGCGTGCAGATAGCACCCGTCTCGCTCTTCAGCTGGATGGACATGTCCATCGCGATGCCGAGCTCCTCGTGCTTCGGCCCCTGCATCGCGTTCGCCTTCACGATCCGCCCGGCCTGATAGGCAAACAGGTCGATCGTGTGCGCGGCATGATGCCAGAGCAGATGGTCCGTCCAGCTCCGCGGCGCGCCCTTCGCGTTCATGTTCCTGCGGCGGAAGAAGAAGGTCTGCACGTCCATCTGCTGCACGTGGAACTCACCGGCGACGATACGCTTGTGCACCCATTGATGGCTCGGGTTGAAGCGCCGCGTGTGGCCCACCATGCAGGTGAGGCCCGTGTCGCGGCTCTTCGTCAGCACCGCCTGCGCATCCGCCCAGGAATCGCAGAGCGGGATTTCCACCTGCACATGCTTGCCCGCATCCATGCACGCCATCGCCTGCGCCGCGTGCATCTGGGTGGGCGTGCACAGGATCACGGCATCGACGTCGCGGCGCGCCAGCACCTCGGAAAGCTCCGTCCCGCTGTGCTTTGCCCCATATTTGGCGGCGACCGCCTCGGCCTGCGCCGCGGTGCGGCTGATCACCGAGATGATCTCGACGCCATCGATGTTCCTGAGCCCCTCGAGGTGCTTTTCCCCGAACGCGCCGGCGCCGGCGAGAGCGATACGCATCGTCGTTATTCCTCCAGTACGAAATCGGACCTCTCGGCCGCTGGGATCAGTCAACCGGTTCCAGGACAAGATGACCGATCGCGGTGTTGCTGCACGGCACATGGTAATGCCGGTGCAGGCATTTCGTCGTGCGCCCCAGCGCGCCGCGCATGATCAGCCACATCACCATCTCGATCCCCTCGGAGCCGGTCTCGCGCAGGTATTCGATATGCGGGATGCGGCGCAGCGCGTCACTCTCGCCGATCATGCCGTCGAGGAACTTGCTGTCCCACGCGGCGTTGATCAGCCCCGCGCGCGGTCCCTGCAGCTGGTGGCTCATGCCGCC
Source organism: uncultured Pseudomonadota bacterium (assembly GCA_963764465.1). Classification (GTDB taxonomy): domain Bacteria; phylum Pseudomonadota; class Alphaproteobacteria; order Acetobacterales; family Acetobacteraceae; genus JAJXXT01. Next base: position 256,791 of record CAVXSO010000002.1, on the reverse strand, counting down.
GGTGCCCCAGACCTGCACGTTGAGGTCCTCGGGGAAACTCTGCACCGCGCGCCGGATCGCCTCGCCCAGCAGCCAGCAGCGATTGCCGGAGGGCACGGGGTAGGTCACGACATTGACCGCAAGCGGAATGATCTTCGCCGGCCAGGCGGCGGGCGTGCCGTACATCATGGAGAGCGGTACGGTCAGCCCGTGATCGACATCCATCTCGTTGATGATGGTCATGTCGAAATCATCCAGGATCAGGCTCTGCGCGATGTGCCAGGCAAGGTCGGGATGGCCGATCACGTCCGGCACCGGGCGCGGTCCCCAACCCTCGTCCGCGGGCTTGTACCGCTCGCCACAGCCGATCGCGAAGGTCGGGATGATCTTCATGTCGAAGGCCGAGGCGTGGTCATTGTAGACCAGCACGATCACGTCGGGCCTCTGCTCCGCCTCCCAGCGCTTGCTCCACTCATAGCCGTCGAAGATCGGCTTGAAGTACGCGTCCTGCGTCTTGCCCTGGTCAACGGCGACCCCGAGCAGCGGCACGTGGCTCGTCGCCACACCGGCGGTGATGCGGGCCATCAGCGCTTCTCCCTGATCGAACGCACACCTTCGGGCGAGCGCCCCCCGGCGTTCATCATCGCCTGGTATTCCGCCACGGTCATGCCGGTCATGGTCGAGACCGCCTGCAGGAAGCTCAGCCCATCGGTGGAGAACACCTTGGCGAGGAAGTAGATGTTGCCGCCGAGGTCGAGCAGGCGGTTGTAGTCGCGCGCCAGCACCGCCTGCTTCTGCTCCTCCGTCATCGGCCACGCGTCGAGATAGGCGCGCTCGTTCTTCTTCCAGCGCTCGCGATTCTCCGGCTTCATCAGGCTCATCGCGAACTGGTTGAGGTGATAGCCCTTGCGCGCGCGCGCCGCCGTATAGACGCGCGTGCCCGGAATATCCTCGAACTCCGCGATATAGTCGTGGACGTCAGGATGCGCGCCGGCGCCCTGCCCGGTCATAACCCGCGCGCCTTCAGCTTGGCATCGAGCCGCGGGAAGACGCGCCGCGCGTTGCCCTCGAAGATCGCGTGGCGCTCCTCGGGCGTGATCGGCAGCGCGTCGATATAGCGCTTGGTGTCGTCGAAGTAGTGCCCGGTGGTAGGGTCGATGCCGCGCACCGCGCCCACCATTTCGGATCCGAACAGGATGTTCTTGGTCTCGATCACCCGCGCCAGCAGGTCGACGCCGGGCTGGTGATAAACGCAGGTGTCGAAGAACACGTTGTTCATCAGGTGCGTGGCCAGCGCCGGCTTCTTCAGCATGTCCGCAAGACCGCGGTAGCGCCCCCAATGGTACGGCACCGCGCCGCCGCCGTGCGGGATGATGAAGCGGAGCTTCGGGAACCGCGCGAACAGGTCACCCTCGATCAGCTGCATGAAGGCAATCGTGTCGGCGGCGATATAGAACGCGCCGGTCGCGTGCAGCCCCGGGTTGCAGGATCCCGAGACATGGATCATCGCCGGCACGTCGAGCTCGACCATCGCCTCGTAGAACGGGAACCAGTATGGGTCCGTCAGCGGCGGATGATTGAAATGTCCGCCGCCCGGATCCGGGTTGAGGTTGCAGCCGATGAAGCCCATCTGCTCGACGCAGCGGCGCAGCTCCTTGATGGAGGCGGAAAGGTCGCTGGCAGGATTTTGCGGCAGCTGGCAGACACCCACGAACGTCTCTGGAAACATCCCGGCGACGCGCGCGATGAGGTCGTTGCACGCCTGCGACCACGCCTCGCTCACCACCTGGTCGCCGACATGGTGCTCCATGGAGCTGGCGCGCGGGGAGAAGATGGTCATGTCCGCACCGCGCTCACGGATGAGGCGGAGCTGGTTCTTCTCGATGCTCTCGCGGATCTCGTCGTCCGAGATGCTGGGATAGGCGGGCGCCTTCTGGCCCGCCTTGTAGGCGGCCTTCTGCGCCTCGCGCCATTTGTTATGCGCCTCGGGAACGGTGGTGTAATGCCCATGGCAATCGATGACGAGCGTCACGACGGACTTCCTCCCTCTCTTAAACCGCGCCTGGCCTTCTTCCCCGCGCGGGCCGCGGAGCGTGCCCCCGCCCGGCCGCTCCGGGCAAGACCGCCGGCGCGCCCGCTTTGCCCGCGGCGCGACGCCTATGCCAATCGGAACCGGGGACTGTCCATAAGCCCAGGCTAATTCCACCTCGAATCGCGCGCCCCTTGGCCAGGCCGCCGCCGGGAACGCCCCTTGTTTGATTCAGGTCAAGGCGCCCGGCCGCCATCCAGTGGCTGCAATCATATCGCAGCAAGGGAGAGCGATCCATGCCGACACGGCCGACACCGGGCGCGGACCCCGGCCCCATTCCGGGCACGACGCTGTTCGACGGCGACGCCGCGCGCAAGGGCTACCAGCTCAACGCCATGTGCTTCTCCTTCAACCGCAAGGAAAACCGCGAGGCATTCCTGGCGGACGAGGAGGCCTATTGCCGGCGCTTCCACCTCACGCCCGAGCAGCGCGCCGCGGTCGCCAAACGCGACGTGCTGGGCATGATCGCGGCCGGCGGCAACATCTACTACCTCGCCAAGCTCGCCGGCATCTTCGGCCTCAACGTGCAGGATGTCGGTGCGCTGCAGACTGGCCGCAGCGTCGAGGCGTTCAAGCAATTCCTGCTCGACCAGGCTCGGCAGGATCGGGCTCGGCAGGATCGGGCGAAGCAGCTTCAGGGCACGAGGGCATAAGATGGCCGACATCATTGGCGCCTATTTCACCAGTCACGTGCCCGCCATCGGCGGCGCCATCCACCGCGGCGACCAGCAAACTCCTTACTGGAAACCCTTCTTCGACGGGTTCCCGAAAGTCCATGAATGGCTCGCGAAGGCGAAGCCCGACGTGGCGGTGGTATTCTCCAACGACCACGGGCTCAACTTCTTCCTCGACAAGATGCCCACCTTCGCCGTCGGCGCCGCGGCCGAGTACCGCAACGAGGACGAAGGCTGGGGCCTGCCGCTCTACAAGCCGTTCAAGGGCGACCCCGAGTTGAGCTGGCACATCATCGAGCAACTCGTGGACGACGAGTTCGACCCCGTCACCTGCCAGGAAATGCTGGTGGACCACGCCATCTCCATCCCCTTCGAGCTGGCCTGGCCCGGGGTCAAGGAATGGCCGGTAAGGCTGGTGCCGATCGGCATCAACACGGTGCAGCACCCGCTGCCCTCCGCGAAGCGCTGCCTTGCTCTCGGCCGCTCGGTGCACAAGGCGCTGGCGAGCTGGAAGGGCGGGGAACGCATCGTCATCATCGGCACCGGCGGCCTCTCCCACCAGCTCGACGGCGAGCGCGCCGGCTTCATGAACCCCGACTACGACCGGTTCTGCCTCGACCATCTCGCGACCGACCCCGACGCGCTGACGCGGGATTCCATCCCCGAGATGGTGCGCCTCGCCGGCACGCAGGGCGTGGAGGTGCTGAACTGGATTGCCGCCCGCGGCGCGCTCGGGCCCGGCGCGCGGGAGCTTCACCGCAACTACCACCTGCCGATCTCGAACACAGCCGCGGCAACGGTGCTGCTGGAACCGGCCTGAGCCTCAGCCGGCGCCCGCGACGACCTGGAGATCCTCGACGAACGCCGCCTGCACCGAGGTCGGCCGCCACGATGCCCGCGCGGTGATGCCGATCATGCGTTCGAGGCCGGGGGGCGCGGGACAGATCGCCGTCAGCCACCCGGCCTCGATCTCCACCGCAACCTGGTCCGGCGCGAGCATCGTCAGGAAGTCACCACCGATCAGCAATTGCCGGATGATCATGACGGATCCGGATTCCACCGGCACGGGCGGGCGCGGCAGGCCGGCGCGGGCGAACATCTGCTCCCACCGTTCGCGTAGCGGCGCCCCCAGCGCGCCGACGATCCACGGGTAGCCCGCAAGCTGCTCGAGCGAGGGCCGGCGCCCCTCCAGCGGATGGCCCTTCCGCGCGACGATCACCGGCACGGTCCGGAAAAGCGCTTGCTGCACGAGGTCCGGCTCGATCAGCGGGTCGCGCAGCGCGCCGAGCATCAGGTCGATCACGCCGTTGCGCAGCGGCTCCACCAGTTCCGCGCGTGAACCCTCCACGATGGAAATGCGCACCTGCGGATGCCGCGCGAGGAAGCGCGCGATTGCCACCGGCAGCACGCGTGCGCGGGACAGCGGCATCGCCCCGATGATGATGCCGCGCGTCTCGCGCCCGCGCAGCGCCTCGAGCTCGGCCAGCCCCGCCTCCAGCTCCACGCGCGCGAGCCGGAAGGCGCGGGCCATCGCTACCCCGGTCTCGGTCAGCACCACCATCTTCCCCCGCCGCTCCGCGAGCCGCCGGCGCAGCGCGAGCGCGAGATCGCTCACGGCGCGATGCAGCGAGGGCAGCGACAGCCCGGTCGCCTCGCGCGCGCCGCCGTAACTGCCGGCATCGGCGAGCGCGAGCAGGGCACGCATGCGCGACATCGTGACGTGCGAGGGGCTGACGTGCAGGCTCGCGATGTGGTCCAGCGCGGCGCGGACGCGCGGCACCAGCAGCATCGCCGCCGGCGTCGGCACCATGCCGTTGTGGCGGCGCTCGAAGAGCTGCGCGCCGATCAGGCACTCGATGCGTGCTAAGGCCTGGGTTATCGCGGGCTGGGTCAGGTTCACCACCCGCACGGCGGCATTCATCGTGCCCAGATCGGCGATCCCAACGATCGCCTCCAGGTGGCGGAGGTTGAGATCCCAGATGCGCACCCTGGCATACTTAGCGAAATCGAATGTCCTGGCGAGTCATCCGGTAACACGGCCGCCGCCACGCGATGCAGGAAGCCGGCAGCCCGGCTCGGCTTGACGCCACCGCCGCGCCGGCGGCAAGGATCGGCAAAACCGGCCGCACGGCGCGCGCCGAGGGAGAGATGTTCGCATGAGTGACCGCATCGTCAGCTGGCATCCCAACCCCTCGAAGCCGCGCTACGCGCCGCCGCCAGGCGCCATCGACGCGCATTGCCACGTCTTTGGCCCCATGGCGCGCTTTCCGTTCAGTCCGAAGGCGAAATATCTGCCCGGGGACGCGGGACCGGAGATGCTGTTCGCGCTGCGCGACCATCTCGGCTTCTCGCGCAATGTCATCGTGCAGGCGAGCTGCCACGGCACGGACAACGCCGCCACGCTGGACGCCATCGCCCGCTCGGAGGGCCGCGCGCGCGGTGTCGCCGTGGTCGATCCCGCGATTTCCGATGCCGAACTCGCCGCCCTGCACGCGGGCGGCATCCGCGGCGTGCGCTTCAACTTCCTGAAACGCCTGGTGGACGACGCGCCGAAGGACAAGTTCCTCGACGTCTCGCGGCGCCTGCCGAAGGGCTGGCACGTCGTGATCTATTTCGAAGCCGACATCCTCGAGGAGCTCCGCCCGTTCATGGACGCGATCCCGGTGCCGCTCGTCGTCGACCACATGGGCCGCCCGGATGTGGCGCAGGGGCCGCACGGCGCGGACATGAAGGCGTTCCGCCGCCTGCTCGATTCACGGCCCGACCTCTGGTTCAAGGCCACCTGCCCGGACCGCCTGGACACCGCGAACGGCGACCCGTGGAACGCTTTCGCCCACGCTGTCGCCCCCCTCGTCGCCGACTATCCGGACCGCGCTCTCTGGGGCACGGATTGGCCGCACCCGAACATGGAAAAGGCGATCCCGGATGACGGGCACCTCGTGGATATGATTCCCCGCATCGCGCCCACCGCCGAGCTCCAGCACCAGCTGCTCATCGCTAACCCGACGACGCTCTACTGGAACGACTGAGGCGCATGGCCGCGCGGGCTGGCAACGCCGCGCCGCGCGCCTATCATCGCGCAACGACAACAAGGAGCCCGCCCGCGATGAGCCGTCCGCCGCGCCAGCCCGATCCGTTCCCCGGCATCCTCGCCGCCGCCTCCGCCGACACCGTCGCCGGCCGCCTCGCCGCAATCGACCGCGCCGTCGCGGAGGCGATCGGCCACAAGCTGTTCACCGTGCTCGCGCTGAACTGGGACAAGGGCGAGAACCAGCGCTACTACAGCAATCTGCCGGACGCCTATCCCGTGGGCGGTGCAAAGCCGATCAACAAGAGCACCGCCTCCGTGCTGCTGGAGGGCAAGTGCCGGTTTCTCGACACCTATGCGGACGTCAAGGAAGCCTTCTTCGACCACGAGCTGATCCGCTCGCTGGGCTGCGAGAGCTGCGTCAATGTCCCCGTGCGCTGGGCCGGGCGCACCATCGGCACGCTGAACATCCTGCACGAGGCGCACTGGTACACGCCCTCGGACGTGCCCTCCCTCACCGTCTACGCCGCCCTCGCCGCCCCCGCCCTGCAGGAAATCATCGCCGGCTGGGGAGCGGCCGCGTGACGCGCGGGGTCGGCGGTTCAACCGCGGAAGCCGAGCTCGCGAAATTCCACTCGATGCGCGACGTGGTGCCGCCGGTCGGGCCCGAGGAGCGTCGCGCGCGTATCGCCCGGATCCAGGCGCTGATGCGCGCGCAGGGCGTGGAGGCGCTCTACCTCGATGCCTCCACCGCCACTTTCTACTTCACCGGCCTGCGCCTCAGGGGCTCGGAGCGGCTGCACGGTGCCGTCATCCCGGCAGAGGGCGAGATCGCCTACATCACCCCCGCCTTCGAGCAGGCCAAGCTCGAGACCATGATCACGCTCCCCGGCCGCATCCACGCCTGGCACGAGCACCAGGAACCGACCGCATTGGTGGTCGATGCCGTGCGCGCCATGGGCTACGCCAGCGGCACGATCGCGATCGATCCCGCCACGCCCTTCTTCACCGTGGACGGCCTGCGCCGCGCCGGCAATTCGTTCAACTTCATCAACGCCCGGCCGATCACCGCGGCCTGCCGCATGATCAAGTCCGCGGCCGAGATCGCGCTGATGAAGCACGCGATGAACCTCACGCTGGCGGTGCACCGCGCCGCCGCCGCAATCCTGCGGCCCGGCATCGCCACCACCGAGGTCGAGGCCTTCGTCGCCCAGGCCCACACCGCGCTCGGCTTCGACCTGCCGGCCAGCTTCTGCATCGTCCTGTTCGGAGAAGCGACCGCTTACCCGCACGGCGTGCCCTACCCGCAGATCCTGAAGGAGGGCGACACGGTGCTGGTCGACATCGGCGCGCCGATGCACGGCTACCAGTCCGACGTCACGCGCACCTACGTGTTCGGCGAGCCGAGCGCCCGCCAGCGCGAGGTCTGGGACGTGGAGAAGCGTGCGACACAGGCCGTCTTCGCCGCGGCGCAGCTCGGCGTCACCTGCGAATCACTCGACCGCGCTGCCCGCGACGTGATCGAGGGCGCGGGCTTCGCCAAGGAATACGGCCTGCCCGGCCTGCCGCACCGCACCGGCCACGGCATCGGGCTCGACGTGCACGAGGAGCCCTACATCGTGCGCGGCGACACAACGCGCCTCGCACCCGGTATGTGCTTCTCCAACGAGCCGACGATCTGCATCTACGGCGAGTTCGGCATGCGGCTCGAGGACCACATCCACATGACCGAGACCGGGCCGGCCTGGTTCACGCCTCCCTCGCCCTCGATCGACGACCCGTTCGGCCTCGGCGACTGAGGCAGTCCGCGCAGGAAGCTGGCTGGGGCGGGAGGATTCGAACCTCCGCATGGCGGAATCAAAATCCGCTGCCTTACCGCTTGGCGACGCCCCAACGCGCGCGCCGGCTTAGGTCAGGTGGGCAGGCCGCCGCAAGGCCCACCCCACACCCACCAGCCCGGACGGGCGAGCAGCGCCTCCGCGGCGATCGCCTCGTCGAAGGTGGCGTAGATTCCAAAACACGTCGCCCCGGACCCGCTCATCCGCGCGAGCAGGCAGCCAGGCGTCGACCTGATCGCCGCCAGCACCTCGCCGATCGGCGGGCAGAGCCCGATCGCCGGCGCCTCGAGATCGTTGCGCAGGGCCGCGAGGTCGCGCGCCATTGTCTCCGTGCTGTTCCAAGCCTCAGGCAGCTCCGCCGGCGCCGAGAACCCGCCCTGCCGCGCCTTGAACACCGAAGGCGTCGCCACCGGCACGCCGGGATTGACCAGCACCATGCCAAAGCGCGGGATCCGCGGCGCCGCCAGCAGCACCTCCCCCACCCCCTGCATGCGCGCGGGACGCGAGCCGAGGCAGACCGGCACATCGGCGCCCAGCGCCAGCGCAGCACCCTCCGGCACGGGACACTCCCACAACCGCGACAGCAGCCGCAGCGCCGCCGCCGCGTCCGCCGAGCCACCGCCGATGCCGGACGCTACCGGCAGGTTCTTTGTCAACCGCAGCGCGGCGCCGCGCGCCTGATCAAGCGCCCTCGCCGCCCGCAGCACCAGATTGTCCCCACCCTCCAGCGCCGCCGCAAACGGCCCGTCGACGGCCAGCGTGAGCACGTCGGAGCGCTCCGCCTTCAGCCAGTCGCCCGCCGCGGGAAACACCGCGAGGCTGTCGAGCAGGTGGTAGCCATCAGCGCGCCGGCCGGTGACGTGAAGATACAGGTTGACCTTGGCGAACGCGTATTCGGCGGCGGCCACGTGAGGACGAGGCCGACGCGTTCAGCGCACCGCTTTCGCCGGCGCGCCGGCACGAGCCCGTAGTGCTTCCTCGTCCTTCGCCAGTTTCTCGCGCAGCTTCGCGGCATCGGCCGGCTCGGGTTTGAGGTCGAGCGCACGCTGCCACTGGAACGCTGCCTCCAGCCGGCGCCCGGCAGCGAGATAGGCATCGCCGAGGTGCCCGTTCACCGTCGAGTCCTCCGGCGCCAGTTCCACCGCGCGCTCAAGGTAGCGCACCGCGCCCGCGACGTCGCCCTGCTTCAGCGTCACCCAGCCGAGGCTGTCCACGATGGCGCCGTCATTCGGGTGGGCGGCCAGCGCACGCTCGATCATGCGCCGTGCCTCCGGCAGGTCGCGCCCCTGGTCGGCGAGCGAGTAGCCGAGATAGTTCAGCACGCTGGGCTGGTTCGGCGAGAGCTTCAGCGCGTGGCGGAAATCCGCCTCCGCCTTCGGCCAGTTGCCGGAACGGTCGTAGGCGATGCCGCGGTTGAAGAACAGGACCCAGGTTCCGGGGCCCGGATCCTTGTTGCGCGCCACCGCGATGTCATAGGCCTTCACCGCGTCGGCGAAACTGTTCTCCTGGCGCAGGATGTCGCCCTCCACCACTGCCGGCTCCGGCAGCGCCGGGAAGGCATCGACCAGCCGCTTCACGATGGCGAGCGCGCCCTGGTTGTTGCCCAGCGCGCTCATGTATAGCGCCCGGCGCATCTGCACCGCCTCGTAGAGCGGGTCGGATTTCCCGATCGGGTCGAGCGCCGCCAACGCCAGCTCCGGCTGACGGTTCGCGCCATAGATCTCCGACATCGCCAGCCGCGACATCGTGTCATCCGGGCTCACGTCGAGCGCGAGCCGCAGCAGCACCACCGCGAAGCTGCCGTTGTTCTGCTGCTGCACCGCCAGCGCCACGAAGCGATAGGCAGCCGCCATGCCGTCGGTGGCATTGCGGATCACCTTCTGCGCGACGTCGCGGTCCAGCGCCGGTTGCGCGAGCCCCATCTCGCCGCCGGACCCGAGCCCGGCGAGCACGCCCAGCGCCTCCTGCTGGCGGCCGTTCCGCGCGTCCCAGCTGGCGAAGATGCGCGCAAGCTCGAGGCTCGAGGGGCCAAACGCGGCGGCGGCCGTCGCGTAATTCCGGTCGGCCTCGCTGGTCCGTCCGGCCAGATCGTCGATCATCGCCGCGTGCAGCGTCGCCAACGCCTGCGTGCGTTGCTGCTGCATCAGCGGATGCAGGGTGGAGAGCGCCGCATCCGTGTGGCCGGCGCCCTGCTCGCACCAGGCGAGCAGCAGTGGCACCAGCAGCTGCGTCACGCCCTGCCGCGGCATGGCCTGCAGGCGCTTGATCGCGGTGTCCCAGTGGCCCTGCCTGGCATCCTCGTTCACCAGCACGAGCTGCGCCGCCTGGTTGTTTGCCAGCCCCTGCGCCAGCCCCACGACATCCGGCCTGCCGGCCAGCAGGGCGGAGAGGAACGCCTGCTCATGCAGCACGAGGTTGGTCGGGTCGGCGTCGTGCGCGCGCAGGAACTCCGCCGCGGCGAGCGGCAGCGCCCCCTGGCTCGCCGCGAACCGTCCCTGCAGGAAGGCCGAGGCGGCGGTGGTGGGGGCGGATTCTGGCGTCTGCCCGATGCCGGACGCGGCGCAGGCTGACAGCAGCGAAAGTACGAGGAGTGCCGAGCGGCGCGAGGAGAACCAGCGGATCATACCGCGACCTCTACCATCACGCGCCACGCCGCGTCATCCGTGCCGGAATTACGTCGCTGTCATCCTGCCGCACCAGTCCCGCCCTCACATCCGGCTCCATATGCCGGCCCGCATGGGGGCCATGCGTCCAGCCTCCCGCGAGCCTGGCGCCGGAACGCCCCTACTCCGCCGCCTGTGCGTATTCCTCCAGCGGCGCGCAGGTGCAGACCAGGTTGCGGTCGCCATAGACGTTGTCCACCCGCGCCACCGGCGGCCAGTATTTCGCCACCGCGACGAACGGCAGCGGGAAGGCCGCCTGCTCGCGCGAATAGGCATGGCCCCACTCGCCCGCGATCGCCCCGGCCGTGTGCGGCGCATGCTTCAGCGGGTTGTCCGCCTTGTCCATGCGGCCAGCGGCGATGGCGTCGATCTCCCCGCGGATGGCGATCATAGCGTCGCAGAACCGTTCCAGCTCCGCGAGGTTCTCGCTCTCCGTGGGCTCGATCATCAGCGTGCCTGGAACCGGCCAGGACATGGTCGGCGCGTGGAACCCGAAATCCTGCAGCCGCTTGGCGATGTCCTCCACCTGGATCCCCGCCTCACCGAAGCCGCGGCAATCGACGATGCACTCATGCGCCACCATGCCCGCGCCCCCGGTGTAGAGGATCGGGTAATAGGGCGCGAGGCGGCGCGCGATATGGTTGGCGTTCAGGATCGCCACCTGGCTTGCGCGCGTCAGCCCGTCCGGCCCCATCATGCGGATATAGGCATAGGAGATCGGCAGGATCATCGCGCTGCCGAACGGTGCCGCGGAGACCGGCCCCACGCCCGTCGCCGGCCCCGCGTCCGGCCTCGCCGGATGGTTCGGCAGGTGCGGCGCGAGGTGCTCGGCGACCGCGATCGGCCCGATGCCGGGCCCGCCACCGCCATGCGGAATGCAGAACGTCTTGTGCAGGTTGAGGTGGCACACATCCGCGCCGATCCGCCCCGGACTGGTGAGCCCCAGCTGCGCATTGAGGTTGGCGCCGTCCATGTAGACCTGGCCGCCATGCTCATGCACCGCGCGGCAGATCGCCATCACCTCCTCCTCGAACACGCCATGCGTGCTGGGATAGGTCAGCATCAGCGCCGCCAGCTTCTCCCGATGCTGGTCCGCCTTCGCGATCAGGTCCGCGAGGTCGACATTGCCGTTGCGGTCGCACGTGACGACGACGACCTTGAGCCCGGCCATCGCCGCACTCGCCGGGTTGGTGCCATGCGCGGAGGCGGGAATGAGGCAGATGTCGCGCGCCCCCTCGCCGCGCGCCGCCTGCCAGGCACGGATGGCGAGCAGCCCCGCGTATTCGCCCTGGCTGCCGGCATTTGGCTGCAGCGACACAGCCGCAAGCCCAGTCGCCGCCGCGAGCCAGGCCGCAAGCCGCTCGACCAGCGTGGCATACCCCTTCGTCTGGTCCATCGGCGCAAACGGGTGGATGTCCGTGAAGCCCGGCCAGGTGATCGGGATCATCTCGGCCGTGGCGTTGAGCTTCATCGTGCAGGAACCGAGCGGGATCATGCTGCGGTCGAGCGCCACGTCCCGGTCGGACAGGCGGCGCAGGTAGCGCAGCATCGCCGTCTCCGAGCGATGCGAGTGGAACACACTCTGCTGCAGAATCGTATCGGTCCGGGCAAGCGCCGCCGGGATCGCGCCGAACACCTCGCCAACCGGCGCGCCGAGCACACCCGCGAGCTTGTCGAGCTCCGCCTCCGTCACCGTTTCGTCGAGCGCGATGCCGATACCGGTCGCATCGAGCCGGCGCAGGTTGAACCCCGCCTCCAGCGCCGCCTGCATGATCGCATCCGCGCGCGTGCCGGCATCAATCGCGATTGTATCGAAGAAGCTCTCGTGGCGCAGCGCGAGGCCGGCGCGGCGCGCGGCCCCGGCCAGCAGCGTCGCCGCGAGATGCGCGCGCCGCGCGATGCGCGCGAGCCCCTCTGGTCCGTGCCAGACCGCGTAGAAGCTGGCGATCACCGCAAGCAGCACCTGCGCCGTGCAGATGTTGGAGGTCGCCTTCTCACGGCGGATATGCTGCTCGCGCGTCTGCAGCGCCAGCCGCATCGCCGGCCTTCCCTGCGCGTCCTGGCTGACGCCGACGAGCCGGCCGGGCATCGAGCGCTTGTAGGCGTCGCGCGTGGCGAAGAACGCGGCGTGCGGCCCGCCAAAGCCCATCGGCACGCCGAAGCGCTGCGAAGAGCCGACAACGATATCGGCCCCCATGGCCCCCGGTGCGCGCAGCGCCACCAGCGCCAGCGGATCGGCGCAGACGATGGCAATCGCCCCCGCCGCATGCGCCGCCTCGATCTCGGCGGTGAGGTCGCGCACGGCGCCATCCGTTCCGGGATAGGAAAGGACGACAGCGAAACAACCCTCGGGCGCTTTTGCACCCGGCGCGATATCCGCGAGCGCGATGCCGAGCGGTGCCGCGCGCGTCGCGATCACCGCGCGGGTCTGCGGATGGACATCCGTGCCCACCGCGATCACCTCGCCCCTGGAGCGCGCAATCCCGTGCGCCATGTGCATCGCCTCCGCCGCCGCCGTGCCCTCGTCGAGCAGCGAGGCGTTGGCCACCTCCATGCCAGTGAGCTCGCAGATCAGCGTCTGGAAGTTCAGCAGCGCCTCGAGCCGCCCCTGCGCGATCTCTGCCTGGTAGGGCGTGTAGGCGGTGTACCAGGCCGGGTTCTCCAGCACGTTGCGAAGGATCACCGGCGGCGTGACGGTACCGTAATAACCTTGCCCGATCAGCGACTTCACCTGCCGGTTCTGCGCCGCCAGCTCTGCCAGCTCCGCCAGCACCGCGCTCTCGCTGAGCGCCGGCGGCGTTGCCATCGGCGCCTGGCTGCGGATCCCCGCGGGAACCGTGCGCGCGATCAGTTCCTCGAGGCTCGCGACGCCGAGGCCCTTGAGCATGGTCGCGACCTCGGCATCGGACGGGCCGATATGGCGCCGCACGAAGCTGCCATCGGCACCGAGCGAGGCGAACTCCGCGCGCGCATCCATCACGCGCCCTCCGCCACGTACGCGTCGTACGCGGCACGGTCCATCAGGGAAGCGAACGCGGCCGGATCGGCGGGCGTGAGACGGAAGAACCAGCCCTCCCCTTCCGCGTCACGGTTGGCGAGCGCCGGGTCCTCGGCCAGCGCCGCATTGTTCTCGGTCACCTTTCCCGCGAGCGGGGCATAGACGTCGGACGCGGCCTTCACGCTCTCGACCACGGCGCAGGCCTCCGCGGCCGCGACCTCGCGGCCCGGCGCCGGCAGCTCGACAAACACCAGGTCGCCAAGCGATTCCTGCGCATGCGCGGTGATGCCCACGGTCGCGATGCCGCCATCGAGGCGGACCCATTCATGGTCGCGGGTGTAGCGGGTCTCGGGCATGGTTGCGGTCCTTCAACGAATATAGCGGTGGGGAACGAAAGGCATGGCGGCGACGCGCGCGGGCAGCTGCTGGCCGCGCACGGAAAGCGTCAGGTTCGTTCCGATCGCGGCATGGGCGGCATCCACGTAGCCCATGGCAACCGGCGCACCGAGCGTGGGGCCGAAGCCGCCGGAGGTGACGGTGCCGACCTTCTTTCCATCAACGATGATCTCGGTGCCCGCGCGGGCGGGCGCGCGCCCCTCGGGCAGGATGCCGACGCGCCGGCGCATCGGCTTGCCGGCCAGCGTCTCGCGCAACACGGCACCGCCCATGAACTCCCAGTCGGCGCGCCGGCGCTTGCCGATGGTCCAGGCGAGCCCCGCCTCGATCGCGTTCGTGCTCTCGTCGATGTCGTTGCCCCACAGGCACAGCCCGGCCTCGAGGCGCAGCGAATCGCGCGCGCCGAGCCCCGCTGGTGCCACCTCCGGCTCCGCGAGCAGCGCGCGGGCCAGCGCCTCCGCGGCATCGTTTGCCACCGAGATCTCGAACCCGTCCTCGCCGGTATAGCCGCTGCGGCTCACCAGGCAGTGCTGCCCCGCGACCAGCGTGTCGGCGACGCCCATGAACGGCAGCGCGGCCGCGGCCGGGGCGAGGCGCGCCATGACCTCCGCGGCCTTCGGCCCCTGCAGCGCCAGCAGCGCGCGCTGCGGCATCGGCGCGAGCGCGACACCGTCCGGCAGGTGTGCCCCGATATGCGCGAAATCCACCGCCTTGCGGCTGGCGTTGACGACGAGGAACAGCGCGTCCGGCAGCGTCGCGACCATGAGGTCGTCGATGATCGTTCCGGCATGCGTGGTGAGCAGCGTGTAGCGCTGGTGGAACAGCTTCAGCCCCAGGATATCGCCCGGCACCAGCCGCTCCAGCGCCGCCGCCGCGCCCGCGCCCACAAGCTTCGCCTGACCCATGTGGGAGACGTCGAACAGCGCGGCACTGTTCCGCGTCTGGTTATGCTCGGCGATGATGCCGGAGGGGTACTGCACCGGCATGGCGTAGCCGGCGAAGGGCACCATACGCGCGCCGAGGCTGCGGTGCAGCGCATCGAGCGGCGTGGTGAACAGGGCTTCGGTTTGCGCGGGGTCTGGCACGTCGCCTCCGGACAGTTGTCGCCCGCCGGAGAATTCCGGCAGGAGCGACCCCCCTCTGTCCGATGACCTGAGAGATTCGGGCGCCGGAACGAGCGGCGGCGCCCTTACTCCGTCGGTGCGCCATGACGAGCGTGCCATGGCGGCTTTCCAGAGATTTCGCAGCCCCAACGCGGTCCTTTTGCCTGAGCGTTTCCGGGGGCCGGTTGCGCCTTCGGCGGCGGCGATGCCGCTCTCTCCCGCGCGGGATGATCCGAACGCCGCATGTATGAACGATGCCGCGCGCGGGTTCAATGGGCGCGGCGGCCACGGATGGCTGCCTCGCCCGCCTACTGGCTCGCCCACACCACGCGGTGCATCCACGCGACCTGCTCGAGGTCGAAGCTGTAGTCCGGGTAGTCCGGGTTGAGGCTCTTGAGCTCGAGCCGCCGCGCGGACTGCCGCGCGAGTTGCTTGGCCATCACCTCGCCCTCGCGCGTGCGCACCACCACGCGGTCGCCGCGGCGCACCGGGGCGGCGGGCGAGACGATCACGCGATCACCGTCGCGGAACACCGGCTCCATGCTGTCGCCCGAGATCTCGAGCGCGTAGGCATGCGGGTCCAGGATCTCGGGCGTCTCCACCTCGTCCCACGCGCCGCCCACCGGGTAGCCGCCATCGTCGAAATACCCCTCGCCGCCCGCCTGCGCGAAGCCGATCAGCGGGATGCGCCTGGGCCCGGCGCGCGAAGCCGGCAGCGCGCGCGCGCCGGAAACGAGGGCCGCGAACGCGTCGATGCTGGCGCCCACCGCATCGAGCGCCTTGGCGATGCTCTCGGACGACGGCCAGCGCGGCCGCCCGTCCGGCATCACCCGCTTGGAAACGTTGAACGTGGTGGGATCGAGCCCGGCGCGCTTGGCGAGGCCGGACGACGAGAGCCCGTTTTCGGCGGCGAGCGTATCGATCGCGCGCCAGAGATCGGCGTGCTTCATGGCGTGCCCTTCGACCTCCGGGTTTGTGCTGCGACGGAAGGTACTAGGAATTTTCGCCAATTAGAACGGAAAAATCACGCCAAGATGTGATAATTATCTGCTATCGTTTTGAAACTCCCACATTCGGTGCCAAAAGCCGCCCCGCCTACAGGATCAGAGGAATTTTCTCTTATCAGCGCGCCCATCCAGGGGCGCCAAGTTTACCACAGGCCCCGCCAAACCCGCCACCCCGCGCCACGGGAAGCCGCAGCCGCGCGCCTCACCCCGCCAGCACGACCGCCATCAGCACCACGATCCCGGCAATTGCGAGCGTCGCGTGAACCGCGATCAGGATGGACGCCCGGCCCCGCCCGGCGCGCGCCATCGCCAGGATGGCCAGCCCGAACAGCAGCGCGCCGCCGAACAGCCAGGCTGCCACCTGGCCGAAGCCCGCAACCCCCGCCGCCGGCTGCACGGCCCCGTCCCGCAGTGCCACAATCAAGGAAATCAGCCCGATTCCGCCAAGCCCGCCATGCACCAGGCCGAGCCGGTACACACCCGCACGCGGGGGCCCAGCCGCAGACACGGCCTTGCCCTCGCGCATGAAGCTGAGTGCCAGGAACGCGCCAAGTGCCGCGGCAAGCGCCAGGAGGGCGAAGACGGCGTTCAGCATCGCAGCAACCGGAACCCCCCGAGCGTGATCACGGCGCGAGCATAGAGCGTCCCGCCGCCGCGCACGATCCCGCGGTTCGATTCCGCCGGAATCTCACGCGTCTCATTCATAGGATGATCTTCCGATTAAACCACGAGTGAAAGGATTTTATTCCTTGACAGGCCACGCCCCATGCCTTCAAGCTCCGCCACAGCCGACCACGAACGCCGAACAAGGAGACGACAATGCCCCTCACCGAAGCCCAGCCTTCCGCGACCCAGCCGATCTTCGAAGCCTCCAGCCTCTCCGTCCTCGCCTACGCCCAGGGCTTCACGCTGTGGCATTACCGAGCACCGCAGATGCGCCTCGGCACCGTCGGCTCCGAAGGTTTCCTGCAGGACGCCGCGGATATGCTCGCGCCCGGCGACATGGTCCTCGTCTCCGCCGGCGATGGCGGACGCGTGCTTTATGTCACCCGCCGCGGCCAGCGCGTCGCCACCGCTCCGCTCTCGTGAGGCAAGCCCATCCCTGAACCGCTCGCTTTCCCGGGCCGCGTCCCCTTTTCCTGGACGCTGGCCCGGGTATCGTTGCCGCCATGGCACATGTTGGGCTGATCACCGGCACGATGGTGATGACGCTGGAGGGCGAGCAACCCGTCGAGACGCTGCGCGTCGGCACCCGCGCGCTGACGCTGGCCTCGACGGAACACCCGATCCAGCCGCTATCCGCCATCGCCGTCGGCCCCGTGCCGGCATCCGCGGGCCCGATCCTGGTCCGCGCCGGAACGGTGGCGGAAGGCATGCCGATCCGCGACCTCATCGTCGCCCCGGACCAGACCATCGTCATGCGCGAGGACGCGGACGATGCGATCAAGCTGGATTTCTCCAAGCGACGCCTGATCCCGGTGCGCGACCTCGCCAATGGCGCCACCGTCACCCGCATCCGCACACCGCGCGGTGCCCGCTACTACCGCCCGATCGTGGCCGGGGCGGACCTGCTGATGGCGGACGGCATCTGTGTCGGCGCCGCCGGCCCCGCCGCGGAACCGGCGCTGCCGCTCATGCAATGGGACGCCGCCCGGCCCTATCGGGAGCGGCTGCTGGCCCGCGCCCGCGCTGCCGGCTGGACGGACACGGACGACCCCGACCTCGCGGTGGAGGTGGACGGCGTGCGCCTCGAGCCGCTCGAGGGCGAGGGCGCGGAACTGGCCGTGCGGCTCCCCGCTGGCGCCACCCAGGTGGTGATCGCCTCGCGCGTCTCCCCGCCCGACGAGTTCGAGCCCGGAT
This sequence comes from uncultured Pseudomonadota bacterium, assembly GCA_963764465.1. Classification (GTDB taxonomy): domain Bacteria; phylum Pseudomonadota; class Alphaproteobacteria; order Acetobacterales; family Acetobacteraceae; genus JAJXXT01. The sequence goes on along the minus strand of CAVXSO010000002.1, from coordinate 239,156 downwards.
CCGGCGACACGCGCCGCCTCGGCGTGGCGCTGGCCGAACTCGCGCTGGACGGCGATAACATCCCGCTCGACAGCACGCTGATCGGCGCCGGCACCCTCGCCCCGGAGGCGGAAGGGCCCAACACCTGGCGCTGGACGGACGGCGGCGCGGTCCTGAACCTCCCGCAAGGCGACACGGAACGCACGCTGGAAATCCGCATCCACTGGGGCTGGCGCACCTACCGCGCGCCACCGCCTTCGGCGTGAGCGCCTGCTTCCTCGTCCGCCTCGGCGAGGCAAGGCCCGACCGCATGACCGACACGCTGGTCGCCGAGCACGTCGCCTGGCTGCGGCGGCTGCACGCGACCGGCCATCTGTTGCTCTGCGGGCCGTGCGACGACGGCACCGCGATCATCGTGCTGCGCTGCGCCGACCGCGCGGAGGCCGAGCGCCTCGCCGCGTCGGACCCGTTCTGGCCGACCGCCGCCTATGCCACGCGCAGCATCACTGGGTTCACACCCGCGGGACCGGAGAACGGCTTCCTGGCGCGGAAGGCTCCGCCCGCGCCCTGAGGATTTCGCTGGCGTGCCGCGCCTCCCCGGCCGCCGTCGCGTGCCAGCGCCCACCCTCCTCCGCGACGAACCCCATCCCGGCAAGCCGGCGCAGGCAGGGCGCGTCCTTCTCCGTCCCCGGCCTTCCGGCCTCCCGCGCCAGCACCACGCGGTGCAGCGCGGAGCGGCAGCACGTCTCCAGATACGGCTCGTCGTACATGCACACTCATGTAGCACGAATGGCCCCTGGCGCGGGGCGCGGCGTTTCGCTGGCGCGAGGAGGACGGCTTTCCAAACGCCGCGCCCTCGGGCAGGAGGCGCGCATGCAAAGCCTCGCCATCGCCCTGCTGCGCCAGATGGAGCCGGAGCGTGCCCATGCCTGCGCCATCCTCGCGCTGCGCCTGGGCCTCGCCGGGCACGACACCGCGCCGGACGATCCGCGCCTGGCCACCACGCTGTTCGGGCGGACGCTGAAGAACCCGATCGGGCTCGCCGCCGGCTTCGACAAGAACGCGGTGGCGCTGCCGGGCCTGGCACGGCTCGGCTTCGGCTTCCTGGAAGCCGGCACGGTGACGCCGCGGCCGCAGCCGGGCAACCCGCGCCCGCGCCTGTTCCGCCTCACCGAGGACCGCGCGGTCATCAACCGCATGGGCTTCAACAACGGCGGCATTGCCCCCTACACGCAGCGCCTCGCCGCCTTCACCGCGCGCCCCGTCCCGGTCGGCGCCAATCTCGGCATCAACAAGGAAGGTGCCGACCCCGAGCGCGACTACCCCGCGATGCTCGCCGCCGTCGCTCCCTTTGCGGACTACGTCGTCATCAACGTCTCCTCGCCGAACACACCAGGCCTGCGTGACCTCCAGGGCGAGGCGCGGCTCGCCGCCATTTTCGCCGCCCTCCCCGCCGAGCACCCGCCGCTGTTCGTGAAGCTCGCCCCGGATCTCTCCCAGGCGGGGCTCGAAGCGGCGACGGACGTTGCGATAACCGCTCATGCCGCCGGCATCATCGTCACCAACACCACGATTTCCCGCCCCCCCGGACTGCGTTCGCCGAACGCGAAGCAGGCGGGCGGGCTCTCCGGCACGCCGCTCGCCCCCCTCGCGCGCGAGGCGCTGCGCGTCGTCGCGCGCCGCGCCGCCGGCCACCTCACGCTGATCGCGGCAGGCGGGATCGCGACGGGCGCGGACGTGCTGGAACGGCTGCGCCTCGGCGCCTCCGCCGTGCAGCTCTACACAGCCTTCGCCTACGCGGGGCCGGCACTCATTCCCCGCCTGAAACGTGAACTGCTCGCGGCGCTGGACGCGGCAAAACTGCCCGACGTGGCCTCGGCAATCGGAACGGAATTGTAACCATGGAACATCTGGACGGCTTCGCTCCGCTCGCCCAGCGCTACGACGGCTTCATCCTTGACCTCTGGGGTGTGATCCATGACGGCGTGCGCCCCTATCCCGGCGCGGTCGACTGCCTCATGCGCCTCGGTGCCGCCGGCAAGCGCCGCGCGCTGCTCTCGAACGGGCCGCGGCGTAACCATGTCATCCAGGCGGCGATGCGCGCCATGGGCATCGCGGATTCGCTCTACGACGCGATCCTGACCAGCGGCGAGGCAACCTGGCTCGCGCTGCGCGACCGGCCCGATGCCTGGCTGCGCACCTTGGGTGACCGCGTCTACCATCTCGGCCCCGCGCGCGACCTCTCTGTCATCGAGCATTTGCCGCTCACACGCGTGGAAAGCCCCGCGGAGGCGACGTTCGTCGTCAACACCGGCCCCGATGACGCGAGCGGGGTGAGCGAGCTCGGCCCCTACGAACCAACGCTTTCCGCCTGCGCGGCCCGCAACCTGCCGATGATCTGCGCCAACCCCGACCTCGAGGTGATCCGCGACGGCAAGCGCGTGCTCTGCGCCGGCGCGCTCGGCCAGCACTACGAGGCGATGGGCGGCTCCGTCCGCTACATCGGCAAGCCCGATCCCGCCGTCTATCCGGTGGTGATGCAGGCGCTCGGCGTTTCGCGCGTGCTCGCCGTGGGCGACGCGTTGCGCACCGATGTCGCCGGCGCCACCGCCGCTGGCTTGCCCGCGTGCTGGGTCCTCGGCGGTATCCATTTTGAAGAACTCGGGACCGAGCCGGCAAAGCTCGAAGCCGCGGCGCGCGAGGCCGGGCTCGCGCCGGTCGCGACGGTGCCGAGCTTCACCTGGTAGCTGGACCGACGCACCGGCCCCGATCCGGTCCTTGGCCAGGCCCGCGCGGCGCGATTGTATCGGCTCTCCAACAATGGAGACGCGCATGACGACGGCACTGACCATCCGTCGCGTGGAACGCGCGGATTACGAACGCTGGCTGCCGCTCTGGCACGGCTACAACGCCTTTTATGGTCGCGAGGGCAGGACCGCGCTGCCCGATGCGATCACACGCAGCACCTGGGAGCGCTTCCACAACCCCGCCGAGCCCGTCTGGGGCCTCGTCGCCGACGACGGCGCGAAGCTGCTGGGCCTCGTGCATTACCTGTTCCACCGCTCGACGACGATGGCGGAAAACACGTGCTACCTGCAGGACCTGTTCACGGCGCCTGAAGCGCGCGGACGCGGCGTGGGCCGCGCCCTGATCGAGGCCGTGTACGCCGCGGCGCGCGACGCCGGCACCGGCCGCGTCTACTGGCACACCCACGAAACCAACACCACCGCCATGGCGCTCTACAACCAGGTCGCCGACAGGCCCGGATTCGTGATGTACCGCAAACTGCTCTAGCCGCGCGGTCTCAGTGCGCCTCGGCCCAGTTGCGGCCGGTGCCCGTCTCCACCACGAGCGGCACGGAAAGTTCGGCGGCTCCCTCCATCACAGCCCGCACCAGCGCCGCGAGCTTCTCCGCCTCCGCCTCCGGCGACCTCGAACAGCAAGTTCGTCATGCACCTGCAACAACATGCGCGATTGCAGCCCCGCCTCGCGCAGCGCGCGCGGCAGCTTCACCATCGCGCGCTTGATGATGTCGGCGGCGCCGCCCTGCAGCGGTGCGTTGATCGCCTGCCGCTCGGCATAGGAGCGGCGGGCGGGGTTCTTGTCCGCGATCCCGGAAATCCAGCAGCGGCGGCCAAACGGCGTCAGCACGAAGCCGTTGTCGCGCGCCTCCTTGCGCGTGCGGTCCATGTAGCCGCGGATGCCGGGGTAGCGCTTGAAGTAGGCGTCGATATAGGCCCGCGCCTCGCCCGGCTCGATGCCCAGCTGCCGCCCGAGCCCGAAGCCGGAAATGCCGTAGATAATCCCGAAATTGATCGCCTTGGCGCGCCTTCGCGTCATCGAGTCCATCCCCTCCATCGGCACACCGAAAACCTCGGAGGCGGTGCGCGCATGGATGTCCTCGCCCTTGGCGAAACTCTCCTTCAGCGCCGGAATGTCCGCGACATGCGCCAGCAGCCTCAGTTCGATCTGTGAATAATCGGCGCTGACGAGCACGCATCCCGGTGCGGCGATGAAAGCCCTGCGGATGCGCGTCCCTTCCTCCGTGCGCACGGGAATGTTCTGCAGGTTGGGGTCCGTCGAGGAAAGCCGGCCCGTGCTCGCGATCGCCATCGCGTAGCTGGTGTGCACGCGCCCCGTCTCCGGGTTGATCTGCTCCACCAGCGCATCCGCGTAGGTGGATTTCAGCTTCGCCAGCTGCCGCCACTCCAGCACGCGCACGGGCAGCTCGTGCCCCTGCTCGGCGAGCGTCTGCAGCACGGAGGCATCCGTACCCCACGCCCCCGTCTTCATCCGCTTGCCGCCAGGCAGCCCCATCCGGTCGAACAGGATCTCGCCGAGCTGCTTGGCGCTCGCGACGTTGAACGCCTCGCCGGCCAGGCGATGGATGTCCTTCTCCATCACCGCCATGCGCCCGGCAAAATCCTGGCTCATGGCGCGCAGGTCGTCCGCGTCCACCATGATGCCAGCCTGCTCCATCGCCAGCAGCACCGGTATCAGCCGCCGCTCGATGCTCTCGTAGAGGTCGAGCGCCTTCGCCTCGCGCAACCGCGGCCGCAGCACGTGCCACAGCCGCAACGTCACGTCCGCGTCCTCCGCCGCATACGCCGTCGCCCGGTCGAGCGGCACCTCGGCGAAGGGGATGCGGTTGCGCCCGGTGCCCGTCACGCTGTCATAGCTGATCGGTGCGTGACCGAGATGCAGCTGCGAGAGCTCGTCCATGCCATGCCCGTGCGCGCCCGCCTCCATCACGAAGGAGACCAGCATCGTGTCGTCAATCGGCGAAATCGTTTCGATTCCGGAACGGTCCAGTACCGCGAGGTCGAACTTTGCGTTCTGCAGCACCTTCAGCACGGAAGGTTCCGCCAGCAGTGGCGCCAGCAGGCGCAGCGCCGCGTCCGGCGCCAGTTGCGCCGCCGCCGCATGGCGCAGCGGCACGTAGCAGGCCCGTCCCGGCGCCACCGCGAGCGAGAAACCCGTGAGCGTGGCCCGCAACGCATCGAGCCCGTCCGTCTCCGTGTCCACCGCCACCACGCCTGCGGCGCGCGCCTCCGCGATCCAGGCGGAAAGCTCCTCCTCCGTCGTCACCGTCACGTAGGAGCCGAAGCCCTCAGCCGCCGCCGGCGGCGCAAGGTCGAGGCTCGACTGGGTGGGGCCCGGTTGCGTGGCGCCCTGCTGCGCGCTGCCCGGCTGCGTCGCGGGTGCCGCGGCCGCCGGCGCCTCCAGCCCCAGCCGAGCCAGCGTGCTGCGGAACCCCTGCCCGGCGAGGAAGGTCGCCAGCTTCCCCGCGTCCGGCTCGCGCGCGGCGAGGTCATCGATCGGCGTCGGCAGCGGCGCATCGGCGCGCAGCGTCACCAGCTCGCGGGAGATGCGCGCGGCCTCCGCATGCTCGATCAGCGCGTCGCGCTGCTTGGACGGCTTCATGGCCGGTGCCGCCGCGAGAATGGCGTCCAGGTCACCGTATTCCGCGATCAGCTTCGCCGCCCCCTTGGGCCCGATGCCCTTCACGCCGGGCACGTTGTCCACGGCATCGCCCATCAGCGCCTGCGCGTCGATCAGCTTCTCGGGCGGCACGCCGAATTTCTCGACGACGTCCCCGGGCCCGATCGACTTCTGCTTCAGCGGGTCCTGCATGGCAATGCCGGGCCGGATCAGCTGCATCAGGTCCTTGTCGGAGGAGACGATCAGCGCCTCCCCGCCCGCCGCCACCGCCGCCGCGGCGTAGGAGGCAATCAGGTCATCAGCCTCCCAGTCCGGCACCTCGATCGCCGGCAGGCCGAAGGCGCGCGTCGCCTCCCGCACCAGCGCGAATTGCGGGATCAGCTCCTCCGGCGGCTCCGGCCGGTGCGCCTTGTACGCGGGATAGAGCCGGTTGCGGAACGTGTGCCGCCCCGCGTCGAAAATCACCGCGAGATGCGTGCCGGCGTGCTCGCGGATCAGCCGGGAAAGCATGTTGGTGAAGCCGAACACGGCGTTCACCGGCGTGCCGTCCGGCCGCGTCATCGGCGGCAGCGCATGGAAGGCGCGGAAGATGAAGCCCGAGCCGTCGACCAGGACGAGCTTTGGCCCCTTACTCAACCTTTGTCGTGCCTCCGGCGCGCTCAATGTGCATCGTGCCCCTCGCCCTCGAGCACGTAGCGGCGCGAGCAGTAGGGGCAGACCACCTCGCCGTCCGCGATGCGCAACCAGACACGCGGGTGGCCGAGAGGGTCGTCGCCGCCGTCGCAGGGCACACTGCGCTCATGCACGATGATCGGTGCGGTCTCGTCGAGATCGGTGGTGGCGGACATGACAACCTGTGTTTGGGATGGACGCCGACCCATGTTAGCGGGACGTATCGTGGTTTCCAACGCGCGGCAGAAATCGGGCGTGTCGAGGCGGGTGCTGCTGGCGGGCGCGCTGGCGGGCTGTGCCGCCGAGCGCGCGCCCGCGGGCCCCGCGGTGCGCGCGCCGGAGATGCGGGGCGCGTTCGCCGAGGATGGACGCTTCGTCATGGCCGACGGCGCGGTGCTGCCCTACCGTGTCTGGATGCCGCCGCAGCCGACGACCGTGGTGCTGGCGCTGCACGGCTACAACGACAGCCGCGACGCATGGGACATCCCCGCGCCCGAGTTCATGAAGGCCGATATCGGCATCGTCGCCCCTGACCAGCGCGGATTTGGGCAAGCCCCCGGGCGCGGCCTGTGGGCGGGCACCGAGACGATGGTCTCGGACGCCGCCGCAATGGCCCGCCTCGTCGCCGCGCGGTACCCCATGGCCAGGTTCGCGGTGATGGGCGAGAGCATGGGGGGGGCCGTGGCCATGGTCGCGGCCGCGCGCGGGCTGTTCGCGCCCCGCACGCCCCTGGTGCTCTCCGCCCCCGCCGTATGGGGTGAGCAGCTGATGAACCTGTTCATGCGCGCCGGCCTATGGGGGATGCGCCACATCGTGCCCTGGGCGTCGGCGAGCCGCTCTCCCGTGCCGATTCGCGCCTCGGACGACAACGCCGCCCTGGCGGCGTTGTTCAACGACCCGCTCACCATCCGCAACAGCCGTTTCGGCACTCTGGCAGGGCTGGTGAATCTCATGGGCCGGGCGCTGCGGGCGGCGGCACGCTTGCCCGCGCCGGCGCTGTTCCTCTATGGCGCGCACGACGAACTGGTGCCGAAGCAGGCGATGCTGGCGGCCTGGCGCTCGGTGCCCAGGGGCGTGGCGGAGTTCTGCTACTATCCGCATGGCTGGCACCTGCTGCTGCGGGACCTCGGTCGGGCGAAGCCGATCGGCGACATCATCGCCTGGCTCGGCAACCCCCAGGCCACCCTGTCCGGCGAGTCAGCGGCAGCCGCCTTCATGGCGGACAATCAAGTCCAGTCCGAAACCGGGCTTCCGGGGAGCCGTGTTTTCGGTTAGTCAGGCCGCACGGACCCGTAGCTCAGCTGGATAGAGCGTTGCCCTCCGAAGGCAAAGGTCGCACGTTCGAATCGTGTCGGGTCCGCCAAGCGATCGGGCTTACTCCTCATAGCGCGCAACCAGACAGCGAGATGCGGCGCGTTGAGTACGACGATGCGCTTCAGTCGAGAGTTGTGTCGCGAGGCAAGCAACCAGGCGACCGATCCGCCTTTCCGTGCCGGCCACGGCGTGTACCGGGCAGCGAGTGGGTTACGCGCAGCATCGCCAGCGCGGCCAGCGCGAACGCCAGCACCGCGCCGCTCGCGGGTTCCGGCACCGGGCGGGGCGCGGACGGCGGTTTGCCGGCGGGCGGGCCGCCGGAGGGCGGCTGCCCCGGCCCCGCACGGCCCGGATCGGCACCCGGGCCTCCGCCTTTCGGTACGCCCCCGCCATACGGCCAGCCTCCATAGGGCCACCCGCCATTGAGACCGGGCCCCTGGCCAGGCTGAAACGTGACGGGCGGCGTCCAGTCCGGCCCGTGGTAGCCCCAGGCGCCCGGGACCCAGGCGACGGGAACGTCCGCCGTGCCCGGATCCTGCGCAACCGGACCCTGCGCACCCGGATCCGACACCCCGGGATCCTTCGGCGCGTGCGCCGCCTGCGTGCCGGAGGGAGCGTGGGTGTCTGGCACCCAGGCGAGGCGGGTGCCCGTGCAATGGCACGCCTCCCCGGCCGGGATCGGATGGGCGGCGACCAGCGCCGCGAACGCCACCGGCGCCAGGTGCCGGATACGTCCGATCGGCAGGCAGACCCAGGGCACGGCTCAGAGACCCGCGACGCGGGTGCGCGTGCCGCGAGCACCCGCGGCGGACACACCCGCTGCGGCGGCGCGCGGCGACGGGTGCCCGCCCCGGGCTTCGCCGGGGAGACAATGACAGGAAATTGGCATGGCGACGGCGGCCTCACAATTCGGTTCGCGCCGCGGCGTCGTTTTGACGAGCTGCCCGGTGGCATCCACGCGGGCGCGTGATGCCGCGAGCGATGACTCAAAATTACACTATCGTCTCGTTAATAAAGATTGAGCGCGGCCCGGGCTCGCCGGGCTCCGCTCAGCCGCGCCTTGCCCGCCGGCGGCTCCGCGGCACGGCCTGCCGCAGCGCGTCGCGGATGGCGGCGGCGAGGCTGTCGAAGTCGAACGGCTTGCGCAGGATCCGTTCCTTCCCCGCGCCCTCTGCCATATCGGCGGAAAAACCCTCGTCCTCCTCGGCATGGCCCGTGGTCAGCAGGATCCGCACCGGGGCCCGCCCCTCCTGCGCCGCGCGCTCCCTCAGCGCCTTGGCGAGCCCGAAGCCGCTCATGCCCCCCGGCATCACCACGTCACTGAACACCAGGTCCACAGGCTCGGCGGCGGCGATCTCCAGCGCCTCGCGCGCCGCTTTCGCCTCCAGCGTACGGTAGCCGATGTGGCGCAGTTGCGCCGTCACCGCCTGGCGCACGCTGGCGTTGTCCTCCACCACCAGCACCGTCTGGCCCTGGCCGCGCTCCGCCCGCGCGCCCGGCGCCATCCGGGACGGCTCCGCCGCCTCCGTGGCGCGCGGCAGCAGCAGCCGCATCGCCGTGCCCCGCCCCGGCGCGCTGCGGGCGATGACATGCCCGCCTGACTGCCGCACGAACCCCAGCACGGAGCTGAGCCCCAGCCCGCTGCCCAGCCCCGCCTGCTTGGTGCTGAAGAACGGGTCGAACGCCCGCTCCAGCACCGCCGGCGTCATGCCGGTGCCGGTATCCTCGATTGCCACCTCGACATACTCGCCCGGCGGCGCCATCGCCCCGTTCGCCGTCTCCTCCGGGCGCTCCAGCGTGCGGTTGGCGGTGGCGATGGTGAGGCGCCCGCCCGCCGGCATCGCGTCGCGCGCGTTGGTGGCGAGGTTCATCAGTGCCGCCTCTAGCTGCGCCGGGTCCACCACCGCCGGCCACAGCGCGGGCGCGAGCCGCGTGGTGACCGCAATGTCCTGGCGCAGCACGCGGCCCATCAGCCGCGCCATGTTGGCGACGAGGTCGTTCACCACGAGGCGCGAGGGCTGCAACGGCTGGCGGCGCGCGAAGGCGAGCAGCGAGCGGATGAGGTCCGCCCCTCGATAGGCCGCCTCCATCGCCTGCTGCAGCATCGGGCGGGTGGCGTCCGCCTCATCCATGGTGCGCAGCGCGAAGCCGAGGTTGAGCGTGATGACGGAGAGCAGGTTGTTGAAGTCGTGCGCCAAGCCCCCGGTGACGGCGGCCACCGCCTCCAGCTTCTGCGCCTGGTGGTAGGCGAGTTCCGTCTGCCGCTGCTCGGTGATATCGCGCCCGACGATCACCGCGCCCACGATCCCGCCCGCGGCGTCCCGCACGGGGGCGAGGTTGTAGCTCGCGAGCCACGCCTCCCCGGTGTCGCGGCGGCGCAGGCGGTATTCCTGGTCCGTCGCGGTTTCGCCCGCGAGGGCGCGTGGCACCGGCCATTGTTCGAGCCCCGCGACCTCCCCGCCCGGCAGCTCGAGCTCGAACATCTCCCGGTATTCGGCGAGCGTCTGGGCGCAGGACGCCTTGTCCGGGTAGCGGTGGAAGCTGGCGAAGGCGTCGTTGAACAACGCCAGCCGGCCCGTCGTGTCGCAGATGAAGACCGCGTCCGTCATGCTGGCCAGCGCCGCCTCCAGCATCATGCGGTTTGCCTGCGCCTGCTTCCGCGTCTCCCGCCGCCTGGTGACGTCGCGGACGACACCGATCATGCTCTGGTGCCCGTCCATTTCCGAAAGCTGGCCCTGCGCCTCGATCCAGTGGATGGAGCCGTCCGGGTGCAGGCAGCGATACTCCACCAGCAGCGGCTCGCCGGACTCGATCGCGCGGCGGACGGCGGCCTCCACCAGCGGCCTGTCCTCCGCCAGCATCGTGCGGTAGGCCTGCTCCTGCGTCAGCCTGGCGGCGCCTGGCGGCAACCCATGCAACGCCAGCGTGGCGTCCGAGAGGATCGCTTCCCCGGTGTCGAGCCGCCGCTCCCAGAAGCCGGCGCGCGCCGCGTCCAGCGCCATGCGCATGCGCTCGGCATCGCGTCGCGCCGCCTCGTCCGCCTCCAGCAGCTCCAGGAAGTCCGCGGCCAGGCGGGCATGGACGTCGAGCACCCGGCCCTCCTGTTTCGAGAGCGGGCGCGGCGCGCGGAAATGGGTGGAGAGCACGCCCACCGGCCGCCCGTCCCGGCGCAGCAGCGGCGTGGACTGCACCGCGCGCACGCCGGCCGCGCGCATCACCGCCAGGTGGGAGGCGAGTTCCGGATCGGCCTCGACATCCTCGACGACGACGCGCCGGCGGGTGCGCAGCGCCCGGCCGCTGGCGCTGCTGTCCCGCGCCGTCACCTCACGGAACGCCGCGACGAACTCCGGGCTGAACCCGGCATGGGCGGCGAACCGCAGCGCCCCGCTCGGCGGGTCCAGCAGCTGGAGGCTGCCCATATCCGCGCGCAGCAGCTCGATCGCGGCGGCGAGGATTTCGCCAAGCCCGTCGTCCAGCCGGCGCAGGCGCGAGAGGCGCGCGCCCGCCGTGGCCAGTCGCGCGAGGGAGGCGAACTCGCCGCCTGCGTTCCCATCGGGCGCGGGTGTGGGCGACAGGGCGTCCTTGCCGTTCATGCGCGATATCCCCCCGGTCGCGCGCTGGCCGCCACGGGGGCCGGCGCGGGCCGCGGTGCCATTCCGGCGGGCGGGGGTGGCGGCGTCAATGATCCCGGTCAAGATCCGGTACGAACGGGGAACGCGGGCCGTCCGTCACCCCATGACGTCGATCAGCCACAGCGCCACGGTTGCGACCAGCGCCCAGGCGCCCAGCGAGAGCAGGAGGATGAGCGGGAAGGCGGTGTCCCACGGCAGCCTGTCGTCCTCGAGGTCGAACGCGAGGCCGAGTTCTTCCTCGTCCAATGTTCCGGCAAGGTCTGGTGGCCCTGGCGGCAGGGGCTTGCGGTAGATCGGCACCGCGATCGTATCCCGTTCCGGGTCCGGGCGCGCGCGCACCCGCTAATCCCCGCGTCCGCCGGCCGGCGCGCCCTCGGGCACCGCGCGGAGGGCGGCTAGGGCATGACCGGCGGGTTGGGGCGCACGTTCGGCCAGGGCCGCGGGATGGGGCGAGGCCGCGGGGATGGGGCGAGGTCGGGGGACGCGCCTGTCGCGCCAATTCCCGGACCTCGCCCGGCAGGCGTGCCCTGGCGAAGCGAGGCAGCGTGGCGTCTTGCGCCGCCCCTCTCGCTGCCGGCTCATCTGCCAGCCCCCCTGCCACCCAGGCGTCCCGCCCCCGCTCCGCCAACCCTGGCCCCGCTGGTTCTGGCCACGCTGGTTCTGGCCCCACCTGTTCCGGCCAGAGCCACGTCCGCGCGGGCCGGCGCGGCGCGAGGCCGCGCCGCTCGAGGTGGATGTCCACGCGCCGGGCGGCATCCGCGAGATCCACGCCCGAGGCCGAGATGGTGTGCCCGCTCGTGCGCCCCTGCACGTGCAGCAGCACGCGCCGCGCGGCGGCGGCGGGCTGATGTGACGCACCCTGCAGCACGACATCGAGCGTTGCGATCAGCGCGTCGCGTTCCGCCTCGTACGCGCCCTCGATCTCGATCGCCTCCTTGCCGGAGACGTTGCCATCATGGAACAGAACCAGGCCCCTCGCGCGCGCCCCCCGCTCGTCCGCGATGACGATCTTCCAGAATCCGTCCAGCATCGCAGCACTCCATTGCGTCACGCCCCCGGCAACCCGGTGGAACACACGTCAGGAATCGGGAAAGGCCGTGACCGCTTTCCGGCGCCAGGATGCGAGCGGGACGTCACGATAACGTGACGCATGCGTTAGATCGGGCCAAAAAGAACCGGGCCTTACGAAAGTTTCAGGCGCGACTCCACGATTGTCTCATACGTTGCACTTCGCGCGCGCGGAATGGGATTCGTTATACTTTTGTATCGTGACGATCTCGAATCATGATACACGACGGTTCGGTCGCGGATCGTTAACCTCTTCCCGCTCGTGCCGCAACTCGTTCCGCACCCGCCGCCGGCCCGGCGCGCCGGCAATGCACCACACGCCCGTCCCGCCGGTCCCGATGTCGGGGTCCTGGACCGGTGGGGAAAGGCCAGCCGCCAGGGCGGCTCAAGCGGCTTGCGCGCAATAATTGTGACGTGAGGCCGCAAATGAGCCATGATGCGCCGGAAATGCGCCCTCATGAGACGTGGCGCGCGATAGGAGACAGATGCGATGAACAGGCGCGAGTTCCTGCTTGGGGCGGCAGCCACCACGACCACCCCGCCCGCGGTTCATGTGCTGCGCGGCATGGACCTCGATCACCCGCCCTTCATCCTGCCGCCGCCGGAGAACCTCGCCCCGGCACTGCCCGCGGACGAGCTGCGCTTCCTGCATCTCTGCGCGGACAACGCCCCGGCGATCTTCGCCGCGACGGACCGCCCGGCGCTGGTGGCGGCGTTCGGCACGTTCTGGGCGGCGGTGGAGAAGAGCGGCATCGCGCTGCTGGTGAAGGGCTGGATGGGCCGCATGCTGGACACCCGCGCCACCGGCAAGGGCATGGCGCCGCGCGTCGCGCTCTGGCCAGGCGTGGTGCTGCGGGCCGAGGGCGCGCCGTCCGCCGGCGAGGCACCCGGCACCTACATCCCCGGCAACGCGCCGCTCTACCGCCGCATCCTGCCCATCCCCCCGGACATGCGAGTCCGTTTCGATGCGGAGATAACGGGCGGCCTCGTGGACGGCACCGGCCTCTACCCCTACCCGCTGACCTTCACCGCCCGCTTCACCGCGATGGACCCGGTGGTGGGAGATTAGGGAGAGTTTGTCCCGGCGCGCGGGTTTGGAGCCAGCGGGACACAAGCGGGACATAAGACGCCGCGCACGCCGCCGCCTGGTGGCAGTCGAGCAGTGTCATCGGCGTATTCCTGCTGCTGGAGGCCGCGGGCACGAAAAAATCGCCCTCACCGGGGAACGGCAGGGCGGCTGGTGCCTGCCACGAAAAAAGACCGGAGGCGGTATGCGCCGGGCGCACCTCGCCTCCCCACGCCCGGGGACCCGAGATTGGCGCCAGGAGTAAACCCGATTTCACCGTCGGTGGTGGTTGCATCCTCACGTTGCCACAACATGTCGTAGGCTGACGGCTCACCGTTGCCGCGCGGTGCCAAACGCCGCAGGGTCCGCCGGTGCCCGGCCCGCGCGCATCGCCGGACGAAGCCGCCGCCCCGCCAGCCGGGCCGGGCAGCCTGCGCGAGGCCCCAATCGGTCAAACGTTCGCCGCCATCGCCGCCACCTGTGTCACGGAGGTGCTCGCCACCGCGGGCGAGGTGGAGCGCATCGGCGATTCGGAGGCTCTGCACCAGCTGCGCGTCGCCATCCGCCGCACGCGCGCCGCCCTCTCCGTCTTCCGCGCGGGAAGCGCCGGCCACCGCCCCCTGCCGCTCGCGCGCGGGCTGCGCCGACTGCAGCGACGCCTCGGCGCCACGCGGGAATGGGACGTGTTCGTGGACGAGACGCTGCCCTCCCTGCCGCCCGAATTCCGGGATCAGCCGGCCACCCAGGCTCTCGCGAAACTCGCCGCCGGGAAGCGGGAGGAAGGCCGCGCCGCGATGCGCGCCGCCCTGCGCGACCCGACGAACGTCGCCACCCTGCGACGTCTCGCCGCCTTGCCAGGCCGCCCGTTCGCACGCCAGGCCCGTTGGGACGCGGAGATGCTGGCGCAGCCCGCGAGGAACGTCGCCACCGCCATCCTGGAGGTGCGGGACCACAAGGCCCGCCGCCTCGGCCGCAAGCTCCGCAAGCTGGACACGCTGGCGCTGCACCGCCTGCGCATCCGCATCAAGAAGCTGCGCTACGCGGCGGAGTTCCTGTGCGGCTCGTGGCCCGGCAAGCGCACGCGCCGCTACCTCGCCTCGCTGCGGGACCTGCAGCAGGCGCTCGGCTCCTGGCACGATGCCGCGGTCGCCCAGGCCCTCGTCGCCCATCTGGCGGCCGTGCCCCCGGTCGCGGAGTGGCTCGCGACGCAGGAGCAGCAGCGCCGCAGGGAAGTCGAAGACGCCTGGCGGGATTTCGCCCGCCGCAGGCGCTTCTGGGACGCCTGAGCCGCCCCCGCACATGCCAGCCCCGCGCCCAAGGGCTTGCGCCAATCCGTCCACGCCGTCATAGAGCGCCCATTGCCGGCGCACGCGTGATCGGCGCGCCCGTCCCCGCCGATGCACGTCATCGCGATCGCGGCGCGCCCGGCCCGGCGGTTCTTCCCATCCGTTCGCCCCGCATTCACGCGGGCTTGGCGAGCATCGGAGCGCCCCTTTCGCGCCCGGCCATGGCCGTGCCCGGGGCGCCGGAGATCTTTCGTGACTCAGGACTTCGCCTCCCTCGGCCTCGCCGAGCCCCTGCTGCGCGCACTCGCCGCCGCAACCTTCACCACGCCGACGCCGATCCAGGCCCAGGCCATTCCCCACCTCCTCGCCGGGCGTGACCTGCTCGGCATCGCCCAGACCGGCACCGGCAAGACCGCGGCCTTTGCGCTGCCAATGCTGCACCGCCTGCACACCGAGCGCGCCGCCCCACGGCCGCAATCCGCCCAGGCGCTGATCCTGGCGCCGACGCGCGAGCTGGCGCTGCAGATCATCGAGAGCTTCAAGGCCCTCTGCGAACCGCGCCTGCGCATCGTCGCCGTCATCGGCGGGCAGAGCCGCGGAGGCCAGGTGCAGCGCCTGCGTCCGGGGGCGGAGATCGTCGTCGGCACGCCGGGCCGCGTGTGCGACCTCATGGGCACGCGCGAGCTGCGGCTCGATACCGTGCGCCACTTCGTCCTCGACGAGGCGGACCGGATGCTCGATCTCGGCTTCATCCGCGACATTGAGCGCATCGCGGCAGCGCTCCCCGCCGCACGCCAGTCCGCCCTGTTCTCCGCGACGATGCCGGCGGAGGTCGAGAAGCTGGCCCGCTCCATGCTGCGCGATCCCGTCCGCGTCGCGGTGACGCCGACGGAGGTCGTGGTGCCGCGCATCGCGCAATCCGTGCATTTCGTGCCGCAGGCGGAGCGGTCGCGGCTGCTCGTGGACCTGCTCGGCGACCAGGCGCTCGCGCGCGTCATCGTCTTCACCCGCACCAAGCGCGGCGCGGACCGCGTGGCGGAGGCGCTGGAGAGCGCCGGCCACGGCGTCGCGGCGCTGCACGGCAACAAGAGCCAGCCGCAGCGCATCAAGGCGCTGGACCGGTTCCGCGACGGCCGCGCCCGCATCCTGGTGGCGACGGATATCGCCGCACGCGGCATCGACGTCGCCGCCGTCTCGCACGTCATCAACTACGACCTGCCGGCGCAGCCCGAGGACTATGTCCATCGCATCGGCCGCACCGCGCGGGCCGGCGCCAGGGGCGAGGCGATCTCCTTCTGCGACCCGCAGGAGGCCAGGATGCTCCGCGCGATCGAGCATGCCGCCGGCACCGAGATCATGGTCGCCGGTGGCGCCCCCGCATCCACGCCGGGAAAGCCGCCGCGGGCGATGCCGCAATTCGTTCGCCCCACCAGGCCCGCCGGGCAGCACCGCCGCGCCCGCCGCCGCCGCGCCGCCTGACGTGCGGGGGCGGTCAGCCGCCCTCGCCGCCGGCGCCGTGTGAGGCGCCGGCACAGTCAGGCGCCGGTTTCGAGCGTGGCGCGGATGGCCGCGCAGCCGGCATCCACGACCGCCGCCACGGCGCCGGCCAGCGCATCCGGCAGCAGGTCGGTGGTCGACACCACGCGGCAGCGCCCCGGCCCCTCCTCGGTTACCTCGAAGCTGGCGCTGTGGTGCTCGAACCGGTCGCCGACGGAGGCGTAGGCGAGGCGCCGTCCCGCGTGGTCGAGCGTAACGATGCGTTCGCGCGCCACCATGCCGTTGGCGAACGTCACCAGGCGCTCGTCACCGTCAAGCACCGTATCGGTCACGAAGCCGCGACCGAGGCGGCGATGGATCGCGCCGGTATCGGCGATCGCGGCCCAGGCGGTCTCCGCCGCGAGACCGAGGGGGATCTCGCGACGGATCGTCACCATCAGGCAGCGCCGCCATGATAAGCCTCGATCCGGTAGCCGTCCGGGTCGATGGCGAAGCCGGCGTAGTAGCTGTCGCCATAGTCCGGACGCAGGCCGGGCTGGCCGTTGTCCTTGCCGCCGGCCTTCAGCGCCGCCTTGTGGAACGCATCGACCGCCTTCCGGTTCGGCGCGTCGAAGCAGAAATGCAGACCGGAGCGCATGTCTGCCGGCACCGGATGCGCCGTTTCATTGAGCCAGTAGACCGGCGCCTCGGTGCCGTACCCGGCGTAGCCCTCGCCGTGCGCCAGACACTTGGCGCCGATCGCGGCGAACACCGGATCGTAGAATCGGCGGGCGGCGGCTACGTCACGAACGCCGATGGAAACGTGGCTGAGCATGCGGGATCTCCTGTTCTTGGTGTTGAATAACTATGTAACCGGTGAGACGGTTGTAAGGATGCCTCGCGCTGACCAGGATGTCAACCACCATGGAGGTTAGGGATCGCCCCCGCCCGGCCCTGCCGCCCGGGGCGTGCCTGGACTTCGTCAACACCCGCTACTGGCGCGGCAAGGCGGAGCCCACGGAGACGCTGAACGGCGTGGAGGATCTCCTTGCCTGGGCCGTGCGCCACACCGCCGCCCCGCCAATGCCGCCCGGCCCCGGCCTGTTCGAAGCCGGCATCGCGCTCAGGGAATTGCTGCACCGCGTCTTCTCCGCCCGCGCCGCCGGCGAGGCCGTGCCGGAGGCGGACCTCGCCGCCCTGAACGCGGCGCTGGAGGGCGCCCCCTCGCGCGCCACGCTCGCCGCCGCCGGGGAGGGCTATGCCTGGCTGACCCGCCTGGGCCAGCACATGTCCGGTGCCGCGGTGCTGCTGGCGCCGGTGCTGTGGTCGGCGGCGGACCTGCTGGCGCAGAGCGGCTGGGAACAGGGCGCACGGGCCCGGGTGCGCGCCTGCGCCAACCCGGAATGCCGCTGGATGTTCATCGATGCCAGCCGCAACGGCTCCCGCCGCTGGTGCGACATGGCCGCCTGCGGCAACCGCGCCAAGGCCCAGCGCCACTACCTCCGCGCCAAAGCGGCGAGGGGCTAGGCAGAGGGCGCCACGCCGCCCGGGTTTCCGAAATTTCAGGTGCGGGCCAGTCAATTCCACGCCGCGCGCCATCATTTGGCCGTCCGCTGATCCCACGCAGGGGCACCCGGAGGCACACGGACCACGCCATGCGTATCGCCCTTCTCGCTCCCCTCGCCGCCGTGCCGCTGCTCGCCGCGTGCGCCGTCGCACCTCCGAGCGGGCCAAACGTCGTCGCCATGCCGGGCCAGGGCAAGGACCTCGCCGCGTTCCAGCAGGACGACCTGGCCTGCCGCGACTATGCGAGCCAGAACACCGGCGGGCAGCGCGCGGCGCAGGCGGCGGGCAACAGCGCGGTTGGCGCCGCGATCGCCGGCACCGCCATCGGTGCCGCGGCGGGTGCCGCGCTGGGCTCCGTGGGCGGGGCGGTGGGTGCCGGGGCCGCGATCGGCGGCGCCACGGGCCTGCTCGCCGGCACCGCGGTCGGCGCCAGCAACGCCAGCGCCTCGGCCGGGCAGCTGCAGTTCCGCTACGACACCGCCTACGCGCAATGCATGGCCTCGCGCGGCAACAGGGTGCCGCCGCCGCCACCGGCCTATGGCGCCGCCTACCCCTATGCCTATCCCTATCCGGGCCCCTACCCGGCCTATGGCTACCCACCGGTGGTCTACGCCGCCCCGCCGGTCGTCGTCCCGTACGGCTGGGGCTGGGGCGGCCCCTACTGGCGCCGCTGGTAGTAGAGCCGTCGGGCCGCGCCGGGAGCACCCCGGCGGTCGTGCCGCCGGTCAGGCGTGCCCGGCGCCGGAGGCGAGGTGCGCCGGGTCGATGTGCAGCTTGGCCAGCGCCCGGCGCCACTTGGTCTCGTGGTGCTCGTCGAACAGCAGCGCGACGTCCGCCGGCGCCGTGAGCCAGGCGTTCTGCCGCACCTCGTTGTCGAGCTGCCCGGCGGACCAGCCGGCATAGCCGAGCGCCAGCAGGCTCTCGCGCGGGCCGCCACCCTCGGCGATGGCCTTCAGGATGTCGAGGCTCGCGGTGAGTGCCAGGCTGTCGTCCACGCGCAGGCTCCCCTCCCCGGTCCAGTCCGAGGTGTGCAGCACGAAGCCGCGCGCGTTCTCCACCGGACCGCCGTGGCAGAGGCGGATGGAACGGGCGGGCGGCACCGGCTTGATGTCGAGCTGCTTCAGCAGGTCCTCGAAGCTAGGCGCCGCGAGCGGGCGGTTGAGCACCAGGCCCATCGCGCCCTCCGGCGTGTGGGCACAGAGGAACACCACGCTCTGGGTGAAGCGCGGGTCCTGCATGCTGGGCATGGCGATGAGCAGTTGCCCGGTCAGGCTGTCCCCCGCCTGCTTGCCAGGGGGTGCTTTGCCAGGGAGCGCTTGGACGGGGAGCGCTTGGACGGGGAGCGCCTTCGCGGGGCGGGTGTGAGCCGAGGGCTCCTTAGCGGCGGGTGCGTTGACGGCAGGCGCGTCGGCCAAGCCCTCGCCCGCCAGATTCGCGCTGGCGCGTTGCACCTTGGGCTGGCGCGCCTTCGCCGGGCGTTTCTTGCCGCCTGCCGGCGCCCCGCCACTGCCCGGCTGGCCCGCGCCCACCCGCATGGCCGCTGGCTTCCGGTCACCCGCTTCCTGGCCGCCCGCCTGCTTGGCACCCACCGCCTCGGCTCGCGCCTCCGTGGCTCCCGCCTCCTGGGGCGCGGGCACGCCTCCGGCTGGCCTGGCGGCGCGTGGCTTGCGTTTGCGGTGCGGGTCCTCGTCCATGGCGCGAGTATGTTGCGCTGCGTCGTGCCGGGCGCAAGACGCCGCCCTCATTGCCGCGTCGCGGGCCGGTCCAAAACACCGCCGCCGTGACAGGCCCCTCCGGCCGGGCTAGGAAACGCCTTTCGCCGGGCGGGGGGATGCCCCTGGCGGAGCGATCAGCGCCAACCAATGCTCGAAACGGAGAAGCAGAAATGATCAAGGTCGGGGACAAGCTGCCATCGATGAAGCTCTCGATGGCGACGGCGGATGGGCCGAAGGAGGTTTCCACCGACGACCTGTTCAAGGGCCGCGTGGTGATGTTCGCCGTCCCCGGCGCCTTCACGCCCACCTGCAGCGCCAAGCACCTGCCCGGCTTCGTCCAGAACATCGACGCCATCAAGGCGAAGGGCGTGGACAACATCATCTGCATGGCGGTGAACGACGCCTTCGTCATGGGCGCCTGGGCGAAGGACCAGGGCGTCGACGGCCGCATCGTGATGCTCGCCGACGGCGCCGGCACGTTCACCAAGGCGCTGGGGCTGGAGCTGGATCTCGTCGCCCGCGGCCTCGGCGTGCGCAGCCAGCGCTTCGCCCTCGTGGCGCAGGACGGGGTGGTCAAGCACCTCGCCGTCGAAGCGCCCGGCGGCTTCGACGTGAGCCGCGCCGAGGCGGTGCTCGCCACCCTATAGGGCAGCTTCCACACCGAGTTCGACCGGCTGGGGTGTCACCACGTAGAGCAACTCCTTGTTGCGCACGTGGGACACCTGGCCCACTTTCTCGCCCGCCGGGTTGTAGATGCCGATGCGCGCGCCGACATAGCGCGCGTGGTCGAGCTCGATCACCCGTACGTACCCGCGCGTCGCGAGCATCGTTTCGATCACGTCACGGGCCAGATACCCCTCGTTGTTGAACGAGACGACGAGCGACGGCGCCCTCAGCGCCGCGATGGTGCGCGCGAGCGCCGGTCCGATGCCGCCGCGCGCGTTGAACGCGCTCTTGCGGCTCTGCACGTCCACGCGCTTGCATGCGATACCGTAGACGTCCGGCTTGTCCCAGCGCACCAGCGTCTCCCACACATGGTAGTTCGCGAGATAGGCGTGCTGGTTGTAGGGCGGGTCGAGATAGGCGATGTCGGCCTCGATCGTCCCCGCGATCTCCTCCGCGTCGCCCATCAGCGCCTGGCAGGGCCCGGCCTCGGGGCGCGGCAGCAACGCGGGGGAGCGCAGCTCGAGGTCGTTGTAGGCGCGCGGCGCCCAGCGCTTCATGTAGGCCATCTGCAGCCCAGCGGTGCTGTCCACCCGGTCGGCCGCCTCCATCAGCGAGACGAGCAGGATCGCCTCGAGCTCCGGCTCGGCGCCCATGGAAGCGATCGCCTCGCGGATCGCATCCACGCGCTCGCCGTTCTTCGGCTGGAAGAAACGCGAGCGGACGCAGAACGTTTCTGTGAAGTAACCAGTGCGTCCCGGCAGCCGCGCGAGGTCGGCGAGGATCGCCGGCAGCTTCTCCGCCCAGCGCTCGCGGTCCGCCTGCACGTAGCAGGTGGCCAGCGCCGCCGCATAGGCGTTGTGGTCGTTGGCGACGACACGGTAGCCCACCCCCTTCAGCGCATGCCCCACGCGCGCGGTGCCGGAGAAGAGGTCGGCGACGGTGGAACCGGCAGGACCGATGGCGGAGATCGCCGCGAGGATATGGCGCAGCAGCGCCCGCTTCGATCCGATATACTTGATCAACGACCCAGCGCGGCTTCCCGCGCCTCGGTCGCAAGCTGGTCGGCGCGCTCGTTCATCTCGTGGCCGGAGTGGCCGCGCACCCATTTCCACTCGATCTCGTGCTTCTCCGCCGCCGCCAGAAGCCGCTGCCAGAGATCCATGTTGGCGACGGGATCGCCCGCAGCGTTGCGCCAGCGCCGCCGCACCCAGCCATGGCGCCAGCGGGTGACGCCGAGGCGGACATATTCGCTGTCCGTGTGCAGCACCACGCGGCAGGGCCGCTTCAGCGCCTCCAGCGCCACCGCCGCCGCCGTCAGCTCCATGCGGTTGTTGGTCGTGGCGGGTTCGAAGCCGGAGAACTCGCGCTCGTGCTCGCCGCGGCGCAGGATCGCGGCCCAGCCGCCCGGCCCTGGATTGGGCTTGCAGCCACCATCGGTCCAGATCTCGACAGCATCAGAGCCCATACGCGACCTCGCCGGACGCGGCCTGGTGGAAGCGCAGGCGGCGCAGATACTCGATCGGGTCCTTGCGCGTGACCAGCGCGCCGGCGGGCGTGTTGATCCAGTCGTACAGCCGTGTGGCCGCAAAGCGCAGCGCAGCACCCGCGGCCAGCACCGGCAGCGCCGCCCGCTCCTCCCGCGAGAGCGTCCGCGCCACGTCGTAGGCGCGGATCAGCGCGCGCGATTTCGTCACGTTATAGGAACCATCCGCCTCGAAGCACCAGGCGTTGAGGCACACCGCGAGGTCGTAGGCATAGAAATCCGTCGCCGCGAAATAGAAGTCGATGAGGCCGGAAACACGGCCCTCGAGGAAGAAGACATTGTCCGGGAACAGGTCGGCGTGGATGTGCCCGGAGGGCAGAGTCCGGGGCCAGCCGTCGAGGATGGGCTTGAGCGCCGCGCGCAGCTCCGCCGCCGCCGCGGCCATGTCCCGGCCCGCCTCGCCCGTGGTGTCGCAACGCTCCAGCAACGGTCCCCAGGCGGCGGGCCCGAGCCCATTGGCGCGCGGCGGCGCATAGCCCTCGCCCGCGCTGTGCAGGGCTGCGAGCGCGGCACCCAACGGCGCGCAATGCTCCGGCCGCACCCGCCGCGGCCAGATACCGGGCAGGAACGTGGTGATCGCGGCGGCCTTGCCCGCGAGCCGGCGCAGCGCCGCCCCGTCCCGCCCCGCCACCGGGCGCGGGCAGGCGATGCCGTTCGCCGCGAGATGCTGCATGAGGCCAAGGAACCACGGCAGGTCGGCGGGATCGACGCGCTTCTCGTAGAGCGTGAGGATGAAATCGCCCGCGGTGGTGCGCAGCGAGAAATTACTGTTCTCCACGCCCTCCGCGATGCCGCGGAACGCGACCAGTTCGCCGATCGCGTAGTCGCCGAGGAACGAAGCGAGCGCCTCGTCCGAAACCTCCGTGTAGACGGCCATCAGCGCAAGGGCGCGGGCATCAGGCCGAGAGCGCCGCGGGCAGCTTGAACGTCACGTCCTCGGTGGTGACGCGCCGCTCCTCGACCTCCAGCGCGTAGCGCTCGGCGAGCCGCGCGAGCAGGCCCTGGACGAGGGATTCCGGCGCCGAGGCCCCGGCGGTGATGCCGATCACCGTCTCGCCGTGGAGCATGCTCCAGCTCAGCGCCTGCGGCCCTTCCAGCAGCAGGGCGCGCGCGCCGACCCGGCTCGCCACCTCGCACAGCCGCATCGTGTTGGAGGAGTTGGCGCTGCCCAGCACGAACACCAGCCCCGCCTCCGCAGCGACCGCGCGCACCGCGGCCTGGCGGTTGGTGGTGGCGTAGCAGATGTCTTCCCTGGCCGGCCCTTCGATGCCGGGAAAGCGGCGGCGCAGCACGGCGACGATCCCGGCCGCGTCGTCCACCGAGAGCGTGGTCTGCGTCACGAAGGCGAGCGACCCGGCCGGCGGCGCCACCGCCTCCGCCTCCGCGGCGGACTGCACCAGCGTCATGGCGCCCGGCCGCACCTGGCCCATCGTGCCCTCGACCTCGGGATGGCCCTCGTGACCGATCATCAGGATGTGGCGCCCCGCCGCCGCGTGCCGCTCCGCCTCGCGATGCACCTTGGAGACCAGCGGGCAGGTGGCGTCGAACGCGGCGAGGCCCCGCGCCGCCGCCTCGCGCGGGACGGATTTCGCCACCCCGTGCGCGGAGAAGACCACGCGCGCGCCGGTTGGCACCTCGTCCAGCTCCTCGACGAAGATCGCGCCCTGGGCCGCGAGCCCGTCCACGACGACGCGGTTATGCACGATCTCGTGGCGCACATAGACCGGCTTGCCGTCGCGCTTCAGCGCCTCCTCCACCACGCGCACGGCGCGGTCCACCCCGGCACAGAAGCCGCGCGGCGCCGCGAGCAGCACGCGCAGGGGCGGCGGCGCGGTGTCGGGGCGGGCGTCCTGGGCTCGGACGGTATCGGCGGGCATGACGCGTGGCGGCTCCGGCGACGTCGCGCCCGTGGGCGCGGCCGGGATGGCGCGACCGGTGTGGCGTGACGGAGCAGACATAGAGGCCCTTCCCCTTGGCGGCAATGCGCGGCATGGAGACGAAACAGCTGACGAAAACGGGGCCGCGGCGCGGCCATCACGGCGGAGGGCTCATGGCCGGCAACGGTGTGGCAAGGGATGGCGGCAGCGACCCGATGGCGGGTGCCGCACGGCGGATAGCGGGCCTCCCCCTGGCGGGAACGCGGCTCCCCGTCGGGTGGCTCCCCGTCGGGTGGCTCCCGCGGGTGGCGCCTGGGGAGTGGCTTCCCGGCGGACACGTGACAGGCCGGAGGCAGGCGCTGCTCGGCCTCGCCGGGACGGTGGCCGCACTCGGCCTCGCCGGCTGCACGCCGACCGGCTTTCCCCCGGCCTGCCCGCAGCTTTCGCTGATCAAGAACGCCTCGGACCTCGTCCGCTTCGGCGGCAACGGCAACCAGCGTGACATCCGCAACCTGGTGCTGACGGCCCGCATCCAGTCGGTGCCGGCAAGCTGCCGGTTCAGCGGCGCGCACACGGTCGGCGCGCAGATCCGCGTCATGTTCAGCGTGCAGCGCGGCCCCGCCGCGACCAGCCCGGATGTCGAGCTGCACTACTTCGTCGCCGCGGCCAAGGGCGAGTTGATCCTCGACGAGCAGGACTACATCGTGAAGGGCGTGTTCCCGTCCAACGTCGATCGCATGACTCTGGTCGGCGAGGTCATCAACCTCGATTTCCCTGTGGGCTCGGACCAGTCCGCGGCGGGCTACCACATCTATGTCGGCTTCCGGCTGACCAAGGCGGAGCTGGACGCCAACCGCGCCCAAGGGATCTAGCGGGGATGCTGGACCGCACCGGTCGGGCGGGCGCGGGCTTCAGCTGAAGGCGGGCCCGAGGAACCGCGCCCAGGCATAGGCGTTGCTGGCCGCGCCCGGCTCCATTTCCGTCGCCAGGACGGCGCGATGGCGGCCGGTCGCGGGCGGAAAGCCGAGCGCCAGGCGCGCCGTGCCGCCGGGGGCGAGCGTGCGGCTCTCGGTCGCGAGCGTCTCGCCCGCGTCGTTCTCGAGGCTAACGGTGAAGCGGATCTTCTCGCCGGCGGGACCGGCATGTGCGACCCCGGTCTCGATCCGCGCCTGCCCCGCGAGCGTGCGCGCGAACAGCGCCCGCGCCCTTCCGCCCGGCGGCGGCGCGTGCAGCTGGAACCCGCCTTCGCCGCTCAGGAAGAACCCCCAGGGCTCGCCCATCGCGCCCTCGAGCCGCATCGGCGCCACCCCCGGCTCCTCCTGGATCAGCATCAGCCGGCGCGGGCCGGTCGTCGGCAGGTGGCGCGGCACCAGGCGCTCGGCGACGTCGATCGGCGCGTGATGCTCGACACTGTGGGTCGCGACCGCGAAGGCGCCCGCCTCCAGCTGCGCCGGGTCGAGCGGCGCCGGCGGGTCGCCAATCGGCTCCGGGTGGCGGACGATGGCGAGCGCGTCGAGCGCGCGCAGCCAGGGCTGGCCGGGCACCGCCAGGAGCGTCTCAGCGGCGCCGGGGAAATCCGCGACGACGAGGTCCGCCCCCTGCCAGCCCAGCAGCCCGGCCAGGGAGGCGACGGTATGGGCCTGGATGCGCCTGGCCTCGAGCGGCAGCCGGTCGGTGAAGCGCGCCGACCAGCCGGCAGCATCCTCCCTCATCGGCCCGATGCGCGAGGGAGAGTGCCACACCGCGGTGCCGAGGATGCGGATGCGCGGATAGGGCGCCGTGTTCTGCACCAGGAGCCGCTGCAGTGGCACCAGCGGCTCCACGGCGGCGAGCTCCGCCTGTGGAAAGCGCCGTGCCAGTGCCACCGTCAGGTAGCCGGCGCCGGCGCCGAGCACGAGGATCCGTTGCGGCTCGGAGCGTAGCGGGAAGGAGGCGAAGCCGTCGCGGAAGCAGCGCGCGATGGCGCCGATATCGGGGGTCGCGCAGCGGAACGCCAGCGGGTGGCCGAGCTCCGGCAGCAGCGCGTGGCCAAGCCCGGTGCGCGAGCCCGCGAAACGCGTCAGCACGGCGAAATAGGCGGCGCGCAGGGCCGCATCCGTGGGCGCGGCGATCAGCTTCCCCGCCGCCTCGTGCAGCGCGAGCAGCTCGGCCTGCAGCGTCCCGGGCGCCGGTCCGGATGGCGGCAGCGGCGCGGAGCGCAGCGGACCCGGCGGGAACGGCCCAGAAGGGACCAACCCAGAAGGGACCAACCCAGAAGGGACCGGCCCAGAAGAGAACGGTCCAGAAGGGAATGGCCCGGGCGCGAACGGACCCGCATGGAACGATGCGGACTGGAACGGTTCGGTCGCAGCACCCCCCTGCTTGGCGGGCCATGGCGTGGGACCTGGCGGATCAGGGTTGGGCGGCATGACAACAGGATGGCGCAGCGCCACCCCCAACTCCAGAGGACAGGAGTCCAGCCGCCGCGGCTGCCCCGCGGCCGGGCCGGGAAAAGCGGATGCCGCGATGCGATGCGGATATTGTCGCGGCATTTTGCGATGTTTTAATTATCGAGGGTGGATTTATCGCAGAATCATGCCGTTACGGCATGCCCTTCGGAGATTCGTGATTGCATCAAAACATTTTTGATCGAAAAATGTAACGATGCCCTTTCGTTGCCGGGACGAAATCTGATACAAGGCTCGAAACTGATCCAGCAAGGAGACGCTGATGGCCTCTGCCGTTTTGCCCGACAAACTGCCGGGCGTGCTGCGCGACGCGATCCTGGGCATGGTGCGCCGCGAGGGACCCGATCTATCGGCTCGTCAGCTGGTGGTCTTCCTGATCTGCTATCTGGAGGACGGACCGCACACGGTGCGCGGCCTGGCCGCTCGGCTGGATGTCTCCAAGCCGGCGATCACGCGCTCGCTCGACCGGCTGACGGATCTCGGCTTCGCCAAGCGCGCCGCCGATCCCGCGGATCGCCGCAGCGTGCTGGTCACCCGCACGCGCAAGGGCGAGGCGCTGCTCGCGGAACTCAAGCGCCTGCTCACGCTGGCGGCCACCGCGAGCAACAAGCCGGCGAAGAAGCCAGCCCGCGGCAAGTAGCCCGCCATCTTCCGGGAGGGCCAGCCGGCCTTCCCGGGTCACGCTTCAACGAGAGTTCGTGAATGCGCGCCGGCGGGTCAAAATCGCTTTGACCCGCCGGCGTCGCGTTGCCGGATAGCGCCTCAGAGAAGCGCGTCGATCTCCGCAACCGTCGCGGCGTCGAGCGCCCAGCCACCGGCGGCGACGTTCTGCTTGATCTGCTCGGGCTTCGTCGCACCCGCGATGACGCTCGCGACCGGCGCCTTGGCGAGCAGCCAGGCGAAGGCGAGGTCGAGCAGCGTGTGCCCGTGCGCCTCGGTATACTCGGCAAGCTTCTCCGCCTTCGCCCAGTTCGATTCGGTAAGATAACGGTCAGCCAGGCGCTGCGTCTTGGTCAGCCTGGCACCTTCCGGCATCGGCGCGTTGCGGCGGTACTTGCCGGTGAGCAGGCCCGAGGCGAGCGGAAAATAGGGCAGCAGGCCGAGCCCATGCGCGCGCATCATCGGCATCAGCTCCGTCTCCGCGTCGCGCACCAGCAACGAATACTCGTCCTGGCAGGAAATGAAGGAGGTGAGCCCCATTTCGCGCGCGATCGCGTTCGCCTCCACCACCTGCCAGGCCGGCATGTTCGACACGCCGACGTAGCGGACCTTGCCCGCGCGCACGAGGTCGTCCAGCGCGCGCAGCGTCTCCGCGAGCGGCGTGCGCGGATCGGGCTTGTGCAACTGGTAGAGGTCGATCCAGTCGGTCTTGAGGCGGGCGAGGCTGTCCTCAACCGCGCGCATGATCCACGCGCGCGAGGCTCCCTGGTGCTCGCCGTCGTCAGCCATGGGCGAGCCGAACTTGGTGGCGAGCACGATGCGCTTGCGCATCGCGGCGTCGATCACCTGGCCCATCGCGGCCTCCGAGCCGCCGCGTTCGCCATAGACATCCGCGGTGTCGAACAGCGTGATGCCGGCATCGACCGCGGCATGGATCACCGCGCGCGTCGCCGCCTGGTCGATGCGACCACCGAAATTGTTGCAGCCGAGCCCGATCGCCGACACACGCAGGCCGCTCGCGCCGAGATTGCGGATTTCCATGCCGATATCCCCCTTTGGAAGGCGGCGATCCTGCGCGGGCCGCGCCGGCACCTCAACCCCCGCCCGGCGCAACCCTCGCGTTCGCAGAACGTCCTTCAGCGTGCCGCGATTTCCTGGCGCAGCTTGCGCCGTATCGCCTCGGCGAAGCTCCCGGGGCCTTTCGCCTCGATCACGAAACTGCCCGCCCCGCCGATCACCTTGTCGTGAAAATACCGCGCGAGCCCGCCGGGAACCGGGTGCGAGCCGTAGAGATAGCCGTCCCCGAATTCCTTGATGATGGCGAGCGCGTTGACCACCACGCCGGCCTTCGCCGCCCGCGCGCGCGCCACTTTGATTTCATACCCGGAATTATTATCGCCATCGCCGCAGATATCGATCAGCCGGCGCTCGGCCTCGAACGGCGCCTGGTGCAGCAGATCCAGTGCCGCGATGATGGCGTTGCTGATCGAGGTGCGCCCGGCGAAGCTGCGCGGCGCCGCCGCCACCGCCTCCCCGAAGGCGCGCGCGTCGCGCCCGCTCGCGAGCACCGTCCAGCCGACCACGACATGCTGCTGCTCGCTGCCGGCGAACTCCACGTAGGTGACCGCGATGCGGCCGCGCACGCCGGAACGGATCGCCGCGATCACGCCGGGATCGGCGAAGGCGGTGCGATAGCCCTGCTTCTCCAGGTGGAACTCGCCGTCATTGACCGAGCCCGAGACGTCGGCGAGCAGCACCAGCGCCACGTCCACTTTTTGCGGGAGCAGACCGGCAACAGACGAGGTCTGCGCCGCGGCAGGCACCGCGGCGGCGAGGCCGGCCAGCAGCAGGACGAGCCATCGCACGCGCCGAGCTTGCTCCGGTGCGGCGGCCAAGGCGAGAAGATTCCGCGTGACCGAGGCCGATCTCTTCCACCCGCTGCCGCCGGACCCGGTGCTGCGCGTCACCCGCCCCCGCCCGGCACTGCCCGCGGCGGTGGAGGCGGCGGTGGAGCGCCACTGGCAGGCAGCCCGCGCGCGCGACCCCTCGCTGTTCAATGGCGAGGTGTTCAGTGCCGACGCGATCGGCGCGGGCATGACCGGGCACTGGACCGAGTTCCGCCGGGTGGTAGCGCAGATGCGCGAGCCGGCGCTGTTCGCGGCGCTTGGCGTGCGGCCCGTCGCGGTGGGCGGCGTGCTGGTTGGCGATGGCTTTGTCCTGCTCGGCCAGCGGCCGGACGGCGCCGTCTACCAGCCCGGCGAGTGGCAGCTGCCCCCGGCCGGCAGCCTCGACCCCGGGGCCGCGCGGGCGGACGGCACGCTCGACTGGCGCGGCCAGTTCCTGCGCGAGCTCGGGGAGGAGCTCGGCCTGCCGGCGGAGAGCGTGGCCGGGCTCGCCGTGCTCGGCGCCGTGGAGCACGCGGGCAGCCATGTCTGCGATATCGGCGTCGCGGCCCGGCTCCGGGTGGACGAAGCCGCGGTGCGGGCGGCGCATGCCGGCGCCAACGGGGAATACGGGGAGCTCGCCTTCATCGCCCCCGGCGCACTGGCGGCGTTTCTCGCGGGGCGGAAGGTGACACGCCAGGCGCCGGTGTTCCTGCGGCGGGCAGGGTTGCCGGGCGGCTGAGGCGCGACCCGGATCGGAACGCTTGACTCCGGGAGGAGGCTCGGGAATCGATAAGAACATAACGTGAACAAAGATGCCCCAGGACCCCAACCCCACCACGGCCTCCACCACCGGCATGCTCGCCAGGCTGCGCGCCGCGCTGCCGCCGCTGGCCCGCCACGGCCGGTTGAGGCTCGGCCCGGCGGCGCTGGACGCGGCCCTGGGCGGCGGGCTCGCCCTCGGCGCGCTGCACGCGGTCGCGGAGGAAGGGCTGGCGGCGGAACCGGACGGGATGGGGGCGGCCGGGGTGGGCGCCGGGTTCGTCGCCTGCCTCATCGGGCGGCTGGCGGGGCCGGTGCTGTGGATTTCGTCGCGCGCGGATCTGTTCCCCGCCGGGCTGATCCGCTTCGGGCTCGACCCCGCGCGGCTGCTGCTCGCCGCCCCGGCGGACGACAGGGCAAGTCTCGCCGCGATGGAGACGGGGCTGCGCGCCGGGGTGACGACGGTGGGCGAGATTGGCACCGGAAGGCCCGGGGCGATGGGCCGGCTGGGCGGGCGCCGGCTGGCGCTGGCCTGTCTCGATCAGGGTGCCACGGGATTTCTGCTCCAGCGCCGGGCGTGGCCCAAGTGGAAGGTCGAGGGGCAGAAGGATGGTGCGGGCCGGAAGGATGGTGCGGGCCGGGAGGATTTCTCCGCGGCCTTCACGCGCTGGCGCATCGCCCCGGCGCCGAGCAGGGGCCAGCACGGCGAACCGGGTGAGCCGTGCTGGCACCTGCGCCTGCTCGCGGCGCGTGGCGGCGCCGAGGGGGAATGGATGGTGGAGTCGGGAGGAGAGGATGACGCGGCGCCTGCTTTACGCCTGGCTGCCGGCCTGGCCGCTGACACGGCTGGACCGCGGATCAGCGCCGCCGGATAGGCAGCGCGCCCCCCATTCTCGTGCGACCGTCGCGAGCGAGCGCGGTGTGCGCCGCCTTGCCGCGATCTGGCCGCCGGCGCCCGGTCTGCGCGAGGAGGCCCTGCACGAGGGCCAGACCCTGGCCGAGGCGCGCGCCATCCTGCCGGAGCTCGACGTGCTGCCGGCGGACCCGGAGGCGGATGCGGCGACGCTGCGGGAACTGGCGCAGGCGGCGACACGCTTCACCCCGATGGCCGCCGCCGACCTGCCGGACGGGCTGTGGCTCGACCTCACCGGCTGCTCCGCGCTGTGGCCGGACGAGGCGGCGATGCTCGCGGCGATCGCGGTCTGGCTCGCCGTGCCGGCACGCCTGGCGCTCGCCGGCACCACGGGTGCCGCCTGGGCGCTCGCGCATGCCGGGGGACCGGACCGGCACATCTGCCCGCCGGGCGGGGAGGCGAAGGCGCTGGCCCGGCTTTCGCCCGCCCTGCTGCGCATCCCGCCCGCCGCGGTCGCGAGCCTGCGCCGCGTGGGGCTGCGCGACATCGCGGCGCTGGCGCGCATTCCCCGCGCCGCCCTCACCCGGCGCTACGGGCCGGAGCTGGTGCGCCGGCTCGGCCAGGCGCTGGGGCAGGAGGAAGAAGTCATTGCCTGGCCGCCGCCAGCGCCCACCTGGGAGGCGCGGCTGGATTTTCCCGAGCCGGCGACGCAGGCAGCAACGTTCGAGCACGCGCTGGAGCATCTGGCGGCAACCCTGTGCGCGCGTCTCGCCGTCGGCGGCCTGGGCGGGTTGCGCTTCGCCGCCCTGTTCCGGCGCACCGATGGCACCGCGGCGCATCTTGCCGTCGGCACCGCGCGGCCGATGCGCGATGCCGCCCGCCTCGCCCTTCTGTTCGCGATGCAGCTCGACACGCTCGATCCTGGACTCGGTATCGAAACGATCGTGCTGGCGGCCGTCTCGGTGGGGAGCCTGGCACCGCGCCAGGCGCTGCTGGGCCACGAGGCACGCGCCGCGGACCTCGCAGCACTCGCGGACGCGCTGGCGGTACGCCTGGGGCAGGAACGGCTGTGGCGCCCCGCGCCGCGCGCGAGCCATGTGCCGGAGCGCAGCCTGGCGCGGGTGGGGGTGATGCAGGCGCCTTCCTGGCGGGCTCCCGCCACGCCGCGCCCGCTGCGCCTGCTCGCGCGGCCGGAACCGGTGATGGTGATGGCGCCGGTGCCGGACTCGCCGCCGCTGCAATTCCGCTGGCAGGGAAGGCTGCACCGGGTGCGCGCGGCGAGCGGGCCGGAACGCATCGCCGCGGAGTGGTGGCGGGACGGCGCCGATCCCGACCGGCTACGTGATTATTACTATATCGAGACAGAAAACGGCATGCGCTGCTGGCTGTTCCGCGCCGGGCTGCATGGCACGGAACGCCCGCCGCGCTGGTTCCTGCACGGGCTCTTTGCGTGAGGCAACGATGGCGGCCTATGCCGAGCTTGTTGTCGCCACCGCCTTCTCCTTCCTGCGCGGCGCGAGCCATGCGGCGGAGCTGGTGGCGCGCGCGGCGGAGCTCGGCATCGCCGCACTCGGCATCGCGGACCGCAACACGGTGGCAGGCGTGGTGCGCGCCCATGCCGCCGCGCGCGAGCTGGGGCCGGGTGCGCCGCGCATCCTGCCCGGCGCGCGCCTGGTCTTCGCCGACGGCACGCCAGACCTCGTGCTGCTGCCGCGGGACCGCGCCGCCTGGGGAAGGCTCACCGCCCTGCTCTCGCGCGGCAAGGCCAGAGGGCGCAAAGGGGCGCACAAGGACAAGTGCGTGCTGCTCCTCTCCGATCTCGACGCGGCGGCGGAAGGCCAGGCGGCGATCCTGATCCCGCCCGCGGATGTCCTGGCAGCGGGCGGGCACTTCGATCCGAAACCGTTACATCGCCTGTTCGGGCGCGACCTCTCGCTCGCCGCGACCCGCCATTGGCGCGACGACGACGCGCGCCGGCTGCGCCACCTCGCGGGCTTCGGCATCCCGCTGCTCGCGACCGGCGATATCCTGATGCATGCGCCGGAACGCCGGCCGCTCGCCGACGTGCTCGCCTGCATCCGCGAGAACACGACGCTGGAAGCGGCGGGCCTGCTGCTCGCGGCGCATGCCGAGCGGCACCTCAAGCCGCCCGGAGAGGTGGCCCGCCTCTTCGCGGCCTTCCCCGAGGCAATCGCGCGCACGATGCAGGTCGCCGGTTCCTGCTGCTTCTCGCTCGACCAGCTCGCCTACGAGTACCCGGACGAGCCGGTGCCGCCTGGCAGCACCGCGGATGAACATCTCGCGGCGCTGGCCTGGGAAGGGGCGGCACGGCGCTGGCCGCAGGGCGTGCCGGAGAAGGTGCGCGCGACGATGGAAAAGGAACTCACCGTCATCGCCGATCTCGGCTACGCACGCTACTTCCTCACCGTCCACGACATCACGAACTTCGCGCGCGCCCGCGGCATTCTCTGCCAGGGGCGCGGATCCGCCGCCAACTCCGTGGCCTGCTATGCGCTCGGTATCACCGCGGTCGATCCCACCAAGGTCGATCTGCTGTTCGAGCGCTTCATGTCCGCTGAGCGACGCGAGCCGCCGGACATCGACATCGACTTCGAGCACGAGCGGCGCGAGGAAGTCATCCAGTACATCTACCGGCGCTACGGCCACGACCGCGCGGCGATCGCGGCGACCGTGATCCATTTCCGCTCGCGCCGCGCGGTGCGCGAGGTGGGCAAGGTGATGGGTTTGTCGGAGGACACGACGGCAGCCCTCTCCGCCGAAAGCTGGAACCCCGGTGCAGGAGAATGGGGCGAGGTGCCGTGGCCGGACGAGCGGCTGGCGGCGATCGGGCTCGACCCCGCGAGCCCGGCGCTCGCGCGCACCATCGCCCTCGCACGCGAGATCATGGGCTTCCCGCGCCATCTCTCCCAGCATGTCGGCGGCTTCGTGCTGACGCGCGGCATCCTTTCCGAGACCGTTCCGATCGGGCCGGCCGCGATGGGGGACCGGTTCTTCATCGAGTGGGACAAGGACGATATCGACGAGCTCGGCATCATGAAGGTGGATGTGCTGGCACTCGGCATGCTGAGCTGCATCCGCCGCGCACTCTCGATGCTGCGCGCACGGGGCCTCGCACTCGACGATCTCGCCTCCATCCCGCAGGACGATAAGCTGGTCTACGCCATGCTCTGCCGCGGCGACAGCGTCGGCGTGTTCCAGGTGGAAAGCCGGGCGCAGATGAACATGCTGCCCAGGCTGGCGCCGCGCACTTATTACGATCTCGTCATAGAAGTCGCGATCGTGCGCCCCGGTCCTATCCAGGGCGACATGGTGCACCCCTATCTGCGCCGGAGGCAGGGCTTGGAACAGGTCGAGTACCCCGCCCCCGATCCCGCGCACGGCCCGCCCGACGAGCTTGCCCGCGTGCTCGGCCGCACGCTGGGTGTACCGCTGTTCCAGGAACAGGCGATGCGCATCGCGATCGAGGCCGCGCGCTTCACGCCGGAGGAGGCGAACCGCCTGCGCCGCTCCATGGCGACGTTCCGCAACCTCGGCACCATCCACGCCTTCCACGACAAGATGGTGGAGGGGATGCTGGCGCGCGGCTACGAGCGCGACTTCGCCGAGCGCTGCTTCAACCAGATCGAGGGGTTCGGCAAATACGGGTTTCCGGAAAGCCACGCGGCAAGCTTCGCGCTGCTCGTCTATGTCTCGGCCTGGATCAAATGCCACCACCCGGCGGTGTTCGCGGCGGCATTGCTGAACGCGCAGCCGATGGGCTTCTACGCGCCGGCGCAGATCGTGCGCGACGCACGCGAGCATGGGGTGTGCGTGCTGGGCGTGGACGCACAGGCGAGCGGCTGGGACTGCGCCGTGGACCGCGTGGGCCGCCTGCGCCTCGGCCTGCGCCTGATCGACGGATTCCAGCAGGCTTGGGCGGAACAGCTGGTCGCGGCGCGCGGCGCGGGCTTTCAAGATTTCGCGTCGCTCGCGGGCGCGGTGCCCAGGCCGGCGCTGCTGGCGCTGGCCGAGGCGGACGCGCTCGGCGGGCTTGGCGGCGCGCGGCGCGAGGCATTGTGGTCAGCCGCAGGCTGGCGGGAGGAAGACCGCCCCCTGTTGCCGCGCGACGAGGCGACGCCCGCGGCGCTGCGCCTGCCGGCGCCGGGGAAGGCGGAATCGGTGGTCGAGGATTATCGCAGCACCGGCCTCTCGCTGCGCGGCCACCCCCTCGGCTTCCTGCGGGCGGGACTGGCGGCGGATGCCGTGACCTGCGCGCAGGCCTCCGTCACGCCGGACGGCACGTTCGTCGCGGTCAGCGGCCTGGTGCTGATCCGCCAGCGCCCGGGCAGCGCCAATGGCGTCGTCTTCGCGACCATCGAGGACGAGAGCGGCATCATGAACGTGGTGATCTGGCCGGATGTCTCGGCGGCGTATCGCGCAGCACTGCTCGGCTCGCGGCTGCTGCGCGCCGAGGGCCATATCCAGCGCTGGCAGGGCCCGGACGGCGCGGTGGTGCACCTGGTGGCGACAAGGCTCGGGGACGAGACCCAGGCGCTGGCGCGCCTCGATGCCCCCGAAGCCGAATTCGGGCCCGGCCGCGGCGACGAGTTGCCGCGCTCGCGCGATTTCCGCTGAAACAGAACGTTACGGCCCGGCCAGCTTGCGGCGCCGCGCAAACGCTCTATGAGCGAAGGCGTGGAAAACGAACCCCGCCCCGATCGCGAGGCGCCCCACCGGCCGCTGTTGTTCCTGCATATTCCGAAGACGGCGGGAACCTCGTTCATCCAGACCCTGCAGAACCTCTTCGGCGATCGCAGGGTGACCCGGCTCGATCTCAACGAGCCGGGCACCAAGCCCGCGATCGAGCGTTGCGCCGCGGGGCTGGAGCCGGACATGGCGTGCCTGACGGGCCACATCCCGGCGCATTTCTTCACCGCGCATTGGGACCGGTTCGTTCCCTTTACGATTCTGCGCCACCCCGTGCGGCGGGTGTTTTCGCTCTATCGCTTCCTGAAACGGAACCTCCAGAGCGCGCAGCAGCTCGAGGAACACGGGCTGGCGCCGGGCTTCAGCTTCCTGGATTTCGTCTCCTGCCGGCATCCGCGCGTGTACGGCCAGACCTCCAACGGGATGGTGCGCTTTCTCTGTGGCGACGCGGCAGCCAGCGACCCCGCGACCGAGGCCTACTGGTCCATCGAGAAGGACCCTCGCTTCCTGCTCGCCTCGCTCGAGGTCCTGACGCGCCTTTCCTTCGGCGTCACGGAGAGCCTGGAGGAAACCCGTGTCCTGCTGGAGAAGTCATTCCGGATTCCGTTTGAACTCGAAATAAGTCACGAGAACGAAACCACGCATGACGGCGTGGAAAAGGATATCGGCTACATCCAGAGGATCATCGAGCTGAACCCGCTCGACCTCGCGCTCTACGAGCGGGCGACCTACCTGTTCCGGGAGCGGTTCGAAAACCGGCACAACCTCGGCCTCGCCATACCGTCCGTGGTGTTCCGCCCCACGCCCGGCGCGACACAGCCGATCGACCAGGTGGAGGGGCGGCAGGGATTCTACGAATACGAGCCGTCCGGGTTTGCCTGGCTCGGCCCGGCCGGGCGCGGGGCGATCCATTTCGTCCCGCCGGCCCCGCGCTGCGCGGTCTCCATGAAATTGTATTCGATCACCCCGGACTACCCCGTCAACCGGCTCGCCATCAGGGTCGACGGGCAGGAAGTGCCGTTCGAGACCAGAAACCTGGAACCGCACTGGAATCAGATCACGACGGCTGCCTTCGCGTCGCCATGCAAGACCATGCGGCTGGAAGTGATCTCGCCGTACACGGTACCCGTCGAATACATCAATCCATCGAGCAAGGACCGACGGCGTCTGTCCCTGGCCGTCTCCAATATATCGTTCTCCGCATCAGAGTAGAGCGGCGATCGGCGCCGGTTCCGGATTCGGTTCCACAGCACCTCTCTCCGCCGGTCCCCCGGGCGTGGCGGAGGCCGCATGCGTCGCCGCCACGCCCGGATGCCGTAAGGCGAGCGTTCCGGCCTACCCCGGCATTCTCACCGGCACGCGCCGTGGCGCCGAGGCGGCCGGGGTTCGTGCCGGCACGGCACGTCCTCCATGCACGGCGCCGCGGAAGGGGCCTCGCTCGAAGTGATCCGCCCCGGTGTGTCGCATCGCGCGCTCACGGCCCAGCTTCAACTCGGGATGACGCTCAATCCCGGGATAAAATACAAAATTTTTCGGAAAATGATATTTTGAGATTCGCTGACCGCTTCCGCCCTTGTTCGGCTATATAGAGGGCAACGCGTTCCGGGCCAGCCCGATCCTTGCGGGCGCTGGGATCGAGAATAATTGGCTGCGCCGGCGGGCTTCAGGACGCCTCGACAACGTTCGTTCCTCAGCCGCCGCCGCTCCCTGGCATCCGTGGGCCGAAACCGGCGCCATTCTCACCTGATGGAAAATGCGTCCGAAAATCTTCGACGACGACCGCTCCGCGGTGATCAAGGCATTACTTTGAACCTAATTCTCGACATTCAGAGGCAAATATTCCTTTAGCACGTAATTTTTTCCTTAAATCACGACGCCGCCCGCGAGCGAAATCGGCAGCAGAATCAGACTGGCGACGTTTTTGTGTTTTTGAGACAAATCCATTCATGAATCCACTTGCGCCTGACCCTACTTTCCGGTAATCCCGACGCAGACAAATACTGAGCGAGGGCATCATGGCTGCAACCTCTCTTCGCCGCTTCACGATGGGTATCGGTGCTGCGGCAGTCGGCGTCATGCTGGCCGGGCCCGCGAACGCAACGGTAATTGCGTATTCGACCGACGGCATCAGCTACACGACGCTGGCCTCGGCTGGTTCTGGGACGACAGTCCAATATGGTCTAAGTCCGACGACAGTTGGCGGAATCACGATTAATACGATGTCGGCGGGCAGTAACTCGCCTGGCGCTGGCATCGCAAAGCTTCTGTCGTCCACCCTCGATCTGACGAACAACACCCAATCGACCCAGACCCTTTGGTTTGCTTTTGCCGATGGCGGGTTTACCACTCCGACGGCTCCGCCGGTCCTGCAGCTGGATAGCCACGTCGGCGGCTCGTTAGGCGCCGACAGCCCCGCCAATCTGATGTCGTTCTTGTCCTGCGTCGTACCGGGAGCGCCTTCTGGGGGCACGACGAGTTGCTCCGGTGGCACCTCGACGCCCGCCGGCACGCCAAGCATCACGGCAGGGTCGTTCAACAACGACCAGTATGCCAACTTTACCTCGCTCTCGAGCCCCTACGGGATCACGGAGATCATGGAGATAACATTGGGCGCCGGCAGCGACCTCAACTTCGCGGCCAACTCCACGCTGAAGGTGGTGCCGGAACCGATGTCGATGGCGCTCATGGCGGTCGGGCTCCTAGGCCTCTCTCTCGTGTATCGCCGTCGCCGCCAGGCCTGAGAGACATCCACCAACGACACGGAAAAGGCCCCGAAAGGGGCCTTTTTCTTGTCCGGCGCATGCCGTCCCCGGCCAATTGGGGCACCGGCGTTCCTATTCTCGCCACATTCCTCGCCACACTCCCCCCGTCTTTTCCCCCTGGCTTTCCCGCCGTCCCTTTGGCTGCCCCCGCCTATTCCAGGAGAACACACCCCATGTTCACACGTTCCCCCATGTTCACACGTTCTATGTCCGCCCCCAGTGTCTTCGCGCGCCGCATCCTGCCCCACCTCATGGCATCCATCCTTCTCGCCACCCCCGCCCTCGCCGCGGAGCCGGCCGCGCACCACGCCCCTCCACATCCGAAGCCGCTGCGCAAACTCACCCGTGTGCATCGCGCCGCCTATCACCGTTCGGCACCCCGAAAGCCGCTCCACACCGAGGAAATTGCCTCCGCCCCCTCCTCGTCCCTGCTGCGGCCCGTCGTCGCCCCCTACCTCGCGGACGGACAGGCACGGCTGCGCGACGCCACGTTCTGGCGCCCCGCCGGCGCCTGGCGCCCCGCCCATCTCGCCTGGGAGCAGATCGGCATGGCCTCCTGGTATGGGGGCCCGCGCTGGCAAGGGCGCCGCACCGCCGCTGGTACCCGCTTCAACGAGCATGAGCTGACCGCCGCCCATGCCACCCTGCCGCTGGGATCTCGCGTCCTCGTGACGGTGCCAGCGACCGGCCGCTCCGTCGTCGTCACCATCAACGACCGGCCTGGCACGCGCAGCCGCATCATCGACCTTTCGCGCGCCGCCGCCGCGGAACTCGGCATCCTTCGCCAGGGCGTCGCCAAGGTGGAGCTCGTCGCCTACAATTAGCGAATGACCCCCAGCGTCGGCGCCACCGCGCTTCCCGCGGGCACCAGTGTTTCGCTGGCCACCGGGGAGCAAAGCCCGGTCGAGACCCTCGCCACCGGGACGATCCTGGATGGCGGAGCCGTGGTGACATCGCTCGTGGAACTGCCGCCCGGCGCCGTGCAGGAGGCCGTGATCCTCGCCGCCGGCGCCATCGGCCCGGAGGCGCCCTCCGCCGCCCTCGTTCTGTCGCCGCTGCAATGGATCGTCGTCGCGGACCGGCTCGCCCCGGCCGGCGCCCTTGCCAACGGCAGCACCATCCGGCGCCTCCCCGCGGCACCTGCCAGTTGGTACGCGGTGGCCGCGGACCGCCCCGCCACGCTGGCCACCGCCGGCATCCGCCTGCCCTTGCCGGGCCCCACGGGTCTCCCCGCCCAATTTCGCCCGCTTGCCATAGGCCCGGACCTGCAAGCGCTCCGGGCCAGCCTTTGCCCACCCTCGCCGCTGCCGCTGCGTATCGTGCTGGGCGCGCAGGAGCTGCCGTTCGTGGTGGCGGCCGCCGATCGCGTGGAAGTCTCCATTCCCGCGGCGCAGGGTGAGGCGCTGGCGATCATCCGCCTGGTCTCGCCACCGGGCCGGCCGCGCGGCACCCGCGATCTGCGCCGCTTTGGCGTGGCCATCCGCGCGGTGGAGCTGGAAGACAAGCTCCTGCCCCTCGATGATCCGGGCTTCGGCGACGGTTTCTACCCCGTCGAGCGCCGCGACAGCGCGACCTGGCGCTGGACCGACGGCGAGGCGACGCTGGCGCTGCCGTCATCCGGCGCCGCGCGCAGGCTCGCGATTCATTTCACGCCGTGGCACACTCAGCTGGAGCCGGCCTAGAGCGATATCCGGCCGGATCGGGTCATCCGGTCGGACGCAGCGCCCGAGCGCCGCCCAACGGAACGGCCAAGCACGCGTCTGGACAGCCCAGGTCCGATTACCTATGCCCCGAGGAGAGCGCACGGACGTCCGCTCCCGAGTCTGGAGACACCGATGAATCTGCCCCTTCGCACGAGCGCCCTTTACCAGGGCTACATCGATGAATGGAGCGAGGGACACCTGGCCGGGTGGGTGCGCAATCTCGAATCCCCCTCCGAGCGCGTGGCGCTTGAGCTTGTCCGCTCCGACACCGGCGAGGTGCTGGAGCGCTCGCTGGCCGATCACTTCTTTGACGGGCTCGTCCGCATCGGCATCGGCGACGGCCGGCACTGGTTCTATTTCGACCTGCCGGCAGAATTACCGTCGGCCGCGTTCGCCTCGCTCGTCGTGCGCGTTGCAGCGACGGGCCGCCCGCTCGAAGTATCGCCGCATGTCCGGCGTGCCTGGGAACCGGTGCAGTTCGTCGCGATGGACATCGTGAACAACTGCAACCTGCGCTGCCCGTTCTGCCTCTACGATTACGCCCACACCAACCGCACCCATTTCATGACCGCGGAGACGCTGGAGGCGGCCCTGCGCCTGCTGCCGTACACGAGCGACGGCAATTTCTGGTTCTCCTGCCTGCACGAACCGACGCTGCATCCGAAGCTGACCGATTTCATCGCGAAAGTACCGGAGAAGTACCGGCGCAAACTCTTCTACACGTCCAATCTCGCCAAGCGGATGCCGGATTCCTACTACGCGTTTCTCGGCGACAGCGGGATGCATCACCTGAACATCTCGATCGAATCCCGCGAGCCGGCGCTCTACGAGCGCATGCGCAAGGGAGCACGCTTCCGCATCTTCCAGGAAAGCTGGAGCAAGATGCTCGCGGCCATGAAGGCGGGCCGCAATCCGCCCGACCTCTACTACATTGCGATGGCGTACAAATCGAACCTGCGCGAGCTGCCGGAGATGGTTCGCTACCTGCGCGACGAGGGACTGGGCCGCCGCATCGAGCTGCGCCACACGTTCAACGTGGATCATGTCGATCCCGAATTCAAACGCCGCGAGTTCCTGGACCGTGCCGAGTGGGACTGGCTGGAGCAACAGCTCTCCGGCTACCCGGCGGGGGAGGTCCTGGTCTGGCGCGCTGCGGACGCACCCGAGCCTGGCGAGCTCTACGAGCCGGCGGCGCGGCCCTCGGCGCCACCGGACGAGGATCATTTCATCGACCCGACCGGACGCAACACGCCGCCCGCCCCGGTCGTCTTCCATGACGACACCGAACTGAATCCGCCGTCCGACTACGTCCCCGGCAAGCTGCAGTTCCACATGACGTCGGCCGGCGATTTCCGCGGCTACCGGATCCTGCAGAGCGATGGGGGCGCGCGCGAGGACCTTCTCGCCGACGGCAATATCGCGAACGTGGCGGATCCGGCGATGTTCCTGCGCCGGCTGTTCAAGACCGGCCGCAACGGGCGGACATAAGAAAGGGCCCCGGAAGGGGCCCTTTCCTTGTCGTCCAAGGCGGTTCGGATCAGCTGAAGTTCGACGTCTTCATGTTGACGCCGACGAATGTCAGGTGCGTGCCGTCCGAAAGCGTGATCGACGTATTTCCAGCCAGCGTAAACGGACGACCCGACCACCGAAGCCGTGCCAAGCTTGAAGATATCATGCCCCGGCTTGAACCCGGTCAGCGTGTCGGTACCGGCGGCCGCCGCGAGCGAAACCGAGTGGGCGCCCGCGCCATAAAGGTTGACTGCGTTGGTGCCCGCCCCGAGCCCGACCGTGTCGGCACCGCCAGCGCTACCATAGAGCGTGTCGCTGGACGACGACGCTTCGCCGCCCAGATTGAAGATGACGCCGGAAACCGACGCCGCGCCGTTCGTGGCGAAGGTCTCGTTGCCTGGCCCCGCATTCAGCACGGTCCGCGACGCGAACGCGAACAGCTGGTCGCCACTGCCACCACCGAACAGGGTCGTGGAGCCGGCGACGGTGCTCGACTGCAGCAGGTTGCCGCCGGCCGAACCGCCGTAGAAGATGCCCTTCGGCCCCGAGGAAACGGTGACGCTGCCGGTACCGGCATTGAGCGTTTCCGTCCCCGAGCCACCGGCAAGGATCAGGATATTGGCCGCGCCGGGATTGATCACCGCCGGACCGCCGAACGCCGCGATATCCACGATCGACCCCGCCGCGGTGGCGTTGACCGTCACCGTCGACGTCGTGGTTCCCGCGATGGTGTCCGCATTCGAAATGCCGACAAGGTTCACGTCGCCCGCAGACGCGTTGACGTTCACCACCGCCTGGCCGGCGTTCGCAAAGACCTCGACGCCCGAGCCGCCCTGCGCATAGACGGTCGCGCTGCCCAGCAGCGGATCGATGCCCGTGACCGTGCCGTTGTGCCAATCGTTCACCGGGCTGTCGAGATAGACCGTCGAGGCGGAGGTGGCGAACTCCTCCTGGATGGTGTTGGCGCCGCCGGCGAGGAACACGGTGTTGTTGCCGCTGACGTTGCCGTACGCCAAGCCACCGGTCGCGGAATAAACCGTCGTGTCCTGTGTCGTGACGTTGACCGCGACGACCTGCCCGGTCGCATTGTCCGTCACCGTAAGATAGCCGGAGGGCAGCAGGCCGAAGTAGCCGCCCGTGCCACTGATCACCAAGCCGCCAAGATAGGTCGGGTTCGGTGCCGTGGTGCCGGAATTATTATAAATCTGGAACAAAGCCCCGAGGCCAGGGACCGTGGGCTGCGCCAGCAGCGCGAGCGCATCGTTCGTCGAGTTCGACGCGAGGCTGGCCACCTGCGATGAGTTGAAAACAATCGAAACCGAGGTCCCGCTAGCCCCTGGAAGTGTCACTGTGGTCGACATCGACTCTCCACTGCGTCCTAACGAGCCGCCACGATCAGCGTGCCCTCGGTTGCGTTAACCTTTTAACGGTTCCTTAGCCGTAAGCAACACTAAAATCGGATTCGCGGCTGATTTCAACGGTCACGATGCCGTGTACGCACCCTTCGTAACAAAACTTACCGCCAAGCCCTGACGGAGAGCACAGCTTCACCGCGTTATGCGAATTTATAACTAACGACAACCGCGGACTTGCGCCGCTGGGCGTCTCAACGATCAATCAGGTTTTGCCGGCCACCTCTCGACTTGTGGCAAACTCCTTCCCACTGTGGTCCCAATGTCAGGTCCCATACCAGAAACAGCGCCACTGGACGGTCTCCTCGAACGCGCCGACCAGACGGGCATCGGCGGCTGGGCGCGCGACCGCGCGCTGCCGGGCGTTCCGGTGATGCTCGATGTCCTGCTCGACGGCACCCTGGCCGCCCGGGTCGAGGCATGCCTGCCTCGCCCGGATCTCGATGGTTCCGGCATCGGCCCGCACGCCTTTTTCCTCCGCCTGCCGCCGGACATGCGGGCGAGCGAGGTGGCGGTGCTGCGTGCCGGCACCGGGCGGCACCTGCCCGGTTCCCCCAAGCGCTTCCCCCCGCCGGCGGAGGAGCCGGATCCGGTCGCGGCACTCACCGCAGCCGCCCTCGCCGCCGCCGAGGTGCCGGGCGACGCCGAGTCGCTGGCCGCCGACCTCGCAGACCGACTCGACGCCAGCCTGATCCGGCCAGACCAGCTTCAGGCCCATTTCCTCGCCCGCTGGGGGCGTGGCGCCGCCTCGGCGGGCACTGCTTCCCCGCGCGCGATCGCGCTGGACCAGGGCGTGCCCGATCCCAGCCGCGACGCCGGCTCCAACGCCATCCTCTCCCACCTCGAGTCGCTGCGTCGCCTCGGCTACACGGTGGAGTTCGCGGCGGCGCACAGCCTCGCCCAATTCCCGGCGCACGACGCCATCAAGGCGCGGGGCATCACCCCCTGGCACAGCCCCTGGATTGCCTCGGTCGAAGAGCTGCTCGCCGTCGCCGGCGAGACCGTGGACCTGGTTTATATCCACCGCCTGCCGGTGATGCGCCGCTATGCCGCGCTGGTGCGGGACTGGTGCCCCAACGCCCGCCTCGTCTTCTGCATCGCCGACCTCCACCACCTCCGCGCCGCGCGCCAGCACGCCGTGGAAGCCGCGGTCCCGCTGGAAGCGGCGCTGGAGATGCCACGAATCGCCGCCCTGCGCGCCCAGGAGCGCGCCGCCTGCGAGGCTGCGGACGACGTCATCGCCCATTCGGACACGGAAGCCGCCATCATCGCCGCCGAGGCCCCGGGCGCCAGGGTGCACGTCATCCCCTGGCACGTGCCGGCGACGCCGGCCGAGTTGCCGTGGGCAGAACGCCGCGGCGTCGCCTTCATCGGCTCCTATGGCCATGCCCCCAATCTGGACGCCGCGCTGGTGCTGCTCGACGCGGTGATGCCGCGCGTCTGGGCCGTGCAGCCGGACATGCGGCTCATTCTCGCCGGCTCCGACCTGCCCGCGAGCCTGGCCGCGCGCGCCTCGCCACGGGTCGAGATCCTGGGTCAGGTGCCCGACCTCGCGAGCCTGTGGAACCAGGCCCGCCTCACCTGCGCGCCGCTGCAATTCGGCGCCGGGCTGAAGGGCAAGATCCTGTCCTCCCTCGCCGCCGGCCTGCCCTGCGTCACCACCCCGGTCGGCGCGGAGGGCATTCCGCCCGCGGCGCTGGCGGGCTGCGTGGCGACCGACCCCGCGGCGCTCGCCGCCGCCATCCTGCGCCTGCACGAGGACGAGGCCGCGCATCGCGCCGCCGCCGAGGCCGGGCTCGCCTACGCACGCACCGCGCTCTCGGAGGCCGCGATCGACGCCGCCATGCGCGGCGTCTGCAACCTTGCCTGAGAGCGAGGCGAGACCGCCCGCCGCGCGCCGCCTTCCCCAGGGCGTCTCCCTCGCGCTCGATGCCATCCGTTTCGCCGCCGCATTGACGGTGTTCGCCAGCCACATGGCCTGGCGCTTCTTCACCGGCGCGTTCCTCTGGCCAATGGAGCCTTACGGCGCCCAGGCGGTCGTCGTCTTCTTCGTGCTCTCCGGCTACGTCATCGCCCACGTGGCGGCCACGTCGGAGGTGGAATGGCGTCCCTTCGCCGCGGCCCGGCTCGCGCGGCTGTGGTCGGTCGCCCTGCCGGCCCTGGCCCTGACCTTCGCGCTCGACGCGATCGGCCGCTCGGTCGATCCCGCG
The DNA here is from genome assembly GCA_963764465.1 of uncultured Pseudomonadota bacterium. GTDB lineage: Bacteria > Pseudomonadota > Alphaproteobacteria > Acetobacterales > Acetobacteraceae > JAJXXT01. The sequence continues at coordinate 194,946 of CAVXSO010000002.1, read as the reverse complement.
CGCTACCACGCCTTGGTCCAGTATGTGTGGACCGGGCGGCTGCACCAGGCGCTTTCCGGCGCGTTCTTCCTCAACGAGACCTGGGGGTCGCAGACCTATGTCGGCACCGCCCTGCCATATTGGTCCCTCGGCTACGAGGCCTGGTACTACGCCATCTTCGCGCTCGCCTGGTACCCTCGCGGCGCGTGGCGGCTGCTCGCGCTGGCCGCCGCGCTGGCGGCCGGGCCCCGCATCATGGTGATGGCGCCGCTCTGGGCGCTGGGATTCGCGCTGTACCACGCCACCGCGGGGCGCCCGCCGCCGCGCGCGCTCGCGCTGCCGCTGGCCGTGGCTGGGCTCCTGCTCTGGGGCGGCTGGATCGCGCTGGCCGGCAAGCTGGCCGACATTCCTCGCCTCGGCGCCTGGTTCGACCGGCCGACCCTGCTGCAGGATTACGTCGTGGCCACCGCCTTCGCGCTCGTCCTGCTCGGCATCGTAGCCGGAACGAATTCGAGTCGGGCGCATGCTCGCGAACCTGGCGCGCCCAATTCGCTACCTCGCCGGCGCCACCTTCTCCCTCTACCTCGTGCACGTGCCGCTGATGATGTTCCTGCTCAGCGTCCTGCCCTGGCCGAAGACCGATTCGCGTACCCAACTCGTCCTTTTAATTGGCGTCCCGCTGGCGGCCCTCGCCTTCGCCCATGTGACGGAGCGCCGGAAGGCTACGTGGCGCCGCGCCGTCGCGCGATGGCTCGCACATCACTCTTGGCCCGGAACGATCAGGACGCTACGCTGACGTCAACGGAATCTCGGATTCGACGGGAGCGTTCGATGACGACGTCCATCATCTCCGGCAACATCACCGCGCCGATAACGCTGACATCGGCGTATTATGCCGATCCCGTCACGAACAGCGGAACGATCACGCTTGCCACGGGCGGCACCGTCGCCGGCATCGGCGCGGCCACCAGTTGGAGCGTCGTCAACACCGGCGCGATCCTGGTGCCCTCCGGCACCGCCACCTACGGCATTTCCTTGGGCGCAGGCGGCAGCATTTCCAACGCCGCCGGCGCGGCCATCCAGGCCGGGCGAGCGGCCGGGATCTTCGGCGGAGCCGGAACGATCACGAATTATGGTCTCCTCGCCGGCTCGACTTACGGCGGGGCGGTGCTTGGGAAAGGCGGCCTCGTCAGCAATGCCAGCGGCGGCACGATTTCCGGCGTCACGCATGCGATCCTGATCAAGAACGCGGCGGGCACTGTTATCAACAGTGGCACGATCGGGGACACGACCAAGGCCGCCATCGTCCTGCAGCTCGGTGGCAGCGTCACCAACAACTCGACCGGCGTCATCCGCGAGGCCAATACCGGCATCTACGTGACCGGCGCCTCCGGGGCAGTCGTCAACAGCGGCTACATGTACGCCTCGTCCGGGCACTCGGTGGAGCTGGATTCCGGCGGCAGCGTGACCAACGCGTCGGGCGGCACGATCCTGGGCCAGCACGCGCAGATTTACTCGGCCTCCACCCTGGCTGCCGGCGTCGTCACCCTGACCAACAGCGGCTTCATCGGTGCGTCCGCCACGACATCGAGCGTCGTGGCACTCCTGGCCTCGGGTGGAACCGTGAGCAACCTGCTCGGCGGCACGATCAGCGGTGGCGGGCCCGGCGTCGTTTTCAAGAACGGGATCGGCAGCGTCGACAATGCCGGCCTGATCACGTCAGGCCAGGGTGGCGGGCTCGCCCTGCTTGGCGGCGGCACGGTTGTCAATGAGGCCGGCGGCCGCATCCTTGGCGCGGGGTCGACGGCGTCCGCCATCTACGTCACCAACGGCTCCGGGATCGTCGTCAACCACGGCATGATCGACGCCGCGACCCGCACCGGCATCGCCATGTTCTCGGGCGGCATCGTGCAGAATTACGGCAGCGGCACGATCATCGGCCAGACGGACGGCATCTTCATCAAGGGTGGGGCCGGCACGGTGCAGTCGCGCGGCACCATCATCGGCCATGGCGGCACCGCGGTCGCCCTGGCCGCCGGTTATGCGAACCGCGTGGACGTCAACGGCGGCGCCTATTTCGGCGGCGTGGTCAACGGCGGCAACACGATCGGCGCGGCCTTCGAGAGCACGTTGCGGCTGCAATATTATTCCGCGGCTCCGACTGGTACTCTCACCAACCTGAACACCAGCTTCGTCAATTTCCAGCAGATCTTGGTCAAGGGCGCGTGGATCTTCGACGGATCGGATTCGCTGCTCGCCGGCGTCACGCTGACGAACCAGGGTGCCGGCACCGGCAGCCCCGCCGGCACGATCGAGGGCGCTGGCGTCACGCTCGGCGCGGGCGATCTCGTCGTCAACGACACGGGCGCGGTCATCACGCACGCGAGCACGGCGGCGAAATACACCGCCGGTGTCTATGGCGGCAGCGCCGCAACCAATGTGACCGTCGTCAATTACGGCCTGATCGCCAACCCGACAAACACCAACTCGGCCGGTGTCGCGCTGTTTGCCGGCGGAACCGTCACCAATTCCGGAACGATCGTCGGATACAACGTCGGCATCTATTCCGGGACCTTTGGCGGCATCCTCAACCTGGTCAACTCGGGCCTGCTGCAGGGCAACTACGACAGCGGCATCGACGTCAAAAGCGGCGGTATCGTCACGAACCTCGCTCATGGAACGATCACGGCGCCCAAAGCCGGCATCAACGTGGAAACGACCGCGACGGTGGCCAATTACGGCCTGGTGATCGGGACCAACGGGACGGCGGAAGCAATTTCCCTTGGCGCCGGCGGCTCAGTCTTCAATGCCGGCTCCGGCACGATCGCCGGCGCCTTCGGCATCTACCAGGGCGGCACCAGCGCCGGTGCCGTCAATATCATCGAGGCCGGAACGATCAGCGCCAGCAGCGCCGCCATCAAGCTGCAATCCGGCGCCAACGACGTCATCACCATCGAGCCGGGCGCCTACATCCACGGTCTCATCGACGGCGGGAACGGCCTCGCCTCCGGCTTCACGACCTCGATGATCTTCGCGCCGGGCCACGGCGCGTTCAACGTCAGCGTCGCGCCGCTCATCCACGTCAATCAGGTCACCGTCGACGCTGGCGGATACTGGACCCTTTCCGGCACGACGCCGACGCTCGTCGCCGGCGCCGTCATCGACGACCTTGGCGCCATGACGCTGGCGAGCGGGCTTGCCGGCTCGGGCGATATCTTCATGGGCCAGAACGCGACCCTCGCGTTCGCACCGGTCAGTGCGCCGAGCCCCGTCATCAGCGGCTTCACCAGCCACGAAACGATCGAGATCCTCGGCGCATCCGCGACCGGCCTCACGCTCTCGGGCTCGCAGCTCACGGTCGCTGGCACAGGCGTCACGCTCAACGTCAACACGGCGCTGCCTGCGGGCGACTTCGGCTTCGCCCTCAGCAACGGCAACACCTACATCACCGCCTGCTTCGCGACCGGCACCGCCATCGTCACCGACACGGCGCCACGCCCGGTCGAGACGCTGCGGGAGGGCGAGCGGGTGGTGACCGCGACCGGCCGCCTCGCCGTCATCAAGTGGATCGGCCATCGCCGCACGGATCTGCGTCGCCATCCGCGGCCGCACGACGTGATGCCGGTGCGCGTGCGCGCGGGCGCCTTCGGTCCCGGCCTGCCGCTGCGCGACCTGGTGCTCTCGCCCGACCACGCGGTGTTCGTCGACGGCCACCTGGTGCCGATCCGCTACCTCGTCAACGGCGCCTCGATCGTGCAGGAAACGCGAGCCAGCATCACCTACTGGCATGTGGAGCTGGACCGCCACGACGTGATTCTCGCCGAGGGCCTGCCCTGCGAAACCTACCTCGACACCGGCAACCGCGGCGCATTCGAGAATGCCAGGGGCCCGACGGAGCTGCATCCGGATTTCGCGCGCGAGCAGGCGGCAAGGCGCATCTGGGACCAGCGGGGCTGCGCGCCAATCCTGGTGGACCTGGCCGCGCCCGCCCTGCGTGCGCTCCACACGCGCCTGCTGGCCCAGGCCCGCTTCCTGCCTATCGCACCGGCGGCAAACGTGTCAGCATGACCCCCTAACCAAGAGGGGGGTCCTGCCTATGAAACGTCGTGCCTTCATGGCGACTGGCGCCGCCACCACGCTGGCCACGCCCGTTATCGCGCGTGCGGCCACCAGCACGCTGAAATTCATCCCGCAGGCCGACGTCGCCTCGCTCGACCCCGTGTGGACCACGGCGGACATCACCCGCAACTTCTCGCTCGCCGTCTACGACACGCTCTACGGCAACGACGAGAATTTCGTGCCGCAGCCGCAGATGGCCGCCGGCCACACGGTCTCGGACGACAAGCTGACCTGGACCATCACGCTGCGCGATGGGCTGAAGTTCCACGACAACTCGCCGGTGGTCGCGGCGGACTGCGTCGCCTCGATCAAGCGCTGGATCCAGGTCGAGGCGTTCGGCATCGCGCTCGGCTCGCGCATGGACAGCGTCTCCGCCCCCGATGACAAGACGCTCGTCATCAAGCTCAAGAAGCCGTTCTCACTACTGCCAAACGCCCTCGCCTATTACAGCTCCTGCATCATGCCGGCGCACCAGGTGCCGGCGAACGCGCGCGACCAGATCAAGACCGCGATCGGCAGCGGCCCTTATACATACAACGCCGCCGAGCGCGTGCCGGGGGCCAAGCTCATCTTCAACAAATTCGCGGGCTATGTGCCGCGCAGCAGCGGCGCGCCGTCCTTCATGGCCGGCCCCAAGGTCGCCAATTTCGATCGCGTGGAATGGACCGTGATCCCCGACTCCGCGACCAAGGCCGCGGCGCTGCAATCGGGCGAGCAGGATTGGTGGGAGAACCCGGACATCGATCTGGTGGCCGTCCTGCGCTCCAACGGCAAGATCGTGATCCGCGTGACGGATGTCACCGGCGAGATCGGCTGCCTGCGCTTCAACTGCCTCTATCCGCCGTTCGACAAGCCGGAGATCCGCCACCTGGTCATGCGCGCGATCAACCAGAAGGACGTCATAACCGCGGTCGCGGGCGCCGAGCCCAGCCTGATCAAGACCGATGTCGGAATCTTCGTCCCCGGCACGCCCATGGCCTCGACGACGGGCATCGACATCACGCGCGGCGTGAAGGATCCTGCAAGCCTCAAGCCCGATCTCGAGAAGCTGGGCTACAAGGGCGAGAAGATCATCCTGCTGGTGGCAACGACGTTCTCGACCATCCACAACGAGGGCCTGGTCTGCGCCGACGTGCTCAAGAAGATGGGCTTCAACGTCGACGTGCAGGAACTGGACTGGGGCACCGTCGTGCAGCGCCGTGCGGTGCAGAAGCCGCCGGCGGAGGGTGGGTGGAACATCTTCTTCACCTTCCTCGGCGGTGTCGGCAACGTGACGCCGGTCGCGGACATCGCGCTGCGCGGCAACGGCAAGAACGCCTGGTTCGGCTGGCCGACAATGCCGAAGATCGAGGAGCTCTTCGCGCAGTGGATGGATGCACCGAACGTCGCCGCACAGCAGAAGCTCTGCGAACTGATGCAGCAGAATTTCTGGCAGGAGGCGCCCTACGTACCGCTCGGCATGTACGACCAGCCGACCGCATACCGTAACGATCTCGCGGATGTCCGCATGGGCTTCCCGCAGATGTACGGCGTGCGCCGCACCTGAGACGACGCGGGGGCCGCCTAACCCGCGGCCCCCAACGCCTCGCGCAGGCCCCGCGCACCTTCCGGGGTGACCAGCACGGCACGCGTGCCAAGCTGCCGCCGCACCCAGCCGAGTTCGAGGCAGCGCGCGCAGATCGCCGCACCAGAGCGCGCCGCCAACATGCGCCCGCCGCTCGCTCCAGTCGAGACAGGAACGGCAGAGCCGCCGCCGCGACGCGCCGGCCCGCACACCCATCCCCTCCCCTCAGCGCCGCGCGGGCGACCAGCCCGTCCGCGATCGCAACGCCCAGCCGCCCGGCCAGGTGGTCGTAACAGGTGCGGGCCGACCGCATCGCCTCGCCGATCCGCGGCACGGCGCGCGGCCGCGCCGCCGCCTCCCTTCCCGTGGCCAGGTCCATCAGCGCCTCGAGCATGCGCCCGACCTCCGCGCCGGCCAGCCGGTAGTAGCGATGCCTTCCCTGCCGTCGCCATCCTCGGCGGTCCGCGCGCGGACATCGCGGCGTCCTGGTCGGGCCATCTTCCCTACGACCCGTCCACCGTCGCGGCACCCGTCTGCATCATTCGCGGCGCTTGGGACGGCCTCACCACCGATGCCGGCGCGCGGATGCTGTTCGACACCGTCGCCTCGCCCGTCCGGCGCGATATCAAGGTCGTGCGCGCCGATCCTGGTCGACCCGGCGGAGCCGGCGCGGCGCGCGCTCCATACTCGCCTGCTCGCGCGGGCGCGTTTCGTGGCTACCGCGCCCGTGGCGAGCGTGTCAGCATGATCCCCTGACAAGGAAGGGGTCCAAGCCATGAAACGTCGTGCCTTCATGGCGTCCGGTGCCGCCACCGCGCTGGCCGCGCCCGGTATCGCGAGCGCCGGCACGAGCACGCTCAAGTTCATCCCCCTGGGCGACCCAAGTTCGCTCGACCCGGTCTGGACCACCGGCGTTCCGACACGCGACTTCTCGCTCGCCGTGTACGACACGCTTTATGGCAACGACGCGAACTTCATACCGCAGCCGCAGATGGCGGCGGGGCATACCGTCTCGTCGGACAAGCTGACCTGGACCATCACCCTGCGCGATGGGCTGAAGTTCCACGACAACACGCCGGTCGTCGCGGCCGATTGCGTCGCCACTCTCAAGCGCTGGGCCCAGGTCGATGCGTTTGGCATCATAGTTGGTTCCTTCGTGGAGAGTTTTTCCACGCCCAATGACAAGACGCTGGTGATCAAGCTGAAGCGGCCGTTTTCTCTGATCCCGACTGCGCTCGCAATTTACAGCTCCTGCATCATGCCGGCGCACCAGGTGCCGGCGAACCCGCACGACCAGATCAAGACCACGATCGGCAGCGGCCCCTTCGTCTACAACGCGGCCGAGCGCGTGCCGGGCGCCAAGCTCGTCTTCGACAAATTCGCAGGCTACGTGCCGCGCAGCAGCGGCACGCCGTCCTTCATGGCGGGCCCGAAAATCGCCTATTTCGACCGCGTCGAGTGGACCGTCATCAACGACTCCGCCACCGCCGCCGCCGCCCTTGAGTTGGGAGAACAGAATTGGTGGGCGTTTCCCGACATCGATCTCATCGGCATGCTGCAAAAGACCGGCAAGATTACCACCCGCGTCACCGATGTCACCGGCTACGTTGGCTGCCTGCGCTTCAACTGCCTCTATCCGCCGTTCGACAAGCCGGAGATCCGCCGGCTCGTGCTGCGCGCGATGAGCCAGCAGGAGGTGATGGCCGCCGTCGCGGGCTCGCAGCCGAGCGTCGTCAAGACCGATGTCGGGCTGTTCGTTCCCGGCACGCCGATGGCCTCGACGACGGGGGTCGACATCACCCGCGGCGTGAAGGACCCCGCGAGCCTGAAGCCGGAACTGGCGAAGGCCGGCTACAAGGGTGAGAAGATTGTCGCTTTGGTGGGCGCGAATATCCCCGTCATCAACAGCGAGGGTCTGGTCTGCGTCGATGTGCTCAAGAAAATGGGTTTCAACGTGGAACTGCAGTCGCTCGATTTCGGCTCCGTGGTACAGCGCCGCGCCTCCCAGAAGCCGCCGGCCGAGGGCGGGTGGAACATCTTCTTCACCTTCCTCGGCGGCATCGGCAACGTCATGCCGTTCGCCAATCCCGCTCTCGAAGGCAACGGCAAGAAGGCTTGGTACGGCTGGCCCACGATGCCGACGATGGACAAGCTGATCGCCGATTGGCTGAGCGCGCCCGACCTCAAGGCGCAGCAGAAGCTCTGCGAGCAGATGCAGCAGGTCTTCTGGAAGGACGTGCCCTACGTGCCGCTCGGCATGTATGACCAGCCGACCGCATACCGTAACGATCTCGCGGATGTCCGCATGGGCTTCCCGCAGATGTACGGCGTGCGCCGCACCTGAGACGAAGCGAGGGCCGCCTAACCCGCGGCCCCCAACGCCTCGCGCAGGCCCCGCGCACCTTCCGGGGTGACCAGCACGGCACGCGTGCCAGGCTGCCGCCGAACCCAGCCGAGTTCCAGGCAGCGCGCGCAGATAGCCGCCCCCAGCGCGCCGCCGACATGCGCCCGCCGCTCGCTCCAGTCGAGACAGGGACGGCAGAACCGCCGCCGCGACGCGCCGGCCCGCACACCCATCGCCTCCAGCGCCGCGCGGCCGGAAGGCGTCACCTCGCCACCGTCGTCCTCCCAGCGCAGGTAGCCGCGCGCGACCAGCCCACCCGCGATCGCAACGCCGAGCCGCCCGGCCAGATGGTCATAGCAGGTGCGGGCCGCCCGCATCGCCTCCCCGATGCGCGGCACGGCACGCGGCCTCGCCACTTCCTCGCGGCCCGCGGCCAGTTCCATCAGTACCTCGAGCATGCGCCCGACCTCGGCGCCGGCCAACCGGTAGTATCGGTGCCGCCCCTGCCGCGCCACGGCAAGCAGGCCGCCCTCGACCAGCTTCGCCAGGTGCCCGCTCGCCGTCGGTGCCGCGATACCGCCGATCGCCGCCAGTTCGCCCGCCGTGAGCGCACGCCCGTCCATCAGGGCCGCGAGCATGTTCGCCCGCGCCGGATCGCCGATCAGCGCGGCCATCTCCGCCAGCCCAGGTCCCTGCAATGCGCCGTGCATGGCCAGACGCTGCGCCCGCGAGGGCCCACGGCGCAAGCATCGACTCTTCGTTCCCGATCGAAGTATCGCGGCGCCCCGGGATGGCAAGCCCCACCGGCAACGCGGAGCCCATGCATGACCAACCAGCTCGACCCACGCGAGACGCCGCATCGCATCCAAGGCAACGAGGCCGGCCTGCGCGTCCTGCTGCGCCACATGCCGCCGGCGGCACCGTCGCCCCGCCCGCGCCCGGTGCTCTACATCCACGGCGCCACGTTTCCCTCCGCTCTCTCCGTCGCGCATCGCTTCGACGGGTTTTCCTGGCGCGACTCCCTCGCGGCCGCCGGCTTCGATGTCTGGGCACTCGACTTCCTCGGCTATGGCGGCGCGGACCGGTATCCCGCGATGGCACAACGGGCGGACGCCAACGCACCGCTGGGCCGCGCGGCCGAAGCCGCGACCCAGATCGCCCACGCCGCCGCCCACATCCTGCGCCACCATGGCGTGCCACGGTTGTCGCTGATCGCCCATTCCTGGGGCAGCATGCCCGCCTGTCGTTTCGCTTCCGAAAATTCTGGGATGGTCGATCGCATCGTGCTGTTCGGCCCGATCGCGCGCCGCGACGGGGCGGCGGCACAAGCTTCGCCGGCCTGGCGTGTCGTCACCGTGGAAGCGCAATGGACACGGTTCATCGCCGACACACCGGCGGACGAAAAGCCCGTCCTGCTGCGCCGGCACTTCGATGACTGGGCGCCACGCTATCTCGCGTCCGACCCTATGAGCAGGACGCGCGAGCCTCCCGCAGTCGCGATTCCCGCCGGCCCGTCAGCCGATATCGCGGATGCATGGTCAGGCGACCTCCCCTACGATCCCCGCGCCGTTACAGCACCCGTCTGCATCATCCGCGGCGCCTGGGACAGCCTCGCAACCGACGCCGATGCGCGCCATTTGTTCGACGCCTTCGCCTCGCCGATCCGGCGCGACGTGAAGATCGCACGCGCCGGCCACCTGATGCACCTGGAAGAACAGCGCCACGCCCTCTATCGCGAGACCGAGACCTTCCTGCTTGGCGAACCCCCGCAAGGACACTGAGACCGATGTTCGTCGTCATCTTCGAAGTCCGCCCCGCCCAAGGCCGCATGGAGGATTATCTCGCCCACGCCGCGGAACTGCGGCCGGAGCTGCTCGCGATCGACGGTTTCATCGACAACATCCGCTACCGCTCGCTGGAACGCGATGGCGTCATCCTCTCGCTCTCCACCTGGCGTGACGAGAAATCGCTGATCCGCTGGCGCACGCATGCGCGCCACCACGCCATCCAGGTCGCCGGCCATCGCGACATCTTCGCCGATTACCGCTTGCGCGTCGGTGAGGTGGCGCAGGACACGCACATCCCGGATGGCCATGTCCTGCGCGACCAACGCCTCGACACGACCGAGATCGGCGAGGCCCGCGTCACCATCATCCAGGCGTCCGAGACGCTGGAGGCCAAAGGTGCGGAACCCTACGCCGCGATCCTCGCGCCAGGCGAGGCGTTGCTGCTGGCCGCCGGTGATATCCGGCCGGCCCTGCCGCACGACGCCCGCCGCCGCCTCGTCCGCGTCATCCGCGACTACGGGCGGCACGACCGGCGGGAAGCGCCGCAATATCTCCCGCCGCCTCCCCGACCCGATCCGTCCTGACCCAACCGCGCTCGGCCATCACCAGGTCGAACGCGAACCGGCGCGCGCCACACACATCGATCTCGGCGGCACCATCGGTCCATCGCCACCCCGGCTCCGCCTGATGCCAGCCGGCACCGAGCCTCGCATCGTCGAGCGGCAGTCGCCTGCCATCGAGCGCCAGGCGCGCCAGCGCGACACCAAGCCAGCGCATATCCGCTGCCTCCGCCGCCGTCTCGCCCGGCCGTCCGCGCAGCGAAACCACGCGCAGCCGCCGCGCTCCTTGCGGGATGGCAACGACATGCCGCCGCCCGCGCCGTGCCGCCGCGACACGGCGCCCGTCCACCTCGATCAGCGGTGTGGCCACCTCGCGCCGCCAGCCCAGGGTCTCGGCGCGGGCCAGCACGGCAGCGCGCGCCGAGGCCACCGCCTCGCCCTCCAGCACCAGCTCGGCGCAGCCCGACGCGACCCACGCCTCGCGACCAAACGCCGGATGTAGCACTTCGACCTGTCCCTCGCCCTCGAACGCATGGCGGTTGCCGGTGTCGAGGTAGCTCTCGCAGGCGAGACCCTCCGCCAGCACCACGTCATGCGCGTCGAGCTCGACATGGAAGTAGGTGACGGACGCCACCGCCTCCTGCACGACCGTCGCGCCATTCACGAGGTAGCGGACCGGGACCAAGCGCCCGCCGACGAACACCGCATGGTCGGGCGACAGCACCAGGTCGCGATGCGGCACATCGGGCGCGAAGGCCCCGGCCCTGACACGCACCGGGTTGACGTCCCATGGCCGCGGATGCCGCGCGGGCGAAACGCGCCGGTGCCCGACCCAGCGCACCGGGCGTAGCCGCCCGGACTGCGTCATCAGCCGCTGCCCCGGGCGCAACGCCTCGACCGCGATCTCGCCCCGCGCCCCGAGCAGCCGCGTCTCTTCGGCGAAGCACGCGACGACGAAGACATCCGTGCCGCCGTTACCGTCGCTGACCACGCGGAAATCCGAGGTCGCGAACGCGCCGGGCAGCGAGAACACCTGGTTGCTGGTGACGCTGCCCTGCGTGCCGACGAGGGTCAGCAGCCCGCCGGCGAAGGCCGACGCACTGGCCGTGAACCCGGTGATGTCGATCGTGTCGCCGACCGTGAATCCTTCGAAGCTGATGTGCGGCGTGCCGGTATCGACGATCTCCCCTGCGCCGAGGCCCGCGACGTCGCCCGCGATCGTCCATTGCGATCCAGGATCGAAAACGACCGTGCCGAACGCCACGATGCTGCTGCCGAAGGAGGTGAGGGTGCCGGCCCGCGACCCGGAAGCGAGCTCCAGCGTCTGGCCGTAGCGGCCGATATTCCCGCTGCCATAGACCCCCACATAGCCGGCGAGCACCGCCGTCGGCGCCAGAACCACGCGCGTGGCGCCACCGGCATTGAGCCGGATTCCCCCGCCAATCGTTCCGTTGTCGATCAAAACACCACCGGAACGGAACGCGACTCCGGCGCCTCCGGTGATCAGTCCTCCCCCCTCGTTGATCAGCGTGGCGCCAGCGCCGATCACCGCGCCGGCGCCGGCGCCGCTGATCCTGCCCGCGTTGATCGCGGTGCCCGCAGCCGCCATCAGCAGCCCTTCGTACCCCGCGGCGATCGTTCCGGTCGCGAGATTGGTAAACGAGCTTGCCGCACTCGCGTAGATGTTGACACCCGCGCCCTGCGGCCCGGCGGTGATGAACCCGGCATTCACCACGCTGCCCACGGCATCGAGGTAGATGCCGTCGAAGCCGCCGGCGATGGTCGCGCCAGCGGCGTTGGTAATCGCGCCACCATTGTAGAGATAGAGCCCGACACCGGCCGCTGTGTTGGCGTTGATGATCTGTCCCTGGTTCACCACCGTCCACGGATGGCCGTTGTATTCGCTGATGGCGCTGTAGATGGAGTTCACCGTCACCGCGCCAGTCACGGTGATGGCGGACGCGTAATGCGCGGCATCGAGATAGACCTCGACGCCATAGGTACCGCCGAGCACGGCGCGCGGCGTAGCGGGGCCCGTCGCCGTCAGCAGCACACCGCCCGCGCCATCGGAGGCAACGCCGATCCCGGCCGCATCGAGCGGCGTGGGCATGGTCAGCGTGGCCACGGCGTTGCCGGCGGAGAGCAGCGTCACCTGCCCGCCGCCGAGGGCCACGGAACTCGCGTTGATGCCCTGGACGTCGATCGTGTCGCCCGGCATGAAGCCGCGGATGACCCCCGCGAGCGCCGCGGTATTGCCCACGACGTCCCAGGTCGCACCCTGTTCGATGACGATGCGGGAGAAATCGGTGAAGCCCGCGATCGTCCCGGTGCCGCTGCCCGTCGCCAGCACAAGCCGGCTGTCGTGCGCGCCGCCAACCGGGTTGCCACCCAGGATCGTGCCGAGGAACTGCGCGCCGGCATAGGCGACGAGTTCGTTACGATGTCCGTAGCCGAAGGCAATCGCCGTGCCGCCGGCACTGAGCGCGCCGATCGTACCCGCATTCCTGATCGTGGCGGAGGAAAACGCGCCCGGCGCGCCGACGCCAAGCGTCGCCCCCTCGATGATGCCACCCGCCGCGTTGGACAGGGTAAGGCCGCCGCCAGCATAAAAGCCGGTACCGGCGATGCCGATGATCGTGCCTGCGTTGGTGACGTTGCCGGCGCTCTTCAGCGACACGCCCTCGGTGCCGCCGCCGATGAAGCCGCCGGCCAGATTCGCGAGCGTGGCACTGTATCCGCCGCGCTGCCCCAGCCCGATGCCGGAGGCGGCGCTGGCGCTGATCGTGCCCGCGTTGGTCAGCGTGAACACGCTGAGCGCCTCGAGACCGTACTTGCCGCCCGCGATACCGGCGCCCTGCGCGTTGCCGATCGTCGCGTTGGCGCTCGCGATCAGGCCCGCGCCACTTGCCGAGGTCGCGGCGATCGCCCCCTGGTTGACGACAGTGGCGTAGTTGCCGCTGAGATCGACGCCGGATGTCGCGCCGAGGATGACGCCGCCGATGGCGTTCGTGACGAAAAGCGTCGAGGAGCCGCCGAAACTCACGGAATAGACGCCAGCGGATGCCGTGCCCTCGATGGTGCCGGCGTTGACCAGCGTCCGCGCGCCGTCGACGCCCGAGCGGCCGCGGATGGTGCCACTTGCCTCGTTGGTGACCGCCGTTGCCCCCTGCGCGCCGGCGGCATAGCCGTAGAGCGTGCCGGCGTTGTCCACCGCCAGCGCCCCGCCCTGGTTGCGGATCCCGTCGACGCCGCCCTCTATCGCATGGCCGGCCGCATTGGCGATGGCGCCGCCATCAGCGAAGGAAATTCCGTAACGTGCCGAAACGAAGCCGTCGTTGACCAGCGTCTGGCTCTGGCTGGCCGAAATTCCCCCCGCCGCCGTGCCGGTATTCGTAACGGTCTCGGCATAATAAGGCGCGGTCAGCCGTACCGGGCGTGCGTAATTCCCGGTCAAGGCCGCAACCGCGCCGGAAAGGATCGTCCGATCCGTCGTGAGCACCGTCGCCGTGCCCTCGTTCGTGACCGCGAAGGTTCCCGCGGAGAGCCGCCCCATCAGGTCGAGCGTCACCGGCACCGCGCCGCCCGTCAGCGTGAGCTGCGAGCCGAAGAACGCGTAGCCCGTCGCCGCCAGGCCGCCGAGCGTGATCGCGTCGCCGGCCCGGAAGCCGCGGATGATCAGGCCCTCGGTGAAGCCGTTGTAGGCGAACGCCGCATAGGTGCCGCCGACCGCCCAGGTGGCTCCAGGCGCGAAGGCGAGGGTCGAAAACCCGATGTACTGGCCTGCGAATCCCGCGAGGTTGAGCGCGCCGCCGAGGGTGGAGGGCATCGTGCCGCCGAGCAGCAGCTCGGTGCCGTAGACCCGGCCCTCGAACGTGCCGCCCGGCAGCACCTCGACCAGGCTCGCGGAAGCCGCCGTCGTCAGCGAGGACGATGCGCCGGGCCCGCCGATGATCGTTCCGGCGTTGACGATGGTGCCAGTGCTTCCCGCCGCCGTGGCGATGACCACGCCGGGGCCCGCGGCTGCCACGATCGTCGCGCCCGAGGCGTTTCCGAGATAGCTGCCCGCCGCGAGGTCGATCGCGCCCGCGGAACTCGCGCCGCTCGCCAGGATGCGCCCGGCATTGACCACGGTGGCCGCGGAGCCGCCACCGCGTATCGCCCGGTAATTACCCTCAATGACGCCGCCCGCCGCGTTGCCGAGATAGCCACCGACGAGATAGACACCGACCCCCGCGGACGCGGCCGTCGCCCCGCCTCCGGCGCCGTCGATCGTGCCGCTGTTGACGATTGTATCGGCCGCGCCGGCATAGGATTGCTCGTAGACGCCGTTCCAGCCGGCGATCAGCCCGCTGTTCGCCAGCAATCCGTTCTGCAACCGTACCGCATCGGCGAGGGATGCGGAAGCGGCCACCGTGCCGGCGTTCATCGCCGTGGCGCCGCGGATCTGCAGCGCGTTCCCCGTGTTGCTGATCAGCCCGTCGTTGACCAGCGTCGCCCCATCGGCGAGCGCGACGTCGATGTTGCCGCCGCTGATCGTTCCGGTCACGGCATTACTCAGCAGCCCCGCGGTATAAAACCCGACGGCGTCGTTGCCCCCGAGTGTCCCGTGCGCGATGATCCGCCCCGCGTTGATCAGCGTCTCTGTCCCGCCGCCGCTCGCGGACACGCCACCCTCGGCGCTCGCGACGAGCCCGCCCGCCGCGTTGGTGAAGACGGCGTTGCCGACCAGCCGCACCGCGTCGCCGAGCCCGGTGCCCGTGGCGGTGATCACGCCGAGATTGACGAGACTGTTCGTGCTGGTCGCGGTCGCTGCCTCGTAGCCATAGATCGCGCGGGCATAGCCGGCGACGGTGCCGCTGTTGGCGAGCACCGCCCCGCGCGCGAGCTCGACGCCAAACGCGTTGAACCCCGTCGCGACGATGGTGCCGGCGTTGGTGACGGACCCGCCGGCTGCGTCCACGCCGGCGCCGCCCAAGGGGTAGCGCGCATAGACATTGGCGCTGGTGCCGGCAACGGTGACCACGCCGCCCGCCGCGTTGCTGAACCCGTCTCCGGCGCCGACGCGCACGCCCGCGCCATAGGGCGGCTGCGCGGAGATGAGGCCGGCGTTGAACGCGCTCGCCCCCGTGCCCGCCGCGAGATCGAGCCCGACCGCGCCGCCCAGGATGGTGCCGCCCGCGAGGTTGCTGACAGTCCCGCCCGCGCCGAGGAACACGCCAATCGCCTCGACATGCCCACCAGGCCCGATCGTGCCGCCCGCGCCCTCGATCGCGGCAATCCTGCCGGCATTGACCAGCGTTCCGGCGGCGCCGGTGATCACCACGCCCGCGTCGTAGCCGCTGATCAGGCCACCCGCCGCATTACTGACAGCGCCACCGGCGGCGAGCGAGATTCCCGTCCCCTCGTCGGCGCTCGCGATCACCGTGCCCTGGTTCGCGACGACCCAGGCGCTGGAAGCCTCGACCGCGAACAACCCCGTGAGCCCCGCCGAGACATCGATCGTCCCCGCGATGGTGACCGGGCTCGCATACGCCGGGGTGGTCAGCGACACGCTCGCGGTGTGCGAGCCCGTGATCGTCTGCGACAACGTGACCTCCTCCGCGCTCGGGCCCCGGAAGCTAGCCTCGCCGTGCCGCGCGAGTCACCGGCATCTGTGCGGCGGAATCCCTAAATCGTAGGATTTTCCATCAGAAATTCCCGGGTGGCCGCCACTGCCTCGGCAAGCCCCACACGTCGGACGGGCACCGGAAACGCCGAGAGCAACCGCGACGGCGTGCGCCGGTCCAGCAGGACAAACACGCCGCGATCGCCCTCCGCGCGGATCAGCCGCCCGAAGGCCTGGCGCAGCCGCATCCGCGCCACGCGCGCGTCGTACGCTTGCGGATCGCCCCCGGCGAGGTGGATGCGCCGCTCGCGATGCAGGATATCCGGCCGCGCCCAGGGCACGCGCTCGAAGACGACGAGCCGCAGCGCACGGCCCGGCACATCCACGCCATCACGCATCGCGTCCGTGCCCAGCAGGCAGCTCTCGGGCTCGGCGCGGAACACATCCACCAGCGTCGCGTTGTCCATCGCATCGACATGCTGCGCGTAGACCGGGATTCCCGCCGCCTCAAGCTTCTCGGCAATGCGCGTGTGCACGGCACGCAGCCTGGCGATCGCGGTGAACAACCCGAGCCCGCCGCCGCCCGAAGCGAGGAACAGTTCGCGATACGCGCCCGCGAGCGCCTCGATCTCCGGCGCCACATCAGTCACGACCAAGACCCGTGTCTGGCGCCGGTAGTCGAACGCGCTCGGCACCGCCACGCGTACCGCGGGCGAAGGCAGGTGCGAGGCGCCGACGCGCGCCTCCGCCTCCAGCCACGCCGCCTCCACATCGTCCTCGCCCGCATCGCGCAGCGTCGCGGATGTCACCACCATGCCCTGCGCGGGCCGCGCGAGGCTCGTCACGAAGGGAATGGTGGGATCGAGCCAGTGGCGCAACAGCGCCGCGTCGCGCTCCGATCTGTCGCGCCGCTCAAGGCGCAGGAACATCACCTGTTCCTGCCGCGTGCCGGGCTCGGGTGGCGGCGCGCCCACGGCGCCCAGCATCTCCACCCAGGCGCCGAGCGGCATGACGACGCGCCGCTCGAGGCTGCGGCAGGCGGCTTCGATCCGGTTGCGCATCGAGGCATCGAGCTTCTCGGCCTCCTCGCCGAGCCGCCGCGCGAGCAGGCGCGACAGCTCCCTCGCCGGCTCGACGATACGCGCCAGCGCCCGGGCGAACTCGCCAGCCGAGGCCGCGAGTGCGGGGGCCACGGGATGCAGGTCGCATTCCAGCGTCCCCTCCTCGCCCTCGCAGCGCGCCAGCACCTGCGCGCGCAGGGCGGCGAGGAATTTCTCGCCCGGCCCCGGCTGCCCCGCCAGCGCACCGTCCGGCTCCATCCAGTCGCGCGTCGGCAGGGCGCGCGCCGCGCGCAGCAGCGCCGCCAGCGCGTCCTCCAGCGCCGGGCGGCCGAGCACCAGCTCCTCGATCCGCCGCCGCAGCCCGCGCGCGCGCGAGCGCCCGCCTTCGGCGCCAAGCAGCCAGCGGCGCAGCTCCGCCGCCTCCTGCGCCGACAGCGCCACCGCGAACGCCGAGTCCGCAGCATCGAACAGGTGGTGGCCCTCGTCGAACACGTAGTGCGTCGGCACGAGATGGTCGTCGATCCCGCCCCACACCGCCTGCGCCATGGTCAGCGCATGGTTGGCGATCACGATGTCCGCCCCCTGCGCGCGGCGGATGACGTGCTCCGGAAAGCACCGCCGCCAGTGGAAGCAGCCGGCATGGATGCATTCGCCCCGCCGGTCGAGCAGGGAGGCGATACGCCCGGGGCCGAACAGCTCCGCGAACCATCCCGGCAGGTCGCCGCCAGCGACATCGCCATCGGACGTGGCGCCGATCCAGCGCGCGATCAGCCCCAGCGCCACGTCCGCGCCGCCGCCGGCCACCGCCTCCTCGTAGTTGAGCAGGCAGAGGTAGTTCTCGCGCCCCTTGCGCACCACCACGTGGGTGCGCCGCTGCGCGGGATCGCGGTAGAGCCGCGCCAGCTCCGCCTCCACCTGGCGCTGCAGGTGCCGCGTGTAGGTTGAAACCCACACCGGCGCGCCGTTGGTCTCAGCCCACAGCGTCGCCGGCGCGATGTAGCCCAGCGTCTTGCCGGTTCCCGTTCCCGCCTCCGCCAGCACCACATGCGGGTCGCCACGCGCATCGCGCGGCGCGAAGGCAGCGCTCACGGCCGCGGCATAGTCTGCCTGCATCGGCCGTGGCTCGGCACGGTCCCCGAGCATCGCCGCGAGCCGCGTGCGCGCCGCCTCGGGCGCCACGGCGTGTGACGTGGGCTGCGGCCGCGGCGCCAGCTCCTCCCACTCCGGCAGGCGCTTCCAGACCCGCAGCGCCTCCGGATCCGCATCCGGTGATCCGCCGAGGATCGCGAGCACGGCGCTGCCCCAGCTCCATCCCGCCTGCGCCATGCGTGCGGCGATCGCCCCGGCATCGCGCCCCGCCGGCGAGCCGCGCACCGCCACCAGCCGTCCGAGCAGAAGCTGCGCCATGTCGCCCAGCATCACCGCCGCCTGTTCCATCCCCTCCGGCGGCTCCAGCCCGAGCGCGAGTGCCAGGCCGCGCGGGGTCGGCGCCGCGGGCCGCGCGGGATACACGAAGGCGAACAGCTCCAGCAGGTCAAAGCAGGCAAACCCGCGCGAACCGAGCCGCCGCGCGGTCGCGGGCGCGTGCACCAGGAGCGGCGGTGCGCGGTCGCGCAGCGCGCGCAGCACCTGCCTCGGCTCCAGCACCAGCACCTCGCCCGTGGCATCGAGCAGCACGGCGCGCCCTGCCCCGGCAACCAGCGCCGACGGTGCCTCCTGCGACGGCCGATCCTCCTTCACGCCAGCATTTTCTCCGTTCCCGGCTCGTCCATCCGCACGTCCCGCCACGCATTGACCCCCGCCGGACCCGTCCATAGGTTGCGCCCCCATGTCACAGGCCACCCCACAGGCTCCCGCATCGGGCTCGCCCGCGCCATCCCCCGCGTCCTGGCCGTTCGAGGAGGCGCGCAAGGTGGCCGAGCGCCTCGCCGCCACGGGCAAGAAGCAGGCCATGTTCGAGACCGGCTACGGACCCTCCGGCCTGCCGCATATCGGCACCTTCGGCGAGGTCGCGCGCACCAGCTGGGTCCGCCACGCCTTTACCCGCCTCACCGGCATCGCGTCGCGCCTCATCGCCTTCTCCGACGACATGGACGGGTTGCGCAAGGTGCCCGACAACGTCCCGAACCGGGAGATGCTGGCGCGCTATCTCGGCCAGCCGCTCACGCGCATCCCCGATCCCTTCGGCACGCATGAAAGCTTCGGCGCGCACAACAACGCGCGCCTGCGATCGTTCCTCGACGAGTTCGGCTTCGACTACGAGTTCGCCTCCTCGACGGACTACTACCGCGCCGGCACGTTCGACGCGACGCTGCGGCGCGTGCTGGAACGCCACGACACGATTCTCGCGCTCGTGCTGCCGACGCTGGGGCCGGAGCGGCGCGCCACCTACTCGCCGATCCTGCCCATCCATCCGCGCACCGGCATCGTCATGCAGGTGCCGCTCGAGCGCTGCGACGTGGATGCCGGCACCGTTATCTGGCGCGACCCGGTCGATGGTTCCGCCATCGAAACACCCGTCGCCGGCGGGGCCTGCAAGCTGCAATGGAAGGCGGACTGGGCGATGCGCTGGGCGGCCCTCGGCATCGACTACGAGATGT
The DNA here is from genome assembly GCA_963764465.1 of uncultured Pseudomonadota bacterium. Taxonomy (GTDB): domain Bacteria; phylum Pseudomonadota; class Alphaproteobacteria; order Acetobacterales; family Acetobacteraceae; genus JAJXXT01. The sequence continues at coordinate 175,327 of CAVXSO010000002.1, read as the reverse complement.
CGGGCAAGGACCTCATCGACTCCGTCAAGCTCTCCAGCCGGATCTGCCGCGCGCTCGGCGCCGAGCCACCGGTCGGCTTCACCTACGAGCTGTTCCTCGACGAGAACGGCCAGAAGATCAGCAAGAGCAAGGGCAACGGGCTCTCCGTCGAGGAGTGGCTGCGCTACGCGCCGCAGGAAAGCCTGGCGCAGTTCATGTACCAGGCGCCGCAACGCGCCAAGCGGCTTTATTTCGATGTCATCCCACGCGCGACAGACGAGTATGTCGCGAACGCCCAGAAGGCGATGGCAGCACCGGACGACACCGCCAATCCCGCATGGCACATCCATGCCGGGCGCGTGCCGCAATCGGCCGCGAGCCCGGTCCCGTTCGGCATGCTGCTCAACCTCGCGAGCGTGGTGAACGCGGAATCGGCCGATATCCTCTGGGGCTTCATCCGCCGCTACGTGCCTGGCGCGAGCCGCGAGGAAATGCCCTTCCTCGCCCGCCTCGTGGACTACGCCGTGGCCTATTACCGGGACCGCATCCGCCCGGCCAAGACGTTCCGGCAACCCAACGAGATCGAGCGCGCGGCCCTGGCCGACCTTGCCCGCACGCTGGCGGACCTGCCGGCCGCCGAGCCGGGCGATGCGATCCAGGACCTGCTCTACGCGGTCGGCAAGCGCCACCCCTTCGCCAACCTGCGCGACTGGTTCGCCTGCCTCTACCAGGTACTGCTGGGCCAGCAGGAGGGCCCGCGCTTCGGTCCGTTCGTTACCCTCTACGGCGTCGCCGAGACGGTGGCGCTGATCGAAACCGCGCTCGACCGCCCCGCCGACGCGGCCTGACCGCCAGGTCGCGATGACCCCTTCCGGCGGCAGGGAAAAGACCGGCAAGCGGCTGCTGCGCCTCGCGCCCACGCTGGTGGGGCTGGGCCTGCTGGTCGCCGCCATCTTCGGCATCCGCCACGAGCTGCGCCACCTGCGCCCGGACGACATCCGCAAGTCGCTGGCCGCCATTCCGCAGAGCAAGGTGCTGCTGGCGGCTGGCCTGACCGTGGTCTCCTACGCGCTGCTCACCTTCTACGACCGGCTGGCGACAATCTATGCCGGGCGCAAGGTGAGCACGCTACGCGTCGCCTTCGCCAGCTTCTGCGCCTACGCGCTGGCGCACAGCCTCGGCGTGCCGGCGCTTTCCGGTGCCGCGGTGCGGCTGCGCCTCTATGCGCTGTGGGGGCTCACGCCGGTGCAGATCGGCAAGGTGATCGCCTTCTGCGGCCTCACCTTCGGCCTCGGCGCGCTGGTGCTCGGCGGCACCGTGCTGGTGGCGGAACCATCCACGGTGCCCCTCGCCGGCGGCACCGTTCCGGCCTGGGCACTGCGCGGCATCGGCCTCGCGCTCTACGCGACGGTGGTGGCCTACGCGACGCTCGCGCGCATCGTCGGCCGGCTGCGCCTGTTCGGCAACGAGATCGAGTTACCCGGCCTCGGCATGGCCTTCGCGCAGATCCTGCTCGCGACCGTCGACGTGGCCCTCACCTCCGCGATCTTCTACGTGCTGCTGCCGAGCGCGCCGGGGCTGACCTTCCTGCGTTTCCTCGGCGTCTACATCGTCGCCTACTCGGCGGGGCTGATCGCGAACGTCCCAGGCGGGCTCGGCGTGTTCGACACCGGCATGCTGATCGGCCTCGCCCCGTGGCTGGACGCGCCGGCCGTGGTCGGCGGGCTCCTCATCTTCCGGCTCTACTACTACGTCATCCCGCTGTTCCTCGCCGGCGCGATGTTCGCGGGCCACGAGGCGCTGGTGCGCAGCAGGGCGCTCGCGGGCCGCCCCGCCACCGGCAACGGCGGCGGCTGGATGCAGCCGGACATGGCAGTGAGCCTGATGGCAGGCCTCGTCGCCCTCGCCGCGGCGCTGTTGCTCTCGCTCGGCGCGCTGGAACACAGCCAGGCGACCGGGCGCACGGGCTTCGACACCGCCTCCCTCGTCTTTGGCGCCAGCCAGTTCGCGCCGAGCCTGCTCGGTGCCGCGCTTCTGGTCCTGGCGCTGGCGCTCAACCAGCGCGTGCGGCTCGCCTGGCGCGCGGCGATCGTGCTGCTGCTCGCCGCCGCCGCCCTCGCCTGGGCGCAGGGCGAACCCGCGTGGCTCGTCATCTGGCTCGTCGCGACCGCGGCTCTCGTCGCCCCGTTCGCGCCGCTGTTCAACCGCCGCGCCCGCCTCCTCGCGGGCCCGATCGACGCGGCGACCGCGCTGTCGCTGGTGACACTCGCGGCGGGGATCGGCGCGCTCGCCTCCATCGCCCAGCGCGTGCGCGCCTTCGCGCATGCGGGGATCGGGCCCGGCAACGGCAGCTTCTGGGGCGTCGTCGCCTCCGACGACATTCCGCACGGCGTGCGCGCCTCGGTCGGCCTCGCGACGTGCATCGCGCTACTCGCGCTGTGGCGCCTGGTTCGTCCCGCGCGCATCGCCTACGACCCGTGGAACAGCACGACGGCGGCGCGTTTCGCAACCCTCGGCGGCCGGGTGCCCGAAGGCGCGGAGGGAATCGTCTGGGGCGAGGCGCGTCATGCCGCCATCGCGTTCCGCCGGCGCGGCCGCGTGCTGCTTGGCCTCGGCGACCCGAGCGGTGCGGCGGAGGATCGCCCCTCCGCGTTGTTCCGGCTGCGCGACCTCGCGGTGGAGGAGGGACTCGACCTCGCGGTGCTGCACGCCGCGAGCGGCCTCGCGCCGGTCTATGGGGAACTTGGCCTGGTGCTGCTGCCGCTGGATGGCGAAGGCTTCCCGGGCTTCTATCTCGCCTGCGCGGCGGAGCGCGACCTCAAGATGCTGCTGCCGCTGCTGCACGAAATACAGGAATGACGGTGCGGACGCGGCGTTTCGTTCCGCCAAGCGAAAATTCAGCCCGCGGAAAATGAAAACGCCGCCGGATCGCTCCGGCGGCGCCGATCAGCGCTTGCTGCTCGCTGTGATCAGAGCAGCTTGAGGTTGGTCGCCGCCGCCTTGCCGCGCTCCATGGCGGTGTCGTAGGAAACCTTCTGTCCCTCGTTGAGCCCACGCAGGCCAGCGGCCTGCACGGCGGTGATGTGGACGAACACGTCCTTGCCACCATCCTGCGGCATGATGAAGCCATAACCCTTCGTGGTATTGAACCACTTCACCGTCCCGGTCGCCATATCCGTCACTCCGTCAGTTTCGCCCCGCAACAGCGCGGGGCTGGAAACAACCGTGCCTCTGGTCCCTTGAAGGCACCGGACGAAGTTCCGGGTCGCGCAGCAAGCCGAGCCAAGATGCGATTGCCAAGATAAAATGCCCGCAAATGTCAGCAAATGTCAATTGCGACGCATCATGGGGCCCTATCGTCCCAATCGCGTGATCTACAATGCCATCCGCACGACTCGCCCACCCTGGACGATACCAGGGATATGCCGTTCCGGTTGGGCCAGCGGGGTCACATCCTCCAAAGGATTGCATCCGGTAACGAGCAGATCGGCGATGGCGCCCTCGGCCACCACGCCGAGCCGGCCCTCCATGCGGATCAGCCTCGCCGCTTCCGTCGTCGCGGCGGCGAGGATGTCGCGCGCCGGCAGCACGCGCGCGCGGATCGCGAATTCCTCGCTCTGGCGCACATGCGTCTCACCCAGCAGGTCGGAGCCGAACGCCATGCGCACCCCGGCGTCGCGCAGGATGGAAAGGCTCGCGAGCCCGGCGCCGCGCACGTCCTCGATCTTGGCGATGGAATCGGGCGGCAGGCCGAGACGCGGGCCGTCCGTCGCCAACGCCTCGTAGGTCACCAGGGTCGGCACCGCGACACAGCCGGCCTTTGCCGCCAGCGCCGCCGTCGGCGCGTCGATGCGGTTGCAGTGCTCGAGGCTGTGCACCCCCGCGGCGACCGCGCGCGCGATCGCGGGCGAGGTGTAGAGATGCGCCGAGACATAGGTCCCGGCATCCGCCGCCTCCTCCACCGCCGCGCGCATTTCGGCCTCGGAATAACCTTGCCAGGCGATCGGGTCGGTCGGGCTCGCGACGCCGCCATTGGCCATGATCTTGATGAACATGGCGCCCTCGCGCAGCTCCTCGCGGCAGGCGCGGCGCACCTCGTCCACGCCATCGGCGACGCGGCCGAGCGCGCCGAAATTGCGCCGCCACCGATGCGGGTCGTGCCAGTCGTTACGCGGCCGGAGATCCACATGCCCGCCGGTCTTGGACAGCGCCTTGCCGCAGACGACGAGCCGCGGCCCCTCGGCAAGCCCCGCCGCCACCGCCTCGGCAAGCGCAGGGGGCGCGCCGCCGACATCGCGCACCGTGGTGAAGCCGCGATGCAGCATCCCCTTCATGACCGGCAGCGAGCGCAGCACCGCAGTCGCCTCCGGCAGCTGCGCGTTCTGCCCGAGGTTCATCATCGAGGCGACGACATGCACGTGGCAGTCGATCAACCCCGGCATCAGCGTGCGGCCCTTGAGATCCAGGACGAGCCGGTCCGCCGCCGCGACCGGGCGCGCCGCAAGATCGCGGATCGTTCCGCCCTCGACGAGGACATGCCCCTCGACGGGCTCGGCGCGCGTGGCGTCGGCGATGCGGGCGTTGGTGAAGAGAATCTGCTTCGGTGCGGTCATGGCACGAACCTAGCGCCAATCCGCCGCCAGCCCCAGGGCCGCGCCGATGGCCCGCCCCAGCGCGCCGGCGACGCCGGGTGCGGCGGCAAGGATCGCGTTGCCCTTGCTCAGCCCCTGGCCCGCGGTGAAGGGCGAGACCCGCGCCCCCGCCTCGCCCAGGATCGCGAGCGCGGCCGCGACATCCCAGAGATTGATGTGCAGCTCGGCATAGGCGTCCGTCCGCCCGCACGCGACATCCATCAGCCCGAGCGCGCCGGAACCGCCGAGACGGACCGCCGCGCCCGTCGCCATCACCGAGGCGAGCATAGCCTGGAACGCGGGGTCGGGCCGCCGGCGCGACCAGCCGAGCTCGACCGTGCCGCGCTCCAGCGCTTCGGTCGTCGCCGCGCGGATCGGCGCGCCATTGCAGGTGGCGCCGAGCCCGCGCGCCGCCGCATAAACGTCGCCGAGCGCCGGCGCCGCCACCACGCCGAGCAGCGCCTCGCCCCCCGCCATCAGCCCGAGCGAGACACAGAACCGCGTGCTGCCGCGCGCGTAGTTCGCGGTCCCGTCGATCGGGTCCACAACCCAGGTGAGGGCACCGGCGCGGCGTCCGCCCTCCTCGCCGAGGAAACCGTCCCGCGGGAACGCCTCCGCCAGCGCCGTGTCGAGGAAACGTTCCACCGCGCCGTCCGCCTCGGTCAGCCAGTCCTGCACGCCCTTCAGCGTCGCTGCCGGCGCCCCCGCCTTCGGGCGCATCGCGATCGCCATGCGTCCCGCCTCCTCCACCAGGCGCGTCGCGGCCGCGAGCCGCATCCGCAGGTCGTCCCTTGTCACATCGGTCATGCGCGTATCAGACCTCGTGCCTGTTGCGCCCGCAATCCCGCCCCGCCAAAAAGCGGCATGCGCGTCATAGGCCTCACCGGCGGCATCGGGATGGGCAAGTCCGCGGCGGCCGCGACGTTCCGCCGCCTCGGGCTGCCGGTGTTCGACGCGGATGCCGCCGTGCACCGCCTGCAGGCGCCGGGCGGCGCCGCACTGCCGGCAATCGCGCGCGCCTTCCCCGGCACGGTGCGCGAGGGAAGGCTGGACCGCGCCGCCCTGCGCGCTGCCGTCCTCGCCGACCGCGCGGCGCTGCGCCGGCTCGAGGCGATCCTGCACCCGATGGTACGCGCCGCCGAGCGCCGCTTCCTCGCCCGCGCCCGCGCGCACGGCCGCACGCTCGCCGTGCTCGACATCCCGCTGCTGTTCGAGACCGGGGAGGCCGATCGCGCCGACATCCTGGTCGTCGTCTCCGCACCCCCATCCGTGCAGCGCCAGCGCGTGCGCGCTCGCGGCCGCAGCGACGCGGAGATCACCGCCATCCTCGCGCGCCAGATGCCCGACGCCGAGAAGCGCCGCCGCGCCGACGTCGTTGTCCATACCGGGCTGTCGCGCCATCACAGCCAGCGCCGCCTGCGCCGCCTCGTGCGCCAATGGCGGGAGGAGGGAGCATGAACCGCGCGGTCCTGTTCGATACCGAAACGACAGGCTTCGACCCGCTCACCGGCGACCGGCTGATCGAGGTCGCCGGCATCGAGCTCGAGGGCGACCTGCCCACGGGCAAGACCTTCCATCGCCTGGTCAACCCCGAGCGCGACGTGCCGGAGGACGCGGTGCGCGTGCACGGCATCACGTCGGACCGGCTGCGCGACGCTCCTCGCTTCGAGGAAATCGCCGACGACCTGCTGGCGTTCCTCGGCGCCGGCCCGCTCATCGCGCACAACGCGAGCTTCGACTTCAGCTTCCTCGACGCCGAGTTCACGCGCATCGGCCGCCCGCCGCTCGAGCGCGCCCGCATGGTGGACACGCTGGCGCTGGCGCGCGCGCGCTTCCCGGGCATGCCCAACAGCCTCGACGCGCTGTGCCGACGTTTCGAAATCGATCTGTCCGAGCGCACCACGCACAACGCGCTGCTGGACTGCCGCCTCCTCGCCGAGGTCTACGTGGAGCTCACCGGCGGCCGGCAGCGCGGCTTCGACCTCGCGAGCGCGTCGCTGGTGCGCGCGGCGTTCGACCTCGCCGCGCGCAAGCCGCGCACGCCCCGCCGCATCGAGCCGGACGCGGATGCGCTCGCGGCGCACGCGGATTTCGTGGCCAAGCTCAAGAACCCGCTCTGGTAGCCCGCATCCTCGCCTCGCGCGCCAGCCGCACCAGCTCCGCCCGCACGCCCGCCGCGTCCGCGACCGGCTCGCGCCAGGCGACCCGCGCGACACGCTCGCCCGCCGCGAGGTCGCAACCATCGACATCGACCGCGACCATGCGCGCCTCCGCCACGCCGGCGATCGCCGCCATCGCGGGGCCATGGTCGGTGTTGCAATGCGCCATGATGTCCTCCGCCGCCGCCGCGACGGCCGCGACCGCCGCGGCATCCGGCATCAGGTCGCGCGGCGAGATGCGCGCCGCGAGCCCGAACCCGCCGACCCAATGCCCGCCGCTCACCTCCAGCCGCCACAGCGTGAAATCCGCGAGCCCCGCATAGAGCCCGGCATAGGGATGCAGCGCGAGCCAGCGCGCCCTGAGCGCCGCGTCCGGCTCCGGCCGCGCCTCGGCCTGCACCGCAAGCCGCGGCGCCGTCTGCGGGTTGGTCTCAATGGCCTCCCCCGCAACCAGCAGCGCGCAGCGCGGCTCCACGCGCAGCTGCCGCGTGTGCGCCGAAAGCCCGGAGAGAAAGAGCAGCGGTGAAAGGTCCGGCGCGGTTGCCGGCGTCACCAGTGCCGCGTGCGGCTGCCCGTCGCTCGCTGTCGCCAGCACGCCCTGCCGCGCGCCGCGCAGAAGCCGCCTTGCCGCCCAGACCGTCTCGGCATTTGCCATATTCCGTTCTCTTTCTACCCCTGTTGCGCCATAATGCTGATGTCCGATGCCCCGGACGGAGGAGACCCTGATGAAGCAGACCATTGCCCTCGTGGATGACGACCGCAACATCCTCACCTCGGTCCAGATGACGCTGGAGCAGGAGGGATTTCAGGTCCGCACCTATACCGACGGCGAGAGCGCGTTGCAGGGCATCACGGCGCGCCCCGTGGACCTCGCCGTGCTCGACATCAAGATGCCGCGCATGGACGGGATGGAGCTGCTGCAGAAGCTGCGCAAGACGTCGTCCCTGCCGATCATTTTCCTCACCAGCAAGGATGAGGAAGTGGACGAGCTGATGGGCCTGCGGCTCGGCGCCGACGACTTCATCACCAAGCCGTTCTCCCAGCGCCTGCTCATCGAGCGCATCCGCGCCCTGCTTCGCCGCAACGAGGCCAGTCGCGCCGAGGGTTCCGGCGCGCTGCCCGCGGGCGTGCTCACGCGCGGCGACCTCGTGCTCGACGAGAACAAGCACAAATGCACCTGGCAGGGTGTCGACATCCAGCTCACCGTCACCGAGTTCCTGCTGGTGAAGGCGCTGGCCACGCGCCCCGGCCTGGTAAAGTCGCGCGACCAGCTGATCGACGCTGCCTATGGCGAGAACATCTACGTGGATGACCGCACGATCGACAGCCACATCAAGCGCGTGCGCAAGAAGTTCCGTTCCAGCGACGACAGCTTCAACGCGATCGAGACGCTCTACGGCATTGGCTACCGCTACAAGGAGGGCTGAGCCCTGGCCGCGCGCCGCGCGCACGTGACGCCTGATGCCTGATAGCGGCATCCTGGTGCCGGTCGAATCGCGGGCGCGGGAACGCCCGCGGCGCGCGCGCCTGTCCTCGCCGCTGCTGCGCCGCATCCTGCTGGTCAACGCGCTCCCGCTCGGGCTGCTGCTCGCCGCACTGCTGTATCTCGACCAGTACCAGAACGGCCTGCTCGTCGCGGAAGTCGGCACCCTGCGGGAGGAAGCGCGGATCTACGCGGCAGCACTCGGCCAGAGCGCGGTGCTGCTGAACGCCAAGGGCGAACCGCATCTGGACGCGCAGCTCGCCCAGCCGCTGCTGCGCCGCCTCACCGCGCCGACGCCAAGCGCGCAGGCCAAGGTCTACGCGCCGGACGGGACGATCATCGCCGATTCCAGGCTGCGCCAGAGCACCGGCGGCGCGGTGGAGGCAGAAGCCCTGCCGCCGCCGGTCAATCGCGGCCAGGTGCTCGGCGCCATCGGCAAGGTCTACGACTGGGCGCTTTCCATCATGCCGCATGGTGGCGGCGCGCCGGCGCTGGACAGCGGCCCCGGCGTTGGCGGTCCCGAGTGGCAGCCGAACGTGAAGGAGGAGATCCGGCTTTCCGGCTCGGACTCCTCGCGCGAGATGCCGCCCTATATCCGCCGTACCCAGGACAACCGGCTGCTGGTCACGGTGGCCGAGCCGGTTGAGCGCGACCAGCACACCGTGGGCATCGTCCTGCTCACGCGCGAGGCGCGGGAAATCGACGACAGCCTCCTCGCTGTGCGGCTGTCGATCCTCGGCCTGTTCGGCACCGCGCTGGTCTTCAGCCTGCTGCTGTCCTGGTACCTCTCGCTCACCATCGCGCGGCCGATCCTGCGCCTCGCCCAGGCGGCGGACGCGATGCGCGAGGGCAGCGGGCGCACCGGCACCGTGCCCTCCGGCCTGCTCGCGCGCAGCGACGAGGTGGGCGAACTGGCGCACGCGCTCGCCGATTCCGCCCGCGCGCTGTGGACGCGCATGGACGCGACCGAACGCTTCGCCGCCGACGTCGCGCACGAGATCAAGAACCCGCTTTCCTCCATCCGCAGCGCCATCGAGACGCTGACGCGCATCGAGGACGCGGACCAGCAGCGCCGGCTGCTCAGCATCATCGCCGCCGACGTCCGCCGGCTCGACCGGCTGATCTCCGACATCAGCGACGCCTCGCGCATCGACGCGGAACTCTCGCGCGTCCCCGCCGAGGCCGTCGCCGTGCGGCCGATCCTCGCCACGCTCGTGGAACTGGACGAGGCGACGCGCCGGCCGGGCGCGCCACGGCTGGAACTCGCCCCCGGCAACGAGCCGGTGGAGGTCCGCGCGATCGAGGACCGGCTGGTGCAGGTGCTGCGCAACCTCATCGGCAACGCGCAGAGCTTCTCGCCGCCGGACGGGCGGATCCGCCTGCACGTGCGCAGCGTCGGGCGCAGCGCCGAGATCACGGTGGAGGACGAGGGCCCGGGCATTCCGGAAGCCAAGCTCGAGCAGATCTTCGACCGGTTCTATTCCGAGCGCCCGCAGGACGAGAGCTTTGGCCAGCATTCCGGCCTCGGCCTCTCGATCACCCGCCAGATCATCGAGGCGCTGCACGGCACGATCACCGCCGAGAACCGGCGCGACACCCAGGGCCAGATGCGCGGCGCCCGCTTCATCGTCCGCCTGCCGCTCGCCTGAGCGGCGATTCGATCGCGCGAACCGCCGCAGTCATCCCGCGCCAGCGCCCGCTCAGCCGGTCTGCGGGGCAGACGGCCCGCCCTCAGACGTCGAGGTTCGCGACCTTGAGCGCGTTGCCGACGATGAAGTCGCGCCGCGGCTCCACCACGTCGCCCATCAGCGTCGAGAACACCAGTGCCGCGTCCTCCGCGTCGCCCACGCGCACCTGCAGCTGGGTGCGCACCGCGGGATCCAGCGTCGTGGTCCAGAGCTGTTCGGGGTTCATCTCGCCCAGCCCTTTGAACCGCTGGATGGTCAGCCCCCGCCGCCCCTGCGCCAGAATGCGCTCATAGGCGGTGGCCGGCCCCGCGACGGAAAACTCGTGCTGGCCGAAGCGCAGCCGCGCCGGCGTGGCGAAGCGCGCGGCCAGCGCCGACGACTGTTCCGCGAGCCACCGCGCCTCGCTGCTGCGCAGGCTCGCGGCATCGAGCCGGTATTTTTCGGCCACCCCGCGCACCGTGCGCGCGAAGGACAGCCCCTCGCCATCCGCGACGACCTTCCAGCCGCGCTCGTTCGGCAGCGAGATCGCGTCCAGCCGCTGCGCGAAATCCCCTGCCGCCGCCTCGCGCCCCGGCGCCAGCACGCCCGCGATCGCCGCCTGCTCCACCAGCGCCACCGGCACCGCGCCCGCCAGTCGCTTCACCCGCTCCGCGGCCTCGTGCAGCCAGGCGGCGGCGGCATGCAGCGTCTCGCCCTCGCAGACCGAGCCGTCGGCATAGGTGAGCGCCGTGTCGGCGAGCGACTTCTCGAGCAGGTAGGCTTCCAGCGCCGCGTCGTCCTTGAGGTACTTCTCCTCGCCGCCGCGCTTGGTGCGGTAGAGCGGCGGCTGCGCGATGAAGAGGTGCCCCGCCGCGATCAGCTCCGGCATCTGGCGGAAGAAGAAGGTCAGCAGCAGCGTGCGGATATGCGAGCCGTCCACGTCCGCGTCCGTCATGATGACGATGCGGTGGTAGCGCAGCTTCCCGAGGTCGAACCCGCCCTGCTCGGGCTCCGCGCGCCCGATGCCGGTGCCGATTGCGGTGATCAGCGTGCCGATTTCCGAACTCGCGAGCATGCGGTCGAACCGCGCGCGCTCGACGTTCAGGATCTTGCCCTTCAGCGGCAGGATCGCCTGGAACTTCCGGTCGCGCCCCTGCTTGGCGGAGCCACCGGCGCTATCGCCCTCGACGATGAAGAGCTCGCTCTTCGCCGGATCGCGCTCCTGGCAGTCGGCGAGCTTCCCCGGCAGGGTGGAGATGTCGAGCACGCCCTTGCGCCGAGTGAGCTCGCGCGCCTTGCGCGCCGCCTCGCGCGCGGCGGCGGCGTCCATCACCTTCTGGATCAGCGAGCGTGCCTCGCGCGGATGCGTCTCGAACCAGTGGCCCAGCGCGTCCGCGACGGCGGCCTGCACCGCTGGCTGCACCTCGGAGCTGACGAGCTTGTCCTTGGTCTGCGAGGAGAATTTCGGATCCGGCACCTTCACCGAGAGCACCGCCGTCATGCCCTCGCGCATGTCCTCGCCGGAAAGCGTGAGCTGTTCCTTCTTGCCCATCCCCTCGGCATATTTCGTCACCACCCGCGTCAGCGCCTGGCGGAACCCGGCGAGATGCGTGCCGCCGTCACGCTGCGGGATGTTGTTGGTGAAGCACAGCATCGTCTCATGGAAACTGTCGTTCCAGGACAGCGCCAGCTCCACGCGGATACCGTCCAACTCCGGCGCCGTGAGGCTGACCGGCGGATGGAACAGCGCCTGCTTGCCGCGATCGAGATATTCGACGAAGGCGACGAGCCCGCCCTCGAACAGGAAGCGGCGGCTCTCCACCGGCGCATGCCGCTCGTCGCGCAGCAGGATCTCGAGCCCGGAGTTGAGAAAGCCGAGCTCGCGCAGCCGCCGCTCCAGCACCGCGAAATCGAACTCGGTGCGGCTGAACGTCGCGGACGAGGGCTTGAACGTGACCTCGGTGCCGTTCGGCTGGTCCGCCAGCCCCTGGTCCGCGAGCGGCGCCACCGCCTCGCCATGCTCGAAGCGAATGAACCAGGTGCGCCCGCCGCGCCAGATGCGCACGTCCATCCATTCCGAAAGCGCATTGACCACGGCAGCGCCCACGCCGTGCAGACCGCCGGAAACCTTGTAGGAGTTCTGGTTGAACTTGCCGCCGGCATGCAGCCGTGTCAGCACCACCTCGGCGGCCGAGATGCCCTCCTCCGGGTGGATATCGACGGGAATGCCGCGGCCATTGTCGCGCACCGTGACCGAGCCGTCGCCGTTGAGCACCACCTCAACGCTGGTCGCGAACCCCGCCTGCGCCTCGTCCACCGCGTTGTCCACGATCTCAAACGCCATGTGGTGCAGGCCGGAGCCGTCATCGGTGTCGCCAATGTACATGCCCGGCCGCTTGCGCACGGCATCGAGCCCGCGCAGCACTGAGATCGAGGCCGCGTCATACGTGTCCCCGGCACCATTCATCGTAACGCTCAACTCCTCTCGCGCGGACTTTTCCGACATGCCCGTGCGCTCGCTCCTGTGATCGTGTTGGGATGGCGAGAATCTAGCGCGAATTCTCGGAAATTCCAAATTTCGCCGGGGTTACGCGGCGGCCGGGAAAGGCGTCGGCACCAGCCCGCCCCCGCGGCACGCGAACAGCACGGCCGCATCCGCGACCGGCGCGAATTCGCCCGCCTCCGTCCCCGTCATCAGCGCCTGCGCGCCCAGCCCGCGCAGGGTCACGAACAGCGCGGCGCGCCGGCCCGCATCCAGATGCACAAGTGGTTCGTCGAGCAGCAGCAGCGGCGCGAAGCCGCGCGCGCGCGCCACCACCGCGGCGTGGCCGAGCACGATGCCCACCAGCATCGCCTTCTGCTCGCCCGTGCTCGCCATCGCTGCGTCGAGCCCGCTGGCCGCGTCCTCGATTTTGAGATCGGCCCGGTGCGCGCCAACCGAGGCGCTGCCGGACACGTGGTCAGCTTTGCGATGCGCCGCGAGCGTCGCGCGCAGCCACTCCTCGACCGTGAGCGCCGGCTCGCCCGCGAGCCGTGCGGCGATGGCGCAGTCCAGCACCAGGCGCACCAGCGGAAACGGCGCTGCGGCGCCTGCGGCGAGCGCCGCGTCGAGGTCCCGCACCAGCGCCATGCGCCCGGCGGTGACGGCGACGGCATGGCGCGCCATCGCCTCCTCGAACCCCGCGAGCCAGGCCAGGTCGCCGCCCTCCGCCAGCACCCGCCTGCGGCTCGCCGCCGCCGTCTCCCACTGCGCGAGCGCGCGCGCATGCGCCGGCTCCACCGCCGCTGCCAGCCGGTCGAGAAAGCGCCGCCGCCCGCTCGCCGCCTCGCCAAACAGTCGTTCCATCTGCGGTGTGATCCAGACCGTGGCGACGCGCGCCGCGATCTCCGCCTGGCTGCGCGGCGCGGCGCCATCGAGCCGGAACACGCGCCGCTCATGCGGCGGCTCGGGGTCCGTGCCGGTCGCGACCTCGAACCGCTCGCCATCGACCGCGAAGCGCGCGGCCACCGCCCACGCGCCATGCCCGCCCCGCGCCAGCACCCCGGTCGCGGCGCCGCGCAGCCCGCGGCCCGTCGCCAGCAGCGAGATCGCCTCGAGCAGGTTGGTCTTGCCGCTGCCATTGGCGCCGGCAATCACCATCAGTCGCGCCGCCGGCCGCCAGTCCAGCGCCTCGTAGTTGCGGAAATGCGACAGCGTCAGCCGCTCGAGCCCCAACGCCGTCATCGCGCCGCGCCAGCCACGCAGCGAGCCCCAGCCGGGGTCAGACGCGCATCGGCATCAGCACGTAGAGCGCGCGGTCGTCACCAGCGTCCTGCACCACCGTCGGCGCGGTGCCGTCGGAGAAGCGGAACTCCACCTGCTCGGCGATCTGGTCCGTGATGTCGTTGAGGTAGCGCGCCTGGAAGCCGATTTCGAGCGGGGTCGCGCTGTACGTCACCTGGTTGCCGTCCAGTTCCTCCGAGGCCGTGCCCTGGTCAGGCGAGGACGCGGACAACACCAGCAGGTCCTGCGAGAGGCTCAGCTTCACCGGCCGCGACCGCTCGGACGAAATCGCGGACACACGCGCCACCGCCTCGGCGAAATCCTTCTTGCCGACGCGCAGCACCTTGTCGTTGCCCTGCGGGATGACGCGCTCGTACTCCGGAAAGGAGCCGTCGATCAGCTTGCTCGTCAGCGTGATCGCGTCCGCCTTGAACTGGATGCGCGTGTCCGAGAGCGCGATCTCCACCGCCCCGCTCACCTCGTCGAGCAGCTTGCGCAGCTCGCCCACGGTCTTGCGCGGCACGATCACGCCCGGCATGCCGGCAGCCCCCTCCGGCAGCTTCTCCTCCACGCGCGCGAGCCGGTGCCCGTCCGTCGCCACCGCGCGCAGCACCCGCTCGCCGCCGCTCTCCGTCGCGTGCAGGTAGATGCCGTTGAGGTAGTAGCGCGTCTCCTCGCCGCTGATGGCGAACCGCGTGCGGTCGATGAGCCCGCGCAGCGTGTCCGCCTTGAGCGAGAATTTGTGCGGCAGCGCGCCCGCCGTCATCGCCGGGAAGTCGTCGATCGGGAGCGCCACCAGGCTGGTCGAATAGCGCCCGGCGCGCAGCACCAGCGGCGCGTCGCCGCCGCCATGGTCGAGCTCCACCTCCACGCCCTCGGGCAGCTTGCGCACGATCTCGTAGAGCGTGGCCGCCGGCGCCGTGCAGGCGCCGTTGCGCGACGTTGTCGCCGCGACCTCCTCGACGATGGCGATCTCCATGTCGGTCGCGGTGAGTGTCAGCCGCCCCTCGCGCACCGCGAGCATGACGTTGGCGAGGATCGGGATCGTGTTGCGCCGCTCGACGACGCTCTGCACATGGGCGAGCGCCTTGAGGAGCGTTGCACGGTCGGCCTTGAGCTTCATCCTGCGTCATCCTCCTTGGCCAGGGGCGCGTCGGCACCCGGTCGATCCTGCCCCAATCGATACGGCGCCAGTCGATACCGCCCCACCCGCGACCGGGAGGGCCGAACCGGAGCCGCGCCGCCGCGCCGGGCCGGGAATCCGGCCACAACCATCGCGAATCGGCGCCGCGAATCGGTCTGCCAGCTTAGCAATCCGGGGATTTTGGCGATAGCCGTGTAGCGGGTCAGGATTCCAGCATCCGGCGCAGCAGCTCCACGTCCTCCGCGAACGCGGCATCGGTCGCCATCAGCGCCACCACGCGCCCCACCGCGTGCATCACCGTCGTGTGGTCGCGATCGCCGAAGCGCTTGCCGATATCCGGCAGCGAGCGGCTGGTGAGCTGCTTGGCGAGATACATGGCGACCTGGCGCGGCCGCGCGATGTTGCGCGCCCGGCGCTGCGAGGTCATCTCGTTGAAGCGGATGCGGTAGTGCTCCGCCACCTTGCGCTGGATCTCCTCGATCGAGACCCGCCGCTCGTGGGCACGCAGGATGTCGTGCAGCAGCTCCTGCGTGACATCGAGCGTAACCGGCCGGCCGAACAGGTTGGCATGCGCGATCAGCCGGTTCAGCGCGCCTTCCAGCTCGCGGATGTTGGAGGTGATCTTCTGCGCCAGGAACTCGATGACCTTGGGCGGCACCTCGACACTGGCGCGCGCCGCCTTGGTGCCGAGGATCGACATGCGCAGCTCCAGCGTCGTCGCGTGCAGGTTGGCGACGATGCCGCTGCCCAGCCGCGTGCGCACCCGCTCCTCGAAGCCGGAGAGGTCGGAGGGCGACTTGTCGGCGGAGACGACGATCTGCTTGCCGGCATCCACCAGCGCGTTGAACGTGTGGAAGAACTCTTCCTGTGTGGCGTCCTTGCCCATCAGGAACTGCAGGTCGTCGATCATCAGCACGTCGACGCTGCGCAGCTGCTCCTTGAACTCGATCATCCGCTGCGAGCGGATCGCCGCGATGAAGCGGTTCATGAACCGCTCGGCGGACATGTAGACGATCTCGATCGGGCGCCCCTTCGCCGCGCCACCGGTACCATTGGCCGCACCGTCGCCGCCGCGCAGCTCCCACGCGATCGCGTGCATCAGGTGCGTCTTGCCGAGCCCGACCCCGCCATAGAGGAACAGCGGGTTGAATGCCTTGGTGGCTGGGCTGGCCGCCACCTGGCGGGCGCAGGCATGCGCGAACTCGTTGGGCTTGCCGACGACGAACGTGTCGAAGGTGAAGCGCGGATCCAGCAGCCCGGAATCCGCGGTCCGGTCATCGGCCGCGCGATCGTCGCCGCCGGCCGCCGCGGTGGCCGCACCCGTGCCCCCGCTCTCCGCGGCCGCCGGGGTCACCGATTCCGCGAGCCCCTCGTCCTGCCCGCCGCCCCAGCGCAGCGCAATGCGGCGCACGGCGGGGTTCTCCCTCTGCCACAGCCGAGCCAGCAGGTCCCCGTAGTGCTCGCGCACCCAGTCGCGCAGGAACCTGGTCGGCACACGGATCGTGACCTCGTCGCCGTCGAGCCCGGACAGCGTCATCTGCCTGAGCCAGGTGCGGTACTCGACGTCGCCCACTTCCTGCTGCAGCCGGCCGCGCACCGCGGCCCACTGGGTCGAGAGCTGTGCGGCCGTGCCCTGGCCGGAAACGGTGTCGCCCGCGGAGGAACGGCTGCTCCGCTCGCGCGGCGTCATGCCATCGGCCGCGCCGGCCAGCGCCTTGGGCGAGAGTCGCGTTTCACCGTGCCCCCTGTTCGCCATGCACCCCCTGCCTCGCCCACGCTCGCCGCGCCGTCATCGTCCAGTTCCCGGCCACCACGCCAGGGGCGCGACGATCCCCGCGGCATGACTACGGCGTAACCCAGGCCCTTGCAATCGTTAAAACCGCCACCGACAGAGGTTTTCTTGTGGCGCTCAAGGCGGGTCAAATGATGACCACGTTTTGACTTAAATCCGTAACTCGAAAAGCGAAGTGTTCTTTGTATCTATTTGACGAATACTCAAACCCCAGGAAAAACCTGGGGCTTGGCCGATCACTTCGCGCCCAGCGCCTTAACCCGGGCTGACAGGCGGGACAGCTTACGCGCAACCTGGTTGCGATGCACCACTCCCTTGCCGGCGGCGCGCTGCATCTCCGGCTGCGCCTGCTTCAGCGCCGCCGCCGCCGCGTCGTGCTCGCCACCCGCGATCGCCGTCTCCACCGCCTTGATGAAGGTGCGCACCCGCGACATCCGCGCCTTGTTGCGCACCGTGCGGCGCTCGGTCTGACGGATGCGCTTGCGCGCGGAGGCGGTGTTGGCCATGGCGTGTCCAGCTCTACGATCGTGACAAGGGTTGCTCGGCGCCCGCTGCGACGCGGACGGAAGCGCGCCTTCTAGTGACCGCCCTGGCCCGCGTCAAGGAAAGCCCCCCGCCCAGCCCTACCGGCGCGAGAACGCTGCCCTGCGCTTCTCGACGAACGCCGCCATCCCCTCGCGCTGGTCCGGCGTGCCGAACAGCGAGAGAAACAGCTGCCGCTCGGCCAGCACGCCCTCCGCGAGCGTGGTCTCAAACGCCCGGGTCACCGAATATTTTGCCATCTGGATGGCAACCGGCGACAGGCTCGCCATCGCCGCCGCGGTCTTCAGCGCCTCCGCCGCCAGCTCCGCCGCCGGCACCACCCGTGCGACCAGGCCGGAGCGCTCCGCCTCCGCCGCGTCCATCATCCGCCCGGTCAGCACCAGGTCCATCGCCTTGGCCTTGCCCACCGCGCGCGTCAGCCGCTGCGTTCCGCCCGCCCCCGGAATGACCCCGAGCTTGATCTCCGGCTGGCCGAACTTCGCCGTGTCGGCGGCGATGATCATGTCGCACATCATCGCCAGCTCGCAGCCGCCGCCGAGCGCGAAGCCCGCCACCGCCGCGATCACCGGCTTCCTGATCCGCGTCACCGCCTCCCAGCGCTGGCCGATGAAATCGTCCTGGAACGTGCGCGGGAAAGTCCGCGGCGCCATCTCCTTGATGTCCGCCCCGGCGGCGAACGCCTTCTCCGAGCCGGTGATGACGATGGCGCCGATCGCGTCGTCCGCGTCGAAGGCGCGCAGCTGTTCGCCGAGCTCGCCCATCAGCTGGTCGCACAGCGCATTGAGCGCCGCCGGCCGGTTCAGCCTGATCAGCCCGACACCGCGGCCATCCTCCGCCGGATGCGTCTCGACCAATATCATCGTGGGCGGGATCATCGTCGCCTCGGCCATGTCGTGCTCCTCTTCGCCGTGCCGCTTCTAGCTAGCGCTGCAGCCGCGGACAATGGAACGTGCTGCGCCCGGCCTGCACGATGCGGCGCACGCCGCCACAAGCAGGCAAACCGGGGCACTCCGGGCATTTCTCGCCCTCGCGGCCATAGACGCGCCACGCGTGGCTGAAATAGCCGAGTTCCCCATCCGGCTGCACATAGTCGCGCAGGCTGGAGCCACCGGCCGCGATCGCCTCCGTCAGCGTCTCGCGGATCGCCGGCACCAGCCGCGCGGCGCGCGCGCCGGCAACCGAGGCCGCCATGCGCCTGGGCGAGATTCGCGCGCGAAACAACGCCTCGCTCACGTAGATGTTGCCGAGCCCCGCGACCACGCGCTGGTCCAGCAGTGCCGCCTTGATCGGCGTGCGCTTGCCGACAAGCGCCGCCGACAGCGACGCCTCGGAGAACTCGTTGCCCAGCGGCTCCGGCCCCAGCCCGGCGAGCAACCGGTGACCGTCCTCCGCCTCCGTCGCCACCAGATCCAGCATGCCGAACCGGCGCGGATCGATGAAGCCGATGCGCCACCCCTCGTCGGTCACCATCACCAGGTGCTCGTGCGCCACGGGCTCCGCCTCGTGCGTCCGGTCCTCACGCTCGATGCGCATGCGCCCCGACATGCCAAGATGGATCAGCACCGAGCGCCCGCCCTCGAGCCGCATCAGGATGTATTTCGCGCGCCGGCGGAACCCCAGCACACGCGAGCCGCGCAGCGCCGCGGCGAGCCCGTCCGGCACTTTCCAGCGCAGATCCGCCCGCGCCAGTTCCGCCCGCGCAACGCGCCGCCCCTCGAGGCGCGCCGCGAGCCCGCGCATCACCGTCTCGACCTCGGGGAGTTCCGGCATGGCGCCGAGCCTCGTATAGAGACACGCGATGCACAACAACCCCGCCCCCGACGCGCCTTCCGCCCCGCACGAGGCGGCGGCCGAGACCGACTTCGGCTATCGCCGCGTGGCGAAGACCGAGAAGGCCTCGATGGTGCGCGCCGTCTTCGAGAGCGTGGCGCCGCGCTACGACGTCATGAACGACCTGATGTCGCTCGGCATCCACCGTGCCTGGAAGCGGCGCTTCCTCACGCGGCTCGCGCCCTCGCCGCGGCGCTGCCTGCTCGATCTCGCGGGCGGCACCGGCGACATCACCTTCCTCTGGCGCGAGGCGGGCGGCGGCCCCGCGATCCTGTCCGACATCAACCCCGCGATGGTGGAGGTGGCGCGCCGCAGGGCACTCGACCGCGGCCTGGTGCGCGACATCGAGTTCCTCGTCGCCGACGCCGAGCACCTGCCGCTGCCCGATGCCTCGCAGGACGTGGTGAGCATGGCGTTCGGCCTGCGCAACTGCACCGACAAGGCGGCCGTGCTGGCCGAGGCGCACCGCGTGCTGCGCCGTGGCGGGCGCTTCCTTTGCCTGGAATTCTCCCGCCTTCGCGTTGCCGCCCTGCGCCCGGCCTACGATGCCTGGTCGTTCCGCGCACTGCCCTGGATCGGCGGCCGCGTCGCCAGCGACGCCGAAAGCTACCAGTACCTCGCCGAGAGCATCCGCATGTTCCCCGACCAGGAAACGCTCGCCGGCATGCTGCGCGCGGCGGGCTTCGCGCGCGTCGGCGTGGAGAACCTCACCGGCGGCATCGCCGCGATCCACAGCGGCTGGAAACTGTGAGCCGCGCCGGATGACCCTCGCCGGCAAGCGCATGCTGCTCATCGTCGGCGGCGGCATCGCCGCCTACAAGGTGCTGGAGCTGATCCGCCTGCTGCGCAAGGCGGAGGCCAGCGTCAGCGCCGTGCTCAGCGCTTCGGCGCAGCATTTCGTCACCCCGCTCTCGGTGCAGGCGCTCACGGAATCCCGTGTCTACACAGACCTCTTCTCGCTCACCGACGAGAACGAGATGGGCCACATCCAGCTCTCGCGCGCCGCCGACCTGCTGGTCGTGGCACCCGCGACCGCGAACCTGCTCGCGCGCATGGCCGGCGGCCTCGCCGACGATCTCGCGACCACCGTGCTGCTCGCGACCGACAAGCCGGTGCTCGCCGCCCCCGCGATGAACGTGCGCATGTGGCAGCACGCGGCGACGCAGGCCAATGTCGCGCTGCTCGCCCGCCGCGGCGTCGCCTTCGTGGGCCCGGACGAGGGGCCGATGGCGTGCAACGAATACGGCCCGGGCCGTCTCGCCGAGCCGCCGGCCATCCTCGCCGCCATCGAGGCCGCGCTCTCGCCGCGCCACCGCCCGCTCGCCGGCCGCCACATCCTGGTCACCAGCGGCCCGACGCACGAGCCGATCGATCCCGTGCGCTACATCGCCAACCGCAGCTCCGGCCGGCAGGGCCACGCCATCGCCGCGGCACTCGCTGCCCTGGGCGCGCGCGTGACCCTGGTCAGCGGCCCGGTCGCGGTCCCCGATCCCGCCGGCGTCGAAATCCGCCACGTGGAGACGGCACGGGACATGCTCGCCGCGTGCGAGGCCGCCCTGCCCGCCGACGTTGCCATCTGTGCCGCCGCCGTCGCGGACTGGCGCGTGGCGAGCGCCGCCACCGGCAAGATCAAGAAGGTGCCTGGCGCGCCGCCGCCAGCGCTCAGCCTCGCCGCCAACCCCGACATCCTCGCGACCCTCTCGGCCCCGGGCCCCAGCCGCCCGCGCCTCGTCGTTGGCTTCGCGGCGGAGACGGAGAGCCTCGACGCCAACGCCACCGAAAAGCGCGCGCGCAAGGGCTGCGACTGGATCGTCGCCAACGACGTCGCCGGCGACGTCATGGGCGGCGAGGCCAACGAGGTGCACCTCGTGACCGCCTCCGGCATCGAGAACTGGCCGCGCCTGGCCAAGGACGAAGTCGCGCGCCGCCTCGCCCGGCGCATCGCCGGACACCTCGCGGGCAACCCCGCGTGAGCGTGCGCGTCGCCGTCACCCGCCTGCCGCACGGGCGCGACCTGCCGCTGCCAGCCTACGCGACCGATGGCGCCGCGGGCCTCGACCTGCTCGCCGCCGTGGCCACGCCGGTGACGCTGGCACCCGGCGAGCGCACGCTGGTCCCGACAGGCCTCGCCATCGCCCTGCCCGCCGGCTACGAGCTGCAGGTCCGCCCCCGCTCCGGCCTCGCGCTGCGCCACGGCGTCGTGCTGCCCAACAGCCCCGGCACCATCGACGAGGACTACCGCGGCGAGATCGGCGTGATCGTGCTCAACGCCGGCACCGATTCCTTCACCATCACCCGCGGCCTGCGCATCGCCCAGGCGGTGCTCGCCCCGGTCACGCGCCTCGCCTGGCACGAGGTCGAGAGCCTGGACGCGACGGCGCGCGGCGCCGGCGGCTTCGGCAGCACGGGCCTCGGAACCACGGGCACCTAAGCACGGGCACCTGAAGCACGCCGGACGCCCCCGGCTCCCCCGCCGTCATGCCCGCCGTCGCGCCCGCCGTCACGCCCGCCGTCACGCCCGCCGTCACGCCCGCCGTCACGCCCGCCGTCATGAAAGCAACATGCGCGCCCCGGGTGACAGCGGAACCCGGGCTGGGCTAAGGGGCCACGTCCCGTAACCCGCCCACCGGACCATCGCGATGTCGAGCACGCTTACCCCGGCCGCGATGGCGCATCGTCGGCTGCCGAATGCCTGGGATCTCGCGGCCTTCGCCGCGGTGCTGGGCATGCTTGCCGCCATCGCCGCCGCCGCGCGCGGCACCGTGATGCCGATCGCGGCCCTCAGGGCCGGCAGCATCAGCCTCGATCCCGCCAATCTGCCGGAATACGCGCTGCGCACGACGATGCGCATGTTCGCCGCCCTCGTCGCCTCGCTGCTCTTCACCTTCACCTACGCGACCTGGGCCGCGAAGAGCCGGCGCGCCGCGCGCGTGCTGGTCCCGATCCTCGACATCCTGCAATCGGTGCCGATCCTGGGCTTCCTGTCCTTTACCGTCGCCTTCTTCCTCAACCTCTTCCCCGGCAACGTGCTCGGCCTCGAACTCGCGGCGATCTTCGCGATCTTCACCAGCCAGGCCTGGAACATGGCGTTCAGCTTCTACCAGGCGCTGACCACGCTGCCCGCGGATCTCGACGAGGCCTGCCGCGGCTTCCGCCTCACCGGCTGGCAGCGCTTCTGGCGGCTCGAGGTTCCCTTCGCGATGCCGGGCCTGGTGTGGAACACGATGCTGTCGATGTCGGGCGGCTGGTTCTTCGTCGTGGCGTCCGAGGCGATCACGCTCGGCGACAAGACCTGGGAGCTGCCGGGCATCGGCTCCTACGTGGCCAAGGCGCTCGAGGAACGGGACATCCGCGCCGTCTTCTGGGCGATCGGCGCCATGCTGCTCGTCATCCTCGCATACGACCAGCTGCTGTTCCGCCCGCTGGTCGCCTGGTCCGCGAAGTTCCGTGTCGAGACCACGGCGAGCGCCACGGCCGCGGACCCGTGGCTGCTTGCGATGCTGCGCCGGACAACGCTGCTGCGCCGCGCCGGCGAGGAGTTCGGGCACCTCGTGGGCTTCGTCACCGGCCTGCCGCTGCGCCTGCCCCGCCCACGGCGCGCGGAAACCCAGGCGCCGAAATCCAGCCTGCCCGGCGACATCGTCTTCGGCATCGTCGTCGCCGCCGTCGCCGCCTTCGCGCTGTGGCGCACCGTGAGCTTCGTCGCCGAGACGCTGCACTGGTCGGACCTGCTGCGCGTGGTCCTGCTCGGCTTCATCACCCTTGCCCGCGTCGTCGTGCTGATCGCGCTGGCCTCGCTGGTCTGGGTGCCGGTTGGCGTCTGGCTCGGCCTGCGTCCCGCCTGGGCGCGGCGCGTGCAGCCGCTGGTGCAGTTCCTCGCCGCCTTCCCCGCCAACCTGCTGTTCCCGCCCTTCGTCGTTGTCATCGTGACGTTCCATCTCAACCCGGACATTTTCCTCACGCCGCTGATGATCCTGGGCACGCAGTGGTACATCCTGTTCAACGTCATCGCCGGCGCCGCCGCGTTTCCAGGCGACCTGCAGGAAGTGGCGAGGAACCTCCGCGTCGGCGGCCTGCTGTGGTGGCGCCGCGTGATGCTGCCCGGCGTGCTGCCCTACTTCGTCACCGGCGCGCTCACCGCCTCCGGCGGCTCGTGGAATGCGGCGATCGTCGCCGAGGTCGCCTCCTGGGGGAACACGAAGCTCGCCGCGCACGGGCTCGGCGCCTATATCGCGAAGGCGACCAGTGCCGGCGATTTCCACAAGATCGTGCTCGGGGTGATCGTGATGTCCGCCTTTGTCGTCACCTTCAACCGCATCCTGTGGCGCCCGCTCTACGATTACGCGAGCCGCCGCACGGTGACGGGCTGAGAATCGGGCCTCGGTTAGGAAGCACGCCATGGACACCAACGTCGCGGACACGCTCATCGAGGTGCACGGCTGCCGCCAGTCCTATCACAAGGAGGCGAGCGCCGACCTGCTCGTGCTTGAGGACGTCGAGCTGACGCTGCGCGAGGGCGAGATCGTGGGCCTGCTCGGCCGTTCCGGCTCCGGCAAGTCCACGCTGCTGCGCATCGTGGCCGGCCTGCTGCGCCCGACCGCGGGCGACGTGCGCTGGCGCGGCCGCCCCATCGCCGGACCGGTCCCCGGCATCGCCATGGTGTTCCAGAGTTTTGCCCTCTTCCCGTGGCTGACCGTCGCCGAGAACGTGGAGCTCGGGCTGGAAGCGCAGGGTATCCCGCGGGCCGAGCGGGAGAAGCGCGCGGAGGAGGCGATCGACCTGATCGGCCTCGGCGGCTACGAGAGCGCCTACCCCAAGGAGCTTTCCGGCGGCATGCGCCAGCGCGTCGGCCTCGCCCGCGCGCTCGTCGTCCACCCCGACCTGCTGCTGATGGACGAGCCGTTTTCGGCGCTGGACGTGCTGACCGCGGAAACGCTGCGCACCGACCTCATCGACCTGTGGTCGGAGCGCAAGCTGCCGCTCAAGTCGATCCTGATGGTGACGCACAACATCGAGGAGGCGGTGCTGATGTGCGACCGCATCCTCGTCTTCTCCTCCAACCCCGGCCGCGTGGCGCACGAGCTGCGCGTGCCCTTCCCGCACCCGCGCAATCGCCTCGCCCCCGCCTTCCGCCAGATGGTGGACGACATCTACGCGGTGATGACGCGCCGCGCGCCGAGCCTTGCCACCCCCGGCACCGTCGCAGCACAGGCGCCCGAGGTCACCATCAACACGCCCCTGCACGCGGTCTCGACCAACGTGCTCGCGGGCCTGATGGAAACGCTGGCGGCCCCGCCCTACGACGGGCGCGCGGACCTGCCGGCGCTGGCCGCGGCCCTGCAGCTGGAGGCCGACGAACTGCTGCCCTTCGGCGAGACGCTCCAGCTGCTGCACTTCGCGGAATTCGAGGAGGGCGACATCCGCCTTACGGAGGGGGGGCGCGCCTTCGTCCAGGCCGAGACCGACGACCGCAAGCTTCGCTTCGCCCATGCCCTGCGCCAGCACGTCCCGCTCGCCGGCGCGATCCGCCGCACGCTCGACGAGCGCTGGAACCACCGCGCCTCCTCGGTGCGCTTCCTCGACGAGCTGGAGGACCACATGAGCCCCGACTACGCCGAGGAAACGCTGCACGCCGTCATCTCCTGGGGCCGCTACGCCGAGCTCTACGCCTACGACGAGGAGGCGGCGCAGTTCTTCCTCGAGGCGGAGGAGGCGGAGGATGCCACCGGCTGACCCGGCCCCGGCCGGCCCGCCCGTCTGCGCCCCGCCTTTCCCTCCCGGCCAACAGTTTCGGCACCGCTTGCCCCCCCTTCCGGCGGGCACGGCGTGTGCTAGGAAGAGGCGTTCAGGCTTCTGGGAGAACCAACATGCTGACCCGCCGCTCCGTGCTGGCCGCCTCGGCCGCATCCCCCGTCCTGGCGTCGCTCGCCGCCGAGGACGCCCTTGCCAAGACCCCCAAGGGGATCGCGGTGATGGGCAAGCAGATCGATGACATCGTCAGCTTCGACCCGGCGGAAAGCTACGAGTTCACCGACAACGAGGTGGACGGCAACTGCTACAACAAGCTGGTCACGCCGGACCTCAACACCGGCACCACGGTGGTGGGCGACGCGGCGTCGTCCTGGAGCGTGTCTCCCGATGGCCTGACCGTCACCTTCAAGATCAAGCCCGGCATCAAGTTCGCCTCCGGCAACGTCATGTCGGCGGAGGATGCCGCGTTCTCGCTGCAGCGCGTCGTCATCCTCAACAAGACGCCGGGCTTCATCCTCACCCAGTTCGGCTACACCAAGGACAACGTCGAGCAGCTGATCACCGCGCCCGACGCGCACACGCTGAAGATGGTGCTGCCGTCCGCGTTCGCGACCAGCTTCCTGCTGTTCTGCCTCTCCGCCAACGTCGCCTGCATCGTCGACAAGAAGACCGTGATGGCGCACGCCAAGGGCGGCGACATGGGCAATGGCTGGCTCAAGACCAACACCGCCGGCAGCGGCCCCTACCGCCTCGTTTCCTGGGCCGCCTCCGACCACGTCATCCTGGAGGCGAACATCCACTCCCCGGTGCGCGTCGGCGTGCGCCGCATCGTCATCAAGCACATCTCCGAGCCCGCCTCGCAGCTGCTGCAGCTGCAGAAGGGCGACATCGACATCGCGCGCGACCTGCAGGCCGACAACCTCAAGCAGATCGCGGGCAACAAGTCGTTCACCGTGCTCAGGTCCGGCCAGGCGACGTCGATGTATGTCGGCATGAACATGGGCAAGGCCGACCTGGCCAAGCCGCAGGTGCACCAGGCGATCAAGTGGGCGATCGACTACGAGGCGATCGCCAACAACATCCTGCCCGGCACCTACTCGATCTCGCAGAGCTTCCTGCCCGCGGGCCTGCCCGGCGCGCTGACCGACATCCCGTTCAAGCGCGACGTCGCCAAGGCCAAGGCGCTGATGGCGGAGGCCGGCTACCCGAACGGCTTCTCCGTCACGCTCGATCACTACTCCGCCGCCCCCTTCAACGACGTCGCCCAGGCGGTGCAGGCGAACCTCAAGGACATCGGCATCGACGTGAAGCTGCTGCCCGGCGAGCAGAAGCAGGTCATCACCAAGATGCGCGCCCGCCAGCACGACCTCATCATGCTGCAATGGGGCTCGGATTATTTCGATCCCAACTCGAACGCCCAGGCGTTCTGCGCGGACCCGGACGACTCCGACAACTCCAAGCTCAAGATCCTCGCCTGGCGCTGCCACTTCTTCGACCCCGAGCTGACCAAGATGGCCGAGGACGCGGTGAAGGAGCTCGACGGCGCCAAGCGCATCGCGATCTACCAGGACATGCAGCGCAAGTTCCGCGACCGCGCGCCGTTCGCGATGATGATGCAGCAGAACGCGACCGCGGTTCTCGGCAAGGGCGTCTCCGGCCTCAAGATCGGCCCGATGCCAGACTACACGAAGTACGCCGACATCCATAAGGCGTGAGCGGACGGCTGCGGACGCTGGCGGCAGCCACCGCCAGCGTCCCCATTACCCTGTTCGGGCTGATCGTCGTCACCTTCTTCATCGGCAGGGTGATGCCGATCGACCCGATCGTGGCCATCCTCGGAGACCACGCGCCGCCGGACGTGGTGGCGCGCGTGCGCATCGAGCTCGGGCTTAACCGCCCGCTGTGGTATCAATTCTGGATTTTCGTCCGCAACCTCGCCCATCTCGATCTCGGAACGTCGGTCATGACGACGCATCCGGTGATCGACGACATCGGCCGTTTCTTCCCCGCGACCTTCGAGCTGGCGACGGCGGCGATGATCGTGGCGACACTCATCGGCGTGCCGCTCGGCGTGCTCGCCGCCGTTCGCCAGGGCACGCGCACGGACCACGCGGTGCGCGTCTTCAGCCTCGCCGGCTCCTCGATCCCTGTCTTCATGCTCGCGATGCTCTCCCTCGTCGTGTTCTACGCCGCCCTGGGCTGGCTGCCGGGCACGGGGCAGAACGACGTCGCCTATGACGGCATGGTGCCGCGCGCGACCGGCATGCTGGTGATCGACGCGATCATCGCCGGCGACTGGAGCAGCTTCCAGGACGCGCTGCTGCATCTCGTCCAGCCGGCGCTGGTGCTGGCCTATTTCTCGATGGCTTACATCACGCGCATGACCCGCGGCTTCATGCTGGACGCGCTGCGCGGCGAGTACATCACCACGGCGCGCGCCAAGGGGCTTTCCGGCGCGCGTATCGTCTGGCGCCACGCCTTCGGCAACATCTGGGTGCAGCTGATCACCGTGCTGGCGCTCACCTATGCAGGGCTGCTCGAGGGCGCGGTGGTGACGGAATCCGTGTTCTCCTGGCCCGGGCTCGGCCAGTACCTCACCATCTCGCTGCTCAACGCGGACATGAACGCGGTGCTCGGCGCCACACTCGTCATCGGCATGGTCTACGTCTTCCTCAACCTGCTCGCCGATATCCTCTACCGGCTGATGGACCCGCGCGTCCGATGAGCGCCACGCCCTCCACCGGCAGCATGCCTCCTGCCGGCGGCATCCCCGCCGGCAGCATGAGCCTGCGCGCCTGGCTGCTCTCGGACACGCCCGCCTCGCGGCGCCAGGCCGGCTGGGGCCGGCTGTACCGGCTGTGGTGCGACCTGCGCGCCAATCCGCTGGCAATGGCCGGGCTGGTCGCGATCCTGCTGCTCATCGCCGCCTCGCTCGCCGCCCCCCTGCTGGCACCCTACAACCCGGATGCGCAGGACCTCGCCAACCGCCTCGCGCCGCCCAGCGCGCTGCACTGGCTCGGCACGGACGAGCTTGGCCGCGACACGCTCTCTCGCCTGCTCTGGGGCGGGCGCATCACGCTCGGCATGGTGGTCTCCATCGTCCTGCTCGTGGCACCCATCGGCCTGCTCGTCGGCTGCGCCGCGGGCTATATCGGCGGCTTCGGGGATCGTGTGCTGATGCGCGTGACCGATGTCTTCCTCGCCTTCCCGCGCCTGATCCTGGCGCTGGCCTTCGTCGCCGCCATCACGCCCGGCATCACCAGCGCCATCATCGCGATCGCGCTCACCGCCTGGCCGCCCTATGCGCGCATCGCGCGGGCAGAGACGCTCGCGATCCGCAACGCGGACTTCATCGCCGCCACCCGCCTCGCCGGTGCCTCGCGCATGCGCATCATCCTGGTGCACATCGTGCCGCTCAGCCTCGGCAGCCTCATCGTGCGCGTGACGCTGGACATGAGCTCCATCATCCTCACGGCGGCGGCGCTGGGCTTCCTCGGCATGGGCGCGCAGCCGCCCTCGCCGGAGTGGGGTGCCATGATTGCCTCCGCGCGCCGCTTCATCCTGGACCACTGGTGGGTGCCGATGATGCCCGCGACGGCGATCTTCGTGGCATCGCTGGCCTTCAACCTGCTGGGCGACGGCCTGCGCGATGTTCTGGATCCGAAACAACGAGCATGAAGGTCGAGATCGCCAACCTCAGCATCGCCTTCCCCACACCGCGCGGTCCGTCGCACGCGGTGCGCGGCGTCTCGCTCACGCTGGGTTCGGAAAAGCTCGGCATCGTGGGCGAGAGCGGCTCCGGCAAGTCGCTCACCGCGCGCTCGCTGCTCAAGCTGCTGCCGCCGGAGGCGCACGTCACCGCCGACCGCCTCTCCTTCGACGGCATCGACGTGCTGACCGCGAGCGAGCGGCAGATGCGCGCGATCCGCGGCAAGCGCGCCGGCCTCATCATGCAGGACCCGAAATTCTCGCTCAATCCGGTGATGACCGCGGGCGAGCAGATCGCGGAAGCCTGGCGCCTGCACCGCAAAAGCTCCAGGCGGGAGGCACGGGAAGCGGCGATCGACCTGCTCGCCCAGGTGCAGATCCGCGATCCCGCGCGCGTCGCCGGCGCCTACCCGCACGAGCTCTCGGGCGGCATGGGCCAGCGCGTGATGATCGCGATGATGATGGCGCCGGACCCGGAACTGCTGATCGCCGACGAACCGACGTCGGCACTCGACGCCACGGTGCAGGCGGAGATCCTGCGCCTGATGGAGGACCTCGTCTCCCGCCACGGCATGTCGCTGATCCTCATCAGCCACGACCTGCCGCTGGTCTCGCATTTCTGCGACCGGGTGGTGGTGATGTATGCCGGCCGCATCGTCGAGGAGCTGAAGGCCTCGGGCCTCGCCCGCGCGGAACACCCCTACACGCGCGGGCTGCTCGCCTGCCTGCCGACGCTGTCCCACCCTCAGGCGCGCCTCGCCACCATGACCCGCGATGCCGCGTGGATGGACGGCCCCCTCTGATTTCCGTCGAGAACCTCGTCATCCGCTTCGGCAAGCTCGAGGCCGTGCGCGGCGTCTCCTTCGCCGTCGCGCGCGGTGCCGCCTGGGGCATCGTGGGCGAAAGCGGCTCGGGCAAGTCCACCGTGCTGCGCGCACTCGCCGGCCTCAACGAGGAGTGGTCCGGGCGCATGGCGCTGGACGGCGTGGAACTGCCGCGCCGGCGCGGCCGCGCCTTCTTCCGCCGTGTGCAGATGGTCTTCCAGGACCCCTACGGCTCGCTGCACCCGCGCCAGACCGTGGACCGCGCGCTCGCCGAGCCGCTGGTGGCACAGGGCATCGGCGGCGCGGACGCCGCGATCCCGCGCGCCCTCGATGAAGTGGCGCTGCCGCGGGAGGTGCGCTTCCGCTACCCGCACCAGCTTTCCGGGGGCCAGCGCCAGCGCGTGGCCATCGCCCGCGCGCTCATCACCTCGCCCGAGGTGCTGCTGCTCGACGAGCCGACCAGCGCGCTCGACGTCTCGGTGCAGGCGGAGGTGCTGAACCTGCTCTCGGACCTGCAGCGCGAGCGCAGCCTCACCTACGTCATGGTCAGCCACAACCTGGCCGTCGTGGCGCATCTCTGCCCGATGATCTCGGTGATGCAGGGCGGCCTGGTGGTCGAGACCATCTCCGCCGAGGCGCTGCGCGCCGGCCGCACGACGCACCCCCACACCGCGGAACTGCGCGCCCTTTCCACTGAACTCGAGGAACCCTGATGGCCGAGACGCGGATGGTTGCGATGCGCGACGGCGTCAACCTCGCGACCGACATCCATCTGCCGGACGGAAAGGGGCCGTTCCCCGTCGTCCTCGAGCGCACGCCCTACGGGCGCGACCACACCAGCCGCAGCGAGATCACCGCCGCCGACCGCACGCCGGTCTCGCGCGAGGGGCTCGCCCGCTTCTTCAACGCGGCGGGCTTCGCCGTCGTCTACCAGGACACGCGCGGCCGGCATGGCAGCGAGGGCCGCTTCGTCAAATACCTCTCCGACGGCGAGGACGGCTTCGACACCTGCGCCTGGCTGGTGGCCGAGCCGTGGTGCGACGGGCGCATCTGCACCATGGGCCTCTCCTACGCGGCCCACACGCAGGCGGCACTCGGCTGCCTGGCACCGAAGGGCCTCACCGCCCAGGTGCTGGATTCCGGTGGCTTCGCCAACGCCTGGGAAGGCGGCATCCGCCAATGGGGCGCCTTCGAGATGAAGCAGGCGACCTGGGCGCACCGCCAGGCGATCGAATCGCCCGAGGCGATGGCCGATCCGGTGATGCGCGCGGCGCTGCAGGCCGAGGACATAAGCGACTGGTTCACGGCACTGCCCTGGCGCCCCGGCCACTCGCCGCTGCGCCACCACCCGGACTACGAGGCCTATCTCTTCGAGCAATGGACGCACGGCGCGTTCGATACGTTCTGGCAACAGCTCGGCATCTGGGCGGAGGGCTGGCACGAGGGCTACGCGCCCGCCGACTGCGTGCACATGTCGAGCTGGTACGACCCCTATCCCTTCACCGCGACCGCCAATTACCTCGGCCTGAAGCGCGCCGGTCGCGGCACGCAGCGCCTCATCCTCGGCCCCTGGAAGCACGGCGACCGCAGCGACCGTGTCTTCGGCGAGGTCGATTTCGGGCCGGAGGCGACGCTCGATTCCTGGGCCGGCGACTGGCGCCAGTACCGGCTCAGGCATTTCCGCCACGCGCTCGGCGGGACGGAAAATCCCGAGCCCGCGGCACGCATCTTCGTCATGGGCGGCGGCAGCGGCCGGCGGACGCAGGCGGGCCATCTCGACCATGGCGGCGCCTGGTCCGCCTTCGCCGACTGGCCACCCCCCGGCGTCGATTTCTGTCCGTACCACCTGCATCACGGCGGCAACCTCTCGCCCGCGACACCGGGCGCGGACGATCCGCCGACCGCCTGGCTGAGCGACCCCGCGCATCCCGTGCCCACCATCGGCGGCGCCTTCTCCAGCCTCGAACCCGTCGCGACGGCCGGCGCCTTCGACCAGGTGGAGCGGCCGGGCTTCCTCGGCTGCCGCCCGCCCTACCTGCCGCTCGCCGCGCGCCCGGACGTGCTGGTGTTCCAGACGCCGAAGCTGCAGCGGGAGATCACCATCGTCGGCCCCATCACCGCCGAGCTCTTCGTCGCGACCGATGCGCCGGACGCCGACATCACCGCCAAGCTCGTGGACGTGCATCCGCCGACACCGGACGACCCGCGCGGCTTCGCGATGCTGCTCTCCGACGGCATCGTGCGCCTGCGCTACGCCGAGGACCACGCGCATCCGCGCCTGCGCACGCCGGGCGCCGTCACGCGCATTCGCGTGATGCTGATGCCCACGGCCAACCGCTTCCTGCCCGGCCATCGCATCCGGCTGGACATCGCGGCCAGCAACTTTCCGAAATTCGACGTCAACCCGCAGAGCGGCGAGAAGGAGGGGGAGGGCCGCCTGCCCCGCATCGCTCGCATCACGCTGTTTTCCGACGCCGCGCGGCCGAGCCGGGTGCTGCTGCCCATTCTCTGACCCGTCAGGTCATTCCGGCTTCGTCACGCTCCGGGCTGCGTCATGCTCCGGGCAGCGGCAGGCGCAGCAGCACGCCGATCAGCTCCGCCTGCCGCGTGACGCCGGCCTTCAGCATCGCGCCGGCAATGTGGGCGCGGATGGCGGCGACACCGCTCTCCCGCCGCGCCGCGATCTCGCCGATGTCGCGCCCGGCCAGCAGCTCCAGCGCCACGGCGGCCT
Organism: uncultured Pseudomonadota bacterium; assembly: GCA_963764465.1. GTDB lineage: Bacteria > Pseudomonadota > Alphaproteobacteria > Acetobacterales > Acetobacteraceae > JAJXXT01. The sequence goes on along the minus strand of CAVXSO010000002.1, from coordinate 143,322 downwards.
CGATATCCGTGAAGCCGAAGCGCGCGCGGAGCTGTGCCTCGCGCGCCGCGTCCAGCAGCTCGGGATCGGTCGCTATCAGCAGCACGCCGGGCGGGTTCGGCAGCGGCCAGTCCTCCGCGCGGCCGAGCGGCTGGGCGATGACGGAGAGCGCCGGGCGCTCCGCCCGCCGCAGGCGCATGTTGCCGGAAACCGGGTGCTGCCGTCCCACGCCCGCCGCCACCGCCAGCAGCGCGGCGAACGCCTGCGCCTCCCGCCGGTCCGCCGGCACCAGGCCCTCGCGCGTCGCGACCAGCCCGTCGGCCTGCGCAACCATGGTCTCCGCCGCCCGGTTCATGCGCCGCACGAAGCCCCCGCGGTCGAGCAGGAAGACCGCGTGGTGCGTTGCGTCCATCGTCGCGAGCCCGGCCTCGGCCTCCGTCGCCGCCCAGCGCAGCCGGCGCGCCACGGCGACGGAGCGGCGCAGATGCGGCAGCAGCCGTTCCGCGAGTGCGATTTCCCCCGCATCGAACGGCCCGCCGGACCATGAGCGCAACAGGGAGATGTCCTGTATCCAGCCGCCACCCGCCCAGGTGGCAAGGCGCAGCCCCTCGTGCAACCCGCGCGGCGCGAGGTACTCGTTGTACATCTCGCTCGCCACCAGCTCTTCCTTCGTCACCATCTCGCGCGTGGTGACGATCTCGCCCGCGATCTGCACTGGCCGCCGCTGCCCCCAGACATTGCGCTGGGACCAGTGGCCGAGCAGTTCCTCCTCGTAGTCGCGCGGATCGAGCCCGACGGCGGCGCCGGTGCGCACGCTGTTGTCGCCGGTGCGCGCGAAGGTGTCGGCGAAATGGCAGCGGAACAGCCCGGCCAGGCCCAGCAGCATGTCGCGCTCGGCCTGCGGCGCCACGGCGCTCGCATAGGCGGCCTCGAGGACGTTCCAGACGGCTTGCTCCTGCATCGCGCACCCGCTCGCGGTCGTCAGTCCCTCGTAGCAAGAACCGCGCCCGGAACGAAGTCTCGTTTCGTCAACGGCCCGGGGGCGCCTCAGGTGCGGGCCGGCGCCTGCTTCGGCCGACGCAGCCAGCTCTCCAGCCGGTTGAACAGCAGGAACAGCGACGGCACGAACAGCACCGCGAGCAGCGTGGACGCCACCATGCCGCTCAGCACCGCGAGCCCGAGGGTCACCCGCGCCGCAGCCCCCGCGCCGGAGGAGAGCACCAGCGGCACCACGCCGAGGATGAAGGCGAAGGACGTCATCAGGATCGGCCGCAGCCGTATCCGCGCCGCCAGCAGCGCCGCCTCGATCGGGGCCATGCCTTCCGCCACCCGCTCGCGCGCCACCTCGACGATCAGGATCGCGTTCTTGGCCGAGAGCGCGATCAGCAGCACCACGCCGATCTGCGTGTAGAGGTTGTTCGCGAGCCCCAGCACGCCCAGCACCAGCCCCGGCCCCGCGAGCGACATCGGGACCGCGACCATCACCGCGAGCGGCGTGATCCAGCTCTCGTACTGCCCGGCGAGGCAGAGATAGACCAGCACCATCGCCAGCAGGAAGACGACGATGATCTGCCCGCCGACCTCCTTCTCCTGGTAGGACATCGCGGTCCACTCATACCCGGTGCCTGGCGGCAGGTCCTCCGCCGCGACCTGGTCCATGATGTCGAGCGCCTGGCCGGAGCTGAAGCCCGCCGCCGGCAACCCCACGATCGCCGCCGTCGGGTAGAGGTTGTAGAGCGAGATCAGCGAGGGGCCCGCCACACGCCGGATGGTCGCCAGCGTGCCCAGCGGCAGCATCGCCCCGCTCGCGCCGCGCACGCGGATCGCCTCGAGGTCGGAGGGCCGCAGCCGGTAGCGCGCGTCCGCCTGCACATACACCTGGAACACGCGCCCGAGCGTGTTGAACTGGTTCACGTAGCCGGAGCCGACATAGCTCGACACGGCGGAGAATATGTCGCCCACCGCGACACCCAGCGTCTCCGCCTTCGTGCGGTCGATATCGACCTCGAGCTGCGGGCCGGCGGCGCGGAACGTGGTCGCGACGTGCTGCAGCCCGCTCTGGGTCGAGGCATCGCGCACGATCTTGTCCGTGAGGTTCTGCAGCCGCGACCAATCCTGCGAGCCGTCGCGCAGCACGACCTGCATGTTGAAGCCGTTCGCGTTGCCGATGCCCTGGATCGGCGGCGGCACCAGCACCAGCGCCTTGCCATCGGGGATGGTGTTCAGCGCCGCCTGCAGCCGCGGATAAAGCTGGCGCAGGTCGCCGGGCGAGCCGGGCTTGCGCTCGCCCCAGTCCTTGAGGATGACATAGACCGCGCCGGCCGACGCGAGTGCTGCGCTGTTGTCCAGCGCCGAGATGCCGGCGATCTGCACCACCTCCGCGACCCCGGTCTGCTTCAGCGCGATGTCGCCCACGCGCTTCAGCGCCGCCGCCGTCCGTTCCAGCGACGCGCCCTCCGGCAACTGCACCGCGACGATGAGGTAGCCCTGGTCCTCGGCGGGGATGAACGCGGTCGGCAGCCGCGCGAAGCTCCAGACGGCCGCCACGACAGCGAGGAAGGCGATGATGGAGAACAGCACGGCACGCCGCGCCATCACGCCGACGATCGCCATGTAGCCGCGCTCGGTCGCGTCGTAGACGGCGTTGAAGCCGCGGTAGAAGATGTTGCGCTGCTCCGGCGGCGTGGGCAGGCGCAGCCACAGCGCGGACTGCGTGGGCTTCAGCGTCACCGCGTTGATCGCGCTGATCAGCGCCGTCGCCGCGATCACCAGCGCGAACTGCGCGTACATCCGCCCGGTGAGGCCCGGCAGGAACGCCGCCGGCAGGAACACCGCCATCAGCACCAGCGTGATGCCGATGATGGGCCCGAGTAGGTCCTTCATCGCCTGGATCGCCGCGTCGTGCGAGTTCAAGCCTCGCTCCATGTGGTGCACCACGCCCTCGACGACGATGATCGCGTCGTCCACGACGATGCCGATCGCGAGAATCAGCGCGAACAGCGTCGAGAGGTTCACCGTGAAGCCGAAGGCGGCCATGAACGCGAAGGCGCCGATGATGGTCACCGGCACCGTCGTCGCCGGCACCAGCGTCGCGCGCCAGTCCTGCAGGAAGACGATGATGACGACGAGCACCAGCACCGCCGCCTCGCCCAGCGTCTTCCAAACTTCGTGGATGGAAGCGGCGACGAAGCGTGTGGTGTCGAACGGCACCGCGTAGGCGACATCGGGCGGCATGTCGCGCGCGAGGCGCTGCATCTCCGCCTTCACCCGGGTGGCGACCGCCAGCGCGTTGGCATCGGGCGTGAGCGAGATCGAGAGGCCGGCCGCCGGCTTGTTGTCGAGCCGGAAATCCTGCGCGTAGGTCTGCGCGCCCAGCTCCACGCGCGCGACGTCGCCGAGGCGTGTCACGGACCCGTTGGCGGACTTCACGACGATGTCGCGGAAGGCGGCCGGATCCGCGAGCCTTCCCTGCAGGTTCACCACGTACTGGAACGCCTGCCCCGCCGGTGCGGGGGGTGCCCCGATCTGCCCGCCCGAGACCGCCTGGCTCTGGCTCTGGATCGCGGCGACGACATCGGACGGCACCAGCCCGCGCGCCAGCAACTGCTGCGGATCAAGCCAGATGCGCATCGCATACTCGCCGACGCCGAAGACGCTGACACCACCGACGCCGGGAATGCGCGACAGCGGATCGACCAGGCGCAGCGTGGCGTAATTGCTCAGGAACAGCGCGTCATGCGTGCCCCTGGGCGAGGTCAGCGTGACAATCTGCAGGATGGAGGTGGATTTCTTCTGCACCTGCACGCCCTGCGCCTGCACCGCCAGCGGCAGCGCGGCGAGCACGCCGGAGACGCGGTTCTGCACCAGCACCTGCGCAAAATCGAGATCGGTGCCGATACGGAACGTTACCGTCAGCGTGTAGGTGCCACTCGCCGTCTCCGTGGACTGCATGTAGAGCATGCCGTCCACCCCGTTGACCGCGGTCTCGATCGGCTGCGCCACCGTGTCCAGCAGCGTCTGGGCACTCGCGCCAGGGTAGCGCGCCGTCACCTGCACCGTGGGCGGCACCACGTTCGGGTATTGCGCGACGGGAAGCCCGAACAGCGCGACGGCGCCGATCAGCACGAACAGGATCGCGAGCACATTGGCCAGGACCGGCCGCTCGATGAAGAAGCGCGCCATGGCCTGGGCTCAGCCGCCCGGCATCGCGACGTCGCGCGGCGCCACGTGTTCGCCGGGCTCGACACGGGCGGCGCCGTCCACGATCACGCGGTCGCCCTCGCTCAGCCCCTCGGTGATCACCTGCAACGAGCCTTCCGTCTGGCCGGTGTTCACCCGGCGCTGCTGCGCCACGTTGTCCTTGTCGACGACGAGCAGCGTCTCGCCGCCCTGGCCGATCGCCAGCGCCGTCTGCGGCACCAGCATCGCCTTCGCGGCGAAGAATTTCTCCGGGATGCTCACGCGCACGAAATAGCCCGGCAGCAGCACGCGGTCCGCGTTGTCGAAGACCGCGCGCATGGTGATCGTGCCCGTCGCCGTGTCCACCACCGGCGAGACGTAGTCGAGGTGCCCCTGGTGCGGCGCGCCCGTCTCCGTCATCAGTCCCGCATCCACCTCCACCTTGGAGAGGTCGTCGATGCGCACGCCGGATTTGGCCAGCTCCGCGCGGATGCGCTGCAGCTCCGACTCCGCGAGCGAGAACGTCACCCAGACCGGGTCCGTCCGCACCAGGCTCGCGAGCTTGGTCGGGCCCGCGGCGCCGACGAGGTCGCCCACGGAGACGAGATGCGCGGTCATCACGCCATCGAACGGCGCCGTCACCTTGGTGTAGCCGAGGTTGATGCCCGCGAGTGCCACGCCCGCCTGCGCGCTGGTCACGCCGGCGCGCGCCGAATCACGCGCGGCACGCGCCTGCTCCACCGCCGCGCGCGAGGAGAAATCCTTGGTGCCGAGCTGGGACTGGCGCTGGTACTCGGCTTCCGTGCGCACCAGCTGCGCCTCGGCCGATGCCAGGTCGGCCTGCGCCTGCTGCAGCTTCGCCTGGTAGGGCGCCGGCTCGATCAGGAACAGTTCCTGTCCCTTCTTCACCCGCTGCCCGTCGGTGTAGTCGATGGACTGCACGAAGCCCTGCACGCGGGCCATCAGGTCCACGGATTCCACCGCCTGTGTCGTGCCCGTCGTCTCCAGACGCGGCACCACTGTGCGCTCGATCGGGTGCGCGACGCCGACATCGGCCGGCGGCGGGGGCACATAGGTGTTCTTCTTGCCGCAACCGGCGAGCAGCGCCACGGCGAGCACGCTGGCCAGCCCTGTCGCGCGCCCCATTCCGAGCCTCGCCAAGATCGCCTCCATCGTGCTGCCCGGCCGCCACCTCATCGTGCCAGCACGGCCCTGCGCCTGTCCAGGCGGCTGGCGGGAACCCCCGGCCCGCGGCAAGCCCGGCGCCGGACGTCGAGCGAACGATGTACGCCGCGCCGCGCCGCGCGGCTCAGCCTCAGCTGCGCGCCATCGTCAGCGGGTCCAGCACCCGCTCCGCCACGTCCGGCGCCACCCCGTGCTCGATCGCCACGTCGCGCACGCTGCGCCCGCTGGCCAGCGCCGCCTTCGCGATCTTCGCCGAGGCCTCGTAGCCGAGCAGCGGGTTGAGCGCGGTGGCGAGCGCGATGGAGGCCTCCGCCCCGGCGCGGCAGCGCGCGCGATCCGCCTCGATCCCCGCCACGCATTTTTCCGCCAGCATCACCGCCGCGCGCTGCAGCAGCGTGAGCGACGTCAGCAGGTTGTACCCGATCACCGGCTCGAACGCGTTGAGCTGCAGCTGCCCGCCCTCGGCCGCCATCGTCACCACCAGGTCGTTGCCGATCACCTGGAAGCAGACCTGGTTCACCGCCTCCGGGATCACCGGGTTCACCTTGCCCGGCATGATGGAGCTGCCGGGCTGCATCGCCGGCAGCCGGATCTCCGCGAGCCCGCCGCGCGGGCCGGAGGAAAGCAGGCGCAGGTCGTTGGCGATCTTGGACATCTTGGTCGCCAGCCGCTTCAAGACGCCCGAGAACATGACGAAGGCGCCGGAATCCCAGCTCGCCTCCATCAGGTTCTCGGCAGCCAGCATCTGCACGCCCGCGAGCGCCGAAAGCTCTGCCAGCGCCCGCTTCGCGTAGGCCGCGTCCGCGTTCAGCATGGTGCCCACCGCTGTGCCGCCGAGATTGACCTCGCGCAGCAGCCGCGCCGCCTCCTCCAGCCGGCCGCGGTCCTCGCGCAGCGTCACGGCATAGGCGCCGAGCTCGCGGCCGAGCGTGATCGGCACCGCGTCCTGCAGCTGGGTGCGGCCGAGCTTGACAACGTCCTCGAACTCGCCGGCCTTGGTCTCGAACGCGGCGGCGAGAACCTCGACCGCCTCGCTGGTCTCGCGCGCCTTGAGCACGAGCGCCAGCCGCACCGCCGTGGGATACACGTCGTTGGTGGACTGCGAGAGGTTCACGTCGTCGTTGGGGTGGATGGTGGCGTAGTCCCCCGGCTCGCGGCCGAGATGCTGCAGCGCCAGGTTGGCCAGCACCTCGTTCATGTTCATGTTGGTGGAGGTGCCGGCGCCGCCCTGCAGCACATCCACGGGGAACGCCTCGGGCCGGATGCGCCCGGCGATGACGTCCTCCGCCGCCTGCGAGATCGCGCGCAGCTTCCAATCCGGCAGCTTGCCCTGCGCGTGGTTGGCGATGGCCGCGGCCTTCTTCACCATGGCGAGTGCGGCGAGCAGCGTCGGGAAGGCGCCGATGGTGACGCCGGAGAGGTTGAAATTCTCCTGCGCCCGCAGCGTCTGCACGCCGTAGAGCGCATCGCGCGGCACCCGCCGCTCGCCGAGGCTGTCATGTTCGAGACGATCGCTGGTCATCGTTTCCTCCCGCCCAACCGCTTTGGCGCGGGAGCCTAGCGCGCCCGGCAGCCCGGCAAAACCCGCCGCCCGGTTAACCGCTTCGCAAGCCACCCCGGCCATCCTTGCCGCGTGACGAACCTGCTGGACAATCTGCGCGGCCTTGGCGCCGCGCGCCTGGTGGCGCTTGGCCTGGCCGCCGCCGCCGTGGCCGGGCTGCTGCTGATGCTCGCCCTGCGCGGGGCCACGCCGCCGATGGGCCTGCTCTATGGCAACCTCGGCCTCGGCGACGCGGGACGCATGACGCAGGCGCTGGACGGCGCGCATATTCCCTACGCGCTTACCGCCGGCGGGCGCACCATCATGGTGCCGGCAACCCGCGTCGCCGCGGCGCGGCTGCTGCTGGCGCGCCAGGGCCTGCCCTCCGGCGGCTCCGTCGGCTACGAGATCTTCGACCACCAGCAGGGCTTCTTCACCAGCCGCTTCCGCGACCGCATCGACGAGACGCGCGCGCTGGAGGGCGAGCTCGCGCGTACCATCGGCGCGATCGACGGCGTGGCCGGGGCGCGCGTGCACCTCGTCCTGCCAGACCGTTCCGCATTCGTGACACACTCGCCGCCCGCGCGCGCGGCCGTGCTGATCGCCGTGCGCGGCGCGGCGCGGCTGGACCGTGGCTCGGTGGACACGATCCTCAACCTCGTCGTCGCCGCCGTGCCGGGGCTCAAGCCGCAGGACGTGGCCATCGCGGACACCGAGGGCAGGCTGCTCGCGCACCAGGGCGACACCGGCGATCCCACCGCCTCCGGCCCCGAGGCGCTGCGGGAGGCGATGGAAAGCCGCCTGGACCAGCGGGTGGAGGCAATCCTCGCCCCCACGCTCGGCGCCGGCAATGTCCACGCCCAGGCCTCCGTGGTGATGAACTTCGACACCACACGCGAGACGCAGGACAGCTTCAACCCGGACCAGCAGGTGCCACGCAGCACCCAGACGGTGACGGACGAGCGCAGCAGCAGCCAGTCCGCGCCCAGCGTCTCCGTCGCCAACAACCTGCCCGGAGCACAGCCGGCGAGCCAGGGCACCGGCTCGCGCGAGAAACGTGACGAGGAAACAACGAACTACGAGATCGGCCACGACGTGCGCACGGTGGTGCACGACACGCCGAGCCTCGCGCGCATCAGCCTCGCCGTCATGGTGGCGGACGTGGCGACGAAGCAGAAGGACGGCAGCATCGCCTACACGCCGCGCCCGCAGGCGGAGCTGGACCGGATTTCCGCCCTCGTGAAGAGCGCCATCGGCTATGACGCGAAGCGCGGCGACAGCGTCACCATCGTCTCCATGCGCATGCCGCAGGAGGCGGGGTTCGCGGCGCAACCGGGCTCGCCCGTCCACACGCTGGTGCAGACGCTGCTCTCGCCGGACACGCTCGCCGGCCTCGCGCAGACGCTGGTGCTCGCACTCGTGGCACTCCTCGCGGTGCTGCTGGTGTTCCGCCCGGTGATGCTGCGCCTCACCGCGGCACCCCCGGCCACGCCGCGGGCGCCGATGCCGCTCGCCGCACCCGCGCTGCCGGAACTGCCCGCGCCGGCGGCGGCGCCAGCCGCCTCGCCGCCGCGCATCGAGGGCATCGTGCCCGCCGCCTCGCTCAAGAATCTCGCCGATCTCGTCGAGCACCATCCGGACGAGACGCTCTCGATCATCCGCGCCTGGCTCGCGGAGAGCGCCGGCTGATGGCCGCACAGGTGGAGGGACGCCTCTCCGGCCCGCAGCGCGCGGCAACTCTGCTGCTCGCGATGGGGGAGGAGGCGAGTGCGCGCGTACTCGCGCTGCTGCACGAGGACGAGCTGAGGGAAGTCTCCGTCGCGATGGCGCAGCTCGGCCCCGTCGCCGCCGACCAGGTTGAGCGGCTCGCCGGCGACTTCGTGCGCCAGATCGGCTCGGCCGGCAGCCTCGTCGGCAGCCTCGAGGGCACGGAGCGGCTGCTGCTGCGCACCCTGCCGCGCGAGCGGGTGTCGCAGATCATGGAGGAAATCCGCGGCCCCGCCGGGCGCACGATGTGGGACAAGCTCGGCAACGTGAGCGAGGCGGTACTGGCGAACTACTTGCGTAACGAATACCCGCAGACCGTGGCCGTTGTGCTCTCCCGCATTCGCGCCGAGCAGGCGGCCCGCGTGCTGGGGGCACTGCCCGAGACCTTCGCGATGGAGGTGGTGATGCGGATGCTTCGGATGGAGAGCGTGCAGAAGGAGGTGCTGGACGGGCTGGAGCGCACGCTGCGCGCCGAGTTCATGTCCAACCTCGCGCGCAGCGCACGGCGCGAGCCGCACGAGATGATGGCGGAGATCCTGAACAATCTGGATCGCGCAACGGAATCCCGCTTCCTCGCGGCGCTCGACGAGCGCAACCGGGAAGCCGCGGATCGCATCAAGTCCCTCATGTTCACCTTCGAGGACCTGGGCCGCCTCGCCCCCACCGCGATCCAGGCGGTGCTGCGCGCGGCCGACCGCGAGAAGCTGCCGCTGGCGCTCAAGGGCGCGTCCGAGCGTATCCGCGACCTGTTCTTCTCCAACCTCTCCGAGCGCGCGGGCAAGATGCTGCGCGACGACATCGGGGCCCTGGGCCCGGTCAAGATCAAGGACGTGGACGAGGCGCAGGCCGCCATCGTGGCGCTGGCGAAGGAAATGGCCGCCGCCGGGCAGATCGAGATCGGCGAGGCGGCGGAGGAGGCGATGCTCGAATGAACGCCCATGCCGGACTTTCGCTGCTGTTGTCGGAGGAATTCGACGCACGCCCGACACCGCCGCCGGATTTTGAGGCGCTGCTCGCGCACGCGCGGGCGGAGGCGCGGGAGGAGGCGCTCGCGGCATACGAGGCGCGCAGCGCCGCGGCGCGCCAGGCGCTGGCCGGGGCCTGTGCCGCGCTCGCCTCGAACCTCGGGGAGGCGCTGGCGGGGCTGGACGCGGCGCTGGCGGAGGCGGCTCGTGCACTGGCCGCAACAATGCTCGCGGCGATCGGTGCCGCGCTGCCGGGCTGGCAGGCACGGCTCGGCCCGTCGGTCGCGGCGGAGATCACGGCGACGCTGCTGGCTTCGCTTGGGGAGACGGCATCACCCCGCCTGCTGGTATCGCCCGGCGACGCGGCGGAACTGCGGGGCCTGCTGCCGGATGCAATCGCGCTGGAGGCCGATGCCGCGATGGCCCCGGGCGGGCTGCGGCTTGCCTGGTGCCGCGGCGGCGCCAGCCGCGACCCCGCCGCCATCTGGAACGAAATCGAGACAATCATCGCCCCCGCGCTCGCCACGACCGGGAAACGGGGCGGGAACACGACGGAGTGACGCGATGACCCAGGACCTCCCGCTTGCCGACCTCGCCGAGCCCGGCACCGACATCGCGCCCGTCCAGCCGCGCGCGGCCCGCGACCTCGAGGCCGTGTACGACATCCCCGTGACCGTCAGCGCCGTGCTCGGGCGTGCCACGATGCCGGTGAACCAGTTGCTCAAGCTCGGCCGTGGCGCGGTGGTGGAGCTCGATCGCAAGCTCGGCGAAGCTATCGACATCTTCGTCAACAACCGCCTCGTCGCGCGCGGCGAGGTGGTGATGGTGGACGACACGCGCCTCGGCGTCACGATGACGGAAATCATCAAGACCGAGAAGAGCGGCTGAGGATGCGCGTCCTCGTCCTCGGCTCGCTCGCGACGGAACTGGGTGCCGCGGCGCGTATCGTGCGCGCGCGCGGCGGCGGCATCGTGCAGGCGGACACGGAAGACGCGGCGGTGGCGGCGATGCGGCGCGACGGCACCATCGGCCTGGTGTTCGCGGACCTCGCGCGCGACGTGGCGGGGCTGATCGCGGCGTTGCGGGCGGAGCGCATCGGCGTGCCGGTGGTGGCCTGCGCCGTCGCCGCGCGCGCGGAGGAAGCGGTGGCCGCCGTGCGCGCCGGTGCCCGCGAGTTCCTGCCGCTGCCGCCGGACCCGGACCTCATCGCGGCCCTGCTGGCGCAGGCGAGCGGCGATGCCACGGCCCCGATTGCGCGCGACCCCGCGATGCTCGCCTGCCTCGCCCGCGCCGAACAGATCGCCGCGAGCGACGCGACCGTGCTGGTGAGCGGCGAATCCGGCACCGGCAAGGAAGTGCTCGCGCACCACATCCACCGCCACTCCCGCCGCGCCGGCGCGCGCCTGGTGGCGCTCAACTGCGCCGCGATCCCGGAGACGCTGCTGGAAAGCGAGCTGTTCGGCCACGAGAAGGGCGCGTTCTCCGGCGCGCTCGCACGGCGCGTCGGCAAGTTCGAGGCGGCGGATGGCGGCACGCTGCTGCTCGACGAGATCGGCGAGCTCGACATCCGCATGCAGGCGAAGCTGCTGCGCGCGTTGCAGCAGCGCGAGATCGACCGCGTCGGCGGCGAGGCACCGGTGAAGGTGGATGTGCGCGTGCTCGCGGCCACCAACCGCGACCTGCGCGCGGAGGTGCAGGCGGGGCGATTCCGGGAGGATCTGCTGTTCCGTCTCGATGTCATATCGTTACGAATTCCGCCGCTACGGGAGCGCCGGCTGGACATCCCGCCGCTCGCCGTCCATTTCGCGCGCCGCTACGCAACGCTGAACGGCATGGCGGAGCGCGCGCTCTCGCCCGACGCACTGGCGCGGCTCTGCGCACACGCCTGGCGCGGCAATGTGCGCGAGCTGGAGAACACCATCCACCGCGCCGTCCTGCTCGCCCACGGCGCCACGATCGAGGCGGAGGACATCGAGCTTTCCGGCCCGCCCGCGGCACGCGCCGCGCCGGCCGATATCGTTGCCGATACGGCACACGTGGCGCCGGGCCTCGCTGCCCTCGTCGGCAGGCGGATGGAGGATGTGGAGCGCGACCTCATTCTCGAGACCCTGCACCGCACCGAGGGCAACCGCACGCACGCCGCCGGCATGCTCGGCATTTCCATCAGGGCGCTGCGCAACAAGCTGCGGGACTACGCGCGCCAGGGCCTCGCGGTGCCGCCGCCCGCGAGCGGGGTTGCCTGAGACATGTCCGCGACACTGCCGGCACCGCTCGCGGAACTGCTCGCGCCGCGCCTCGCAAGCCTGCGCGCGGGGCAGGACGTGTGGCTCGCGGCCGGGATCGTCGCCCTGCTCAGCGTGCTGGTGCTGCCGCTGCCGCCCTTCGTGCTGGACCTCGGGCTCTCGCTGTCCATCACCAGCGCCATCCTGGTGCTGATGGTCTCGATCTTCCTTGTCCGCCCGCTGGATTTTTCCGCCTTCCCGACGCTGCTGCTGCTCACCACGCTGATGCGGCTCGCGCTCAACGTCGCCACCACGCGGCTGATCCTCTCCCATGGCGAGCGGGGGCCGGATGCCGCAGGCTATGTGGTGGCGGCGTTCGGCGGCTTCCTGATGGGCGGCGATGTCATCATCGGCATCATCCTCTTCGCCATCCTTTTGGTGGTGAATTTCGTTGTCATCACGAAAGGTTCCGGCCGCATCGCGGAAGTCGCCGCCCGCTTCAGCCTCGATGCGATGCCGGGCAAGCAGATGGCGATCGACGCCGATCTCTCCGCCGGCACCATCGACGAGAAGACCGCCCGCCGCCGCCGCCGCGAGCTGGAGGCGGAGAGCGGCTTCTACGGCGCCATGGATGGTGCCGCGAAGTTCGTGCGTGGCGACGCCATCGCGGCCCTGGTGATCACCTCCATCAACATCTTCGGCGGCCTGGCGATCGGGCTGCTGCAGCACGGCATGTCCTTCTCGGACGCCGCGCGCACCTACACCACGCTCACCATCGGCGACGGGCTGGTGAGCCAGATCCCGTCCCTCCTCGTCTCCACCGCCGCCGGCATCGTGGTGACCAAGGGCACAACGGAGGGCACAGCGGACAAGGCGCTGGCGCAGCAGCTCGGCGGCACCACGCGCCCGCTCGCGATGGCCGCAGGTGCTGCCTCGGTTCTTGCTGCCCTGCCGGGATTGCCGGCGTTTCCCTTCCTGGCACTCGCGGGGCTGGCCGGGGGGGCGGCGTGGTATCGCCACCAGCATCCGGCGGGCGCGGCACCACCCGCCGCCGCGCCCACGGCACCGACCGAGCCGCCGATCAGCGAAACGTTGCGCATCGATACCATTCGCCTGGAGCTGGGCTACGGGCTGCTCGCACTCGCGGGCGGCGATTCGCCGCGGCTGACGGACCAGATCAAGGGCCTGCGGCGGAGCATCGCGCAGGAACTCGGCTACGTGCTGCCGCCGGTTCGTATCCAGGACAACATGGAGCTGCCGGCCGATACCTACGTGGTCCGCATCAAGGAGATCGAGGCGGGGCGCGGGGTTTTGCGGCCGACGCAGCTGCTCGCGATGCACCCCAGGGGCGGGCCCGTGGACCTGCCGGGGGAGGCGACGACGGAGCCCGCCTTCGGGCTTGCCGCAGTGTGGGTCCAGCCCGCGACGCGCGACGCGGCGATGCTGAAGGGCTGCGCCGTGGTGGACCCGGCGAGCGTGCTGGCAACCCACCTGACGGAAGTCGTCAAGCAGAACATGGCCGAGCTTCTGTCCTTCGCGGAGACGCAGAAGCTGCTCGACGAGTTGCCGCGCGAGCACCAGCGGCTGGTTGCCGACCTCATCCCCGCGCAGATCAACACCGGCGGCATCCAGCGCGTGCTGCAATCGCTGCTGGCCGAGCGCGTCTCCATTCGCGACCTGCCGACGATCCTGGAAGGCATGCAGGAGGCGCTCGCCGCCGGCGCGCGCGGTATCGCCGGCATCACCGCAACGGTGCGCGCGCGGCTGGCGCGCCAGATCTCGGATGCCAGCACCGGGCCCTCCGGCTACATCCCCATCATCACGCTCGGCCCGGAGTGGGAGGCGGATTTCGCCGACGCGCTGGTGGGCCCCGCGGAGGACCGGCAACTGGCGATGGCGCCCACCCGCCTCACCGCCTTCATGCAGCGCCTGCGCATGGTGCTGGACGCGGCGGCGGAAGCCGGGGAACAGCCGGTGCTGGTGGCGAGCACGGCGATTCGTTTCCATTTGCGAGCGATCGTGGAGCGCGTGCGCCCCGCGACCGCGGTGCTGGCGCAGGCGGAGATCAGCCCGCGCGCGCGCATCCGCACCATCGCGACCCTCTAGCCCCGTGCGCCACGCATGAAGCTGCGCCTGTTCACCGGGGCGGACATGGCAGAGGCGCTTGCCGCAGCGCGGGCCGCGCTGGGGCCCGAGGCGCTGGTGCTGGAGCAGCGGCGCGTGCGGGGCGGCGTCGAGATCACGGTCGCGGTGGAGTGGGCGGAGGAAAGCGCGCCGGAGCCGCCGGACAACCTGGCGCGCCATGGCGTGCCGGAGCGGCTGGCGCGTATCCTCGCGGCCTCGCCGCTCGGCTTGCCGTCGCGGTTGCGTTTCGGTGCGATGCCAGAAGGACATCTCGCCCTCGTCGGCCCGCCCGGCGCCGGCAAGACGCTGGCCGCGATCCGCCTCGCCACCGCCGCCCTGCTCGCCGGCAACCGCCCGCGCGTGGCCAGCGCCGATGCGCGGCGCGCGGGGGACGAGCTGGCGTCCCTGCTCGCCGTGCTCGGCCTCGCCCCGCACGCAGAGGCGGCGACGGCGGACATCGTCGACACCGCCGGCATCGACATCTTCGACGCCGCCTCCCACGCCGAACTGCCCGAGACGCGCGGGGCGAAGGTGCTGGTGCTGCCCGCCGACCTCGACCCGCACTCCGCCGCCGAAACCGCGAGCGCCTGGCGTGGCTGGGGCTGCACGCACCTCATCGCGACACGGCTCGATCTTGCGCCCCGGCTCGGCGCGGTGCTGGCGGCGGCGGATACCGGCCTCGTGCTCACGCTCGCCAGCGCCTCCCCCGCGACGGGGGCGGCGATGCTGCCGCTCACCGCCGCGTTCCTCGCCCGCCGTCTCGCGCGCGCACCCTCGCGAAAGCATGTCGATGCATAATGGAAATAAGATCGTTGCCATCGCCTCCGGCAAGGGCGGCGTGGGCAAGACCTGGTTCGCCATCGCGCTCGCCCGCGCCCTCGCCGCCTCCGGCAGGCGGGTGCTGCTGTTCGACGGCGACCTTGGGCTCGCCAACATCGACGTGCAGCTCGGCCTCGCGCCGCGCCACGACATGGCGGACATCCTGGCCGGGCGCGTGGAGCCCGAGGACGCGATCCTGGCCCACGCGGGCGGCTTCGACATCCTCGCCGGGCGTTCCGGCAACGCGGCGCTGTCGTCGCTGCCGGAGACGATGCTCGCCTCGCTCGCCACCGTCCCTGGCCTGCTGGCAGATCGTTACGATACTGTTTTGCTCGACCTCGGCGCCGGGGTGGATGCGACAATGCGCCGGCTCGCCTCCGTCGCGGGGGCGATGCTGCTGCTGGCCACCGGCGAGCCCACCAGCCTCACCGACGCGTATGCCGTGCTGAAGCGCCTGGCGCGCGAGTGCCCGGCGCTGGAGCCGGCGGTGGTGATCAATATGGCGGGCAGCCTGGCGGCGGGGCGGGCGACGCACACGGCGCTGGCACGGGCCGCGGCACAGTTCCTCGGCCGCGCGCCGCCGCTCGCCGGCATCATCCGCCGTGACCCCGCGGTGCCCGCCGCAATCCGCCGCCAGGTGCTGGCCCCGCAGGCAAGCCCCGCCTCCGAGGACGCGGCGGCGGTCGCGAACGGGTTGCTCGCCTCACCCCGGGGGCGGCAGGAAATCCACCTCGCAGGTCGCTGAGATGCGCACCACTTCCGCCGGGTCCGTCAGCCCATCGATGCGGGTGAAAAGCTCGTGCAGCTTGCGCGCGGGGGAGACCCAGAACAGCGCCCGCACCGTCTGCGAGCCGATGTTCTTGTAGCCGTGCGGGATGCCGCGCGGCATGCGCACCAGGGCGCCGGTGCCGGCCTGGTGCATGCTGCCCGCGAGCGTGAGCTCCATCTCGCCGCGCAGGATGTAGATGAACTCGTCCTGCGTCGGGTGGATGTGCGGCGGCACGAAGGTGCCCGGCTCGCCCATCACCTCGAACGCGAAGGAGGCGTCGCAGGATTCCTTCATGTAGTAGGTCTGGCCGAGGATGTTCCACACCACGCCGCCATCGCCCTCCCCGGCCGGCGTGATCCCCGCGTTGAGTTCCTTCATCTGCGTCTCCCGTTGGTTTCGCGGGCAGCATAGCGGCGCGCCCGGCTTTGGGGAGGGTCGGTTTGGGGGGACGGATTTGCGCGGCGGGGCAACGGCGCGGTGGCGCGGCGGGCCCGGGAGCGAATAAGATGCGCCGGCGTCGTACCGATCGCCAGAGGAGGCCGCATGCCCGAGCCGGACCACCCCCCGCCCGACCGGGAGCAGCAATGGCGCGTCGCCGTCGAGACGGCGGTGAACGACCACGCCGCCAAGCTCAACGTGCTGGAGGTGTGCGTGATGTTCCTCGCGCTGCAGCACGCGATCACGACGCCTGACTGGGAGTTCACGATCGACGACATGCACAGCAGCATCCTGACGGCGATCCTGGCCGCGCGGGGCGGCGGCGCGGCGCCCGACCCGGCGCTGCGCGCGGCGATGGAAAGCTACGCGATGACGATCTTCGAGGCGATCAAGGCGGTGGGACGCGGCCACGAGGTGAAGGACAAGCCGGAGTAGCCGCTCAGGCGGCGCGTGGGCGCACCCGGTTCCTGATCGCGGCACCGTGCTGTGCCTGTGCGACCGAGAGGTCGTGCGCCATCTGCAGGTTCAGCCAGAATTGCGGCGTGGTGTGGAAGTAGCGGGCGAGGCGCAGCGCGGTATCCGGCGTCACGGCGCGCTGCCCGGCGGCGATGCTGGTTATGCGGTTCGCCGGCACGTCGATCTCCCGGCTCAGCGCGTTGGCGCTCAGCCCCAGCGGGAGCATGAACGCCTCGCGAAGAACCTCGCCGGGATGGGTGTGGATGGAGACGCCCTCGGTCGGGTAAATGGTACGGGGGACGGGTTTCGCGAGGTTGGGGCTGACTTTCGGAGTTTTGGTAGTTTTGGAAACAGGTAGGCGGGCGAAGTATGAGGGAGTTTGTTTTCCTTTCACCCGAGTCAGACCCAAACGGGAGAGCCAGCATTCATGGAGAACAAAGGTCCGATCAGCCGGCGCGCTAAAACGCTGTTGGCCAACTACCTGGTCCAGCACTCCATCCTGCGTGAGATTGAAGAGGCGTTTGAAGGAGCCGGTGTGCCCTATGTGGCCGATCCCGAAGCCAGCGGTGGCCGGCGTAGGCAGATGGTGGCGGGATACTACAAGGGCCTCAATTGGGAAGACGCTGCTGACGTGCGCCCGGCACACCTCGCCACCCCGCGCGTGAGGGGGTCGCGCGCGGGCGGGACGCAAGAAGGGCTAGAGGTGCAGGTAGCGCTGCAACACGAGCGGCTCGGCGGCCAGCGCCGCGGCGTCGCCGGCCCAGACGCTGCGGCCCTTCTCGATCACCACGTGCCGGTCCGCGAGGCGCTTCAGCGCCTCCAGCGTCTTGTCGATCACCAGGATGCCGAGGCCGGATTGCTTGAGCGTGCGCAGCACCGCCCAGATTTCCTCGCGGATCAGCGGCGCCAGGCCCTCGGTCGCTTCATCCAGGATCAGCAGGCGCGGGTTGGTCATCAGCGCGCGGCCGATCGCCAGCATCTGCTGCTCGCCGCCGGAGAGCAGGCGCCCCGCCTGGCGCCGCCGCTCGGCGAGGCGCGGGAACAGCGCGTGCACGCGCGCGAGCGTCCACGCGCCGGGCCTTGCCGTCGCCAGCAGGTTCTCCTCCACGCTGAGGGTGGGGAAGATCTGCCGCCCCTCCGGCACCAGACCGAGGCCGGCGCGGGCGATGGCGAAGGGCGGCAGCGCGCCGATGTCGCGCCCGTCCAGCGCCATCGTCCCGCCACGGCGCGGCAGCAGGCCCATGAGCGTGCGCACGGTGGTGGTCTTGCCCATGCCGTTGCGGCCCAGCAGGCTCACCACCTCCCCCTCCGCGACGCTGAGCGAGACGCCGAACAGCACCTGTGTCTCACCATAGCCGCCCTGGAGGTTTTCCACGGTGAGCTGCATCAGGTCATGCCTCCAAGCGCGCTCCGGCGGGCATCCGGCGCCTCTGTCCTGCGCTCCGGTGCTCACGACCTCCAGGTCGCTCCGCTCCGGTGCTCGCCCATCGCCGCCGGGCGGCATGCTGGCGCATGCCTCGGCCTCGCCGGAGCGCGCTTGGAGGCATGATCTAGAAGTCCTCACCGAGATAGGCCGCGCGCACCGCCTCGTCCGCGCGCACCACGTCGGGCGGGCCGCTGGCGATCACGCGGCCCTCCGCCAGCACTGTCAGCCGGTCCGCGAGCGCGAACACCGCGTCCATGTCGTGCTCCACCAGCAGGATCGCGACGGTGCCCTTGATGGAGCGCAGGAGGGCGATCAGCCGCGGCACTTCCTCCGGCCCGGCGCCGGCGAGCGGCTCGTCGAGCAGCATCGCCACGGGCTCGGCCGCGATCGCCATCGCGAGTTCGAGCTTGCGCTTCTCCCCGTGGCTGAGCGCGCCCGCGAGGTGCTGCGCGCGGTCTGCCATCTCCATGCGTTCCAGCGCCGCCATGCCGCGCGCGTTGGCCGCGCGGTCCAGGCTCGCGCGCCCCCAGGGCCGCATCGCCCGCCCCTCGCGCGCCTGCACCGAGAGGGCCACGTTTTCCAGCACGCTGAACTCGGGCAGCACGGAGGTGATCTGGAAGCTGCGCGCCAGCCCCGCACGCGCGCGTGCCTGGGGCGAGGCACGGGTGATGTTTTGTCCACGCAACGAAATCCGTCCCCGGTCGGGCAGCAGCACACCGGAGATCTGGTGGATCAGCGTCGTCTTGCCCGCGCCGTTGGGCCCGATCACCGCATGCACCTCGCCGGCGCGCAGCGAGAGCGAGACCTCGCGCGTCACCCACAGCGCGCCGAACGTCTTGGAGAGGCCGGAGACTTCCAACACCTCAGCCACGGCGGGAAAACATCCCGGCCAGCCCGCCGCGCAGGCCGAGCGCGGCCAGCACCAGGCAGGGCCCGAAGATCAGCGGCCAGTGCTCGGTGAAGCGGCCGAGCCCCTCCTCCAGCAGCACCACCGCGCCGGCACCGAGGATGGCGCCGGAGAGCGAGCCCACACCGCCGAGCAGCACCATCACCATCAGCTCCGCCGAGCGCTGCCACGACCCATACGCCGGCGAAACGAAATCCGACTCGTTGGCCAGCATCACGCCCGCGACGGAGGCGATCATCGCCGCGACGACCATGGCGCCGAGGCGCACGCGCATCGGGTCGATCCCCATCGCCTTCGCGCGCTGCTCGTTCTGCCGCAGCGCCACCAGCGAGCGGCCGAACGGCGTTGCGAGCAGGAAGCGGCACAGCAGGTAGGCGGCCGCCAGCACAACGAGCGCGGAGAGATAGAACGCCAGCCCGTCATGCAGCACCCTGAACCCCAGCAGCCGCGTGCGCTCGCCGAGCGAGTAGCCGTCGTCGCCGCCATAATCCGCGAGGGAACCGGTTGCGAAATAAACCATCTGCGCGAAGGCGAGCGTGATCATGATGAAGTTCACGCCCCGCGTGCGCAGCGCGATCGCGCCGGTCAGCAGCGCGTAGAGCCCCGCGAGTGCCAGCGCCAGCGGCAGCACGGCGAGCGCGGAATCGATGCCCGCGTTGTCCAGCGCCGCCACGGCATAGGCGCCCAGCAACAGCGGCGCCGCGTGCCCGAAGCTCACCAGCCCCCCCGCGCCGAGGATGAGGTCGAGCGAGACCGCGGCCGTCGCGAACACCATGATCCGCGCGGCGAGCAGCATCACGTAGCCCGCGCTGTGCCCGAGCGGCAGCAGCGGGATCGCCGCGAACACCAGCAGCATCGCCAGCGGCAGGCGCCATCCCCGCAGGAACGGGCCCTTCATGCGCGGACGCCAAACAGTCCGGACGGGCGCACCGCCAGCACCGCCGCCATGAACAGGTAGATCAGCATCGAGGCCAGCGCCGGGCCGACATGGCCCGCCGCCAGCGGCGAGAGCAGCGCCTGTGCCGTGTTCGTCACCAGCGAGCGGCCGAGCGTGTCCACCAACCCCACCAGGATCGCCCCGACGAAGGCGCCGCGCACCGAGCCCACGCCGCCGACCACGATGACGACGAAGGCGAGGATCAGCAGGTTGTCGCCCATCCCCGCCTCCACCGAGACGAGCGGTGCCGCCAGCACGCCCGCGAACCCCGCGAGCATGGCGCCGACGCCGAACACCAGGCGGAACATGCGGTGGATATCGACGCCGAGCGCATTGACCATCGCGGCGTTCGAGGCGCCGGCGCGCAGCTGCATGCCGATGCGCGTGCGCGTGATCACCATCGCCATCGCGCCCGCCACGCCAAGCCCCGCCGCGATCAGCACGATGCGATAGACCGGGTAGCGCATGCCCGGGATCAGCGGCACGGAGCCGGAGAGCAGCGCGGGCGTGGGTAGTTGCAACGGCGTAACGCCCCAGGTGATGCGCACCAGCTCGCTGATGGTCAGGATCAGCCCGAACGTCGCCAGCACCTGGTCCAGGTGCCCGCGCCCCATGAGCCGGCGGAACACCAGCGCCTCCAGCAGCAGGCCGAGCGCGCCGGTGGCGAGCGAGCCCACCACCAGCGCCACCGCGAACGATCCCGTCGCCGCGTAGAGCGTGACGCCGAGATAGGCGCCCACCATGTACTGCACGCCGTGCGCGAGGTTTATGAAGTCCATCACCCCGAACACCAGCGTGAGCCCCGCGGCG
The DNA here is from genome assembly GCA_963764465.1 of uncultured Pseudomonadota bacterium. Taxonomy (GTDB): domain Bacteria; phylum Pseudomonadota; class Alphaproteobacteria; order Acetobacterales; family Acetobacteraceae; genus JAJXXT01. The sequence goes on along the minus strand of CAVXSO010000002.1, from coordinate 122,799 downwards.
ATCAGGAACAGCGTGAGCCCGAGCTGCACGCCGTTCAGCGCCTGGATCAGCAGCAGCGTCACGCGGCGGCCCCTCCCGCCGCGTGTGCTACTTCATCTTGCACTGGTCGGCGTAGTTGTCGGTGTTGTCCGCGAGCACCTTCTTCACGATGGAGGTCTGCAGCTTGCCGTCCGCGCCCTTCACCACCTTCGTCAGGTAGAAATCCTGGATCGGGTAGTGGTTGTGGTTGAAGCGGAAATTGCCGCGCACGGACTTGAAATCGGCCTTCATCATCGCCGCCGCCACCTTGTCCGCGTTGTCCGCCCCGCCCGCCTCGCGCACCGCGGCGTCGATCAGGCTCGCGGTGTCGTAGGCCTGCGCGGCATAAGTTGCGGGGACGTAATGATACTTCGCCTCGAACGCGGCGACGAAGGCCTTGTTGGTGGGGTTGTCCAGGTCCGGCGCCCAGTCGGCACCGCCATACAGGCCGAGTGCGGCGTCACCCTCCGCCGGCAGCACGCTCTCGTCCACCGTGAAGGCGGAGAGGAACGGGATGTGGTTGAGCCCCGCCGCGTGGAACTGCTTGACGAAGTTGATGCCGAGCCCGCCGGGCAGGAACGCGTAGATCGCATCCGGCTTCGCCTCCGCGATCTTCGCAAGCTCCGACTGGAAATCCATCGAGGTCAGCGGCACGTAGTCCTCCGCCACCACGGTGCCCTTGTAGCGCGACTTGAACCCGCTGAGCGCGTCGTGCCCGGCCTGGTAGTTCGGCGCGAGCAAGAACACGCGCTTGTAGCCGGCATCCGTCGCGTACTGCCCGCTTACGGAATGCGGCTGGCCGTTCTCATACTGACGTCGCGAAGAAATGCGGGTTGCAGCCCTTGCCGGCATAGAGCGAATAGCCGGCGTTGGGGCTGATGAAGATGGCGCCGGAGCCGATCACCGGCTTGAAGATCGCGGCCTCGACGATGGTGAAGATCGGGCCGACGACGAAGTTGACGTGCTCCTGCTCCAGCACCGCCTTCATCTTGGTCAGCGCGACATCCGGCTTCAGCTCGTCGTCGATCACCGTCACGTGCGCGGGCTCGCCGCCGAGTTTGCCGCCGAGCTGCTCCACCCGCAGCGCGAACCCGTCGCGCAGCTGCTTGCCGAGCGGGGCCGCGGGCCCCGAGAGCGTGGCGATGAAGGCGACGTTCACCTCCGCCGCCCGCGCCGCGTGCCCCGGCGAAATTGCCAGCGCCACGGCGCCCAATGCCAGTCCAGCCGCCGAAATCCGCTTCATTCGTACCCCCAGGGTTTGTTCGCGAGCCTCACAGATACTTTAGACATAAAGGATTTCGTGTGGGAAGCGATTTGCGCGTGCGGCGCCGCGCGCGGGATACTCCGGCCAGCCAGGGGAGGATAACCACCGTGCCGACCGCCGCCATGCAGCTGCTCGAGGGCCTCCACGAGGCCGGCGTCGAGTACATCTTCGCCAATCTCGGCAGCGACCACCCCGCCATCATCGAGGCGCTGGCGGAGGCGCAGGCGCTGGGCAAACCCCTGCCGCGCCTCGTCACCTGCCCCAACGAGATGGTGGCGCTGTCCATCGCCCACGGCTATGCGCAGAGCGGCGGGCGGGCGCAATGCGTGCTGGTGCACGTGGAGTGCGGCACCCAGGCGCTGGCCGGCGCCGTGCACAACGCGGCGCGCGGGCGCATCCCCGTCGTCATCGTCGCCGGCGCCTCGCCCTTCACCCAGGAAGGCGAGATGCGCGGCAGCCGCAACGAGTTCATCCAGTGGATCCAGGACGTGCACGACCAGCGCGGCATCCTGCGCGGCTACATGCGCTACGAGACCGAGATCCGCACCGGGCGCAACATCAAGCAGCTTCTCGCCCGCTCCCTGCAATTCGCCACCAGCGAGCCGCGCGGCCCGGTCTACCTGATGGCCGCGCGCGAGGTGCTGGAGGAAGAGGTGCCGGAGGTCGCGCTCGACTGGTCACGCTGGCAGCCCACCGCACCCGCCGCACTTCCGGCCGAGGACGCGGCGGAGGTCGCGCGCGCACTCGCCACCGCCCGCAACCCGCTGGTCGTCACCTCCTATGCGGGCCGCAACCCGGAAGCAGTGGCGCCGCTGGTGCGGCTGGCGAACCGGCTCGCCATCGCGGTGCACGACAGCGTGCCGAGTGCCATGAACTTCCCCGCCGACAACCCGCTTTATCAAGGCTGCCAGTGGAACGAGCCGGAGCAGAACCCGGCGCTGGCAGAGGCGGACGTGGTGCTGGTGCTGGACAGTGACGTGCCCTGGATCGCGCGCCACAACCGCCCGCGCGCCGACGCCCGCATCCTGCACATCGACACGGACGCGCTGAAGCAGGCGATGCCGCTGTGGTACATCCACGCCCACCGCGCCTGGCAGGCCAACGCGGCGCAGGCACTGGCGCAGATCGAGGCGGCGCTGGACGGTATCGCGCTCGACGACGCCGCCATCGAGGCCCGCCGCCGCCGCCTCGCCGCGCGCCACGCCGAACGCCTCTCGCGCCTGCTCGCCGCCGAGCAGCCTTCCGCCAACGAAATAACGCCGCAGCACCTCACCGGCGCCATCCGCGCGCGGGCGGACGCGGACACCATCGTGCTGAGCGAGGGCATCTCCAACTACACCGTCATCGCCGACCACATGATGCGCACCCGCCCCGGCACGATCCACGCCAGCGGCGGCGGCTCGCTCGGCTGGAACGGCGGTGCCGCGATCGGCGCCAGGCTGGCGAACCCGGACGCGCTGGTGATGGCGCTGGGCGGTGATGGCTCCTACATGTTCAGCGTGCCGTCCACCGTGCACTGGATGGCGCGGCAATACGCAACGCCGTTTCTCCAGGTCGTCTACAACAACCGTGGCTGGAAGAGCCCGAAGCTCTCCATGCTCGGCGTGCATCCGCACGGCCACGCGAGCCGCGCCAACGACATCGGCGTCGCCTTCGACCCGCCGCCGGACTACGCCGGCATCGCTGCCGCCGCCGGCGGCGCCTTTGCCCGCACTGTGAAGCGGCCCGAGGAACTGGACACCGCGCTGGACGCCGCGATGCACGCGATCCGCGTGGAGAAGCGCGCGGCGGTGCTGGACGTGTGGCTCGCCCACCTCTGAGAGGCGTCTACCCCTTCGTCAGCGCCTGGTGTGCCGCGATGACGGCGGTATCCACGATGCCGCGGACGGAGGAATCCATCGGCATGATCTGCACCGGGTGTTCGAGCCCGAGGATGATGGGCCCGACATTCATCACGCCGCCGAGGCGCGGAGCGAGCTGTGCGACGATGTGCGCCGAATGCAGCCCCGGCATCACCAGCACGTTCGCCGGGCCCGTGAGGCGGCAGAACGGGTAGATCGCGCGGTACTGCGGGTCGAGCGCCACATCCGGGCTCATTTCGCCATCGTACTCGAAATCCGCCTTCTGGCTGTCGAGCAGCGCCACCGCCTCGCGCATCGTGGCGCCGAGCGGGTTCATCGGGTTGCCGAATGTGGAGTGGGAGAGCAGTGCCACGCGCGGCTCGTGCCCGAGGCTGCGCGCCGCCGCCGCCGCGCCGCGCGCGATCGCGACCAGCTCCGCCGGCTTCGGTCGCTCGTGGATCAGCGTGTCGGCGAGGAAGATCGTCCGCCCCCGCTCCCCCAGCATCAGCGTGAGCCCGAAGGCGATGCCCTCCGGCGCCTCCCCGATCGCGTGGCGCACGTCCTCGAGGCACACGGCGGCCGAACGCGTGAGCCCGGTCACCATCGCATGCGCGTCCCCGGTCGCGACCATGCAGGCGGCGAAGACGTTGCGATCCTGGTTGACCATGCGCTGGCAGTCCCGCGCGAGGAAGCCCTTGCGCTGCAGCCGCGCGTAGAGGAACTCCGCGTATTTCCGGTTGTTCTGCGACAGGCGGGCGTTGTGCACCTCGATGCCGCTCGCGGCCCCCAGCCCGAGTGAGGCCATCGTCGCGCGCACCCGCTCCTCCCGCCCGATCAGCACCGGCGTGCCGTAGCCGGCGTTGCGGAACTGCACGGCCGCGCGCACGCTCTTTTCCTCCTCGCCCTCGGCGAAGACCACGCGGCGCGGCTGCTCGCGCACCCGCTCGCTGATCGCATCGAGCGCGTTGGCTGTGGCGTCGAGCCGGCCCGAGAGTTCGCGGCGGTAGCGGTTGAGATCGGCGAGCGGCCGGCGCGCGACGCCGCTGTCGATCGCCGCCTTCGCGACCGCCGGCGGCACGCAGGTGATGAGCCGCGGATCGAACGCGTTCGGAATGATGTATTCCGGCCCGAATTGCAGCCGCCGCCCGCCGCCCGCGACGTTCACCTCGTCCGGCACGTCCTCGCGCGCCAGCATCGCCAGCGCCTCGGCGGCCGCGATCTTCATCGGCTCGTTGATGGTGCGTGCCCGCACATCGAGCGCGCCGCGGAAGATGTAGGGGAAGCCGAGGACGTTGTTGACCTGGTTCGGGTAGTCGCTGCGCCCCGTCGCGATGATCGCGTGCGGGGATGCGGCGCGCGCCTCCTCCGGCGTGATCTCGGGGTCGGGGTTGGCCATCGCGAAGATGATGGGCTTCTCGGCCATACCCGCCACCATCTCCTGCGTCAGCGCGCCCTTCACCGAGAGGCCGAAGAACACGTCGGCGCCCTCCAGGGCCTGCATCAGCGTGCGCGCGCGCGTCTCCACCGCGTGCGCGCTCTTCCACTGGTTCATGCCCTCGGTGCGGCCGCGCCAGACCACGCCCTTGGTGTCCGCGAGCATGACGTGCTCGGGCCGCATGCCCATCGCCTTGAGCAGCTCGGCGCAGGCGATCGCCGCCGCCCCCGCGCCGTTGATCACCAGCTTCGTCGCCGCGAGGTCGCGCCCGGTGAGGTGGCAGGCATTGATGAGCCCCGCCGCGGCCACGATCGCGGTGCCGTGCTGGTCGTCGTGGAACACCGGGATGTCCATCAGCTCGCGCAGCTTCTGCTCGATGATGAAGCACTCCGGCGCCTTGATGTCCTCGAGGTTGATGCCGCCGAAGCTGGGGCCGAGGTAGCGCACGGCGTTGATCAGCGCCTCGCTGTCCTCGGTGTCGATGCAGAGGTCGATGCCGTCCACGTCGGCAAAGCGCTTGAACAGCGCGACCTTGCCCTCCATCACCGGCTTCGCCGCCAGCGCGCCGAGATTGCCGAGCCCCAGCACCGCGGTGCCGTTGGAGACCACGGCCACCATGTTGCCCTTGCTCGTGTAGTCGTAGGCGAGCGCCGGATCGCGCGCGATGTGCAGGCACGGCTCCGCGACGCCGGGCGAGTAGGCGAGCGAGAGGTCGCGCGCGGTGGTGAGCGGCTTGGTCAGGCGCGTGGCGAGCTTGCCGGCCGGCGCCTCGGCATGCATCGCGAGCGCTTCCTCGCCGCTGACGCGCGCGGTGCGGGTATCGCCATCGTGGACACCACCATCGGCCATCGGACTGTTTCCCCAAACGTTCTGAGACGAGACGTGTTGGCGCCTATTGTGACCCGCTTCCAACCGACCGCAAGTCAGGCGTTTCGCATCTGCGGCGATACCGCTATGCGGTGGGGATGCAGCGGCCTTCCCCACCCGCATCTGCCCCACCGGCGGCGCCACCAACGGCGACGCCGGCGATGGCGCAATGGTTCTCGGCCAAGGCGTTGCAGCCCGATGCGCTGGTGTTCTTCCGCATGGGCGATTTCTACGAGATGTTCTTCGAGGACGCCGAGGCGGCGTCGGCGGCACTCGACATCGCGCTCACGCATCGCGGCACGCATGCAGAGAAGCCGATCCCGATGTGCGGGGTGCCGGTGCACGCGGCGGAGGCGTATCTCCAGCGCCTGATCCGCCGCGGCTTCCGTGTCGCGATCGCGGAACAGATGGAGCCGCCAGGCAAGGGCCGCGCGCCGATCCGGCGGGAGGTGGTGCGCCTGGTCACACCCGGCACGCTCACCGAGGACACGCTGCTGGAGGCGGCGCGGCCGAACTGGCTGCTCGCCCTCGTTCCGTCCCGCGATACGGTCGGCGCCGCCTGGCTCGACATCTCGACGGGACAGTTCGAAACCGCAACGACGCCGGCCGCGAGGCTCGGAGAATTGCTCGCCCGCCTCGACCCGGCCGAGATCCTGGCACCGGAGACGCTGGCGCTGGAGGGCTTCAGCGCCCGCCGCGCGCCCGCGCAAACCGTTCCGGATGCGGCCACGGCGCGACGGCGCGTCGCCGCCGCCTATGCCGTCGCGAGCCTGGACGCCTTCGGCAGCTTCACCGACGCCGAGGCACAGGCCGCCGCCGTGGCGCTCGACTATGTCCGCGCCACGCAATCGGGCCGCCTGCCCCGCCTCTCGCGCCCCGCGCCCTCCGGCGGCGGCGGCCGGCTGGAGATGGACGCCGCGACCGCGGCCAGCCTGGAGATCCTGCGCGCGCGCGACGGCAGCACCACACACACGCTGCTCGCCGCCATCCGCCGCACCCGCACCGCCGCCGGTGCCCGCCTTCTGGAATCCTGGCTCGCCGCGCCACTCGCGGAGATGGCGCCGATCCTGGCGCGCCAGCATGCCTGGCTCTGGCTGCTCGCCAGCCCGGATGCCGCGCGCCGATTGCGCGACGCGCTGCGCACCGCGCCGGACATCGCCCGCGCGCTGTCCCGCCTCTCCCTCGGCCGTGGCTCGCCGCGCGACCTCTTGTCCATCCGCGACGGCATCCGCGCCGCCCACGAGGCCGCCGATGCGCTGGACGCCGCACCCCATCTCGGCGCGCCGGGGCTGCTCGCCGCCGCCGCCGCGGCGATGCGCATCGGCCACGCACTGCACGACCGCCTCGCCGCTTCCCTCGCGGAGCCCGCGCCGCCGCGGCTGGAGCCTGGCGCCATCGCCCCGGGCTTCGACGGCGAGCTGGATGCCGAGCGCCGCCTGCGCGACGATTCCCGCCGTGTCATCGCCGGGATGCAGGCGGAGTTCGCCCAGCGCTATGGCGTCGCTTCGCTCAAGATCCGCCACCACGCCCAGCTCGGCTACGTGATCGAGGTGCCGGCGGTGGCGGTGGAGAAGCTGCGCGGCTTCCCGGAACTGGCGCTGCGCCAGGGCATGGCCAACGGCGCCCGCTTCACCCTGCCGGAGCTGTCGGAGCTGGACCGGCGCATCGCCGAAGCCGAGGCCCGCGCCGCCGCGCGCGAGGCGCTGATCTTCCGCACGCTGGTCGATGAAACCCTCGCCGGGCAGGAGGCGCTCGCCGCCTGCGCCGCGGCGCTGGCCGAGGCGGACGCGCTGCAATCGGCCGCGAGCCTTGCCGAATCCGGCACCTGGTGCTGCCCCGAGATCGGCGAGGAAGCGGCGTTGCGCATCGAGGCCGGGCGCCATCCGGTGGTGGAGGCCGCGCTGGCGGAGAATCGTGCCGCCTTCGTCCCCAACGATTGCGACCTCTCGCCCGGGCGCCGCGTGCTGCTGTTGACCGGGCCGAACATGGCGGGCAAGTCCACCTTCCTGCGGCAGAACGCGCTCGCCGTGGTGCTGGCGCAGGCGGGGCTGCCGGTGCCGGCGAAATCGGCGCGCATCGGGCTGGTGGACCGGCTGTTCTCGCGCGTGGGTGGTGCCGACGACCTCGCGCGCGGGCGCAGCACCTTCATGGTGGAGATGACGGAGACGGCGGCCTTCCTGCACCAGGCGGGGCCGCGCAGCCTGGTCATCGTGGACGAGATCGGGCGCGGCACCGCCACACTGGACGGGCTCGCCATCGCCTGGGCGGTACTGGAGGCGCTGCACCACCGTGCCCGCTGCCGCACCATCTTCGCCACCCATTTCCACGAACTGGCCGAACTCGGGGCGGAGCTCGCGGAACTCTCCCCGCACGCGATGCGGGTGCGGGAGTGGAAGGGCGAGGTGGTGTTCCTGCACGAGGTGGCGGCGGGTGCCGCCGGCCGCTCCTGGGGCGTGCAGGTGGCGCGGCTCGCCGGCGTGCCGGAGCCGGTGCTGCGCCGTGCCGCCGAGATCCTCGCTGCCCTGGAGGCACGGGCGGGAAGGCTGACCGAGGCGGCCGCCCTGCCGCTCTTCGCCAGCGCCGCCGCGCCGCCGCCGAGCCCGGGACCGGGCCCCGCCACGCCCCAGGCGGACCCGCTCGTGGAGGCGTTGGCGGGCATCGACCCGGACCGGCTCACGCCGCGCGAGGCGCTGGACGCGCTGTACCGCTTGAAATCACTGGCGGGCACAGGCGACAATGGAGGACTCGACAAGAACTGATGTCCCAACCCACTACCCTTGCCCCCGGCGCTCAGGCCACGAGCGCTCAGGCCACGAACGATCGGGCCAAGGATGCCACGGCCGGAAACGCCGCGGCGGAGCAGCTCCGGCGCGTCGCGGACCAGGTGCGGGCACGGCTCGCCGAGGCCGCCGCGCCGGAGGCCGCGGGCGCCGGCCCGCCGCCGCGCGACCAGGTGCTGGGTGCCTTCCGCCGCCAGCTCGCCCATATCCAGGCCGAGGTGCGCGACAGCTTCGAGGCCGGGAACATCACCGGGCTCGCCGCCGCGCAGCACCTCGCCCACCTGCATGACGAGCTGATCCAGGCGCTGTTCGCCTACGCGCTGGCGCAGCAGGCGCCTGTCAACCCACCCGGCAAACCGCCCGCCATGACGCTCGCCGCGACCGGCGGCTACGGCCGGGGCGTGCTGGCGCCGTTCAGCGACATCGACCTGCTGTTCCTCACCGCCGACGCGCCGGGCGAAGGGACCACCGCCGTGGTCTCCTTCATGCTCTATTTCCTTTGGGACCTCGGCCTGCGCGTCGGCCACGCCACGCGCTCCATCGCCGACTGCATCGCCGAGGCGCGGGGCGACGCCACGATCCGCACCTCTCTGCTGGACGCGCGGCTGCTCGCGGGCGACGCGGCGGTCTTCGCGGCGTTCACGAAGGCCTTCGCCGCCGCTTGCGCCGAGGACGGGCCCGCCGCCTACATCGCGGCCAAGCAGGCGGAGCGCGCCGTGCGCCACCGCCGCTACGGCGACTCGCCCTTCGTCGTCGAGCCCAACATCAAGGAGGGCCGCGGCGGACTGCGCGACCTGCAAACGATCTACTGGCTGGCGCGCTGCGCCTTCGGGCTGCGCGACTTCGCCAGCATCGCCGACCCCAACGGCGCGGCGGAGGGCATCCTGACCCAGGTGGAGCTGCGCCAGGCGCGGCGGGCCTGGGACTTCCTGTGGACGCTGCGCTTCCATCTTCATTACGTCACCGGCCGCGCCGAGGAGCGCCTCACCTTCGACCTCCAGCCCGTGGTTGGCGCGCGCATGGGCTACACGCGCCACGGCAGGCAGGACGGCGTGGAGCGCTTCATGCGCCACTACTTCCTCACCGCGCGCGAGGTGACGCGGCTGACGCACGTGTTCGAGCCGGCGCTGATCCGTGCGGCCCTCGGCGCGCCGGCCGTCGCCGGGCGCACCGACGCGGACCTCGCGGAGGCGGGCTTCGTGCTGGCGGACGGGCGCATCATGCCGGCGGACGCGCGCGACTTCGCGGAGCGGCCGGTGCAGATGCTGCGGATGCTGCGCATCGCGCGCGACCGGCGGCTGGAGCTGCATCCGCTGGCGATGCGCGCGCTGATCCGCCACGAGCGCCGGGCACTCGACCTGCGCGGCGATGCCGAGGCCGCGGCGATCTTCCTCGACCTGCTGTGCGGGCGCGACCCCGCGAGCGGCCACCCGGACGGCGCCCGCTGGCTCGGCATCATGAACGAGGCGGGGCTGATCGGCCGCCTCCTGCCGGACTGGGCGCGCATCGTCGGCCAGATGCAGTTCGACACCTACCACATCTTCACGGTGGACGAGCACACGATCGAGGCGGTGCGCATCCTCAACCTGCTGGAGCGGCACGAACTGTCGGAGGTGGCACCCGTCGCCTCCGGCCTGGTGGAGCACGTGCAGTCCCGCCGCGCGCTCTATGTGGCGATGCTGCTGCACGACATCGCCAAGGGGCGCGGCGGCGATCACTCCGAGATCGGCGCGGAGCTCGCACTCACCATCGGCCCCGCACTCGGGCTTTCGGCGGAGGAGACCGAGATGGTCTCCTGGCTGGTGCTGCACCACCTGCTGATGAGCCAGACCGCGTTCAAGCGCGACATCGACGACCCCAAGACAATCCTCGACCTGGTCGAGACCGTGCAGTCGCCGGAGCGGCTGAAGCTGCTGCTGATCCTCACTGTCGCGGACATGCGCGCGGTCTCGCCCAAGGTGTGGAACGGCTGGAAGGCAACCCTGCTGCGCGAGCTCTATGCCCGGGTGGCAGAGGTACTGGCCGGCGGGCTTTCCACCGGCGAGCGCGACGTGCGCGTGGCCCGCGCGAAGGAAGCCGCGGCCCTGCTGCTGCCGGACTGGACGGCGGAGGATATCGCGCGCTTCCACGCGCTCGGCTATCCCGGCTACTGGCTTGGTTTCGACCCCGAAACGCATTCCCGCCACGCCCGCCTGATCCGCGACGCCGAGGCGCGCGGCCTGCCGCTGACGGTGGAAACCCAGCCGCTGCCGGCGCGCGCGGTGACGGAGGTGACGGTCTATGCCGCCGACCACGCGGGGCTGTTCAGCAAGATCGCGGGCGGGCTCGCGGTTGCCGGCGCCTCGATCGTGGACGCACGGATCCATACGCTGACCAACGGCATGGCGCTCGACACGTTCTGGATCCAGGACGCGGCCGGCGGCGCGTTCGACCAGCCCTCGCGCCTCGCACGGCTCGCGGTGCTGATCGAGCAGGCGCTGTCCGGCCGGCTGCGCTTCGCCGCCGAGATCCGGCGCGTCTCGAGCGCCCTGCTGGGAAGGCGCGTGCGCGCGATCCACGTGCCGCCGCGCGTGGTGATCGACAACCATGCCTCCAACACCCACACCGTGGTGGAGGTGAACGGGCGCGACCGGCCGGGCCTGCTGCACGACGTGACCAACGCGATCAGCGAGTCCGGGCTGCAGATCGCTTCCGCCCACGTGACGACGTATGGCGTGCGCGCGGTCGACGTGTTCTACGTCAAGGACGTCTTTGGCCTGAAGGTCGAGAACGAGCGGCGCCTCGAGACCTTGCGGGAGGCGTTGCTCGCCGCCCTGGAAGGCCCGGAGGAAAATGGCCATGCGCAACCGGTTCCGCGCCGCCGCCGCCGCGCTGGCGCGACATAGGAATATCGCCGCCGCGGCGCTGCTCGCCTGCGCGCTGCTCGGCGCCGCACCGCCAGCGGCGCCCCCACCGGCGCCATGGATCATGACGTTGCGGCAGGTGGGGCAGGACGGCGCCGCCGTTGGCGCGCCCATCGAGGTGACATGCCCGAGCGCCGGCTGCGAGACCACCCTGCCGCTGATGGTCGGGCAGGTGACGAGCCAGGTGCATGTCCAGGTCAGCTTCGTCGCGGCCGGCGCCTATCTCACGCTGGTGCCGCGCAGCCCCGGCATCAGCGCCGTGGTGGATTTCAACACGGGCTACAAGGGTCCGATCTTCGCGCCGCTGCGCCGCCCGCGCGAGAACACGCTGCTGGTGAAGCTGCTCGTTGCTGGCGCACGGGATGCGGGCGACCCCGTGCTCGCCAACGGCCCGGTGTTCCATGCGAAGATGCGGCCAGACGCCTATCTGCGCGTCGTCTTCCAGCGGGCGCCGACCATCGCGAAGTGAGCCGCAGACGCAACCCACGCGACGTAAAACCCATCGGGGGAGGCCTTCGCCGCCGCCGCGCGGTGCTACGCGCCAGGCGCCGGGCGGGCGATCAGCGCCGGTCGCCGTCCGAGCGGCGCAGGGCCCGCAGATGCCCGCCGATGCGCCTGCGCATCAGGAACGCGCCCACGAGGACGAGCAACGCCACCACCCAGAGCGCCTCGAGCGAACCATCGCCATGGTCGGGACTGATGCCGAACCAGGTTTCGAAGAAATCCATGGAGCCACCCCCTGATGCGCGCCGACTTTCACGCGCCGGCGCGAACCTGTCCAGCCTCACCGGCGCATGGCCCGTGCATGTCGGCTCCGTAAGCTCTGCAATTTGGACACATCAGCATTGACCCCCCTTCGCCTTTCTGCTTGGCTTTTAGGCAGCCGACGCCACTGGGAGCGCGGGGCGAACAGTTGGTCGCTTCGGACGCGCGAAAGACGAAGCGGCACAACGAATGCATGGGGGCTATCATGGATGTGACTGAGCTGCGCCGGATGATCAGCAACGTGAAGCGTGGGCGCCTGTCGCGCCGCGGCTTCATCCGACGCATGGCGGCGGTTGGTATCGCGGCGCCATTCGCCAACCAGATCCTTTCCATCGGCGGCGTGGCGATGGCGGCGACGCCGTTCGCCTACAAGCCGACGAAGCGCGGCGGCGGTGGCACGCTGCGGCTGCTGTGGTGGCAGGGCCCGACGCTGCTCAACCCGCATTTCGCGACTGGCACGAAGGACCAGGACGGCAGCCGCATGTTCTACGAGCCGCTGGCCGGCTGGGACGGCGACGGCAACCTGGTGCCGCAGCTCGCGGCCGAGATCCCCAGCATCGAGAATGGCGGGCTGGCCAAGGACGGCATGTCCGTCACCTGGAAGCTCAAGCAGGGCGTGAAATGGCACGATGGCCAGCCCTTCACCGCCGACGACGTCGTGTTCAACTGGGCCTATGCGAGCGATCCGGCGACCGCGGCCGTCACCTCCGGCAGCTACACCTACAACACGGCCGTGAAGGTGGACGACTACACGGTGCGCGTGGAGTTCAAGAAACCGACGCCGTTCTGGGCCGACCCGTTCGTCGGCAACAACGGCATGATCATCCCGAAGCACATCTTCGAGGCGTCCAAGGGCGCCCCGGCGCACGCGGCGCCGGCGAACCTCTCGCCGGTCGGCACCGGGCCGTACAAGTTCAAGGAGTTCCGTCCGGGCGACTTCGTCTCTGGCGTGATCAACACCGATTATCATGAGCCCAACGAGCCCTTCTTCGACGCGGTCGAGATGAAGGGCGGCGGCGACGCAACCTCCGCCGCGCGCGCGGTGCTGGAGACCGGCGAATACGACTTCGCCTGGAACCTGCAGGTCGAGGACGCGGTGCTGCAGCGGCTCGAGAAGGGCGGCAAGGGGACGGTGAAGCTGTTCCCTGGCGCCAATGTCGAGCACATCCAGCTCAACAACACCGACCCGAACAAGGTGGTGGACGGCGAGCGCTCGAGCCTCAAGACCAAGCACCCGACACTCACCGATCCCGCGGTGCGGCAGGCGCTGTCGCTGCTGATCGATCGTGGCGGCGTGCAGAAATACATCTACGGCCGCACGGCGATCGCGACCAGCAACTACGTCAACAACCCGCCGCGCTATGTCTCGAAGAACACCCATTGGGATTTCAACATCGCGAAGGCGAACGAGATCCTGGACAAGGCCGGCTACAAGAAGGGTGCCGACGGCATCCGCGAGAAGAACGGGCACAAGCTGAAATACGTCTTCCAGACCTCGATCAACGGGCCGCGCCAGAAGAACCAGGAGATCGTGAAGCAGGCCTGCGCCAAGGCCGGCATCGGGATCGACATCAAGGCCGTCGTCGCCTCCGTGTACTTCAGCTCGGACGTGGCGAACCCGGACACCTACCCGCACTTCTACACGGACCTGCAGATGTACACGACGGGGCCGAACTACCCCGACCCGTGGCAGTGGATGGCATCCTTCGTCTCCTGGGAGGTAGCGCAGAAATCCAACAACTGGCAGGGCCGCAACATCACGCGCTGGCAGAACGCCGAATACGACAGCGTCTACAAGGCGGCCGGGAACGAGATGGACCCGATCAAGCGCACCGCCATGCTGATCAAGCTCAATGATCTCGTTGTCGACAACATCGTGATCATTCCGGAGCTTTATCGCCTGAGCGTTGCCGCCGCGAAGAATGGCCTCGCGGTCGATCTCAGTGGCTGGGACAGCTATATCTGGAACTACGCCCGCTGGTACACGACCTGACGCCGTTGGCGCGCGGCACGGCTGAACGCGGGGGCTGATGTCGCGCGCCTACCTCTTCCGTCGCCTGATGCTGGCAATCCCGAGCCTGCTCGGGATCAGCATCATCATCTTCACGATCCTGGCGCTGGCGCCCGGCGACCCGTTCGGCGAGCTGGTCACCAACCCGAACGTGCCGCCGGAGGTGATCGCGCGGCTGCGCGCGAGTCTCGGCCTCAACGATCCGGTCTGGCTGCGCTACATCCACTGGCTGGTGGCGATGCTGCATGGCGAGTGGGGCTTCTCCTTCGCCAGCCGCATCGATGTCGCGACGTTGATCATGCAGCGCCTGCCGGTGACGCTCGCGGTGCTGGGCTCGGCCGAACTGCTGGCGATTCTCGTTGCCTTGCCGGTAGGCGTTCTCGCCGCCGCGAAGCCGTATTCGATCTTTGACCAGGTCGCCAACACGCTGGCCTACATCGCCTTCTCGCTGCCGACCTTCTTCACCGGCCTGCTGCTGATCCTGCTGTTCAGCGTGCAGCTCAACTGGTTGCCATTCGTCTTCCAGACCAATGTCTCCGCCACCGGCTGGGCCTGGCTCTGGACCGAGATCAGGCAATCGATCATGCCGGTGTCGGTTCTGGGGCTGTTCCAGGCCGCGGTGCTGGTGCGCTACGTGCGCTCCTCCATGCTGGACGTGATCCGGCTCGACTACGTCACGACAGCGCGCGCGAAGGGCATTGGCAGGCGCCGCGTGCTGATGCGCCACGTGGTGCGCAACGGGCTGATCCCGGTGGTGACGCTGATCGCGCTGCAGATGCCCGGCATCTTCACCGGAGCCGTTGTCACCGAGCAGATCTTCCGCGTGCCTGGCATGGGCTCGCTGCTGATCTCGGCGATCCTCGCCAACGACACGCCGGTCATCATGGCGGTCACCTTCGTCTACGCAATCCTGGTGATCATCTTCAATCTCATCGCGGACCTGCTCTATGGCTGGCTCGACCCACGCATCGCTCTCCGCTGACCTGCCCGCCTCGGCGGCGCGGAAAGCCGGGCCGACATCGCCGGGTGCGGAGGCGTGGCGCCGCTTCCGCCGCCACCGCCTGGCCGTGATAGGGCTGTTCGTCCTCGCCGTCCTCGTCGTGGGCGTGCTGTTCGGCAGCTTCCTCTGGCCGCACTCGATGAGCGAGATCGACTATGCCGCCAGCCTCTCGCCGCCCTCCCTCGCGCATCCGTTCGGCACCGACGACCTCGGCCACGACCTGCTGGCGCGCGTGATCTTTGGCGGCCGTATCTCGCTTGCCGTCGGTGTGGCGGCGATGCTGGTCGCGGTCGGCGTCGGCGTGCTGGTCGGCGCCGTGTCCGGCACCGCGGGCGGGCGGTTCGACGCGTTTCTGATGTGGCTGACGGATCTCTTCCTTTCGCTGCCGCAACTGCCGCTGCTGCTGCTGATCATTTACCTCTTCAAGGACTCCCTGCAGCGGATGCTGGGCGCGGAGGGCGGCATCTTCCTCATGGTCGTCATTGTTATCGGGGGCCTGCGCTGGATGTCGATCGCGCGCCTGGTGCGCGCCCAGATCTTCTCCCTGCGCGAGAAGGAATTCGTGGAGGCGGCACGCGCGCTCGGCGCTTCCAAGCTGCGCGAGGTCGTGCACCACATTCTGCCCAACACGATGGGCCCCATTATCGTTGCCGCGACGCTCGAGATCGCCAACGCCATCATCGCCGAATCGACGCTGTCCTTCCTGGGCCTCGGCTTCCCGCCGGACATCCCGACCTGGGGGCGCCTGTTGTATGACGGGCAGAACTATCTCGACCTCGCGCCGCAATGGGCGCTGTTCCCGGGGCTGGCCATCTTCCTCACGGTGCTAGCCATCAACTTCCTCGGCGACGGGCTGCGCGACGCGCTCGATCCGCGCCGGGTGCTCTGACGCGCGATGCCCGAAACGATCCTCGATATCCGCGACCTGCGGACCTGGTTCAAGACCGACGAGGGCATGGTGCGCGCCGTCGATGGCGTGAGCATGCGCATTGCCGCCGGCGAGACGCTGGCCGTGGTAGGCGAATCCGGTTGCGGCAAGTCCGTCACCGCCAAGAGCGTGCTGCGCCTGCTCGACATGCCGCCAGGCCGTTTCGAAGGCGGGCAGATTCTCTGGCTTGGACGCGATCTCATCCCGGTCTCCGAGGCCGAGATGGACGGTGTGCGGGCAAAAGAGATAGCGATGGTCTTCCAGGAGCCGATGACCTCGCTCAACCCCGTCTACACCGTGGGCGAGCAGATCGCGGAATTGCTGCGCACGCACGAACACCTGAGCCGCGCCGCGGCAATGAAGCGCGCGGAGGAAATGCTGGGTCTGGTGCAGATCCCGAACCCGTCGAGCCGCCTCCACGACTATCCGCACCAGTTCTCGGGCGGCATGCGCCAGCGGGTGATGATCGCGATAGCGCTGGCCTGCCGCCCCAAGCTGCTGATCGCCGACGAGCCCACAACGGCGCTCGACGTCACCATCCAGGCACAGATCCTGGAGCTTCTCGCCGACATGAAATCGCGTTTCGGCATGGCGATCATGCTCATCACCCACGCCATGGGCGTCGTCGCGGAACAGGCGCAGCGCGTGGTGGTGATGTACGCGGGCAAGGTGGTGGAGGAGGCGCTGGTCGAGGAACTGTTCGCCAACCCGCGCCATCCCTACACCCAGGGCCTGATCCGCTCGATCCCACGCATGGACGCGGACCGGCACAAGCAGAGACGGCTGGAGCAGATCCCGGGCACGGTGCCGAACCTGCTGTACCCGCCGCCTGGCTGCCGCTTCGCGGCCCGCTGCGGCTTCGCCACGCCGCGCTGCACGGAGGCCGAGCCGCCGCTGCGTGACGTGGGGGCGGCGCACAAAGTGGCGTGCGTGCTGTGAACGAGGCACCGCTCCTCAGCGTGCGCGACCTGCGCAAGCATTTCCCCATCACTGGCGGCGTGCTTTCCCGCGAGGTTGCGCGCGTACACGCCGTGGACGGCGTGAGCTTCGACATCGCGGCAGGCGAGACGCTCGGCCTCGTGGGCGAGTCCGGCTGCGGCAAGTCCACCACCGGGCGTTGCATCCTGCGCCTGCTCGAGCCCAGCGGCGGCGAGGTTCTGTTTCGCGGCCAGGACGTCACGCGCCTGGATCGCCGGGCACTGCGGGCGCTACGGCGCGACATGCAGATCATCTTCCAGGACCCGTTCGCCTCGCTCAACCCGCGCCACAACGTGGGCGGCATCATCGGCGAGGCTCTGGACATCCACGGCCTGGCCAAATCCCGCGCCGAGCGCGAGGCGCGCATCGTGGACCTGCTGGAAACGGTGGGCCTGCGGCCCGACCATATGCGCCGTTTCCCGCACGAATTCTCGGGCGGGCAGCGCCAGCGCATCGGCATCGCCCGCGCGCTCGCCGTCGAGCCGAAGCTGATCGTCTGCGACGAACCGGTCTCGGCGCTCGACGTCTCGATCCAGGCGCAGGTGATCAACCTGCTCGAGGACCTGCAGGAGCGGTTCAACCTCACCTACCTCTTCATCGCCCACGACCTTTCGGTCGTCGAGCACATCAGCAACCGCGTCGCGGTGATGTATCTCGGCCGGGTGATGGAGATTGCGCCCGCGCGCGAGCTCTACGAAAACCCACGCCATCCCTATACGGAGGCGCTGCTCTCCGCGGTGCCGATCCCGGACCCGAGGGTGAAGCGCCAGCGCATCATGCTGCAGGGCGACGTGCCGAACCCGATCAACCCGCCGAGCGGATGCCACTTCCACCCGCGCTGCCCGATCGCCGAGAAGCGCTGCGCACAGGAAACGCCGACGCTGCGGGAATCCACGCCGGGGCACTTCGTCTCCTGCCACCTGCGCGGCTGACGGCGCGGCGCGGACCTGGGCCGCGCGCCGGACGAAACGAGAACGAAACGGGTGGCGCGCGGAAAGCTCGCCACCCGTCCTCATCACCCGCCTGGGTTCAGACCGCGATCTGCGCGACGCCGGCGGCCTTCGCGTTGAGCGCCGCGATGGGGCCGGCGACGATCGCCTCGAGCGCCTTGAGCTGCGCCCCGACACGGCCGATCACCTCGCCCGCCACGTCCGCCGCCTGCGTCGTCGGCCGCGCATCGGCCACCGCCACCGTATCGATCAGCTTGCCCAGCGTGTCGTTGAGCCCCGCGGGGAAGCGCAGATGGTCGCGTGGCGTGGCGCGGTGGACGTCGACCAGCGCACCCTCGACCGCAAGCAGCTTGGCCGAGATCTCCGCGGCTTCCGTCGCGATCGCGCCACCGGCCCGCTCGCCGAGGGCCGCGAGCTGCTGTTTCATCCGGCGGATGCGGTTCACCGCGTCGTTGAGCTGCGACAGGCACGCCGTGATGCGCGACAGCAGGGCGAACTGCGCGGCGTACTCCTCCGGTGTCGTCGCGTAGCGCGGGTCCTTCACGACGGTGAGCGGCGCGGTATGCGTCTTGCCGCCCACCGTGAGCGCCACCGTGTAGCTGCCCGGCACCACGGTCGGCCCAGGGGAAGCGTCCTTGTCGGTCGCGAGCGCCTTGGTCGAGGTCGCGGCGAGCGCGGTGTCGAGCTTCACCGGGCCCTTTTGCTTGAGGTCCCAGACGTAGCGGTTGAGCCCTGGCTTGGTGCCGGGGCGCTTCGCGGCGCCCAGATCCTTGTCGTCGCTGGCGAAGCGGATGATCTCGTCGCCCTTGGCGTCGCGGATGGCGAGCACGACCGGGCCCTCCGCCTTTTCATCGAGCCAGTAGTGCAGGATTGCGCCGTTGGGCGGGTTCTCGCCGACATCGAGATACTCGCGCTTCTCGGTGCCGTCCGGGCGGTCTGTGCTGCGGATGCCGCCGTTGATGCCGAAGGCGAGGCCGAACGAGACCGGCTTGCGCACGCCGCCCAGCGCGCGGAAATGCAGCCGCGTGCGGACGGTGGTGCGCGGCGGCAGCATCTGCGTGCCAATGCCCGTAGCGTTGCCCGCGAGCGCGCGCAGCGGCGTGATGTCGTCGAGGATCCAGAACGAGCGCCCGTGCGTGCCCGCGACCAGGTCCGTGTCCTTGATCTTGAGGTCGTAGACCGGAACGACGGGGAAGCCGCCGCCCATGCGCTGCCAGTGGGCACCGTCGTCGAGCGACATGAAGACGCCGGTTTCCGTGCCGACGAACAGCAGCCCCTTGCGCACGGGATCGGCGCGCACGACGCGGGTGATCTCGTCCTGCGGGAAGTCGCCGTTGATCTGCTCCCAGGTCTTGCCGCTGTCACGGGTGCGGAACAGGTATGGCTTGTAGTCCGAGAGCTTGTAGCGCGTGGCAGCGACATAGACCGTGTCCGCGTCATGCGAGGAGATCTCGACGCAGCCGACATAGGCAAGCTGCGGCATCGCCTTCGGGGTGACGTTGGTCCAGGACTTTCCGTCGTCGCGCGTGACGTGCACCAGGCCGTCGTCGGTGGAGGCCCAGATCTCGCCGCGGCGATGCCGGCTCTCCACCACCGAGGCGCAGGTCGCGTGCACCTCCGCCCCCGCGCTCTCGCGCGTGACCTCGCCACCGGAATGGCCCTGGCGCGACTTGTCGTCGAGGCTGAGATCAGGGGAGATCACTTCCCAGCTCTGGCCCTCGTCGCCTGTGCGGAACACGTGGTTGCCGGCGGCGTAGAGAACGTTGCTGTCGTGCGGCGAGAAGACGATCGGGTAGGTCCAGGCGAACCGGTACTTGAGGTCGCGCGGCGCGATGCCGGTGGATTCGTCGGGCCAGACATTGACCAGGCGGATCTCGCCGGTGCGCTGGTCGTAGCGCTGCAGCGCCCCCATGCCGCCGACCGAGGAGCCGATGGCGCCACCGAAGACGATATGCGGCTTGTCGGGATTGACGGCGATGAAGCCGCTCTCGCCGGTGCCGGGATAGAAGCAGTCGCCCAGCGTGATCGCGCCCCAGATCGCGGCGGAAGGGGTGGCGATCGCGGAGTTGTCCTGCTGCGTCGCGTAGACCGTGTACGGGTACCTCGTGTCGGTATCGATACGGTAGAACTGGCTGGTCTTCTGGTTGTAGATCGAGGACCAGGTGAGCCCGCCGTTGAAGGAGACGCAGGCGCCGCCGTCATTGCCCTCGATCATCCGCGCGGGATCCACGGGATCGATCCAGAGGTCGTGGTTGTCGCCGTGCGGCGTCATGATCTCCGTCCACTCGAGGCCGGCGTCGGTGGATTTCCACATCTGGAGATTGGTCACGTAGACCGTGTCGGCGTGCACCGTGTCGGCGAAGACATGGGTGTAGTACCAGGGCCGGTGCATCAGGTCGCGGCTGTTGCAGGCGAGCGTCCAGCGCTGCCCGTAATCGTCCGAGCGGTAGAGGCCGGTCTTGTCGCCCTCCGCCTCGACCAGCGCCCAGACGCGGCCCGCCTGCGCCGGCGAGACCGCGACGCCGATCTTGCCCAGCATCCCGTCCGGCAGGCCGGGGGCGCGGGAGATTTCCTCCCACGTGTCGCCGCCATCGGTCGAGCGGAACAGGCCGCAGCCCGGGCCGCCGCTCGAGATGTTCCAGAAGTTGCGGCGGGTCTGCCAGATCGTCGCGAACAGGATGCGGGGGTTGGCCATGTCCATCGCGATATCCACCGCGCCGGAATCGGCGTTGCGGTACAGCACGCGTTCCCAGGTCTCGCCGCCATCCTTCGAGCGATAGACGCCGCGCTCCTCGTTCGGGCCGAAGATGTCGCCGAGCACGGCCACATAGACGAGGTCGGAGTCATGCGGATGGACGACAATTCGCCCGATATGCTTACTGCCCTTGAGGCCGATATGCTTCCAGGTCTCGCCGGCGTCGCTCGAGCGGTACATGCCGTCGCCGTATGACACGTCGAGGCGGATCGTGGTCTCACCGGTTCCCGCATAGACCACGTTGGAATCGGAGCGCGCCACGGCCAGGGCGCCGATCGCGGCGCTGCCGAGGAACCCGTCGGTCACGCAGCGCCAGTAGACGCCGCCATCGATGGTCTTCCACACGCCGCCAGCGCAGGCGCCGAAATAGAACACCATCGGGTCGTTGGCGTCGCCCGCCACCGCCACCACACGCCCACCGCGCGGCGGCCCGATGCATCGCCAGGTCAGCGATTCCAGCTTCGCCGGTTCGGGGGCGCGGGCGAGGTCGGTCATGGGCGGGTCCGTTCCTTCAGTGTTTTGCGGAACGCTAACCGCTTCGCGCGGCGATGCAACCTTGCCTCGCGCATGGCACGGCGCTAGAAAACGCCATAACCAAAACGTTTCGGATGCCTTTGCAAGCATCCGCGCCCAGGGAGGAGCATGACACTCGCGCGCATCGCCGCACGGCTCGGCCTTTCCGTCACCACCGTCTCCCGCGCGCTCGCGGGCTACGACGATGTGGCGCCCACGACACGCACGCGCGTCGCGGCGGAGGCGCGCCGCATCGGCTACCGCCCCAACACGATGGCGCGGCGGCTGCAAAGCGGGCGGACGGACGCGGTGGGGATCGTGCTGCCGACCGGGCCGGGACAGTTCGACGACCCATTCTTCCTGCGCCTGCTCGCCGCCATCGGTCCGCGGCTGCGCGCGGCGGGGCTCGACCTGCTGGTGACCACGGCGCGGCCAGGGGCGGAGGAGATTGAGGCATATCGCCACCTCGTCGAGGGAAGGCGCGTCGATGGCATGCTGCTCGCCCGCACCCGCGTGCGCGATCCGCGCATCGCCTACCTGCAGGAGCAGGGGATGCCGTTCGTGGCGCATGGCCGCTCCATCGCGCGCGCGCCGTTCGCCTACGTGGATATCGACAGCGAGGCGGCGTTCGGTGACGCGACCCGGCGCCTGATCGGGCTTGGCCACACGCGCATCGGCCTCGTCGGCGCACCTTCGGACTACATGTTCGCGCGCCTGCGCCGCGCCGGCTGGCGACGGGCGCTCGCGGAGGCGGGGCTGCCGGCGCGCGACCACGCTTCCGCCGAGCCCACCGAGGAAAACGGCGACATCGTCGCGCGGCGGATGCTCGCGTCAGCCGACGCGCCGACCGCCCTGCTGTGCGCGACGGACCGGCTCGCCGTGGGCGCGCTGCACGCGCTGAAAGCCGCGGGACTGCGCGCGGGGAGCGACGTCTCCGTCATCGGCTACGACGACCTGCCGCAGGCGACCTTTACGGACCCGCCGCTCACCACCATCGCGCAGCCGATCGACCAGGCGGCAGCACTGCTCGTGGAGATGCTGCTGGCGCTGCGCGACGAAGTCTCGCCGGCGACGCTGCACCGCGTCCTGCCGGCGCGTCTCGTTCCGCGCGGCTCGGACGGGCCGGCGCCGCGCGCGGGCATCGCGACCAGATCGCCTATCAAAACAAAACCCAAGGGAGGAATCCATGACGCCGATACGGCTGCTCCTTAGGCTCGCGCCGGCATGCGCCGTGGCGACGCTCGCGCTCGCCACGCCACGCCCGTCCCTTGCCGCCGAACCGGTCTGGCTCTCGACACAACTGCGCCCGGTGGAGGAAGCGCAGCGCGTGCGCACGGTGATCCTGAAGGATTCGCCGGTTAAGGCGGATTTCATCGCCGACCAGCCTTCTTCCTTCGCGGTGCGCGTGGAGGCGGAGGCGAAGACGGGAAAGCATGTGGTGAGCCTGCTCGGTGCATTGCATGGCGAGCTGGAGCCGTTCGCGCCGCAGGGGCTGCTGTCGCCGCTCGATGAGCTGGTGCCCACGCTCGCCGCCGACAAGATCCCCAATTCGCTGATGCAGCTTGGCAAATTCGGAACGCAGCACCAGTACTACATCCCCTGGATGCAGGCGACCTACATCATGGCCGCCAACCGCAAGGCGCTGCCCTACCTGCCCAAGGGCGCCAACCTCGACCACCTCACCTACGACCAGCTCTGGCAATGGGCGGCGGCGGTGCACAAGGCGACTGGCAAGCGCATGCTCGGCTTTCCGGCCGGGCCGAGCGGGCTGATGCACCGTTTCTTCGAGGGTTATCTCTACCCGGCCTACACCGGCGGCCTCGTCACCACCTTCCGCTCGCCGGAAGCCGTTGCGATGTGGGAATCGTTCCGCAAGCTGTGGGAGGAAGTGAACCCGAACTCGACCAGTTACGGGTTCATGCAGGAGCCGCTGCTCTCGGGCGACGTGTGGATCGCCTTCGACCATGTCGCGCGGCTGCAGGACGCGTTTCGCAAGCGGCCGCAGGATTTCGTTGCGTTCCCCGCGCCATCCGGCCCCAAGGGGTTGGCCTACATGCCCGTTGTCGTCGGCCTCGCGATCCCGAAGGGCGCGCCGGACCCGAAGGCGGCGGCGGAGCTGATCCAGTACCTGTCCAGGCCCGCGACGCAGATTCTCACGCTCAAAACCTCGAGCTTCTTCCCCGCCGTTGCCGTGCCGACGCCGCCCGATCTCGACCCGGGCCTGAAGGCGGAGGGGGATGCCGTGGCGAAGATGCTGGCCGCACCAGACGCGAAGCCGGCACTGCTGCCCGTTGGGCTCGGCGCCAAGGGTGGCGAGTTCGACAAGATTTTCCTCGATACGTTCCAGCTTATCGTCCTGCGCGGGAAATCGCCCGAGGCGGTGCTGAAGCAGGAGGGGGATGCGATGCAGCGCATCCTCGACGAGACGAAGGCTCCATGCTGGGCGCCTGACCCGCCGAGCACCGGCGCCTGTCAGGTGCACTGACGGAGCACGCGCTGCCCGCGCCCTGCGGCGCGGGCAGCGATGACCCGATGCGCACGCGCGTCCTGCCCTATCTGCTGATCGCGCCGGCCTGCCTGCTGCTCGCGGTGCTGTTCCTCTGGCCGCTCGCGCAGACGGCCGTGCTGGCGTTCCGCGCGCCAGGACCGCTGGGCAACAATGTCTGGAGCCTCGCGCACATCGTCCGCATGACGGGCGACCTCAATTTCGGCGATGCGCTCACCAACACGCTCGAACTCGTCGCCATTGTCGTGCCATTGCAATTCGTCCTCGCGCTGGGCATGGCGAGCATGCTGCGGCATATCCGCAGCGGCCGCAGCCTGGTGCTGTGGATCTGGTCGATCCCGCTCGGCATTTCGGATCTCGCGGCGGGCCTGGTATGGCTCGCGATCCTCTCCGAGCGCGGCTATCTCAACACGCTGTTGCGGGCGCTCGGCCTCATCGACGGGCCGCATTCCTGGCTCACTTACGAAACGCCCTGGGCACTCTTCGCGGCCGTGGTCTTCGCGGAGCTTTGGCGCGCGACGGCGATCGTGCTCGTGATCCTGGTGGCGGGGCTCGACATGATCCCGCGGGAGTACGCGGAGGCGGCGGAGGTTTTCGGCGCGACGCCGTGGCAGCGTTTCCTGCGCGTCACGCTGCCGCTCCTGCGGCCCTCGATCCAGACGGCGCTGATCCTGCGCACCGTGCTCGCCTTCGAGATGTTCGCGACCGTGGTGGCGATCGGCGGGCGTAACTTCCCTGTCCTCGCGAGCGAAGCCTACAACTGGCAGTATTTCGAGCAGAACAGCGGCGTGGCCGCGGCCTATGCGCTCGTCATCATGGGCTCGGCCATCGGCGCCACGCTGGTCTATCTGCGCCTGCTGCGCTCGCCGGAGCTTGCGCGATGACGCCGCGCCGCCTGCTCTTCCTCGCCGGTGTGCTGACGCTCTGCGCCTGGGTGCTGGTACCGCTCTACCTCATCGCGCTGGCGGCGACCGGTGGCACCGCGGTGGTCGATGCGTGGCCAAAACCATTCCTGCCAACGGGCACGCTTGCCGCCACACTCGCGCCGCTACGGCAGTTTCTCGGCATTGCCGGGGTCTGGTCCGCGTTGCTCACCTCCGTCGAGACGGCGCTCACCTGCGTGGTGATCTCTCTCGCGCTGGGTTTGCCGGCGGGTTATGCGCTGGCGCGGTTTCCGTTTCGTGGCGCGCTGGTCTTCCGCGTGCTGGTGCTGATGACGCGCGCCTTCCCCGTCGCCATCCTCGCCCTGCCGCTGGCGGTGAGCTTTATCCGCCTCGGCCTCTACGACACGCCGCTGGGCGTCGGGCTCATGCACACAGCACTTGCCCTGCCCTTCACCATCCTCGTATCCGCGAGCCTCTTCCAGGCAATCCCGGGCGAGCTGGAGGAAGCGTCCTGGGTGTTCGGCTGCTCGCGCCTCACCGGGTTCCGCCGCGTCGTCATGCCGCTGGCGCTGCCGGGCATTGCGGCTGCCGCCACCTTCGCCTTCGTGATTTCCTGGAACGAGGTGTTTGCCGCGAGCGTGCTCACCGTGCGTCACCGCACGCTCACCGCCTATCTGCTGGCGATTTTGCCGGAGAGCCCACTCGCCGTGCAGTTCACCGGCGCGTTCCTGCTGGTCATTCCCTCCGTCGTCTTCATCTTCCTCGTTCGCCGCCGCCTCTTTTCCATCTGGGGCATCGCCAACCGCTAATCCGGAGTCGAAACGGAACCGCTTCATGGCCGACATCGTCATCGACCGCGTGCAGAAGAGCTTCGGCGCCACCATCGCGCTCGCCTCGGTGTCGCTTGCGGTGGCCGACAGGGAGTTCGTGGCCCTTCTCGGACCCTCCGGCTGCGGCAAGACGACGCTGCTGCGCATCGTGGCGGGGCTGGAGACGCAGACGGAGGGCCGCGTGCTGATCGGGGGCAAGGATGTCTCCGCCTTGCCCCCGCGGGCGCGTGGCATCGCGATGGTGTTTCAGAACTACGCGGTGTTTCCGCACATGGACGTGCGCGCCAATATCGGCTTCGGCCTGCGCATGACCGGCGCCGACCGCGCCCGCATCGCGCGGCAGGTGGAACGCACCACGGCGCTGCTGCACCTCGAGCCGCTGCTCTCGCGCTATCCCGCCCAGCTCTCCGGCGGGCAGCGCCAGCGCGTCGCCGTCGCGCGCGCGCTTGCCGTGGAGCCGCAGGTGCTGCTGATGGACGAGCCGCTCTCGAACCTCGACGCGCTGCTGCGGCTCGAGATGCGTGCCGAGCTCAAATCCATCCTGCAGGAAGCCGGGACGACGACGCTGTACGTGACGCACGACCAGACCGAGGCGATGGGGCTCGCCGACCGTATCGCCATCCTCGAGGGCGGCCATATCGTGCAGACCGACCGGCCCGCCGTGCTCTACCGCAGCCCCGCGACACGCTTCGTCGGCGGATTCATCGGCAGCCCGCCGATGAATTTTCTGTCCGTCGAGGCCGCCGACGGCCATGTCAGGCTGGGCACGCTGCGGCTTGCCTGTCCGCGCCCGAGCGGGCCCGTGCTGCTCGGCCTGCGGCCGGAGGACGCGGTGCTCGGCAGCGAGGGCATGCCGTTCGAACTCGCCGTCACCGAGCCGATGGGCTCGCACGCGCTGCTCACCGGTCGCGTCGCCGGCCAGAAGATGCGCGTGATGGCGCCGCCCGACACCAGCGCCCGCCCGGGTGATACGTTGCACCTTCGTCCCGATCCAGCGCGTATCGTCTGGATGGACGCCACGACCGGAGAAGCAATCAACGCATGACGATCGATATCGAAGCCGCGCGCGCGGTGCTCGCCGCCAACGACCGCGGCGGCTACACCGTCCCCACGGCGCGCCTCTATCCGTTCCAGTGGAACTGGGATTCCGCCTTCGTCGCGATGGGCTGGGCATGTTTCGATGCCGCGCGGGCCTGGCGGGAGATCGAGAAGCTGCTGCTCGGCCAGTGGGAGGATGGGCGCATCCCGCACATCGTGTTCCACGCGCCGGCGGATACCTATTTCCCGGGCCCAGACGTGTGGGGCACGCACCACGCGCCGCCGACATCGGGCATCGTCCAGCCACCCGTGCTCGCCACCGCCACGCGGGCGGTGCTTGCTGCCGATCCCGATCGGGCGCGTGCCGAAGCACGCGCGGCGACGATCGTTCCCGCGCTGTTGCGCAACCATCGCTGGTGGCACACGGCGCGCGACCCCCATGCCACTGGCCTCGTTGCGATCCTGCATCCGTGGGAGAGCGGCATGGATAACTCGCCAGCCTGGGACACGGCGCTTGCGTGCGTCCCGACCACAACCGATACGACCATCGTCCGCCGCGACACCGGCCTCGTGGACCCGACGATGCGGCCGCGCGCCGAGGACTACCAGCGATTCATCCATCTCGTGGATGCGTATCGGGCCGCGGGGTGGGACGGCGCGCGCATGTACCAGGTGGCCCCGTTCCGCGTCGCCGATGTCGCGACCAATGCGATTCTGCTGCGCGCCGAGCGCGACCTGCTGTGGCTTGCCGAACGCTTCGCACCTGCGGAGAGCGCCGCCATCGCCGCGCGCATCGCACGCATGGCGCAGGCGCTCGGCGCGCAATGGAACGAGGCACGCGGCGTGTTCCTCTCCCGTGACCTCATCGCCGGGGCGCCGCTCGAGGCCGCGACGTCGGCGGGGTTCCTGCCGCTCTGGGCCGGCGTCGGCGACGCGCGCCGCCTTGCCGGCACGCTCACGCGCTGGCTCACGCAGGCCAGTTTCGCCGTGCCGTCGACCGACCCCGCGGAACCCGGTTTCGAGCCGCTGCGCTACTGGCGCGGGCCGATCTGGGCCGTCGTGAACTGGATGATCGCGGAAGGCTTCGCTGCCGGCGGCGAGGCGGCGATGTCGGATCGTATCCGCAACGACACACGCGCGCTGATCGGCACCGCCGGCTTCGCCGAGTATTTCGATCCGCTGACGGGCAAGGGGGCGGGCGGCGGCAGCTTCTCCTGGACCGCCGCGATCGCGCTTCTGCTCGCTAGACCCTGAACACGTACTCGCGACCGCCGTCGCGCTCGATGTCCGGTGGGAACGAGGCGAATTTGTCGGCGTAGTACGCAGCCCGGTGGTCGCCATCCGCGGCGAGGTTGTAGGTAAGGTAGAGGATGCGGCGCGGGTCCTCGGTGAAATTCGGCTTCGAGGCGTGCGGCGCGAAGCAGTCGAAGAAGATCACGTCGCCCGGCGCCGTCGGCACGGGGACATAGGTCATCGCGCCCTCGTCGAGCGGCGCCCATTCCGCGCCGATCAGCCCTTCCTTGTGCCGGCCGGGCACCATCTCGAGGCAGCCGTTCTCGATCGTTGCAGGATCGATCGAGACCATCGCGGTGACGAAGAGCGGCGCGTATGTGCTCCAGCCCGCCTGCTGGTCCTGGTGCGCCTTGAACCCGGGTGCCCCCGGCATCTTGAAGTTGATCTTTTCCTTGAACAGCACGACGGGCCCGCCCATCAGCCCCGCGGTCCACGCGGCCAGCCGCCCGGCGCGCACCAGCCGGTCGAACTGCGCATGGAACGGGCAGAAATTCTCGATGCGCTGGATCACCGTCTTCGACGGATCGACGAGGCTCGCCTCGTGATAGACCCAGTGCCGGCCGCGCTGCTCGGGCGCGTGCTGCAGTTCCTCGGTCCAGGCGAGGATGCGCGCCACCTCGTCGGCGCCAAAGAAGCCGCGCGCGACGAGGTAGCCGTCGCGCTCCCACGAAGCACGCTGCTCGGCGTTGGGAAGGTCGGTCTCGGCTTCGGTGCTCATGCCGCGAGCCCCAGGATTGCCGCCGCGAGCGCGTGCGCCTTCGCCACATCCTCCGGAAAATCGATCTCGGTCCAGGCCAGGCCGCTGATGTCCTCGAAGCCGAAGCCACCGGCACCGGCCAGGATCAGGTCGCGGATCGGCTCCTCGTACTCCATGCCGCCGCGGCCAGAGCCGACGTAGTCCGCCGCGCGCGCCGCGAGGGCCGCCGCTGTCGCCGGCGCGAGGCGGAAGAAGCCCACGGACTCGCCGTGCCACTCGTGCGCGAACTCCGGCTTCTTGCGGAAATCCACGATCTTTCCGCCTGCGACACAGATCTTCACCGGCTCGTCGCCGGGCTCGATCTCGCGGTCGAGCAGCAGGCAATCCTGGACCGTGCTGTCGAGCAGCCGGCCCATGAGGCGCGGGTCGTAGAACACGTCCGCGTCCATCAGCACCACCGGCGCGCCCGATGCCATCACCGCGCCGCCGGCATGCAGCGAAACGACGGAACCGCTGCGGTAATCCGGGTTGGTCACCACCGAGACGCCGCCACCGGTCGCGGCGAGTTCCGCGCGGATGTCCTCCTCGCGGTAGCCGGTCACCACGGTGATGTCGCGGACGCCATGCTCGCGCAGGATCTCGACATGCCGCGCGAGCAGGCTGGCGCCGCCAAAGCGCAGCAGCGCCTTGGGCGGATGGTCTCCGCCGGCGCCGAGCCGCCGGCCCACGCCCGCGGCGAGGATCAGTGCCCGTTCCGGCCGTAAACGTTCCGATTCCAAGAGCGTCCCCTCGGATGTTGAACCTTACATGGTCACTATCATGACACTTCCGCGTCTGCTACCGGGCGGTATGCGAATCGTCTCCGTGGTCGGGCTCGTCTTGGGAGTGGCGCTCGCCGCCTGGCTGGTTAGCGCCACGGGGCCGGCCACGATCGCGGCAATCCTGGGCCGTGCCAGCTGGCTGGGGCTCGCGGCGGTGGTCGCATTCCATTTGCTGCAGATCCTGCCCTCCGCCATCGCCTGGCGCGCGGTGACGGAAGCGGATCGGCAGCTTCCCGGCCTGGGCCGCTTCGTGGCGCTGCGCTGGATGCGCGAGGGCATCAACAACCTGCTCCCCGTGGCCCAGATCGGCGGCGAGGTGATCGGCGCGCGGCTGCTCGCGCAGCGCGGCGTGAAGCTGCCGGAAGCGATCGCGGCCACGGTCTGCGACCTGACGCTGGAGACCTCGACCCAGGTCCTGTTCACCATCCTCGGCGTCGTCGTCCTCCCCGCGGGGCTCATGGGCGGTACGGCGGTGTTCGCCAGCGTGGCCGTCGCCTGCCTGCTTGTCGGCGCCTTCGTGGTGGTGCAGGTCGCCGGCGGCGCGGGCCTCGTCGAGCGGCTGCTGCTGCGCCTTGGTGAGGCGATCGAGCGACACGAATTCCGCCATATCGAGGGGATGGAGGCGGCGCTGCGCCGCCGCTACCGCGCGGCGGGGGCACTGTTGCGCGGCGCCTTCTGGCATTTCGTGTGCTGGCTCGCCGGCGCCGTGGAGGTCACGCTGATCATGCACGTGCTCGGGCACGATATCGGGCTGCAAACCGGCCTGCTGCTGGAGAGCCTCGGCCAGGCCGCGAAATCCGTCGGCTTCGCCGTGCCCAGCGCGATCGGCGTGCAGGAAGGCGGCTATGCGGCCGTCGCGGCGCTGCTCGGCCTGCCGCCAGGTGCCGGCATCGCACTTTCGCTCGTCAAGCGGCTGCGCGAAATCGTGCTCGGCGTGCCCGCTCTCGCGGCCTGGCGGCTCTGGGAGTCGCGCGCGGCGGTGCCGGTTTCGGCCCAGCCATGATGCGCCTGCCCGCGATGGTCCGGGACACGTCCTGGACCCATCTCCTTGCCCGCGCCGCGGTGCGCCCGCTGCTCGGCACGCGGGTTCGGCCCAACCACATCACCACGCTGCGCCTCCTGACCGGCCTCGCGGCCTGCGGCGCCCTCGCCTGGGGCAGCCGTGGCGGCATGGTCTGGGGTGGCTGGCTCTGGCTGCTTTCCGCCTTCCTCGACCGCGCCGACGGCGAGCTGGCGCGCATCGGCAACATGCGCAGCGCCGCCGGGCATCGCTACGACACGTTCGCCGACAGCACGGTCAGCGCGCTGTTCTTCGCGGCGATCGGTGTCGGGCTCCGGCATTCCTGGCTCGGGCCATGGGCGCCGCCGCTGGGCCTGCTCGCCGCCGCCGGCATCGCCGCCATCAACTACGCCTCGGTGCGCCTCGAGCAGGACGTCGTTCCCGGCACCAAGGTCCTCGGCGGTGCCTGGGGCTTTGATCCGGACGACGCCTACTACCTCATGGCGCCGCTGGCGTGGCTCGGCTGGCTGACACCCATCCCGCTCGCCGCGGCAATCGTCACGCCGATTGTCGGCATCGTCCTGATGCTGCGCCTGTGGCGGATGCTCCGTCAGCGCACCGCGACGATTTCCGGCAGCGCGAGGCCAAGGGTGAAGGACAGCGACCCGATCGTCTCCGGCCCCGGCGCGGGATAGAGCGGCGAAAGGCGTCGTCCCGGCGCCGACAGCACCAGGCGTCGCGCAGCGCCGCCCGCCGTCCCACCTGCGGTCGACTGGACGGAAACCAGCAGCGAGGCACCCTCCTGGCGGACATGGACTTCAACATCCGTGGCCGGTGCACCGCCCTCGGTGACCGCGACCGGGGCGGCGAGCATGCCCGCCACATCGCCGAGCGGCAGCAGCGTCATCCCCGCGAGCAGCGGCGCCGGGCGCTCGCGCCCGCGCGCATCGTAGGCCCCCGGCACGATATCCACCGCAACCGCACCGCCCGCCGCGACGAAGCCACGGATCGCATTCCCCGCCGCGTCCGACAGCGCGAGCACCTGCGGCATCGCCAGAACCTTCAGGCCGCGCAGCGCGCCGCGTGCCACCATCGCGTCCGTGAGGAACACTGGTCGCAGCCCGCGTGCCGCGAGGCCGTGCAGCAGGGTCGCCAACGCGCCCCGCGCCGGTGTCGCGTCCGCGTCCTCGTCGCCGGAGGTGCGTTGCGCCCAGTCCTGCTTCTCACCCGGGCCGCTCGTCTCGCCGCGCCGCGCCAGCAGCCAGGCGAGGCGGAAACTCTCCTGCGAGACCAGGATGCCGACCGGCGCCGTCGGCTCGGGGGCGGCGATGATCCGCCGTCCGAGCGCGCCGGTGAGCGCGCGGAAGGATGGCGCCAGCGCCAGGCCGCGCGCGGAGGGCCTGCCGTTCCCGTCCACGATGGACGGATCGTCCCAGATCACCACGCCACGCGTGCCGCGCAGCGCCTCGCGCCACAGCAGGCGCGGCTCGTCTGGGCCGGCGAAGGTCGTGGTCAGCAGCACCGCGTTGGGGGCGAAGCCGCGCGCCATCGCGACCGAGCCGAAGAAATCGTAGATCTCCAGCACGTCGGCGCTGGCGGCGAGGCGCGGCCAGTCATAGCCGCCCCATCCCAACGGCTGCATGCCCTCGAGCGCCGAGCGCGCGCCGGAATTGGCCTGGTGCACCGCCGCGGTGCCGCGCGCCACCGCCGCGGCGAAGCGTGTATCCATGAATGCCTTGAAGTCGGACCAGGCGGTGAAGTTGCCGTCCTTGCGCGCCAGCGCAGCGTCCGTCAGCTCCGGCTCCACGTCGGCCCAGCGCGCATAGCCGGTGCCCCAGGCGCGGTCGAGCGCGGCGAGGCTATCGTAACGCTTTCGCAACCATTGCCGGAACAGCGCGAGGCTCGACGGCGCGGTGTCGAAATCCCACGCCGAGGCGAGATCGGCGATCCCGGATTCATCGGCGAGATTGTAGAACAGCGCCGCGGTGCCGAAGACACCGACCGTCGTGGCGAGCCTCGAGGCGATCCGGTGCTGCCAGACGGGATCCTCGAGGCCGGGCACGCGCCGGAACAGTGCGGGATCATGCGGCGAGGCGCGGCGCTGCGCGCGCAGCTTGTCCATCTCCCAGGTCGGCGGGTGCCCGGGGATGAAGCGGTGATAGGGACTGTAGTAGTCGGTGGCGATGTTCTCGACGTAGAACCCAAGCCCCGCCGCCTCGATCGGCGCCGCCTCCCGCCGCAACGCCTGCGTGTCCACGGTCTCGTCGCGGCTGGCGACGATGCGCCCGTCGGTGACGCCGAGGGACTTCGCGGTTGCCAGCGCGGCCGCGTCGCGATCGGCCTGCCAGAGAATGACGTGGAATGAATCCCACGGCGCCGGCCCCGCCCCGCCCGCGAGCAGCGCCGCGGCCAACAGCAGGACCGCGCGCTTCATCGGGCAAGCAACGCCGGCAGGAACACGAATGTCGCGACCAGCGTGCAGAACAGGCTGACCAGGAGCAACACGCCCATGCTCGCGGTTCCCTGAAGCGCGCTCGCGGCCAGCGAGCCAAAGGCCGTCCCCGTGGTCAACGCCGAGAACAGGATCGCACGTGCCGTCGCAGTGCCGAGGAAATGCCGCGCGCCGGCACGATGGTTGCTCACGAAATACACGTTGAAGGACACACCCACGCCGAGCAGCAGCGGCAGCGCGATGATGTTGGCGAAGTTGATCGGCATCGGCACGGTCACGATCGCGATCGTCGTCAGCAGTGCCGAGAGCAGCAGCGGCGCCAGCACCCGCGCGACATCATCCGCGCGCCGCAGCACCAGCCCGAGCAGCACCGTGATGGCGACGAGCGCGCCGATGGCGGCGGTGCGGAACGCGCCCACGATGGTCCGCCCGCTCTCGACGATGACGACGGCGGAGCCCACCACGTCCGGCGCGACGGTACGCACGGCGTCCACGAAGCGCCGCAGCCCCGCGGGCCTGCGCGCGGCCTGGCTGGCCACCGCCTCCACCCGCACCCGCCCATCGGGCAGGCGCCACTCGCTGGCCAGCTCCGTGGGCAGGTTCGCGAGCGTCACCGCCTGCGCGCCCAGACCCGCGCGCAAATCATCGAGCGCCGTGGGCAGGAACCGTGTCAGCGCGTCGTTGGCGGAGAACAGCGTCGCGTCCGGGGCCTGTTCGAGCTTTGTCAGGTCGTCGCCGATCCGCGCCAGCATCGAATCCGGCTTCGCATCGCCCTTCTGCACCACGCGCGCGATGGCGGTGGCCGCGGTGCGGGCGGCGAGCCTGATGTCGCTCGCGGTTACCGGGGCCGCCGCACTCGCGGGCGTCAGGCTCGGCATCAGCAGCGTCGCCGCGTCCTGGATCAGCGCCAGCTTGTGCACCTGGTCTTCCGGCACGAAGCTCGACAAGGTGCGCACTTGCGCCACCTCCGGCAGGGCGGAGAGCCGTTTCGCCAGCGCATCGGCCGTTTCTGCATCGTGTGCTACCACCTCGGCAACATAGGGGGTCGTGATCGGCGAGCCCATCAGCGATTGCAGCGTGCGCATCGCCTCGGTGCCCGGGTTCTGGACATGCAGCGGATCGCCGTCGAAGGCTATGCGCGGCAGCAACGCGAGCCCCAGCACGGCCAGCAACGCGAAGGCCACCAGCACCGGCCGGCGGATCGGCACCAGCCGATCCTCGAGCCGCCCCGCCCACGCAAACCCCACTTCGACACCTTCCGCGCGTGGCCGCGTGATCGCCAGCATCGCCGGCAGCAGCGTCAGCGTGCAGCCCAGTGCGATCACCATGCCGGCGCCCGCGATCAGCCCGAGCTCCGCCACGCCCGAAAAATCGGTGGGCACGAATGACAGAAATCCCGCCGCCGTCGCCAGCGCCGCGACCCCGATCGCCGGGCCCGCGTGATAGCCCGTCGCCATCATCGCGATTTTGAGCTCCGGATACTCGTGCAGCTGCTCGCGGAATCGCACGCAGAACTGGATCGCGAAATCCACCGCGATGCCGACGAACAGCACCGCGAACGCCACCGAGATCAGGTTGAGCGTGCCCACCGCGACCGCGGCGAACCCCGTGGTCAGCGCCAGCCCCACCAGCAGCGTGGTCACAATCGGCAGCACCAGCCGCCAGGAGCGCGCGGCCAGGAACAGCCACAGCAGCACCAGCAGCCCGGTGACCAGGACGCCCCACGCGGCACCCTGCGCGAGGCTCGCGAACTGGTCGTCCGAGAGCGGTACGGAACCGGTCAGCGCGACGCTGGCGCGGCCGGCCTTCACCTCCGGCAGGGCCGCGATCGCGGCGCGCACAGCCTGCGTCGCGACCTTGCCGGGTTCCAGCGCCGCGTGGTCGAGCACCGGGGAGATCAGCACGAAGCGCCGCGGCCCGGCGAGTTCGGCGAGCCCGCCGGCCAGCAGGTTTTGCCAGGACAGCGGCTCCGCCTTGCCGGCCAGCGCCGCCCGCAGCGTGGTGTGGAAAGCGGCGAGCGCCGGCTGCATCGGCCCGGTCGCGGCGCCGTGTTCCACGCCGACCGCGACCAGCGTCAGGGCGGCGAACAGGCCGCGCGCCGAGGGATCGGCCGCGAGCTGGCCGAGGAAAGGCTGGGCATCGATCGTCCGGTTCAGCAGCGCGGACAGTTGCTTGCTGTCCAGGAACATCATCCCGGTCTGGTGGAACCATGGCCCGGCATCCGGGCGCCGCACCGCGCGGATCGAGGGCAGATGCGCCAATGCCGCCGCGAGATGCGCCGCCGCCGCGTCCGTCTCCTCTGGCGTCGCACCGCGCACCACGGCGACGATCAGGTTATTGTCCTGCGGAAACGCCCTGTCATAGGCCATCTCCCGCTGTCGCCATGGCAGCGACGCGGAGAACATATTTCCGGTATCGGTGTCGATGCCGAGCCGCAGCCAGGCGGCAGCGAGCGCCAGCAGCGAGAGGAGGAGGGCGGCGAGCAGCACCCGGCCGGCCCGTTGCTGGCACGCCTCGGCGAGGTGCGCCAGCCGCAATGGAAGCGTCATGCCGCGCCGCATAGACCATGATCCGCGCCGATCAAACCATCATTGCCTTACGGCTCGGACAGCCCTTTGACCTGCGGGGCGCCAGGCGGCATGAAGTCCGCCGATTCCGGAGGAACCGCCATGCCGCCTGCGACCCCCTTGCCCGCGCGCACCCGCCCCCCATTCCGCGCCGACCATGTCGGCAGCCTGCTGCGCCCGCCGGCGCTGCGCGAGGCACGGACGAAGCACGCCGCAGGCAACCTGCCCGCGGCCGAGCTGCGCGCGATCGAGGACAAGCTCATCGCCGAGGCGATCGCGAAGCAGGAAGCGATCGGCCTGCGCGCCGCGACGGATGGCGAGTACCGCCGCGCCTACTGGCACTATGACTTCGTGGCCAGGCTCGGCGGCACCGAGCTCTACGTCCCCGAGCAGCACATCGAGTTCAAGGGCGGCGTGAAGCTGCCGCACATGCTGCGCGTCACCGGCCGCATCGCGTGGACGCAGCCGGCCTTCATCGACGATTTCCGCTTCGTCGCGAGCCACGTGAAGACGGCGGTGCCGAAGCAGACGATCCCCGCGCCATCGGTGGTGCATTTTCGCGGCGGGCGGAATTCCATCGACAAGCGCATCTACCCGGAAATGGACGCGTTCTTCGACGATCTCGGCCGCGCCTATCACCACGCGGTGCAGGCCTTTGCCGCCGCCGGCTGCCGCTACCTGCAGCTCGACGAGGTCAACATCGCCTATCTCTGCGACCCGGAGCAGATCGCCTCCCTCAAGGCGCGCGGCGACTACGTGGAAAACCTGCTCGGCATCTATGCCGACCTCATCAACCGCGCGATCGCCGGGCGTCCAGCCGACATGACGATCTCCATGCATCTCTGCCGCGGCAATTTCCGCTCCACCTTTGTCGCGACCGGCGGCTACGAGCCGGTGGCGGAGGCGCTGTTCAACCAGATCGGCGTGGACGCTTATTTCATGGAGTGGGACACCGAGCGTGCCGGCGGGTTCGAGCCGCTGCGCTTCATGCCGCGCGGCAACAAGATCGTGGTGCTCGGGCTGGTCACCAGCAAGACCGGCGCGCTGGAATCGAAGGACGAGCTGAAGCGGCGCATCGAGGCGGCGAGCCGGTTCGTGCCGCTCGAGCAGCTGGCGCTGTCGCCGCAATGCGGCTTCGCCAGCACCGAGGAAGGCAACCTGCTGACCACCGACGAACAGTGGCGCAAGCTCGAACTCTGCGTCGAGGTCGCGCGCGAGGTCTGGGGCTCGGTCTGACCGCCAGCCGCGTGAAAGTCCTCGAGGTCACGAACGTCGACTTCGCGCTGCGCCAGTTCATCCTGCCGCTGATGCGCGGCATCCATGAGCGCGGACACGAGGTGGTGGGCGTCTGCGCCGACGGGCCGCTGCTGGCGCTGGTCCGCGCGGAGGGGCTTCGGGTCGAGACGGTGCCGATGTCGCGCAGCCTCTCGCCCCACGCGCAGTGGCGTGCCTTCGTCGCCCTGCTGGCGCTGATGCGGCGCGAGAAGCCGGACCTCGTGCACGCGCACATGCCGATCAGCGGCTTCCTCGCGCGTGTCGCGGCCCGCGTCGCCGGCGTGCCGCGCATCGCCTACACGTGCCACGGCTACCTGTTCAACCAGCCGGGGCCGTGGTGGCGGCGCTATCTCGCCGTGGTGCTGGAATGGACCGCCGGGCGTGTGACGGATACGTATTTCAACGTCTCCGCGGCGGAGGCCGAGGACGCGCGGCGCATGGGCTTCGCGCGCGCGCCGGTGGCCATCGGCAACGGCCGCGACCCCGAGCGCTTCCGCCCGGACCCGGAGGCACGCGTGCGGATCCGCGCGGAGCTCGGAACGCCGGCGGACCGCGTGGCCGTGGTCATCGTCTCCCGCCTGGTCCGCGCCAAGGGCATCCCGGAGCTGCTCACCGCGATGTCGGGGCTGGACGCCGAGCTGTGGGTGGTGGGCGAGCGGCTCGCCTCCGACCACGACGATTCCGTGGAGTCGGAGTTCGCGGCGTGCACGCTCGGTCCCCGCCTCAAGCGGCTCGGCTACCGCGAGGACATTCCGGCGATCCTCGCCGCGGCCGACATCTTCGCGCTGCCCAGCCATTTCGAGGGGCTGCCGATGTCCATCGTGGAGGCGATGCTGGTGGGCCTGCCCGTTGTCGCCTCGGACCTGCGCGGCGTGCGCGAGCAGGTGGTGGAAGGCGAGACCGGGCTCCTGGTGCCGATCCGCAGCATCGCGCCGCTGACCGCCTCCCTCGCGCGCCTGGTGGCGGACGCCGCGCTGCGCCGCGCCATGGGCGAGGCCGGCCGCGCCCGCGCGCTGGAGCGCTTCGACGAACGCAAGATCATGGCCCGCACGCTCGACCTGCTCGGTCTGTAGCCCGGGCGGAATTGCGCCGCGGCCCGCCGCGCGCTAGGCGAGGTCCATGCCCGAAATCATTCCCATCCGCCGCGCCCTGGTCTCGGTCTCCGACAAGACGGGCCTGCTGCCCTTGGCGCAGGCGCTGGCCGGGGCCGGCGTCGAGATCCTTTCCACCGGCGGCACCGCGCGGGCGCTGCGCGAGGCGGGGATCGCGGTAAAGGAGGTCTCCGAGCACACCGGCTTCCCCGAGATCCTCGACGGGCGGGTGAAGACGCTGGTGCCGCAGATCCATGGCGGCCTGCTCGGGCGGCGCGACGATCCCGCGCATGTCGCGCAGATGCAGGCGAACGCCATCGCGCCGATCGACCTCCTCGTCGTGAACCTCTACCCGTTCGAGGAGACGGTGGCGAAGGGGGCGGATTTTGCTACCTGCATCGAGAACATCGATATCGGCGGCCCGGCGCTGATCCGTGCCGCGGCCAAGAATCACGATTTCGTCACCGTGCTCACGAGCCCGGACCAGTACGCGACGGTGCAGGCGGAAATCGGCGCGCGTGGCGGCACCGGCCCGGCGCTGCGTCGCACGCTGGCGGCCGCCGCCTACGCACGCACGGCGGCCTACGACGCGGCCGTGGCCGCCTGGTTCGCGAGCCATCTCGGCGAGGCCTATCCCACGCGGCTGACCATTTCCGGAACCCGCCGCCAGCTACTGCGCTACGGCGAGAACCCGCACCAGACGGCCGCGTTCTATGCCACCGGCAACCGGCCCGGGGTGGCGACCGCGGCGCAGGTGCAGGGCAAGGAGCTTTCCTACAACAACCTCAACGACACCGACGCCGCGATCGAGTGCGCGGCCGAGTTCGAGGCGCCGACCATCGTCATTGTCAAGCACGCGAACCCTTGCGGCGTCGCCTCCGCCGCAAGCCTGCACGAGGCCTGGAAGCTGGCGCTTCGTTGTGATCCCGTATCGGCCTTCGGCGGCATTGTCGCCGCCAACCGCACGCTCGACGAGGAGACCGCGGCCGCCATCGCCGCGATCTTCACCGAGGTGATCGTCGCCCCCGACGCGACCGAGGGTGCCCGCGCGATTCTGGCGAAGAAGAAGAACCTTCGCCTGCTGCTGACCGGCAG
The DNA here is from genome assembly GCA_963764465.1 of uncultured Pseudomonadota bacterium. Lineage (GTDB taxonomy): Bacteria > Pseudomonadota > Alphaproteobacteria > Acetobacterales > Acetobacteraceae > JAJXXT01. The sequence goes on along the minus strand of CAVXSO010000002.1, from coordinate 84,242 downwards.
CATGCCGGACCCGGCGACGCCAGGCCTCGCCTATCGCAGCCTCGCCGGCGGCTTCCTCGCGCAGTCGCGCGACGCGGGGCACGTGGACCGCGCGGCGCTGAAGGCGGTGACGAAGCGCCAGCCGACGGAGCAGGAACTGACCGACCTGCTCTTCGCGTTCCATGTCTGCAAGCACGTGAAGTCCAACGCCATCGTCTATGTGAAGGAGGGTGCGACGGTCGGCATCGGCGCCGGGCAGATGAGCCGCGTGGATTCCGCGCGCATCGCGGCCTGGAAGGCGCAGGAAGCCGCGAATGCGGCGGGCCTGCCGGAATCGCTCGCACGTGGCAGTGTTGCGGCATCCGACGCGTTCTTCCCCTTCGCCGACGGGCTCGAGACGCTCGCCGCCGCCGGCGCCACCGCGGTGATCCAGCCTGGCGGTTCGCTGCGCGACGCCGAGGTGATCGAGGCCGCGGACCGTGCCGGCATCGCGATGGTGTTCACCGGCATGCGGCACTTCCGCCACTAAGATCCGTGAACGTCACCGTCATCGGCGCCGGGATTACGGGGCTTGCCACCGCCTGGTGGCTGGCGCGCGACGGGCACAAGGTGACGGTGCTCGACGAGGCGGCGGAGCCCGGGAGCGGCGCCAGCTTCGCCAACGGCGCACAGCTTTCCTACAGCTACGTCGCCCCGCTCGCCGAGCCGAGCGTGATCAGGAACCTGCCGAAATACTTGCTCGATCGAAATGGGCCGCTGCGCTTCGTGCCGCGCGCCGACCCCGCGCAGTGGTCGTGGCTGCTCCGCTTCCTCGCCGCGTGCAACGCCCGGGTTGCGGCGCGGGGCACGGCGAGCCTGCTCGGCCTCGGCTTCGCCAGCCGCGACGCGCTGCATGCGATGCTGGCCGAGACGCCGATGGAGTTCGACCATGCGCGCAACGGCAAGCTGGTGGTGCAATCGAGCGCCGATGCAATGCGCTCGGCCGAGGCGCAGATGCGGCTGCAGGCGACGCTGGGCTGCGAGCAACAGGCGCTGACTGCCGGCGAATGCCTCGACCTCGAGCCTGAGCTCGTTTCGATTCGCGATCGTCTCGCGGGTGGCATCCTGACGCCGTCGGAGGAAGTGGGCGATTGCCGCAAACTGTGCCTGGAGCTCGCGCGCGTCCTGGCCACGCCGGCGTTCGGCGCCACGTTGCGGCTTGGCACCAGCGTCGAAAGGCTGGTGGTTGAGTCCGGGCGGCTGCGCGCGGTGCGCACGACGCACGGCGTGCACGAGGCGGAGCTGACGGTGCTTGCGGCGGGCGTTTCCTCGCACGCACTTGGGCGTTCCGCTGGCGTCACGGTTCCGGTGCTGCCGATCCGCGGCTATTCCATCACGGCGCCGATCCGCGCGAGCAATCGCGGCCCGCGCCACAGTATCACGGATTCCGCGCGCAAGACCGTCTATGCCCCGCTCGGCGGCGCGCTGCGCGTCGCGGCCTATGCCGAGATCGGTACGCGCGGGCCCACGCCCGGGCGCATCGAGGCGCTCGCGCGCGAGACGGATGCGGTGTTTCCTGGCGCCTGCGACACGGAAGCCGCCACGACCTGGAGCGGCCTGCGTCCGGCGACGCCGACCTCGCTGCCGGTGATCGGCCCCACGCGCATCGCGGGCCTCGCGGTCAATGCCGGGCAGGGCGCGCTCGGCTTCACGCTCGCCGCCGGCAGCGCGCGGCTGCTCGCGGATCTCGTCGCCGGGCGCGCGCCGATCGTGGACCCGGCGCCGTTCCGTCCCTGAATTTCACAGGAAGTTTGCAATTGCGAGGCGCTCGCATCGTTTCGCATCGCACTTGATTCAGGACAATTTCGGCGGCATCTAGGACGGAGCAGAACCGGATGCCCGCATGCGCAACTTCGACGAATTGACCGAGCGCGAGATCCTGGCGCTGGCGATTGCCGGCGAGGAAGAGGACGGCCGCATTTACATGGACTTCGCGGACGGCCTGCGCGAGAATTATCCTGCCTCGGCGCGCGTCTTCACCGAGATGGCGGCGGAGGAGAACGAGCATCGGCGCCGCCTCATTGATCTTTATGCGCAGAAATTCGGCGAGCACATCCCGCTGATTCGCCGCCAGGACGTGCGCGGTTTCATCTCCCGCCGCCCGCTCTGGCAGATCCGACCGCTGCCGCTCGACAAGGTGCGCGAGCAGGCCGAGCTGATGGAGCTGGAGACCGCGCGCTTCTACCACCGCGCCGCCGCGCGCAGCACCGACGCCTCCATCCGCAAGCTGCTGGGCGACCTCGCCGCCACCGAGGAATCGCACGAGCACATGGCGGAGAAGCTGGTGGCGGAGAACCTCACGCCGGATGTGCGCCACGCGGAGGACGAAGCGGCGCGGCGGATGTTCCTGCTGCGCGTGATCCAGCCTGGCCTCGCGGGGCTGATGGATGGCTCGGTCTCGACGCTGGCACCCGTGTTCGCCGCGGCCTTTGCCACCCGCTCGACATGGGAGGCGTTTCTCGTGGGCCTGGCCGCCACGCTCGGCGCCGGCATCTCCATGGGGTTCGCCGAGGCGCTGTCGGACAACGGCAGCCTCACCGGCCGTGGCGCGCCCTGGGTGCGCGGGTTGATCTGCGGGCTGATGACGGCGGCTGGCGGCATCGGTCACACGCTGCCGTTCCTGATTCCGCATTTCGTCATGGCCACCGTCGTCGCCATCGCCGTCGTCGTCGTGGAGCTCGCCATCATCTCCTGGGTGCGGTGGAGATACATGGACACGTCCCCGCTCTCGGCCGCGATGCAGGTGGGCTTCGGCGGTGCGCTGGTCTTCGCCACCGGCATCCTCATCGGCAGCGGCTAGGCGTTGCCGCGGGCAGGCGTGGCATGACGCCGCTGTTGCTGCACGCGTTCCCCGGCTTCACCACCGGCGGCGCCCAGCGGCGTTTCGCGGCGGTCGCCAATCGCTGGGGACGCGATTTCCGCCATGCGATCGTCGCGATGGACGGCGTCACGGACGCGCGCCATCTGCTCGATCCCGGGCTCGACGTCACCTTCCCGGATTTCGCCATCCGCAAGGGCGACACGTTCGGCATGCTGCGCGCGATGCGGGCGCTGCTGCGGCGGCTGCGCCCTGGCACGCTCGTCACCAGCAACTGGGGCACGATCGAGTGGGCGATCGCCAACCGCCTGCCGCGGATCCCGCACCTGCACATGGAGGACGGGTTCGGTCCCGAGGAGCGCGACCGGCAGCTGCCACGCCGGGTGCTCGCGCGCCGGCTGCTGCTGCGCCGGGCCCGGTTGCTGGTCCCCTCGCGCAACCTCGAGCGCATCGCGCGCGAGGAGTGGCGGCTGGAGCCGATTTATGTCGCCAACGGCGTGGACCTGGTCCGCTTCACGCCCGTGGAGCGCGCCGCGCACGGAGTTCCCGTCATTGGCACCGTCGCCGGGCTGCGGCCGGAAAAGAACCTGGCGAGGCTGTTGCACGCCTGCGCCATTGCCGCGCGCACCGTGCCGCATCGGCTGCTGGTGGTGGGCGACGGGCCGGAGCGTGGCGCGCTGGAGGCGCTTGCGCGGCAGCTCGGGGTTGAGGCGGAATTCGCGGGACCGATCGCCAATCCCGCACCGCTCTATGCGCGCATGGACATCTTCGCCCTGTCCTCGGACACCGAGCAGATGCCGCTTTCGGTGCTGGAGGCAATGGCCTGCGGGCTGCCGGTCGCCGCGACGGCGGTGGGCGATGTCGCCGCCATGGTGGCGGAGGCGAACCGGCCGTTCCTCACGCCGCGCGAGCCTGAACCGCTCGCCGCCGCGTTCGCCATGCTGCTCGCGGACCCCGGGCTGCGCGAGCGGGTCGGCGCCAACAACCGCGCCCGCGCCGAGTCCGTCTATGACCAGGAGGCGATGTTCGCGACCCACGCGGCGCTGTGGCGCGATCCCATGGCGGTGTTTCCGGTACGCTAAAATATTTTCCGATATATCTTGATTACCGATATATCGAATGCATATCGGCGCCATGCATCACACACACGGACACGGCTTCGGCCGACGCTTCGCCCGCCCCGAGCACGATCAGGGCCCCGATCATGAGCACGATGGCGGGCATCGTCATGGATATGGCCGCCATCGCCACGGCTTTGGCGGCCGCCACCGCCCCTTCGACCATGGGGAGCTGCGGCTGCTGGCGCTTGCCATGATTTCCGCCGAGCCACGCCACGGCTATGAGCTGATGAAGGGTATCGAGGAGCGCCTCGGCGGCACGTACAGCCCCAGCCCGGGCGTGATCTACCCCACGCTCTCCTGGCTGGAGGATATGGGCTTCGTGGCGCTGGTGGTGGCGGAGGCCGGCCGCAAGCGCTACCGCATCACCGCGGAGGGCGAGGCCTTTCTCGCCGCCAACCGCCCGGCGCTGGAGGCGCTGGAAGCCAGGCTCGGCGGCGCTGGGGAGGGACGATCCGGCGTGCCCGCCCCGGTTGTGCGCGCGATGGAGAACCTCAAGCTGGCGCTGCGGCTGCGCCTGCGCCGCGGTCCGCTGGAGCCGGCGGCGGCCGAGGCTATCGCGGCCGCGCTCGATGCCGCGGCGCTCGCGGTGGAGCGCAGCTGATGGACGCGCTCTCCAGCCGCGCGGAATGGCACGGGGCCCTCGCGCGGCGCTACCTCGTCCAGCTTTGCAAGCATTTCCAGCATCGCCGGCCAGTGACGCTGGAGGAGGGCGAGCCTGGCGCGGCGTCCGGCAGCATTGCCTTTGATGCCGGCACCTGCGCGCTGCGCGCGGAGGGCGAGACGCTGACCCTGATCGCCTCCGCCGCCGACGCGGAGAGCCTGGCGCGCGTGCAGGATGTCGTCGGCCGGCATTTCGAGCGCTTCGCGTTCCGCGAGGAGGTGGCGCTCGCCTGGCAGCCGGCCTGAGGCGGCCTACGGTAGCGGATGGCCGGAGGCCGCCGCCACCGCGCCTGAGACGAGGCGATCCAGCGCCTCGTCGAGCTCCACGCCGGCCACGCTCCAGACCCGGATGTCGTTGCCGATGCGCAATCGCCAGATGCCGACCCAGCCGAGCGTGGCCACCCGGAAGGTTGCGCTGCCGCCGGCGAACACCGCGCCGTCGCGCGAGTCCACCACGGGAAAGGCGGCCGCCCCGACGCCCCATGCGCTGAGCTCCGTGGCGCTTGGCACACGGATGCGAACGCCATAGCGCAGCGCAAATCGCGCCAGGTCTGCGCGGGCGTTCGCGGCGAGCGGCTCCCTCGCCGTCACCAGGTAGGTCCGCGTGTTCGGCACGTCACGGCCGCGCACCAGCACGACCGGCACGATCACCGGTCGCGGCCCGAGCCACGGCTTCTCGCCGAGCTTCGCCAGCAGCGCGTCGATTTTTCCAGGGTCGAACGCGACCGTCATCAGGTAGGGCCGGTCGTATGTGCCCTGCTCGTCATGGCGGGGGATCCCCGCCATCTCGTCGCGATATGAATAGAGGTGGATCAGCGCCTTTGTGTCCGGCACCAGGGCGGTCACGCGCGGGTCATGCGCCAGCGCCGGGTCGCCGGACACCCGCACCAGCACCTTGCGCAGCGCCCGCGCCATGCCATCCGCGCGGTAGCGCGTGTCGAACCCCGTGGTGGTCGCCTGCCCGATATAGAACTCGCCGGGCAGGCCGGATGGCGCCAGATCGACGCCTCCGTGGGCGAGCGCCGGCGGCATGCCACCGGGCAGCAGCGCGATAACGAGCCACCAGCAAACCAGCCGGATCGGAACCATCCCGACCTCCCCCAGGCCTCATACCATCTAGGGGGTTACAGCTTCAACCCGCCGGTGCGAAGTGCCGCCTATGCGGCCTTCGCCACCGCGCGCCAGATCTGCTCGGGCGTCGCGGGCATGTCGACATGGGTGATGCCGAGCGGCGAGAGCGCATCGACCACCGCGTTGATCACCGCCGGCGGGCTGCCGACCGCGCCGGCCTCGCCCGCGCCCTTCACGCCGAGCGGGTTGGTGCCGCACGGCACCTCGATGAGTTCGACCTCGATATCCGGCAGGTCGTCCGCGCGCGGCACCGCGTAGTCCATGAAGGTGCCGGAGAGCAGCTGGCCGGAAGACGGGTCGTAGGCTGTCCGCTCGAGGATCGCCTGGCCGAGCCCCTGCGCCACGCCGCCATGCACCTGGCCGCGCACGATCAGCGGGTTCACCGCCTTGCCCACGTCGTCGGTCACCGAATAGCGCAGCACGTCGATCGTGCCAGTCTCGGGATCGACCTCCACCTCAGCGATGTGGCAGCCATTGGGGAAGGTGTGGCTCTTGATCTCCGCGATCTCCGCGGCATCGAGCGTGGTGACGTCCTCGCCCTTCGCCGCCCGCACGCGCTGCTGTGCTGCGAGTTCCATGATGCCGACGCCACGATCCGTGCCGACGATGGAGAAGCGACCGGTTTCGAACACGATGTCAGCGGGTGCCGCCTCCAGCGCCTCGGATGCGGCCTTGCGCCCGCGCTCGATCACGGTTGCCGCCGTCGCCAGGATCGCCTGGCCCTCGGAATAAAGGCTGCGCGCGCCGCCGGTGCCGCCGCCGACGGGAATCGTGTCGGTATCGCCCTGGCGGACCCGCACCTTCTCGCCCGGCACGCCGAGCCGATCGACAGTGAGTTGCACATAGGCGGTCTCGTGCCCCTGGCCCGTGGACTGCGTGCCGACATAGACGTCGACGAAGCCGTCGTCGGCGAAGCGGATCTCCGCGCGCTCCGTCGGCGCGCCGCCGGTGGCCTCGAGGTAGTAGGCCATGCCGATGCCACGCCGCCTGCCACGTTTCGCCGCCTCCGCGCGCCGCCCCTCGAACCCGGCCCAGTCCACGGTCTTGATCGCGTGGTCGAGCACGACGCGGAAATCGCCGGAGTCGTAGACCTTGCCCATCGGCGTGCGGTGCGGCATGCGGTCCGGCGTGACCATGTTGCGCCGGCGCAGTTCCACACGGTCGATCTTGAGTTCGCGCGCCGCGGCATCGACCAGGCGCTCGACCAGATAGTTCGCCTCCGGCCGCCCGGCGCCGCGATAGGCATCGACCGGCACCGTGTTGGTGAAGATGCCGATGACGTTGGCATAGACCGCCTTGAACCCATAGACGCTGGCGAGCACGCCGGTGCCCGCGCCGGTCGGGATGAACGGCGCGTAGTTCGAGAGATAGGCGCCCATGTTGGCGACGTTACGGGTACGCAACGCGAGGAACTTGCCGTCCTTGTCGACGGCAAGCTCGCCCAGCGTGATGTTGTCGCGGCCCTGCGTGTCCGAGAGGAACGCCTCCGACCGCTCGGAGGTCCATTTCACCGGCCGGCCGATCTTGCGCGCGGCGTAGCAGGTCAGCACCTGCTCCGGATACAGGAACAGCTTCATGCCGAACCCGCCGCCCACATCCGGCGTGATGATGCGGAACTTCTCCGGATCCACCTTGAAGATCGCGGTGGCGAGGAAGCTCTTGAGGCTCCAGCCGCCCTGGGTGTTGGTGCGCAGCGTCCAGCGCCCGCTCGCCGCGTCGTAGGAGGCAAGCGCCGCCCGCGCCTCCATCGAGTTCACCACGATGCGGTTGTTCACGACCGTGAGGCGCGTGACGTGCGCGGCCCTGGCGAACTCCGCCTCGACCGCCGCCTTGTCGCCGATCTCCCAGTCGAAGCAGATGTTGCGCGGCGCCTCCTGCCACACCAGCGGCTGGCCAGGGTCCATCGCGCTGCCGAGGTCGGTGACGGAGGGGCGGGTATCGTAATCCACCATGATCGCCTCCGCCGCATCGCGCGCCTGCTTCACCGTCTCCGCGACGACGAAGGCGACGGGCGTGCCCACGTGGTGCACGGCTGTGCGCGCGAGCGCCGGCCGCTCCGGCGAGACCTGGTCCGAGCCGTCGCGGTTCTTGACCTTCGCCGCACAGGGCAGCGTGCCGATGCCGTCCGCGTCGAGATCGGCCGCGACATAGACCGCGAGCACGCCCGGCATGGCCCTCGCCGCCGTTGCATCGATGGAGCGGATCGCGGCCGCGGCATGCGGGCTGCGCAGCACCACCCCATGGGCCGTGCCCGGAAGCTGGATGTCGTCCGTGTAGCTGCCCGCCCCCTTCAGCAGGCGCGGGTCCTCGACACGGCGGACAGGCTGGGCAAGACCGAACTTTTCCATGGGACATTCTCCGGCGAATTCTTCGCCCTACAGTCTAGTCACCGGGCGGCAAACGCCAACCCCCCGCCATGCGCGCCGGCTTCCGCGATTTCCGGTCATACGCGGCGGTGGCCGAGCCGCCCCTTGATCCGCTCGCGCAGCGTCTGAACCGTCACGTAGAGCATCGGGATGACGAAGATGCCGAGGCAGGTCGCGCCAATCATCCCGGCGAAGACCGGCGTGCCCACCGCGCGGCGGGACAGCATCGCCGCACCCGTGGCGGTGACCAGCGGCAGCAGGCCGAGCACGAAGGCGATGGAGGTCATGACCACGGCGCGGAACCGGGTGCGCGCGCCGGTCACCGCGGCATCACGGATCGACATCCCCTCCTCGCGCCGCTCCTTGGCGAACTCGACGATCAGGATGCCGTTCTTCGCCGAGAGCGCGATCAGCACCACGAGCCCGATCTGCCCGTAAAGGTCGAGCGCGATATGCGCGACGGAGACGCCGATATAGGCGCCGAGCACGCCGATCGCGACCGAAAGCAGCACCGGCACCGGAATGGACCAGCTCTCGTACAGCGCCACGAGGAACAGGTAGGCGAACAGCACCGCGAGCCCGAGGATAGGGCCCGTCTGTCCCGCCGACTGCGCCTCCTGGTAGGCGGTGCCGGTCCACTCGAAGTCGTAGCCTGGTGGCAGCGTCTTCTTCGAGATCTCCGTCATCGCGGCGAGCGAGGTGCCGGTGGAGACGCCAGGCGCCGGCGAGCCGTTGATGGTGATCGCGCGGTAGTTGTCGTAGCGCGTGATCACCTGCGGGCCGAGGATGGTATGCGCGGTTGCCAGCGCGCGCAGCGGCACCATCGTTCCGGTCTCGTTACGGACGAAGATGCGCCATAGCGCGCTCTCGTCCATGCGGTCGATGGCGTCGCCCTCGACCTGCACCTCCCAGGTGCGGCCGTAGAGGTTGAAGTCGTTGACGTAGATGCCGCCCAGCGTCGCCTGCAGCGTGGTGAAGATGTCGGCGACGTTGACGCCGAGCGCCTCGGCCTTCGCACGGTCGATGTCGAGGAAGAGCGAGGGCGTGGTGGCGCTGAACGTCGAGAACACGCGCGCGAGCCGCTTGTCGGAGTTCGCCGCACCGAGCAGGCCGTACATGACGCTGCTCATCGCCGCGGGATCCTGGCCCTCCAGCGCCTGCAGCTCGTACTCGAAGCCGCCCGAGGTCGAGAGGCCGATGATGGGCGGCAGGTTGAACGGGAAGATCGCAGCGGACGAAATCTGCGAGACGGCACCGAACACCCGCCCGATCACCGCCTGCGCGCGATCCGCGACCGCCGTACGGTCGGCGAACGGCTTCAGCCCCGCGACCATGAACGCGGCGTTGCTCTCGGCGCCGCCATCGAGCAGCGAGAAGCCGACGATCGAGAGCGTCTTGTCCACCTGCGGCATCGCGCGGAGGATGCCTTCCACGCGCTGCACCACCGCCGTCGTGCGCGCGACGGAGGCGCCATCCGGCAGCTGCACGGCGACGAAGAACGCGCCCTGGTCTTCCTCCGGCAGGAAGCCCGTGGGCGTCATCCGCGACAGTGTCCAGATGCCGAACCCCGCCGCCGCCACCGCGACCACGCCGAGCACCGCGACGCGCACCAGCCGCCGCACGATGGCCGCATAGCCGTTCCGGACCCTGTCGATCCCCTGCGAGAGCAGCCACATCGGGCCGTGCGACTTTCGCCCCGGGCGCAGGAATACCGCGCACAGGGCGGGTGACAAGGTCAGCGCGTTGGTGGCCGAAATCAGCATCGCGACGCTGATGGTGATGGCGAATTGCCGGAACAGCTCGCCCGAAACGCCGGGGATGAACGCGATCGGCACGAACACCGAGAGCAGCACGAGGCTGATTGCGATCACCGGGCCGGTGATCTGGCGCATCGCCTTCTTCGTCGCCTCCGCCGGCGTGAGCTCCGGTTCCTCCTCCATCACGCGCTCGACGTTCTCGACCACCACGATCGCGTCGTCGACGACGACGCCGATCGCGAGCACGAGCGCGAGCAGCGAGACGGTGTTGGCCGAGAAGCCGATCAGCAGCAGCACCGCGAAGGTGCCGATCAGGCTCACCGGCACCGCGACCGTGGGGATGATGGTCGCCTGGAGCTTGCCGAGGAACAGGTAGACGACCAGCACCACCAGCAGGAACGCCTCGAGCAGCGTGGTAATCACCTCGCGGATCGTATCGGAGACGAAGGTGGAGCTGTCGTAGAAGGTGACGCGCTTGAGGCCCTCGGGGAAGCGCGGCTCGAGGCGCTGCAGTGTCTTTTCCACGGCGGCGGACGTGGCGACGGCATTCGCGCCGGGTGCGAGGTAGATCCCGATGGTGACCGCGGGCTGGCCGTTGAGGCGCGACAGCGTGTCCTCGCTCTGCGTCCCCAGCTCCACGCGCGCGACGTCCTTCACGCGCAGGATCGAGCCATCGGGGCTGGCGCGCAGGATGATGTTGCCGAACTGCTCCGGTGTGGAGAGCCGCCCCTGCGCCTGGAGGTTGATCTGAAACTGCACCCCGTCGCTGATCGGCCGCGCGCCGATGCGGCCTACCGCCGCCTGCTTGTTCTGCGCCGTGATCGCCGCGATCACGTCGCCAGGCGTGAGGCCGAGCTGCACCAGGCGCCCGGTGCGGAACCAGATGCGCATCGAGTAGTTCTGCGCGCCGAACACGAAGGCCTGGCCCACGCCCGGGGTGCGCGAGATCGCGTCGAGCACATTGATGGTGACGTAGTTGCTGATGAACAGCGGCGAGAGCTTGCCGCCGGGCGAGTAGAACTGGAGGAATTTCAGGATCGCGGAGCTGCGCTTCTGCACCGTGACACCCTGGCGCTGCACCTCCTGCGGCAGCTTCGACAGTGCCGCCTGCACACGGTTGTTGACGTTGACCGTGTCGATGTCCGGGTTCGTCCCAAGCGTGAAGCTGACGGTGAGGTTGTAGCTGCCGTCGTTGCCGCTGGTGGACTTCATGTACAGCATCTTGTCGACGCCGTTGATCTGCGCCTCCAGCGGCTGCGCCACCGTGCTCTCCACGACCGACGCCGAAGCGCCGGGGAATGTGGTGGTGACCTGCACCTGCGGCGGCACGATGTCCGGGAACTGCGCCACCGGGATGCGCGTGAGCGAGATCGCGCCCGCGAGCGTGATCAGGATCGCGATGACGATGGCCAGGCGCGGCCGATCGATGAAGACGCCGGAAATCACGCGCGTGCCGTCCGGGTCAGGGCTTCGCCGCGGCGGCCTCGGCCGGCGGCGGCACGAACGGGTGCGGATTGACCACGATCCCCGGCCGCACCCGCTGCAGCCCGTCCACCACCACCTCCTCCCCTTGCTTCAGCCCGGCGCTGATCGCGGCAATCGCCTCCGTCGACTGGCCCAGCGTCACGCGCCGGATGGAGATATGTTTCGTCGCGTCAACGACATAGACATAGCTGCCCTGCTGGTCCGCCAGCACCGCCTGGCGCGGGACGCCGAGCACGGTCACCGGCTGCACGCCCTCGAACAACACGGTGACGAACTCACCGTCCGTCAGCTCCCGGTTGGCGGGGCCGCCCTTTGTGGCGCCGGGCAGCAGCGGGTTCGGGATGCTCGCGCGCATCACCAGCGTGTCCGTCGTCTGCGACACGCTGGGATCGAGGTAGTCGATCGTGCCGCTCTGGCCGTAGAGCTTGCCGTTGGGCAGCCGCAGCCGCACGCGCACGGCGGAGAACCCACCCTGCATCGCGTATTTGTCGCGCAGGTCCAGCGCCTCGCGCGTCGCCACCGGGAACACCACGTACATCGGGTCCTGGCTCACGATCGTCGCCAGAGGTCCCGAGCTCGGGCTCACCACGTTGCCGACGGAATAGGACGTGCGTCCGATCTTGCCGGCGACCGGGGCGTGGATTTCGGTATAGGCGAGGTTGATCTCGGAGGCATCCAGGTTCGCCCGCGCGCTCGCGAACTGTGCCGCCTGGCTTTGCTGCGCGGCCAGCGCATCATCCACCGTCGAGCGCTGGCCCGCAGGCGTGCCGATCAGGGCCTCCGCGCGCTTCAGCGTCCGCGTGGCGTTGGCGAGCAGCGCCTCGTTCTGCGCCACGGCGGCGCGCTTTGCCGCCACGTCCGCCTCGAACGGCCCGCGTTCCAGCGTATAGAGCAGCTGTCCCTTCTGGACTTCCGAGCCCTCGGTGAATAGGCGCTCGGTCAGGAAGGCGGTCACGCGCGCGACCAGCGCCACCTTGTGCACTGCCTGGATCCGGCCAACGAACTCGCTGGTCTCTGTCACCTGTTCCGGCCTGGCCGCGAAGACACCCACCGCGGGCGGGCCGGGCGGACCGAATTGCGCGTGTGCCGCGCGCGCGCAGAGAAGGAAGACCGCGCCGCAAAGGATCGGCGCCAGGCGCTGTAGCCGCATCGAAGCCCTCTTGGCGGGGGAATGGTCTCGCAGATATGCCATGCATGCGCGGACTTGCGAGTTTTTTTTGCGGCAGCCAAGGTCCGCCGACCATTTGGGGGAGGATCCCGTGACGGAACATGTGACGGTCTGCGAGGTTGGCCCGCGCGACGGGTTGCAGATGGCCAGCACCATCATGGCGACCCCGGCCAAGATTGCCTGGATCGGCGCCATCGCCGCTGCCGGCGTGCGGGAAATCGAGGTCGGCAGCTTCGTGCCCCCCAAGCTGATCCCGCAAATGGCGGACACGGCGGACGTGGTGCGCGCGACCGTAGACCTTCCGGGCGTTACCATCGTGGCGCTGGCCCCCAACCTGCGTGGGGCCATGGGCGCTTACGAGGCGGGTGCCCATCGCGTCAGCATCCCGGTCTCCGTGAGCGAGGGCCACAGCCGCGCCAACCTCAACCGCAGCCCGATGGAGCAGGCGGAGGAGGTCGGGCGCATCATCCGATGGGTGCGTGCCCAGCCGCGCCGCATGGAGGTGGAGGCCGCGTGCTCCACCGCGTTCGGCTGCTCCATCGACGGCGTGGTGCCGGAGGCGGCGGTGCTGCGCGTCGCCGAGGCGCTGGCCGCGCACCAGCCGGACACGCTGGCGCTGGCCGATACCGTTGGCTACGCGAACCCGGCGCAGGTGAAGTCCCTCGTTCGCGCGACGCGTGCGGCGGTCGGCAAGGTTTTCACCGGACTGCATCTGCACGACACGATGGGCCTCGGCCTCGCCAACGCGCTCGCGGGGCTGGAGGAGGGCATCCGGGATTTCGATTCGGCGCTCGCGGGCCTCGGCGGCTGCCCCTTCGCACCGGGCGCGTCCGGCAACATCGTGACGGAGGACCTCGTGTTCATGCTGGAGAGCATGGGTTTCTCGACCGGCATCGACCTCGCGAAGCTGCTGGAGGCGCGCCGGCCGCTGCACGAGGGCCTGCCCGCCGAGCCGATGCACAGCCAGGTCGCCAAGGCCGGAATCCCGAAGACGTTCCGCGCGGCGGCCTGAGCATCATGGAGCTGCCGCTCAAGGGGATTCGGGTCGTCGAGTTCGTCCACATGATCATGGGCCCGACCACGGGCCTGGTGCTCGGCGACCTCGGCGCCGACGTGATCAAGGTCGAGCCCTACCCCGCGGGCGACAACACGCGCCGCCTCACCGGCGCTGGCGCCGGGTTCTTCACGTTGATGAACCGCAACAAGCGCAGCATCGCCGTGGACATGAAGCAGCCGGAGGGACTTGCGCTGGTAAAGCGCCTGGTCGCCACCGCGGATGCTGTGGTGGAGAATTTCCGCCCCGGTGCGATGGACAAGCTCGGCCTCGGCGCGAAGGCGCTGATGGCGGAGAACCCGCGCCTCATCTACTGCTCCAACAAGGGCTTCCTGCCCGGTCCCTACGACCACCGCGTGGCGCTCGACGAGGTGGTGCAGATGATGGGCGGGCTTGCCTATATGACCGGCTTCCGCGACCGCCCCTTGCGCGCGGGCAGCTCCGTCAACGACATCATGGGCGGCATGTTCGGCGCCATCGGCATCCTCGCCGCCATCGAGGAACGCCACCGCACCGGCCGTGGCCGGCACATCCAGTCCGGCCTGTTCGAGAACAACGCGCTGCTCGTGGCGCAGCACATGGCGCAATACGCGGTGACGGGGACAGAGGCGCCGCCGATGACGGACCGGCGCCCGGCCTGGCCGATCTACGACATCTTCGAGACCAGCGACAGCCGCCTGTTCGTCGGCGTCGTGACGGATACGCAATGGGCGATATTCTGCGAGGCGTTCGGCCTGCCGGAGTTCGCGAACGACCCCACCCTCGGCAACTCCGCACAGCGCGTCGCCGCCCGCGACCGCACGCTGCCCCGCGTCGCCGAGGTGCTGAAGCAGTACACGACGAAGGACCTCGCCGACCGCTGCGAGAAGCTCGGCCTGCCCTTTGCGCCGATCACGCGGCCGGTGGAATTGTTCGACGACCCGCACCTCAATGCCGCCGGCGGGCTGGTGCCGGTGACGCTGCCGGACGGGCGGACGAGCAAGCTCCCGGCGCTGCCCATCGCGATCGACGGCGAACGGCCGGGACTGACACACGACATCCCCGCGGTCGGCCAGCAGACGGATGAGATTGCGCGGGAAATCGGCTATAGCGATGCGGAGATCGCGAAACTGCGGGGCGAAAAGGCTATAGGATAGCATTCCGGGTTCTGCCCGGACCCACCAGAGATGGCCATGACGAAGGCGCGCTACTCGCGCGACGGTCGCTGGACCCAACTACCGGAGGCGCGCATGCGAAACCTTCCGATCGGCAAGGCGTTCACGCTGATGGAATGTGGGCCGGTCATCATGGTGACCACCCATGACGGCACGCATGACAACATCATGACCATTTCCTGGACCATGGTGCTGGATTTCGCCGGCGGATTCGCGCTCACCACCGGCCCCTGGAATCACTCCTACGCGGCGCTCACGGCCACGAAGGAGTGCGTCATCGCGATCCCGACGATCGACCTGCTCGACAAGGTGGTCGGCGTCGGCACCTGCTCCGGCGCGGACACGGACAAATTCGAGAAATTCCGCCTCACCCGCGCGAAGGCGAAGCAGGTCCGCCCGCCGCTCATCGAGCAATGCCTCGCCAACCTCGAATGCCGCGTGCGCGACATCATCGACGACCACAACATCGTCATCCTCGAAACCGTCGCGGCGCATATCGACCCGGCGCGCAAGGAACGCCGCCTGATCCACGCCATCGGCGACGGCACCTTCGTCGTTGATGGGCGAAAATTCGACCGGCGGGAGATGATGCGCGCGAAGCTGCCTGCCGGGGTGTAGCGAAAACGCTCAGCCGAACGAAACGACCTTCCCCACCGGCGCGCCGAGCACCTCGCCGTCGCGCATCACCACGTTGCCGCGCACCACGGTGGCGACGGGCCAGCCCCTGACGCGCATGCCGGCGAACGGGGTCCAGCCGCAGGGGGAGGCGATCCAGCTTTCCTCGATGACGCGCTCGGCGCCCATGTCGACCAGGGTGAAGTCGCCGTCGTAGCCGGCGGCGATGCGGCCCTTGCCGACGGCGCCGTACACACGCGCGGGGCCGGCGCACATCAGGTCCACCATCCGCTCAAGCGAGAGCCGCCCGGCGTTCACGTGGTCCAGCATCACCGGCACGATCGTCTGCACGCCGGTAAGGCCGGCCGCGGTGTCCGGCCAGGGCCTGGCCTTTGCCTCCCGGCTGTGCGGCGCGTGGTCTGAGCCGATGCAATCGACCGTGCCGTCCGCGACGGCTGCCCACGCCGCCTCCCAGTGCCGGCGGTCGCGGATCGGCGGGTTCATCACCGCGTAGGCGCCGAGGCGGTCATACGCGTCCGGGGCGATCTGCGTGAGGTGGTTCACCAGCACTTCCACCGTCGCGACCTCGCGGTAGTCGCGAAGGTAGGCAAGTTCTTCCGCTGTCGAAACGTGCAGGATATGCGCGGGCCTGCCGGTGCGCATCGCCAGCGCCATCAGCCGCCTGGTGCCGAGGAAGGCGCATTCCACATCCCGCCACTCGGCGTGCATCGCGTAGGGCTGGCCCTGGTGGAACATCGCGCGCCGCTCGCGCAGCCGGTACTCGTCCTCGCTGTGATAGGCGATGCGCCGGCGCCCGCTGCGCATGACCCGCTCCAGGCTCTCGTCGTCCTCGATCAGGAGATCGCCCGTGGAGGAGCCGGCGAACACCTTGATGGCACAGACACCTGGCTCCGCCTCCAGCGTGCCGAGGCTCGCGATGTTGTTCTTCGTCGCCCCGACATAGAGCCCGATATCGCACCAGGCGTTCTTGCCCGCATACGCGCGTTTCGTAGCGAGCGTCGCGGCATCCGTCGCGGCGGGGCTGGTGTTCGGCATGTCGAACACGCAGGCAACGCCGCCCAACACCGCGGCCTTCGTACCCGTGGGTATGCTCTCGACCGTGGCACCACTGGCATCGCCCGTTCCGGGGTCGCGCAGATGCACGTGCGGGTCGATCAGGCCCGGCAGCACCATGAGCCCAGTGGCGTCGATCACCTGCCGCGCCTCGCCGCCCTGGAAGCCCGCGATGCGCCCGTGCCGCACCGCCACATCGGTCTGCACGCGCCCCCATGGCGTGAGGCAGGTGCCGTTCTTGATAACGAGATCGAAAGGATTCATCGCGTTGCCAGTGCCTCGAACACATCGCCCTCCGGCTTCAGCCCCAGCACATGCGTGCGGTGCCACAGCGCATAGAACAGCAGGATCCAGGCGAGATACCCGGAGTTGCGGCGGCCGCTGCAATGGCGAAACAGTGCCTCCACCCGCGTGGGCTCCGCGACCTCCTGGATGCCTTCCTGGGCCGCCACCAGCTTGCCCAGCTTCTCGCCGACGCCCGAGATCCAGGCGCCCATCGGCACCGTGAAACCCTGCTTCGGCCCGAACGGATTGGCGGCGGGGCAGTTCTTCTCCAGCCATTTGCGCAGCAGCCACTTGCCCATGCCGTTACGGATCTTCAGCGAATCCGGCAGCCGCCAGGCCGCGTCCGCGACCCCCTGGTCGAGCAACGGCGTGCGCCCCTCCACCGCGTGCGCCATCAGGCAGCGGTCGAGCTTGAGCAGCAGGTCGTGCGGTAGCCAGTCCTCGATATCCGTCGCCTGCGCCGCCATCAGCCGCGTGCGCCCGGCGGTGGCGGAACGTACCTCGGCCGCCGCCTGGCCGTCGCGCCAATTCCGCGGGTTCTGGCGCAGCACCTGCACGCGATCGAAGTTGCCGCGCGCGCGCATCACCCGCCCGCCCAGCCACCAGGGCCGCATCGCGCTGCGGTAGCGGCCGTATCCGGCAAAGATCTCGTCGCCGCCCTCGCCGGAGAGCACCACCTTCACCTCCTGGCGGGCGCGTTGCGCGAGGAACCAGGTGGGGATGATGGCATAGTCCGCCGCCGGGTCGTCCATGCAGGCGACGATCTCCGGCAGGTGCCGCCAGACCATCGCCTCCGTCACGTCCAGCGTCTCGTGCCGGGCGCCGAGCGCAGTGGCCACCCGCTTCGCGGCCTCTCGCTCGTCGGCGGCGCCCTGGGCGGCGAAGCCCGCGGTGAAGGCCAGCACCGGGCGGTCGTTGAGGCGCGCCATCAGCGTCAACACCGTGGCCGAATCGATGCCGCCCGAGAGGAACATGCCGTAGGGCACGTCGCTGCGTTGATGCAGGTCGACGCTTTCCTCGAGCGCGCGGTCGAGCCGGCGGAGCGCCTCGTCCTCCGTGATCGCCTCCGGCCCGCTCTCCGGCAGTGCGATGACACGGCGGCGGTCGACGATCTTGCCGTCCGCCACCTGTACCGTCTCGCCGGGCAGCAGGCGGGAGATGCCGGGGAAGATGGTCTCGGCCCCGGTGGTGAACTGCATCTGCAGCAGTTCGTCGCGCGCCGCCGGGCGCAGGCCGCGCCGCACCAGCCCTGCCGCGATCAGCGCCTGCGCCTCCGAGGCGAAGGCGAGGCCCTGCTCCGTCTGTGCGTAATACAGCGGCTTGATGCCCCAGCGGTCGCGCGAGACGGCGACGCGGCGGGCGGCGCGGTCATGAATCGCGATCGCGTACATGCCACGCAGGGCGCGCGCGTAGTCCGGCCCGTCGCGCAGGTAGAGGTGCAGCGGCGGCTCGCAATCGCTCATCGAGGCGAAGTTGACGCCGGGCATCGCCGCGCGCAGCTCGCGGTAGTTGTAGATCTCCCCGTTCGCCACCAGCGCCGCGGTGCCGGCGAAGAAGGGCTGGTCGCCGGTCACCAGGTCGATGATGGCGAGCCGGTTCTGCGCGATGCCGACGCGACCGGAGATCGTCTGCCCGCCGGCATCCGGCCCCCGGTGCGCCATGGCCGCGATCATGGCGGCGAGCGTTGCGGCGTCCGGCTGGGGCGCCCCGGGACCGGCGATCAGCCCCGCGATGCCGCACATGGTCTCGTTTGATGCGTCATGGGCGGGCTCTACCATCGTGCCCGATTCTTGTCTTGAGGCGTCTGTCGACCGGGGGGGTTCGCCAACGCTTGTCGTCTCGCGGTGCCGACGCCACCTTTGCCGCCATGCTCGTTTACCTGCCGGATCGCGCCGTGCTTGCCCTCAGCGGCGAGGATCGCACCGCCTACCTCCAGGGCCTGGTCTCCGCGGACGTGGCGTGCGCGACCCCCGGGCGCTGCCTGTGGTCCGCGCTGCTGACGCCGCAGGGCAAGTACCTGGCGGATTTCTTCATCCACGCGACGGCCGACGCGCTGCTGCTGGATCTCGTGGCGGAACAGGTGGAGCTGGTGCGGACGCGGCTGTTGCGCTTCCGGCTGAGGAGCAGGGTCGCAATCGAGCCGGTTCCGCTTGCCGTGCATGTGGCCTGGCCGGACGCGCCGGAGGGCGCCGTGGCCGATCCGCGACTGCCGCAGGCCGGGTTCCGTCTGCTCGCCGCGTCCCGCCGTGGCACAGACCCCGTAGAGGCATGGGAGCGGCACCGGATTCCGCTCGGCCTGCCGGAACCCCGCGACCATGACCCGGAGAAGACCGTGCTGCTCGAGGCCGGCTTCGACGAACTCGGCGCCATCGCCTGGGACAAAGGCTGCTGGATGGGCCAGGAGCTGACCGCCCGCACCCGCTATCGCGGCCTGGTGAAGCGCCGGCTGTTGCCGGTGGCGGTCGCGGGCGCGCTGCCGCCGCCGGGCACGCCGGTGCTGGACGCGGCGGGGCAGGAGGTGGGGATTGTCCGCTCCGGCATCGACCAGATGGCACTGGCGACGCTAAGGTTGGACGCGCTGCACGGCCCGCTGATGGCCGCCGGTGCCGGGCTCACGCCGTGCGTGCCCGGTTGGATGCAACTGCCCGAGGACGTTGGATCGCCCGCATGAACGACACGAACGAGTGGGAAACACGCTACCAGGAAGGCCGCACCGGCTGGCAGCGGGAGGCGGTTTCGCCCGGGCTTCTCGCCTGGCTGGCGGACGGCACGCTGAAGCCCTGCCGCATCCTGGTGCCCGGCGCCGGACGCAGCCACGAGCCGCTGCACTTGGCGCAGGCCGGGTTCCACGTGACAACGCTGGACATCGCGCCAACCGCGGTTGCGCATCAGCGCGCGGCGCTGGCGCCGAAGGGCGGCGTGGCGCTGGAGGGGGATGTGCTGTCCTTCCTGCCCGGCGAACCGTTCGACGCGGTCTACGAGCAGACCTGCCTCTGCGCCCTGCCACCGGCGCGGCTGCGGGAATACACGGTGCAGCTTGCGCGCTGGCTGCGGCCGGGCGGGGTGCTGGCGGCGCTGTTCATGCAGACCGGGCGCGATGGCGGGCCGCCCTTCCATTGCGCGCTGCCCGTCATGCGCACGCTGCTGCCGGAAGGGACCTGGCGCTGGCCCGGGCAGAGCTGGCCGGAGGTGCGGCACCACGACGGGCTGTTCGAGATCCCGCAGGCGCTGACGCGGGCGTGAAGCCGTGAGGGCGGGCCCGGCCTGACGCGCCCGGAAGCGGCTGTTGACAATGATGATGGTCATCATCATCATTCTGCCATGCGCGTCTCCACCACCATGCACAAAGACCATACCGCCGCGATCCTCGCCGCGGCCGAGCACCTGTTCCGCGAGCGGGGCTTCGGCGGCGTCGGCGTCGCGGAGGTCGCGCGCGCCGCGGGCCTGACCCATGGCGCCGTCTACAGCCGCTTCCCCGGCAAGGCGGCGCTGGCCGCCGCGGCGCTGCGCAACTCCCTGCTGCGTGCCGCCGACAAGTGGCGCGAGCGGGCGGAGCGGGCCCGCGCGGCCGGCCGCGACCCGTTCGCGGCGCTGATCGACGCCTATCTGCGCCCCGCCCATCGCGACAACCCAGCCGATGGCTGCCCGATCGCCACCCTGGGCCCGGAGGCGGCGCGCGAGCCCGGTCCACTGGCCGACGCGCTGGCGGAGGGCGCCGCGGCGCTCGCGGCCGAACTCGCCAACGCGCTGCCCGCCGCCATGCCGCCCGAGGCACGCGCCCGCGCCGCCGCGGCCGCCCTTTCCGCGATGAACGGCGGCCTGGTGCTCGCCCGCGCGCTGCGGGGGCATGCGGCCGCATCCGACGCGGCGCTGGAATCCGCCCGAGAACTCGCCCACGCCGCCGCGCGCCTCTGACCGTCTCGTCCGTCACCGAACGTCCGCCGAGGAACCGCCATGTTCGCTGCCCGTCTCGCGCCCGTGCTGTCCCGCCATGGCATCCATTACGGATGGGTGATGGCGGCGATCACCTTTCTCACCACGCTGTCCACGGCCGCGGCTCTCGGCATGCCCGGCATCCTGATCGTGCCTCTACGCCAGGAATTCGGCTGGGACACGGCTTCCGTCTCCGGCCCGTTGGCGCTGCGGCTGGTGCTGTTCGGCGTCACCGCCCCGTTCGCCGCGGCGCTGATCGGGCGCTACGGCATGCGCGCCGTGGTCACGGCGGCGGTCTCGCTCATCGTCGCGGGCGTGGTGATCGCGAGCCGCATGACGGCGCTGTGGCAGCTCTGGCTCTCCTGGGGCGTGCTGGTGGGCGTGGCGACCGGCATGACGGCGATGGTGCTGGCAGCCACGGTGGTGACGCGCTGGTTCCATGCGCGGCGCGGCCTGGTGCTCGGCCTGCTGACGGCGGCGAACGCGACGGGGCAGCTCGCCTTCCTGCCCGTCGCCGCCTGGATCTCCGACCATATCGGCTGGCGCGAGGCGCTGCTGCCGGCAACCCTGGCCTGCGTGCTCTGCCTGGTGCTGGTGGTGCTGCTCGGCGCCGACCATCCGGGCTCGCTGGGCCTGCCGGCCTTCGGCGCGCGCGACGTGGAGGCACCGCCGAAGCCGCGCGAGGGCGCGGTGCGCGCGAGCTTCTCGGCACTGTCGGATGCCTCCACAAGGCCTCTGTTCTGGGTGCTGTTCGGCACGTTCTTCGTCTGCGGGTTGTCGACGAACGGGCTGGTGCAGACGCATTTCATTCCGCTCTGTCACGATTTCGGCATGACCGACGTCGCCGCCGCGAGCGTGCTGGCGATGATGGGCGCGTTCGACTTCGTCGGCACCATCGCCAGTGGCTGGCTTTCCGATCGCGTGGACAGCCGGGTGCTGCTGTTCTGGTACTACGGGCTGCGCGGGCTGTCGCTGCTGATGCTGCCATTCCTGGATTTCACCGTCGTCGGGCTCTCCGCCTTCGCCGTGTTCTATGGGCTCGACTGGATCGCGACCGTGCCGCCCACGGTGCGGCTGGCGGGCCAGGTGCTGGAGCGCGAGCGCGGGCCGCTGGTGTTCGGCTGGGCCTTCGCGGCGCACCAGCTCGGCGCCGCGACGGCCGCGATCGGCGCCGGCATCACACGCGATGCGCTCTCGACCTACATCCCGGCCTTCGCCGCCGCGGGCGTGGCCTGCCTGCTGGCCGCCGCGGCGGTGATGGCGGCGCGGCGCGGCCAGCGCGCGGTGGTCTGACCGCCCCCGGGGTCGTTCCGCTATCGCTTTTCCTACCGTCCCAAGGTGCGGGTTCGGCACAATGGGAAACGCCTGGAGTTCGGGCGTTGCACCCGGGTGGGTTCGTATCGCCAGCGGGCTATCGAGGTTTGGGGCGGTACCAGGCGGAGGCGTGATGGTCGCGAGCAAGGGGTTTGCCGAGTTCCTGCAGGAGCAGCTCGCACCGCTGGGACCGGTTGCGATGCGGCGGATGTTCGGCAAGACCGGGTTGTTTCGCGACGGGGTGCTATTCGCGCTGGTGGGCGAGGACGTGTTGTATCTGCGCGTTGATGACGGCAACCGGGCGATGTTTGGGGACGGGGGCGC
Source organism: uncultured Pseudomonadota bacterium (assembly GCA_963764465.1). GTDB lineage: Bacteria > Pseudomonadota > Alphaproteobacteria > Acetobacterales > Acetobacteraceae > JAJXXT01. The sequence continues at coordinate 61,965 of CAVXSO010000002.1, read as the reverse complement.
GCGCGGGGCGCTGAGCTACGTGAAGCGCGGGCAGCGCATCGAGCTGGCTTATTGGCCGGTGCCGGAACGGCTGCTCGACGAGCCGGACGAGCTGGTGGCGTGGGCGCGCGCAGCATTGGGGGCAGCGCGGCGGGTAGCGGCACTGCGGGAAGCAAAGAGGCTGAAGGTGCCGTGAAATGACCAAAGCCCCGGACGCGATCGGTGTTCCGCGCTAGCGCGGCGGCACGCCGGGGTAGTCGGGGTCGAGAAGGAAAGGATAGGGGCCGGGATAGCTCTCGACATACCCCATGTGGGTGACGAGGCCCGTCGTTTCGCTCCAGTAATGCAGCAGGAAGGCGGGCGGCTCCAGGTTCCACAGCGGCGCCTGGTGCGGGCCGAGGTCAAGCTCCACCTGGTGCGCGACCGAGGGGGCGATGCAGCCGATCGTTGGGCCGACCTGGGTGACGATGGGCCGGTGGTCGTGGCCGCAGACCACGCGAACCACCTGCCTGTGACGCGCGAGCAGGTGCTGGAATTCCTTCCAATTTCGCAACGGAATCCGGTCCATATGGCCGATGCCGGTGAGGAACGGCGGGTGGTGCATGCCGATCATCGTGGGCTTCTTCGGCTCGGCGGCGAGCGTGGCATCGAGCCAGCGCATCCGCTTCTCGCACAGCTCGCCAGCGCCGCTCTCGGGGATGACGGTATCGAGCATCACCAGGCGGACCGGCAGATCCTCCACCGTGTACTGCACGAACTCGGGGTCAGCCGTCATGCCGGGCCAGGCGGCCATCTCCCGCTTCAGCGCCTCGCGGCGATCGTGATTGCCGGGGATCATGTAGGTGGGCAGGTCCACGGTGCGACGCAGGATCGCAGCCAGCTCCGCATATTCGTCGGCGAGGCCGTTATCCGTGAGGTCGCCGGTGACGATCAGCGCGTCGGGGCGCGGCGTGAAGGCGCGCACGGCACGCAGCGCGCGCTCCACCAGCATGTTGGTCTCGCCGGTGCGCGAGGACGCCATGCCGTGCGGGCGCACATGCAGGTCGGTGATCTGGAGGATGAGCAAGGCGGAACTCCCGAGGTCTTGGACAAAGGCTTCCGGCGATGATCGCCGGGCTTGGCTGCCCAGGCAATCACCGCCGGATGTGAGGCAGCGATGCAGATCAGGGAACGTTGAGCGCCGTCTGCTTGACGTAGGGTGCCAGCAGCGCCTCGGCGGCCGTCTGGCCGCGGGCGGCGGCCTCGGCCGGCGTCTCCTTGCCCGCGATCATCGCCTGGATCTCGTTCTCCAGCGCCTTGCGCACGCCGACCACGTCATAGGTGTCGAACCAGGGCACGGCGTACTGGAGCTGGTCGATCGCGACCTTCGCGTCCGGGTACTTGGCGAGATAATCCTTCATCTCCGGCAGGTCGTAGGCGCCGCGGTTGGGCGCGAAGTAGCCGGTGAAGCGGCTCCACTGCCCGGCAATGGCGGGCGAGGTGAGCCACTCGATCAGCGTCCACGCCGCCTTCTGCCGCTCGGGCGAGTTGCCCGCGGGGATCAGCAGGCTGCCGCCGCCGATGGGGGCCGCGTGCGTGATCTGGCCGGGCAGGAACGCGGTCTTGTACGGCGTCTTCATGCCGTTGCGCACGAAGCCGAGCGCGCCGGTGGAGAGGATCATCATGCCGGCATGGCCGCTGAAGAAGGCCGTGGTGGTCGCGTTCGCGTCGGTCACCGACGCGGGCATCGCGTGCGCCTTGTGGATCAGGTCGTCGAGGAAGGTGAGCGCGCCGACGGTGGAGGGCTGGTTGTAGTAGACCTCACCGCCCCAATCGTGGTTCCACCACTGCCCGCCATTGGCCATCACCAGGCCGGACATGATCCAGCCGAGATAGTCCGAGGTCTCGGGCATCATCATGCCCCAGCGCACCGTCTGCCCGTTCTGCACCTTCGTGAGCTTCTGTGCGTCGGCGTACCATTCCGCCCAGGTCTGCGGCGGCTTGTTGGGGTCGAGCCCGGCGTCCTTGAAGGCATCGACGCTGTAGAACAGCAGCGGCGTCGAGTTCTGGAACGGGATGCCGTAGACGTGCCCGCCGATCACCGCGTTCGGCAGCAGAGCTGGGAAGAAGCGCGCCATGTAGTCGGCGTCGGACTTGGCCTCGGGCGCGATCAGCACGTCGAGCGGCTGCGCGTTGTGGGTGATGGCGTAGTTACGGATGAAATTGGCGCTCATCAGCGCCACCGCCGGCGGGTGCCCGGCCTTGATCGCGGCACGGGTCTTGAGATCCGTGTCGTCGTAGCTGCCGGTGTAGACGGCGGTGGCGTGGATATCGGGATGCGCCTTGTTGAACTCGCCGATCAGCTTCTGCATCTCGACGGCAAGCGTGCCCTGTACGGGAACGGGGAAGAAGAAGTCGATATCCGTCGCGGCATGTGCCGCCACGGGAGCCACGGCGAGTGCCGCCGCCAGTATGAGTCGTCTCATGATTCCCTCTCCTTTTTTCATTTGAGGCCGGAAGCGGTGAGCGCGCTGACGAAATGCCGTTGCGCGACGATGAAGCCCGCGAGCAGCGGGGCCGCGACCAGCGCCGTACCGGCCGCGATCAGCCCCCATTGCGCCCCCGCCTCGCCCGCGGTCGTGAAGGACGCGAGACCCACGGTCAGCACCTGCTCGCTGGGGCTGGAGGTGGCGATCAGCGGCCAGAGGAATTCGTTCCAATGGGTCGCGATCGAAACGATGGCGAAGGCGGCGATGCCCGGTCGCGCCAGCGGCAACAGCACATGGCGGATGAGGTCGATGATGCCCGCGCCGTCGATGCGCGCCGCGTCCTCGAAGTCGCGCGGGATGGAACGGAAGGTCTGGCGCATGAGGAACACCCCGAAGGCGGAGGCGGCATAGGGGGCGGCGATGCCGGCGAGATGGTCGTAGAGCCCGAGCGCCGCGATGGTCTTGAGGTTGGGGACCAGCAGCACGACCGGCGGCAGCATCAGCTGCAGCAGGAAGGCGTGGAACAGAAGCCCGCTGCCGCGGAAGCGCAGGCGTGCGAAGGCGTAGCCGGCGAGGCTGGACGTCGCGAGCTGGACCAGGAACAACCCGCCGCAGAGCAGGACGGTGTTGAGGTACCAGAGCGGGAAGGTGCCCGCGCTCCACGCCTCGCGGTAGTTCTCGAGCGAGACCCCGTCCGAAGGCCAGAGCGACGCCATGTCCGAGGCGTTCGCCGGGCGCAGCGAGGCGACCGCCATCCAGGCGAAGGGTAGCACCCATAGCACCGCGCCGGCGAGTCCGAGCAGCAAGCCGGGATGCAGCCGCCTAGGACTCATAATGAATCCCCCGCTCCAACGCGCGCAGCGAGAGCGTGGCGATGGCCAGCAGGCAGGCAATGCCGATGACGGTGGCGGCGGCGGCGAGCCCGTCGTCGTTGTTCTGCTCGGCCTGCTGGTAGATGTAATAGAGCAACAGATTGGTGGCGTCGCCCGGCCCGCCCTGGGTGAGCAGCACGACATGGTCCACCTGCGTGACGGCGTTGACCACCGCGACCGGCAGCAGGAAGGCGGTGGTAGGGCCAAGCAGCGGCAGCGTGACGCGGCGGAAGCGCGTCCAGGCACCGGCGCCGTCGAGGGCCGCGGCCTCGTGCAACTCCCTGGGGATGCCGGCGAGACCGGCGAGGAAGAACAACATGTAGTAGCCGGTGTTCTTCCACACCGAGAGCACGATGATGCTGGGCAGCGCCAGTGCGGGGTCACCGAGCCAGTTCGCGTCCGCGAGGCCGAAGCGCGCGAGCCAGGTGTCCAGCAGCCCGCCGCCGGGCAGCAGGATGAAGGCGAAGATGGCGGCGGCGGCGACCAGCGGGATCAGCATGGGCATGGCCACCGCGGTGCGCAGCAGCGCGACCAGGCGGCCGTTGCCGGCAAGCGCCAGCGCGAAGGCGAGTGCCAACGCCAGGCTGGGAACCACGGTCCCGAGCGCGTAAGCTATGGAGTTCCAGGCCACGGCCGCGAAATGCGGGTCCGCCAGGAGGCGGGCGAAATTGCCCAGCCCCCAGCGCGGCACGGCGTCCAGCCGCTGCTCCAGCAGGCTGCGGGCCGCCACGCGCAGGATCGGCAGGTAGGTGAAGCCCGCCAGTAGCACCAACGAGGGGGCGAGCAGCAGGGCCGCGGCTCGCGCCTGGCGCGAGCCCAGGCGCCGCGCCCTGGCGCCGCCGCGGACACGATGCCCAAGCGCCAGCGGCGTTGTTACGGACGCGATGTTCACCCCCCCTGATAGAACGGCCATGATGACAGAGACTTGTCATCGTGGCGACGGTTGCATGACACAGCCTATCGCCGGCGGCGAGACGCGGCTTAATTTTTCTTGACAGCCCGGGTGGTGGTTGCGGTATGGCAACGCTCGCGCACGGGGTGGCGCCGGCCTGTTTGCTGCAACGCAGACGCGCGGTTTTACGCGCTATTAGCGTGACGCTTGCAATAGGTCGCCTGAGGTCCCCCTTTCAGGTGCGTCTCCCTTGCCAATCGCAACTGGCACGCTGTTTCGCAGCGGCAATGCTCCCCATTCGGATTCCGGGAACGGCCCGGTCTCCCTCGTCCAGACGCCACGGCATCGCCCGCTCGACAACAACTCCGGGCTGCTCGATCTCGGCGATCCCTCCACCGCCCCGCCGATCTGGTTCGGCGAGGTGGGAGGGCCGGCGAACACGCCACCGTCGTTCGTGCTGGGCAGCGCCGTGGGCTTGTCCGGCCAGAACCAGGCGGCGCTGAGCCAGGCGGCGTTGGGCCAGACTGCGCTGAGCCAGGCGGGTCTCGGCAGCGTGCCGCTGGGCACCACGCTGCAGGCGAGCGAGCTCACGCTCGTCACCTATGTCTCGGGGGTCGATGCCAGCGGCAGCCTGGCGGACACCACCGCCACCCCGTCCTTCTCATCCTGGAACGGCAGCACTTCCGCGCCGGCGTACAACGGCTCCTACGGCGTCGCGCATCACTGGACGGCCGCGGTCGCCGGGCAGGCGCCGACAGTGGATGTCTATTTCGATCCGTCCTCGAACTGGACGGCAGCGGAACTGACAGCCTTCAAGCAGGGGCTTTCGCTGTGGTCGGACGTGGCCAACATCGTCTTCCAGTACGTCACCTCGAGCGCCAGCACGCAGTACACGATCAGCCGCGCCTCCGTGGGCAGCGGGATGTCGGAAACCTATCCGCTCTACAACTACGGCTCCTCGGGTGGCAGCGGTACATCCGCGACCTACAAGGAAGGCGTGATGTACTCGTCGATGACGGAGATCGACACGTCGACCTATGGCTGGCAGTCGCTCGACTCCTACTCGTCGGTACAGGGCTACGGGCCGGAGACTGTGGTGCACGAGGAAGGCCATATGCTCGGCCTCGGCCATGACGGCGCGTACAACGGGGCGGCGATCAACCAGAACGGCCCGTACGATACCCGCCAGTATTCGATCATGTCGTATTTCAACAGCTCGAATCAGACGGCGGGGGGCGCGCAGTACTACCCGACGACGCCGATGTTCACCGACATCGCGGCGGCGCAGCGGCTCTACGGCGCGCCCGCCCACAGTGCGCTCTCCGGCGGGCAGGTCTTCGGCTTCAACACCAATACGGGGCTGCAGGCCTACGACTTCACCGTCAACACCGAGCCGGTGGTGACGATCTACGACACCGGGAAGAACAACACGCTGGATCTCTCCGGGTTCTCTAACTCGGCGACGATCGACCTGCGGCCCGGGTATTTCTCTTCCGCTTCCGGGATGATCGACAACATCGGCATCTATCCCGGTGTGGCAGTGGACACCGCGATCGGCACCAAGGGCGGGACCACGTTCTGGGTCAACGGCGATTCCGACATGCTGATCGGCCAGGGGCTCGGCAACACCGCCGTGTTCACCCAGGCGAAATCCGCCTACACGATCAACGTGGTGAACAGCGCCACGACCACGGTCAGCCAGGGCGCCACGGTCGATACGCTGGTCAATATCCAGAACCTGGTGTTCAACGCCTGCTACGCGCCGTTCACGCGCATCATGACCCCGCAGGGCGAGGCCGAGGCCGGTTCGCTGCGGGCGGGCGACCTGGTGCGCACACTCGCGGGCGAGGTGGCGCGGGTGCGCTGGGTGGGGCGCCGGCATGTCGCCGCCCACGTCTTCGTGGACGACCCTTCCCGCCGGCCAATTCGCATCGCGCCCGGCGCGCTCGGGCCGAACTGCCCGCGCCGTCCGCTCGTCGTCTCGCCGCTGCATGCGCTATGGCTCGACGGCGTGCTGGTGCCGGCGGAGCTGCTGGTGAACGGCAGCACGATCCGCCGCCTCGCCCCGCGCGGCGGGTTCGACTACGTGCATATCGAGCTCGACCGGCACGACATCCTGATCGCCGAAGGCGCCGCGGCCGAGAGCTTCATCGACCTCGAGACACGCTGGATGTTCGAGAACGCGGCGGATGCGCCGGCGGGCGGCTCGCGTGAGCAGTGCGGGAGGCGGATCGGCGCCGACGACCTGGCGCTCGCCCACATCCGTGCGCGGCTGGCGCCGAAGCGCTTGGCCAGGGCCGGGCGCTGGACCGGGCATCTTGACCAGGCGGGGCCGGACCTGATGATTGGTTGGGCAATGAACCCAGACAATCCGCTCGAGCCGGCGCTGCTGCGCGTGGTGGGCGGCGACGAGGATGCGCCGCCCGTGCTGCTCGCCAGTTCCTTCCGGGAGGATCTGGCGGCGGCGGGCATGGGCGATGGCTGCCTCGGCTTCTACCTGCAGCGCAAGGGCGGCAAGGCGCCGCGCCTTTTCCTGCCCGACGGGGTGCAGCTGGCCGCATGAGCCCGGTGCTGCGCGTCGCCGCCGGCTGCGAGCTCGCGACGACCGGCGGCACACGCCCCGCGCTGCAGCTGGCGCCGGGGGATGTCGTGGCGATCGGGCCCGGGATCGCGCGGCGCGTGTGCCACGCCTCGCGCAGCGTGAATGTCCGCGATGCCGGGCAGCGGGCGCTCTGGCCGGTCCTGGTCGCGGCCGGGAGCCTCGGCGAGGGACTGCCCGCGACCGACCTCCTCGTCGCGCCCGACCAGGTGTTGCCGTTGGCGGACGGGCTGGGCGCGCCGGCTCGCTTCCTGGTGGACGGCGTGGCGATACGGCGCATGGCGCCTGGCGGCTTGCTCGACCTGATCGAGGTCCATCTCGACGCGCCGTTCGCGACGTTGGCTTCGGATACGACCCTGCCGGCGTTGGTGGAGGCGGTGGCTGCGTCGCGGCTGCCCCCGGCGGGGCCGCCGGAAGGAGCGTTCGACCAAGCCGATAACCGGCACGCGGCGGGCTGGGCCCGCGACCCGGCACGGCCCGGGCAGCCGCTGCTGCTGACCCTCGAGGTCGATGGTGCGGCGCGCGCGCTGCTGCTGGCGGACCTGCACCGCGAGGACCTGGCCGTGGCAGCGGACGACGGCGGCCATCACGGATTTCGCGCCGACTTCCAGGCCCCGCTGTCGCGCCGCGCCTATCACCATGTGGCGATCCGGCGCGCCTGGGACCACGCGCCGGTATCGGGCGGAGAAACGCTGGTGAACCGGGCACCGGCGCTCGGCGCGGCGCTGGCAGCACTCGACAAGCAGGCGCCCGAGGCGCGGGCGCGGGCGCTCAGCGCGGCGCTGATGGCGCTCGGCGAAGCCGCGCGCGCGTAAGCGCGGCGAGCGCGCCCGCGACCGTGTCCGGCGGAGCGGGAGCGTCGGGATCGCCAGCCGCGGGCCGCAGCAGGGACATGCCACCCAGCAGGCTGAACCCGTCCTCCGCGCGGCGCAGTTCCAGCACGTGCGCGCCGCGCGCCGGCAGCACCGCCGCGATGCGGAAGGCGCAGGGTCCGATACCGGACATGGCGAGGTCCGGCCGGGGACGATCGGCAAAGCCATGCGCCACCGGGACGCCGTCGCAGAGCAGCGCCAGCAGCACGGGCACGCCGGGCGCGGCGCCATCGCGCACCCAGCCCTGCGCGCCATCGGGGCCGATCTGCTCCACCGAGCCCTCGAGCACGCCGAGGGTGCGGCCTGCGCGGACACCGATCCCGGCGCGAATCCGCCCGAGCGAGGCGTCCGGCACCGGTCGGCCAGGGGGTTTTCCGCTGGCGCAGGCCAGGCCCTCGGCCAGAACGGCACAAGGCGCGTCCATCTCCAGCCGGACGCAGGGCAAGGCGCCGGGGCCCGTGGTGATGGCGACACCGTCCTCGAGGAACCCGGCGGGCCAGACCGCGCCCTCGACGACGAGGGGCTGGCCCCGGCACAGGCCGAGCGGGCGGGCGGGCAGGCCGTCGGCGATGGCGCCGGCAGCGACGGTGACGATGCCCGCCACGGGTGCGGGCGGCAGGATAGCGAGCCGGCGCAGCACACGCAGCCCGCCATCCGCGGCGCGCAGCACGGCGCCGGGGCGCAGCGAACCGGCCGGGCGCAACCCCTCCAGTGTCTCGACCAGCGCCGCGGCGGCGATGCCCGTTTCCACCGGCCAGACGGCGTCGGGCTCGGGCGCCAGCATCGGCGGCAGGCGGGGCAGGTGGTCGGGCACGCTTGTTCCTTCGCTCGCGACGCGGATTCTTAGCACCGTAACAACGAGCGCATGTCTATCGTAGCTGGCTCAACCAAACACCAAGCTGGGTAACGAGGGGAGACACGATGGAAACGGTGATCCTGGTGGCACTCGTGCTGCTGCTGGCCGGCGGGCTGATCTACCTGCATGACACGAGGCAGACGCAGCACACGATCCTGCGCAACTACCCGGTGATCGGGCATTTCCGGTACTTCGCCGAGACCTGGGGCGAATACATGCGCCAATACCAGTACCTGCCGGACTGGGTGGAGCGGCCGTTCAACCGGCTGGAGCGCGCGTGGGTCTATCGCTCCGCCAAGGGCGTCTCCAACCTCGTTTCCTTCGGCAGCGAGGTGATGCCGGTCTTCGCCTTTCGCAACGCGCCGTTCCCGGTGCTGGACGAGGAGAAATCCGCGTTCCCCGGCAAGACGATCGGGATCGGCCAGGGCCCCGGCGCCTGCGAGCGCCCGTACACGGCGAAAAGCTTCTTCAACATCTCCGGCATGAGCTATGGCGCGCTTTCCCACGCCGCCGTCTCGGCGCTGTCGCGCGGGGCGAAGATCGGCGGCATCTTCATGGCGACCGGCGAGGGTGGGCTCGCGCCCTATCACCTCGAGGGTGGGTGCGACGTGATCATGCAGATCGGCACCGCGAAATACGGGGTGCGCGACGAGCACGGGAACCTTTCGGAAGCGAAACTGCGGGAGATCGCGGCGCACGAGAACGTGCGCATGTTCGAGGTGAAGCTGGCGCAGGGGGCGAAGCCGGGCAAGGGCGGCATCCTGCCCGGCGCCAAGGTCTCGCCCGAGATCGCGGCGATCCGCGGCATTCCGGCCGGCCACGACAGCATCTCGCCCAACCGGCACACCGATATCGGTAACGTGCGGGAGCTGGGCCAGTTCGTGGCGCGCGTGCGGCGCGTGACGGGCCGGCCCGTGGGCGTGAAATTCGTCGTGGGACACCCGAGCTTCCTCGACACTTGGTTCGCCGACTGCGTGGCGAACCCCGAGGGCTGCCCGGACTATGTGCAGGTGGATGGCGGCGAGGGCGGCACCGGGGCGGCGCCGGCGCCGCTCGCGGACTATGTGGGGCTCCCGATCACCCAGGCGCTGCCGCTGGTCGCCGCGGCGCGTGCGCGGCATGGGCTCGCCGAGCGCATCCGCGTCATTGCCTCGGGCAAGCTGATCACACCGGACAAGGTTGCCTGGGCGCTGTGCATGGGCGCCGATTTCGTTTCATCCGCCCGCGGCTTCATGTTTTCGCTGGGCTGCATCCAGGCGATGAAGTGCGGCACCGGCAAATGCCCGACCGGCGTGACGGCCGTGGACCCGAAGCTCATCCGCGGGCTCGACCCGATGGACAAGGCCGTGCGCGTCGCGCGCTATGCCGATCGGATCCGCGAGGAGGTGGAGATCATCGCGCATGCCTGCGGGCTCAGGAACGCTAGCGAATTCCGGCCGGATCACGTGACGGAGATCGAGCGCGGGGTGAGCGGATTCCGCAGCGCGGGGGCGTGAATTTGGTGCCAGCGACGCTATGATCGCGGCGCATTCCTTTGCGGGAGACATCGCAGCATGGTCGCCTTTCCGCTTCTCGCCGGCGCGGCATCCGCCGCGATCGTGAGCACGCTGACACCTGGTCCGGCGTTTCTCTCCGCCCTTGGCATCGGGGCGACACAGGGTCGAGGCAAGGCAGGATTGTTCATCCTCGGCTCGCTGGCCGGGGACGTTCTGTGGTCCGGCCTCGCGATGGCGGCGATCGTGGGTTCCGCGGTGCTCGGCCCCATGGTGTTCGAGGTGCTGGGCCTCGTCTGTGCCGGCTATCTGTTCTGGATCGGCTGCAAGGCGGTTGCGGTGCGACGCGGTGGTGCGGTGCACGGGCTCGCGGTGCGACGCCCGGTGCTGCGCGGCATCGCGCTCGGGCTCACCAACCCCAAGGGCTATCCCGTCGCGGTGGCGCTGTTCACCGCCTTCCTGGCGGGCAAGGGACGGCTGACGTGGGAGATGCTGCCGCTGCTGGAAGGGGCGGCGATCATGGGCTTCCTGCTAGCCGATGGTGTGGTGATCTTCCTGGTGGGGCTGCCCTGGGTGCGCCGCGCGTTCAATCGCCACAGCGTCATGGTGACGCGGATCTGCGGCCTCGTCTTCATCGGCTTCGCAATCGAGGTAGCGCTCGATTCCGCCACGGGATTCCTGCAACGGCGGGAACGGACGGCTGTTTCCGGCTGAGCGGTCAGCCGCCGAACACGACCGCGTGCATGATGCGGCCGGGATAGAGCGTGAACCCGCCGGCAATGACGAGCGCACCGACATAGAGGCTGATCATGGCGCGGCGGTGGGCGCCGACATCGCCGCGACGGGCGGCGAGGACCGCGCGCGGAAGTAGAACGAGCACGAACAGCGAGACGAGGTGGATGACGCTGAACGGGCCGAACTCGCGGATCGTGTGAATGAAAAAGCTGCCGGCGGCAACGAGCGCCATCAGCGTCACCCAGATCCAGCCGAGCATGCGATGCGGCAGCGTGCCTTTCGGTGCGGTAAGCTGGATCGCCCCGAGCACGAACGCAGCCATGGCGGCGATGGCATGAATCTGGATCGCGGGCGCGGCCCGCAGCAACGGCTCAAGGGTCATCGCTGGTACCTTCTGAGGTGGCTCTTGGCAGAGGCTTGAAGCCGGGCAGCGCGAGCACGCGCGCGACCCAGGCCCGGACGCCGGGCCATTTCGCGAGATCGAAGCCGCCCTCGTCCGCGGCCTGGGTGTAGGCGACGAGGGCGACGTCGGCGACGGTGGGGCCAGCATCCGTCAGGAAATCGTGCGCGGCGAGGCGGCGCTCCATCACGTCGAGCGCGTGCGCGCCGCGCTCCATGCACACGCGCAGGCGCTCGGCCTGGCTTGATGCCTGTTTCAGATACGTCACGATGTTACGGGCGACGGCGATATAGGGCTCGTGGCTGTACTGTTCGAAGAACAGCCACTCCAGGACGCGCGTCCGCGCCAGGCCTGGCGCGGGCAGCCAGGACGTGCCCTCGGCGAAATGCAGCAGGATGGCGCCGCTTTCAGTGACGACTTCGCCGTTCTCCAGCACCACTGTCGGCACCTTGGCGTTGGGATTCATGGCGAGGAACTCCGGCGTTTGGGTGCCGCCAGCGTTGGAGTCGGTTTCGATCCAGGTGAAGCTGTGTCCGGTGAGGCGCAGGATGGTCGCGACCTTCCAGCAATTGCCGCTCATGCCGAAGCCATAGACGGTGATGGGCATCAGGGACTCCCGATGGTCGTCGCGCGCCCGGCGCGAGGGATAGACGGTCCTCGATTTCTTCGCACGAGAAAGAACGCTTCTTCCTAGACCGCTCCATGCGGCTTCGGCCTGGGCCGCTCGGCGAAGCGCGCGAGCCGGAAGGGCAAGGGATCCACCACCGGCGTGTTGCCGGTCGCGAGATCCGCGGCGAGGCGCCCGGCGCCTGGCCCGATGCCGAAGCCGTGCCCGGAGAACCCTGTCGCGATCACCAGGCCGGGCAGCGCGTCCACGTGGGAAATCACCGGCACCGCGTCCGGCGTGACGTCGATGAGGCCCGCCCAGCGCTGCACCACGGGCAGGCGGCCGATCGCCGGCAACTCCTGCTGGAGGTTGCGGCTCGCTGCGTCGAGGATGGGGTGATAGGGCTCGGGATCGAGGATGCGGTTGTGCTCGAAGGGCGAGGGCTGGTCGAGCGCCCATTTGCCTGGCAGCCGCGCCTCCTCGAAGAAGCGCTTGCCGAAGCGCAGGTGCACGTCCTTGCGCTCCAGCTTCCATGCGGCCTGGAAATCGAAAAACAGGCGGAACGAATCCGGCACGAGGTCATGAAAGCCGAAGCGCCCGTGGGTGAGCGTGAAGCCGCCGTCGTCGCGGCGGCGGAGCGCGAAGCCGTGGCCGAGCGCCGCGGTCTCCGGCGCCGCCTCGCCCGCCGGCAGCGGCGCCGTGCGCATCACGGAGGAGAGCATCTTGAGTTGCGGGAGTTCTATGCCCAGCGACCCTGCGAACAGGCGCGACCACGCGCCGCCGGCCAGCACCACGGCCTGGCAACGAATCCGCCCGCGCTCTGTCACCGCCGCGGCCACGCGCCCGCCGTTGGTCTCGATGCCGCGCACGGCACAGTTGGTGAAGACCGAGGCGCCTGCCCTGCGCGCCGCGTTCGCGATGGCGGGGGCAGCCTGTTGCGGCTCCGCCTGGCCGTCGCTCGCGGTGTAGAGGGCGCCCGCGTATTTGCGCCCGGTGCCGGGCATCAGCTTCGCGACCTCGGCGGAGGAGATGATGCGCGTGTCCAGTTGGAAGGGGCGCGCATGCTCGAGCCACACCTCGCGCTGCGCCACTGCCGCCTCGTCGTCGCAGAGATAGGCGATACCGCCGACGCGAAACCCGGTTCGGGCGCCGACGCGCGCATCCATGCCGTTCCACTGCCGCAGCGCCTCGATCGCCAGCGGCAGTTCGCGCGGGTCGCGGCCCATCTTGCGCACCCAGCCCCAGTTGCGGCTCGACTGCTCGGCACCGACCTCCCCCTTCTCGCACAGCGCGACGGCGACGCCGCGCTCGGCGAGCGTGAGCGCCGTGCAGACGCCGGCAATGCCGCCGCCGATGACGACGACATCCGCCTCCGCCGGCAGCTTCTCGTCGGAAGCGACCGGATCCGGCGTGGGGCCGGGCACTAGGCGGCTTCCGCGCGGATCGCGTCGGCAAGCGTGCCGAACAGGCGCTCGATATGCGGCTTCTCCACGATCAGCGGCGGCGAGAGTGCCACGATGTCGCCGGTGACGCGGACCAGCACGCCGGCATCGAAGCAGCGATGGAAGACGCGCATGCCACGGTCCGTGGGCTTGCCAGCGCGGGGTGCCAACTCGATGCCGGCGACGAGGCCCATGGTGCGGATGTCGATGATGTTGGGCAGGCCCTTCAGCGCGTGCGCCGCATCCTCGAAGGCGGGCTCGATCGCCCGTGCGCGGCCTGGCAGATCCTCCGCAGTGTGCAGGTCGCAGGCGGCGATCGCGGCCGCGGCGGCGAGGGGGTGGCCGGAATAGGTGTAGCCGTGGAACAGCTCGATGCCGGCGGGCGCGCCATCCACAATGGCACGGAAGATGCGGTCCTGCACGGCAACCGCGCCCATCGGTACGGCGGCGTTGGTCAATCCTTTCGCCATCGTCATGATATCCGGCATGACGCCAAGCCGCTCGGCGCCGAAATTGGTGCCGAGCCGCCCGAAGCCGGTGATGACCTCATCGAAGATGAGCAGGATATTGTGCTTGTCGCAGATCGCGCGCAGCCGCTCGAGGTAGCCCTTGGGCGGGACGAGCACGCCGGTGGAGCCTGCCAGCGGCTCGACCATCACCGCAGCGATGGTATCGCCGTGCAGCGCCACCATCGCCTCCAGCGCGTCGGCGAAATGGGCGCCGTATTCGGGCTGGCCACGGCTGAACGCCTGGTGCTCCGGCGCGTGGGTGGACGGCAGGTGATCCACATACGGCAGCAGCGCGCCGAACTGCTTGCGGTTGGCGCCGATGCCGCCCACCGACATGCCGCCGAAGCCGACGCCGTGGTAGCCGCGCTCCCGCCCGATGAGGCGCACGCGCTGCGCCTCGCCGCGGGCGCGGTGGTAGGCAAGCGCGATCTTGAGCGCGGTGTCCGCACTTTCGGAGCCGGAGTTGGTGAAGAAGATGCGGTCCATGCCCGGCGGCGTGCGCTCCGCCACCTTGGAAGCGGCGGCGAAGGCAATGGGATGGCCCATCTGGAAGGTGGGGGCGAAATCCAACGTCGCCGCCTGGCGCTGGATCGCCTCCGTGATCTCGCGGCGGCCGTGGCCGGCGTTGACACACCAGAGCCCCGCGGTGCCGTCCAGGATCTCGCGGTTGTCGTTGCTGTAGTAGAACATGCCCTCAGCGCGCGCGAGCATGCGCGGGCCCGACCTGTAGGCGCGGTTGTTGGTGAAGGGCATCCAGAACGCGTCGAGATTGTTCGGGCGGGGGGCGAGCTCGTTCATCGGGGTCTCCCTGGTCGTGGCCAGCGTCGCGCGGCGCGGCACGGACGGCAAGGAGGGTTGGCGCGGGGCTGCCATCGTGCGATTCCACAGGGGAACAAGGGAGGGTTCCATGCGCGGACGCATCATCTTCGGGACGCGGCGCTATTCGTCCTGGTCGCTCAGGGGCTGGCTGCCGGTGCGGCTCGCCGGAACTCGACGTGGACGAAGTCGCGATGCCGCTGGCCGGCGGCTACACGGCAAGCATTCACATGATCTCGCCGGGCGGCACGGTGCCGGTGCTGGACCATGACGGCAACCTGATCTGGGAGTCGCTCGCGATCGGCGAGTACTGTGCGGAGCTGATGCGCGGGTTGTGGCCGGCGGACCGGTCGGCCCGGGCGCTCGCGCGCAGTGTTTCCAGCGAGATGCACGCGGGGTTCCGCGCCCTGCGCGAGGCGATGCCGATGAGCCTCTTCCGCAAGGCCGCGGTCGCCGGGCGCACGCCGGAGGTGCTGGCGGACATCGCGCGGATCGAGGCGATCTGGGCGGATTGCCGCAGCCGCTTTGGGGCCGGCGGCCCGTACCTGTTCGGCGCCGATTTCACCGTCGCGGACGCGATGTACGCGCCAGTGGTGTGCCGGTTCCTGACCTACCGGCCCGAGCTGTCCGCCGTGAGCCGCGCCTATTGCGACGCGGTGCGCGCGCATCCGCTGATGGAGGAGTGGTATCGCGCCGCGGCGGCGGAGCCGGAATCCTGGCGCGTCGCCGCGATGGAGGCACCGCTCTAAAGGACGAGGGGGCCCTTGGCGGCCGCGTCGAGCGCCGTCCGGACCTGCGCGAGCGACGCGACGCCGACCAGGGCTGGGGCAATCGCGTCGTGGCCGATGGCGAAGCGGATCGCCGCCTCCACCAGGCTGCCCGCCCTGCCCTGCTCGACGAGCGGCAGGAAACGCGCCGCGGCGGCGACATCCTCCGCGTACGCCGCGCCGGAGCCGATCGGCGCGGGCGCGGGACTTGCGGTTGCGTGCCGCTCCATGCTGCCCGAGAGCGCGCCGCCGGCGAGGATGCGAATGCCTATGCCGCCGCACCCATGCCTCTGCGCCGCGAGCGCCAATTCCCGGTAGTCCTGGCCGCTGAAGCCAGGCGGCGGCTTGCGGACGGCCGTGGGGTTGATGAGGTTGATGACGATCTGCGCGCTCTGCACCGCGCCGGTGGCGATGACGCGATGCAGCGCATCGGTTTCGCCGACGGCGGTGATGCCGATGAGGCGCGTCTTGCCCGCCTCTCGCAGCCGGGTGAAGGCCGGAAGCACCTCGCCGAGCACCCGCGCCACCGAAAGGGCCTCGCCGCCGCCGTTCTCCGTGATCGCGTTGTGCAGGTGGAAGACGGCGACGTGGTCGCGGCCGAGGCGCTTGAGGCTCGCCTCCAGCGAAGCGATGACGGCCTCGGCAATGGCGCCGAACTGCGCCGATTTGAGCCGGACCTTGGTGCCGACGATGGCATCGTGCATGCCGAGCGAGGCGAGGGCGGCTCCGAGATGCGTCTCGGAGAGGCCGTCGCCGTATGCCACCGCGGTGTCGAAGTAGTTGACGCCGGCATCGCGGCAGAGGGCGATGGCGCGCTCGCGGTCGGCGGCGCTGCCGCGGACCATGAGCCCGCCCACGGCGCCGCAGCCCATGCCGAGGACGGAAAGGTTCAGGCCGGAGCGGCCGAAGGGACGGGTGAGCATGGTGCCTCCGTTGCGGGTTGGCAGCGTGGCGCGAAATCCACCGCCGCGTCCAGCACCGGGGCGAGGAAGCGGAGTTGCCGCGGCACCGGCGTCAGGCGACGCGCTGGCGCAGCGCGGCGGAAAGACGCTCGGCGGCGATGACCAGGATGAAGGTGACGACCAGCGTCATCGAGACGGTCCGGTACTGGAACAGGTTCATGGCCGTCAGCAGCTCGAAGCCGAGGCCGCCGGCGCCGACGAAGCCGAGCACGAGGGAGCCGCGGATGTTCTCGTCCAGGCGGTAGAGCGCGATGCCGAGCAGCGACGGCAGCACGGTGGGCACGACAGCGTGGCTGAACACGGCGAGGCGCGACGCCCCGGTGGTGGTGAGCGCCTCCACCGGAGCCATGTCCATGTCCTCGATCACCTCGGCGAAGAGGCGGCCGAGCATGCCTATGGAATGGACGGAAATGGCGAGCGCGCCGGGAAATGGGCCGAGGCCCACGGCGGTGACGAAGACCAGCGCCCAGACGAGGTCCGGCACCGCGCGGCAGAGCGCGATGGTGGCGCGGGCCACGACATAGAGTGGGCGGGCGGGGCTGGTGTTCCGCGCCGCGAGGATGGCA
This sequence comes from uncultured Pseudomonadota bacterium, assembly GCA_963764465.1. Classification (GTDB taxonomy): domain Bacteria; phylum Pseudomonadota; class Alphaproteobacteria; order Acetobacterales; family Acetobacteraceae; genus JAJXXT01. Next base: position 45,130 of record CAVXSO010000002.1, on the reverse strand, counting down.
AGCGGAAGGGCGAGTATCACGGCCGAAGTGGTGCCGAAGAAGGCGATGTCCACGGTCTCGAGCGCCGGCCAGAGCAGGTCTGGCAGGCGGCCGATGTCTGGCGGCATGGCGCGGGAAATGATGTCCGCCATGCCGTGCGCCCCGGTGATGAGGTCCTGGGGCCGCGCCTTGACCACCAGGGCGGCCTGGCCGAGCACGACGAGGAAGACGAAGACGCCAAGGAAGCTGAGCGCGTTGCCGCTCCAGCGCGCCTCGGGCCGCGCATGGTGGTGCGCCCGTGGCGCGACGGCGGAGTCCGCGGTGGCGCTCATGCCGCCTTCCCCTGGCCGGCGGTACCCTCGTACAGCGCGCCGATGTCGTTGACGGCGAGACATGCCGGCGGCGCGTCGAACAGAATGCGGCCGGCCCGCATGCCGACCAGGCGATCGGCGTATCGGCGGGCAAGGTCCGGCTGGTGCAGGACGCAGATGATGCCGAGCCCGTCCCGTGCCGAGATGTGGCGCAGCAGACGCATCACCTCCTCCGACGCCTCAGGGTCCAGGCTGGCCACGGGTTCGTCGGCCAGCAGCGCGGCAGGACGCTGCGCGAGGGCGCGGGCGATGGCGGCACGCTGCGCCTGCCCGCCGGAGAGCGTGCCGGCGCGCTGGTGCGCAAAGGCCGCGAGGCCCACCTGCTCGAGGCACTGCATGGCAAACGGGGTTTCGACCCGGGGAAGCCCGCCAAGCGCGGTCTTGAGGTCGCGATGCCGGCCGAGCGTGCCACAGAGCACGTTGGCGAGGACCGAACGGCGCTGCACCAGACGGGCCTGCTGGAACACGAGGGCCAGCGCCATGCGTGCCTGCGCGAGCGCGCGGCCGGAAAGCGCGGTGATGTCGCGGCCGGCGACAGCGACGCTGCCTTGCGTGGGGCTCTGCAGGCCGGCGATGCATTTCAGCATCGTCGATTTGCCGCAGCCGTTATGGCCGAGCACGACGACGAGTTCCCCGGGCATCACCCGGAGGCTGGCATCCTGCAACGCCAGCCTCCCCGTCGGGTAGCACATCGCGAGGCCGCCGGCCTCGATCAGGGCGGTCCTGGCCGGCGGCATTCCCGCGATGAACATCGTCAGCTCAGCTTTTTGAGGTCGATGTGCAGCACCTTCACCAGGTCGCGGATCGGGTCGAAGGCGGCATCCGTCTGCCTCACCAGGCGGACGCCGTTGAAGCCGATGATCTTCTTGTCGTTGGCGGGCAGCGACGACAGGTCGAGATTTTGCAGCACCGAAACGAGCTTCGTCCTGAATGCGGGGTCGAGGTCGCCGCGCACGCAGATCGGGTCGATCGGGATCGGGCCCGAGCGCCACAACTCGACGAAGTCCGAGGCCTTGTAGTTGCCGGAGAGAGTGGCCGAGGCGATCTGCTCCGAGTTGAGCTCGCCGGCCATGGCCTTGTGGTTCTTGATCGCCTCGTAGCTCGCGGCATGGTTGCCGGCGTAGAAGCCCTTGATGTCCTTGTCCGGGTTGATGCCGTTCTTGGCGAGCCAGTAGGCGGGCATCAGGTGGCCCGAGGTGGAGGCGGGATCGGCGAAGGCGAAGCTCTTGCCGCGCACATCCTGGATCGTCTTGATGCCCGAGCCGGGCCAGGTGACGATGCCGGCGGTATAGGAATCGGGCTCGCCCTTGGCATTGGCGAAGGTAGCGACCGCCTCCGCCTTCGCGACCTCGTGCGCGAGGACGTAGCCGAGCGGGCCGAACTCGCCCATCTCCAGCTTGCCGTTGCGCATCGCCTCGATCTCGGCGTTGTAGCTGATGGCGATGAAGACCTCGACCTTGCATCCAAGCTGCTTGCCGATGAGGTCCGCGATATGGCCATAGATCGGCACGAGCTTCGCCGTCGCGTCATAGGGCTCCACGCCCATGCGGACGACGCCGCCGTTGGGGCAGGTGGTGTTCTGGGCAAAGGCCGGCGCGCTCGCGGCGGCCGTTGCCACGCCCGCGGCCAGCGCGGCGGCTATTAGGAACCGATTCATCGTCACTCTCCATCGTTGTGCGAGGACTGCCCGGGTAGCGCGGGTCCGCAACGAGCCGGTGACGGAACGATGAAGCTTTGATGATGTCGTGCTTGACCCGATTCGGCGCATTACCTCAGGATTTATCTGGACAATTCGTGAGGTCATCGGTCCGTCATGCGCGTTGTCATCATCGGTGCCGGGGTGGTGGGCACATCCGTCGCGTTCCGGTTGGCGGAGCACGCGACGCGAACGTTCCTCGTCGAGGAAGACCGGCCGGGTGCCGGAACGACCGGGACGAGCTTCGCCTGGCTTAACGCACGGCATAAGCCGCCACGGGCCTATCACGACCTCAACGTCGCGGGGATGGCCGCGCATGCGTCGCTGCGCGCGGAGCTTGGGGCGACCCCCTGGTGGCATGGCGGCGGCGCCATGTCCTGGCCAGTGGACGAGGCGGATGTGAGCCGGCTGCAGCGCTGGGGCTATGCGGTGGAGGCGATCTCGCGCGAGGCGGTGGTGGCGCGCGAGCCCGGCCTCGCGGCGGCGGCGCTGGGCAGCGGGCCGTTCGCGTACTTCCCCGACGAGGGTTGGCTCGACGCGGTCGTCTATACCGGCGCGATGCTGCTGCGCGCCGAGACGCTGGGTGTCGAGTTCCGGCGCGGACGGGTGGAGGACATCCTGGTCGAGGAAGGGCGCGTCGCGGGCGTGCGGCTCGCGGACGGCAGCACGATCCTCGCCGATGCCGTGGTGAACTGCGCCGGCAGGCGGGCCAACACCGTGGTGAGGGACACGGCCCTGCACCTGCCGCTGAAGCCGACGCTCGGGCTGCTCGCGATCACGCCGCCGGCGGCAACGGGGCTCTCGCGCGTGCTGCATACGCCGGGGGTGAACCTGCGCCCGGATGGCGCGGGGCGGCTGATGCTGCACGCGGACGACACGGACGAGGGGTTGGAGGAAGCAAGTACCCCGGCGAGCATTGCCTCGGCGGCCGCCCTGCTGATGGACCGGGCGCGCAAGCTGCTGCCGGCGCTCGGCGAGGCGGCGGCGGAGTCAGCGCGGATCGGCGTGCGGGCGATCCCGGCGGACGGGCTCACGGCGATCGGGCCAGTGCCGGGGCTGCCGGGCTACCATGTCGCGGTGAGCCACAGCGCCGTGACGCTCTCGGCCCATCTCGGACGGGTGATGGCGGCCTGCGTTTCGAGTGGCGAGCTGCCGGCGGCGCTGGCACCCTTCGCGGCGGCGCGGTTCTTCGCGACATAGGGTTCTTTCCGGTAGGAAAGAACCCACGAACTTTTATGCGCCGTCGGGTGCCTGGGCGATCATCGGGAGCCCCATCTAGCCCATCGTGGAGTTGAAGGCGCCGCCGTCGAGCATGAGGTTCTGGCCGACGATGAAGCCGGAGCTGACGGCGCAGAGGAAGGCGCAGGCGGTGCCGAACTCCGCGGGGTCGCCGATACGCCCGGCGGGGGATTGCTTCGCCCGCAGCTCGATCTCCTCCTCCACGGTGCGGCCGGCCTTCTCGGCCGCGGCGCGCATCGTGCCGACCAGGCGATCCGTGCGGAACGGGCCGGGCAGCAGGTTGTTGATGGTGACGTTGTGCGCCGCGACCTGCCGCGCGAGCCCGGCGACGAAGCCCGTGAGGCCCGCGCGCGCGCCGTTCGACATGCCGAGATTGGGGATGGGCGACTTCACCGAGGCCGAGGTGATGTTGACGATGCGCCCGAAGCGGCGCGCGGCCATGCCATCCACCACGGCGCGGATGAGGAAGATCGGCGTCAGCATGTTGGCGTCGATCGCGCGGATCCAGGTGTCGCGGTCCCATTCGCGGAAATCGCCGGGAGGCGGGCCGCCCGCGTTGTTGACCAGGATGTCCGGCTCCGGGCAGGCGGCGAGCGCCGCGCGCTTACCCTCCTCCGTGGCGATGTCGCCGGCGACCGCGGTGACCTTGACGCCGGTCGCGGCGCGGATGGCGGCGGCGGTTTCCTCCAGCGGGCCGGGCGTGCGGGCGGTGATGACCAGGTCCACGCCCTCGCGCGCGAGTGCTTCCGCGCAGGCGCGGCCGAGCCCCTTGCTCGCCGCGCAGACGATGGCGCGCTTGCCCTTGAGACCAGTGTCCATGATCAGCCCTCCCGTGTGAGATCGACCCCGACGAGATCCGCGAGGGCCTGGCGCACGTTAGCGGGGATCGGCACCGGGCGCATCGTCTCACGCGCGACATAGACGTGCACGAAATGCGCCTCGGCGGCGGCGACCTTGTCATCGTTGCGGAAGATGCCGAGCTCGTAACGGATGGACGACGTTCCGAGGCGCGAAATGCGCAGGCCGATGGTGACGAGGTCCGGGTAGGAGATCTCCGAGTGGAAGCGACAGCCGTTCTCGACGACGATACCGAAGATCCCGGACTTGCCGGGAACCAGCGTCCCGCGGTCGATGAGGACGCGGTTCACCGCGGTGTCGATCCAGGCGTAATAGACCGTGTTGTTGGCGTGGCCGTAAATGTCGTTGTCGGCCCAGCGCGTGGGGATGGTCTGGAAGACGGGATAGTCGGCGCGGGTGGCGCGCGGGCGTTTTTCGGACATGGCGGGCGCCAACCTGCCGCCGATGCCATGCCGCGGCAATGGGCGCGAATGGTGGCACCACAATCGAATGCGGGCGGGTTGCGTTCCGCGCGGAGTCGAACAAGGCTGCATCCTGGCGCGCGGGGAATAATGGCGGCACCTGCCTGGAACGCTGTCAGGCGGAGCCGGTGCGCGACGTCCCGCGCGGCAATGGGGAGGTTTCGATGCGGCGAAGGGCTCAAGGCTTCGGGTTTGCGGTGCTGTCTCTCGCCATCGGGGCGCTGGCCTTGAGCCGGACGGGCCTCGCTGCGGCGCCCACGGTGAACGTCCCCGCGAAGGTGAGCTCGATGGCCGATGCGGTGAGGGTCGGCCAGGACCTCTACACGCACGAGACGTTCGGCGGCGTGCGCACCTGCGATGCCTGCCACACCAACGGCGGGCGCGGGCCCGGCAAGCTGCCCAACGGCGCGGCCATCCCGGGCCTCGAGGGCGCGGCCGCGGTTTTCCCGCGCTTCGTTCCCGCCGCCGGTCGCGTGATCACGCTCGAGCAGCAGATCCAGAAATGCATCGAGGGTGCCGAAAAGGGCAAACCGCCGGCGCTCGGCAGTGTCGCGCTGGGCGATCTCGCCGCCTATGTCACCTCGCTCTCGAAAGGCAAGGCGATGGGCGGCCAGTTCGCCGGCAACTGATGCGGGCCACCGGCGCGGTCGCTTCGGGGCAGGCTTGCCGCTCCCGTCCTGCCCTGCCAAGCAGCGCGGATGGCCGCTCCACGCGTCGTCCTGACCGCCGATGATTTCGGCCTCTCGCTCGCCGTCAACGAGGCGGTGGAGCGGGCCCACCGCGAGGGTGTGCTGACCGCGGCCTCGCTGATGGTGGCGGGCGACGCGGCTTCTGATGCGATACGGCGCGCGAAGGCGATGCCGGGGCTGCGGGTGGGGTTGCACCTGGTACTGGTGGACGGGCCGGTGGTGCTGGCGGACGGGCTGGCGCCGGGCCGCGCGCTGCCGAACGAGCAGGTGCGGCTCGCCCTCCGCCAGGTGCTGCGACCGCGCGCGCTGCGGCGAGAGGTGGCCGCACAGTTCCGCGCCTTCGCTTCCTCCGGCCTGGTGCTCGACCACGCCAACGCGCACAAGCACATGCACATGCATCCGCTGGTCGCTCGCGCGCTGATCGCGGAGGGGCGCCACCACGGGTTGCGCGCGGTGCGCGTGCCGGAAGAGCGTGGCGCGAGCCTGTGGTGCGGGCTGCTGCGATGGCAGGTGCGCGCGGCGGGGCTCGCGGCGCCGGACGCGGTGTGGGGGCTGCGCGACACCGGACACATGGACACGCAGCGCACGCTCGCCGCCGTCCGCCGGCTGCTGCCCGGGCTCAACGAAATCTATTTCCATCCCGCAACGGAACGCGACGCGCTGCTGGCGCGGCTGATGCCGGACTACGACCACGTGGGGGAACTGGCCGCCCTGCTCTCCCCCGCCGTGCGCGAGGCGCTGGGCCAGGCGCGACGCGGCGGGTATCTCGACCTGATCTGAATCCGCCTCTACGCTGCCCCTGAAACGGGAGCACGCATGAGCAGCAACAGCGACGCCATCTGGCGCCACGTCGACGAACACGCGGAAACGTTCAAGCAACTCGCTGACGCGGTGTGGGAGACGCCGGAGGTGAACTACACCGAATACCGTTCCGCCGCGACGCACAGGGCGGAGCTGGAGCGGCAGGGATTCCGCATCACCATGGGCCTTGCCGGCATCCCCACCGCGATGATGGGAGAGGCAGGCGAAGGCGGGCCGGTGATCGCGATCCTCGGCGAATACGACGCGCTGTCGGGCCTGTCGCAGGAGGCGGGCGTTGCCGAGCCGCGGCCGCGGCCGGGCGAATCCGCCGGGCACGGGTGCGGACACAACCTGCTGGGCTCGGCGGCGATGCTGGCGGCAACGGCGGTGCGGGACTGGCTGAAGGAGCGCGGCATCAAGGGGCGCGTGCGCTACTATGGCTGCCCGGCCGAGGAGGGCGGCGCGGCCAAGGCATTCATGGCGCGCGACGGCGTGTTCGCCGACGTGGATATCGCGATCTCCTGGCACCCCGGTCATTTCGCCGGTGTGATGCGCGCGGAGTCGCTCGCGATGACGGTGCTGGACGTGACCTGGACGGGCCGCGCGAGCCATGCCGCCGCCTCGCCCCATCTCGGCCGCTCCGCGCTCGACGCGGCGGAGCTGATGAACGTGGGGCTCAATTACATGCGCGAGCATGTCCCCGCCTCCGCGCGCATGCACTACGCCTATCTCGACGCCGGCGGCATCGCGCCCAACGTGGTGCAGGCGAAGACGACGGTGCGCTACATCATCCGCGCGGCTGACCTGGCGACGATGAAGGGCATGGTCGCGCGCGTGCGCAGCATCGCCGAGGGTGCGGCGCTGATGACGGAAACCTCGGTCGCGCTACATGTCTCGAGCGGCATGTCCAACCTGCTCGGCAACGAGCCGCTGGAGCGGACCATGCACGCCAACCTCGAGCGGCTCGGCCCGCCCGCGTTCGACACGGCGGACGTCGCGCTCGCGAAACAATTCCGCGAGACACTGTCCAAGGCCGATATCGATGCCGCGTACGAGCCGCACGGCATCAAGCCGGGCGATGCCGTTCTGGCGGATTCCATCCTGCCCCTGAACGCGCGCGGTGAGGGCGGATTGGGTTCGACCGACGTCGGCGACGTGTCCTGGGTGGTGCCGACGGTGCAGGCCTGGGGCGCGACCTGCGCGATCGGCACGCCGTTCCATTCCTGGCAGCTCACGGCGCAGGGCAAGGCGGCGGCGGCGCACAAGGGCATGATCCACGCCGCGAAGGCGATGGCGGGAACGGCGGTGGACCTGCTGGGCGAGCCGGCCCTGATCGCGCGCGCGAAGGACGCGTTCCGCGAGCGGCTGCGCGGGCAGAGCTACGACTGCCCGATCCCCGCGGAGACGAAGCCGCCGGTTCAGCCCGCGCCTACTTCGGCGGCGGCTTGAACGTCGCGTACAGGGTGGGGGAAACGATGGTCATCACCGGCACGGTCGGCTCCTGGTTGGGGCCGAACGGGCCGGGGACCTGATGCACCACTGGCTTGAGTGTACGCAGATAGGCAACGATCGCCATCACGTCGGAGGGCAGCAGGTGGGAGAAGCCCTTCCACGGCATGATCGGCGAGAGGATGCGCCCGTCCGGCCGCTCGCCCTTGGTGATCGCGTTCGCGATCTGCTGGTCGGTCCAGTTGCCGAGGCCGGTTGCCTTGTCGGGCGTGAGGTTCGGTCCCACGAAGACGCCGACGCCAGGGATGCCGAAGCCGACATCGGAGCCGCCGAGGATGCGCGGATCGTTCTTGCCGGCGAAATGGCCGGGCGTATGGCAGTCGCCGCAGCCGCCGAACTCGACGAGGTAACTCCCGCGCGCCACCTGGTCGTCCGCGGCACGCGCACTGCCGATAAAGGAAAGGCACGTTACCGCCACGGCGGCGCAGGCGAGAATTCGCATCACGGGCCCCCTTGTTCCGGCCGCGATGGTTCCAAGCGCGGGCATGGTTTGTCAATCGCGATGCGAGGGTCGCAATGACGGCCGGGCCGGAACCGCTGGCGCGCGGTCCACCTCGCCGCGCAGCCGGGTGGCGTGCGGACCTCTCGCGGTTGATGGCGCGGATCGGGCCCGGAATCATCACCGGCGTCGCGGACGACGACCCGAGTGGCATCGCGACCTACGCGCAGGCCGGCGCGCAGTTCGGCTTCAACATGCTGTGGACCATGCCGCTGGCGTTCCCGCTGATGGGGGCGGTGCAGCTGATGTGCGCGCGCATCGGGCGTGTTACGGGCATGGGCCTGGCCGCCAATATCCGCGAGAGCTTCCCGCCCGCGGTGCTGCACGCAGTGGTAGCGCTGCTGTTGATCGCCAACACGCTCAACATCGCGGCCGACGTCGCGGCGACGGGTGAAGCGGCGCAGCTGGTGACCGGGCTCGACCGGCACGCGATGACCGCGCTTTTCGTCGTCGTCATGCTGGGATTGCAGGTCATGGTGCCTTACGATCGTTACGTCTTCTTCCTGAAATGGCTGACCATCTCGCTGCTGGCCTATGCCGGGGTACTGGTGGCGGTCGACGTGCCGTGGGGAGAGGTGGCACTGCGCAGCCTCTGGCCGCATGTCGCGCTGAACCGGGACAGCGCGGCAATGATCGTGGGCGTGTTCGGCACCACGATCAGCCCGTACCTGTTTTTCTGGCAAGCCTCCGAGGAGGTGGAGGACATGCTGGAAGACGGCAAGGCGCCGTTGCGCGAGGCACCGCAGGCCGGGCCGGCGGAGCTCCGCCACATCGCCTGGGACACCTGGACCGGCATGGCGTACTCGAACTTCGCCGCCTACATCATCATGCTCGCGACCGCGGTGACGCTGTACCCCGCCGGAATTCACATCATCGACACGGCAGCCCAGGCGGCGAGCGCGCTGCGGCCGCTCGCGGGGCACGCGGCCTACCTGCTCTTTGCGCTCGGGATCTTCGGCGTGGGCTGATCGGCGTGCCGGTGCTGGCGGGCTCCGGTGCCTATGCCGCGGCGGAGGCATTCGGCTGGAACTGGGGGCTGGAGCGACGGCTCGGCGAGGCGCGCGTGTTCTACGGCGTCATCGCCGCGAGCGTGCTGGCGGGCCTGGCGCTGCAATACACGCCAGTCAGCCCGATGCGCGCGCTGTTCTGGAGCGCGGTGATCAACGGCGTGGTGGCCGTGCCGCTGCTTGCTGGTGGTGGTGACGCTGCTGGTGACACGGCGCGCGGTGATGGGGCCGTTCCTGACCGGGCGCGTGATCGCGGGGCTGGGCTGGGTCACCGTGGCGGTCATGGGCGCCGCGACGGTGGCGATGCCGTGGCCATAGGCCAGGCAGAACGCCGCCGTTGTTCGATGCGGACAGCGGCGCAGGCCACGATCAGACGGAAGCCCCGTCCTCGACCATGATTGGCACACCGAGCTCCCTGAGGTGGAAGAGCCGGAAGGCGCGCTCGCCGTTGAAGTCGAGCACCCGCAGGTCGTCCGTCTCGTGCAGGTCGCGCATGACGACCTGGAAATGCCCGCCATAGCGCTCGTCGGCCAGCGCGAGAGGAATCTCGTAGCCGATGAACTTCGCGATCCCCTTGGCCTGGAGCTTTTCGAGCAGCGCCGGCGTCGTGAGCGAGGTGTAGGAGGTCATGATCACCACCGGACCGCTTCCGGCAAAGAGCAAAGCCACCTTCATGTCGTGTCCTCCTTCCGGGGATGGCATCGTTGCCAGGTCAGGTCACCGTCATGCCGCGGGGTCGCGCTCCAGCAGCAGCGGATCGACCTGCGCCTCCGACAGAGGTCGCTGCCGGGGACCCCAGTCGAGCATGATCTCGTGCACGTGGATGTGCCGTCCACCGTTGCGGCGCAGCACGCCGAGTGCGCGCGTCTCCGCCTGCGGGTTCGGCACGCTGACCCAGAGCACGAGGCCGCCGAGCACCAGCTGTTCTTCGACCCTGTGGCGATGACGCCGCGCGATCGTACTGGCGAGCAGACCGCCGAGCCCAGCGCCGCCGACACTGCCCAGGAGGGTCGCCGCAATGGTCGCGGCAAGCGCCCCACCCGAGGCGACCACCGCGGCGGCGCCGGCAAGGCCGGCAATGAAGAACGGGAATGTGATCGCCGACGCCTCGCCCTGCAAAAGCGAGCCTCGCGAGACGAAGACCGATCGCGGGGCATTCGGATCGTCTTCCGCCTCCGCGACGGATTCGTAGAGGCGGCCGACGCGCGCCTTGATGGTCGCGTTTGAACCGAGCACGGAAATACCGGCGCGGTCGAAGCCGGACATCTCGAGATCGCTCACTGCCTGCTCCCAGGCATCCGCGTCCGCAAAGACCGCAACCGCCTCGCGAACCGGGTAGGCCCAGTTGCCGACTTGCATTTTGTCCTCCGGGGCAGCGCCCGCGGAACCCGGCTGGGGGTGTTGCTTGCCGGCATCCGTGCCGGCAGTACGTCGTTGCTGCTTTTTTGCAACGACATCGCACGGATGCCGACCCGCGACGCTGGCCCACCAGGCATCGAAATGGGATTTCGCGAGCGGCGTCTCCGTCGCCAGGCGCACGCTCACCCGCCCGGGATCCGCGGCAACGAAACGGCTCTCGAACTCATCGAGCGAGATCGGCTCTCCCACATGGGATTTCTCGTCGCCGATGATCTGCGGACCAAGGACCTTGTGCGCGACGACGGAAAGAACCCAGTAATTCTGTTCCAGATGCGGTTCGATGTTCAGAACGGCCTCGGACGTCACGAGATTATGCCGGTTGTCGCCGCACAGGCCGTACGCCGCCCGATCGTAATCTTCCTCGATCAGGAAGTCGGAATACGCGTTGACGTAGAGCTCCGGCGCATCGCCGGTGCCCGCGACCTCCGCGCGCAGGACACGGATGATCTCCCGTGGCGAAAGGCGCAGGCGATAGGTGTTTATTTTCCCGCGCTTGGCCTCGTCGCGCGACACCAGACGGACGCTCGGGACGGAAACTTGATCCACAGCACCGTTCCCTTCCGATCGTTGGAAGAGGACGCAGCTTCCACGCGGCCGGCGCGCGTGGCCATGACCTGGATCAAGCTACGCCATTCGACCCCCGTCGCATGAGGCAGGGCGACCGCAATCGAGGCTCTTTCCGCCGTCGCGCCATGGGGGCGTCCGATGGTTGCCGGGTTGCGGTCGGTCGAGGGTTGGCCCGACCTATCGGGCCCGCGGCCCCTAGAGCTTTTTGGTGGTCGGCTTCTTCGCGTGATGCGTCACGTGCGCGACATGGGTCGCGTGCGGCTTCTTGGTGGAAGCCACGTGATGCACCGGCTTGTGCGTCGTGCGTTTGGCGACGTGGTGCACGGAACTGTGCGACGTCTTGGCCGCCACGTGATGCACCGGCTTGTGGGTGGTCTTCGTCGCCACATGGTGCGCCGGGCGGTGCGTCGCCGTGGCGCTGCTGTGGGCGGGCGCCCGCGTGGCTGGCTGGTGCTGCGCGGGGGCGGCGGCCGGCATGCCGGCGGGGGCCGCGAGCGTGGATTGTGAGACCGGAGCGGACTGGGCGAAGGCCGCGCCGGGGATCAGCAGCACGGCGGCGAGGAGGGTGGTACGGAACACAGCGGTTCTCCTGGATACGACCCCGGCGCGCCGCCCAGCTAAGATACCGAGTCAGCTCCGAGACCTAGATATCTGGAAGTACTTGCATCCCCGCCGTGATCGTTGCAAGAGAGATTTGGATTACAACAGTCCGAGCTCACGCAGGGAGCGGGCCATCGCCTCCGGCAGCCGGTCTTCCCCCGCGGCACGCCGGGTCTTCGCCACGTCCGCCGGCGCCGCCTCCGCCGCCAGGTAGCGCCATCCCTGGAAGGGCTTCATCGCTCGCGGCATGACCAGGACGAGCTTGGGGTCCAGCACCAGCCGTGTCATCGCGGTGCCGTCCTGGCCCGTCGTGGGCTCGATCGCGAGCAGACGCTGCCGCACGCAGAGGCTGCCCGCGACAACCCAGTAGATCGACCCACCGGCGAGCAATTCCGCCGCGCGCGTGGGCCGGCTGCGGGTGACGTGGCCGAGGCTGCCCTCGCGCGCCAGGCGGCGCGCCTGCCAGTCGCGGATATCGGCGACGTCGCGCGCACCCACGGCAAGCTTCACCAGATGCAGCGCCGGGGTTCCCGATTTTGTGCTTGGGGACCTGGAGTTTGGAACCGTGCCCGCCGCGGTCTTCGACGATTCGGCCTTGCGGGTGGAGGCCACCGGCATCGCGGCCTTCGATGGCCCAGCCTTGGACACGGACGCCTTGGATACGGGTGCCTTGGATGCGCGGGCCGCGGACGCGCCGGTCTTCGATGGGGTGACCTCGGACGGCGTGGCCTTCGATGGGGCGGCCTTCGCTGCCGCGGCCCTTGCGGGATTCTTCCGGGTCATCAGCTCAGCTTGCCGGCGTCCTCGGCCTGGCCGTGCGCGCCGATCATCAGCAACGCCAGCAGGTCGCGTGCCCGCGCCTTGGCGTCCGGCGCTTCGAGCAGCACCTGTTTTTCCGCCGGTTCGAAGGGACAGACCATGGCCAGCGTCGTCAGCAACCCGTCGTCGGACATCTTCTCCACCGCGTCCCAATTGGCCTCGATGCCACGGCAGGTGAAGTAGCCACGCAGTGCGGCGAGCAGCGCCGCGCGGTCGAACCCTCCTTGCGTGGGCGCTGCGAGGTCGAGCGCGGGAAAGGCGGCCCAGTCCGGGCGCACGCGACGGTAGCCACGGCGCATCGGCAGTTCCTCGGCCACGCGGAACCGGGCGATGCCGGTGAGCGTGATGAGATAGCGCCCGTCATCCGTCTCGCTGAAGGAGGAGATGCGGCCGAGGCAACCCACGGCATAGATGCCCGGGCCCGTGGCGCCCCGCTCACGCGCGGGGTCCGGCTGGATCATCGCCATCAGCCGGCGCTCGCCCAGCGCGTCCTCCACCATCGCCTTGTAGCGCGGCTCGAAGATGTTGAGCGGCAGGCGCCCACGCGGCAGCAGCAGCGCGCCGGTGAGCGGGAAGATGGGAAACGAATCCGGCAGATCCCGCGTGGGGTCCGGCGTCGTCACATCCGCGACCTAGCTGAACAGGATCGCGGAGAGCTTGCGCCTGGCGGCCAGCGTCGCGGGATCGTCGAAGCCCCAGGCCTCGAAGAACTTGAGCAGCTGCAGGCGCGCCGCGTCCTCGTTCCAGCCACGGTTGCGGCGGATGATCTCGAGCAGTGCTTCCGCCGCCTCTTCCCGCCGTTCGGCGGCATTGAGCGCGGTGGCGAGGTCGTAGCGCGCCTGGTGGTCGGCGGGATCCGCGGCGAGGCGGGCCTCGAAGGCGCCGAGTTGCTCGCGCGCGGCACGGCCCTCGGCGGCGAGCGTCAGCGCGGAGCGGGCACCGGCGATCTCGGCATGCTCGGCGATCTTGGCGGGCGCCTGTTCCAGCGTCTGCTTCGCCTCCTCCTCGCGGCCGAGGGCGAGCAGCGAGCGGGCGAGACCGCCCCAGGCCTCCGGCTTTTCCGGCTCCTCCTGGATCAGGGCGGCAAAGAGTTCGGCGGCTTCCTCGTGGTTACCCTGCTCGGTGGCGGCGCGGGCCTCGGCAAGCAGGTCGGCGGACGGCATGGCCCCACCCGCCATCTTGAGCAGCGCCTCGGCGAAGCGGCGGACCTCGCTTTCCGGCAGCGCGCCCTGGAACAGGTCGGCGATCTGGCCCTGCCAGAAGGCGGCGACCGTGGGCACGGACTGCAGCGGCAGGCCGAGGCTGGCGAGCTGCTGCACCAGGGCCTGATTGCGGTCGATGTCGATCTTGACCAGCTTCAGCCGCCCGCCCGCGGAGCGCACGACCTTTTCCAATATCGGCGTCAGCGTCTTGCAGGGGCCGCACCAGGTTGCCCAGAAATCGACCAGCACCGGCAGTGTGCGCGACGCCTCGATGACGTCGCGCATGAAGGTTTTCTGGTCGCCCTCCACGATCGCGGCGTCCGCTCCACTGGGAGCGGCGCCATTGGGCGTGGCAGTCTGGCCGATCAGCGTTTCCATGAGTCCATCCGATTCCTGCGGGGCCTGGCCTCTAGATGAGGGGGCGATGAGGCGGGACAAGCCACGAAACCGGAGGCGGGGCAAGCGCTGGCGGCATGACAAAGGAAAACCCCCGCCTCGCGGCGGGGGTTCCCTTGGTCCGAGTAGCGAAGCCCGGGTTCAGCCGAGCTGTTCGCCGTGCAGCACGATGTCCAGGCCCTCGCGCTCCTCCTCCGGCGCCACCCGCAGGCCGATGATCGCGTCGATCACCTTGAGGATGATGAAGGAGACGATGCCGGAATAGAGCAGCGTCACCACCACGCCCATCGCCTGGATCTCGAGCTGCGCGAAGCCGCCGGGAAGCTGCGGCTTGGCGGTGAATGGCCCGAAGGCGAAGACGCCCGTGAGCAGCGCGCCCACGATGCCGCCCACGCCATGCACGCCGAAGCAGTCCAGGCTGTCGTCGTAACCCAGCGCGTGCTTCATCGAGGTAGCGGCGAAGTAGCAGACCACGCCGGCGACAACCCCGATGATGATCGCCGGGCCGGGCAGGACGAAGCCCGAGGCCGGGGTGATCGCGACCAGGCCCGCGACGGCGCCGGAAGCGATGCCGAGGACGGAGGGCTTACCCTGCTTGATCCACTCCGCGAACATCCACCCGAGGGCGGCGGCGGCGGTGGCGATCTGCGTCACCGTCATCGCCATGCCGGCCCGCGGGCCCGAGGTGACGGCGGAGCCGGCGTTGAAGCCGAACCAGCCGACCCACAGGAGGGAAGCGCCGATCACCGCGTAGGCGACGTTGTACGGCGACATGTTCTCGCTGCCGTAGCCGACGCGCTTGCCGAGCACGAGGGCGCACATCAGGCCCGCGATGCCGGCGTTGATGTGCACGACGGTGCCGCCGGCGTAATCCTCGATGCCGAGGCCGGCTTCCCAGCCCGTGCCGCTCCACACCCAGTGCGCGACCGGGGAATAGACCAGCAGCGACCAGGCCACCATGAAGACGCACATTGCCGAAAACTTCATGCGATCGGCGAAGGCACCGGCGATGAGCGCCGGGGTGATGATGGCGAAGGTCATCTGGAACATCATGTAGACCGACTCCGGAATGGTCGGAGCCAGTGCGATGCCCTTGTCGTAGTTCGCCCCCATGCCCATCAGCAGGAAGCGCGAGAGGTCGCCGATATACGGGGAGCCATCGGTGAACGCGAGGCTGTAGCCGGCGACGACCCAGGTGATGGTGACGAGGCAGGTGATGGCGAAGGACTGCATGAGGGTCGCGAGAACGTTCTTCTTGCGAACCATACCGGCATAGAAAAGGCCGAGCCCCGGGATCGTCATCATCAGCACCAGCGCTGTCGAGGTCAGCATCCACGCGGTGTCGCCGGAATTGAGCTTGGGCGGCGCATTGTCGGCCCACGCCGGTGCCGATGCCAGCAGCGGCAGCAGCGCGAGGAGAGCCGCGTTCTTGAACTTCTTCATGAGGTTGGTTTTCCCTGGCTGCGGTTAGAGCGCTTCGGCATCGGTTTCGCCGGTGCGGATGCGCACCGCGCGCTCGAGATCGAGGACGAAGATCTTTCCGTCACCGATCTTGCCGGTGTGCGCGGCCTTGGCGATCGCCTCGACGACCTGCTCGGCGAGATCGGAGGACACGGCGACCTCGATCTTCACCTTCGGCAGGAAATTCACGTGGTATTCGGCACCGCGGTAGATCTCGGTCTGTCCCTTCTGGCGGCCGAATCCCTTCACTTCCGAGACGGTCAGGCCCTGCACACCCAGCGGCGTCAGCGCCTCGCGCACGTCGTCGAGCTTGAAGGGCTTGATGATGGCCATGATCAGCTTCATGTCGCAGCCCTGCTGTTGTTGCTCCTGGCCGCTCGCGAAACGTTCCCCACGAAACATTTGTCGACGGACAGCTTGCCGATCCCTAACAAGAACCGTGCCGCGCGCCGGCCGCCCCTGGCGGATTGTGGTCGGGGTGGCGTTGGGGCAGAGGGGGACGGCGGGGCTGCCCAAACAACGGGCAATCTGGCGTGACGCGGCGCCGCCCGAGGGCGGATGGCGTTGCCTATGGAAGGGGCAGATCGGCGATGAGCCAGGAAATCGGGGTTGATGTCGCGGTGGTGGGGGCGGGGCCGGTGGGCGGCACGCTGGCGCTGCGGCTCGCGGAGGCGGGGATGACGGTCGCGGTGCTCGATCGCGCGGCGCTGCCACCGATGGAGCACCCGGATTTCGACGGGCGCGCCTACGCCATCGCCGCGGCCTCCCAGCGCGTCATGGCGGCGGCCGGCCTGTGGGACGCCCTGCCGATGGAGCCGGGTCCGATCCGTGAGATCCGCGTTTCGGACGGCCGGCCAGGTCGGCGCGCCTCACCCTTCTTCCTGCATTTCGACGTGGCGGAACTCGACGGGGAGGAAGAAGCCTTCGGCTGGATGGTGGAGGCGCGCAGCCTGCGCATGGCGCTGAACGCCCGGCTGGCGGCGCATCCCTGCGTGAGCGTGTTCGCGCCGGTGACGGCCGTGGTGGAGCGCCGCGCGGACGGGGCTCGGCTTGTGCTGGGCGATGGCACGACGATCGCGGCCCGCCTGGTGGTGGCCGCG
The DNA here is from genome assembly GCA_963764465.1 of uncultured Pseudomonadota bacterium. GTDB lineage: Bacteria > Pseudomonadota > Alphaproteobacteria > Acetobacterales > Acetobacteraceae > JAJXXT01. The sequence goes on along the minus strand of CAVXSO010000002.1, from coordinate 28,457 downwards.
GAAGGGCGCGGCAGCCCCTTGCGCGAGGCAGCGGGGATCGCCGTCACACGGCTCGACTACCGCCAGCACGGCGTGGTTTGCGCCATCGCGCATGAGCGGCCGCACGAGGGCGTGGCGCTGGAGCATTTTCTGCCCGCGGGGCCATTCGCGCAGCTGCCGATGGCGCCGGGGCCGGAGGGCGAGAACCTCTCGGCGCTGGTGTGGACCGAGCGGCCGGACGTGGCGAAGGCGCTGATGGCCTGCACCGCGGGCCGGCTGGAGGCCGAGATCATCCGGCGCATGGGTGACCATCTCGGCCGCGTGCGGGTGGTGGGGCGGCGGTGGTCCTATCCGCTCAGCCTGCTGCACGCCCACCGCTACCATGACACGCGCCTGCTCCTGGTGGGCGACGCCGCGCACGGCATGCACCCGATCGCGGGCCAGGGGCTTAATGTCGGCTTCCAGGACGTGGGGGTGCTCGCGGACATGCTTCAGGGTGCGCCCGACCCCGGTGGCGCCGCGCTGCTCGCCGCCTACCAGGCCCGGCGCCGGCCCGTGGTGATGCGGATGCTGGCGGCCACAGATGCGCTGGACCGGCTGTTCAGCAACGATAACGGGGCGGTGCGCCTGGCCCGCGACCTCGGGCTCGCCGCCGTGCACCGCATGCCGCCGCTGAAGCGGTTCTTCATGCGGCAGGCGATGGGTATCTGACGGCTAGAGGTAGACCGACTTCATTCCACCCGCGGGGTAGCGCGTACCGGCGGCCGCGCCCTTCGGGATGGCGGCTTCGAGCCGCGCGAGGTCCGCCGACGTGAGCGAAACGCCGGCGGCGCCCAGGTTCTCCTCGAAACGCGGCCAGGACCGTGTGCCGGCAATGGCCACGACATCCTCCCCCTGTGCCAGCACCCAGGCGATGGCGAGTTGCCCGGACGTGCAGCCCTTTTCCTTGGCGATGGCGATGAGGTGGTCCACGAGCGAGCGGTTGCGGACGAAATTCTCACCCTGAAAGCGCGGGTGCGCCGCCTGGCGGGCGCCGACCTGCGACGGGTCCTTGTAGGCTCCCGTCAGCAGGCCGCGTCCAAGCGGGGCATAGGCGACGAAGGAAATGCCGAGCGTGCGCGTGGTGGCCAGCGTCTCCTCCGCGTCGTCTCGGTAGAGAATTGAATATTCGCTCTGCACCGCGGCGATGGGATGGACGGCATGGGCGCGGCGGATCGTCGCGGGCGCTGCCTCCGACAGGCCGAGATGACGCACCTTGCCCTGTTCCACGAGGCGCGCCATGGCGCCCACCGTCTCCTCGATCGGTGTCTCCGAGTCCACCCGATGCTGGTAGTAGAGGTCGATGACATCGACGCCGAGGCGCTTGAGGCTCGCCTCGCAGCAGGCAATGACGTAGTCGGGCCTGCCGTTGACGCCGTTGGGCTGGCCGTCGCGCCGCACCTGGCCGAATTTGGTGGCAAGAATGACCCGCTCCCGCCGCCCCTTCAGCGCGCGGCCGAGCAGCGTCTCATTATGGCCCCAGCCATACATGTCGGAGCTGTCGACGTGGTTGCAGCCGGCATCGATGGCGCGCCGGACGAGGTCTTCCGAGGTCGCGTCGTCCGCCTCGCCATAGACGCCGGAGAACGACATGCAGCCGAGGCCGACCGTGGTGACGGCCGGGCCGCCCTTGCCAAGAATCCGTTTCGGAATCGCCATGTCTCTGCCCTCCGCGCGACGAAGGGCGCAGCATGCACCGGTTCGGGAGCGGACGCTACTCGACGCGCTTGAGGAACTGCCGCTCCTCGACGCGGATGAATTTTCGCGTCGGGCAAAGTCGAAATTAGCGCGGCCCTGAGCGTCCTCCCGCAGGCGGGCGCGATAGGTTTCGTAGGCGGCGAGATTCTCGAATTCGATGATGGCGTAGGCGGTGGTCAGCGATCCCTCGTGCGGCGCGTAGTAGCCGACGAGCCTGCCGCCGCAACGGGGAATCGCCTCGTTCCAGACACGCGCGTATTCCGCGAACTTGTCGGCGGCATAGGGTTCAAGCTCGTAGCGAATGAAGCAGGAGATCATCGTCGCCTCGCGTTATTGCTGGCGGCATGATGACGCCGCTGGCGCCGGCATGTTTCGGCCATGGCCGAAGTGAAGGGGTGCAGGGGCTGCCAGCCCCTGCCGGGCGCGGGCTGAGCCCGCCTCTTCCTAATAGGCCCCCGCCCAGCCATCCCGCCGAGGATCGGACGCCGCCATCTTGATGCCGTTGTCGAGCACGCGGATGACCTGCATCGCGCAGGGCCCTTCCAGGTGGCCAACCGGCGCGAGCTGGTGCCCGCGCGCAGTGAGCGCGGCCAGCGTCTCTTCTCCGACGTCCCGTTCAATGGTGAGCTTGCCGTCGCCCTCGTGTGGCCAGTTCGCACCCTGGTCCGGCTGGCTCGAGGTCCAGCGCGGGCGTTCCAACGCCTCCTGCGGGTCGAGGCCGAGATCGATGAGGCTGACGGCGACCTGGGAGTTCACCTGCACCTGGTTGTCCGCGCCCGGCGTGCCGAGCACCGCCCAGAGCTCGCCGTTACGGAAGATCATCGGCGCGTTCATCGTATGGCGCACGCGCTTGCCGGGGGTGAGGCGGTTGGCGTGACCCTCCGCCAGATGCCAGTAGGCCATGCGGTTGTTGAGCAGCACGCCGGTCTCGCCCGCGGTCACGCCGGAGCCATAGAGGGAGTTCAGGCTCTGGATGCCGGAAATCGCGTTGCCCTCCCCGTCCACGACGCAGAAGTACGTGGTGTCCGCCGCCATCGCCGTCTGCGCCATGTCCGCGGCGCGATCGCGGGAAATGCGCGCGGCGAGCGCGTCGGCATGCGCGTCCGAGAGCAGGCGCTCAATTGGAATGGCGCCGAAGCGCGGGTCGGCGCCGAAGCGTTCCCGATCGAGGAAGGCGAGCTTCTTGGCCTCGACCAGGATATGCGTGCGCGCCGCCTCGTCCATGGATGCGAGATCAAACCGTTCTGCGATCTTGAGGATCTGCAGCATGGTGAAGCCGGTGGAGTTTGGCGGGGTCTGGCGGATCTCGAAGCCGCGATAGGTGATGGCGATCGGCTCCTGCACCTCCGGGTGGAAGGCAGCGAGATCGGCCTGCGTGATGGCGACGCCACGCGCCGCACAGTCGGCGGCGAACGACTTGGCCAGGCGGCCGCGATAGAAGGTCTCGGCGCCCTCAGCGGCGATGATCTCGAGGGTGCGGGCGAGGTTTTCCTGCACGATGAGAGTGCCGAGCGCGGGCGCCTCGCCAGCGGCGAGGAAGACCGCGGAAGAGCGCGGGTCTGCGCCGAGCTTCTTGACGTTGTCGGCGGCGAAGTTGCGGCCGTGGACGGTGAGCCCGTAGCCGCCACGCGCATAGCCGATCGCCGGCTCGCACAGCTTCGCCCAGGGCAGGCGCCCATGTGCCGCGTGCAGCGCGCCGAGCCCGCCCAGCATGCCTGGAACGGAGACCGAGCGCGGACCCTCGATCTCGATGCCTTTAGGGAACGATTCCGGCTTGGCTGCGGCAGCGGCCGGACCGGTGCCGTTGAACACCTCCGCCTTGCCGCCGACCCAGGCATGGTAGAACCCGTCGCCGCCGAGGCCGGACATCATCGGCTCCACGACACCAAGCGCGAGCGCCACCGCGACGGCGGCATCCGCGGCGTTGCCGCCGGCGCGCAGCGTATCGAGCCCGGCTTGCGTAGCCATCGGGTGGTTCGCTCCGACCGCGCCGTGGCGGCCCATGAGCAGCGGACGATGCGTGCGCATCACAGTGTCTCCCGGAAGTGGTGAGCGACGGAATCGTAGACGCGGTCGCGGTGATCGGGGCGGATGAAGCCATGGCCGGCATAGGTGAAGCGCTCGTAGCGCACCTGTTTCTGCGCGAGGCGCATCGCCGTCACGTACTGGTCGCTCTCGTGCTGCGGCACGCGCGGGTCGCGGTCGCCATGCAGCACGAGCAGCGGCGCGCGCACCTTGGCCACGTGATGGATGGGCGAGATCTGGCGAAACAGCTCCGCCTCCTCGTGCGGGAAGCCGTATTCGCGCGCGCGGTGGGCGCGTCGCCAGGGACCGGTGCGGTCCAGCAACGTCGCGAAATCGGCGATCCCGTAATAGTCGACGGCGCTGCGCCACAGTTCCGGCTGCAGGCCGATGGCGGCGAGCACCACCCAGCCACCATAGGACTGGCCCATGATGCCGATGCGCTTGGGATCGATGCCGGGTTGCGCGGCGAGCCAAGCATGCCCGGCGGCGAGATCGTCGAGCGCGTCGCGGCGTTTGGCACCGTCATCGGCCTCCATGAAGGCGCGGCCATAGCCGGTGCTGCCGCGGATATTGGGCATCATCACCGCGAAGCCCTCGGCCAGCAGCATCTGGATATCGGCGCGGAAATTGGCGCGCGTCTGGCTGGCGGGGCCGCCATGGACCCAGACCACCGCGGGCCAGCCGCCGGCGGGCGCGGTGCCGACGGGGCGCGCGAACCAGCCGGGGATCGGCAGGCCGTCCCTGCCCTTCCAGCCGACCAGCTCCGGCCGGACAAACGCCGCAGGATCGACACCGGCATCCACGCGCAGATCGGGTGTGGCGACGGCGCGCGCGCGGGCGGTGGCCGCGCCGACATACCAGATCCCCGCGGGAACGAGGGGGGACTGCGCGGTGGTCGCGAGCCCCGCGGAATCCGGCGTCCAGGCGAGATCGGCAGCGACGCCGCCCTCCGGCAGGCCGGACACCACGGAGCGGTCGCCGTCGCGGGGCCCGACCTTCAGCACCGCGTAGCCGCGATCGTTCTCGATCGTTGCGAGCAGGGCGGAATCCGGCGAGACGCTCCAGGCCTCCACCTCGCGGCCCGTCGGGGCGTAGACTTCCGTCACGTCGCCGGTCACCGGATCGATGGCACAGAGGCGCGGGAAATCGGCGCCGCCGGCATCGGTGATCGCCATCAGCGTCTCGCCCGCCCAGCGCACCGCGCTGTAGCGGGTGGGACCGCGGCGCGGCAGCTCGCGCGACGCGCCGGTCCCGACGTCCAGCAGGTGCACGCGCTGGTCGGACGTGGAACGATCCTCGATCACGGCCAGCACCGCGCCATCGGGCCGCCAGGCGGTGACGGAGCAGGAGCCTTCCTCCCGCCGCATCAGGCGCGTGGAGCCACCCGTCCCGAGATCCATCACGAGTACGTCGAAGACGAGTTCCGTGCGATCGTTGGCGGCATAGGCGATGCGCGTACCGTCTGGCGAGAAGGCGCCGAAATCGTGCATCACCGAATGACTCTCGGTGAGCGGGCGGGGCTGGCGATCCGGCTCCATCAGCCAGAATTGCTGGCGCTCATCCCCGCCGGCGTCGACACCCCAGACCAGGCGCTCATCCCTCGGCGCGCGGCGGAGGAACGCGACCTTCTCCGCATGGTCGCTGAGCTTGCGCACGTTGCCACCATCCGCGTCCATCGCCCAGACTTGCGGCAGGCCGCCGCCGCGCAGGTGGTAGAGCGTGCGGCCGTCGCGCGACCAGACGGGCGTGCTGATGGAAGTGAGGCGGGCGAAGTCGTGCGGCTGCGGCATGAGGGACCCCGGATTGATGGTCGCAGCATCGCCGGTCACGCGGCGGAGGCAACCCCCCGCGGGTTCGCGGCAGCCATCTCCGCGCGCGCGAGGAGGTCCTGCCAGGCAGCGAGAACAAACGGATTGTCCGCGCCTGTCTCGAGCGGCAGGCACGCGTCGTGCTCCCACGCGGCGAGCGCGTCGGGCCGTGGCAGCATGGGATCGCGGCCATTCTCGAAGGCCGCGCGGTTGCCGGTGTCGAGATAGGACTCACACGGCAGGGCCTCGGCGAGCAGCAGATCGTGGCGGTCCAGCTCCAGATGAAAATAGGTGATGTCGTAGAGCCGCGCCTCGACGACGCTCAGACCATTGACGAGGTGGCGCACGGGAACCAGGCGGCCACCGGCGAGCACCGCGTGATCCGGTGACAGCAGCAGATCGGCCGCGGGCACGCCCACGGCAAAGGCCCCCGCGCGGATGCGGATGGGGCGAGCGTGCAGGCTGCGGCGCAGATCGACCCGGCGATGGCCGACCCAGCGCAGGGGCACGATTCGGCCGGAGGCGGTGACGGTGGCATCGCCTGGAACCAGCGCATCGACCGCGCGGGGCCCCGATGGCGTGAGAACGCGCGTGCCGGCGGCGAAGCAGGCAATCTGTTCCTGGCCCCACGCGATCGCATAGGGATCGGCGAGCGTCGCGCCGCCGCCGTGCAGGGTCACGACGAGATCGAAGGTTCCCGCGATGGCAGCAGTGACATTGATCTGCTGCACGTTGCTCGCCGCGACGTCGCTGTCGGCGAGCAGCGTGCCGGTAGCTTCGTAAAAGGCGAGGCCCATCGCATCGATGCTGTTGGCGTTGTCGGCCGCCCAGGAAATGGTGGCGGTGAGCGAATACCCGGACGTGAGCGAAACCGTGTAGATGTCCACCGCGTCGCTGCCGGCACTGGCGACCAGGGTCGCGAAGTTCCATCCCTCGTCGCCGAGTGCCCCAGCGCCCGGGTCGGCAAAGACATAACTCCCGGTGGCGGCGGTGGCGTGCGCACTTGCCACGTGCTCGCCTGCCTCGAGCGCGGTCACCGCATCGAGGATGTTGACGACGCCGGCACCATAGCGAGCGTTGAGCGGATGCGTGACGCTGGGCGCATAGGCGGAGGTGAAGTAGTCGGCGGGCTTGACCGCGCTGTTGAGCAGCAGAGTCTTGACGGTGCGGAAGTTGGCTGCGTCCGCCTGCGTGTCAGCACCACCGAGCCCGTCTTCCGCGGCCTGGAGCAGCAGCGTCGCCGCGCCGGAGACGATCGCCGTGGCGAAACTGGTGGCATTCTCCGGCGCCGCGATATCCGGCTTCGGCACACCGGTGGTCGCCGGGCCAACCGCGTCGAGCGAGGTGGAACTGCCGACGCTGATGGCGTTGTAGGCGGTGGAGGGCGAGAGCGGCGTGCCGGAATTGCCGGCCGCGGCGACGAAGTCGATGTTGTCCGCATTGGCAAGCGCATCGAGCGTGGTATCGAAGCTGAACCCGGATATGTCCACGTAGCTCATGTTCACGACCTGGTCGGTCGCGAGATTGGCGACGTTGCTGGCAACATTGTCGGCGAAATAGACATCCACATGCGCCACGCCTGGGGCGACACCCTCCGGTGCCCCATCGAATGTCGCGGCCGCATAGAAATAGGAACCCACCATGGTCGCGTGGGTGGAGCTGTTGCCAACGACCCCGTCGTTGGGCGTCGTTGTGTGGCGGGACCCGTTGAAGAAGGTGAAGAGTTCGTCCTCGTTGCTGGGCGAAAAGCCGAGCGCGCCCGGAACCGGCTCGAAATCGGCGGCGCCGGCGGTGGTGGTCGCCTCGACCTGGCCCACGGTAATGCCGGCGCCGGTAAGCGAGGGGTTGAGCGCGCGCAGCGCGACGAGGCCGATTTCCTCGGCAACGATGTTGTAGTCGGACCCGGTGGTGCCTGACATGCCCGCATTTTCGCACGATCGCCAGGCCACGCCATAGCCCGCTGGCGGCACGCCCGACCGGCGTGGGCGCCATTAAGGGTTGAATATTCGGCAATGCAGGTCCTATATATGAGCGGGACGACAGAGGTCGTTTTGATTACGTAATTGAAATCAGGAGGCCGTCGCACTTGCGGCGGGCGCGTGGCTTAGCCTGCGCGCATTTCCTCTCCCTGGCCCGCGTTCATTGGGTCCTTCCGCCCGGCAATCGACGCCGGAACCGAATGCCAGGAGGTGTGCCGCGATGTCCCGCCTAGTCGTCCTGTCCAACCGCGTGCCGCAGGCTGGACGAAGCACGCAAGCCGGCGGTCTTGCGGTGGCGCTGTCGGAGGCGGTGCGGCCGGGCGCTCTGTGGATTGGCTGGAGTGGACGGGTCGGCAACGAAACGGAAATCACGATGCGCGGCGAACATGGCGTGACCCATGCCGTGTTCCACCTCACTGAAGCGGAACACCGTGGCTATTACAGTGGATTTTCGAACAACACACTCTATCCTCTGCTGCTGTTCCGGCTCGGGCTGATGCGGTTTCGCGCCGAGGAATTCGAGACCTACGAGGCCGTCAATCATCGTTTCACCGCGACCGCCCTGCGAATGCTGCGCACCGACGATCTCGTGTGGGTGCACGACTATCATCTGATGCTGGTGCCCGGGGCGTTGCGCGCGTCCGGCGCACGCCAGCGCATCGGTTTCTTCTTCCACACGCCGTTCCCGCCACCCGCGATCTTCGCAGTCGGGCCGCGGGCGCGGGCATTGCTGGCTGGCGTCTGTGGCGCCGACGTGATCGGGTTCCAGACCGCGAGCGACCGTGACGGTTTCCTCGCCTGCGTGGCGGGATTGCTCGGGTCCAGCGTCGATGACGAGGGTTGCTTCGTGCACGATGGGCGGCTCGTGCGCACATTGGTCTGTCCGGTGGGCATCGACGTGGAAGCGTTCACGCGGATGGCCGGTGATGCGGTGGAACGCCTGCCGTCGCGGCGCCTGGGCGAGAGCCTTCACGGTGCCGCGCTGCTGTTCGGCGCGGACCGACTGGACCATGCGAAGGGATTGCCGCATCGCGTCGATGCGTTCGACCTGCTGCTGCGCCGCCACCCCGAGCACCGGCGCGCGGTGAGTTTCCTGCAGGTCGCAGCCCCCTCCCGCGAGGAGGTCGCGGAGTATCGCCGGCTGCGGCGCGAGATGGACGAGCGCGTTGGCGACCTGAACGGGAGACACGGCGAAGCCGACTGGATCCCGTTGCGCTATATCACGCGGGCAACGCCGCGCGCGACGCTCGCGGGATTCTACCGCCTCGCGCGCGTGGGCGTGGTGACGCCGCTGCGCGATGGGTTCGGCCTCGGCGCCGCGGAGTTCGTCGCCGCACAGGACGCGACGGACCCCGGTGTGCTGGTGCTGTCGCGTTTCGCCGGCGCCGCGGCGACACTGGAGGGTGCGCTGCTGGTCAATCCTTTCGACGACGAATCCATTGCCTCGGCGTTCCACCGGGCGCTGATCATGGCGCGGGAAGAACGGCTCGCGCGGCACCAGGCACTGCTCGCGCGCGTGCAAAGGCATAGCGCGGCGCGTTACGCCACGAGCTTCCTCGCCGCCCTTGCCGGCACGTCGATACAGATGCAGGAAGCAGCACATGCCTGACACTGATCTCGATCCGGTACGCATCGCCCTCATCGGCGCGGGCAGCCGGGGCCTCGGCGCCTATGGCGCGCATGTGCTGCGCCGGCCAGACCTCGCGCGGATCGTCGCGGTCGCTGATCCGCGCGGCGAGAGGCTGGCGATGGCCGGGCATCTGCACGACATTTCGCCCACGCATCTCTACCCGTCCTGGGAGGCAATGCTGGACGCGGAGCCGAAATTCGACGCCGTGATCGTCGCCACGCCGGATCGCGCGCACCTGGCGCCCGCGCTGGCGACGATCCAGCGCGCGGGCGGCATTTCCATGCTGCTGGAAAAGCCGATCTGCCCGACCGAGGAAGAGACCGAGCGCCTGGCGGCGGCAGCGGAAGAGGCCGGTGCCGACGTCACCGTTGCGCACGTGCTGCGCTATACCGCGTTCTTCGCCCGCATCCGCGAGCTGTTGGACCGCGGCGTGATCGGGCAGTTGCTCACCATCCGCCACACGGAGCATATCGGCTACTGGCACTTCGCGCATTCCTATGTGCGCGGCAATTGGCGGCGCAGTGACCAGGCGAGCCCGATGCTGCTGGCCAAGGCCTGCCACGACCTCGACATCCTGCGGTGGCTCTCAGGCGCGCCGTGCGCCGAGATCACATCGTTCGGCGCCCTGTCGCATTTCCGCCACGAGAACGCACCGGAAGGCTCGACCGAGCGCTGCGACCAGGGTTGCCGGGTGGAGCGCAGCTGCCCCTATTCGGCGCAGCGGATCTACCTTGAAACCCTGCCGCCCGCCGCGGCCTGGCCGCACGACGTGGTGAGCGCCGATACCTCACCGGCGGGGCTCGCGCTCGCGCTGCACGAGGGGCCCTATGGTCGCTGCGTCTATCGCAGCGACAACGACGTGGCGGACCATCAGGTGGTCGCGTTGCGCTTTGCCAACGGTGTCGATGCCACACTCAATGTCAGCGCCTTCACGCGCGAAACGACGCGCACCGTCCACCTGATGGGCAGCCACGGGGAAATCTCGGGCGACTTCTATGGTAACGAGATCACCGTCTCCGATTTTCGCAATGCCGATACGCGGACCAGTCGCCTGACCCTGGTGACCGAGGGCTACCACGGCGGCGGCGATGATGGGCTGATGGTCGATTTTCTCGGCCGCGTGCGCGAACGGCTTCGTACCGGCCGTGTGGAGGCGGCGCGCACCGCGCTGCGGCAATCGCTCGACAGCCACCGCATGGCCTTCGCCGCGGAACGCTCGCGCGCCAGCGGCGAGACGGCGCGGCTGGCGGCATAGGAAACGGCGCATCCTCCTGGCATGATCCGCCCGCGATGGTGGAGGAAGCGATGACCGAACGGTCTGCACGGCGATTTGAGGGACGGCGCGCGGTGGTCACGGGGGGTGCCTCGGGCATCGGCGCGGTGATCGCGGCGCGGCTGGCGGCGGAGGGTGCCGCAGTGGCGCTTTGGGACCGCGACGTGGGGGCGCTGGCGCGCAGTTCCACGGCGCATCGCGAGGCGGTGGACGTGACGGACGAGGAGGCGGTCGCACGCGCCACCGCGGCGACCGCGGCGGCGCTCGGCGGCATCGACATCCTGGTCGCCTCGGCCGGCATCACCGGGCCGAACGGGCCGACCTGGGAATACCCGGTCGCGGCCTGGCGGCAGGTGATGGCGGTGAATGCCGATGGCGTGTTTCTCACCAACCGTGCCGTGGTGCCGATGATGCTGAAGGGCGGCTGGGGGCGCATCGTCAACATTGCCTCGATCGCCGGCAAGGAAGGCAACCCGAATGCCTGCGCCTATTCCGCATCCAAGGGCGCCGTGATCGCGCTGACCAAGTCGCTGGGCAAGGAGCTCGCCCATACCGGGATCCGCGTGAACGCGGTGGCGCCGGCGGCGGTGGAAACGCCGCTCTTCTCGCAAATGACGAAGGAGCAGGTCGCCTTCATGCTGGGCAAGATCCCGATGGGCCGGTTCGGCAGCACGCAGGAAGTGGCGAACCTGGTCTGCTGGCTCGCGAGCGAGGAGGCGAGCTTCTCGACCGGCGCGGTGTTCGACTGCTCCGGCGGCCGTGCGACGTACTGATAAGGGACAAAAGTCCCTTGGTATTTTCCCGCAAGAAAGAACTACACTTTTGCGAACCCCGCCGTCTGCGCGTAGCCGCCCGCGATGGCAGCGAGCTCGTCACGCGAGATGACATCCTCCAGCCGCTCGAATCCGTTCGGCGCGCGCTCGCTGACAACATCGACCACGCGCTCGGGCCCGCCGGAGCGGTTGAGGCGGACGACCTCCGCGGTCTTGGGCAGACGCTCGGCCTCGTAGGCGGCGAGCGCCTGACCGGGTGGCATTGAGGCAAGCAGCGTGGCGAGAAACCGCGCATCCAGGATCGCCTGCGAAGCGCCGTTGGAGCCCACCGGGTACATGGGGTGCGCGGCATCGCCGAGCAGCGTCACGCGGCCCTGCGTCCACCACGGCAGCGGGTCGCGGTCGCACATCGGGTATTCGAAATATTCCGGCGTCGCGCGGACCAGCGCCTCAACGTCGAGTTGGGGCAGCGAGAAGCGGCGCACCGTAGGCAGGATATCGCCAAGCTCGCCGAGCTTGTTCCAGTCCTGCTTCGGCGGCGCGAACTCGCCCGTTCCCTGGCGGATACAGACCACCCAGTTTGTCAGCCGCCGTCCGCCCTCCGCCCGCGCGATCGGGTAGAGGACGAGCTTCTCCTGCATGTCGCCGGCGATGATCATGGAATCACCGTCGAGAAATGGCGGAAACTCGACGGCGCCGCGCCACATCATGATCCCCTGCCAGCGGATGCCACGATCCTCCGGGTGCAGCTGCGCGCGGGCGGCGGAATGGATGCCGTCGGCCGCCACCAGCACGTCCCCGCGCGCAATGGACTCGCCACTCGGCGTGGCGAAGGTCGCGGCCACGCCATCCGTATCTTGTTCGAAACGAACCAGGCGATGGCCGGTGCGCAGCGCCCCGGGCAGACGCTCGGCGGCGGCGTTCCACAGCACGCGATGCAGATTGCCGCGATGGATGGAGAATTGCGGCATGGAGTGCCCGGCATGCAAGCCGCGCTTCTCCCGCCACACTTCCTGGCCGAAGCGGTTGACGTAGATCAGCTCATGCGTGCGAATGCCTGTCGCGTCGAGTGCCGGGAGCAAATCCATCGCCGCGAGTTCGCGGATGGCATGCGGCAGCGTGTTGATGCCGACACCGAGCGGGCGGACCTCCGCCGCCGCCTCGAACACGGTGGATTCGATTCCGTGCTCGGCAAGCGACATGGCGAGCACGAGCCCACCGACGCCACCGCCCGCGATGAGAACCTTCATTCAGCCCGTCTCCCTCGGCATCAGCTCCAGCGCCTTGCGCACGACCCTGCTTTCCGGGTTCGCGAGGTCCGAGACGATGGTGAAATGATCGTGGCCGTGCAAGACCTCCCACGTGCCACCCCAGGCCGCGGCGATATCGCGGGACTGCCGCGCATATTCTGCGCCCTCGAACTCGCCGACGACGGCATGGATGCGCCCTCCCGGGGCCGGCAGCAGCAGCGGCGAAAGGGCACGCGCTTCCGCCTCGTCCATGCGCAGCGGACGGTTGATGCTGGTGCGCACCAGTGGCGCCAGATCGAACAGGCCGGAAATTGCGAGCGCGTTGGGCGCCGGGTGCACGTCGATGCCGCGCTCGGCCCAGTCCGCCCCCATGATCATCGCCGCGAGGTGCCCGCCCGCGGAATGGCCCATGGCGAGCAACGTTTTGCCGTGGCGCCGGGCGAGGAAGCCGGCGCAGACACGCAGTTGCTCGACGATGAACGCCATCGTGACGTTGGGGCAAAGATCGTAGGACGGCATCGCCACCGCAACACCATGCGCGAGCAGACCGCGCGCCAGGTGGCTGGAGAAGGCACGGTCCATGCCCTGCCAGTAGCCGCCGTGGATGAAGAGAGCGATGCGCGCGTCCCGCCGCTCGTTCGGCCAGAACAGGTCGAGCTTCGTGCGCTCGGTGGGACCATAGGCAATGCCGGTCTCGGCCTGGGTCCAGGTGGCGCGGAAGGCGGCGGCGTCCGCCTGCCAGCGGGCGATGATGGCGGGATGGCCGGGCACCTTGGCGCGGTTGTTGTATTCCGCTTCCAGCGCGGGGTCCTCGAGAGCGGGTTCGTGATCCATGCCGCGACGCTACCACGCAAGGAGAAAGACCGCATGCCGTCCCAACCACTCGACCGTGTCGTCGCCCGCGCCAGGCTGCAGGGGCGGGAGGGGCTGTTCGACATCGGCATCGCCTCCGGGCGGATCGCCGCGGTGGAACGGCGCCTGGTGACGGACGCGCCGCACCTCGACGCCGCGGGCATGCTGGTGGTGCCCGGCCTGGTGGAGACCCACCTGCACCTCGACAAATGCTGCATCATGGGCCGCTGCGCGATCCACCACGGCACGCTCGCGGAAGCCGTGGCGCAGACGGCGCGGGCCAAGGCGGGTTTTACGCCGGAGGACATCACCGCCCGGGCCACCGCGACGCTGCGCCGCGCGATCGGGCATGGCACGCAGCACGTGCGCACGCATGTGGAGCTCGATCCCGGCATCGGGCTGATAGGCCTCGATGCCGTCGAGGCGGTGGCAAGGGCGCATGCGCATCTGGTGGACGTCGAGACCTGCGTGTTTCCGCAAGAGGGCATCCACAACCGGCCGGGGACGGAGGCGCTGCTGCGCGCGGCGCTGGCGCGAGGGGTGCGGGTGATCGGCGCCGCACCCTACTGCGACAGCGACCCGCGCGCGCATATCGCGACGATCTTCCGCCTCGCCCGCGAATTTGATGCCGAGATCGACATGCATCTCGATCTGGCGGAGGGCACGCGGGCCATGAACATCGGCGAGGTGATCCACCAGACGCGACGATACAAGCGCGGCGGGCGGGTGACCGTGGGACACATGACGCAGCTGAGCTACCTGCCGCCGGCACGCCACGCCGCCCTGGCCAAACGCCTTGCGGACGCGGGCATCGCGGTGACAATCCTGCCGGCGACTGATCTCTTCCTGATGGGGCGCGGCATTACACACGCTGTGCCGCGCGGCGTTGCCTCCGCGGAGACGCTGCGCGCGGCGGGGGTGACGTGCTCGGTCGCCACCAACAACGTGCTGAACCCGTTCACACCCTATGGCGACGCGTCACTGGTCCGCATGGCCAATCTCTATGCCAATGTCTGCCAGGTCGCGACGCCGGAGGCGCTGGCGGCCTGCCTCGGCATGGTGACGCACGAGGCGGCGCGGCTGATGAACCTGCCTGGCTACGGCATCGCGCCCGGCAACCAGGCGGACCTCGTGGCACTGGACGCGACGCACGCGGCAGAAGCGATCGCGGCGCTGGCTGAGCCGCGCTGGGGCATCAAGGGCGGGCGGGAAAGCTTCCATCGGCCCGCGGCGACGCTGCACCTCGCCTGAACTTGCTTTCAGGCCGGGTTCCGTTTCCCTTGCCTCCAACCAGGACCGCGGGGAAGCGCCCATGCCCAACACGATCTTCGATATCGGCCTCGACCGGAACCCGGCGAACTTCGCATCACTGTCGCCGATATCCTTCCTCGCCCACTCCGCGCGGGTGTGGCCCGGCCGCACGGCCGTGGTGCACGGGGCGCGTCGCTTCACCTATGCCGCGATGCTGGAGCGCTGCCGCCGCTTCGCCTCGGCGCTGGCGGCGCGCGGCATCGGGCGCGGCGACACGGTGGCGGTGCTGGCGCCGAACATCCCGGCGATGCTGGAGGCGCATTACGCGATCCCGATGACCGGCGGCGTGATCTGCGCCATCAACACGCGGCTCGATGCCGCGACAATCGCCTTCATTCTGGATCATTCCGAGGCGCGCGTGTTGCTGGTCGACCAGGAGCTCGCCCCGCTCGCCGCAACCGCGCTGGCGATGGCGACGACGAAGCCATACGTCATCGACATCGCCGACGCGGCCGCGCCGCCCAACCCGCCAGTGGGCGGCGTCGAGTACGAGGCGTTCCTCGCCGACGGCGATCCCGAATTTCCCGTGAACCTTCCGCGCGACGAGTGGGACGCGATTTCTCTCGGCTACACCTCCGGCACCACGGGCGACCCGAAGGGTGTGGTCTGCCATCATCGCGGCGCGCACTTGAACGCGGTCGCCAACGTGCTGGGCTTTGGCGTCACGACGG
The DNA here is from genome assembly GCA_963764465.1 of uncultured Pseudomonadota bacterium. Lineage (GTDB taxonomy): Bacteria > Pseudomonadota > Alphaproteobacteria > Acetobacterales > Acetobacteraceae > JAJXXT01. The sequence goes on along the minus strand of CAVXSO010000002.1, from coordinate 13,169 downwards.
AGAGCGTCTATCTCTGGACGCTGCCGATGTTCCATTGCAACGGCTGGACCTACACCTGGGGCGTGACCCTCGCGGGGGGCACGCATGTCTGCCTGCGGCGGGTTGATCCCGCACTGATCTTCCCACTGATCGAGCAGGAAGGCGTCACGCATCTCTGCGGCGCACCGGTGGTGATGACGATGCTGATCCATGCGCCGGAGGGCGTGCGCCGCGGCCTCTCGCGCAAGGTGAGGATTGCGACCGGCGGTGCAGCGCCCCCGACCGCGGTGATCGCGGGGATGGAGGCGCTCGGCTTCGAGGTTATGCATCTCTACGGCCTCACCGAGGTCTATGGACCGGCCACGTTCTGCGCCTGGCAGCCAGGTGTGGCAGAGATGAGCGTGGAGGACCGCGCACGCTTCACCTCCCGCCAGGGCGTGCCGACCCACATGCTCGAGGACGCGACCGTGATGGCCGCGGACATGCAACGCGTGCCCCAGGACGGCGCGACGATGGGCGAGCTGATGCTGCGCGGCAACACGGTGATGAAGGGCTACCTCAAGAATCCCGCGGCCACGGAAGCGGCTTTCGCCGGGGGCTGGTTCCACACCGGCGATCTCGGCGTGATCCATCCCGACAGCTACATCGAGATCCGCGATCGCTCGAAGGACATCATCATTTCCGGCGGAGAGAACATTTCCTCCCTCGAGGTGGAGGAGGTGCTGTTCCGCCATCCGGACATCATGGAGGCGGCGGTGGTGGCGCATCCGGACGCGCACTGGGGCGAGGTACCGCATGCCTTTGTCACGCCGAAGCCGGGGCGCGAGGAGACCCTCTCCGCCGCTGACGTGATCGCGTTCTGCCGCGAGCACCTCGCGCGCTACAAGGTGCCGCGGCACGTCACCTTCGGTGGGCTGCCGAAAACCTCCACCGGCAAGATCCAGAAATACGAGCTGCGCCGCCGCGCCGCGGGCTAGGCGTCGTCGCCGACCGCCTCGACCAGTTCCGCCAGCACCGGACGCAACCGGCGCAGCTCGCGCAAATGCGATTGCGAGAGCCCGGCCAGCCGCTGCTCCGCTTCCGCCGTCAGCCGCAGGTGCACCCGCCTGCGGTCCTGCTCGTCGTGCGCGCGCGCGAGCAGCCCTGCCTCCTCCAGTCGCTGCGCCAGCTCCACGGCGCTGTGGTGGCGGACGCCAAGGCGCTCCGCGACGTCGCCCACCGTCGGCGCCACCCCACCGGGAAATCCCTTGATGGCAAGCAGCAACTGGTGCTGCTGCGGGGTGAGCCCGGCCTCACGCGCGGCAGCCTCGCTGAAGCGCAGGAACCGGCGCATCGCATAGCGGAAATCCGCCAGCATCCGGTAGTCGCGTGCCTCCAGCCGCCGTGCCAGCCGCTCCGTCATGCGATGCCCCCTGCTTGACTATATATCGTATTACGATGTAACGCCGGCCGCCCCGGAACATCGAGGCAAGCCATTGGACGCCGCAACCAACCCCCGCCCGCCAATGTCGGGCCCCGGGTCGGGCACGACCACCGACACCGCGCCTGCGCCCGGCGCCGCCGGCGTACGCCATCTCGGCGATTTCCGCACCAGCCCGCGCGTGCTGCTGATCGCGGCCATCGCCGTCGTCGTCGGGTTCGCGGGCCTGCTCGCGGGCGTCCTGCTGCTGAAGCTCATCGGGCTTGCCACCAACCTCGCCTATTTCGGCCGTGCCGCGACCGCCATGCCGGATCTTGCGCGCTCGCCGCTCGGTGTCCTCGCGGTTTTCGTTCCGGTGGGCGGCGCGCTTGTGATCGGCCTCATGGCTCGTTACGGCAGCGACAGGATCCGCGGCCATGGCATTCCCGAAGCACTGGAAGCGATCCTGCTTGGCCGCTCGCGGCTCTCGCTCAAGGTTGCGATCCTGAAGCCGCTGTCCTCGGCGATTTCGATCGGCACCGGGGGCCCGTTCGGCGCCGAGGGACCGATCATCATGACCGGCGGGGCGGTCGGTTCGCTGCTCGCGCAGCTCCTCCCGGTCACCGATGCCGAGCGAAAAACGCTTCTGGTCGCCGGCGCGGCCGCGGGTATGACCGCGGTGTTCGGCACGCCGATCGCGGCGGTGCTGCTCGCGGTGGAGTTGCTGCTGTTCGAGTGGTCGCCGCGCAGCTTCATCCCCGTGGTGGCCGCGGCCATCACGGCGGAGGTTGGACGTAACGCGCTCGGCATGCCGAACCCGCTGTTTCCCTTTTCGGGCGGCATGCCGCTCTCGCTTGCCGCCGCACTGCTCTGGTGCGCGGCCGGGCTCGGCGCCGGTCTGCTCTCGGGATTGCTCACCAGGCTGGTCTACGCGTGCGAGGATTTCTTCGAGAAGCTGCCGATCCATTGGATGTGGTGGCCGGTGTTCGGCGGCGCTGTCGTGGGCATTGGCGGGCTCATCGACCCGCGCGCGCTGGGCGTCGGCTATCCGGTGATCGGCCTCATGCTCCGCGGCGGCATGCCACCCGCCTCGGCGCTGCTGCTGCTGGCGGTAAAGGGTGTCATCTGGGGTGTGGCGCTCGGCTCCGGCACCTCCGGTGGCGTGCTGGCGCCGCTGCTGATCATCGGCGGCGCGCTGGGCGCGGTGGCAACGCCGTTCCTGCCTGCGGCGAGCCCTGGTTTCTGGCCGCTGCTGGCGATGTGCGCGACCATGGGGGGGACGATGCGCTCACCGCTCACGGCCACGTTCTTCGCCGTCGAGCTCACCGGCAACACGCACGTGCTGCTGCCGCTGATCGCCGCCTGCGCCACCGCCCACCTGGTGACGGTGCTGCTGATGCGCCGCTCGATCCTGACCGAGAAGGTGGCGCGGCGCGGGCATCACCTGGAGCGCGAATACCGGGTCGATCCGTTCACCATCACCAGGGTCGCCGACATCATGGTGACCGAGGTCGAGACCTTGCCGGCGACGATGACGCTGCACCAGGTGGCCGCGCACCTCACCGACGCCGCGACAAGGCATCCGAGCTTTCCGGTGCTGGACGAGTCAGGCAGACCGCTCGGCATCGTCGATCCGCCACGGGTGCTGGCCTGGCGTCGCGCCGGGGAGCATCGGCACGCGACGCTCGGCACGTTGCTGGGGCGTTACCGGCGGCACGTCGCCTTCCCGGACGAGTACGCCGACCAGCTCGCGGAGAGGATGATGCGACTCAACACCGCCCACCTGCCCGTGGTCTCCCGCGCCGACGGCCGGCTGGTCGGGTATGTGAGCTGGCGGGACCTGATGACGGTGCGCACCCGCGAACGACACCAGGAGGAGACGCGCGTGGTCTTCTACAGGGTACGCTGACGCCGGCGTCGGGCCGCACTGTGCCGGTCCAACCGGACAGAATTGGCGAAGGGCATAACCGGCAGGTTCCATCGGGGCTCTGGACCGAGCCGGTCCGGGATGGCAAAAATCCCGCCGGCATGGCACGACAGGCAAACGCCTTCCTGGACCTGGCGGGTTCGCGCGCGTGGCGCGCGCGGATGGATGCGCTGCGTACCTGTGCCGCCGCCGGGCGCGAGGGACGCCATCTCGTTACGAGGCACGCGATCGAGTTCACGCTCGACCGCCTCGCGGGCGGCGTCGCGCCGCGCCCGCATGAACGCGCAATCGCGACCCTGGCGGAAGAAGCCGTGGCGCTCGCCCGAACCTTACCGCAGTCAGCGCGGCAGCGGCTGCGCGAGCGGGTTCGCGAGAGCCTCGAGGGCGACGCGACGCTGGTGCCGCTGTTCCACCTGCTGCGCACCGCCGCGCTGCAGCGCGGCCGCGGCTTCGAGGTGCGCTACGCGGGACTGGAAGGCGAGCGCCACGACCTGCTGATCGCGCGCGACGGCATGGAGGCGGAGATCGTCTGCGATGTGGTTTCCGCCGAGGAAGGGCGCGACGTCCACCGCGGCGCCTGGGTACGCCTGGTGGACCAGATGGACCCGGATTTGCAGACCTGGCTCGCGGCCCATCCTGGCCGCTACTTGCTGAAACTCACCCTGCCGCAGGGCTTGCGGGCGGCGGACACGTCGCTGCCGGCGCTGCACGCGCGCATCCGCGACATGCTGGCAACCCAGCGGCGCAGCGACCATGACGAGGCCGCGGTGCTGCGGCTCGATCCGCTGATCCTGGCGGCGAGCCAGGCCGACGAGAACGGACTGCTGCGATCCATGCGCGAGGCATTTGGCGAGCAGGCGCATCTGGCACTGACCAACGCTGGCGGCAGCGTGCTCGTGATGGCCGCGCGCGCGGGGCGGGAGGACGAGATCGCGGCCGCGATCCACCGCCGGCTGGCCACGCTCGCACCTTCGCGGCTTTCCGGCACACGCCCCGGTATCCTCGCGGTGCTGGTGGAGGATACGGACGCGCGGGAGTGGCGTGGCCTGCGCGAGCGGCTCGAGATCGAAGGCGAGGCCCGGCAATTTCTCACCCGGCCAGAGGCGCGCGCGGTGGTCGCCGTTTCCTGCTGCTCGCGCCTGGAACTTTTCGCGGCGACTGGAGCAGCGCCCGAGGGTGAGCTGCGCTTCCGCAACCCTGGCCATCCGGCGGCCAAGGCCGAGGCACTGGCGCCCTCAATCCTGTCCTCCATCTGAGGCAGGGTTGCCGCCGACGCTCGGTGGCCATGCCGCGGCGCCCGGGCTATGTCTCGCCTCATGCGCGTCGCCCTGCCGCCGCAAAGCCGCGTCGTCAAACGTGTCCTGCCGCGCTCCCTGCTCGGCCGGTCGCTGCTCATCATCCTCGCACCGTTGGTGCTGGTGCTCGCGATCGCGCTGCAGATTTTCTATGGCAGCCACCTGGTCCTGGTGTCGCGCCGCTTCGCCACCTCCATCGCGGGCGAGGTTGCGGCGTTCACCGATCTGTGGGAGCGGGCGGCGACACCGGCGGCGCGGGCGCATCTGCGCGATCTGGCCTGGCAGCAATTCGAGCTGCGCATCGACAGCAGCAGCGCGAGCAACCTGCCGGCGGCGCGCGCCCCGACCTTCGTGGGCCCGGTCGCCGAGGCGCTGGATGACGCGCTCGCGACCCAGCTGGGCGAGCCCTACTCGATTGACTGGCAATCCGATCCGCAATCGGTGCTGATCAGCGTGCGGGTGCCGCGGGGCGTGCTGAGCTTCGCGGCCCCGCGCAAGCGGCTCTACACCGGCACCATCTTCATCTTCGTCCTCTGGCTGGTTGGCTCCAGCGCGCTGCTGTTCACCATCGCGGCGCTGTTCATGCGCAACCAGGTGCGCGCGATCCGCCGCCTCGCAGTCGCCGCGGAGGCCTTCGGCAAGGGGCGCGATGCGGCGCCGATCCACCCGGAGGGCGCGGCCGAGGTGCGCGCCGCCGCCATCGCCTTCAATCGCATGCAGGCGCGCATCGCCCGCTTCGTCGCGCAGCGCACGGAAATGCTGGCCGGCGTCTCGCACGATCTGCGCACACCGCTCACGCGGCTGCGCCTTGGCCTCGCGGTGCTGCCGGTAAGCAAGGAAGCGAAGCCAGACGTGGCCGAGATGGAGACGGACATCGCGGAGATGGAGCGGATGATCGCGGGCTACCTCGCTTTCGCGCGCGGCGAGGGGGCGGAGGCGGCGCGGCCCACCGATCTCGACGCGCTGCTCGCCGATGTGGCGGAGCGTGCGCGCCGCGGCTTTCCCGAAATCGACTACCGCAGCGTGGGTCCGGCGATCGTGGCGCTGCGGCCGGACGCGATGACGCGCGCGCTCACCAACCTGGTGGACAACGCCACGCGCCAGGCGCGCCACGTGGTGCTTGCCATCCTCAAGCGCGACGAGGCGACGGTGGAAATCGCCGTGGACGACGACGGACCGGGCATCACCCCGGAGCAGCGCGAGAGCGTGTTCCGTCCGTTCGAGAGCGGAACGGGCGGCACCGGGCTCGGCCTCGCCATCACGCGCGACATCGTGCACGCGCATGGCGGCGAGGTGATACTGGAGAAGAGCCCGCTCGGCGGTCTGCGCGCGCGCATCGCGCTGCCGGTGTAGCCGCGTCCCCGGATCAGCCGCCCCGCAGGCTTCGCCAGATCATGTAGCCGGAGACGACGAAGATCATGCCGGCGAAGATGACGCGCAGAGCCTGGCCGTGCGCGAGATGGCGCGCGAGCCGCATGCCGCCGACCGAACCCACGACGCCGCCGCCGATGAAGGCAATCGCGATGCCCCAGGCCACCAGGCCCGACGCTGCGTAGTTGAGCGCGGAGGTGAGGCCGAAGGCGGTGACCCCGACGAGCGACGTACCGACCGCGTTGATCATCGGCATGCGCGTCGAGGCCACCAGCCCGGGCACGATGAGGAACCCGCCGCCGATGCCGAAGAAGCCGGAGAACAGCCCGGTGCCGAATCCGGTACCGAGTACCTGCGGCGCGTTCTGCCGCGTGCATTCGGCGCCAGGCACGCCACGGTCCCGGCGCGACTTCAGCATCAGGAAGCCGACGGCGACCATCACAAGGGCGAACAGGATCAACAACCGCTGGCCATTGAACGCCTTGCCCACGGTGGAACCGAGGAAGGCACCAACGACGCCCGCGGCGGCAAAGACGAGGCCGCAGCGCCACTTCACCGTCCGCGCGCGGGCATGGCTGAGCAGCCCCGTCGCGGCGTTGAATGCGACGGCGAGCGCGCTGGTGCCGATCGCCAGATGCGGGTCGTGCAGACCGACGAGGTAGATGATCAGCGGCACGGCGAGGATGGAGCCGCCGCCGCCCACCAGCCCGAGCGAGAAGCTCACCAGCCCGCCGCTGAACGCGCCGAGCCCGTATTGCGCGAGCGTGAAGCTCATGCCGAAAGCCGGTTGGTCGGCTTCGCGAACCACTCTCGTCCCTTGAGCATGCCGTTCCAGTAGATCCAGGGCAGGGCCTCGGATTTCAGCCACCAGGCGAGGCGCGATGGACGCGTGCCCTCGATCAGCCACGACGGGAACGTGGGCAGCAGCTTGCCGCCATAGCCGAACTCCGCGAGCACGATGCGCCCGCGCTCGACCGTGAGCGGGCAGGAGCCGTAGCCGTCGTACCCGACCTCCGGCGCGCGCCCGGCCAGCACGGCGAGCACATTGACGGCAACGATCGGCGCCTGCTTGCGCGCCGCGGCGGCGGTCTTTGCATTGGGCATCGACGCGCCGTCGCCGAGGCCGAAGATGTTGGGGTAGCGGACATGGCGCAGCGTGGCCTGGTCCACCTCGACGTACCCGGCCGCGTCCGCGAGCGGGCTGTCGGCGATGAATTTGGGCGCGCGCTGCGGCGGGGTCACGTGCAGCATGTCGAACCGGCGCGTCACCTCGCCGTCCTTCTCGCGGAACACGGCCTGCCGCGCCGGCCCATCCACGGCGACCAGCCGCGATTCGAAGGCGAGCTTGATGCCATAGCCCCCGACATAGTCCATCAGCGCCGGCACATACTCCTTGACGCCGAACAGAACTGGCGCGGCGGTGTGGAATCCGACCTCGAGCTTGTCCAGCACGCCGAGGCGCTTCCATTCCGCGCAGGAGAGATACATCGCCTTTTGCGGCGCGCCGGCACATTTGATCGGCATCGGCGGCTGGGTGAACAACGCCACACCCTCGCGCAGGCCGCGCACCAGGTCCCAGGTATAGGGCGCGGTGTCGAACGTATAGTTGGAGGTGACGCCGTTGGCGCCGAGCGTGGCGGCGAGGCCGGGAATGGCGTCCCAGTCGAGCGCGATGCCCGGGGCGACGATAAGAATACGATAATGCAACGAGCTCCCATCCGCGAGCACGATCTCGTCGTTCTCCGGCCGGAAGGATGCGACCGCCTGGCGCACCCAGCGCACGCCGGCGGGAATCACGCTCGACTGCGGCCGGCGCGTCACCCCGCGGTCGAACACGCCGCCGCCGACCATGGTCCAGCCCGGCTGGTAGTCGTGCGTTTCCTTCGGCTCGACGATGGTGATGTCGGCTCGCGGCGAGCGCGCCTTGAGCGAGGCGGCGCAGGCGATGCCCGCCGAGCCGCCGCCGACGATCACGATCTCCCCTTTCTCCACGGCCATGACACTTTCTCCCTGTTGTCGGCGGCGGTTCCGCCGTTCGTTATGAAGGCGCGATGCTGCTTGCCAGGCGCGGGCGTCGCTTCAGAGCAGGCCGACCGGCAGCTTGAGGTAGCTGGTGCCATTCGACTCCGGGGCTGGCAGACGCCCCGCGCGCATGTTCACCTGGATCGAGGGCAGGATGAGCCGCGGCATGCCGAGCGTGGCGTCGCGCGCGGTGCGCATGGCAACGAACTCCGCCTCCGGTACGCCATCGCGCACATGCACGTTGCCCTGCCGTTCGGCGCCGACGGTGGTCTCCCACGCGAAGCGGTCGCGCCCCGGCGCCTTATAGTCGTGACAGAGGAACAGCCGCGTCGCCGCCGGAAGGCTGAGCAGGCGGCGGATGGAACGGTAGAGCGTCGCCGCATCGCCGCCCGGAAAGTCGGCGCGAGCGGTGCCGAAATCGGGCATGAACAGCGTGTCGCCAGCGAAGGCGGCGTCGCCGGCGACATAGGCGAGATCGGCCGGCGTGTGGCCGGGCACGTGCAACACCGCGACCTCGATTTCACCGATCATGAAACGACCGCCGTCGTCCAGCAGGCGGTCGAATTGCGAGCCGTCGCGGACGAACTCCGTGCCTTCGTTGAAGATCTTGCCGAAGACGTTCTGCACCGTGACGATTTCGCGCCCGATGGCGATGCGCCCGCCGACCTGCTGCTGCAGCCACGGCGCAGCCGAGAGATGGTCGGCATGCGCGTGCGTCTCGAGCAGCCATTCGACCTGCAACCCTTCCGCGCGGACATGATCGACGATCCGCTGGGCCGAAACGAAGCCAAGCCGGCCGGCGGCCTGATCGAAATCCATCACGGAGTTGACGATGGCGGCGGCGCGGTTGGCGGGATCATGCACCACGTGACTTGCGGTGAAGGTCGCTTCGTCAAAGAAAGTCGCGACCACCGGGCGGCGGCCCTCACCGGCGAGCGTGCGCTCGACAACCCGTGTCGCGGCGGCGAGCGCCTGGTCCGAGGCCTGGGCGGGAAGCGCGGCCATACGCCCCTCCATAGTTTATGACTTTCGATATTTTTATATGTATGTATGTTTCTTGCGTCAACCAAAGCGCGTCCTTAAATCCCCTCCAATCCAGGGATCTCCACGCCGCCGATGCCCGATTCGCTGCCCCCGACCCAGCTCCCTCCGCAGCCCGCGCTCGTGCCCGGCCCGTTGGTGCGCCTCGGCGAGAGGGTTCCCAATTTCTCGGCGCGCAGCACCGCGGGTCCGCTCTCGCTCACGGATTTTCGCGGGCGCTGGCTGGTGCTGTTCTCCCACCCCGGCGACTTCACGCCGGTGTGCACCAGCGAGTTCGTGTCCCTCGCCCGCGCCGCGCCGCAGTTCGCGGCCCTTGGCTGTGCCCTGGTCGGGGTCTCGGTGGACAGCCTGTTCTCCCATCTGGCCTGGATTCGCATGATCCGCGACCGCTTTCGCGTGAATGTCGAGTTCCCGATCGTCGAGGACCCGACGATGGCGATCGCCCACGCCTATGGCATGGTCGCGCCGGACGCCGCCGATGCCTCCGCCGCCCGCGCCACGTGCTTCATTGACCCGGACGGCATCTTGCGCGCGCAGACCAACTACCCCGCGACGGTGGGTCGTTCCGTCGCCGAGATGATGCGCGTCGTCACCGCACTCCGCCGGGTGCACGATGGGCACGTGCTGGCGCCGGAGGGCTGGGTGCCCGGCGCGGACCTGCTGGAAGTGCCCGCCGAGACGGCGCCCGAAGCGCTCGCCGGGGCGGAGGCGAGCGACTGGTTCTATCGCCCGGTCCCGGACCGCGAGCCGCGATGACCACCGAAACGGACTGGGCCGAACCCGCGGAGACGCTTCGCGTGCTGGCCCACCCCCTGCGGCTGCGGCTGCTGGCGGAGCTTGCCGGCGGGGAGCTGGCGGTGGGCGAGCTCGAGACGCGGACGGGTATCGGCCAGCCGCTGCTGTCGCAGCAATTGGCCCTGCTGCGTGGGGCGCGTCTGGTGCAGACGCGGCGCGCGGCGCGCCAGGTCTTCTACCGTGTCAGCGCGGAAGCGCTGCGCGCGATCGCGGCCATGCTGCAGAACCTCGCCGGGCCGGCGCTGGAGGAGGCGCCGCCGCGCCGCGCCGTGCCCGGCGCGACGATGTTCGCTCGCGTGGGATAGGGACGCGGCGGAACCCTTTTATCAAAAGTTCTTTGGCTCTTCCTTGCAAGAAGGAACCGCTTACAGCATGGCGAGCGATTGCTTCCGCCTGGGCGGCGGGAACTCCGCATCGATCGCCGCGAGATCTTCCGCCTCCAGCCGCATCGCCGCCGCGGCGGCGTTCGCGCTCACGTGCTCGATGGACGCTGCCTTGGGGATCGCAATGACATTGCCTGAACGTATCGACCATGCGAGCGCCACCTTCGCTGGTGTCGCGCCATGCCGCGCGGCGACCGTTGCGAGGGCCTTGGCACGCAGCAACACCCCCGCCTGGCCCAGCGGCGTGTAGGCCATCACCGGCACATTCCGCTTGGCATGCCAGGGCAAGAGATCGAATTCGATGCCGCGATGCTCGGGGTTGTAGAGCACCTGGTTGGCGGCACAGGCTCCGCCGCCGGCGCGCCAGAGCTCCTCCATGTCATCGACATCAAAGTTGGAAACGCCCCAGAAGCGGATCTTGCCCGCCGCCAGCAGCGCCTCCATGCCTGCGACCGTCTCCGCCAGCGGCACGGAGCCGCGCCAGTGCAGCAGGTAGAGGTCGATCCGATCCGTGCCGAGCCGCGCGAGGCTGCGCTCGCAGGCAGCGACGCAGCCCTTCCGCGAGGCATTGTGCGGATAGACCTTGGAGACGAGGAACACCTCGTCCCGCCGCCCGGCGATGGCCGCTCCCACCACGCGCTCCGCACCACCCTCGGCGTACATCTCGGCGGTGTCGATCAGCGTGAGGCCAAGGTCGATCCCCGCGCGCAGGGCCGCGGCTTCCGTGTTCGCCGCCGCGGCCTGCTCGCCCATGTACCAGGTGCCCTGCCCGAGCGCGGGCACCCGGGTGCCATCGGGAAGCCGGACACCCGGAATCCGCTCGCGGATCACGCCGCGAGTGCCTCCGCCTTTTCCATGCAACGAAGGAAGTTGCCGCCCCAGAGCAGCGCGATCGCCGCCTGGTCGTAGCCGCGCGCGAGCAGCGCCTCGGTCACGTTCGCGCTCTCGCCGATGTGCCGCCAACCGACGAAGCCGCCGCCGCCGTCGAAATCCGACGAGATACCGACATGCTCGATGCCGACACGCTTCACCGCGTAGTCCACGTGGTCGCAGAAATCCCCGAGCGTGACGGTCTCCGCCGTGCCGCCCGCCTTCAGGAAGGAAGGCACGGCGGTGATCTGCACCACGCCGCCGCAATCGCGCAGCGCGTCGAGCTGCTCGTCATCGACGTTGCGCACGTGCTCGCACAATGTGCGAATGCAGGAATGCGTCGCGACCACCGGCGATTTCGAAAGCGCCGCAGTCTGCAGCATCGTTGCCTTCGAGGTATGCGCGATATCGGCGAGCATGCCGACGCGGTTGAGCACCGCGATCGCCTCCCGCCCCAACGCGGAGAGCCCGCCATGCTCGGCCGAGCCGTCGCCGAGATCGGTGCGGGGAATGGCGGAATCCGCGAGCGCATTGTGGCCGTTATGGGTGATGGTGAGATACGTCGCACCCATCGCGCGCAGTTCCGCGAGGCGGCCTGGCTGCTCGCCCAACGCGTAGCCGTTTTCAACCGCGGGGACGATGGCGATGTGCCCAGCCACGCGCGCGGCGCGGATCTCGCGGCTGTTGCGGCAGACCACGGCACCGTCGCGGCCGAGCCCACCGATCACACGGAGCATGCCGGTCGCACGCTCCCAAGCCGCCGCGTGGCCGGTTTCGTCGCGCTTGCCCTGGGGGACGTAGGCGGCGAGGAACGCGGCCCCCATGCCGCCCTCGCGCAGTTTCGGCAGATCGACATGGCGCGGGCCGGAGACGAAGAAATCCGGCCCCGTGGGCCAGGGAATGTCGATATGTGTGTCCATCGCGAGGATGGAAGCGTGCACGCCGGAAGATGCATCCATGGTCAGAACCCCACCCTGTCGCCACCCTTGAGCTTCAGCATCGCCCGCGCCTCGGTGGGCGTTGCGATCTCGAGCGACAGCTCTTCCAGGATGCGGCGAATCTTGGCCACCTGTTCCGCGTTCGACTTCGCCATTTTTCCCTTCGCGATATAGAGAGAGTCCTCGAGCCCCACGCGCACATTGCCGCCCATGATGCCGGCCATGGTGGTGAACGCCATCTGGTGGCGTCCGGCGGCGAGCACCGACCAGACGTAATCCTTGCCGAACAGCCGGTCCGCGGTCTCGCGCATGAACATCAGGTTGCGCGGCTCGGCGCCGATGCCGCCGAGGATGCCGAAGATGGTCTGGATGAATAGTGGCGGCTCGACGACGCCCTTATCCAGGCAGTGCGCCAGGTTGTAGAGATGGCCCACGTCGTAGCACTCGAACTCGAAACGGGTGCCGTGGCCCTTGCCCATGATCTCGACGATGCGCGCGACGTCGCCGAACGTGTTGCGGAAGATGTGATCGACCGTCCGCTCCAGGTACTCCTTCTCCCAGTCGTACTTCCATTCGGCTCGCTTTTCGGCGCCGGCGGAGATGTTGAAGTTCATCGAGCCCATGTTGAGCGAGCACATTTCGGGCTTCGCGACCATCGGGGCGGCGAGCCGCTCCTCGACGCTCATCTTGAGCCCGCCGCCGGTGGTGACGTTGAGCACCGCGTCGCACGACTGCTTGATCACCGGCAGGAAGCGCATGAACAGTGCCGGGTCCGGCGAGGGCTCCCCGGTTGCGGGGTTGCGGGCGTGCAGGTGGATGATGGCCGCCCCCGCCTCCGCCGCCTCGATCGAGGACCGGGCGATCTGCTCGGGGGTGATGGGCAGGGCGTCGGACATCGAGGGGGTGGCGATGGCGCCGGTGATGGCGCAGGAAATGATGACCTTGGACATGACGTCTCCCTGGGTGGGACGCCACTCTGCACCGCCCCGCCGCGCGGGCCAACCCGCCGCGCTTCAAACAGGCTTCTCCGGCGTTTGGAGGAGCCCGGGCGATTGCGGTATGACACCCGCCGTGTCCCCGTAGCTCAGCAGGATAGAGCACAGGATTCCTAATCCTGGGGCCGTGGGTTCGAATCCCGCCGGGGACGCC
>CAVXSO010000001.1:0-438839 GCA_963764465.1 uncultured Pseudomonadota bacterium | reverse complement strand
CGTCAGTACAACGAAGGGCACCGCGAGCACGACGTGGCCGAGCGCAAGGCCGAGCGGCCCATTCAACAGACCCAACCGAGCGAAGAGGTAATAGAGGCCGATCGCGAGGATCATCGGCGGCACGATCATCGGCATGACCACGAGCATCTCGACCCACCGTGCCCAACGCCGCCGAAGCGCTACGAGCCCTATCGCGCCGGCGGTGCCTAGCATCGTCGCTGCGGGCACGGCGATGAGCGCCACGGTGAGCGAGTTGCGCAGCGCGTCGATCCACTCCGGACGGGTGAAGAATTCACGGTACCATTTCAGCGCCAGGTGCGTTGGCGGAAACGCGAGAAAGGGCGAGGAGACGGTCCAGACCGAATACCGCGTTGAACCCGGCGAAGCAAAAAAAGCGTGATGAACAGCAGCACGACCGACAGCGCGGCGGCGAGGCCCCAGTTGAGCTGGGTCTCGATGTTAAAGTCGATGAGCTGGGTGATCATCGTTTGCGCCGCGCCGCCCATCAGGGCTGGCATGATATAATAGTTGACGGTGCTCATGAACACGATTGCCGCGCCGGCGAGGACCGCGGGGGGACGTGAGTGGGACCAGGAGACGGCGCAGTACTGCGGCTGAGCCTGCGCCAAGCCCTTCCGCTGCCTGGACTACCGCTGGATCGATCCCACGGAAGGCGCCGGCGAGCGGGAGGACGACGAACTGCATCAGCACGTGCGTCATACCGATGAAAACACCGGGCAGGTTGTAGACAAAGCCAACAGGCTTGCCGATACCCCACTGCCGACGAGCAGGGTGTTGAGCATTCTATTGTGCTGGAGGAGAATGGCCCAAGCCGTGGTGCGGACGAGCGCGCGCATCCAGAACGGCACGAGGACCAGCACCATCAGGATCTGGCGGCCGTGGGAACGAGATGTCGCGATTAGATAGGCGAGCGGGTAGGAAAGGACGATGCAGAGCAGCGTCACCAGGGTCGCGATCTTGAATGTTTCGATGAGGGCAACGCGGTAGATCGGGACGCGGACCAGGTGAATGTAATTGGCGAGCGTAACGCCGTGCACGCCAAAACTGAGCGCAAGCAACCGAAGCACCGGCCAGACGAAAAGCACGCCCAGGATGAGTAACAGGGGCAGCAGCGCCCAGGCTGCGCTTCACGCATCGCCCGCTCAGGTTACGAAGAGCTGGCGGGGGAAGCGGGTGAGGCGCTCGTAATCCGTATGTGTGATTGTGATCGTCTCCGACATACCGAAGCCGCGGGCGAGAAAGTAAGTGCGGAACGTCATGCCCGGCTCGAAGCGCCAACTCGCACCGAGTGCCGCCACGAGCGGCTCACCGCCGTTTGGCGCAAGCATGAGGCCCACGGAATAAAAGGTCTTGTTGGTGTAGGTACTGCGAAGCCCGGCGGAGAGGACGCCCTCGCCGTATATCGCATCTGGAACGGTCGCGGGTACGCCGGGAGCAACTTCTTTCAGCGCCGCGTCCTGAATAGCGATGAGCTGCTCTACAACGCGGTGATCCTCGTCGGTGGCGTGAGCGACCTTCGCAGGGAGCATGAAGCGGGCATGGTAGCGACGCACATTCGGCGTAACTTCCATCTGCACGATATCCCCGGCCTGCAGCACCCTGTCCGAGTAGCCACCGTGGAGATGGAAAGCGCGTTCACCGGAGGAGAGTACGCCTGGGCCGGGAAGGTCGCTTCCGGCGCGGATCATAGCAGCGCAGATTTCCGCCGCCATCTCCCGCTCAGTCGCGCCTTCGCGTGCGGAAGCGAGGGCCGCGGACATGCCGGCTTCCACCGCCGCCGCGGCACGGCGCTGATAGGCGATTTCCGCGGGTGACTTGACCAAACGCATGCGCGCGACGAGGGAGTTAGCGTCGCTCCAGATCATCTCCGGAAGGCTCTCCGTCAGCGCCTTATGGCGTGCAGCGTTGAGCGGCCACGCCGCCAGCTCGACGGGACGCGCCCGTGGACCAATGGCTTGGCGGATGGCTTCCGCTCCTACGGCTACAGGTACCTCGGAATCACTCCAAAGGAAGCGCCGGCTGAAAACGCAGGTGCTGTCGAGGTAATATTCCTCCACGTCGCGGCAGATCAGTACTGGATCGCCCGATGCGGGGACGATCGCGAATTGGAATGACGAATGACCCCTGGTGAAGCAACCAGTCAGGTAGGTGACAGTCTCCTGACGGAAGGCGAGCAGGGCATTCTGCCCGCCTTCAATAAATGTCGCCTGGACACATGCCAGGTGCGCTGCGTATTCCTCCCGTGGGAACCAGTGAGCGGGGGTTGCCATCAGTTGCCATGCATCATGGCTGTGTAGGCTTCTTTCGCGGCTTGACCGTGCGCGGCCCACCAGGCGATATCCTCGAAGAGGGCGCCCCTGATGCGGTCCGGCGTCGTTGGCAGGCGCGCCGCGCGTTGCGCATCGATCATCGGCATTGCCTTCGGGGTGACGGGGCCGTAGGCAACGTATTTGCTGAGCCGAGACTGGGCCTGCGGCGTTTCGATGAAGTTCAAGAACTCGATCGCCGCATCTCGATGCGGGGCGCCCTTGACCAGCATGAAGTAACCGACCTGGGCAATGCTCTGATCCCAGGCCATCGCGATCGGCAGTCCCTGGTCGATACCGGCCTGGAAGCGGCCGCTCCAGCCGAGCGCCATGACCACATCAGCGCCGCGAGCTAAACAGCGTGTCCATCAAACCGGCAGCAGGCCACTCAGGCGATAACTTGTTCGTCGTCTTGTTTGTCGTGACCTGCCAATGAGTTGTCATCCAGTGGCAGGTCTCACAGATTATCAAAATTGCGCGCCTCGCGGCGACGACCGAACGATAGTTCACGGCGACGCCGTATCCAGAACCGGCAGCGCACGTTGCCTAGGCTGGCAGGACGCGAGGAACGCCACACTGTTTCAGCATGGCACGGCAGCGCTCGCGATAGGCGCCGCGAACATCGCGCGTTGGTGGGCGGCAGCGGCTGGAATCGAGGCCCACAAGTTCCATGCAGAGTTTGTCGAGATAGCCATCGCCGCTGGTGAAGCCTGCCTCGATCTCCATCCAGAGCTTGTAAAACGGCATAGCCTCCGTCACCAGCGCGCGCTGAACCTCGGCGTAGCGGCCGCGATCGAGATCCGCGAGAAGGCGGATGCCCCATTCGGGCCAGTAGTTGGACAAATGCACCTCGAAGGCGCGTGCGCCAAGCGCATGGCTCAGCGCGAACATCAGGTTGTTGTCAATAATGGCAAGACGCTTGGAAAAGGTTGCGACCACATCCTCGAACTCCATGGCGTCGGTGCGCGGCGTCGCCCATTTCAGCGCCACCACGTTGGGGATCTCGATCAGGCGCTCGACGGTCTGGAACGACACCGCGGCGCTGGTCCAAAACGTGTTGTAGATGATGATGCCGATATCGGCGGCCTCCGCGGCCGCGCGAACATAATCGAGGAAATCACCCTCGGTGTGGTTGAAGTAGAATGGGCAGGAAACCTGGATGTAGTCGTAGCCCAGCCGCTCAGCCGCGCGGGCAAGGCGCACCAACTCGCGCGTACTGGTTGTCTGCGCGCCCATCGCCAGCGGTACGTGGCCTTCGGCCGCGTCTCGTACCGCTTCTGCGACCTGCACGCGCTCATCGAAGGTCATGGTGGAGAAGTCGCCAGCGGCACCGCCCGCCAGCAACACGGCGTTGCCCTCGGCGATGCCGTGGCCGCGCAGAAAGCCCACGTGGCGCTGGATCGCGGCGGTATCCACCTCCAGATCCGGATCGCGGAACATCGTTGGCACGGTGATGTAACAACCTCGCAGTTTCCTGCGGTTCCTGGTGGCGATCATACATTCTCCACGTCTTTGGTCGTCTTCGAGCCAAGTGGATCATGCCGCGTCGATCCAACTCCGTAATTGGCTGAACGCGTCAATCCGTTGTCTGATCGCGACGCGCGGGCAGTCTTGTGACGTCTTGGCGCAAATAGTCAAAGGCGCGCCGCGCGGCGTCAATCGTGGAAAGGGCAACCGAGTTCAGGATGACGTGTCCGTGACCAAGTCCGGGGGTTCCTGGCCGATGTTCCAGCACGCCACTCCGCAGCATGCCGGCCGTACATGGCCGACGGGGGCGGCCGCGTCATCACCAACAAAGGGGAGAAAGACATGATAAGGCGCCGATCCATGATGCTGGCTGCGGCCTTCGCCGTGGCTGCGCTACACGGCGCGCACGCCGCGGACAAGGTGCGGCTGCGCCTCAACTGGACCTTCTACGGCTCCCACGCCGGTTTCTTCTACGGTAAGGAAAAGGGCTTCTTCGCCAAGAACGGGATCGATCTCGACATCCTGTCCGGCAACGGATCGAGCGCGGCGGAGCGCCTGGTCGCCAACGGCGACAGCACTTTCGCTTATGGCTCCTGCGCTTCGCTGATCGACCTTGCCTCCAAGGGCGCGCCGCTGATCTCCGTCGCCGTGATCGATGCGGAGGGCACGGACGGCATACTGGTGCGGCCGGATACCGGTGTGAAAACGCTGCAGGATCTCAAGGGCAAGCTGTTGTTGACCACGGCCAACGCGGGGGTGAATACCTTCTTCCCGCTGGTGCTAAAAAACGAACACATCCCGGAGGACAGCATCCATCTCACCAACGTCGCGGAGGGCGCGCTGCTGACTGCGTACCTGCAGGGCACGGGCGGCGCCGTGGGCATGCTAGGCGGGCTGGACGACAAGCCGCCGGCAATCATCGCCGCGGGCGGGAAGCCGCCTATCGAGTTCTCCTACGCAGATTATGGCGTGAACCAGGTGGGTTACTGCATGGCCGCCAACACGGATCTGGTGGCGAAGGATCCGGACCTGGTGAAGCGCTTCGTCGCCGCGACGGTGGAATCTTACAAGGCGACGGAAGCGGATCCGCAGGCGGCGATCGACGCCATGGCGAAGATGGTTGGCGGCACGATGGAAGACGAGAAGAGCAAGACGCAGGCGATGGCGGTGCTGAAAGTCACGCTCGGCATTCTCTACTCAAAGGCCAACACCAAACATGAGCTCGGCCTCAATGTGGCGAGCGACTGGGACGATATGCTGAATCTGATGAAGAACTATAACGGGCTCAAGACCGGCAAGCCCGCGACGGCCTTCTACACGAACCGCTTCCTCCCTTATGCTGACGCCCACTGAACAACGTCCGCATATCGCCATCGCCGGAGCGTCCAAGCGCTTCGGCGATGGGCCTACCGCTGTGCACGCGTTCGGTCCGGTCTCGCTCGAGATCGCGGCGGGAGAATTCGTGACGCTGCTCGGGCCCTCCGGCTGCGGCAAATCTACGTTGCTGCTGATGATCGCCGGGCTGATCCCGCCGACGGCCGGCGCCATCCATGTCGGCGGCGCCGAGGTTCGCGGCGTGCGCACCGATATCGGCATCATGTTCCAGGACAGCACGCTGGTTCCCTGGCGCAGCGTGCGCGGCAACGTGGAACTGCAGCTTTCGCTGCGGGGATTGCGCGTTGCGTCTTACCGTGAGCGTATCGACAGCCTGCTCGCCTCCGTCGGGCTCGACGAGTTCGCCGAACGCAGGCCCTATGAGCTTTCCGGCGGCATGCAGCAGCGTGCCGCGTTCTGCCAGGCGATGGTGCATGAGCCGCCGACCGTGCTGCTCGACGAGCCGCTGGGCAAGCTCGATGCGATGACGCGCGAGCGCATCCGCGGTGATTTGCAGGATCTCTGGCTGCGCACGCGACCTACGGTGCTGCTGGTGACCCATTCCATCGAGGAGGCGGTGCAGCTCTCCTCGAAGGTCTGCCTGATCACGCCCCGGCCCGGCCGGCTGCATGGCGCGATCGAGATCGACCTGCCTTGGCCGCGGGACGCGGAGGTGAAGAAGTCGCCGGCCTTTGTGCGTTACGTGAACGAGATCGGCGATGTCTTCCGCAGCTACGGCGTCATGTGAGCCAGCGATGATGCTGCGCCGGCTCGCGCGTCTTACGACGTTTCCCATCTTTCTCGCTCTGCTGATCCTGTTCTGGCAGGAATCGATCAGCTGGTTCTCCATCCCCGCCTATATCCTTCAGCGACCGTCAGACATCGTCATCAATGCCTGGGCGGACCTGCCGCGCTTGCTCGACTACACGCTGGTGACGGCATGGGAGACATTGCTCGGCTTCGCTGCCGCGATCGTTCTCGGCGTGCCGATCGGGCTGTTCATCGTCGCATCCGGTCTCGCGCGGCGCACGTTGTATCCGCTGCTGGTCAGCCTCGAGATGGTGCCCAAGATCGCATTTGCACCGCTGTTTATCGCCTGGTTGGGCTTCGGGCTGCTGCCGAAAATGATCGTGGTCTTCCTGGTCTGCTTCTTTCCGGTGGTGCTGAATTCGATCGCTGGCTTCTCCTCGCTCTCGGAGGAGCTCAACCGCTTCTGTGCGGCGACCGGTGCCTCGGTGTGGCGCGCCTTCATCCGTCTGCGCCTGCCGGCGGCGCTGCCGCAATGCTTCGTTGGCTTTAAGTATGCCGCGGTCAACGCGACTGTGGGGGCTACTATCGCCGAGTTCATCGGCAGCGATCGCGGACTGGGCTTCTACATCCAAATCCAGACCGGGAACATGCGGCCGGATCTCGCCTTCGCGGCGATCTTCCTGCTGACTCTGCTCGGCCTCGCGCTGTTCGGCATGGTGACGCTGGTCGAGCGACTGGTCATCCCCTGGGACATTGCGCAGCGCCGCAGCCGCGCCCAATCCTGAACGGAGGCCCTGATGCCCGACCGCGCCCATTACGAAGCCGTTGCCAGACGCCTCGCCATCCCGTCGCTGGCTTTCATTGATGGCGTGCTGCGGCCGGCGATCGGTGGTGCGGTGTTCGATAATCTCAATCCGGCGACGGGCGCCGTACTGGGTCCTGTTGTTTCCTGCGACGGACATGATGTGGATATGGCGGTGGCGGCGGCGCGTCGCGTCTTCGAGGCCGGCACTTGGTCGCGCGCGGCGCCTGAGGAGCGCAAATCAGTGCTGCTGAAGCTAGCCACATTGGTGCGGGAGCACGCCGAGGAGCTGGCGGTGCTGGAGAGCCTCGACAGCGGCAAAACCATCACCGATTGCCTGCACGAGATCGGCAACGAGGTGGCAAATTTCTTCCAGTGGTACGCGGAGCTGATCGACAAGAAATTCGGCAGGGTGGCGCCGACCGGCGAGAACGCGCTGGCGCTGATCGTACGCGAGCCGATCGGGGTGGTGGGGCTGGTGCTGCCGTGGAATTTCCCGCTGCTGATGGCAGCGTGGAAGCTTGCGCCGGCACTCGCTGCCGGTTGCTCGGCGGTGGTGAAGCCGGCGGAGCAGACACCGCTCACCGCGATCCGGCTCGCAGAGCTGGCGGCCGAGGCGGGGGTACCGCCGGGCGTGCTCAACGTGTTGCCTGGGTATGGCGAGACCGCGGGCCAGGCGATCGGGCGGCACCCCGATATCGATGCGGTGTCGTTCACCGGCTCGACGGAAGTGGGTTCGCTGTTCCTGCGCTATGCCGCCGAGAGCAACATGAAGACGGTGGGTCTCGAGATGGGGGGCAAGAGCCCGCTGATCGTGCTCGAGGATGCGTCGATCGACGACAACCTGATCGCAAGCGCGATCGCCGCCGCGTTCTGGAACGGGGGGCAGAATTGCTCGGCCAATATGCGCCAGATCGTGCATCACAGCCGCCGCGACGAATTCGTGGCGAAGCTGCGGGCGCGGATGGAGCAGCTGGTGGTCGGCGCGCCGCTCGATCCGGCGACGGAGATGGGGGCGCTGATCACCGCGGAGCACCGCGCGCGCGTGCTACACTACATTGCCGCGGGCGCGGCGGAAGGGGCTCGCCTCGTCAGCGGCGCTACCGCCGCGCCACCGGGACCGGGATTCTTTGTACACCCCGCACTGTTCGATGGGGTGACGCCGGGGATGACGATCGCGCGAGAGGAGATTTTCGGGCCTGTGCTCGGCGTGATGAGCTGCGGCTCAGCGGAGGAGGCGCTGCGACTTGCGCGTGATACGGAATACGGGTTGCACGCCACTATTTTCACGCGCGACATCGACCGCGCGATATCGATGGCAAGGCGGCTGCCTTGCGGGACCGTGGCAGTCAACAAATTCACCGAGGGCGATATCAAGACGCCATTCGGTGGCTATCGCAAATCTGGCTCGCTCGCGCGCGATAATGGGGTGGAGGCGATGGACCAGTATCTGCAGACGAAGACGATCTGGATCGAGGTGACACAACCTGTCTAGCAGCCCACCCGTCGTTCTGCTTCTCGACGCCGAGGATCCGGTCGGCGTTGCGCTGGCCGATCTCGCGCCGGGCGCGGCGCTCGGGATCGGTCGGCTGATCGCGAGTACCGTCGTGCCGCGCGGGCACAAAGTCGCGCTGCGCGACATCGCCGCGGGGGAGATAGTGCGGAAATCCGGGCTGCTGATTGGCGAGGCGGGTGACGTGATCCCGGCAGGAGCCCATGTGCACACGCATAATCTTCTTTTTCGCCCGCCAGAACCTTCGGCGCGGGTGCTGCGCAACACGCGCCCGCTTCCGCCCTCTACCGGCGCCACGTTCGAGGGCTATCTGCGGGAGGATGGGCGCGTGGGCACGCGCAACATGCTCCTGGTGATGGCGACCGTGAACTGCTCGGCAACCGTGGTGAGACACATCGCCGCGACGTTCCGCGGCGATGCCGCGCTCGCCGCCTGTCCGCAGGTGGACGGGGTTGTTGCCCTGACGCACCAGCACGGTTGCAGCGTGCGTGACGATGGGCCGGGCATGGCGCTGCTGCACCGCACGCTGGCGGGTTATGCGCGCCACCCCAATGTCGCCGGCGTGCTCGTCGTCGGGCTCGGCTGCGAGGACAACCGGGCCGATGCGTTCCTCGCGGCATCCGGCCTGCACCGGTCGGAGCGGCTCGCCGTCCGCATCATCCAAGAGGAGGGCGGCACGGCCGCAACCGTCGCCGCCGGTGTCGCAGCGCTACGGTCCCTGCTGCCCCAGGCCGCCGCCGCGCGCCGTGTTTCGGTTCCTGCCGCGAAGCTCATGGTCGGCTTGCAATGCGGGGGCTCCGACGGGTTCTCCACGCTTTCGGCCAACCCCGCGCTCGGCGTTGCCGCTGACTTGCTGGTCGCGGAGGGCGGGACCGTGATCCTGTCCGAGACGCCGGAGATCTATGGCGCGGAAAGCCTTCTGCTCGATCGCACGCCGGACCCGACGGTCGCGGCGCAATTGCGGGATCTGTTGCGCTGGTGGAAGGACGCGGCCGGGCGCGATGGCGGCTCGCTCGACAACAACCCCTCCCCCGGTAACAAGCAGGGCGGCATCACCACGATCCTCGAGAAGTCGCTGGGTGCGGTGACCAAGGCCGGCACCAGCCCGCTGCGCGCGATCTATCGCTATGCCGAGACCGTAAGCGCACCTGGCCTGGTGTTCATCGATTCGCCGGGCTTCGACCCGGTCTCCGTCACCGGGCAGGTCGCCGGGGGGGCGAACCTCATTGCCTTCACCACCGGGCGCGGCTCCTGTTTCGGCGCGGCGCCGGCGCCATCGATGAAGATCGCGACCAACTCCGATCTGTTCCGTCGCATGCGGGGCGACATGGATATCGATTCCGGAACGATCCTCGACGGCATCGAGACGCATGCCGAGGTCGGCGCACGTATCTTCCGCGCCTGGCTTGACATCGCCTCCGGCGCGCGGACGGCGAGCGAGGAGCTTGGCTATGGCGAGGAGGAGTTCGCGCCCTGGACGCCCGGCCTGACATATTGATGGCCTCACATATCGAGGAAACGCATGCGGTTCGCCTTTGAGGATCTCGTTACCTACGCGGCCGGCTTGCTCGGGGCCGCCGGGCTCGACGGCGACAAGCCCATGGTGGTTGCGCGCCTGCTGGTCACCGCCGACGCGATGGGCCACGATACGCATGGCCTGACGCAACTCCCGGACTATCTGGAGGAGATCGGAACCGGACTAATGCGCCGCACCGGCGAGCCGGAGATCGTGCACGACCGCCCGGCGGTCGCCGTTTGGGACGGGCATCGCCTGCCAGGGCCGTGGCTGGTCGAACGCGCGGTGCGGGAGGCGGCGGCACGCGCAAATTTTTATGGAACCGGAACGATTGTGATCCGGCGCAGCCACCATATCGCCTGCCTGGCCGCGTTCCTGCTAGCCGCCACGGAGGCGGGGCAGATGGCGATCGTTGCGAGCAGCGATCCGTCCGCCGCGCATGTTGCCCCATTTGGCGGTACGCGCCCGCTCTTCACCCCCGACCCAATCGCGATCGGCATCCCGACCTCGGGCGATCCGATCCTGGTCGACGTCTCCACCTCCATCACCACCGCCGGCATGACCTCGCGCCTTGCCCGTCAGGGCGGACGGTTTCCCGGCGTCTGGGCGGTGGATGAAGCGGGGCGCCCGACCGACGATCCCGGTGCCATCGCCGCGGGGGGCGCGCTGCTGCCGGTGGGCGGACTAGACCATGGGCACAAGGGGACAGGGCTCGCGCTGATGGTAGAGGCGCTGAGCCAAGGGCTATCCGGGTTCGGGCGCGCTGATGGGCCCACGGATTGGGGGGCATCGGTTTTTGTGCAGGTGCTGGACCCAGCGTTGTTCGACGGGAAGGAAGCCTTCGCACGCCAGACCGACTGGATCGTCCAGGCCTGCCGCGACATCGAGCCGCTCGACCCCGCGCGGCCGGTCCGGCTACCGGGGGCGACCGCGCTCGCGGGGTTGCGCCGCGCGCGGTCCGAGGGAATGTCGCCCCGGGCGGGCATACTGGACGCGTTGCTGCCTTGGGCGCAGCGTCTCGGTGTGCGAGCGCCAACTGGCCAGGGGGAAGCATGATCGACCACCCTCGCAGTTTCGATTTCCTGCTGCTGCCGGACTTCCCGCTCTACGCGGTGGTGCCGGCGACTGAGGCGCTGCGCATTGCCAACCAGAACGCGGGGCTTGGCCTCTATGACTGGCGATACGTCTCGGTCAAAGGTGGCGCGGTGCGTGCCGGCAATGGCATGTCGATCGAGGCGACGAGCCCCGTCGGCGCCGGCCCGCGCCCGGAATGCCTGATCGTGTGCGGCGGCAACGAACCGACGCAACATCTCGACAAGCGCCTGCTCGCCTGGTTGCGCCGCCTCGCCGCACATGGCGTGGTGCTCGGCGCGCTCGATACCGGGGCCTTCGCGCTCGCGGCCGCCGGCGTTGTGCGCGACCGCCAGGTGACGCTGCACTGGGAGGCGATCCCCGTGTTCCGGGACTCCTTCCCGAACGTCCAGGTCTCGGAGCAAATCTTCGTCATCGACCGAGATATAGCGACGGCGGCCGGCGGCGTCGCTTCGCTCGACCTCATGGTCGCACTTATCGGCCGCGCACATGGACCGCGGCTCGCGCAAGTAGTGACCAACGCCTTCGTGCATGGCCAGCCGCGCCCGGCCGAGACACCGCAGCGGACCGACGCCGCCTACGGACTAGACGAGCAGACGATCCTGCGCCGCGCACTGCGGCTGATGAACGAGCATATCGAGTTTCGCATCGACCTCTCGGAGATCTGCGCGAACCTGCGCATCTCCCGCCGCCGGTTGGAGCGCACCTTCCTCAAGCAAACAGGCCGCTCCCCCGCCGCGGCCTATCTCGACATCCGCTTGCAGGTTGCGCGCGACCAACTCTTCTACACCGCCAACTCCATCAGCCATGTGGCGGAGGTCACCGGCTTTCAGTCCGATGCGCATTTTTGCCGCGCCTTTCGCAAGCGCTTCGCCGCCTCACCTTCCACCATGCGGCGGAACTTCCAGGGCGATCAGCGGAGCAAATACCACCCTGCCGGCACGCGGTTGATCGAAGAACATCGGGAGCATTAAGGCGGCGCGGTGCTGCATAGAATTTCTTCGGCGCGCGCTCGGCGGCCTCCCACCTTGCCTCTGCATGGGGAAACTCCCTGCTAGCCCGCGAAAATTCCCTTTTCCCCGCGAAACATTCCCTGTTCCTTCCGCCACGAGATAGACCGCCGACTGTCTGAAAACGCACACGAAACCACCACCTTGGCCGGTCATCTAAGCCCCGAACGCGCAAAGTCCCTGTTATTTCCCTGCAAAACAGGGAACTTCCCCCAGAGACAGGTTCGCGGCTGACTGTTCGCTCCGCCAGCGTAAGCCGTTCTTATGGCTTAGTTTTTTGACGGTTGGCTTTAGACAAAAACTGCGGCGTTTTGCGGTGGATTTTGCGGTCGCGATGGTTGCTCGGCGCTAGCGGAGACGGTCTCCGGGGAGTTCTTGGGGACTTCCGCGGTGAGAGTCGCTGCCGCCGGTTTTTTTGGCAGGTTCGCTGCGTCGCCGATACATGCGCGAAAGTCGCCACTTAGGTGTTTAGTCCAGGCATTTGATGGAGCGGATTGAGGATGACTCGTTCAGGCTGTGAAGTCCAGCATTTGCAGATGAACTCGTAGGGGGTGAGGCCCTTGAGGGTCTTGAGCCTGCGGCCGAAGTTGTAGGCGGTGACGAAGTCACCGAGGCGGCGTCGCAACTGCTGGTGGTTGTCGTAATGGTAGCGCCGGACGGTGGCATCCTTGATGGTCCGGTTCATCCGCTCGACCTGGCCGTTGGTCCACGGATGGTTGATCTTGGTGAAGCGGTGCTCGATGCCGTTCTCACGGCAGCGCATGTCGAACATGTGGGTCATATATCGCGCGGTGGGACCGTTGGCGTAGCGAGGCGCGAAGCGGAATTGGATGCCGTTATCGGTCAGGATGGTGTGGATCCTGTAGGGGACGGCGGCGATCAGGGCTTCCAGGAAGCTGGACGCCGTGACGCGGGTTGCCTGATCGACCAGTTGCACGAGGGCAAACTTGCTGGTGCGGTCGATGGCGACGAAGAGGTAGAGCTTGCCTTCGGCGGTCTGCACCTCGGCGATGTCAATGTGGAAGAAGCCGATCGGATAGGTCTTGAACTTCCTCTTTGTCGGCTTGTCGCCGTCGACATCCGGGAGCCGGCCGATACCGTGGCGCTGCAGGCAGCGATGCAATGACGACCGGGTCAGGTGGGGGATCGTCGACTGCAGTGCGTAAAGGCAATCGTCGAGCGGCAGCAGCGTGTGTTTGCGGAATGCAACGATGATCGCTTCGTCCTCGATCGAGAGCACCGTCGATCTCGGCTCTCGCGGCCCGGTCGGCAGGTCGGCGACGGAGCTGCGCCGCTTCCACTTCGCCACGGTCTTCTCGTTGATGCCGTGGCGCTTGGCGAGCGCTCTCAGGCTCTCTTGACTATGCTGTATCGCTCGACGGATCGCCTCTGTCGTGGTGGCGCTGCCGTGAAGAACCTGGCCCATAGCGCTTCCTTCCACGCGAGTGAGAAGACTGCTCCATCAAAGCCTGGGATCAAACATCTAGCCACGCTTGCGGCTGGTTGAAGCTGGTTTTGGCGGACGATTTGCGGAGTGGTGACGCCGTGCCGTTCGATCAGCCAAGTGGTGTTGTAGGTTTCGCGGAACGCGAGCAGCGCGAGGCGGAGTTCCTCGACCGTTTCGAATGTCCTCACCCACAGCAGGTTCTCCTTGAGCGAGCGAATGAAACGCTCGGCACAGCCATTGCCTTCGGGCGCCCGCACGAAAGCGGGCGAGCTCTCGATGCCGAGGAAGCGCAGTTCGCTCTGGAACGCGTCGGACATGTATTGCGAGCTGTGGTCGTGGCGCACGCTCAGGCCGCCCGCGAAGTCCTTGGCGAAGGCGCCGAAATGCTGCCGCACGCCCTGACGGATCGGCTCAAGCGCCTCGAAGCTGTGGATCAGCACCGAAGTGGACCCCTGGCCTAACCGTGTTCAACTCACTGATGTGCCAGCAGAGAACACTGTTGGGGGGCCGATCGGCGTCGATCGAGATCCCGGGCTCTCACCGTCTTCTTCCGATATTTCAAGGCGGTCCCCGAGTTTCGCCCCGGGGTCCACTTCGA
This sequence comes from uncultured Pseudomonadota bacterium, assembly GCA_963764465.1. Lineage (GTDB taxonomy): Bacteria > Pseudomonadota > Alphaproteobacteria > Acetobacterales > Acetobacteraceae > JAJXXT01. The sequence continues at coordinate 424,943 of CAVXSO010000001.1, read as the reverse complement.
TGCATATTCACAGGTGGCCGCGGCGATCTCCGTCTCCAACCCGGTTTCGTTGCTGACGGACCAGCGTGTGGCCGGGAACACAGTCGAGCTGCAACGCGCGATCGACCTCGTCTCGCGTGCCGGTCCACCGGCGCCTGCGATGCCCGGCAAGACCGCAACCGCCACGAAGGACGGTGCGCGGATATGCGCCCGTGGCCAGCGGTCCCAGAAAACCAGCGGATTCCACGACCTGCCGGCTATCCGGCGGGCGATGATGCCGACATCGAATCGATCTGCTAAATCGCCTCGTTGAACCGACCCGGCCGGAAGGCATCGAGCGGCAGCGGGCTCTTGCCATCGACGATCAGATCAGCCAGCAGCGAGCCGACGATCGGCGCGAGCTGGAACCCGTGCCCGGAGTAGCCGAAGGCGTGCCACATGTTCGGCGCGGTCTGGCTTGGGCCGATCACCGGTATCTGGTCCGGCATGCGCGCCTCCAGCCCGGCCCAGGCGCGGACGATGCTGGCGCGGCGCATGATCGGGAACAGGATCGAGCAGGTCTCGGCGCTGACGCGCAGACGTTCCGCAACGGGATCGGCGGTCTCCTTCGCGAGGTCCGCGATACCGAGGATACCGCCGCCGATGACGACCGTGCCGTTCGCCGTCTGCTTGAAGGAGAGCTGGCGGCCGGTGCCGATGACGACCGGGGTGACGAAGGCCTGCATGCGACCGGTGACCATCATCGTCGCGGCGAAGTGCCCACGCGGCAATGTCTCGCCCACCAGCTCGGCCGCCTGCCAGCCCCAGGCGCCGCCGCAATTGACCAGGATGTCGCCGGTGAAGGCGCCGGCCGAGGTCAGCACGTTCCAGCGCGCGCCATGCTCGAGCCCGGTCACGCGCACGCCTTCAACGAAGCGCACGCCGAGCTCGATGGCGCGCAGCCTGAAGGCCTGGCTGGTGAGATAGGGTGTTGCCTGGCCGTCGCGGCGCGAGACCAGTCCGCCGACGCAATGATCCGCGACCGCGGGGAGCAGGCGACGCAGCTCCTGTCGGTCGATCAGCTCCTCGTGCGTCCAGCCGCGACTGCGCACCTCCGCCGCGCGGGCCTCCAGCTTGCGCATGTCCTCCGCGGTCTCGGCGACTGCAACCTGGCCGATATGGCCGACGAACTCGCACATTGAGGCGTGCCGGCCGAGCAGGCTTTCGAGATCGAGCCAGCGATCCATCGCGGCGATGGAAAGCGGAATCTCGGCGGGATCGCGCAGCAACTGGCGCACGCCGCCGGCGTTCACGCCCGAGGCGTGACGGCCGACCGAGTTTTTCTCGATAACGATCGGCCGCATGCCCTTCTGCGCCAGATGCAGCGCGGTGGAGGTTCCGTGCAACCCGCCGCCGATCACGATGGCATCGGTGTCCCTGGTGCTCACAGCGTGCTCTCCCCCGGCGGCAGGCCTTCCTCCTCGCCCGCAAGTTCCGCGAGCGCCATCAGGGGGATCGGGCGCACGGGAACACGGATGCGATAGGTGCCGACCTCCTGGATGCTGTGCCCGGTCTCGCGCGCGATCAGCGCGGCGACAGTGGGGCCGCACAGGCGTCCCTGGCACGGCCCCATGCCGCAGCGGGTGAAGACCTTGGCGCGGTTGGGATCCTCGCCGCCGAGCCGCGCGGCGTCCTGCATCTGCGCAACCGTTACCTCCTCGCAACGGCATACGATCGTGTCGGCAGCCGCGGGGGTCAGGCTTTCCACCAGGGGCTGGAACAGCCGGTCGAGGAGCGGACGGATACGACTGCGCCGCGCGAGCTCAGCGCGCTCGGGCCTGGCGCGGCGGTCGCGCTCGGCCGCATCGATGCGGCCGAGACGGAACGCGGCATCGATGGCTGCGAGACGGCCCAGATTTTCCGCGGCCTGTGCGCCGAGGATGCCGGCACCGTCGCCCGCGACGGCGATGCGCTCCTCCGAGGTGGCGCCAAATTCATCCGTGTCGGGCCGCCAGCAAAGCTGCGCCTCGTCCCAGACATGCCGGCAGCGTGTGGACAGGCTGAGCTGGATGTTAGGGATCACACCTTCGTGCAGCAACACGAGCCCCGCGGCGAGACGATGGCGCGCGCCATCCACCTCATACGAGATGGCCTCGGCGCGATCGCCGCCCTCGATGCGCAAGCCGGATACGCCGTTGGTGAGCGGAATGCCCAAATGGCGAACCTCGTTCATCCAGCCAAGGCCTTTTAGAAGGTCGCGTCCAGCGAGCAGCGCGCGCGGCAACTCCTTCAACGCGCCGGCGATGCGCGAGGCTGGCGTGGTGACCAACAGGGCGGCGATGGTGCAGCCCGCGCGCGCCAGTTGCAGCGCCACCAGGTAGATCAGCGGCCCCGATCCGGCGATCACCACCGGCACGTCCGGCACGATGCCGGAGGCCTTGAGCAGCGTCTGCACCGCGCCGACGCCCATCACGCAAGGCAGCGTCCAACCGGGAACCGGGACCGGCCGTTCCATCGCGCCGGTTGCCAGCAGGATGCGGCGTGCATGCATCACGCGCGCGCCATCCGGCGCCGTCAGGCCGATGCGCCCATCCGGCGACGCCTGCCAGACGATGCTGTCCGGCCGATACGCGGCGGCGCTCTCGTGAAGCGCGCGCGCAAGCTCCGCGCCGCGTTCGTATTCCTTGCCGAGCGTGCGCAGCTCGCCACTGCGTTCGAGTTCCTCGACGTTGCGGTAGATCTGCCCGCCGGCCGCGCGCTGCTCGTCCAGCAGCACGGTGTCCAGACCCAATTCCGCTGCGGTGATCGCCGCCGCCATACCGGCGGGGCCGGCGCCGATAATCGCCAGATCCCGATGCTCATTGCTCATGCGCCCTGCCCTTTCAGCTGACGGCGCACCTGCATGCCCTCCACGACCGTGGTGAGGCAGGCTTGCTGGTCCGGCATGCCGTCGATTTCCACCAGGCATTCGAAGCAGTTGCCGATCATGCAATGCGGTGCTCGCGCCGACGCGCTCACCGCGGAGGCGCGGAAGGCGATGAAGCCTGCCGCCAGCATCGCGGCGGCCACGCTCTCGCCGGCGGCGGCCTGTACCTTCTTGCCATCGACATGAATGGTCACCTCGCTGGCTGGCGAACGCAGTCTGCGGAACATCATTGCGTTCCGCTGCCGGCAGAAACGAGACGGCGGCGAATTGGCGGGCCCAGCAAGAACATTGCGGCGGCGCCGTGGCTCGCGGCCGCGCGCGCATTGACGCCGGGGCCAGGTGCTGGTGCTATATTCATCAAGGTCGTCCTTCTGGCTCGTGCATTCCCTGGAGTTATGCGTGCGGCGCCGTCTCAACCTCAGGCAGATCGAGGCGTTCAAGGCGGTGATAGAGCACGGCACGGTGAGCCGGGCGGCCAGCATCCTCAACGTGTCGCAGCCGGCGATGAGCAAGCTGATCGCGCATCTGGAAGCGGATGCGGATCTCAGGCTGTTCGACCGAGTCAAGGGGCGGCTCGCGGCGACCGAGCGCGGCATGCGCTTCTACCACGAGATCGACCGCATCTTCAGCGGCGTGCAGCAGATCGAGAACGCCGTCGATGCCATCCGCCGGGAAGAACAGGGGCGGCTGACTGTGGGCGTCCTGCCGGCGCTGTCGGGGAGATTCGTGCAGGAAGCGACCATGGGCTTTCTGAAGCGCCACAACAATGTGTTCTGCTCGATCGAATCGCGGAGCTCGCAATGGCTTGCCGAGCAACTGGTGACGCGCAAGCTCGATGTGGCGCTGGTCAGTTCGCGGATCGACAACCCCTACATCATCAGTGAATTGCTGCTGCGACATCCGCTGGTGTGCATTATGCCGCCGGGCCACAGGCTCACGGCCAAGCGTGTTATCGGGCCGGCGGATCTGGACGATACGCCATTTGTCTCCTTTGACCGCGAAAGCTTCACCGGGCAACGGGTCGACTCCCTGGTGGCCACCCACCAAACCCGATCGAATATCGCGCTCGTCGCCACGGTCGCCCCGACCTTGTGCGAGTTCGTGGCGGCGGGGCTCGGCGTCTCGCTGGTGCACCCGCTGATGATCAGCGGCTTTCAGAACCGGCTGGTGGTGCGACGCTTCGAGCCCGAAATTCCGTTCGACTTCCAGCTCTGCCGCAGTCGGGAGACCCGCAACGCCCACCTTGTGGAGGACTACCTGCAGGAGACGCGGAAGACAGCGGAACGGATCTTGCGGGAGGCCGCGGGCGGTGCGGCAAACGGCTCGCGAAGGTCCGGACCGAGGCAGCGGCCGAGCCGGGCCACGCGCCGGGCAGCTGGAACCTCCGGCGGTTGAGATCCATCCCGCTTCAGGGTGGCGGCACGGCATCAGGCCTCGATCAGATCCTGCAGGAAGACCCGCGTTGCCTCCTGGCGCGGCGCGGTCAGGACCACCTGCGGCGGGCCATCCTCCACGACCGCGCCGCCATCCATGAACACCACCCGATCGGCGACGCCGCGCGCGAATTTCATTTCGTGCGTGACGATCACCATCGTCATCCCCTCTTCGGCGAGGGCGCGCATCACCACCAGCACCTCGCGCTTCAGTTCGGGATCGAGGGCGGAGGTCGGTTCGTCGAACAGCATCACGTCCGGCGCCAGGGCGAGCGCGCGCGCGATCGCCACGCGCTGCTGCTGCCCGCCCGAGAGCTGGTGCGGGAAGCGCGAGGCGAAAGCGCCGAGCCCGACCTTGTTGAGGGCAGCCACCGCGCGCTCCCGCGCTTCGGAACGCGACAGGTGCTGCACCTTCTGCAACGCGAGCGAAACGTTGCGCCCGGCATCAAGGTGGGGAAACAGGTTGAAGTCCTGAAATACCATGCCGACGCGCAGCCGCGCCGCGCGCGCCGGCGCGACCGCGACCCTGGTACCAGCGTTCGCGACGACGGTGCCGAACAGCTCGATCTGTCCGCCATCGATCGGCGTCAGCCCGGCGACGCAGCGTACCAGCGTCGATTTGCCGCTGCCGCTGCGACCGATAAGCACCACCACTTCGCCACGCGCCACCGTGATGTCGACGCCGCGCAGCACGACATGGCTGCCGAAGCGCTTCTCCAGCCCACGAATTGCGATCACCTTTGCGTCGCTCATGTGACGTGAAAGCGCCTTTCCACCGCGGCCGAGAGAAAGGAGAATGGATAGGTCAGCACGAAGTAGAGCACGGCGAGCGCGGTGTAGAACTCGAACGGACGATAGGTCAGGGCCACGGCGGATTCCGCGCGATAGGTAATGTCGGCGACCGCGATGATGGAGACCAGCGAGGAATCCTTCACCACCGCGATGAAGACGTTGACCAGCGCCGGCAGCACGCGGCGCAGCGCCTGCGGCATCACCACATAGACGAGCGCCTGCATGCGGCTCAACCCGAGCATCTGGGCGGCGTCACGCTGGCCCTGGCCGACCGAGACCACGCCGCCGCGAAAGATCTCCGACAGGAAGGCGCCGCTGTTCAGCCCAATGGTGAGCGTGCCGGCGACGAAGGCCGAGAGATTGATGCCGAGCAGCACCGGCAGCACGTAGAACATCCAGATCAGCTGCACGAGGATCGGTGTGGTCCGGAAGAAATCCACATAGACGTGCACGAGCTGCGACAGCACCGGCACCTTGGCCGCGCGCGGCACGGCGGTCGCGAGGCCGAGCGCGATTCCGGTCGCCAGGCCCCCCGCCGACACCGCCGCGGTCACGCCAATGCCGATCGCGAAGCTGTGGAGCGTCGGCCCATTCAGGACGACGCCCCACTCCCAGTCGTAATGGAACCCGACCAAGACTTAACCCAGGCCGGCGTTGGTGGGGGTGACGTCTTGCTTCAGCATCGCCGCCACGGTGCCGTCCTTGATGACCTTGGCGAGGAAAACGTTCACCGCTTCCAGGAGGTCTGTATCCTCCTTGCGAATTCCCCAGGCAACGGGCGTCGGGTTCACCCCGGTATCGTTTGCCGGCACCGTTGCCGCCCACGGGAATTTGGCGAGGATCGGCTCGCGCAGAATGGACACGATCGCGAAGGCGTCCGACCGGCCGGATTCGATTTCGGCGATCATGTCGCCGACCGAAGAACTGGTCAGCGCGCGATTGCCCGCGTTGGGCAGCAGCTTATGGACGATCTCTCCCTCGATCGAGCTTTGCGTGTAGGCGACCGTGACGGAGGATTTGTTCAGCGCGTCGATCGAGTCGAGGTGCTTCGGATTGTTCTTGTTCACGACGAAGACCTGGCCGGCCATGAAGTAGGGATCGCTGAAGTTTATCACCTGCTTGCGCAGCGCGGTGGCCGAGATCGAGGCGCCGATCATGTCGTATTTGTGGGCAAGCAGGCCAGGTACGATCACGTCCCAGGTGGTGGGGACGAACTCGACCTTTACACCCCAGCTCTTGGCGAGCAGACGCACGAGGTCGGGGTTGAAGCTGTACCACTCACCGCTGACCTTCTGCAGAACCATCGGCGGATTGAGCGCCATGGCGACGCGGAACGTGCCGGATTTCTTGATGTCCGCCAGCGTGAGGCCGGCGGCATGGGCGAGCGAGGGAACGGCGAGTGCCGGCGCGGCGAGCAACATCGATTTCAGCACATCGCGGCGCTGCGGGTTCGACCAGGATTTTTCGGCCATTTTTCTAACTCCCTGTTATGGTTTCGTGAAACGTCAAACCTTCTGCCGGCGGCGAGGTGCGATGCCCAGCCTTGTCGCAATCGCCGGGCCGTGCTGCCGCGTAGGCCTCATGCTGTTTCCCGTCGTGTCGTGAGTCGCTCCGGCGCGAGGCCCGCGATGTTGCGGTTGGTGCCGCCATGCACGACGAGGTCCGCGATGATGGCACCGACGACGGGCACGAGCTGGAAGCCGTGGCCAGAATAGCCGAAGGCATGGAACATGCCCGGCGCGTTCGGCGATGGGCCGATGACGGGCAGCAGATCCTCTGTCTTGGCCTCGATGCCAGTCCAGGCGCGCACGATCCGCACCAGGCGGATGGAGGGGAACAGGTCGGTCGCCGCGCGCGCGCCGCGGGCGAGTTCCTGGAAATTGACCGTGCTGCGCTGGGTGTCGATATCCGCACTGCCCTGCAGCCCGCCGCCGATCACCAGCGTGCCCTGGTTCGACTGCTTGAACGACAGCGGCCGGCCCACGGCGCTCACGACAGGCTTGAGCAACGGCCCAATGCGCTCCGTCACGATCATCATCGAGGCCTTGACGCCCAGGCGGATGTCGTCGCCGACCATCGCCGCGATCCGGCCGCCCCACGCGCCGGCGGCGTTGACGATGGCGGGCACGGTGAAATCGCGGGCGCTCGTGCGCACGAGCCAGTCGGCCCGCTTGCGCTCGATGCCAAGCACGCCGGTGCCCTCGAGAATCGCCACACCCGCGGCCTCGGCGGCGCGGCGGAAGGCAGCGAGCGTCTTGTGCGGATCAGCGGCACCGTCGTTGCGGGCGACGAGCGCGGCGGCGCAGTGCGGTGCCAGCGTCGGCACCAGGCGTAGCAGCTCGTCGCGGTCGATCAGCTCCTCGTGCGTGTAGCCGGCCTGGCACGCGACGGCAAGACGACGTTCCAGTTTCGCAACATCGCCCGGGCGCTCGGCGATCTGCATCTGGCCATGGGCATGAAACCCGCAATCGGCACCGACGATGCTTTCGATGCGGTGCCACATGTCCATGGATTCGAGTGAGATCGGGATCTCGGCGGGATCGCGGTTCAGCGTGCGCACCCCCGCGGCCGTGGCACCCGAGGCGTGCCGCCCCACCCACGCGCGCTCGACGATGGCCACGCGTCGCCCGGCGCGCGCGAGATGCAGCGCGGCAGAGAGCCCATGCAGCCCGCCGCCGACGACCAGCGCGTCGAGCGCGACGCTCAAGCGCTGGTCTCGTCGAGGGCGGCCAGCTCGCCGAGGGTGAGGGGCTTTAGCGGCGGGCGGGCGCGAAACAGGCCGAGTTCCGGCAGGTCCCGCCCCTCGGCTTCGGCGAGGATGCTTGCGACGGTGTAGGCGCATTGGCGGCCCTGACACGGGCCCATGCCGGCGCGGGTGAACGCCTTGACCTGGTTCGGCCCGGGGCGGCCGGTCGCGACCTGGGCGCGTATCTCGGCGGCCGTTACCTCCTCGCAACGGCAGACCAGCGTGGCGTCGGCCGGCACCAGCACGTCGCGGCGCGGGCCATAGAGCGCATCGAGGAAGGGGCGCGCGGCCAGCGCCCGGCGCAGCTTCGCGCGCAGCGGGCGCGCCGCCGCCTCCGCATCCGCTTGCGAAAGCCGATCGAGCCGGTGCGCGATCCGCAGTGCCGCGATCGCCCCCAGCAGGCCCGCGGCCACGGCACCGCCAATGCCGCCGCCATCACCGGCGACAAAGACATCCGGCTGCGAGGTCTCGCCCCAGGCATCGAGCTTCGGCGCGAACGACGCCTGCGCCGCGTCCCAGCGATGCGCACAGCCGAGCGCCAGCGTCGGGTGGATGCTGGGTACGATGCCCTCGTGCACCAGCAACAGCGAGGCTGGCACGGTGATGTCAGCCCCCGCGGCGCGGTAACGCAGCCGCTCCAGCGCCTCGCTGCCAAGCGCCTCGATCCCGCTCACGCCGGGCGTGATCTTTACCCCGGCGCAGCGCAGCGCGGCGAGCCAGGCCATGCCCTTGCCGATATCGCGCGGCGCGCCGAGCACGGCGCCGAGGAACCGGCCCCGCGCGGCGGCACGCCGTTCCGGCGGCGTGGTGTCCAGGAACCCGGCGATGCGCCCGCCGGATTTGAGCAGCTGCGCGGCATAGAGCAGCGGCAGCGGGCCATTGCCGGCGATCCAGACCGGGGCGTGGGGAATCTGGCCGGAGCTTTTGAGCAGGATCTGCGCGGCACCGACCGTCATCACGCCCGGCAGCGTCCAGCCTGGGAACGGCACCGGTCGCTCCTGCGCCCCCGTCGCCAGCAACAGGCAGCCTGCCTCGACCAGCCCGGCGGAGCCGGCCCGCGTCAGGTAGGCGCGCGGGCCCGGCTCCACCTGCCAGACCTGGGTGCGCGGTTCGTAGGCGGCGCCACTGGCCCGGAACCGGGCGACCGCCTGCGCGCCCTCGGCATACGACGCGCCGAGCAGCCTGCCGCGCGGCGTGCCCGCCACGGCCTCGACGTTGCGCCAGATCTGCCCGCCGGGCGAAGGCTGCTCGTCCACCACCAGCACATCGAGACCGTGGCGCCGCGCGACGACGGCAGCCTCCATGCCCGCGGGGCCGGCGCCGATGACCAGCAGGTCGACCTGCCTGCTCATGCCGCCGCAGCCCGGCCGCGCTGGCGCTCCACCGCCATGCCGTCGCGCACCGGCGTCAGGCAGGTCTGCACGGAAGCGACGCCGTCCACGATCGCCAGGCAATCGAAACAAACGCCCATCATGCAGTAGGGCGCGCGGGGCGCCTCGGAGATGGGTGTCGTGCGCACCCAACGCGCCTGCTGGCGCAGCAGCACGGCAGCGATCGTTTCGCCTTCCGCGGCTTGCACCGCGGCGCCGTCGATCGACAGCGTCACGATTTTCGTGGAAGGGTCAGGCAGCTTTCGGAACATGGAACCGTCCGAGATGGAAAGGCGCGAGTTTCGCCGGCAGCGTCCCGGCGGCGATGGCGTCCGCCAGGGCGGTGGCGTGGAACGCCGCGAGCGTCACGCCGGAATGGCAGACCGCAACGTAGGCACCCGGGAACTCGGGCGATTGCAGGTAGATCGGGCAGGAATCCGGCGTCAGCACACGCAGGCCCGCCCATTGCCGCACGATGTGCAGGTCCGCCAGCGCCGGGACCACGCGCAGCGCGCCACGCGCGATCTTGGCGCCGGTGCTGGCCGTGGCACTGGTATCGAACCCGACCTCCTCGTTCGATGTGCCCAGCATGACGGTGCCGGCCCCGGTCTGGCGGACGCCACTCGCCGGATAGGGGAAGAATGGCGCCACGCGTTCGGTGACAAGGATCTGACCTCGCTCCGGGCGGAGCGGGACATCCATGCCCAGCTGTGCCGCGAGTGCGGCGGTGCCGAGCCCGGCCGCGAGGACAATCCGTCCGGCGTGAAAGACTTCGGCCCCTGCCGCGACCTCGAAGCCGGACGCGGTGGCGCGGATGCGGGTCACGGTGTGGTCGCGCAGCAGGGTGGCGCCACGGCGCAGGATTCCGGCCTGCAAGCCCCGGAGCAGGCGCAGAGGATTCACATGGCCGTCGTGGCGGCCGAAGCTGGCCCCGGTGACGTCCGCGCCGAGCCTGACGCCAGGCAGCAGCCGCTCCAACGCCGACCGCTCCAGCATGTCGAAATCCTCGTCATTGCTGCCGCAGGCCGCGCGCAGCCTGGTCAGCATCGCTCGCCGCTCGTCGAACGCGCGCTCGCCGAAGCAGAAGGCCAGGCCGCCGCGCTTTTCGTATTCCAACGTGACACAGGATTCACCGGTCAGCTCGCGGGCGAATTCCGGCCAGAGATCGGCGCTCGTTCGGCTAATCATTTGATAAGGCGGCAGAAACGATCCCTTGCCCTGCACCCAGACCAAGCCGAAATTGGCCCGCGCCGCGCGAAAATCGCCGTCGCCCCCATCCAGGACGACGACCTTGAGGGGTCGTCCGGTCAGCCCATAGGCAATCGCGGATCCCACGGTTCCCGCGCCAATGACGACGATATCGGCCTGCATGCTCCCCCTCGTTCCCGCGACGTTGAGACCGCGCGGCCATGTTGTCCAAGACATTGTGCGGCCTTACCTATTCGTTTTGGTTATGTCCTTTTACCCCTGCACGGAGGCTGATGCCGGTCGATGGATGCCGGAGCGCAACGATGTGAGCGCCTGTTCCTGGTGTTCGGCGCTGGTTCGCCCGTCGGCTCGCTTGCCGGCGTCCCGCGCGGCTTGCTTCACCCAGGCGGAAATCGATTAGGCGGTCCGCTCGAACTCGCGCGCCAGGTGTTCAGGCGCACCTCCGGATCGGACGGGTTCGACCATCTGTCGCCGGAACCCCGGCCAATAAGCAGATCCGCAGCGGGGCATGGAACACTCCAAACCCTGAACTCAAAGGTGCCCACCAAACAGGGTCGACTCCCATCGGATATTAGCCCGATTGGCTGGACATCGACCGCTTTCAGCGCGCCGCCTCGCCCGCCATGCATAAGTGCCTCTAATGTCACGCATCATGATATCCGTGTTGATCAACAATCGATCTCCCGCGATACATGCCGGGCCTGGTGGATCGGCGAGGCGCTCCACGCTCCGGGCAGGTGGAGGAGGAGAGGGCCGTGATGTTTCTTCGCAACGCCTGGTACGTCGCGGCGCACGACCGCGACATCGGACGAACGCTGACCGCAACGACGATCCTCGATGACAAGATCGTGCTTTTCCGTACCGCCGGTGGCACCGCGGTCGCGCTGGAGGATTACTGCCCGCATCGCAAGCTCCCGCTGTCGAAGGGGCGGCTGCACGACGAGACGGTGGAATGCGGCTACCACGGGCTGACCTTTGACCGCGCGGGGCGCTGCGTTGCGGCACCGACGCAGGGCAATATTCCGCCAGCGGCCCGGGTGCGGAGCTATCCGCTCATCGAGCGGTACGGTCTGATCTGGATCTGGATGGGAGAGCCGGCGAATGCCGACCCGGCCGCGATGTTCACGCTGCACAACTACGACAACCCCGCCTGGGGACGCACCTGGGGCGGCGTGATGGAGATCGACTGCAACTATCTCTATGTCACCGACAACCTGCTCGATCCCTCACACGTTGCCTGGGTGCATGTCTCATCCTTCGCCGGAGCCGGCACCGAAAGCCAGCCGCTCAAGGTCGACGTATCGGACAAGGGCGTGGTCGTCTGGCGCTGGATGATGGACCGGGCACCACCACCCTATTACGCGCCCATGCTTGCGTTTTCCGGCAATTGCGACCGGCTGCAGCATTACGAGGTGGTGATACCGTCGATCGGGGTGAACAGGTCGATCTTCGCGCCAGCGGGAACTGGCGGCTCCGCCGACGCGCTCGATCCGCGCGCTTTCGTGAACATCTCCTATAATTTCATCACCCCGATCTCCGCCACGCGGTCGCGCTATTTCTGGTTTCAGCACCGCAACACCGCCCCAGGCGACGCCGAGTTCACGCGGCGGATGGACGAAGGGGCGATGGCGGCATTTCTCGAGGATCGGGATATCCTCAACGCCGTGCAGATCGGCATGGACGAGGCGGAGACGCCGCACCTCGACCTGGGGCTCGATGCCGGTGCGCTCAGATTCCGCCGGGCGCTGCGGCGGCGTATCGATGCCGAAGCCGCTGCTCCCCAGGGCACCACCACGCCGGCGTGACAGAAAGCGGCGTGACCGAAGGCGATGTGCGCGGCTGGCGCGCGTTCGAGGTCGTGCGCAAAGAGGCGGAGAGCGCAACGATCACATCGTTCCACCTCGCGCCGCATGACGGCAGGCCACTTGCCGCTTTCGCGCCGGGGCAGTTCCTGACCCTGCGGCTGCCGATCGGCCACGATGACGTCGATGTGCTGCGCACCTACAGCATCTCCAGCCCACCGGACGAGACGCGGTTTTATCGCATTTCGGTGAAACGTGAACCTGCGCCCCCTGGGAGCGGCGCGCCGCCGGGCCTCGTGTCCGGCTACCTGCACGACCGTGTGGTGGTGGGCGACCGGATCGCGATCCTGCCGCCACGTGGCGAGTTTGTGCTGGACGAGCACAGCCAGCGCCCCGTGCTGCTGATCTCGGGAGGGGTCGGGCTCACGCCGCTCGTTGCGATGGCGCACCGGCTGGCCGCCGCGGGCTCGCGCCGGACGTGGTTCATCCACGCCTGCGCGAACGGGCCCGTGCACGCGTTCCGCGCCGAGATTGCGGATCTCGCCGCGCGTTCGGCCAATCTGCGGCGCTATACCTGTTACGAGAAGCCGGACGCCGCGGACCGCGCTGCCGGCGCGTGCGACGCCGAGGGGCGACTCACGGCGCGGACGCTCCAGTCCTTCCTGCCGATCGACGACTACGAGTGCTACCTCTGCGGACCGCCCGGCTTCATGCAGGCGTTATACGCAACGCTCATCCGCCTCGGCGTGCGGGAGAGGCGCATCCACTACGAGTTCTTCGGGCCCGCGACCGTCCTGCGCGCGGGCGATCGGGCCGAGGCCCCTGCCCCCGCGGCCCCGGCCACCTGCGCCGCCGCCGCCGCCGCGGGGGGCGCCGGGCCGATGGTGACGTTCGCGCGCACCGGCCTCTCCGTGCCGTGGGACGATCGTTACGTATCGATCCTGGAACTGGCGGAAGCCAATGGCCTGGCGCCCGATTTCTCATGCCGCGCCGGCGTGTGTTCGACCTGCCGCTGCAGGCTGCGATCCGGCATGGTCACCTATATCGAGGAGCCGCTCGGCGAGCCCGACGAAGGCATGGTGCTGATCTGTTGCAGCCGCCCCGATAGCGACATCGTCCTCGACCTCTGAGTGCCGGGCCTAGAGCCCGATCTGGCGCGCGGGTGATGCAAAGAGTGCCGCGGCGTGCGGATATTGCGCCAGGATGCCCGCGCCGCCACGCACCCGCTCCGGTCGCAGGACGCCATCCTGCCAGACCGCCACACCGTCGATGCTGATCGTGGGATCGATCACGTTCCAGCAAATCTCGCCGGGCGCGTAATCGCCGCAGGTGTGGAAATGCAGGATGCGGGGATTGCCGAAGGCGCCGGCGGACCAGCGCTCGTAATTGGCGCTGGCTGGCGTGTCATAGTGGCAGCCCGGATGAATGCCCGCGTGCCAGGAATGGACGACACCGGCATCAATTTCGAGCAGCCCGGCGACATGCGCGTAATGTGCCCGGATGCGCCCCAGGTCCGTTTTGTTTCCGGAAAGGCCGCGGATGCGCCCCGCAGCGATATCGATCGATGTCACGCCTTCGAGCGGCACCCCGTAAGGGTGGTAATAATGCGAGCCGGTGCCAACGAGAAACCGCGCGAGCGCGACGCGGCCGGAGAAATCGGCAGCCGCAAGCGGCGTGAACACGGATAGCGGGAAGCGCCGGATGGTGGTCTGCGCGCCGCCGGCGTCGCGCGTGGGATCAACAGCGCCAACAATGTCCGTGCCGAGACGGCACGTCACGCGGATCTCGCGCGCATCCCGCAGCGCCTGGTCGAGTGCCTCCTTCAGCGCGACCATGGCGCGGTGATCGGTGCGGGCGAAGGACGAGCCCAGCATGGCGGTGTCGAGCGCGTAGCTGACCACCGGTCGCGCCGCTTGCGGCATGGGCCTGAAGCGCAGTTGGTCGCCGAGGCGAGCGAAGAACAGGGCGTGGTCGGCAGCGGCCATTGCGACCGCAATCTCCGCCGGCATCGCCGCCGGCTTCTCGAGCAGGCCGACCTCCATCGCCGTCACGGAGAGACCGAGCGCACGGGCTGCGTCGGCCGTCGCGGCGACGAGACCGTCCGCGTAAATGCCGAGTTCACTTCGCTCGTGCAACAGAAGCAGGCGCTCGCCTGCGCGGATGCCGGCGCAGTTGAGAAGCAGGTTGCGCGCTCCGGCCACAGGATCGGAGGATGCAGCCTCGCCTCGGTTCATCGCATCCGGCTTGATGCCGGCGCGAGCGCTGGGATCGAGATGTCGTGGGCAGGGATCGGCATCGCAGCCTGTTGTTTCAACGCGGGCCCAATGTAGAGGCGGGAGCCAGCGCGCCACAATTTGCTTTTCGCAGCATATGTCATTAGTCGGACTAATATGGTGAAGATGCTGCCGTTCTCGTCCCTGCGTGCCTTCGAGGCCGCGGTGCGGCTGGAGGGTTTCGGCCGCGCCGCCGAGGAACTCGGTATCTCGCAGGGCGCCGTCAGCCAGCATGTGCGGGCGCTGGAGGAGTGGCTGGGGCAACCGCTGCTGGTGCGCGGGCCGCGTCGCTCGCGACCCACCGACAAGGGGGCGATGCTGGCGGAGGCAATTGCGACGGGCATCGACGGCATCAGCCATGTCTGCGACCGTCTGCAGGCCGACAGCCGGGAGAGCCGGACGATCACCGTGTCGTGCCTGCCGGGTTTCGCCATCAACTGGTTGTTCCCGCGGCTGATTGATTTCGACCAGGCGTATCCCGAGTTCAGCGTGTCGATCTCCACGACGGCGATGCTCACCACGTTCACCGCCGGCGGCGAGGATGTGGCGATCCGCTATGGCATGGGCCACTACCCGAAGCTGCATGTCGAGAAGCTAATGGGTGAGCGGCTGTTCCCGGTCTGCGCGCCCTCGCTCGTCGAGCGCGGGCTGGGCCGCGCGGCGGATGTGCGCCACCATACGCTGCTGATCGACGACGTGCAGACGATCAACGGCCACGCGCCAACCTGGAGCTTCTGGCAGAAGGCGACGGGGGAAAAGCTGCCGCCGGCGGCGCGCAGCCGCCGTTTCGGCCAGTCGAACATGGTCGTGCAGGCGGCGATCAAGGGCCTGGGTATCGCGCTCGGCCGCGAACCGCTGGTGATCGACGCGTTGCGCGAGGGAAGTCTCTGCCGCCCGTTCGGCGAAGCGGTGATGTCGGAGTTCGCGTACTGGTTCGTCTGTCCCCCCGCGCATCTCGAAGCACGACCGGTGCGCGCCTTCCGCGACTGGCTGCTCGGCGTGGCCGGGGTCAGGCACGTCCTGCCCGAAATCCAGCGAACCACGGGCCGGTCCGCGCGTGGCAGCGGGTGAAGCGATCAGCGACGTAATCCTCGACGCTTGCATCGACGAAACAATCGAACCCGCTGTCCCGCCGCAGCAGCAGCGCCGCCTGGCCGAACAGGACAGTGAAACTTGCGCCGTTCACCGGAAATGCAAGCGGGTGGACATCGAGCGGGCTCGCCTGCGCGACGATCTCGCTGGCCTGCGGCCCCGAGACCGAGAAGGCGGCGAAGGCGTCCGAGACCGGCACGGCGGTGCCGCTGGCGACCTGGCGCGGCAGGCTCTCCAGCAACGCCGGCTCGTGCGCGAGCGGCGCGACGAGCATCCATCGGCGCGGGCCCACGAAGGCGACGATGCGCTCGCCGGTACGCGCCCAGGTGTTCGGCGCCGTCGGGACGGTGAGCCCGGTCCGCGCGAACAGGGCACAGGCGGATCCCGGTGCGCCGCGGACGTCGACGAGGCAGGGCATTGGCGGCCGATCGATGAGGGCATCGTATCCCATTTCAGCTCCTCAGCCGCTCGCCATCTGGGTCGTGGAAGCAGGGCGTGGTGACGGTGACCGGCACCACCTCGTCCTTGATACGAACATGCGCCGTCTCGCCGATGCGCGCGCGCCCGTCGAGCAGCAGGGCGAGGGCGACAACGCGGTGCTGCACGACGCTGCGCACGCAAGCCGTGACCAGCCCCTCGGTCCGTTCCTTTCGCCCGCCCGGGGTCAGCGGTGCCGCCTCGACAAGCAGGCGGTCCGGCTGGTGCGGCAGCAGCCCCACGAGCTCGCGTCGCTTGCGGCCCGATGCACGGCGAATCTGCATCGCGCGCTTGCCGATGAAATCAGGCTTCTTCCGCGAGACGATCCAGCCCATGCCGAGGTCGTGGGGGTCGGCCGTGGCATCCGCCTCGTGCGCGAGGGAGAGGAACCCTTTCTCCACCCGCAGTACATGATTCGCCTCCGAACCGATTGGCGCGATGCCGTGGGGCGATCCGGCCGCCATGATCCGCTGCCACAGCGCCAAGCCATGCCGCCGCGCCACATTGATCTCGAAGCTGAGTTCGCCGGTGAAGCTGACGCGGCAGATCCGTGCTGGCAGGCCGGCAAGCGTCGCCTCGCGGATCGCCATGAAGGGGAACGCCTCGTTCGAGATGTCGATATCGGGGCCGAGGGCGGCGAGCACATCGCGCGCCGCGGGACCGCAGATGGTCGCGTTGCACCATTGCGACGTGACAGGCGTGATGGCCACGTCCCAGTCCGGGCGCTCGCATTGCAGGAACTCCTCGAGCCGGCGATGCACAGCCTCGGCATTCGCCGTCGAGGTGGACATCAGATAGCTGGTCTCGCCGAGGCGGAAGGTGACGCCGTCGTCGGCGATCAGACCGTCCTCGGTCATCATGATACCGTACCGTCCCTCGCGGGCGCGCAGCGAGGCGAAGCTGTTGGTGTAGGCCATCTCGATCAGAGCCAGCGCGTCACGCCCGGCGAGCTCGAACTTGCCCAGCGGCGAACCGTCATAGACGCCGACGGCCTCGCGGACCGCGCGGCACTCCCGCGCGACCGCCGCGTCGAGGGTTTCGCCGGGCAGCGGATAATAGCCCGGGCGGCGCCAGCGCGCGCCGGCCTCGTACATCACCGCGCCGTTTCGCAGATGCCAGGGCGTGATCGCGGTGTGGCGGTAGGGGAGCAAGGCGGTGCCCTCGCGCGGTCCGCTGATCGCGCCGAACTCGATCGGCTGATAGGGCGCGCGATAGGTCGTGGTGCCGATGGCGCCAGGCGTGGTGCCCGCACGGTCGGCGAGAATGCCGATGACGTTCATGTTGCCGGTCTTGCCCTGATCGATGCCCATCCCCGCCGTGGTGTAGCGTTTGACGTGCTCGACCGCGCCGTAGCCTTCGCGCACCGCCAGCGCGACATCGGCTGCCGTCACGTCGTTCTGCAGATCGACGAAGGCGTGCGAGGATTCGGCGCAGGCGTCGACACACCACAGGGGCTCGACCACGTAGGCGGGCGATGGGGCGACCTCCGGAACCGCGATGGTCATGTGCGGATGTCCCGTCTCCCGCGCGGCCCGGCTTCCCGCCTCGGCGCCGCTGGCGAGCGCCGCGGGCAGATCGAATATGCCGGCGGCGGCACCGGCGCAGAAGGTCGTTTCGGGGCCGTTCGCGGGAACCATGGCGGCGACGCGCTCGTCGTAGCGGAGCGTTCCGCGCGCCTGGGAGAACAGGTGCACCGTCGGCGTCCAGCCGCCCGACAGGCAGAGCAGGTCGCAGGTGATCTCCCGTTCGCGTCCGCCCCGGCGCGGCGCGACAAGTACGCCGCGCACCCGCGAGCGGCCCAGCGCGCGCGTCACCACATGCCCGGTCAGGACAGGAATGTCGCCGGCCAGCGCAAGCGACGCGGCGTCCGGCTCCGCCCGGCTGTCGACGATGGCGGCGAGGGCGATCCCGGCGTCCGCGAGGTCGCGCGCCGCCGCATAGGCGCTGGCGTTGTTGGTAAACACCACGGCGCGCCGCCCGGCCCGCACCGCGTGGCGATGCAGGTAATAGCGCGCCGCCGAGGCCAGCATCACGCCCGGGCGGTCGTTGTGGTCGAAGACCATCATGCGCTCGATCGCGCCAGTGGCGATCACCACGCGGCGCGCGCGCATCTGCCAGCTTCTCTGGCGCACCCCGCCGATCTCGGGGTGGCGCTCGGCGATCATGACCAGGCCGTGTTCGCGGTGCGCCCAGGCGGTTGCATCGACGAGACGAGTGATATTCGCCATTGCATCGAGTTCGGCCGCGAGGCCGGCGGCCCACGCGACCGCCTCCCGCCCGCCGATCGGTGGCGCGCCGCCGAGCAGGGAACCGCCGGGAAGCCGGCCGGCATCGGCCAGGACCACCCGCGCGCCGGCCCGGCCCGCGGCGAGGGCCGCCATCAGGCCGGCCGGGCCGGCACCGACGACGAGCACGTCGCAATGCGCGTGGCGGATCTCGCCGGCCTCGTCGGCGGTGGGTTCCGCCGGTGCCCGCGCGAGCCCCGCGGCGCGGCGGATAAACGGCTCGTAGGCGTGCCAGCCTGGCCACATGAATGTCTTGTAGTAGAACCCCGCGGGCAGCAGCCGCGCGAAAAGCTGGCTGATGGCGAAGACGTCGTGCGCTGGCGAGGGCCAGCAATTCACGGAGCGGGCGTCGAGCCCCTCGCGGAGCGTGATCGCGGTTGCGGGCAGCCCCGCGGAGGCGCCCTCGCCCGCCAGTTGGACGATCGTCGCCGGGTCTTCGATGCCGGCACCGATAATGCCGCGCGGGCGGTGATACTTGAAGCTGCGGCCGGTGAGCGCAATTCCGTTGGCGAGCAAAGCGGAGGCGAGTGTGTCGCCCTCGAACCCGGTCAATGTTCGGCTATCGAATCGGAATGCGAGCGGCTTCGAGCGGTCGATGAGTCCGCCCGGGCCCCGCCCCGCGTCGGCGCCACTCATCGCGCGCTCCTGGTGGCATGGACGGCGTGGGTCATTGTGTTGCGCTCGACAATCAGCCAGGCACCGCAGCCATGGGCGTGCCACCATCGCTCCTGCACCGGACCCTTCGGGTTTGGCACCACGATGAGATAATCGACCCAAAGGGCATCGCTGGCCGCGGCGACGGTCTCGCGCGGCGCGCGGGCGGGCCCGGCACAGACGAACTCGCTCTCATCGCGGTCGCCGCAGAACGGACAGGTGAGGATCAGCATGCGTGGCTCTCAGCGCGATGACGTGGTGCCGGTTTCGATCACGTAGTCGAGATGGCGGAAGCGCCCGATGCCGAACCCTTCGATCAGCGGATGCGGTGCGTCGTTCGCCGCCAGCCATGCCAGCGCCATGCCGCCGGCCGGTACCGCCTTGAAGCCGCCCCACCAGCCGGCGGAGACGTAAAGACCCGGGATGTCGACCTTGCTGACGATCGGCGTGGCGTCGTGCGCGAAATCCAGCGCCCCGCCCCATTGGCGCAGCAGCTTGAGGCGGCGGAAGGAGGGGAAAAGCTCCAGCATCGCCGCAACCGTGTTCTCGAACACCGATTGTTTGATGTCCTGGCGAAACGACTGGCCGGGGTCCACGGCGCCGCCGATCACCAACTCGCCCTTGTCCGACTGGCTGAGATAGACGCCGAGATCCGGGCAGTTGACGACCACATCGACGATCGGCTTGACGGGCTCGGAGACGAAGGCGGCGAGGTTGTAGGTCTGCAAAGGCAGTTTCAGGCCGACCGTCTGCGTCAGCGTCGTCGTGTGGCCAGAGACGGCGACAATCACCTTCGGTGCCTTGAGGGTGCCGCGGCTGGTCTCGACGCCGGATATCGCGCCATCCGCTCCGCGCAGCAGCGCCCTCACCTCGGTATTCTGGTGGATCTCGACGCCGCGCGCGTCGGCCGCGCGGGCATAGCCCCAGGCGACCGCATCGTGCCGGCACACGGCGGCCGTGGGGTGCAGCATCGCCGCCATGACCGGCAGGCGTGCCCCCGGCCCGCCGCCGGTCAGCGCCGGGACGCGGCGGCGAAGCTCCGCCACGCTCATCGGCTCGTAGACCGAGCCGTGGATGTGCATCGCGAGCATGCGCCGGCGGATCTGCCTGAGCGTCCCAGGCGTCATGATCACGTCGATCATACCGCGCTGGGAGAACATGAGATTGAAGTTCAGCTCGCGCGTCAGACCCTCGTAGAGCGCGACCGACTTGACGAAGAACGGGATGCTCTCGTCGCGCATGTAGTTGGAACGGATCGTTACCGTGTTGCGCGCGATGTTGCCGCCGCCGAGCCAGCCTTTGTCGAGCACGGCGACATCGGTGATGCCGTGGTGCCGGGCGAGGTAATAGGCGGCGGCGAGCCCATGCCCGCCGGCGCCGATGACGATCACGTCATAGGCGGGCTTCAGCGGCCGGTCGCGCCAGGCAGGCTGCCAGTTCCGGTGACCGCCGACGGCGTGGCGGAGAAGGTTGAGAAACGAGTAGGCCTGCATGGACGGGGGCTATCCGTCTGCCAGGGGGAACATGGTGCTTCTCAGTGCGCGAGGATCTGGCTGAGGAAGAGGCGCGCGCGCTCTGACTCCGGCGCGGAGAAGAAGGCCGCCGGCGGAGCGGATTCGATGATTTCGCCATGGTCCATGAAGATCATCCGGTCGGCGACGCGGCGGGCGAAGGCCATCTCGTGGGTCACGCAGATCATCGTCATGCCGCCGATTGCGAGTTCTTCCATCACCGCGAGCACGCCGGAGATCATTTCGGGGTCGAGCGCGGAAGTCGGCTCGTCGAACAGCATCAGCTTCGGCTGCATGCACAGCGCGCGCGCGATCGCCACGCGCTGCTGCTGGCCGCCCGAGAGCTGGGCCGGGTACTTCAGGGCCTGGTCGGCGATGTGCACGCGCTCGAGATATTGCATTGCCAGCGCCTTCGCCTCGGCGCGGCTGGCACCGCGGTTGCGCATCGGCCCGAGCATCAGGTTCTGCAGCACGGTCATGTGCGGGAACAGGTTGAACTGCTGGAACACCATGCCGACGTCGCGGCGCACCTGCTCGATGCGCCTGGTATGAGGGGAGAGGGTGTGGCCCGCGACCTTGATCGTCCCCGTCTGGTGTTCCTCGAGCCGGTTGATGCAACGGATCATGGTGGATTTGCCAGAGCCCGAGGGGCCGCAGACCACCACCTTCTCGCCCAACGCGACCTGCAGGTTGATGTCGTGCAGCGCGCAGAACGTGCCGTACCACTTGCCTACGCCCTGCATGACCAGGATCGGCTCGTCGATGTTGGCGGTATCGCTCATTGGCTCGGGGTCGCTTCTCAACGGAGGGAACGCCGCGCCATCTTCTCCAGCTGCGCGAAACCCGTCGCGAAAGCATAACAGATGGCGAAGTACATGAAACCGACGATAATCCAGGTCTCGAACACGCGCGTCGTCGAGGCGGCGACCTCGTTGCCGAGATAGGTCAGTTCCTGCACCGAGATCAGCGAGACGATGGACGAGTCCTTGATAAGCGTGATGAACTGCCCCGCGAGCGGCGGCAGGATCTTGCGCATCGCCTGCGGCAGGATGACGTCGCGCTGAACGTTGAAGTGCGAGAGGCCGATGGCACGCGCGGCCTCCCATTGCCCCCTGGGCACGGCCTCGATGCCCGCGCGGACGATCTCGGTGATGTAGGCGCCCTCGAACATGGCGAGGCAGATGAGCCCCGAGAGGAAGTTGGTCAGCAGGTCCGGTGCGCCGAACAGCACGCGGAAGAACGTGTTGTTCACCCAGGGCGAGGCGACATTCACGTGCGCGAGCCCAATGAGGGGAAAGAGCTGGGTGGAGATGAAGTAATAGAAGACAAAAATGAATACCAGCGCCGGGATGTTGCGGATGAGTTCGACATAGACCCGGCTGATGATGCGCAGGGTGAGGTTGTGGCTGGTGCGGCAGGCCCCCATCAGCAAGCCGATGATGGATGCCAGGATCGTCCCCCAGAAGGCCAGGCGCAGCGTGGTCACCAGCCCCAGGAGCAGGATATTGGCCGTCCAGCGCCCGGTCTTGTCGTCACGGTGAGCAACGAAGGATGCGACCCTGGACCAGTTCCAGTGATAGACCAGGACGTCGTTGACCCGATGGGCGGTATAGGCCGCGAAGAGGATCACGATCCCGAACAACAGAAAATCCAGGCTCGTAAGCCTGAACCTGGACGGCGTCGGAACAATCGCTTGTGCGGACGGTACTTTAGCGGGAGCGGAGGGACGATCCATGCGCGTGCCTCGGTCATGCGGCAGCGGCGGATGACCGCGACCGAAGCCGCGCTCATCCGCCGGAGCCAATAACCCTGCTGCTATTTCGTGGACATCATGTTCTGCCAACCAGCCTTGCTGTTGAACCAGAACTCGTGCCGCTCCTGCAGCCAGCCGTCATGCGTGCGATATGTGATCCAATTGTCGAAGTAGTTGAGCGCGTCGGGGTCGCCCTTGCGCAGCGCGAAGGCCTCGTCGGAGGCTGACAGTTCATCGGCGAATGCCGGGACGACCAGCTTGTTCGGGTAGTCGTTGGCCCAGAAGCGCGGCGTTGGCGCGCTCGCGATCATTCCGTATGCGTTACCGTTGATGACTTCCTGATAGGCCTGCGCCTCGTTGTCGAATTGGCGCAGCGTCGCCTTTGGGAACAGTTTCTGCGCCATCGGGCAGGAGAGCGTGGCGCGGCGGCAGGCCATGGTCACGTTGGAGGCGTCGAAGTCCGCGAGTTTGGTGAACTTCCCGGCGAGCTGGGCATTGGCCACGATCTGCTGGCCGGAATGCGCATAGGGAATGCTGAAGTTCACGGTAAGGTTGCGCTGCGGCGTGACCGACATCCCCGCGATGATGACGTCGAATTTTCCGGCGATAAGGCCGGGGATGATGCCGTTCCAGTCGGTGGGCACGAACTCGACCTTCACGCCCATGTCCTTGGCAAGCTGGGTCGCGACGTCGACCTCGAAGCCGATCAGCTTGCCGTCCTTGTCGCGCATCGCCCATGGAACGAAGGTCGAGATGCCGACGGTGAGCGTGCCTTTCTGCTCGATCTTGTCGATAAGGTTCTGCGCCGATGCTGCCGGGCCCAGGCCCAGCATGGCCGCGAGCATCGCGGCGATCGGGATCGCCTTCATCAGTTTCTTCCAGACTTGCATGGTTGCCTCTCTGTCCTGTTTCTCTGGGTTGGTTTTGGCGTTTCCCTGGCGCCATCTTTTTCAAAAACGCTACGCGGCGGTCCAGGTGACGTCAAGGAAGGTCGAGTCGTTCGCGCAGCGATCTCATCGTCGAGCGGAAGCGCGTGGCGACCGGCACGCGTTCGTGGTGCCGCCCCCCGGTGACAAGCTTTCTCCCCGCGCTCCAGACGCCCTCGACGGCACCGCGGCCACCGTTGAAGATCCATGAATCGAGGATCTCGTCGCCGTCGCGGCCGGCAAGAGAGGGATGCAGCGCGTCCAGCGCCACGAGGTCCGCAGCCATGCCGGGCGCAATAGCGCCGCATGGGCGGCAAAGCGCCTGGGCGCCGCCGGCAAGCGCCATGGCGTACAGCGCGCGCCCGGTGGAGCCGCCCGCCGGCGCGCAGGCATTGCGCACCCGCAGCGCCAGGCGCTGGCCGTATTCGAGCAGGCGCAACTCCTCCGGGGCGCCGATCTCGATATGGCTGTCGGTGCCGATGCCGAAGCGGCCGCCAGCGGCAAGGAACGGGCGCGCGGAGAAGATGCCGTCACCGAGATTGGCCTCGGTCGTCGGGCATAGCCCCACCACCGCGCAGGAGGCGGCGACGGAAGCGATCTCGCTGTCGTCCATGTGGGTCGCGTGGACAAGGCACCAGCGCTCGTCGATCGCGGCGATGTCGAGCAGCAGCCGCACCGGCCGCGTGCCCCGCCAGGCCAGGCAATCGGCCACCTCCCTCGCCTGCTCCGCGACGTGGATATGCAACGGGCCCGCGGGCGCGAGCGCCACGAGGCCGGCGATCTCGTCCGCGGCAACAGCCCGCAGGCTGTGCGGCGCGATACCGGAGCGGGCGAAGGGCAAGCGGTCCGTGGCGCGGCGGCTTGCCTCGTCGATCCGCGCGAAGCCATCGAGATTGTTGATGAAGCGGCGTTGCTCGGGAAGCGGCGGCGCGGCGCCGAAGGTTGCGTGCGCGTAGAACACCGGCAGCAGCGTGAGGCCGATGCCGGCCCGCGCGGCAGCCGCGGCGACGCGCTCGGCGAGCTCGCCCGGGTTGTCGTAGGCCCGGCCATCTGGCGCGTGATGCAGATAGTGAAACTCCGCGACTGCGGCAAAGCCTGCCTCCAGCATCTCGACATAGGCCTGGCTCGCGATGGACTCGACGTCGTCGGGCGAGAGGGCGAGCGCCGTGGCGTACATCGCCGAGCGCCAGGTCCAGAAACTGTCCGTGCCCTCGCCACGCCGCTCGGCCAGTCCCGCCATCGCGCGCTGGAAGGCGTGGCTGTGCAGGTTCGCCAGGGCCGGCAGCAGGATCGCGCAACGCTCGTCGCCGGGAGCCGGCTGCGTGCCGGCAAGGACCGTGCCGATCCGCCCCGCCACGATCTCCACCCGCACGTCCGCGCGCCAGCCTTCGGGCGTGAGCGCGGTGGCGGCGTGCAGCGTCGGCATGGCAGCCCCGGATATGGCAATTGCATCGACGGTTTAATTGTCTATACATAGGGGTTGCGCGAGGCAAGACGAAACGATCACCGGAGGCAGAAACGCAGCGGGCGGCAACATCGCAGCTTGGATCACCGGGAAGTCCAGCCCGCACGGTCGCGTGGCGCGGCGTGCGCCTGGCGACCATGGCGCCGGATCGTCCCGGCCTCGGCATCGTCGAGCGCGGCGGCCTGGTCGCGAGGGCGGGGCGCATTGTCTTTGCCGGCGTGGCATCGGAAATGCCGACGTCCCTGCTTGCGGGTGCGGAGATCCATGACGGCGAGGGACGCTGGATGACGCCGGGCCTCGTCGACTGCCATACGCATCTCGTCCACGCGGGTGACCGGGCGCGCGAGTTCGAGATGCGGCTCGAAGGCGCGAGCTACGAGGAGATCGCGCGTGCCGGTGGCGGTATTCTCTCAACCGTGCGCGCGACACGCGCCGCGGACGAGGAGGAACTCGTCAGGCAGAGCCTGCCGCGCCTCGACGCGCTGATCGGCGAAGGTGTGACGACAGTCGAGATCAAGTCGGGCTACGGGCTCGATGCCGAGACCGAGCGGCGGATGCTGGCCGCGGCGCGGCGCCTGGCGCGCGAGCGAGACGTCCGCGTGCGTACCACCTATCTCGGCGCCCATGCCTTGCCGCCGGAGTACGCCGAACGCCGCGCGGACTATGTCGCCCTCGTTGCCGATCGCATGGTGCCCGAGCTTGCACGAGACGGACTGGCCGACGCCGTCGATGGATTCTGCGAAGGAATTGCGTTCACGCCAGAAGAGATCGAGCGCGTCTTCATCGCCGCGCGCGCCGCCGGCCTGCCGGTGAAGCTGCACGCGGAGCAGCTTTCCGATCTTGGCGGCGCCGCGCTCGCCGCACGGTTCGGCGCACTTTCTGCGGATCATCTCGAACATGCCGGCGCCGCCGGCGTGGCGGCGATGGCGCGGGCCGGCACGGTGGCGGTGCTGCTGCCGGGCGCATACTACACGCTGCGCGACCATCAGGCGCCGCCGATCGAGCTGTTCCGCGCGCATCGCGTGCCGCTCGCGGTCGCGACCGATTGCAATCCCGGAACGTCGCCGCTGTCCTCGCTGCTGCTGGCGCTGAACATGGCGGCGACCTTGTTCCGCATGACGGTGGAGGAGTGCCTGCTGGGGGCGACGCGCGTGGCGGCAAGGGCGCTCGGCCTTGCGGACGAGATCGGCACTCTCGAGCCAGGGAAGCGCGCCGACCTCGCGATCTGGGACATCGAGCGGCCGGCGGAGCTCGTCTATCGGCTCGGGTTCAATCCATTGCACCAGCGGGTGTGGGCCGGCGGATGAAAGTGGTGCTCGTACCGGGTGGCGTGAGCCTTGCCGCGTGGCGCGCGATCTGGTCCGGCGCGGCTGTGGCACTCGATCCCGCCTGCGGGGGGGCGGTCGCGGCGGGGGCCGCGGCGATCCTGCGCATCCTTACGAAAGGCGACCCGGTCTATGGGGTCAACACCGGCTTCGGCCGGCTCGCCAACGTGCGGATCGCGGATGGCGATCTCGCGGCCCTGCAGCGCAACATCGTGCTCTCGCACGCGGCCGGCGTGGGCGCGCCCATCCCCGTTGCCGCGACGCGGCTGATGATGGCGCTGAAGCTCGCGAGCCTTGGCCAGGGCGCGTCCGGCGTGCGACCGGAGACGCTCGCGGTGCTGGAGGCGATGCTCTCGCGCGGTGTCGTGCCGGTGGTGCCGGAGCAAGGCTCGGTCGGAGCCAGCGGCGACCTGGCGCCCCTCGCGCACATGACCGCGGCGATGCTGGGCATCGGCGAGGCGGTGGTGGCGGGGGAGCGGATGCCGGCAGCGGCGGCGCTCGCGCGCGCTGGCCTGGCACCCGCGGTGCTTGGCCCGAAGGAGGGGCTCGCTCTTCTCAACGGCACCCAATTCTCCACCGCGCTGGCGCTCGCGGGACTGTTCGCGGCGGAGACGGTGTTCCAGTCCGCGCTGGTCGCGGGGGCGCTCGCCACCGACGCCGCACGAGGCTCGGACGCGCCGTTCGATCCGCGCATCCACCGGCTGCGGCGGCATCGCGGCCAGATCGAAACCGCCGCGGCGCTGCGCGCGCTGATGCAGGGCAGCGAGATCCGCGCCTCGCACCTGCGGGATGACGACCGCGTGCAGGACCCCTACTGCCTGCGCTGCCAGCCGCAGGTGATGGGCGCGTGCCTGGACCTGCTGCGCGCCGCCGCGGGCACGCTCGAGGACGAGGCCAACGGTGTCACGGACAACCCGCTGATCTTCGCCGGCAGCGACGAGGTGCTGTCCGGCGGGAATTTCCACGCCGAACCCGTAGCCTTCGCCGCCGACACGATCGCGCTCGCGCTCTGCGAGATCGGCGCGCTCTCGGAGCGGCGGGTCGCGATGCTGGTGGACCCCACGCTGTCGCGCTTGCCCGCCTTTCTCACGCCGTCGCCGGGGCTCAACTCCGGCTTCATGATCCCGCAAGTCACGGCCGCGGCGCTGGTCTCGGAGAACAAGCAGCGCGCCTATCCCGCGAGCGTGGATTCCATCCCGACCTCGGCGAACCAGGAAGACCATGTCTCGATGGCGGCGCATGGCGCGCGCCGGCTCGCGGCGATGGCGGAAAACGTCGTGAACATCGTCGGCATCGAGTTGCTGGCCGCGGCGCAGGGCTGCGAGTTCCACGCGCCACTACGCTCCAGCCCGCCCCTCGAGGCGGCGAGGGCACGCCTGCGCGAATGCGTGCCGGCGCTCGGCGAGGACCGGCATTTCCACCCCGACATCCTGGCCGCCTCCGACCTCGTGCGGGCCGGCATGCTTACCGAGGCGGCCGGGCTCGCGCTGCCGGCCATTACGGCAGCGGCATGAACCAGTCCCCGCGCGCGGACGAGGAAGCAACGCCATGAACCACCATCGCCTCGACAACACGCGCACGATCCGGGCGCCGCGCGGCCCGCAGCTCAATGCCAGGAGCTGGCTGACCGAGGCGCCGCTGCGCATGCTGATGAACAATCTCGACCCGGACGTTGCCGAACGGCCCGGCGAGCTCGTGGTCTATGGCGGCATCGGGCGCGCCGCGCGCGACTGGGAGTTGTTCGATCGCATCGTCGCCACGCTCAAGCGGCTGGGCGAGGACGAGACGCTGCTGATCCAGTCCGGCAAGCCGGTAGGCGTGTTCCGCACGCATGCCGATGCGCCGCGCGTGCTGCTCGCGAACTCGAACCTGGTGCCACACTGGGCCACCTGGGAGCATTTCAGCCAGCTCGATCGCAAGGGGCTGATGATGTACGGCCAGATGACCGCCGGCTCCTGGATCTATATCGGCTCGCAGGGCATCGTGCAGGGCACGTACGAGACCTTTGTCGAGATGGGACGCCGGCATTTCGGCGGCAGCCTCAGGGAGAAATGGATCCTGACCGCCGGGCTCGGCGGCATGGGCGGGGCGCAGCCCCTCGCCGCGACCATGGCCGGCGCTTCGCTGCTCGCGGTCGAGTGCCGGCCATCGTCCATCGAGTTCCGGCTGCGCACCGGCTACATCGATGCCCAGGCGCGCCACCTGGACGAAGCGCTGGCGATGCTTGAGCAGGCGCGGGGCGAGGGCAAGCCGGTTTCGGTCGCGCTGCTGGGCAACGCGGCCGAGGTGCTGCCGGAACTGGTGCGCCGCGGCGTGAAGCCGGACATCGTCACCGACCAGACCTCCGCGCATGATCCCGTCAACGGCTACCTGCCCCGGGGATGGACGCTCGCCGAATGGGAGGCGCGACGCGAGAGCGACCCCAAGGGAGTGGCACGCGCGGCAAGGGAATTGATGGCCGAGCACGTGCGTGCCATGCTGCATTTTCATCACGCGGGCATTCCGACCGTCGATTACGGCAACAACATCCGCCAGATGGCGTTCGAGGAAGGGGTGCGGGACGCGTTCGACTTTCCCGGCTTCGTGCCTGCCTATATCCGCCCGCTGTTCTGCCGCGGCGTGGGCCCGTTCCGCTGGGCAGCGCTCTCCGGCGACCCCGAGGACATCGCGCGCACCGACGCGAAGGTGCGCGAGCTGATCCCCGACGACCGGAATCTGCACAACTGGCTCGACATGGCAGGCAAGCGCATCCGCTTTCAGGGGTTGCCGGCACGCATCTGCTGGGTCGGCCTGGGCGACCGCCACCGGCTCGGCCTCGCCTTCAACGACATGGTGGCAAGCGGCGAGCTGAAAGCGCCGGTGGTAATCGGCCGCGACCATCTCGATTCAGGCTCCGTCGCCTCGCCCAACCGCGAGACCGAGGCGATGCAGGACGGCTCGGACGCGGTCTCGGACTGGCCACTGCTCAACGCGCTGCTCAACTGTGCATCGGGCGCCACCTGGGTCTCGATCCATCACGGCGGCGGCGTCGGCATGGGATTCTCCCAGCATGCCGGCATGGTGATCTGCTGCGACGGCACCGAAGCCGCCGCACGACGCATCGCGCGCGTGCTCTGGAACGATCCCGCGACGGGGGTGATGCGCCACGCCGACGCCGGCTACCCGGAGGCGCGCGAGTGGGCGGCGAAGCAGGGGCTCGACCTGCCAGGCATCCTCGGCTGAACCGGGTGCCCGTGCGATGCGGGTGATCGCCTTCCGCGAGCGTCCGGCGATGGCGTGGAAGAATGGCGGCGGAACGACCGTGGAGCTCGCGGCGAGCCCCGAGGGCGCGAGCCTTGACGATTTCAACTGGCGCGTGAGCATCGCCGAGATCCGCGCGGATGGACCGTTCTCGCGCTTCGAGGGAATCGATCGCGTACTCACGCACGCCGCGGGGGGGACGCTGCGCCTTGATATCGGCGGGCGCGTGGTGCAGCTCGATGCCGAGGCGCCGCCCGTTGCGTTTCCGGGCGAGGCGGAGGTACGGGCGCAGCTGCTCGACGGTCCGGCGTATGACCTCAACGCGATGGCACGCCGCGATGCGTGGCGCGTGGAGGCGGCGCGCGTAGCGCTGCCCCGCGGCGCGCGGCTGGGTGCGGCGGGTGCGGTCCGTGTCTGCGTGGCACTCGAGACCTGCGTGGGCACGGTGGGCCAAACGTACGTCGCGCTCGCACCGCTCGACGCGCTGGTGCTGGAAGCCGACGATGATGCCGTGTTCGTGGTGGCGCAGGAGAGCACGCGCATGGTCTCGCTGGTCTTCGCGCGTCGGCCCTGGCAAAAGAATGCCTGAACGCAACAAACTGCCGCAAGGCGATTCCGGAGGAGCGATGGACGGGCGCGATATCCGCGCGGGTGGCGCGCTCTACGAGCGCATCCTCGACGACGTGCGCGCGCGGATCGTCTCCGGCGAGTGGCCGCCCGAGCACAGGATTCCGTCCGAGCACGAATTCACCCGTGCGTATGGGTGTTCGCGGATGACCGTCAACAAGGCCCTCTCGCGGCTGGCCGAGGCGGGGCTGATCGAGCGCCGCCGCCGCACCGGCAGCTTCGTGGCGCGGCCGCATTCCCAATCCGCCGTGCTGAAGATCAGCGACGTGGGAACGGAAGTGGCCGAGCTCGGCCTGCCCCACCGGCACGAGATCATCGCACGCGCCACGCGCCGCGCGACGCGGCAGGACCGCGAGTTGCTCGGCGTGGCGACGGGGGCGGGCGTGCTCGACATCGTCTGCCACCACTTCGCCGGGACAACGCCGTTCTGCCTGGAGAAGCGCATCATCAGCCTGCAAGCGGTACCGGCGGCGGCAGGCGAGGATTTCCGCGACCTTGCGCCCGGATCCTGGCTTGTCGCCCATGTTCCCTGGACGCGCGCGGAGCACCGTATCCATGCCGCCGCGGCTTCGCGCGCGGTGGCGAAGGCGATGGGCGTACGGATCGGGGCGCCCAGCCTCGTCGTCGTGCGGCGCACCTGGCGCGATGCTGTTCCCGTCACGCGCGTCGAGCTCACTTATAACTCGACGCACGAGATCGTCGCGCGCTTCACCCCGGCGGGGACGCTCTAGTTTTGGTCAGCGAACGATGGTGCCGAGCCGTTCGAGCAGCCGCCTGGCCGTGCCGCTCGTCACATCCTCGCGCTCGCGATCCGTGAGCCGGGCCGGCGCGACGGCGCTCACGTAGGGATCGGACTGGAAGATCGGGTAGTCGGAGCCCATCATGATACGGTCCGCGCCATAGACCTTGACCGCCGCCTCGAGCGCGCGCGGTCCGAGGGAGGCGCAGTCGTACCAGATGCGGCGGAGTTTTTCGGTCGGGAACGGCTCGCCTGGCGAGCGATGCAGCGCGATGCTCTCCATGCGCTCGAAGATGAACGGGACCGTACCGCCGAGATTGACGACGTGGAAACTGATGTTCGGATAAGCGTCCAGCACCTCGGACAGCACGAGGGTGAGCACGTTCTGCGAAATCTGGGACTGCAGGGCCACGGCGGAGGTACGGTATTGCGGATAGTCTAGCGCGGGCGGTGGCACGTCCTCGCCGTCGCGCAGGCCGGGATGCAGCATCAGATGCGCACCATGCGTATTCGCGACCGCCAGCAGCGGGGCCATGAGCCGCGCGTCCTCGACCGAGTTGAAGTAGTTGGAGGGGATGATGGCGCCCGGCAGGTTCAGCTCGCGGCGCACCCGCGCGAGCTCCTTTCCTGCGCGATCGATATCGGCTAGCGGGAGGCCAGCGAGGCCGATGATGGCGCCGTTCGTGCTGCGGCCCAGGGCCGCAAGATGGTCGTTGAAGGCGGCGATCGGCGCGGCGGCTTCCGCGACCGGCAGGACATCGAAACCAAGCGAGCCAGGGAAGGTGAGAAGCCGGTGCGTGATGCCGAGCGCGCGCATCTGCGAGAGCCCGGTCGCGACGTCGTAATATTTCGCGGTGAAAGGGAAATCCGAGTTCATCGCGACGAGGAACTCTCCGCCACTCGCGTCCGTGCGCAGGCAGGGCCGGACCGAGCGGTGCCGCAGCGCTGCCTCGAGCCCGCCACCGTAGAAATGGGCGTGCATGTCGATCTTCATCGCCGGCGCCTCGGTGGTTGCTGCTCGTGTTCTTCCCGCCGTGGCAGGGGCTGTCAACCGGCTGGCTCGCGGTAGGGCGAGGCAATGGTTGCGAGCATCTCACCGCGCTCGACGAACCCTCGGTTGACGCGCGACAGCACGATGCCGCTCGCAGGGAACGAAAGCTCAACCGGGGGGCGCTCCGGCTCGAACAGGTTGTAGAGCGTGCCTGCGGCCGCGTTCGCGGCCACCTCGTCGCCGACCCCGAAGCCGGGAAGGAAGACCCCCTGGCAGGGCGCATAGAGTGTCTGCTCCGCCGAGGCGAGTTCCACCAGGCGCGGCGTGTGCTCGGGCGGTGGCGCTTCATCGATCATCCCGAGATGGCGCATGCAGCGCAGGATGCCGTCGAGGGCGAGGCGCACCGCCGCGCGATCCACGCCGCCGCCGCCGGCGAGCTCGGTGGCGATCATCGGCACACGCTGGCGCCTTGCCGCAGCGTTGAAAGAGCGATCGTCATTGTGCTCGCCGAGCACCCAGACCAGCGGCGCGGCAAACGCGCGGGCCAGCGCGAAATTGGCGTCGTGCAGCGCCTTGTCCTCGCAGCGCGCTGCCAGCGCACTGTCGGCGAAGACCGAGGCCTTGCCGCCGGAATGGAAGTCGATCGCGGCATCGCAGACCGGCAGGAGGACCGATTCCACGAGATGTGCAATCATCGCCGTGGGCGCGCCATTTCGGTCGCCAGGAAAGGCGCGGTTGAGGTTGGCGCCGTCGAGCGGCGAGACCCTCGCGCTGCGGGCGACGGCCGGGGCGTTGAGCGCCGGCAGCAGAATCAGCCGGCCACGAAATGACAGCCCCGCCGCGTGGTCGAGCAGGCGCATCAGCGCGACGGGACCCTCGAACTCGTCGCCATGCGTGCCTCCGGCGAGCAGCAGCGTCGGCCCCTCGCCCCGCACGCACACGGCGGCCGGTATCGGCCAATAGCCGAGCGGCATTTCGGCGTTGGACCATTTCAGCCGCAGGTCACCGGCGCGCCGGCCTTCGGCCACGAAATCGAGGTTCGTTGCGATCCGTGTCAGACGCCAGTTCGGTTGGCGCAGGGTCATGGGGGTGTCCTCGGGCTCGTCCGGTATCGGGGACCATCGTGTTGCGCGAGCATCGTGGGACATGGTGTCCGCGCCGTCGAGGGCGCGAGTGGGAAATCGAGAAATTCGTTGACCGGAAGGCGAGCCCGTATAAGGGTTTTATTTTCGCCCATGGGGTTGATTGCGTGAAGCCGCGAGATTTCGCAGCAAGGTGCCGCTGAACGATGGTGTCCGAAGCAGCCGTGCTGCGTGAACGCCGTCTCCCGCCGCGGGACCGGCGCACACAGCTTCGCGCCGCGCTGCGCTCCTCTTGGCAGGTGGCGCAAGCCGTGATTGTGCTCGGCCTCATCGGCTGGCTGATCATCCATGGCGCGATGGCGATGCATTACCACTGGCAGTGGTATCGCGTGCCGCCTTACCTCTACAAGATCGTCGATGGCGAGTTCATCCTCGGCTCGCTGACGCGCGGGCTGATCGAGACGCTCGAGATTACCGCGATCAGCCTGGCGCTCGCGCTCGCGATCGGGCTCGTTACCGCATTCCTGCGCCTGTCGCGCTCCATCGCGGGCCGGCTGATCGCCACCGTCTATCTCGAGATCATCCGCAACACACCGTTGCTGGTGCAGATCTTTCTCGTCTATTTCGTTCTGGCACCGATCTTCGGAGTCGGACGGTTCTGGGCTGCCGTATTGACGCTCGCCTTTTACGAGGGTTCCTTCGCGAGCGAGATCATCCGCGGCGGCATCGTCGCCGTCGAGCGCGGGCAGTACGAGGCCGCCGACGCGATCGGGCTCACGGTCCGCGACAAGTACAGGTATGTCATCATTCCGCAGTCACTGCCGCTCATGATCCCGCCACTGACCGGTCTCGTGATCTCGCTGGTCAAGAGCTCGGCGATCGTCAGTGTCATCGCCGTCTCGGAACTAACGACTGAGGGGCTCAATGCCATTGCAGATACGTTCATGGCGTTCGAGATCTGGCTAACCGTCGCGGCGATGTACCTGGTGGTAACTGTGGCGCTCTCGATCGGCGTGAGTTTGCTCGAAAATCGCCTGAAGCGCCATAGGGTCTAGACGAAACCACCTGGGAGGCAGCGGCGCGGCGTTGGAGATCGTTGTAATTAAAAAACGGACTCATGGCCCGGTGTACTCTGCCCCGCAAAATGCCTTGCTTGAGGGCGAGCCATATTTGAGGGGGCAGACCACCGGCGGGGCATCGCGGTCGCGCCTACCCGCCCCCAGCTCGACCAAGTGCGGCCCAGGCGCGATTGTCGCGCAAGTCAAGCCTCGGCGGTTGGTGATGTCGTCCAAACGGCACGGGCGCGACACGAGCCGTTGAGGCCGGCTGCGCCCATCACCCATGGCGGTAGGGTGCTGCTTGCTCTCCTGAACCGCACATGCACGCCTAAGCGCTGTCTAAAGAGCGAACGTTCCCAGCCTCCCTCGTCAATGCTGGCGCCGAGCGCGCCGTCTCGTGCGACGTTACCTCTCGGCGTTCCGCCACGGGCCTCATTGCTTCCGCGTCCGGGAAAAGGAAGTCTTGGCGAACCTTCGCTCCAGCACCAACCTGAGGCCGATGCACCACATGATGCCCAACGTTCCGCTACCACTCCGGCAGCGCCGGCTTCGCGACCAGGTCTATGTCAGCCTGCGGGAAATGATCCGACTGGGCGTCTTTCCGGAGGAAAGGGCTGTCGAGCAGAGCCTTGCCGCGCGGCTCAACGTGTCGCGCACGCCGTTGCGCGAGGCGCTGTTCCAGCTTTGCCGTGAGGGCGTGCTGGAAGACACCGGGCGCGGCTATCGCCAGCCGGCGCTCAGCCGCGAGGATATCGGCGACATTGTCGAGCTGCGCCAGATGATCGAGCCAGCCGCCGCCGCGCTCGCCGTGTCGCGCGCGACCAAGGCGGCGTACCGAGCGCTGGCACGCGAGGCCGCGGCCGAGCGCCGCGCGCACAAAGTGCACGATGTCGAGGCATTCATCGCCGCCAATAGCCGCCTCCGGGCCGAGCTTCTGGCCGCCTGTGGCAACCGTCGCCTCGCCCAGGTGCTCGACACGCTCGGCGACCAGATCCAGCGGCTGCGCCGCCGCACGCTGCACGTCGCGGAAAACCGGCAGGCAACCATCATGTACCACCAGCGCCTGCTCGCCGCTTTCCGGGAAGGCGATCCCGAAGCCGCGCGTGCCGCGATGCACGAGCTGCTTCAAGCCGCGCGGACCTATTACGAGCGCATCTGGTAGTGCCGCCTCGACGGTGGGCGGCTTTTACTTGCTGGCGGGCGTGTCGCGCAGAGAAGCCACATCCTTCGCCGACATCCGATCCACGATCGTGAGCTTGCCGCTGGCATCAAGTTTCCAGATCACGAAGGCACCCACAATGTCGCCGCTCTGGTCGAACTCGACCGGACCAACGGCGCCCATGTAGTTGATCGGCTTGCCCGCGCCGGCATCGGCGAGGCCGGCCTTGATGCCCTCCGCGCTCGCCGTGACCACCGTCGCGCCTGGAGTTGTCACTTTGTGGATGGCGGCCGCAATCGCTTTCGGATCCGTTGCGGAATGGGCTGCCTGGATCGCGAGGCTGGCGACCATGACCGCGTCGTAGGTGTTGGCGCGGCCCGGGCCCTCGGCACCTTCGTGATATTTCGCGCTGAATGCGGCGCGGAAGCTGGAGAGCGAATTGCTCGCCGTCTCCCCAGGTGTCAGCCAGGTCGCCTTGGAGAGGTATTGGGCGCCCACCGCCGAGACAAACTTGGCGTCGTTGAGGCTGTGGGCGAACAGCATCCGCTGCGTGCCGCCGAGGCTGATCCAGTCGCGCACGATGCGGGAGCCCTCGGCCAGATAGCCAATCATGTAGAGCGTGTCCGGCTTTGTCTCCAGCAGGCTCGTCACCTCGGCCCGGTAGGAGGATTGACCCGGATTGAAGAGCACGACCTTGCCGACCTTACCACCGAGCTTCGCGTAGCTCTCGCTGAACACGCGGGAGAGATTCTGGCCCCAGTCGTTGTTGACGGCCATGATGCCGACCGTGCCGCTGTGTTCCTTGATCGCGTCCTTCGCCGCGGCGATGCCCTGCAGGGCATCCGAAATGTTGAGGCGGAAGAACAATCCCGTCTTCGCGCCGATCGCTGAGAAGCTTGGCGAGGACGCGGTGGGCGAGATCAGCGGTACGCCGGCCGGCGCGGTGACGGAATTCAGGATCGCAAGGGCGGTGCCGCTCAGCGCACCGCCGACCACCACGCGCGCGCCTTCCAGATCGAGGAGCTGGCGCGCATCGTCAACAGCGACCGAGGGCTGTCCCTGGCTGTCGCGTATGACCAGCGCGACGGGGCAGCCGTTGGCTCCGCCCGCCGCGTTGATCTGATCCGCGGCGAGCTCGGCCGCTTTTTCCATGCCCTGCGCAATCGGCGCGATCGGGCCGGTGAGCGGAAGGATGAGACCGATCTTGCTTGGGCAGGTCGCCCAGGCCGTCGTTGTGAGCAGGGCGATCGCCGCGACGACGATTGCGACACGAAGACAGCCGAAGAAGCGCATGCGACACCTCCCGTGCCCGGCGTGATCACGCGATATCGAGCGGTTGCATACGGTATGCAAAAACCGCTCGCCTTGTCCAGCAGGGCTGGTACTAGAGAAGGCGGGATGCAGCCCGGCCCTTCCACGACACTCCAGGCGGCCAGCTCCGCGGCGATTCTGGCCGAACGCGTGACGAAACGATTCGATGGCCTTACCGCCGTCGATGACGTCTCCTTCGCCATCCCGTCAGGGCAGTCGGTGGGGATGATCGGGCCGAATGGCGCCGGCAAGACGACGATGTTCTCGCTGCTCGCGGGGGAGATCGCACCGAGTGCTGGGCGGATCCTGTTCGCCGGCAGGCGCGTCGACGGGCTCGCGGCTCACGAGATCCACGG
This sequence comes from uncultured Pseudomonadota bacterium, assembly GCA_963764465.1. GTDB lineage: Bacteria > Pseudomonadota > Alphaproteobacteria > Acetobacterales > Acetobacteraceae > JAJXXT01. The sequence goes on along the minus strand of CAVXSO010000001.1, from coordinate 388,383 downwards.
ACTCGGCCTCGTGCGGACCTTCCAGATCCCGCGCCCGTTCCGCCGGCTGACGGTGGAGGAAAATCTGCTGGTCGCGCGGCCACGACAGGCGGGGGATCATTTCCTCTCCGCGCTGCTGGCGCGGCCGCGACTGCATCGCGAGGAAGCCCGGGCCCGCGAACGGGCGCGTGCGATCCTGGCCGAGCTTGGGTTGGCGGCGCATGCCGCGCTGCCGGCGGGCATGCTGTCGGGCGGGCAGCACAAGCTGCTGGAGCTTGGTCGCGCGCTGATGGCCGAACCGAACGCGATCCTGCTTGACGAGCCCTGTGCGGGCGTGAGCCCCGCCATGATCGGGAAACTGTCCGAGGCCGTGGCCTATCTGCAGGGGCTGGGCATGACGCTGGTGATTGTCGAGCACAATATCGATTTCGTGATGGCGCATTGCGAGCGGGTGATCGTGATGACGCAGGGGCGCGTGATGCTGGATGGTGTGCCGGAAGCGGTGTGCGGCGATGAGCGCGTGCTCGACGCCTTTCTCGGCCCGGCGGCTTCCCTGGCGGGTGGCGTGGCACGACATGGCTGAGGTGGTGCTGCGCGTCGAGGCACTGATCGCCGGCTACGCCCGCGCGGCCCCGGTGGTGCGTGGCGCTTCGCTGGAGTTGGGGCGTGGCGAGCTGCTTGCCTTGTTCGGACCGAACGGCGCCGGCAAGTCCACGCTTGCCAAGGCGGCAGCGGGCGTCGTCCCCGTCTTCGGCGGCCGCGTGCTGTACGCAGGCGAGAACCTGGTGGGTATGCCGCCACACCGGATCACGCGTCTCGGCATCGGCTATGTGCCACAGGTCGCCAATGTCTTCACCGAGCTCACGGTCCACGAAAACCTCGACCTGGCGCGGGCGATGCGCCGTCGGCATGGTCCCTCCATCGGCGACATGACGGCGCTGTTTCCCGAGCTCGGGCGGTTCGCGCGATATCCAGCCGGAAGGCTGTCCGGCGGCCAGCGACAGATGGTGGCAATCGCGCGCGCGTTACTCGGCGGTCCGGAGGTGCTGATCCTGGACGAACCCTCGGCGGGCCTTTCACCGGACAATGTTGCGCTCCTGTTCCAGCGGCTCAAGCAACTCACCGCGCACGTCTCGATCCTGCTCGTCGAGCAGAACGTGCATGCGGCACTCGCGATCGCCGACCGTGCCGCCCTGCTCATCGACGGCGTGGTGCATCTCGCCCGCCCGGCGCGCGAATTGCTCGCGGATGAGACGGTCATTGCGGCCTTTCTCGGGACCGCGTTCCGAAGGCGAGCCGACTGATGCTGGCCGATATCGTCGCCGACACGCTGATCGGCGCCGCGCTGCTGTGCGTCGCCTCGCTCGGCCTCTCGATCGTCTACGCGATCTTCCGCTTCCCCAATTTCGCGCAAGCCGACGACATCACAGCGGGCGCCTATGGGGCGCTGGCCGGTTATGCTGCGACGGCGCCGGCGCTGGGAGATGCGGCCGGTATCGTTACCGGCGCGATTGCCGCGATCGCGCTGGCGACGGTCGTCGTCTTTGTCGCGGCTCGTCTGGTCTTCGAGCCACTCGCCCGGCGCGGCGGCGGCTCCGCGCTCGTGCTCGCGGCATTTGCCGTGGGATTGTTGGTCCGCAATGTCCTGGCGTTGGTTTTCGGTGTCACCGAACGCATGGCCGACCGCGGACTCGAGATCGCGCGGCCCGTGCTGTTCGCCGTCAGAATGACCAGGACGGATATCGGCCTCGTGGTTGGCGCGCTCATGCTGGTGCTGACACTGCATCTCATGCTGCGGCGCACGAACTTCGGGCGGTGCCTGCGCGCCGTCGCGGAAAACCCGCAATTGGCAGCGGTGACCGGGGTGCCCGTGGCGCTCGTGCGCTGGCAGGCCTGGGGGCTCGCCGCGTTCGCCTCCGCGGTGGCGGGGCTTGCCCTGATGCTGCTGCGTCCGCTGCAGCCGGAGGCCGGTTACGATTTCCTGCTGCCCTCGCTCGCCGCGGTGATTCTTGGCGGGCTGGGCTCCATCCAGGGCACGCTGCTGGGAGCGGTTCTGATCGCCGCGGCCGAGGCAATCGCGGTGCATGCGGGCCTGGCGGCGTGGCGGCAGGTTGTGTCCTTCGCGCTGATTCTTCTGGTTCTACGGGTGCGGCCGCACGGGATCATGGGTAAGACAGCATGATCGCTGATTTCGTTTCATATGCCGTTTTTTCCCTGACCTATGTCATGATCTTCGCGGTCGCGGCACTCGGCGTGAACCTCCAATACGGCTATGCGGGGTTGTTCAATGTCGGCATCGCGGGCTTCATCGCGATTGGTGCCTATGCCAGTGCGATCCTGACCGGACCGCACTGGGCGGGTGTGGCGGGTCACCATGGGTGGCCGGTGGCGCTGAGTATCGTCGCCGCGACCCTTGTTTCGGGAGTGGCAGCCTGGGCGGTCGGGCTCGCGGTGCTCGCGTTGGGCGGGGACTATCTGGCGATCGCGACCTTCGGGGTCGGCGTGTCCATCGAGATCGTCGCAGTCAATGCCGGCGAGCTGACGGGCGGACCGAGCGGGATCTCGGGGATCGCGCGGCCGCTACGGGAGGGCTCGATCGGGCTTGGCGGGAATGCCGCCTGGCTTGGTGTGTGCGCCGCCGTGCTGGCACTGGCGTGGTGGATGCTGGAGCGGGCGACGGCGACACCCTGGGGGCGCTCGCTGCGCGCGCTGAGCGAGGACACGACGGCGGCAGCCGGGATGGGCAAGGCGGTCGCGCGGTTCAAGCTCGAGGCCTTCGTCGCAGGATCGGCGCTGTGCGGACTTTCAGGCGCGCTCTATGCGCACTTCGTGGGTTTCATCAGTCCACTGGATTTCGTGCCGATCCTGACATTTCAGATCTACGCGATGGTGATCATCGGCGGCGTCGGCCGGCACGCGGGGGCAGTGCTGGGCGCGTTCGTGGTGTGGGAGACATGGAGCGTGAGCGGCATGCTGCTGGCCTCCGTGCTGCCGCCCGAGTGGCAGGCGAGTGCCGGGGCCGTGCGCGTCGTGGTGATCGCGTTGTGCCTGCTGGTGATCCTGCTCGCACGGCCCACGGGCATTCTGGGGGACAACTCGGCGCGGTTGCGGTGAGCCGGCGCGGCTTGGCGGGGCTTTACAGGGCGTAATCCCAGCGTCTTGTATTCTGTATGCAGAACCTGGCGCGCGTCGGCGTCGACATCGGCGGCACCTTCACCGACTTCGTCCTTGAGCATCGCGAAAGGCAGACCTGCCTCAAGCTGCTGACGACGCCGGACGCGCCCGAGCGCGCCGTGCTCGAAGGGCTGCGGCAGGTTCTGACACTTTCCGGCGCCGCGCCGGCGGAGGTCGGCATGGTGGTGCACGGGACGACGCTGGCGACGAACGCGGTGATCGAGCGCCGCGGCGCTCGCGTGGCCTTCCTTACGACCGAGGGATTCCGCGACACGCTGGAGATGGCCTACGAGCATCGCCACGACCAGTACGATCTGCTGGTGGGCAAGGCGGTGCCGCTGGTACCCCGCTCGCTGCGTCTGCCGATCACCGAGAGGATCGCGGCTGACGGAACGGTGTTGAAGCCCCTCGATGTCTCGGCCGTGCGCGCGGCCGCGGCACGGCTCGCGGCGGAGCGCATCGAGGCGGTCGCAATCGGCTTCCTCCACGCCTATGCAAACCCCGACCACGAACATGAAGCCGCCGCCATCCTGCGGGAGTGCCTACCCGCGATACCGCTGAGCCTTTCGAGCGATGTCTCGCCCGAGATCCGCGAATATGAACGTTTCACGACGGTGACGGCCAACGCCTATGTGCAGCCGCTGATGAGCGGCTATCTCGGGCGATTGGAAGCAGGGCTGCGGGAAATCGGCATCGGCGGGCCGCTGATGCTGATGCAGTCCAATGGCGGGCTCTGCGATGTCGCGACCGCGACGCGCTATCCGGTGCGGCTGCTCGAATCGGGGCCCGCCGGCGGCGCCGTCTTCGCTGCCTCCCTCGCCCGCGCACTCGGGATAGCCGAGGCGCTGCTGCTCGACATCGGCGGCACGACGGCGAAGCTCTGTTTCATCGAGAACAGCGAGCCACGGACAACAGGCGGGCTGGAGGTCGCGCGCATCGACCGGTTCAAGCCTGGCAGCGGGCTGCCGCTGCGCCTGCCGGTGGTGCAACTCTGCGAGATCGGTGCGGGAGGCGGTTCGATCGCGACGGTGGACCGCCTCGGGCGCCTCAAGGTCGGTCCGCGCAGTGCCGGCTCGGTGCCAGGGCCCGCCTGCTACGGACGCGACGGCACGGATGCGACCGTCACCGACGCGCACCTGATGTTGGGGCGGCTTGATCCCGATCGTTTCGCTGATGGCGCGATCCCGCTCGACGCCGGGGCCGCGCGCAGGGCCGTGGCGGAGACGCTGGCGGCGCGCATGGCGCTGCCGGCCGAGGATACTGCGGTCGGTGTCGTCGAGATCATCAACGAGAATATGGCGAGTGCCGCGCGCGAACACGCGATCGAGGTCGGGTATGGTTTTGCCGGCCGCACGCTGATCGCGATCGGCGGTGCCGCGCCGCTGCATGCCGCTGATCTCGCCGCCAAACTCGGCATGTCTCGGGTTCTGGTGCCGGTCGCGGCCGGGGTAGGCTCGGCCGTGGGGTTCCTGCGCGCGCCGCTCTCGTTCGAGAAGTCGCGTTCCCAGTACCAGTTGCTGTCACGCTTTTCGGCATCCGACGCACTCGCGGTGATCGATGCGCTGATGGAGGAAACCGCAACGGTGCTGCGCCCGGCCGCCCGAGGTGCCACGCTCACCGCCCGGATGTCGGCGCAGATGCGCTATCGCGGACAGGGACACGAGATCACCGTGCCGCTAGATCGCCCGGTGATCGCAGGAGGGAACGCGACGGCGCTGAGGGCCGCGTTCGAGGCCGTGTACCGTGATCTCTATGACCGTACGATCGACGGCAAGGATGTCGAGGTGCTTGGCTGGAGCGTACGTACCGACGCGCCGATGCCCAAGACCGGTGCGGCCGTTACCGTGGAGGCAATACAAGGCGGTGGCGAGCGCACGTGGCACTTCACCGAGCAGCGTGGCGGCGCGGTGGCCGCGCGGGCCGTGGACCGGATCGCGCTCGCCGAGGGGCGGGAGTTGCGCGGCCCCGCGCTGGTCGTCGATGCCGGAACGACCATCATGGTGCCGTCGAGTTTCACCGCGACGGTGCTGCCGGACGGCCATCTCCTGTTGGAGGCGCTCGCGGCTGGAGCAGCGGGCGAAGCGGCGTGAGCATGAAAATCTCCTCTCTCACCCGCCAGATTCTCTGGAGCCGTCTGATCTCCGTCGTCGAGGAACAGGCGCGCACGCTGATGAAGGTGGCCTTCAGCCCGACTGTACGCGAGGCGGGCGACCTGTCCGCGGGGCTGTTTGACGCAACCGGCCGCATGGTGGCGCAGGCCGTGACGGGAACGCCCGGCCATGTCAACGCGATGGCGGTGGCGGCGCGGCATTTCCTCGACGTCTATCCCACCTCGACGATGCGCGAGGGAGATCACTTCATCACGAACGATCCCTGGCTGGTATCCGGGCATCTGCACGACGTCACGGTGTTCTCGCCGGTCTTCCGCGAGCGCAGGCTTATCGCCTTTTTCGCCTGCACCTGCCACCAGGTCGACATTGGTGGCCTCGGCATGGGTCCGGATGGCCGTTCGATCTTCGAGGAGGGGTTGTCCATCCCTATCCTGCCGATCGCGCGCGAGGGGCGGATCGATGACGGGTTGATGCGGCTGATCCGCAGCAATGTCCGCACGCCGGATGAGGCAGAGGGCGACATTCTGGCCTACGTCACGGCGAACGATGTCTCCGCCAGGCGGCTCAACGCCCTGCTTGACGAGTTTGCGCTCCCGGACATCGCGGCGCTGTCCGACGAGATCATCGAGGTGTCGCGCGCCGGCATGAAGGCGGCGATTGCAGCGCTGCCGGACGGCGTGCATCGCAACGCGATGCGCATCGATGGCTATTCTTCGCCGGTCGATCTCGTCGCGACGCTGAGCATTGCCGGCGACAAGATCACCATCGATTTCGCGGGCACGTCGCCGGCGAGCGAACGCGGCATCAACCTGGTGCTGAATTATACGCGCGCCTACGCGAGTTATGGCGTGAGGGCCGCCATCGCGCCCGATATTCCCAACAACGAGGGGTCGCTCGCGCCGATCGAGGTGACCGCACCGCTGGGCTCGATCCTCAACGTCGTGCGTCCGGCGCCGGTTTCCGCGCGGCACATCATTGGCCAGTTCCTGCCGGAAGTAGTGCTTGGCTGTCTTGCCGATGTGTTGCCAGATCTCATCCCCGCGGAGGGGGCGGCTTGCAACTGGGGCCTGCAACTGCGCGGCAATGCCGCGAACCGGCCGTTTGACATTCTGTTCTTCAACGCCGGGGGCGTCGGCGCGAGGCCTTCGTGCGACGGGCTTTCGGCAACCAGCTTCCCCAGCGGCATTCGCTCGATCCCAGTCGAAATATGCGAAACATTCGCGCCGATCGTCATTCATCGAAAGGAATTGATCCCCGGCACCGGTGGCGAGGGAACCTATCGCGGCGGCCTCGGGCAACGTGTTGAGGTCGGAACGATCGACGGCAGTGCGTTCCAGCTCTTCGCGGTGTTCGACCGCGTTGATTTCCCGGCGCGAGGGCGCGGCGGTGGCGACGCTGGCGCGCCTGGGCGCGTCGAGACACTGTCCGGCCGCAAGCTGCGCGCCAAGGGGGTGCAGGCCATCCCTGCCGCCGACGGCGTTCGCATCGACACGCCCGGCGGCGGCGGCTATGGGCCCGCGGCAAGCCGAGAGGCGGAGGCGAGACGGAGAGATGCCATCGAGGGTCTATCCGTCGTCGAGTGCGATGGAACAGCGGAGGCGGATTGCTAGAGGAGGGTTCGGCCCTCTGGCGGAAGAGCGTCAGGCGGCGAGTTGGTGGTGCGTCGGGCGTCGCTGTCGGAAGATGCCGCGGTTGATGCGCAATCGTCCCGCCAGGGTAACGCCGCCACGTCCGACATCGACGTCGGCAAGGGGGAGGCAGCCGCGGTCAGTGACGCACATGCGCTGCCGTGCAGCCTGAAGCAGCAAGCGCCGGTTTCCCTGGCGGCAATTCGGGCTCGACCAGCTCAGGTTCGACGGCGCGCTGTCCCGCATGGCTGCGCCGACCTCGACCTACTTCGCCCACTTGTTGAACGTCTGCGCCGTGCAGCTGAACTTCGGCACGATCGACCCGCGGCGACACTGCGTGCCCGCGCACCTCAGGCGAAAACCTGTTCGTCGCCTTGCGCGTCGGGGAAGCTCGCTCCCGTTCGGCATGGAAGACGGCCACGGTCTGGCCCGGGTTTGCATGGGTGGGGCCTCAGCGCACCTCGTTGACGTAGCGATGGTGTTCGGTTCTCGCGCGATGGGTGGCGAGAAGGCAGGGCTTGCCGGTCTGGTCGTAGCAGGTCTCCTCCATGACCAGGAGGGCGGCGGGCTCGGGCAGGTTGAGGACCATGCGGTCCTCCTCGCTCGCGAGTTCCGCGCGCAGTTCCTCGCGCACCGCGGTCACGCGCAGGCCCCAGTGCTCCAGCAGGTAGAGGTACAGCAGCTCTGGCAGTGCTGCGGCGTCGCGCGGGAAACCGGGGACGAGCGCTTCGGGAATTCGATACGTATCCAGCATGATTGCCCGACCTTCGACGCTGCGGCGGCGGTGGATGCGCATCACGGACTCGCTGGTGGCGATGCCGAGCCGGCCTGCATCCTCCGCCGTGGGGTGCCCCCGCGCGAGCGACAACGTTTCCACCTGCGAGCGAAGCAGCGCGCCATCCGCGCGATGGAGGCGGAAATAGCGGAAGAAGAAGCGCAGGGAGTGCTCCGGGCTGCGCCCCGTCACCACCGTGCCGACGCGCGGGCGACGCGTGAGCATGCCCTCCGCCACCAGGGCGGCAAGCGCCTTGCGCACCGTGCCAACAGCGACGCGGAACTGCCCGCTCAATTCCACCTCGCCGGGGATGGCGCCACCGGGCGACCATTCGCCGAGCAGAATGCGCTCCGACAGCGTGCGCTTCAGCCGCTCGTGCAGCGGCACGAAGGCGCGGCCGTCGGCATCCGCGCTTGACAAGGATGGGCGTTTACCCGCCATAGTTGATTTCTGCACAGAAATGCGGTGGCCTCCAATACCTGACTCGCCCTCCGCGACCGCGCCCCCTGCCCTCGCCCGTGCCGCGGCGCTGATCGCGGAACGGGAGGCGGTGTGGCTGGAGGCGCTGCGGCTGCTACTGGAAGTCGATACCAGCTTTCCGCCGGGAGGCGGATACGCCGCCTTCGCCGATGTGCTGGAGGGATTGTTCGCGCCGCGCGGCTTCAACTGCCGGCGCGTGGAGGTGCCGGAGGCGCTGTGGACGACGCCGGAGAGCCATGGCGCGCGGATCAACGTCATCGCCGCGCCCGCCCAGAGGCGGCACAAGGCGTGCGGCATCTACGTACACACGGACACGGTGCCCGCGGGCGAGGGGTGGACGCGCCCGCCCTTCACGCTGACGCGCGACGGGGACACGCTGTTCGGCCGCGGGACCGCGGACATGAAGGGGACGATCGCCGCGCTGATTGCGGCAATCGACGCGGCGGCGGAGGCGGGCCTGGCGCTGACGCGCGACCCGGTGCTGCTGGCCTGCACGGACGAGGAAGGCGGGCTCTACCCCGGCGTGCGCTACCTGGCAGAGCAGCGGATGCTGGGCTGCGAGGAGCTGATCTGCCTCAACGGCGGGGCCGCGCCGCGCATCTGGGCGGGCTGCTTCGGCAGCCTTGATGTCGCGATCACCGTCGAGGGGCGGGCCGCGCATTCCGGCGACCCAGGCCCACGAGGCGTGAACGCGGTGGAAGAAGCGCTGCCGGTACTGGGGGCGCTGATGGAACTGAAGCGTAACGTCGAGGCGCGCGTCTCCGCGATGCCGCCGCCGCCACACCGGGGCGGGCCACTGACGGCGCGGCTGACCATTGCCGCCCTGCACGGCGGGGCCAAGGGCTCGGCGCTGCCGGGGAGCTGCCGCATTCTGGTGAACCGCCGCGTGATGCCAGAGGAGGACATGGCTGCGGCGCTGGCCGAGATCGAGCGGACCGTGGAGAAGGCGCGCGGACGGAGCAAGGCGCTCTCCATCGCGACGAAGCTCGTCGGTCGTCTCGATCCCGTGACGGATCCCGATGGCGGGCGATGCTGGCCGCGCTGGCGGCGGGCGCTGGCCTGGGGTTTCGGCTGGGGCGAGGCGGATTTTTCCCGCTATGGCTCGTCCACCAGCTCCGACATGGGTTTCGTGCAGCAGGCAGGGCTTTCCGAGATCATGCTGGGCGGCCTGGTGCGTCCGGAGAGCCGTGGCCACGGGCCCGACGAGTTCACCACCGTGCAGGATATCGCCGCGCTCGCGCGCGCGCTGCTTGCCTACCTCGCCGATTCACCCATCGCCCCAGGAGACACGCCATGACCACACGCCGTTCGATCCTCGCCGGCGCCGCAGCGTTCGGCGCTTCCCTCCCCTTCGCGCCAACCTTCTCGTCCGCCGAAGCCGCGACCGCGGTGCCACGCCAGGGTGGGGTACTGCGCGTCAGCGTCGATCAGGCAGCCGGCGTGCTGAACCCGCTGCTGACGCGCGTGAACCCGGAATACCTGGTGAGCGAACTGCTCTATTCCGGGCTCACGCGCCTGCGGCTCGACATGGCGGCCGAGCCGGACCTCGCCGAGAGCTGGAGCACCAGCGCCGACCTCGCGACGTGGACGTTCAAGCTGCGACCCAACCTGGTGTTCCACGACGGCACGCCGTGCACGGCCAAGGATGTCGAGGCCAGTTTCCAGCGCATGCTGGACCCCAAGAGCGGCTCTGCCGCGCGCACCAATTGCGGTCCGATCAAGGATGTGACGGCGACGGACGCGACCACGGTCGTGTTCCATCTGAGCGGCCCCTATGCCGACATGCCGGTGGCGCTTGCCTATACCAACGCCAAGATCATTCCGGCCGCGCTCGCGAGCGGCGACATGGGCGTGCTGTCGCACAGCGCCAACGGTACCGGGCCGTTCAAGCTGGTGTCCTTTGAGCCGGAGCGGAAGATCGTCGTCGAGCGCAACCCGCATTACTGGGATCCCGCGCGGCCGCACGCGGACCGGGTCGAGGTGCTGGTCTATCCGGACCCGACGGCCGAGGTCTCGGCGCTGATCGCGGGCGATACCGACCTCATGGCTAGCGCGCAGCCGGCGCAGTTTGGCAGGCTCAAGACGGCAAAGGGGGTGACGCCGCTGCGCGTGGCCTCCGGCCAGTTCCTCAACGTCAACATGGCGTGCGACGCGAAGCCGTTCGACGACGTGCGTATCCGCCAGGCGCTGGCGCTTACCGTCGATCGCAAGGCGATGGTGGGGTTCGTCGCGGAAGGCTACGGCACGCCGGGCGACGACACGCCGCTGAGCCCCGCCTACCATTTCTACCACGATATGCCGTTGAAGCCGCGCAACATTCCCGAGGCGCGCAAGTTGCTGGCGGCGGCAGGTTACCCGAACGGCATCGACCTCACACTCGTTGCCTCGGTGAATCCGGGGACGCGCGCGCAGCTGGCCGTCGCGATGCGCGAGATGGCGAAGGAAGCGGGGTTCCGCATCACGGTGCAGACAATGCCGCACGCCACCTATCTCGCGCAGGTATGGAAGAAGGGGCACTTCTACGTCGGCTTCTACAACATGCAGGCGACCGCGGACGCCATCTTCTCCCTGCTCTACACATCCGATGCCGCGTGGCCGGAGACGCGCTGGAACAACAAGGATTTCGACAAGCTCATCGAGCAGGCGCGCATCACCACGGACGAGGCGAAGCGCGCGGCGCTGTATGCCCAGGCGCAGGAGATGATGAACCGCGACGTGCCTTCCGTCATTCCGGTGTTCTTCGACCTGCTGGCGGGGAAGCGCAGTTATGTGGAGGGCTATGCGCTGCACCCGCGCGGCGCGGTGTTCCTGCTCGACAAGCTCTGGCTGGGGAACGGGGCGCCGCATCGTGGCTGATATCGCCGGCTGAGCGGGCGCGATGTCGCTCGCCTGGCTGCTGCGTCGGCTGTTGCTGATGGCGTACACGCTGCTCGTCGTCTCGCTGCTCGTGTTCGCCATCACGCAGGTGCTGCCGGCCGATGCCGCGGTGACGCTACTGGGGGAGAACGCGACGCCGGCGGCGCTGGCGGCGCTGCGGGCCAGACTCGGGCTTTCCGACCCCGTGTGGTTGCAGTTCTGGCATTGGTTCGCGGCCGTGCTGCGGGGGAATTTCGGGGTCTCGATGCGTACCGGGTTGCCGGTGGGGCCGACGATGTTCACCGCGCTCGCGCGCTCGCTGTTGCTCGCGGCGTGCTCCATCGTGCTGATGCTGGTGGTCGCGGTGCCGCTCGGCGTGGTGGCGGCACTGCGCCGCGGCCGGGCAGCGGACCTTGCAGCCGGGCTCGTCTCCTATCTCGGGATCTCGGTACCGGAGTTCGTCACCGCGACCATCGTGCTCGTCGTGCTCGCGGACCGGTTGGGGTGGCTGCCGGCGACGGGCTATGTGCCGCTTACGGAACATTTTGCCGACGGCGTCCGGCACCTCGTCGCGCCTGTTCTTACCGTCTCTCTGGTGCTGATCGCGCATGTCTCGCGCATGATGCGTTCAGAGACGATCGATGTGCTGGCGAGCGATTATGTGCGCGCGGCGGAGCTGAAAGGGCTGGCGCGACGCACCGTGCTGCGGCGGCACGTGCTGCGCAACGCGCTGCTGCCGGTGGTGACGGTGGTGGCGCTGGATGTCGGCTATCTGCTTGGCGGCATCATCGTGGTCGAGGAGATCTTCGCCATTCCCGGCATTGGCCGGGAGCTGCTGATCGCGATCCAGAACCGTGACCTGCCTTCGATCCAGGCCGGCGCGCTGATCATGGCGGCGACCTATGCGGTGGCGAACCTGCTCGCCGACATCGCCTATGCCGCGCTGGATCCCCGGCTGCGCTATGAGTGAGCTCACACGCCGGTTGCTGCGGACCAGGCAGGGTGCGCTGGGCACCGCGACCCTGCTTGCCGTGGCGCTGGTTTGCGCGCTGGGGCCGGCGGTCGCCCCCTATGACCCGGAGCACATGGATTTCCTCGGCCGTTTTGCGATGCCGGGCGCGCGCCACTGGCTGGGCGCCGACCAGCTTGGGCGCGACGAGCTTTCGCGACTGCTGTACGGCGCACGCGACACGGTGCCGCCGGCGCTGCTCGCCACGCTTGCCGGGACGCTCGCGGGGGCCGTCGTCGGGACGCTCTCCGCCTATGCCGGTGGGCGCTGGGACGAGGCGATCATGCGCACGATCGATGCGGTGATGGCCATCCCCGGACTGCTGATGGCGCTGCTGATCGCGAGCACGCTGGGCGCGGGCGAAGGCAGCGCGCTGCTCGCCATCGCCGTCGCATTCGCGCCGGGGTTGGCGCGCATCACCCGCAGCGTGGCGCTGGCGGTGCGGCAGGAGGATTACGTGGCCGCGGCGATAGCCCGCGGCGAGAGCGGCGCGCGCATCGTGCTCACCGAGATGCTGCCCAACGTCATCGCGCCGGTGATCGTCGAGAGCACGATCCGCGTGGCCTTCGCGGTGATGTTGCTGGCGACGCTGAGCTTCCTTGGCCTCGGCGCGCAGCCGCCCTCCTCGGAATGGGGTCTGATGGTCAGCGACGGCCGCGCCTATCTGCACGACGCGCCGTGGCTGGTGATCGTGCCGGGGCTTGCCATCGGCATCACCGCGATCGGATTCAACCTGCTGGGCGACGGGCTGCGCGATGCGCTCAACCCGCGCGACGAACGATGACGGCGCTGCTGGAGATCACGCGTCTCTCGCTCGACTATGCGACGCGCGGGAGCACCTTCCGCGCGCTGGAAGACGTTTCGCTTTCCGTCGCCCCCGGCGAGGTATTGGGCCTCGTGGGGGAATCAGGATCCGGCAAGACCTCGCTCGCCATGGCGGTGATGGGACATCTCGCTGGCAACGCGCGGCTCGCCGGCGGCAGCATCCGCCTCGGCGGCGCGGAGCTCACGGCACTCGCCCCGGCCGCGATGCGCGCTATCCGCGGCAAGCGCGTTGGCATGGTGTTCCAGAATCCGGCGACGTCGCTCAACCCGACGCTCACGCTGGGGCGGCAGATCACGGAGGTGCTGGAGCGGCATCGCGGTCTTTCGCGGCGCGCGGCCTGGAAGGAAGGCGTGGCGTGGCTGGAGCGCGTGGAGCTGCGCGATGCCGAGGCGCTGATGCGGCGCTATCCGCACGAGGTTTCCGGCGGAGAGAAGCAGCGCGTGGTGATCGCGACCGCCTTTGCACCGCACCCGGACCTGGTGTTGTTCGACGAGCCGACGACCGCACTCGACGTCATCACCGGCGCGCGCATCCTCGATCTTTTTCAACGCCTGCGGGCGCAGACAGGGGTGGCCGGGCTCTACATCTCACACGACCTTGGCCTGGTTGCGCGCGTCGCGGAGCGCGTGGCGGTGATGCGAAGCGGGCGCGTGGTGGAGACGGGGACGGCAGCGCGCATCTTTGCGGCGCCAGCGCACGACTACACTCGCCGCCTGGTGGACGCCGTGCCCCGGCCGCATCGGCGCCTGGTGCGCGACGAGCCGGCGCCCAGGGAGTTGCTGCGCGCGGAGGGGCTCGGCGTGCGCTATGGTCGCAGGCGCCTGTTCGGCCAACGCGCCGGGGGCGGTGGTATTGCCGACGTGAGCCTCGACATCCGCGCGGGCGAAATCCTCGGCGTTGTGGGAGAATCCGGCTCCGGCAAATCCACCGTCGCGCGGGCGCTGACGGGGCTGGTGCAAGCGGCGGGTGTAATTCATCTCGATGGCGTACCGGTGACGCGGATGTCCAGCGACTACCGGCGGGCAGTGCAGATCGTGTTCCAGAACCCCGATTCCTCGCTCAATCCGCGCCAGCGCGTGCGCGACATTCTTGCCCGGCCGCTGCGTCTCTACGGCCGCCGGCTCGAGGAGATTCCAATCCTGCTGCGGCAGGTCAGCCTGCCAGCGGATTATGCCGGGCGCTGGCCCCACCAGCTTTCGGGCGGCGAAAAGCAGCGGGTTGCCATTGCCCGCGCCTTCGCCGCACGGCCACGGCTTGTCATTTGCGACGAGATCACCGCCTCGCTCGATGTCTCGGTGCAGGCGTCCACCATCGATCTGCTGCTCGAGCTACGCCGGCAGCACGGCACCGCCTACCTGTTCATTACCCACGATCTCAACCTGATCCGCCAGATCGCGCACCGCCTTGTCGTCATGCGGCGGGGACGGCTGGTGGACCGGCTCGATATCGCAATGCTCGGCAGCGGCCGGGAACACGAATACACGCGGGAGCTGATCGCAGCCTCGCCCCCACCCGTCGGAGAGGAAGCCAGAACGTGACCCCACAGGAACTCATCGCGCGCGTCGACGAAAGGGCGTGCCTCGAATTTCTCGCCTCGATGGTGCGCCACAAGAGCCATACGCAGACGCCGGGCGAGCGCGAACTCGCGGCCTATATGGCCGATGCGATGCGCGGGCTCGGTCTGGAGGTCGACATGACGCCGTTCGAAGGCGAGCGCGTCAACGCCGTCGGGCGCTGGCAGGGCGCGGGGGGCGGCAAGAGCCTTCTGTTCAACGGGCATCTCGATACCAACCCGGTGACGGAGGGATGGACCGTCGATCCCTATGGCGGGAAGGTGGACGACAAGTTCGTTTACGGCATCGGCGTTTCCAACATGAAGGCCGGGGACGCGGCATATTTCTGCGCCGTGAAGACGCTGATCGACGCGGGGGTGCGGCTGCGGGGCGACGTCATCCTCACCTTTGTCGTGGGGGAGCTGCAGGGCGGCGTCGGCACTCTGGCGCTGCTGAAGCAGGGGCTGCGCGCCGATTATTTCGTGAACTCCGAGCCCACAGACCTGCAAGCGCTGTCGATGCATGCCGCGGCGTTTACCTTTATCATCGAGCTGATCGGCAATACACGGCACCTGTCCAAGCGCGAGGAAGCGGTGGACGCGATCATGGCGGCCTGCGACCTGATTCCCCGGCTGAATGCCATGACGTTCTCGGGCGCTCCGTCCGAGGAGCATCGCTCGATCAACCGTTGCCATGTCGGTGTGGTCCACGCTGCGCTGGGGCGCGAGCTGGAGGATTGGCGCCCGCCGCAGGTGGCCGATTATGCGCGCATCAAGGGGTCCTGCCGTTACGCGCCAGGGCAGAGCGAGGCGCAGGTGCTGGCGGACATGCGCGCGGAGCTTTCCGCGCTTGAGGCGCGCTTCCCTGGCCTGAGGACAAATTTGACGCCGGAACACCTCACGGGTCGCCCGATGATGCCGACCTTCGAGGTGCGGCGCGACAGCGACATCGTCCTGGCGATCAACCGGTCATACAAAACCGTTCGTGGGACGGAACAACCAACCGGGGCCATCCGCCCGCCTGCCTATTACGGCACGGATGCAGCACATCTGCGGCACGCGGGGATGGAAGGCATCGTCTGTGGACCAGGCGGGCGCTACAACACGATGCCGGACGAGCGCGTGGATATAGCTGACTTTCTCGACATGATCCGGATCTACATGCTGACCATGCTCGAGATCTGCGGGGTGGCATAAGCGAGCCGGACGTCACGCGGGCGGAACACGAGGCGCGGCTCAAACGGCTGCGCGCGGCGATAGAAGAAGCATCGGGGCCGGGGCCCGGAGGATCTGCTCGCGGCGAATTTGGTGCCGATGGAGGGTGTGCCGGGCAGCGGACAACAGCCGCTTTGGCTTGCGACCAGAATACTTCGCGCGGGACCTGGTTCTCGCATAGGTGTGGGCAGGTGCATTTCCTGGACATAGCCGGGCTTGGCGTCGCGGGCGCGGCTACAGAAGCGGTGTCGTCGCTGCCTGCAACGGGAGGCAGGCCGCGCCAAGCGCCGGCGTCATCGCGCCCGTCGCCGCGCGTAGCAGAACCGGTCGGGCGGTGCCGCCGGGTTGCGGGGGCATCGCCTCGATCAGGCGCTCTATCAATTCCATCGGCGCGGCGCCGCCGATCACGATGGCTTGCGGGTCCAGCATCGAGGCTAGCATGTCCACGGCCCAGCCCAGTCGCGCCGCGGCCTCCGTGATCCACGCACGAAGGCGCGTGTCGTTCCGGCCAAGACGCGCGGCAAGCGCCTGCGCCGCCAATCCTGATTGGCGCGTCTGCGTGGCGAGCCCCAGCGCCTCGGCCAGCGAATCCAGCGACACGTAACGCTCCAGGCATCCGGCGCGACCGCAGAAACAGCGGCGGCCGCCAGGAACGACCACGATATGCCCAATCTCACCGGCGTTCCCACGTGCCCCGCCTACCGCCCGGCCGTCCTGCACGATGCCTAGCCCGAGCCCCACGCCGATGTGGAGCAGGCAAACATCGCGCAGGCCGCGCGCGGCGCCGTGCAGCACCTCCCCCATGGCGGCCGCCGTGGCATCGTTCCCTACCTGCGCCGGGATGCCGAGTGCCTCCTCCACCGCGGCGGCGACATCGATCTCGCCCCAGCCTGGCAATTCCGTGGGGCCGAGCGAGCGGGGCCGAGCGGCGTCGAACGGCCCCGGCATGACGACCCCGACCCCGAGTGGCGGGCGCCGCCGCCGGCTGTTGAGCTGGTGCATCAGGGCAGCAACATCGCGCCGCAACTGCGGCAGCGCCTTTGCCGGGGTGGGCTCCTCCAGACGCGATGTCTGTGTCGCCATCACCGTGCCGCCGAGGTCGACCAGGACCGAGCGCAGCTCGCCACGTGCGATCTCGACCCCGATGGTGCAGCCGCCGCGGGGGTTGAGCGACAGCAGCCGCGGCGGGGCACCGCGACCGTTGGGCTTGCCGTCGCGCTCGGACAGCAGGCCCTCGCGGAGCAACCCGGTGGCGATGTTCGTGACGGTCTGCGCGCTCAGGGCGGCGCGGCGCGCGATCTCCGGCCGGCTCAGGGGACCGTGCAGGCGCAACGTTTCGAGCACGACCAGGCGGTTATAGGCGCGCGTCCGAGCCGCGTTGCTGCCAATCGCCATTCCCTTCTCCGGCAGGCTTCGTCCAGGCGGCCAGCATGGACCCTGGCCGCGGGCAACACAAAACCCGTCCCGCCTATTAACCCAAATCAATTGAATTATTGACAGCGGGCCCGGTCAAGGGAATGCTGCGCCGGACGGTTGTCCCCGGGGGGTCTTGGGCGCCGCAAAGAACGAACAGACTGACCAAAGGTCTTCTCCCGATGCCGAGCGGAGCCACGCGGACGCATACGGTCTTCCGCCGTCAGGCCGTTGCCGCGTGGACGTTCCTTGTGGTGCCCATCATCTTCTACGTCGGCATCCGCCTGCTGCCGACGCTCGACGCGTTCTGGCTCTCGCTCAACCAGTGGAACCTGCTCTCGCCGCCGCATTACGTGGGGCTGCGCAATTATGTGCGCCTGGTGCATGACCCGGTGTTCTGGAAGGTGTTCGGCAACACGGTCATCTACCTCGCTGCTGGCCTGCCGATCAGCCTCG
This sequence comes from uncultured Pseudomonadota bacterium, assembly GCA_963764465.1. Classification (GTDB taxonomy): domain Bacteria; phylum Pseudomonadota; class Alphaproteobacteria; order Acetobacterales; family Acetobacteraceae; genus JAJXXT01. The sequence goes on along the minus strand of CAVXSO010000001.1, from coordinate 370,909 downwards.
TCCTCGCGCTCGCGATCGCGTTGCTGCTGGACCGCTTGCGCTTCGTTCCGGGGCTGCTCCAGGCGCTCTACTTTCTGCCGTTTCTTACCACCGCGGTGGCGATGGCCTGGGTCTGGCGCTGGCTCTACCAGCCGGCACCGTTGGGGTTGCTCAATGACATTCTCGCCTGGCTCGGGCTTCCACAACAGCCCTTCCTGCGCTCGACAACGCAGGCGCTGCCTTCGGCGCTTGCCCCCGCGATCTGGGCTGGACTCGGTTTCCAGATCATCGTCTTCCTCGCGGGGCTGCGCGCCATTCCCAATGAGTACTACGAGGCGGCTCAGGTGGACGGCGTGTCGCGCCCGCGCATTTTCCTCGACATCACCTTGCCGCTGCTGCGGCCCACTTTCCTGTTCCTCGTCGTGCTCGGATCGATCGGGTTCCTGCGGATCTTCGACCAGGTCTACAACCTCACCACGGACGACCTCGGCGGACCGCTCAACGCCAGCAAGCCGCTGGTCCTGATGATCTATCAGACCGCGTTCACCTCGTTCGACATGGGCTATGCCGCGGCGCAGACCGTGGTGTTGTTCCTCGCCCTGCTCGCGCTCTCGATCTTCCAGCTTCGGGCCATGCGCGACCGATGACCGCGCGCCAGCGTCGCTCACGCCACCGGACTTTTGGCGCCTTTCGCTGGGCCGTTGCGGCGGCCGGTGGCATCGTCATGGTCGTGCCGGTCGCGACCATGCTCGCCGCTTCCTTCAAGGATGCGAGCGCCATTTACGACGCCACCTTCCTGCCGCGCGCGCCCACGCTCGACAATTACCGCGAACTCCTCGGCAGCGAGCAGTTTCTCACCTGGCTTGCCAACTCCTTTGGCCTGGCCGTCTTCGCCACGGCCTCCAATCTCTTCTTCGACAGTCTCACCGGCTATACGCTCGCGCGCCTGCGCTTCCGCGGCCGGAACCTTGTCTTCGTTGCGATCCTCTCCACGGTCATGGTGCCGACGGAGATGCTGATCATCCCCTGGTATGGCCTGGCGCGCAGCCTCGGCTGGCTTGACACCTATTGGGGAATTATCTTTCCGGGTATGATGACGGCGTTCGGCACCTTCCTGATGCGGCAATTCTTCCTGACCGTGCCGGAGGATTTCCTGGAAGCCGCGCGCATCGATGGGCTTGGCGAGTTCCGGATATGGTGGGAAGTCGCGCTGCCGATGGTGACGCCGGCGCTCTCCGCGGTTGCCATCTTCACGTTTCTCGGCAACTGGACCGCCTTCCTGTGGCCGTTAATCGTCACGACCAGCGAACGGCTCTACACCTTGCCCGTCGGCCTTGCCTCGTTTGCCGCGGAGCAGGAGACGCATTGGGAGCTCATCATGACGGGGGCGAGCATCGCCACCCTGCCGGCACTGGCTGTCTTCCTTCTCTTCCGCCGCTTTATCGTGCGCGGCGTGCTGCTGGCGGGGCTTAAGGGATGACGACGCCTCCTGGCGAAGAGGCCATGCCCGCGAAGACGTATATCAGCACCGTCCTCGCACCGCTTTACGACGCCACGGTGCGGTATTTTGCTGCTCCGATGCGGGAGGTGGACCGCGCGCATCTGGTGGTCGCGGCGGAAGGCATGGCGCTGCGCCCGGAGATCGCGCGCCAGCTTGCTTCCGGTCTGGCGACGCTCGACACGATCGCGCCGCCCGATACCTATGACGGACGATACGAGGACTATTTCTTCGTGCGCGAGGCGGCCCTTGCCGCAGCCGTCGGGGAGGATGTCGCCGGCTTTCTGCATATTGGTCGCTCCCGCAACGATCTCGACCACACCATGTTTCGTATGGTGCTGCGTGCTCGCCTCGACGCCCTGCGCGCCGAGGCGTTTTCTTTGGCGCGCTCGTTGCTCGCCCTCGCGCGACGGGAACGCGGGACGCTGATCGTCGCCTACACCCACGGACAGCCGGCGCAGCCGACGACGTATGGCCATTACCTCGCGGCGGTCCTGGAAATCCTGCTGCGCGACATCCAACGCCTTGCCGCCGCCCGTGCGGTCGTCGATCTCTGCCCGCTCGGTGCCGCTGCCATCACCACCTCGGGCTTCCGGCTCGACCGGCGACGCAGCGCGGCATTGCTTGGTTTCGCCGACCCGCTCGAGAACAGCTACGCTTGCATCGCGGGGGTGGAGGACCTCACGGCTACGTATTCGGCGCTCGAGATCATGGTGCTGCATCTCGGCCGGTTCGTGCAGGATCTCGGCGTCTGGGCGGGGTTCGACGTCGGCCAGTTGCGCCTGCCGCGCGCCTGGGTACAGATCAGCTCGATCATGCCGCAGAAACGCAACCCGGTCGCGATCGAGCATTTGCGCCTGCTGGCTTCACACGCGCTCGGGCGCGCGCGTGCGGTGGTGAACACGCTGCACAACACGCCGTTCACGGACATCAACGACAGCGAGGCGGAGACGCATGTCCAGGGCTACGGCGCGTTCGATCTGGCGCTGCGCATGCTGCCGCTGTTGCGCGACATGATCGAGGCCGCGACGGTGGATTCCGATCGCGTCAGCCGCAACATCGCTGGCAGCCTGATCACAGTGACGGAGCTTGCCGATACCCTTGTACGGCGCGAGGGCATAAGCTTTCGCGCCGCGCATGGCATCGCGGCCCGTGTCGTGCAGGCAGTCTTTTCCGCGCCGGGCGCGGATGGCTACCCTGCCTTCCTCCGGGCCTTCGAGCAGAGTGTGGGCAGGAGGGCGGCACTCGACGCGGCGGCCTTCGGCACCGCGCTGTCACCAGAGCATTTCGTCGCCGTGCGCGACAATCTTGGCGGGCCCGCCAGCAGCGCGCTGGAGAACGCGTGCGAGCGTTACGCAGACCGCCTCGCGGAACTTGAAGCCGGGGCCGATCTCGACAGCGCGCGCCTGCGCACGGCCGCGGCGACGCTCGATGCCGCCATCGCGCGCCTGGCTGCGGAGCCCTGACATGGCCGGCCTGCTGCTCAGCGGCATTCGCAAATCCTTTGGCCGACACACGATCCTGCACGACCTGAACCTCGAGGTCGCGGATGGCGAGTTCGTTGTTCTCGTCGGCCCTTCCGGGTGCGGCAAAACAACGACGCTGCGGATCGTCGCGGGCCTGGACGCGCCGGACGAAGGAAGCGTGCACATCGGTGACCACGATGTGACCGCGCTGGCGCCGAGCGAACGAAACATTGCGATGGTGTTTCAAAACTACGCCGTCTATCCGCACATGTCGGTGCGCCGGAATATTGGCTTCGGCCTGCGCGCGGCGCGGCTCGACGCGCAGGAGCGCGATCGCCGCATCCTCGATGCTGCGCGCGTGCTCGGACTCGACGGACATCTCGACCGCCGCCCCGCGCAGCTTTCCGGCGGTCAGCGCCAGCGTGTTGCGATCGGCCGCGCCATGGTGCGCGATCCTTCGGTGTTTCTGTTCGACGAACCGTTATCCAACCTCGATGCACAGCTCCGCGGCGAGCTGCGCCTGGAGATCAAGAAGCTGCATCGTCGACTGAGTGCGACGATGATGTTCGTCACGCACGACCAAGTGGAGGCGATGACGCTGGCCGATCGCGTGGTCGTCATGCACGAGGGACGGGTGATGCAGATCGGTTCGCCGCGGCAGATCTATGACTGCCCGGCAAACCTCTTCACCGCGCGCTTCGTCGGTGGCACGCCGATGAACCTCCTGCCGGCGCGGGTCGGAGCCGATGCGCTGATCGAACTCGACAGCGGCGCGGCTTCGTTGCACCTGCCCGCCGCGGCCGGGTGCCGGCGCGATAGGAGCGTGGTGCTTGGCGTGCGGCCAGAGGATATCATCGTCGGCGGCGAACCCGCGGCCGGCGGGCTGTTGCTGGAGGGCGTGGTGAGCGCGCTCGAACCGCTCGGGGCCGAAACCCTTGTGCACGTGGAGTTTGCCGACGTGTCCCTGGTCGCGCGCGCATCTGGGCGGCGGCCACTTCGCGTGGGCGAGAGGCTGCGCCTGCACGCGCCCTGTTCCGTGCTGCATCTCTTCGACGCCTTGAGCGGTGAGGCGATCCGGGCATGAACCTCGTGACACCAACCGGCGGCGTGCTCTGCGTCGGTCGGCTCTATGCCGATTTTGTTTTTCTCGGTCTTCCGGGCATGCCCGAGCTTGGACGCGAGATCTTCGCGCGCGACCTCGCGGTCGGGCCTGGTGGCGGCGCCTTCATCGTCGCGGCCCAGCTCGTGGCGCTTGGGCGCCATGCGGCGCTCGGCGCCCGTCTCGGCACCGATCCGATCTCGTGCGGTCTCGAGGCGCCGGTCGCGGCACTCGGCGTCGACCTGCGCTGGCTCGAGCGCGCGACGGACGCGGGCCCGCAGGTGACCATGGCGGTCCCGCACGATGGCGACCGCGCCTTTGTCACGCACCGCGCTGGCGCGGCGGTCCCCTCGACGCTGCGGGAGGCAATCACAAGTGGCCGTTTCCGCCACCTCCATGTCGCGGAGCTGACAACCCTCCTCGACATGGCGGAGCTTGTGGCACTCGCCCGCGTTGGGGGCATGACGGTCTCAGGTGATGCTGGCTGGGATAGCGTCGCGCTGGCCGATCCACGCGTGCCCGAGCATCTGCGCCTGCTCGATATCTTTCTGCCGAACGCGGAGGAAGCCGCCGCGCTAACCGGGCACGACGAGCCCGCCGCCGCCGCGGAGGCGCTCGCGCGTATCGTGAAGCTCGCGGTGATCAAGGCCGGTCCTGACGAGGCGCGGCTGCATGGCAGCGGGATCACCGCAAGCCTGCGGCCGCCGGACGTGGCGGTGCGCGACGCGACGGGTGCGGGGGATGCGTTCATCGCAGGCTTTCTCGATCGCTGGCTCGATGACGAGGCCGCGGAGACCTGCCTCGCCTGGGGCGTCGCCGCCGGAAGCCTCGCCATCCGGCAGGCGGGCGGCGCATCGCCCGCCAGTCGCCAGGCCGTGGCGGGGCAAGCCGCGTCGTTGCTGGACAGCGCGGTGTCGGCGCGATGATGACGCGGGCGCTCTCCTCACCCGATCGGAACGTAGTCGCCGTCGGCGATCTCGCCGAATGCTATGTCGAGGGGGAAGTGCCCCGCGCCGATCACGGCACGCTCCGCCGCGGCCCAAGCGGCTATACGTCGCCGCGTCGCGACGGCGCGCGCGGGATCCATATCCGCGCGATGGCACCAGTTGGGCTCGCCAATCTGCGCCGCGCAATGCCACAGATCGCCGGCCAGCAGCAGTATTCGCCCCGCGCAATGCACCTCCAGCACGTGGTGTCCGGGCGTATGGCCGCGCGCCGCGCGCAGGAACGCGCCAGGCACAATCTCGGTGTCGCTCGGGACCGGCGAGAGGCGACCGGCCCCCGAGAGCGGGCGCACATGAGACCGCACAGCCGCGACATGGTGCGCGCGCCCCGCCCTTTCGCCGTTTTCCGACCAGTGCTTCCATTCTTGTTCTGCAACGATATAGCGTGCAGCGGGGAAGTTCGGGTGCCCCTGCACGTCGCATGCCCATCCCACGTGATCGACGTGCAGATGCGTGAAGAGTACCGTGTCGATCTCACCCGGCGCGACCCCGATTGTTGCCAGCCGCGCCATCAGCGTTCCTGCGAGGCCCGGGAAATACGCCACGGGCCCGGGCCCCATGCCGGCGTCGATCAGCACGGTATGGTTCGCATGGCGCAGCAAGAACACGCCGAAACGCGTATGGAAGCGGTCGTCCGCGAACCATCGCGTCCTCAGTTCGGGCCGCGCCGCCGCATCCGCGTCGGGAAACGCCTCTCCCCAGCGCTGGGGTGCGGGCGCACAGTCCGTGAGCGCCCACACCTGCGTGCCGCGCAGTTCAAGCATTCGTTCAGACATCATGCGCCCCCGCATCCCTCCGTCGCCGGTGTGATCGTGTGATGCCGCTCATTCCTTCGCAAGACAACAAGACAAAAGGAATCCGGACATGATCCACACGGTAGGGCGTCGTCGTCTGATGGCCGCGGCGGGCGCGACCGCGGCGGCAGCGAGCCTGCGGCCGGCGCGCGGTGCCGCGCCGGTCGAGATCCATTACTGGCAGTACTATTTCAAGGAACGGGTCAGCGCGATGGACAAGCTCATCGCGCAGTTCGAGAAGGCGAATCCCGGCATCCGCGTGGTACAGACCACGTTCCCCTATGCGCAGTACCGCACCAAGATCGCCGCCGCGGTTCCTGCGGGTCAGGGGCCGGACGTGTTCCAGATCTATTATGGCTGGTTGCGGGACTACCGCCGCGCCAAGCTCATCCAACCGCTGCCGACCTCCGAATTCCCGCCCGCGCAAATCGACCGGGATTTCTTCTCGATCGTCGCCATGATGAAGGACAACGGCGCGTACTGGGCTATCCCCACCGCCGTGCGAACGATGGGCCTGTTTTACAACAGGGCGCTGCTGCCGCCGCCACCGAACCCGCCTGCGACGCTCGACAGCTTCGTTGCCGATGCGAAGGAGATTGTCCGGCGCGACGCGCAGGGCAATCTGCTGATCGCCGGTACCACAATCGGCCTGCCGTCCCAGGATTTGCACTGGTGGCGGGAAGTACTGGTACGCCAGTTCGGCGGCAAACCGTTCTCCGACGACTACCGCAAGGTCACATATGGCGACCAGGCCGGCGCGGAGGCGCTGCGCTGGTATACGGATCTGCAGAAGAAGGATCATGTTGCGCAGGCGGGATTCATGACCGCTCCCGCGGGCGCGTTCCGGGCCGGCAAGGTGGGGCTGCACGTCAACGCATCCTTCCTGATCGGCACGATGAAGGCCACCAAGGGGCTGGATTGGGGCGTGGCGGCGTTGCCGGAACGCAACGGAATCTCCGCCAATTACTCGTCCTACTGGGCCAACGTGATGGCTGCGGGCCTGTCGGTGGCAAAGCGCGATGCGGTGGCAAGATTCCTCGCCTTCGTGACCACGGATACGGCGATGTCGCTGTGGCTCACGGAGACGGGCGAGTTGCCGGCGAGGCGCAACGCCGGGATGGCACCTTCGGTCCTGAATGACCCGATCTATGGCGGCTTCGCTCGGGGGCTGCCGATGGCGGTGGCGACCGATTTCGTCAACGAAGATGCTCAGCGCGCGGTGTTCATTGCAATGCTCAACCGCGTGCTGCTGAACAACCAGGATCCGCTCGCCGCAGTGCGGCAGGCCGCGGCGGAGGAGCAGACGATCATTGACGACTACTACAAGAAGAGCTGAGCCATGGGGCGCCTGGCGAACCTCAGTGCCGGGAAGCGGGGGTAGCCGGGCGCCACTGGTAGGCGAGTCAGCCGATCTCGAGGTCGATGAGCGGGCCGTATTGCTGGCAGCCCAGAACGTCCCAGTCGCCAGGGCTGCCGTTCGGGCGGTCGCGGTAGAGGGTGAACTTGATCGCATTGGCCGGTTCGAAATTCACAAAATGCGATATGCGTTCGGGCGGGATGCGGTACAGGGCGGCGATGCGCCGGGGGGTCAGCGCGCCGCTTGCGCGTACACGCTCGTAGGTCGCACGGTCGGGGAAGATGATGTCGAACGTAACCTGGTTCACGCCCGCATTCTTGCTGCGTACCGTCGTTGCCAATTCACCAAGTTTCGGCATCGTCATACCCCCCCTTCGGTCATGTGCACCGGAAAGAATGCCATCGGGTCCTCGATCTCGACGGTGTGGTTGATGGTCCACTCGTAGCCTGGAAGCGTCTTCATCGGCATCTTGGTGGTGGCGGCGGTTCCGGCCGTGCCCTTGGCACCAGGAATGCGAGCGAGGAAGAACATGCGGACGGCGAGATCCGTGATCTTGGCGGCCAGCGCGTCGCTGCCCGCCATGCCCTCGACGACCACGGCGATCTCGTGCGGGCTTTCGTTGCGGGCCGGCTCACGCTCCTTCAGGATCGCGTCGCGGCCGAAGACGTGGAAGAAAAGCTGGTAGTCGACGCCCGCGAACCGTTGGGCGATGGCGTTGCGGCACCATTCGATTGCCGCGTCAATGTTGCGAATGACATGCGGGTCGCGCACGCCGACGATGCCGAGGCAGCGCTCGCCCACCTTGCGGCAGCCTTCGAGCTTCACGGTGAGCCGGGCGGACGGCTCCCATTTCGCGCCGGCGATGCGGCAGGTTCGCTCGTCGAACTGGTCGTAGCGGCAGTCGCTCATATCGAGCAGGCCGCCGAGCGCGTGCTCGTAAAACGGGGTTTCGCGCTCGTACATCGAGTGCCCGGCCGCCGAGGCCACGGTGACGCGCTGCGCCGGGTGATAGGGCGTGATACGGATGTCCTCGTGGGTGATGGCGCCGATCACGGTCTCCTTGCCCATGAACGGTTCCGCGACGAGTGAGGCGCACTCGATCATCTTGCCCATGTGATAGGCGAGCGCCTCCGGGTAACCGGCGCGGATGCAGGGGGCGGCGGTGAAGCAGATGTCGCCGCAGCGTCCGCCAACGATGACATCGGCGCCCATGTCCAGGAGCTTGATGAAGGGGTGGACGCCGGCCACGGCGACGACGCGCGCGGCCTCGTCGATCTCCTTCATGGTGAGGTCGGGGAAGCCGTTGAGGCCAGCGATGGTTCCAGCGGCGAGGCTTGCCTTCAACGTTTCCTTCGGCACCTCCGAGTGGAAATAGCCGATGCGGAATTTGGGTAGGCTGTGCTCGGCGGCGATCGCCTGGATCGTGGCGACGGTGCGATCGACGCCCTCGTTGCTGCCGCTGTCCCCTGCCGAGCCAATGATGAAGGGGATATTGCGGCGGCGCGTGTGGGTGACGAAGAGTTCCAGTTCCTCGCGGACAAATTGGCCGAGTTCCATGTTCTCGCCGAGATACACGGGACCGGGGTCCGAGCTGCCACCGTCCGCGACGAGGACGTCGGGGGAGCTGTCGAGGCCGCGTAGAAAGCTTTCGAGACCCGAGGGGGCGGTGCCGAGGTGTCCGGTCGAGATCATCACCCGGAAGGAAGGGAGGTCAGCCATCCGCCGCTCTGCGTTCGTGCCGGTGTTGCATCGTTCTCTCCCTGTCAGGCGGCCGGCACCTCGATGCCGAGCAACGGGCCGTATTGCTGGCTGCCGAAGATGTCGCCGTCGCCGACGCTGCCGCTTGGCCGGTTGCGCAGCAGCGTGAACTTGATGGCGAGTGCCGGCGGGAATTCGACATGATCCGTGATCCGCTCGTCCGGCACGCCGAACAGGGAGCACACGGCGGCGCGCGACAGCACGCCGCTGCGGCAGACACGGTCGAAGGAAGCGCGATCGCGCAGGATCACGTCGAAGGTGATCTTGTCGACGCCGGCGTTCTTGCTGCGAATGGTTTTCGCGAGCGCGGTCAGTGGGATGGACGACATGCCCTAGCCTCCGATCTCGACCAGATGGGTGGGGAACAGCTCCAGCGGGTCATCGACGCGCATCGTGTGGTTGATGGTCCAGCGGTAGGCGGGGCTCGCTTGCAGGACCTCGTCGAGGATGAAGGCGCAGCCGCCGGCGCTGCCCTTCACATCGGGGAGGCGGGCGTAGAACATCTGCCGGAATCCGGTGAGGCAGACTTCCTCCGCCATCTCGCGAGTTGCGGCCACGCCCTGCACGACGACGCAGAGCTCGTGACCGGGCTGGTTGCGCAGGGGCTCGAGCTCCCCCATCACGCCGTCGCGGCCATAGACGTTGTAGGTGAGCTGGTAGCCGCTCTCGCCGAAGCGCGCCTTCACCTGCGCGCGCGCCCAGGCGATGACCTCGTCGATGCGCGAGATCGTGTAGGGATCGCGCACACCGACCAGGCCGACGAAACGTTCGCCGACCTTGCCTGCGCCTTCGAGCTTTACTCGCAGTTCCGGCGCCGGCACGTAGCGCGGACCGGTGACACGGGTGGTGCGCTCGTCCACCTGCTCGTAGACGCAGTCGTGCATGTCGATCGATCCGCCAAGAAAATGTTCAAAATTGGGGTTCGAGCGCTCATACATCGCGTGCGCCGCGACGGAGGCCACGGTGCAGCGCTGCTCCGGCAGCATCGCCGTCACGCGCACGTCCTCCGCAGTGATCTCGCCCATTACGGATTCCTTGCCGCCATAGGGCTCGGCGCAGAACGAGGCGCATTCCATCACCTTGCCGAAATAATAGGCGAGCGCCTCGGGGTAGCCCTTGCGGATCGCGGGGGCGGCGAAGATGGCGCAGTCGCTGCCACGGCCGCCGATGATGACGTCGGCCCCCATGTCCATCAGCTTGATGATGGGGTGCACGCCGGCGACGGCGACGATGCGGTCCGTGGCATCGAGCTCCGCCATGCTCAGATCCGGGCGGCCGTCCAGGCCCCGCACGGGGTCGCCCGCTGCGATGCTGGCGCGGACGCGATCCGCACTCACCTCGGAGTAGAAGTAGCCGAGCTTGAACGGCGGCAGCGCGTGCTTGCGCGCGAGCTGGCGGATGATGTCCACATAGAGGTCGACGCGGCTGTTGGTGCCGGTGTCGCCCGCGGAGCCGATGATCATCGGCACGCCGAGACGCCGCGAGGCACGCAGCATCAGCTCGATGTCGTGGGTTTGCCAGGCGAGCGGACTGGTGGAGGTGTCGCTGCCGAGCGGGACCGGGCCGCAATCGCTGCTGCCGGAATCGCAGGCGATCATGTCCGGCGTCGCCTCGACCCCGAGATTGAAGCTGCCCTCGCGGGTCGGTGCGAAGCCGAGATGGCCGTTGGGGCAGAGAATGCGCAGACCGCGATTGGCGATTTGGGCGGAAGCGGCGCGTGGTTGAACGTCGACGGTCATGGGTTGGGCATCCGTTGTGGCGTGGGGTGTCGCATCTCAATCCTCCAGCAGGAGGCAGCGCTCGGGCGGCACGCGCCAGCGCACGGCCGCCCCCTCGACGAGATCGGGTTGCGGCCGGCCGGCGGCGGCGATCTCCAGGCCCGCGGAGGCGATGGCGTAGTGGACGAGATCGCCGAGAAAGAGGCGGCGTGTGATCGTGCCCGCGATGCCTTCGGCGTCCTCGCCGGCGCTCAGCTCGACGTCGATCGGGCGGAAGCAGATGGAGCGGTGCCCGGACGCAGCATGCGGGTTCGGCGCGCGCAGCACGACGTCCTCGGCGAGGCGCAATACAGCGAGGCCGCATTCGGCGGAGGCGAGTTCGGCGGCGAAGATGTTGCCCGCGCCGAGGAACGCGGCGACGAAACGGTTGCGTGGTGCCGCGTGCAGCTCCGCGGGCGTGCCCTGTTGCTCGACGTGGCCGTCGCGCATGATGATGATGCGGTCGGAGAGGGCGAAGGCTTCTTCCTGGTCGTGGGTCACGTAGATTGCGGTGAAGCCGAGGCGCTCGCGGAGCGCCGCGAGTTCCGTGCGCATCGCGACGCGCAATTGGGCGTCGAGGTTGCTGAGTGGTTCGTCGAGCAGGATGACGCGGGATTCGTAGGCGAGCGCGCGGGCGAGTGCCACGCGCTGCTGCTGTCCGCCCGAGAGGCGGGTTGCCGGCCGGTCCGCATACGGCGCGAGATCAACGAGGGCGAGGGCGCGCTCGACAGCAGGGCGCGCTGCCTGGCGCGACATGCCACGAACGCGGAACGAAAACGACACGTTGTCGAACACGCTCATGTGCGGCCAGATCGCGTAGGACTGGAACACCATGCCCAGGCCGCGCTTCTCGGGCGGCAGGTTCACGCGCGCCGCGCCGTCGAACACGGTGGTGCCGTCGATGGCGATGCGGCCCCGACGCGGGGTTTCCAGCCCCGCGATGGCGCGCAGCGTGGTCGTCTTGCCGCAGCCCGAGGGGCCGAGCAGGCTGACATGCTCGCGCCGGCCGACGGAAAAACTCACGCCCGACACAGCCGTGATGGGGCCGAAGGCGATTTCCAGCCCTTCGACGGAGAGAATGGGCGTGCTCATGCGGGCATGAATCCCCCCTGGCGCCGGCGCAGCACGACGCCGACGAGAAGGAACATGACCGCGAGGTGCAGCACGCTGAGCGCCGCGAGGCCGCCGAGATTGCCCTGGTCCCACAGCGTGTAGACGGTGACGGAGATGGTGATGGAACGGTTGCTGTAGAGCAGGATAGAGGCACTGACTTCCTGCATCGCCATCACGAAGACGAGGATCCAGACGGCGGAGAGCGTCGGCATGGTGAGCGGCAGGGTGATCAGGCGCAGCGTGGCGCGCCAGCCGGCGCCGCAAACGCGCGCCGCCTCCTCGAGCTCCGGGTGGAGCTGGCGCAGCGCCCCGTTCGCCGCGCGCACGCCGTAGGGCAGGAAATGCGCGACGTAGGCGAGCAGCAGGATGGTGGCGGTGCCGTACACCGGCAGCCAGCGCAGGCCGGCATAGAGCCAGAGCAGCCCGAGCGCGAAGGTGAGCGACGGGATGGCAACCGGCGCCATGGCCAGCAGGTCTATCACGAGTCCGAAACGGCTGCGCTGGCGCACCATGGCCCAGGCGGCGAGCAGCCCCAGCGCGCAGACCAGCGTCGCCGAGGCGAGGCCGAGGACGAAGCTGTTCCAGATCGCCTGCCAGGTCTTGGGGTATTCGAACAGGATGTAGCGAAAATGCTCCAGCCCGAAGTGCATCAGGCTGAGGCGTACGGTCAGAAAATTGATGCTGGCGGCCCAGACGAGTGCCAGCACCGGCAGCGCCACGGCGAGGGCGAGGTAGAGCCAGACCAGTGCGGCGAGGGCCGGGCGAAGGCGTCCGAGCGCGATCACGCGGGGGCGGAACGCCTTGCCGGTGATGGTGACGAAGGAGCGGTGGCGCATCAGCAGCGCCTGCAGCCAGACCAGCACGGCGGTTGCCAGGAACAGGACCAGGCCCCAGGCGGCGGCGCGGTCCAGCCGCGGCGGATAGGTGGTCAACAGCGTGTAGATCTCGGTGCCGACGACGTTGAAGCCAATCGGCATCGCGAGCACCGCGGGGATGGCGAACAACCCCATGTTGTGGACGAAGACAAGCAGAGCGCTGCTGCAGAGCGCCGGAAGAATCAGCGGCAGCGTGATGCGTCGCCAGGCGCCGCCGAGGCTCGCGCCCTGCACGCGCGCACTCTCCTCCAACGCCGGGTCCATGCCGCGCAGGGCGCCCGCGACCAGGAGGAAGGGGAGCGGCACCGAGCTCATCGCCATAACGAACACCACGCCGCCCGAGGATTGCAGGTTGATGTCCGGCGCCGCGGAGCCGAGGAGATCGCGCAGCAGGATGTTGAGAAGCCCGGCGCGGGGCGAGCCGAGCCAGTACCAACCGATGGCCGTGAGCAGGCCGGTGACGTAGAGCGGCACGATGACGAGGCGCTCCAGCAGGGCGCGCGCCGATATGTCCGTGCGCACCAGGAGAAATGCCAGCGCCGCGCCGATTGCGACCGCGAGCAGCGTCGAGCCGCCCGAGACGTAGAGCGTGTTGGCGATGACCCCGGTCTCGGAGAGCACGGCGCGCAACGGACCGAGGCCCGGCCCATGCCCCTGCTGCAGTGCCGCGACCACGAGCATGACGATCGGGGCTGCCACCAGCACGCCGAGCAGGGCGAGGAGCGATGCTGGCAGAAGCCAGCCGGCACGGCCCCTCGTCCATGCCGCGGGCGCGCAGCGATCGCCGGCAGCCGTGCTCAACTCTTGAATAGCTCGTTGAAGTGGTGCGGGAAGCCGCGAGCGAAGCGCTCATAGTCGTCCCAGTTCGACGGCACCAGCGGCTTCGCCTGCGCGAGCGGCTTCTCGCCGGCGGGAGTGGGCACGTCATCGCGCAGCGAGTAGTTGTGGGTGATTTCGTTGTCGAACAGTTCCTGGCCCTGCTTCGAGAGCATGAAGTCGACGAAGAGGCGCGCGGCGTTGGGGTGCGGCGCCCCCTTGAGGATGGCGACCGGCGAGGCCGAAACCGGCATGCCCTCGGTGGGATAGACCGGGATGACGCCCGCCTCTTTCGTCGTCCTGGTGAACAGCACCGTGTGGTCGATGCCGGCCGCGACCAGGGCCTCGCCGCGGTTGATCATGTCGATCTGCTGCGCCGAGCCGGTGGTGATGATGAGCTGCTGGGCGGCGAGCTGGCGGACATAGTCCGCGCCCAGCGTCTGCTCCAGCATGTAGACGGCCATGAGCCAGGTGCCGGACGCGGCATTCTGGATCGCGAGCTTGTGGCCCTTGAATTCGGGCTTCAGCAGGTCGCGCCAGCCGGAGGGCGCCTTGTCCGCGGGGACAACATTGCGGTTGTAGGCAAGCATGACGCCGACCGCGCGCGCGGTGGTCCACAGCCCGCCGTTATGGGCGCTGGCGGGATATGCCGCGAGTTCCGGCGACGAATAATCCTCGAGCAGGCCCTGCTTCGCGTAGTCCAGGTACAGCGCCGGGTTGGCAATGTGGATGACGTCGAAGGCGGGCTTGCCGGACTTCATTTCCGCGTCCACGCGCGCCGCGACCGTGGCGGTGGCACCCTGGAACAGCCCGTTATTGACGTTGATGAACGGGTATTTGGCGGTGAAGGCCTGGAGGAATTTGGGGAAGGCGGGGACGTTGACGGATGTCGCGAGCGCCATCGCGCCCTCCTTGCGCGCACCAGCCTCGATGGCGCCGCGCTCCTCGGCGCGGATCGGGCCGGCGGCGAGCAGCGTGCCGCCGGCGACCGCCGCCTGAAGCATGGAACGACGGTTGAAAAGACGCATGGACGGACCCCCCTTTCTGCGGCTGCTGGATGCAGCCGTGTTGACGCCGTATCGGCGCGACGGCAGGAACCTACGGCGCGGGCGATGATTTCGGCAAGAGCGTTTTACCAACGGTGTTTGATTTTTACTTTGATATGCACAAATAATCGGTTCCGATAAGAATCAGTTATTATCGTGCCATTGGATGAGTTGTTCCGTCGCCGAATAATAAGACTCCAGATCCGGCTTCTGTGCAATGAGCATCTGCGCCGTCTCCGCGACAACGCGCACGGCCGGATCGGTGCCGAACGCGCCAGAGGCCATGAAGTACTCGATGGTCGGGGTCGGGCGATTGACCCGCAGCGCGCACAGGCTGCCATCCGCGAGTTCGCGCCGGGCAGCGGAGAGCGCGGCGAGCGCGATGCCGAGCCCCTGGGCTGCGAGCTGGATGCGCAGGTTGAGGCTGGAGCAGGCGTGCTGGTGCGACGGCTCCACGCCATCGGCGCGAAACCAGTCCATGGAGGCGGCGTGCAGGTAGGAACCGGGCATGCCGGTGATGATGGCGTGGGCCGCGATTTCCGCCGTCGTCACGACGCGATCCGGCAGACCGAGCTGGGGGCTGGCGAGCCAGCTCATCGGCACGTGACCGATCCGCTCCGCCGTGATCTTCATCGAGTCCAGCGGGCCGGCGAGGACGGCAAGCTCCAGCGCGCCGTTTTCCAGCTGCTCGGCGAGCAGTTCGCTTGCCTCGACCGTGAGCTCGACGACGATGTTGGGTTCCGCCACCTTCAGGCGCTCGATCAGCGTGCGCGCCCAGGTGAGTGCGGCGACGCCGGTAACGCCGAGGCGCACACGGCCGGTCACGACCTCGCGCTCACCCGCGGCGCGGCGAATCTGGCTGCTGATGGTGACCAGTTCCGCGGCGTAGCGCAGCATCTCGTAGCCCTTGGGGGTGGGACGCACGCGCCGCTGCGAACGGTCGAAAAGGGTGATGCCGAGTTCCAGCTCCAGGTCCCGGATGCGTCCGGAGATGGCCGGCTGGGAGGTTTTCAGGTGGCGCGCAGCGGCGTGGAAGCTGCCGAGGCGGCCGATCCAGTAGAGAGCTTCGAACTGATTGAGGTTCATCTCGGTCGCGGAGGCTAGCAACCGGGCGCGTCCGACGCGAGCCATCGCGGCACGATGGCGACGCGCTGCCAGCGGACGCGGCAGCCCGGCGACGCGCGGCCCTGTGTGCGCCGCGCTGCCTTGATTGGCTCGCCGAGGTTGCGGGCGAGGCTTCAAGTCCGCTGATGCGGTCGCCGTCGCGGTACTGCCGGCTGGCGCGTTGATCGCAGCTGCCGGGGGTGCGCCGGAACTCAATCGCAGGGTTCGCGCCTAGGCGCGCGCCTCGGCGCGTAGCTGGTCGCGCAGGCTGCGGCGCAAGAGCTTGCCCATGCTGTTGCGCGGCAGCGAGGCAACGATCCGGATCTCCTTGGGAACCTTGTAGCGGGAGAGAAGCGCGCCGCAGTGCTCGAGCAAGGCGCGCGCTTCCACTTCCACGCCAGGTCGCGGGACGATGAAGGCTGTCACCGCCTCGCCCCAATACGGATGTGGCGCGCCCGTCACGCCGCATTCGAGTACCGAGGGGTGCGCGAGCAGCACTTCCTCCACCTCGCGCGGATAGATGTTCTCGCCGCCGGAAATCACCATGTCGTTCTTCCGGTCGACGAGGTAGAGATAGCCGTCGTCGTCCAGCCGCGCGAGGTCGCCGGTGACGAACCACTCGCCGCGCCGCGCCGCCGCGGTCGCGTCCGGCAGGTTCAGATAGCCTTGGAACATGTAGGGCGAGGCGACGGCGAGCTCTCCCACCGCGCCAGGCGCGGCCGTGTTGCCGGCGTCGTCGAGCACGGTAACGCGCGTGAGCGGCAGCGGTTGGCCGACGCAGGCGATCTTGCGCAGCTGATCGGCCGGACGCAGGCACGTGGCAATGGATGTCTCCGTCGTGCCGTAGCGTTCATAGAGTTTCCCGTCGCCGAAATAGGCGATCACACCTTCCTTGATCGTCTGCGGCAGCGGCGCCGTGCCGGAAATGACCGCCTTCAGCGAGCGCACGTCGAAGCGCCGCGCGGCCTCGCCAAGATTGAGCAATGCCGCGAGATGCGTCGGCACCATATAGGCGCTGGTCGCGCGCAATGCCGCGATGGCACCTAGCAGGCGCTCGATATCGAAGCGCGGCAGGATCTCCACGGTGCCGCCGAAGAAGATCGGCGTCAGCGCCATCAGCAGCCCGGCGCCGTGGAACATGGGCGTGGTGGCGAGAGCGCGGTCGTCCGGCGTGTAGCAGCCGTGCTCCGCCGCCATGGCGAAGGCGGAGAGCACGCGGCCGCGATGCGAAAGCATAACGCCCTTGGGCCGGCCGGTGGCGCCCGACGTGTAGGGAATGCTGAAGATATCGTCCTCGCTAGCCCCATGCTCCCGCGGTGTCGCGGAGGCGCTCTGCAGCAGATCCTCGTAGGCCGGGCCGATGACGATGACGCGTTCGACCGACGGCGGAACGACCGTGCGAGCGAGTTCCTCACGGTCCGGGTCCACGAACAGGACGCGCGCGGCGGAATCCTCGCAGATAAACCGGATCTCCGGACCGGCGGCGGCAGGGCCGATGGTGGCGACCGCGAGGCCGGCGGCGGAAAGGCCACAGACCAGCTCTGGATATTCCAACCTGTTGGAGGAAAGCAGGGCGACGCGTTCACCGTGCCGCAGGCCGAACCCGGCATGCGCGAGGGTGGCCACGCGATGGATGCGCGCGGCGAGCGCACGATAGCTGAGCTGCCGCGCGCCTTCGATGAGGGCGATCTTCTCCGGCGTGCGCCGTGCCGCGGCGAGGGGGCCGTCCGCGATGCGAATGCCCGGCGCCGATGGCGGTTGTGCTCCTGACGGCATGGCGGACTCCGGTCTTGACGCGTACGCGCAAATGTATTGACTGCAAGACAAGTGACGCAAGCCTGTCTTGCACGCGACGATCAGGCGCCCCGGACCGAGGCGCGGGGAGCGGGACCATGACGATGCCCATCGCGCGTCCGTTCGATGCCGCCGGATCCGGGCACGGGTTCGGCGCGATCGATATCGTGGTCAATCTCTATTCGCCGGAAGCCTTCGCCGAGGGCCGCATTCCCACCAGCGATGCGTTCCGCCAGAAGGTGCGGGTGCGCGAGGATGTGCGAGCCTTGTCGATCGAGGACTACCTCGACAAGATGGATCGCGCCGGCATCGAACGATCCCTTCTGGTGGCCGCGCGCTGCGGCGACATGCGGATGCGCGGGTCGACCGAGATTCCCTACGAGTGGGTGGCAGAGGTCTGCCGGCGCTACCCCGGCCGGTTCTCGGGGCTGGCCGGTATCGATCCGACCCGCGGCATCGCCGGCCTCAGGGACCTGGACGATGCCGTGCACAGGCTCGGTTTCGTCGGCGGGCATCTCTATCCGCACTGGTTCGGCGAGGCGCCGGACGCCGCGATCTACTATCCGTACTACGCGCGCTGCGCGGAGCTTGGGATTCCGATCATGCTGCAGGTCGGGCAATGCCTGGTCTACCAGGATGACCGACGGCTACCGTCCGTCGGGCGGCCGATGACGCTTGACCGGGTCGCGATCCATTTTCCCGAACTGACGCTCGTCGGCATCCATCTCGGCTATCCCTGGACCGACGAGATGATCAGCTGCTGCTGGAAGCACCCCAACGTCTTCATGGCGGGCGATGCCTATGCGCCGAAGCACTGGCCGGCGCAGGCGGTGCACTATGCGAACACGTATGGGCAGGACAAATTCCTGTTCGGCACGGATTGGTCGGTGATCGATCCCGAACGCGCGATGGAGGAGATTTCGGCGCTTGGCTTCCGTCCGGCGCCGCTGCGCAAGATCCTGCGCGACAACGCGATGCGCGTCTTCCGACTGGATGGCGGCGGAAACGGCTGATTTCCCGAGATGGCGAGGCAAGCACGATGAGCGATCCCACGATGCAGGAATTGGAAGCGCGGCTCGAACAGGTGCGCGCGAAGCGGGGCTATCTGCTGCCGCATCACGGGCTGCTGGCGCTCGCGTTTCCCGACCTGCTTGCCGGCTACGATGCCGCATACACCGCACTGGCGCTCACCGACCGGGTGCTCTCGCATCATGATCGCGAGTTTGTGTGGCTCGCGGTGCTCGCCGCGACGGACGAGGCGCTGGCCACGCACCACATCGCGAAGTTCCGAGACGCGGGCGGCAACGACGAGACAATCGAGGCGGCGTTCGCGGCCTGCGCCTGGGCGCTCGGCGCTGAGGCGCACGATTTCGCGGCGCGGTGCTGGTCCAGGCAGCTCGCGCCTTGGGACCCTCGGCGCGCCTACACCGATGGCGTGCGCCGGATGACACCGCTGCGGCTGGTGCATCTCGCGCAATGCGCGGTGCATGTCTGCCGCGCGCGCTGGCGGCTGTTCGCCTGGCAGCTGCAGGCGGCGTATGCCGACGCGGTGCCGGAGGATGAGATCGCCGAGGCTATTTCAATCACGATGTTCCCGGGCAGCGTGCCGCGCTTTGTGGAAGCGTGCGGTGTCTGGCGGGGATTGATCGCCGACGGCACGCTGGCGGCAACCGAGCGTTACCGTGCCTGGGCGCGACTCAGCGGCCAGGGTGGGTTCGACGAGGCATCGGGAATTGCCGGGCGCTAGGTAGCTGGCGGGGCGGCGGCACGCGCGCTCAGGCTGCCTCGCCGCGGCGGATTTCCGGCGCCAGCGCGTCCCACAGGCGCTGGTAGGCACGCTCGAATTCCGGGCGGAAGCGGATGCTGAACACGTCGCGCTTGCCCGGCAGGTCGATCGTCTCGACCGCCTTGATCCGGCCGGGCCGGCCGCTGAAGACGATGACGCGGCTGGCGACGGTGACCGCCTCGGCGAGGTCGTGCGTGACGAACACCACGGTCTGCTGGCGTTCGCCCCAGATTGCCAGCAACTGCTCCTGCATCATGAGCTTGAGCTGCGCATCGAGCGCGCCGAACGGCTCGTCGAGCAGCAGCGTGTCGGGGCCATAGGCGAGGAGCTGCGCGATGGCCACGCGCTTGCGCATGCCGCCCGAGAGTTCCGCGGGGAAGGATTTGTTGAAGCCGGTGAGACCCACCGTCTGCAACATCGCCTCGACGCGCACACGCCGTTCCGCTGCGGGTACCTTATGGAAGCGCAACGGCAGCTCGACGTTCGACTCCACCGTACGCCACGGCAGCACCGCGTCCTGCTGCGTCATGTAGCCGACGTGGCGGTTGATGTCGGTCACCGTCCGGCCACCGTGGACGATCGTGCCCTCGGTGACCGGAAGGATCCCGGCGATCATGTTCATCAGCGTCGACTTGCCGCAGCCCGACGGCCCGACGAAGGCGACGAATTCACCCGCGGCGATCTCGAGATCGACACGGTCGAGCGCCAGCACCTCGCGGCGGCGGGAAACGTAGGATTTCCGCACGCCGCGGATGGAGATGGCGGAGCCGGCCATCAGATGCGCTTCATCGCCTCGGCGACGATGCTGGTGTCGTACATCTTCTGAAAGGTGACGCTGGCCGGAACCTTCGGGGCGTGACCGGATTCGTCGGCGATGTTGATCATTTCGATGTTGAGCGGAAACTCGGAGGCGACGGGCATCGGATCCGCGGTGTACATCGTGGCGTTGCCGGCGAACGCACCCTCGGCGATGGACGGGTCGAGCTGCAGGAATGGAATTGCCGCCGCCTTGAACTTATCGGGTTCCTGCTTGATCGAGCGCAGCGCGAGGGCGACGCCCGTGGCGTAGCGGATGAGCGCCTCGCGCTTGTCGTGCAGCGTCTTATCGCTGGTGCTGGCGATGATGTAGCAAAAGTTCTTCAGCTGCGGCGGCGGGCTCGTCACCATGTTGAAGAGGTAGCCGCAGCCGGCCTTGGCGACCGCGAGATCCGCCGTCGGCGAGGACAGGCAGAAGCCGTCGATCACCCCCTGCTGCAGGCCGGCGATCATGCCGGGCCCGCCGCCCTGGACCGGCACCAGCTTCATGTCCTTGTTCGGGTCGAGCCCCGCGCGCACCGCCATCCAGCGCAGCAGCGTGTCCGGCGCGGCGCCCGGCCCGGTGGTGCCCATGCGCATGCCCTTCAGCGCCTTGTATTTGGCCTCCGGCGGGCTTGCCTCGGTCACGCCGGCCTTGGCGAGGGCTGTCTTCGTCATCATGACGTGCGAGCCATAACGGTCGACGGTCTGCACCAGCGAACGGACACCGAAATTCTGGCCGAGCGCGTTCAACACCTCACCGGGATCGCCGAGGACGAGATCCACGCCGCCGCCGGCGAGTGCGGCGACATTGGTGCCGCGGTTGGAGGCGTTGGAGACGACCTTGACCCCGGCCTTGGTGAAAAATCCGCCGATATTCGCGTAATCCTCGCCCATCCACAGCCAGGAGCGGCTGGTGGAGCGCATCGTCTGCAACTCCGGCATGGATTGCGCGATCGCGAAGCGCGGCAGTGCCGCCGTGCTCGCTGCGGCGATAAGGCTGCGTCGGCCGAGTTGCATGATATCGTCCCCCTGTTGTGCGTTCCGTAATTTGCATTAAGGTTATGACAACTGCAACACCCTGGCAACCGTGCGGGGGGGCAAGAAGTGGAGGCTGGATTGGCGGAGAGCGCCGGGGAGAGGCAACGAGCCGTGACGGGTACGGGCTCAGGCGCGATTCGGAGGCCGGCGTGAGCGGGCATGCCGATGAAGCGGTCGCGATCGGAGGCGGCCGCACCGCGCGCGTCGCGGCGATGGAAGCGCAGGCGCGCAACCGCCGCCTCCTGATCCTCCTGTGCCGGGTGCTGGTGGGCGTCCTGTTCCTCGCCGTCTGGCAATATGCCTCCGGGCGATGGGTGGATGCGCTGCTGATTTCGTCGCCCGCGGCGGTGGGCGGGCGGCTCTGGCTGTGGACGCTGGACGGCACGCTCTGGAGCAATCTCTATGTGACGATGGAAGCGACGGTGTTCGGCTTCATCATCGGGTGCGGCGTGGGATTTGTCCTCGGCCTCGTGTTCGGGCGCTACCGCGCGGTGGCGGAGGTGCTCGACCCGTACATCACGGCGCTTTATTCCATTCCGAAGATCGCGCTGGCGCCGCTGTTCATCATCTGGTTCGGCATCGGGATCGCGAGCAAGGTGGCGGTCTCGGCGGCGATCGTGTTCTTCGTCATTTTCCTGAACACCTATTCCGGCGTGCGCGACGTCAATCCGCTCTACATCAACACGACGCGCATCATGGGCGGCAGGCAGCTCGACGTGCTGCGTTACGTGATCGTACCATCCGCCGCGTCGTGGGTGATCACGGGGCTCAAGGTGAGCGTGCCGTATGCGCTGGTGGGCACCGTGATCGGCGAGTTCATGTCCTCCAACTCCGGCATCGGCTACCTGATCGCGCAGGCCACGGGGCTGTTCAACACGACGAGCGTCTATGCCGGCATCATCGTGCTGGCGGTGGTGGGCGCGCTGATCAACAGCGGCATCCAATACCTCGAGGAGCGGGTGCTGCGGTGGAAGGGCTAGGCCAGCCGGGCGAGTTGGCGGGGCGGCGCCTGGTGGTGCTGGGGGCCGGCTCCGGCATCGGGCTTGCCTCGGCGACGCTCGCGCAGGCGCGCGGGGCACGCGTGCTCGCGATGGCCCAGAACGAGGCACAGATGCGCGCGGCACGCGCGGCGCTTGAGGGCGTGGCCTGGCGCGCGATGGATGTCACCGATGGCGCTGGCGTGGCCGCGACCGTTGCATCGGCGCGGCGGGAACTTGGCGGCATCGATGCGCTGGTCTACTGCGCAGGGATCTTCCGCCGCCAAACGCTGGAGGACACGGGCGAGGCGGATTGGGCGCAGACGCTGGACATCAACCTCTCCGGCGCGTTCCGGGTCGCGCGCGCGGCACTGCCGGGGCTGCGCGAGGCCACGGGCGATCGCGCGATCGTTCTGGTTTCGAGCCAGATCGGGCTTGTCGGGCACAGCGCGGCGGCGGCATACGCGGCCTCGAAATCCGGCCTGAACGGTCTTGCCCGCGCGCTCGCGCTCGAGCTCGCGCCGGAGGGTATCCGCGTCAACGCGGTCGGACCGGGCCCCACGGCGACACCGATGACAGCGGCCGCGCGCGAAGACGCCGGCCGGCGGCAGGCCTTGCAATCGGCAATCCCGCTCGGGCGCTTCGGCGAGCCGCTCGAGGTGGCGGAGGTGGTGCTCTTCCTGGCCTCGGCGCGCGCGAGTTTCGTGACCGGGCAAGTGTGGTGCGCCGACGGCGGGTACGTGGCGCGCTGAGGGACGGGTGGTGCCGTCGGCCGCGAGTGCGCGCTATCGTTTTGAAAATACAGCGGATGCCATGGCGGCTGGGTTCGACCTGGGCTGAGCTTTTGGCCGCCGGTGGCGGTGTCCGCGCGAAGGAGAAACGCATGCCAGCCGACCCGCCAAGCGCGCTGCCCACGCCGGAGGAGGTTCGCCAGCGCTTGGCGGCGCTGCGCGCGGATCGTGGCTATGTCCTGCCGCACCATGGCGCGCTGGCCGCAGCCGCGCCCGACCTGCACGAGGCGTATGAGCGGATGTACGCGGCGCTGACGCGCAGGGAGCGGCATCTGACGCCGCTGGAGAAGGAGTTCGTCTGGCTGGCGCTGCTGGTAGCGCTGAAGGAGGTGATCGGCACGCATCACCTCAAGCTGTTTCGCGAGGCCGGTGGCACCGACGCACAGGCGACGGCGGCGTTCCGGCTCGCGGGCTTCGCCGGCGGGGCGGAGGGATTCGGGCTCGTCGCCGAGCATTGGCGAGCGTGGTTCCCCGCGATCGATACCGATGCCGCGTATCAGGACGCGGTCGCGCGCCTCGCCGATCCCACCCTGCCAAAAGGGGCCGCGGATCTCGCGATGCTCGCGGTGCATGCGGCGCTCGGCCGGCACGGGGGCATCGCGACGCATCTGCGCGCCGCCTACGCCGCCGCGATCACCGAGGAAAAGATGGTCGAGGCGCT
Source organism: uncultured Pseudomonadota bacterium (assembly GCA_963764465.1). Taxonomy (GTDB): domain Bacteria; phylum Pseudomonadota; class Alphaproteobacteria; order Acetobacterales; family Acetobacteraceae; genus JAJXXT01. The sequence goes on along the minus strand of CAVXSO010000001.1, from coordinate 347,398 downwards.
GAGCCTGATCATCTGGCCCGCCGGGGTGAACCGCTTCGTGGAAGCATGCACGGTGTGGCTGGAACTGATGCAATCCGGAGCCGTAACGCCTTCGGAACGGTTCCGCGCCTGGGCGGAGGCGCCGGGACAGGGGGCGCTTGCGCGATGATCGACGACGTCGTGGTGGTGGGCGCGGGGTCCGCGGGCTCGGTGCTCGCCGCCAGGCTCAGTGAGGCGCCAGGACTGCGCGTGACGCTGCTCGAGGCCGGCGGGTACGACTGGAACCCGCTGCTGCGCGTGCCGCTGATGACCGGCGTGCTGCTGCGCAGCCGCTACGCCAATTGGTTCTATCACACCGAGCCCGAAGCGCATCTCGATGGCAGACGCAGCTTCTGGCCGCGCGGGAGGGTGCTTGGCGGTTCGTCGAGCATCAACGGCATGGTGTGGGCGCGTGGCAGGCCGTCCGACTACGACGGATGGGCGCAAGCTGGGCTGCAGGAGTGGACGTGGGAGAAGTCGCTGGCGGCATTCCGCCGCATCGAGCGGTTCCAGGACGGCGCCTCGGACGATCATGGTGGCGAGGGGAAGCTGCCGATCACGGATGCCGCGGTGCGGCACAGGCTGCTCGACATCTTCGTCGAAGCGGGGGCGCAGGCCGGCTATCCGGTCACCGGCGATTTCAACGCGCCACCCTATGAGGGGATCGGGCGGTACCATTTCACCATCGCTGGCGGCAGGCGGTGGTCTGCCGCGCGGGCCTGGCTCGGCCCGGCGCGGCAGCGGCGGAACCTGCGCATCGTCACCAAGGCGCGCGCGCTGCGGCTGGTTATCGAGAAAGGGCGTGCCACCGGGGTTGTCACCACGGCGGGGACGTTCCGTGCCGGCAACGTCGTGCTGTGCGGAGGTACTGTCAACTCGCCGCAGTTGCTGATGCTGTCGGGCATTGGGCCGGCCGACGGGCTGCGCGCGCATGGCATCGATGTCGTGGCGGACCTGCCGGGCGTGGGACGCAACCTCCAGGATCATGTGCTGGTGCGCGTGGAGCACCGGTGTACGCAGCCGATCACGCTGCAATCGCTCACGCGGCTCGACCGGGCGGCGTTCGCGCTGATGCAGGCGCTGATGACGGGAACCGGGCCGGCGGCGAGCTTCCCGCTTGCCGCCGGCTTCATGCTGCGATCCGACCACGGGCTCGACGAGCCCGACCTGCAGGGGCACTTCCTGCCGGGGCTCACGACCGCGACGCTGCGCGTGCCGGGCCTCGCCGGGCCCGCGCGCGCGGGCGAGGACCATGGCTTCATGGCCAACGTCACGCCGATGCGCCCGGAGAGCCGGGGCAGTATCACGCTTGCCTCCGCCGATCCAATGGCCGCACCGGTGATCCGCGCCAACTACCTTTCGGATTCCCGCGACCGCGAAACCATGCGGCGCGGCGTGGCGATTCTTCGGAGAATATTCGCGCAGCGTGCCTTCGCGCCCGTCCGCGGGCCGGAGCTGCAACCAGGCCCGGATGTGCAGAGCGATGCCGAGCTGGACGCCTGGATCGCGCGGACCGCGGATACGATGTTTCACCCCGTGGGGACCTGCCGCATGGGACCGCTGACGGATCTCTCGGCGGTGGTGGACGGACAGCTGCGGGTGCATGGCATCGAGGGGTTACGGGTCGCCGATGCCTCCGTCATGCCTCGCATCACCAGCGGCAACACCAACGCACCTGCGATCCTGATCGGGCATCGCTGCGCCGATTTCATGCTGTAGCCGCAACAGACTTTAAGCCGGGGTGAAGCCGCTGTCCTGCAGGGCGCGGAACCTGGCGTTGGCCTCCGCGTGCGCGGCGACGGCTTCTTCGCTCAGCGCCCGGCGCAGCCGCTGCTCCGGCAGGAAGTGCCGGTAGCGATCCACCCCGCGGACGAGCAGCGCGCTCGGCTGCACCGTGCCGGTGGGCTTCACCACCGTCGGGATGTAGCTGATGCCGAGCCCGATGCGCCGGTCCTTGCCATGGTTGCCGCGCGAAGTGTGCAGCAGGTTCGTGTGGTGCAGCGACATCTGCCCGGCCAGTACCGGCATCGGCACACCGGTTTCGTGGTCGTAGCCCGGAATGCCCTGGCCGCGCTTGATCATGTTGTTGGGGCCTGGCAGATCCACATGCTGCATCGGGCCGAGCTTGTGGCTGCCCGGAAGAACGTGGACGCAGCCGGACTCGACGGTGGCGTCCGAGAGCGCGACCCAGGCCGTGACGTGCAGCGGCTTGTCGAGGAAGAAGTACGGTCCATCCTGGTGCCACAGCGTATAGGCCTCGGAGCCAGCTTCCTTGATCCAGGTGGTCGAGTGGTAGGCAAGGATGTCCGGGCCGATCAGGTCCTCGACCGCGTCCAGGACCTTGGGATGGTGGACGATCTGGTCCGCCCAGTCGAACAGCAGGTAGGATTTGGATTTTTCCGGCCAGCCCAGCGCGTGGCCGACGCTCGCCTCCCACGCTTCGAGATCGGAACGGTAGCGGCGGACTTCCTCCTTGCTCAGCACATCGACGGCCTCGCAATAGCCCTGTTCCTCGTAGTGGCGGACCTGCGCGTCACTCAGCAGTTTCGGCATCGTTACCTCCCCAACAGCGACAAACCCTTCAGGACAAGTCAGCCAGCGCCGCCGCGACGGTGCTGATTTTCGCGACCGGCCGCAGCGCCTCGACGGCGACGCGATGGACCTCGGCATCAAAGGCGGCGCAGCCATCTTCCAGCAGCGTCACCTCGTAGTCGCGCACGGCGGCGTCGCGCACTGTGCTCGCCACACCGCCATTGGTGACGATGCCGGCGACCAGAAGCCGCCTGATGCCGGCGCGGTTGAGCACCCATTCCAGACGGCTCATGTAGAAGGCGGAGAAGGCGACCTTCTCGACCGCCAGGTCGGCCGTGCCCAGTGCATCGACCTGCGCGTGGCCCCAGCTTCCCGGCACGAAATCGCCGGTGGTGAGGAAGGGGCGCGTGCGCTTGAGGTGCGGCGAAATGAAGGGCGCGCCGTCCTTGCCCGGCACCAGGGTGAAGTGCGTCGAGACGGCCCAGCCGCCTTTCGCGCGCAGCGCCTCCATCAGCGGCTTCAGGCGCGTGGGCAGGGCGGCGATCTCCGCGTCGCCCAGGCCGGCGCGTCCATAGGCGCCTTTGGGGTGGATGAAGTCATTCTGCAGGTCGCACAACAGCAGCGCGCAGTCGCTCCAGGCGCTCATGCCGCATCTCCCGCCGGCTCGATGATGATGTTACCAAAACGATCGACGACGCCGCGCTGGCCTGGCTCGATCAGGATCGTGGTGTCCGGCTGCTCCAGCACCGCGGGTGCACGCACCTCGCAGCCCACGGGCAGGGCGAGACGGTCCAGCACAGGCACATCGAGCCACTCGCCGAACCAGACGCGCCGCGTGCCGCGACGCGCGCCTTCCATCGTGGCATGCGGGTCCGGGGCGATGGACAGAAGGTCGATCTTCGGTCGCTTGCCGGTGACGGCGCTGCGCAGGTTGAGCACCCGTACCGCGGCACCCGGCAGCAGCCGCCCATAGGCGCCGCGATAGGTACGCTCGAACGCTTCCATCAGCACATCGCGGGTGACGGGGCCGCTGCCGTCCGGTGCGAGGTCCAGCCGCACCGCGACGGTGTGGGTCTGGCCGAGATAGCTCATGTCGAGTTCGTGCGTGACGAGGCGGCCGGTGAAGGCAACGCCCGCGCGGTCCAGCAGCACCGAGAGTTCCCTGGCCGCCGCATCCATCTCCGCGCGCAGGTCCGCGGACTCGATGGCGGCGAGGAGCCTGTTCAGGGTGCGCACGCGGTCGTGGCGCATGTCGGCGATGACGCAGCCGAGTGCCGAGGTGACGCCTGGGTAGCGCGGCACCAGGGCGCGCGCGAGCCCCACCTCGCGGATCAGCGCGCCGGCGTGCAGCGCGCCGCCGCCGCCGAAGGGCATGAGGCTGAAGCGCTTGGGGTCGTGCCCGCGCTCGATGGAGACGAGGCGAAGGGCGGAGGCCATGCGCGCGTTGGCAACGCGCAGGATCGCGGCCGCCGCGGCGGTCGCATCGACGCCGAGCGGCACGCCGATGTCGCGCAGGATTGCTGCTTCCGCCGCGGTGCGGTCCAGCCGCGCGAGCTTGCCGCCGATCGGGCGTTCCGCGTTGATGCGGCCGAGCACGACGTTGGCATCCGTCACCGTGGGCCTGGTGCCGCCGGCGGCGTAGCAGACCGGACCAGGCACGGAGCCGGCGCTCTCCGGCCCGACCTGCAGCAGCCCGGCCGCGTCCACCCGCGCGATGGAGCCGCCACCGGCGCCAATGGTGGTGATCTCGATCATCGGGGTGCGCACGACGAGGCCGAAATCGATTGTGGACTGCGCCGCCAGCGCCGGCTCACCGCGCGCGATCAGCGAGACGTCGAAGGAGGTGCCACCGACATCGCCGGTAATGACGTCCTGAAAGCCGGCTTCGGTGGCGATATGCGCGGCCGCGATGACGCCGGCGGCGGGGCCGGAGAGCGCGGTGCGCACCGGCAGGCGCTGCGCCGTCTCCACGCTCATCACGCCGCCGTTGGACTGAACGATGAGGAACTCGCCGGCGAAGCCGCGCTTGCGCAGCCGTTCGTCGAGCGCGCCGAGATAGGCACCGACGACGGGTTGCAGCACCGCGTTCAGCGCCGAGGTGCTGGTGCGCTCGAACTCGCGGATCTCCGGCAGGATGTCGCTCGAGATGCTGATGTCGTTGTTGGGCCAGACGGCGCGTGCGGCGGCCAGCGCCGCGCGCTCGTTCGCCGGGTTGGCATAGGCGTGCAGGAAGACGATGCAGAGCGCCTTCGCTCCCGCGTCGCGCAGCCGCGTGGCGACGGACTGGACCTCCGCCGGATCGACCTCGGTGTGGATGGTACCGTCCGCGAGGGTGCGCTCCGTCACTTCGGCGCGCAGGGATCGATCGATGACCGGAACGAAATTGCCGGTGAGACCCCAGGTCTGGCGGCGGTCGCGGCGGCGCATCTCCAGCACGTCGCGGAAGCCCAGGGTGGTGATGAGGCCGGCGGGCGCGCCCTTGCGTTCCAGCAGCGCGTTGGTGCCGACCGTGGTGCCGTGGACGATGGCCGAGATGTCCGCCAGCTTGGCCAGCGCCGTGACGCCCTCGGCGAAGGCGGTGGCCTCCTGCCCGCGCATGCTGGGCACCTTGCTGACGCGCGCGGTACCGGACGCCTCGTCGAACAGGAACAGATCCGTGTAGGTGCCGCCGACGTCGACGCCGACGACGAGCCGCGCGCCGTTCACGAGACGTAGCCCAGCCGGAGGTCGCGCGCGGTAGCCTCGGGATCGCGGCTGGCGGGATCGCCGCGCCCGCCGCCGCCGGGGCTTTCGAGGCGGATGCGATCGCCGCGGCGCAGTTCCACGCCCACCACCTTCGAGCCGAGCGGCGGACGCTGCCAGGCGCCGTCGCGATGGTAGGCGATGACGTTCATCGCGCCGTCGCCGCCGCCCAGCACCCCTTTCGGCGCGAAGCGCGCGCGCTCGGCGAAGACGAAGGCCTCGGCGATCTGCTCCAGCAGTTCGATCTCGTAGATCGCGCCGAGGCCACCGCGATGCTCGCCCACGCCGCCGGAGTTGGGACGCAGCGCCCATTGCGTGTAGCGCACCGGGTAGGCGGCCTCCATCACCTCCACAGGCGGAATGATCGCGGTGGCGATCGGCGGGTTGCCGTGGCTGAGCCCGTCGCCTTCCGGTGTGCCGCCATGGCCGCCGCCGAAGAACTGGAACAGCACCCACCGCCGCCCGTCCGCCCGCAAGCCCGCGATGGAGAGGGCGTTGATGGTGCCGTAGGCGTTGGCGCAGGCGCGGTCCGGGCGAATGCGCGCGAAGGCGGAGAACATCACGTCGATGATGCGCAGGATCGTTTCGGTGTAGCCACCAACCGGCTTTGGCGGCTCGGCATCAAGCAGCGAGCCTGGCGGGACGATCACCTCGATCGGCTCGAGCACGCCCGAATTGGCAGCGACCTCCGGGAAGAGGTGCTTGAGCGCCACATAGACGCTCGCCACCGTCGTCGCGCGGCTGATGTTGACGGGGCCGGCGCAGGCTGGGGCGGAACGGGAGAAGTCCAGCGTCAGGTGCTCGCCCTGCTTGGTGATGTCGCAGGCGATGCGGAGCGGCGTGTCGGTGCGTCCGTCGTTGTCGAGAAAATCCTCCTGCGACCACTGCCCGTCCGGCAGGGCGGCGATTTCGGCGCGGATCTGGCGGGTTGCACGGATGCGCAGCTCGTCGAGCGCCTCGGCCACCACCGCGGGCGAGTACTCGTCGAGCAGGTCGCCGAGGCGGGCGGCGCCCAGATCGAGGGCGGAAAGATGCGCCTGCAGGTCGCCGTACGCCACGTCCGGCAGGCGGGAGGCGGCGAGGATGATGTCGAGGATGTCCTGGCTGAGGCGGCCGCCGGCGTAGAGGCGCACCGGCGGGATCAGCACGCCTTCCTGGAAATATTCCGTGGCCGCGGGGTTGTAGTTGCCGGGCACCGCGCCGCCGACATCGTGCCAGTGCCCGACGCTGCCGAGCCAGCAGAACACGCGTCCGTCGCGGAAGCATGGGCGGATCAGGCGAAAGTCCGAGAGGTGCGTGCCGCCGAGATAGGGATCGTTGAAGATGAAGACGTCGCCATGAGCCGCGTCCGGGAATTTGTCGATGACGGCCCTGGTCGCGAAGGCCATCACGCCGACGAAGATGGGCAGGCCGAATTTGCCCTGGATCATCGTGGCGCCGGTGCGCGCGTCATAGAGGCCGTGGCACGCGTCGTGCGCCTCGGCGATGGTGGGGTTGAACGCGCCGCGGAACAGTGTGGCATCCATCTCGTCGGCGATGCTCTCCAGACGGCCCTTGAGCACAGCCAGCGTCACGGCGTCCATGCTCAGCGCTCCGGTTCCTCGTCGTAGCCGCGGCCGCGCGCCAGGATCGCCTGCGTGCCAAGCAGGTCGTTGAGCCCGGTGAAGTCCAGCATGCGGTCGCGGTAGGCCTGCGTGCTGCCGTCCGCGCGCAGGGTCGCGAAGTAGGTACGCAGCATGTGCGCGAGGGCACGCACCGTACCGCCGGGAAAGATCACGATGCGGAAGCCCATCGCGCCAAGCTCCGCGACCGAGGACATTGGCGTCTTGCCGCCCTCGACCATGTTGGCGAGGAGCGGCAGGCGTTGGCCGAAGCGAGCGACGATCTCCTGCATCTGTTCGCGCGATTCCGGCGCCTCGATGAACAGCACGTCGGCGCCTGCCTCGGCATAGGCCTCGGCGCGATCGAGGGCGGCGGCGAAACCCTCCACCGCGACCGCGTCGGTGCGCGCGACGATCAGGGCCTCCTGGCGGATCGCGACGGCGGCGCGGATCTTGCCCGCCATCTCGCGCGCCGGAACCAGCGACTTGTCCTGCAAATGGCCGCAGCGCTTCGGGAAGGCCTGGTCCTCCAACTGGATGGCGCTGGCGCCGGCACGCTCGAACACGCGCACGGTGCGCTCCACGTTGAGCGCGTTGCCCCAGCCCGTGTCGGCGTCCACGATCACCGGCACGTCCACGCGCTCGCGGATGCGGGCGAGCACGTCGGCGACCTCGGTCATCGACATCAGACCCAGATCAGGGCCGCCGAGCTGGGTATAGGCGATCGAGGCGCCGGAGAGGTAGACCGCCTCGAATCCCGCCTGGACGGCCATGGCCGCACTCAGCGGGTCGTAGACGCCGGGGCAAAGCAGGGCCGCATCGCTCCGCAGCCTGGAACGCAGACGCGAGACATGCATTGCAACCGGCCTTCATAAGTTGTCATATGTTAAGGACATGAAGGCGGCGGCCTTGTCAATGCGGCCGCCCTGGAGGAGCCCCGAGACGATATGCAGACGGACCCCGCCGCGCCGCGCACCCTGTTCGCCAAGATCTGGGACCAGCACACCATCCTCACGCGCGAGGATGGCACCTGCCTGCTATGGATCGACCGGCACTTCGTCCATGAGGGCAGCTTCCACGGCTTCGGCATCGGCGCCTCGGAGGTGAGGCACGCGCTCGCCAGCGGGACGCTGTGGCAGCGCCCGCCGAAGACCCTCGGCATCGCGGTGGAGGGCACGCTGGGGGCGCATATCGCGGCCAAGGACATCATTTCTCGCCATCATCGGGCGCATCGGGGCGGCGGGGGCGGCCGGCCCTGTCATCAAATGCGCCGGCAGCGCCGTTCGCGGCCTCGACATGGAGGGACAGCTCACGGTGTGCAACATGTCGATCGAGGCCGGCGGGCGCGCCGGGATGGTGGCGCCGGACGAGACCAACTTCGCCTGGATCGAGGGGCGGGCGACGACGCCGAAGGGCAAGCGCTCCGCGGCCGCCGTCGCCGCCATGGCGCAAAGCGCGGGCTACAAGGATATCCCGTTCCACGACGGATGCCGCGCGGATCAGGCTTTTGTGCTCGATCACGCCCACCCGGTGGTACTGGTGGCAGGTGAGAATTTCGGCTGCGCATCGTCGCACGAGGCGGCGGCATACGCGCGGGTTGATGCCGACATCCGTTGCGTTATCGCACCGAGGTGCGGTGACATCTTCGCGGGCAACGCGAGCAAGATCGGTCTGCTCACCATCGCGCTGCCGGCGGAACAGGTTTCGGCACTGCGCGCGGTGCTGCCTGCGCAGCTCACCGTGGACCTGGCGGGCCAGACGCCGCGGCTGCCCGACGGCGGCATGCGGCGCTTCGAGGTGGAGCCGTTCCGCAAGCGCCGCCTGCTGGAGGGGCTTGACGACTTCGGCCCGACCCTGCAGCACCGGGCCGCGATCATGGCATTCCAGCAGACAGACAGCGCGCGCCAGCCGTGGATGGCACCCGACCGTGTGGCGGCGCCATGAACACTCCCGGCGAATCCGCGGACCCGCTGCCGCTTTACCACCGCATCTACCTGCTGCTGCGCCAGCAGATCATCGAAGGCGTCTGGCCACCCGAGATGCTGATGCCCGGCGAACATGAGCTGGCGGAAACGCACGGGGTTTCCCGCATCACCATCCGCCGCGCGCTGCAGCGGCTGGAACAGGAAAACCTGGTGCTGCGCCGGCGTGGCGCCGGCACCTATGCGCGCCCGCCCGCGCCGCAGAAGCGGCGGGAGAATCTGCGCGGTCTGCTTGAGAACCTGCTCGCGATGGGCCTGCGAACCAAGGTGGAGCTGCTCAGCTTCGAATACGTGGCCGCACCGCCCGAGGTTGCCCAGTGGCTGGAGACGCCGATCGGCACCATGGTGCAGAAGTCGGTCCGTGTCCGTTCCGTGAAGAGCACGCCGTTCAGTTACCTGACCACCTGGGTGCCGCAGGAGATCGGCCAGCGCTTCCGCGCCGATGATCTTGCGTCGCGCCCGCTGCTGCAACTGCTGGAGGAGATCGGTGCGCATCCGACGCGGGCGGACCAGGTGATCTCCGCGCGGCTGGCCGACGCGGGGGTGGCGAAGGCGCTGCACGTGGAAGTGGGCAGCGCGCTGCTGTGGGTGCGCCGGCAGGTGCGCGACAAGGCTGGCCGGGTGATCGAGGCGATCGAGGCGCAGTATCGGCCGGACATGTACGAATACCAGATCGCCATGGTGCGCGAGGACGGCATGTGGGGGGTTGCGAGCAACGCGCTCGCGAAGCCGGAAGCGGCGATCTGATTCGGCGCCGCGCCGCGCCGCGCCGCGCACCGGGAGCGTCCCTTACACAGCGCTAGCGGGCGCAGTAGCCGCCATCGACCAGGAAATCAGAGCCGGTGACGAAGGAGGCGCGGTCCGAGGCGAGGAACAGCGCCGCTTCCGCGATTTCCTCCGCGCGGCCGAGCCGGTTGAGAAGATGCAGCGGGCCGAGCGCGGCCTCTGCCGCCGCCGCGGAACCGAATGTCTCGGCAAGTCGTGCGGTGTCGACCGCGCCGGGGGAGAGCGCGTTGACGCGGATACCCTGGGCGGCGTGGTCGATTGCCAGCGCCTTGCTGAAGGCGATGAGCGCACCCTTGGTGGCCGAGTAGGCGGCACGCCCGGCAGCCGAGACGCGACCGAGCTGGGAGGCCACGTTGACGATGGAACCGCCCGGCCGCATGAGCGGAATTGCGAAGCGGCACGTATGGTAGGCGGCGGTGAGGTTAACGGCGATCGCCTCGTCCCACTCGGCCGGCGCGAGTTCAGGCACGGTGGCGCGGCGGGTGCGGGCGGCGGCGTTGTTGACCAGCACATCGACGCGACCGACCTCGCCCCTGATGCGCGCGAAGGCAGCCTCGATGCGCGCGGCGTCCGCGAGGTCGAGCAGGATCGGCGTGACGCGGGGGATTTGCGGGTCCGGCGCGGCACGGTCGAGCGCGTAAAGGCGGGCGCCCTCGCCCGCGAAGCACCGCAGCAACGCCTCGCCGATCCCGCCTGCCGCGCCGGTGACGACGCAGACCCGGTCTTGCAGTTCGCCCGCCATCAGGGAGCGGCCAGGAGGCGGGCGTTGAAGCTGAGGGTGGCGCCGGCGGGCGGCTCGGCAGCCGCGAGGGAAGCGGTATCGCCACCGTAGTCGAGAACCAGCCAGTCCAGGCCGAGCGGATTGTCCTCGGCGACGGGCAGGCGCCAGGCATCGCCCGAGGTGCCCATCGCGTAATGCTTGCGGATGGTCTCGGTGAAGCGCCACGCATGGTCGTGGTCCTCCGGCGCGGGGCCGATCCCGCCGCTGACGCGGGCGAAGGAACGCGCGGGCACCGCGCGCTGGTGGACGGGGCGCATCAGATAGGCGCTGGCCTGCACGGGGCCAGGCGCACCAGCGCTGTAACCCCAGAGGCGCACCCACTCCCGGCGGAAAACGTCGAGATCGGGATTGAACCAGACGCGCTCGAGATCATTCGCCGCCGCAAGTCCTTGGAGATCGAAATGGGTATAGTCCAGCGGAGCGCCGATGCGCGCCTCCTCGACCTTCCAGTTGGCATAATGGTGCACGCCCGGAATGGCATTGAAGAACGGATTATCGATCTCGCGCAGCCACTTGGCGTAGCCCCGCTCCTCGGCGCCGGGGCCGGGCGTGTAGACGATGAAGAGGACGGCGGGGCAATCCCGCAGCAGGCGCGAGGTGGTCATGCGGGCTCCGCTCCGTTCAATGGGGGAAAGAAACAGCCAGGACGCCTGTCGATGCAACAGGTGCTGGCTCATGCAGCACCCGGCAACGTCCGCACGCGCCATGGAGGTTCGCGACGAGGATGGCGCCCACCGTGCCTGAGGTTGGGTCCGCCATGGCGTGGACGCTGATGCCGGGGCCCGCGCGCCATGTGCGTTGTCGGCGGCGACAAGGCGTGATCAGGCTGTTCGGACGGAGGTCGGGCGATGGGATGACGGAGTGGCGCGCGGCCTCGGCTGCGCCTGTCACCGGTTGCCAGGCCGTGCGCCCGGTTTCGCGCGGAGCGGGCGTGAGGATTGGTATGCCGTGCCTTCCAAATTGGCCCTACTCACGCGGCCAAACCCGGTGTTCCATCCTGATGCCAAAAAACCAACCCAAGGGAGGTAACCATGCGGCGCAGGACGATGCTCGGCGGTTCGGTCGCCGCGCTGGCGATGCCGGCCATCATTGCGGCGACACGCGAGGCCAGCGCGGAGGATGCCAAGCAGATCACGGTCGTCTCTTGGGGCGGCGCCTACCAGGACGCTCAGAACAAGGCGGAATTCGAGCCCGCGGCGAAGGCGCTTGGCATCACCGTCAAGCAGGAAACCTATAGCGGGCTCGCGGAGCTTCGGGTGCACGTGAAGTCCGGCGCGGTCGGGTGGGACGTGGTGAGCTGCGGGTCCGGCACCGGGGCACGCGCGGGCGTGGAGGGATTGCTCGAGAAGCTCGACTACAAAGTGATCGACACCAAGGGCTTCATTCCCGGCACGGCGCAACCGTATTTTATCGGCAACGACGTGTTCTCCACCGTGATAGGGTGGAATACCAAGACGTTCGGGGACAAGGGGCCGCAGAGCTGGGCGGATTTCTGGGACGTGAAGAAGTTCCCCGGAACGCGCTCCTATCGCAACACGGTGACGCTGGAGCCGGCGCTGATGGCCGACGGCGTGGCGCCGGCAGACGTCTACAAGGTGCTTTCCGCGCCGGGCGGCATCGAGCGCGCCATCAAGAAGATGAAGGAGCTGAAGCCGCATGTTGCGGTGTGGTGGTCCTCCGGCGCGCAGTCGGCGCAGTTGATGAAGGATGGCGCGGTGGACATGATCGCGGCGTGGAACGGACGGCTCGACGCCGTGCGCAAGGCGGGTGCCAAGGTGGCGTATACGTTCAACGAGGGCCTGCTCGACACGGACTGCTACGTCGTGCCGAAGGGGGCACCCAACAAGGAACTGGCGATGCGCTTCATCAACGAGGTGAGCAAGGCGCGCAACCAGGCAGAGCTGACGAAGTACATCACCTACGGCCCGACCAACCAGGATGCCTACAAGCTGACCGACATCATCGCGCCTGCCTACGCGGCGCAGCTGCCGTCGTCGCCGGAGAACACCGCGAAGCAGTTGCTGATCGACGATGAGTGGTACATGAAATACGCGCAAAAGGCGCAGGAAGCGTACCAGAATATGATGACGGGATGACCCAATCCGCCGCGGCAGTGCCCAGCGCAAGGGCACTGCCGATCCAAATCCGGCAGGTGCGCAAGACCTATGGCGGTATCGTCGCGCTCGACCACATCGACCTCGATGTCCGCAGCGGCGAATTCCTGACGCTGCTCGGCCCCTCGGGCTCCGGCAAGACGACGCTGCTCATGGTAATGGCGGGGTTCGTGCGGCCGGACCAGGGTAGCCTGCGCTTCGGCGAGACCGAGGTGATCCGCCTGGCACCGCACCGGCGCGACGTGGGGATGGTGTTCCAGAGTTATGCATTGTTTCCGCATCTCACGGTTGCGGAGAACATCGCTTTTCCGCTGAAATTGCGCCGGATGGAGCGGGCGGAGATCGCGCGGCGTGTGGCGGCGGCGCTGGAGATGGTGCAGCTGCCGGGGTTCGAGGGGCGTCGGATCGCCGAACTTTCCGGCGGGCAGCGACAGCGCGTGGCGCTGGCGCGTGCGATCGTGTTCGAGCCGCGCATCCTGCTGATGGACGAACCGCTCTCGGCCCTCGACAAGCAACTGCGCGAGCATATGCAGATCGAGCTCAGGCGGCTGCATGACCGGCTGGGCATCACCACGGTCTGCGTGACGCATGATCAGCGCGAGGCGCTGACCATGTCCGACCGGATCGCGGTGATTGACCGCGGGCGCATCGTCCAGCTCGACACGCCGCGCGGCATCTACGAGCGGCCCGGGCATCGTTTTGTTGCCGAATTCATCGGGGAGTCGGATTTCCTGCCGGCACGGCGTTCGGGGGACGGCTTCTACCTCGGCGGGCAGAAGCTGTTGCTCGGCGGGCAGGACGTGCCGGCGGATGCAAACCTGCTGATGCTGCGGCCGGAGCGTGTGGCCCTGCTGGCCGAGGGCGAGGTGGCCGGGGCGGACGACAATGTCTTCGCCGGGCATATCCACGACATTATCTACCAGGGTGACAGCGTGCTGGTGCAGGTCGGGCTGGAGGGGGGCCAGCTCATCGCGGCGCGCGTCGGTTCGGCGCGCGCCGCGATCCGTGCCCTGCCCCGTGTCGGCGATGCGGTGCGGCTGGCGCTGGCCGCGCATGACGTGTGCCTGCTGCACGATGATGCCGGCTGACACCCCGGCGCTGAACGCGGCTGAGCTCGCGCGCGACGAACGCGGCGAGCGTTGGGCGCTGTTCGGGCTCGGGCTGCCGGCGCTGGCGCTCGTGACGCTGGTGGTCCTGGTGCCGGTGGCCTGGTTGTTCTTCCTGTCGTTCCTGGATGACAATGGCGCGTGGAGCCTCGCGAACTACCGAAGGCTGATCGTGCAGCCCGCCTATGGGCGCATCCTGTTCGCGAGTTTCGACATCAGCCTGCTGGTGACCGCGATCTGCACCGTGCTCGGCTACGCGCTGGCCTATCTGCTGACGCAGATGCCGCCGCGCCGGGCCGGGCTGATGATGGTCGGCGTGCTGATGCCGTTCTGGACCTCGATCCTGGTGCGGACCTATGCGTGGCTGGTGCTGCTGCAGCGCGACGGGCTGATCAATCTCTGGGGCATGCGGCTCGGGCTTTGGCAGAAACCGCTGACGCTCGTCTACAACATGGAGGGCACGATCGTCGGGCTGGTGCACATCATGCTGCCCTTTCTGGTGCTGCCGCTCTATGGCTCGATGCGTGCGATCGAACGCGACTATGTGCGCGCGGCGGCGAATCTCGGTGCGGGACCGGCGCAGGTGTTCTGGCACGTTTTCCTGCCACTCTCGCGGCCTGGCCTGCTGGCTGGGGTGACGATCACATTCATCCTCTGCCTCGGTTCCTATGTGACACCGGCGGTGCTCGGCGGCGGGCGCGTGGTGATGGCGGCGAACCAGGTGGCGAGCGACATCGAGCTTTATTTCAGCTGGGGACCGGCGGCGGCATTCGGCGTGGTGCTGCTGGTGGTCACGGCGCTGCTGCTGTTCCTCGCCTCGCGCTTCGCCAGGCTCGACCGGCTGTTTGGAGGCGGCGCGTGAGCTGGCTTTCGGCGCCGGCGACGGAGACGGGCATCACGCATCGCGCGCGGCTGTGGCTCTATGCGCTGGGGGCCGTGCTGCTGGCGTTTCTGGTCCTGCCGACGCTGATCGTGGTTCCGATGTCGTTTTCCGCTTCCCAATTCCTCGAGTTTCCGCCGCGGCATTTCTCGTTGCGCTGGTATGCGCATTTTCTCGGTTCGCCAGCGTGGCGGCAGGCCACCGTGACGTCCTTCGAGGTGGCGGCGCTGACGGCGGTGGTGGCGACCACGCTGGGCACCGCGGCTGCCTACGGGTTGCTCAATTGCGGGATGCGGCTCGCGCGGCTCGCGGGGGCGCTGCTGCTGCTGCCGATCATGGTGCCGGTGATCCTGATCGCGATCGGCGTGTTCTATGTCGATGTGAAGCTGCACCTGCTGCACACGCTCACGGGGCTGGTGCTGGCGGACTCCACGCTGGCGATTCCGGTGGCGACGCTGGTGGTTTCCGCGGCGCTGCGGGGGCATGACCTGCGCCAGGAGATGGCCGCACGCAGCCTGGGTGCCACGCGGCTCGGTGCGTTCATGCGCGTGACGCTGCCGCAGATCCGCTTTGCCGTGACCACGGCCGCGGTGCTCTCTTTCCTGACCGGGTTCGACGAAGTGGTGATCGCGCTGTTCATTTCCGGAGGCGACCATCCGACGCTGACGCGCAACATGTTCAACGCGCTGCGCGACCAGATCGACCCGACGATCGCCGCGATCTCGACGCTGATGATCGTGGTTTCCTCGCTGCTGCTGGCGCTGACGCTGATCGGGCGGCGGCGCGACCTGGGCTGAGGGTCAGCTCCGCGCGTCGCGCCAGCGGTACCAGGCGACGGAGGGGGCGAGGAACCAGGGATTGCCGGTGTAGAAGGGGCGCGTCTGGAACGGAATCGGATCGAGTCCGGTCGTGCCCGCCTTGCGCCCGAGCAGCTTGTCGCCGAGGCACATGCCGAGATAGCCGGCCATGCCGACGCCCGAGCCGCAATAGCCCATGGCGTAGAAAATGCTGTCGCGCTCGCCGATATGGGCGAGCTCGTCGAAGGTGTAGGCGACGCTGCCCCACCAGGAATGGCTGATCCCGATGTCGCGCAGCTCGGGGAAGATACGAACGAGCTCGGTGCGCAGGAGCGGCCCGCTGGCGCGCGGGTCGGTTTCGCTGAAGGAAACGCGGCCGCCGAAGAGAATGCGGCGCCCGTCCGGCGAGGGGCGGTAATAGTAGACGACTTTGCGCGTGTCGCTGACGATGCGGCCGCGCGGCATCAGGCGAGCCATGACGTCGAGCGGGATTTCTTCCGTCGCGATGACGTAGCTGCCGATGGGAATGACGCGACGGCGCAGCCACGGGACGAGCTTGCCGGTGTAGCCGTTGGTGGCGACGACGACCTGCCGGGCGCTGATGTCGCCGCGCGCGGTGCGCACGCGCTTCATGCCGCCAGCGCTGGCGAGCGCGGTCGCGGCGCAGCGCGGGATGACCTGGGCGCCGGCAGCGAGCGCGCGGTCGAGCAGGCCCTGGTGGTATTTGCCGGGATCAACCGAGGCGTGCTGCGTGAAGACGACACCGCCGTGATAGGCATCGGTATCCAGCTCCCGGTGCTGTTCGGCGCGGGGAACGATCTCGACGGGGGGTTTGAAGCCGGGGGCGTGATCCTCGAGCGAGCGGACGAGTTTTTCGTAGGCCTGGGCGCTGTGGGCGGCGTGGAAGCGGCCACAGACTTCAAAGTCGCAGTCGATGCCTTCCCCGGCGATGAAGGCGCCGGTCCAGGCGAGCGACTCGCGGCCGGTGCGCAGGATGGCCTGGGCCTGCTCCACGCCGTGGCGGCGCGTGAGCTCCGCGTAGCCTGGCTTGATGCTGGTGGAGATCTGCCCGCCGTTGCGCGTGCTGCAGCCGTAGCCGGCATCCTCGGCGTCCAGCACCACCACCTGGAGGCCGGCGCGCGCCGCGGTGATCGCCGCGACCAGGCCGGTGTAGCCGGAGCCGATGACGACGACATCGGCGCGCGAAGGGGGCGGTGTGTCCGCCAGCGCGGGGCGCGGTGTGGCGTCCCACCAGTAGGAAGTGAGCCTGGTCGCGCCGGAAATGAGCTGGGTCATCCTGTGGCAGCCTTGCTGGGTGTCATTGCGGGTTGTTGACGTCCTCGCGGATCATTGCGGCGGCCTTCTCCGCCACCATCATCACCGGCGCGTTGGTATTGGCCGACGTGACGGATGGGAAGATCGACGCGTCCGCGATCCATAGCCCGGCCATGCCGTGGACGCGCAGGCGCGCATCGACGACGCTGTCCGCGGCATTGGCACCCATGCGGCAGGTGCTGACCGGGTGGAAGACCGTGGAGGCACGGGCGCGGATATCGCTGATCATCCCGGCGTCGCCGGTGACGTCGGGGCCGGGCGCCATTTCCTCAGCGATGACCGCGGCGAGCGCGGGGGCTGCGGCGATGCGGCGCAGGAGGCGCGCGCCACGAAGCAGGGCCTCGACATCGCGCTCGTCGGAGAGTGAGCCGGGCAGGATGCGCGGCGGCGCCAGCGGATCCGCCGACGCGATCTCGATGCGGCCGCGGCTGTGCGGCCGGCAAGGCTGGGCGCTGAGGAGGAAGCCGGGGAACGGGTCTGGCCGCATCAGCGCGCGCTTGCCCGGCTGGGCGCGCGTGTAGCTGAGGGGTGAGAAATAGAGCTGCATGTCGGGGGCGGACTGGTCCGGCGTGCTGCGCACGAGACCACCTGCCTGATTGACGCTGAGGGCGAGCGGGCCGGTGCGAAACAGGGCGTAGCGCAAGGCCGCACGGATCTGGCCTGGCAGGCGGCCGAGTTCCTGGTTCAGGGTTGGGACGCGGGCACGGTAGAGGTGGTCGATGCAGAGATGGTCCTGCAGATGGGCGCCGACCGAGGGGAGCGCGTGCGCAACCGCGATGCCGTGCCGCGCGAGGAGCGCGGGCTCGCCGATGCCCGAGAGCTGCAGGAGCGTGGGCGAGCCGATGGCGCCGGCGGCGAGGACAACGCCGTGGTGGGCGCGTGCAGAGATTTGGCTTGCGCCCCTGCGGTAAGTGACGCCGACGGCCCGCCTGCCCTCCAGATCAATGCGCAGGACGTGGGCGTTCAGTTCCAGGCGCAGATTGGCTGGGCGCTGGCCGGGCGGGATGAAGGCGCGGGCCGAAGACATGCGCAGGCCGGCTTTCGTTGTGATCTGATAATGACCGACGCCTTCGGAAGCCACGCCATTGAGATCGGGGCTGCGATTGAGTCCGGACTCCTCGCAGGCACGCAGGAAATTGTCGCAGAGCGGATGGCACGCGGCGGCGACGTCCGAGACGTGGAGTGGGCCGCCGCTGCCACGCGTGCTCCGGTCCTCGCTGCCGGCGCCGGCATAGGTTTCGAGCTGGCGGAAGTAGGGCAGCACGTCCGCCCAGCCCCACCCCCGGTTGGCCAGGTCGCGCCAGTCGTCGAAGTCGCGGGGCAGGCCGCGCATGTAGACCATGGCGTTGATCGTGCTCGAGCCGCCGAGCACGCGGCCGCGCGGCCAATAGCCGGCGCGGTCGGCGAGCGTCGCCTCCGGCTCCGTCTGGTACATCCAGTTGACGCGGGAGTTGTAGAAGGAGCGGCCATAGCCGATCGGCACCCGTAACGACGGCCAGGCATCGCCGCCGCCGGCCTCCAGGAGGAGTACGGTCGCACCGGAATCGGCGAGGCGCCGCGCCAGCACGCAGCCCGCGGACCCGGCGCCGACGACGATGTGGTCGAATTCCATGGCGCGACGACGCTGCGACTGATCGGTCCGGGGGGTCAGACCCAATTCCGGGAAACAACCGGGCCATTTTGCGCCTGGCTCATGCCGCGACCTTTGCCCGCCCGCGCGGCGTGGCGTTCGCGGCACGAGCAGGCGCGCTCATGCCGCGCAACACCTCGCCAAGAGCGCGCATGCCGGCGCGGATCTCGTGCGGGCGGACGCCGCCGAAGCCGAGCACGAGGCCGTTGCTCGCGACTTTCTCGATGGCGTAGCGGCCGACCGGGGCGACGATCACGCCGCGCGCGGCAGCTTCCTGCGCGACGACTTTTTCCGGCAGGGTTTCCGCGAGCGCGCCGACGGTGTGCAGGCCGCTGTCTGTCGACGCAACGTCGAGCAGGCCGGCGAGGTCGCGGGCTGCCTCCTGCAGGGTTGCGTGCCGCTCCTCGTAGATGCGGCGCATGCGGCGGATGTGGGAGGCAAAATGGCCTTCCTCGATGAAGGAGGCAACGATCGCCTGCGTCGAGGCGGGCACGCCGGCGTTGGCGGCGCTGGAGATGCGCGTGAGCGGTTCGACGAGCGCCGGGGGCGCGACGATGAAGCCGAGGCGCAGGGCGGGGAAAAGCGATTTGCTGAAGGTGCCGACGTAGAGAACGCTGCCGCCGCTGTCGATGCTCTTGAGCGTGGAGAGCGGGCGGCGGCCGAAGCAGAATTCGCCGTCGTAATCGTCCTCGACGATCCAGGCACCGGCGCGCTGTGCCGCGCGCAGCAGGGCGAGACGGCGCTCGATGCTCATGATGTGGCCGAGCGGCTGCTGGTGCGATGGCGTGACGAACGCCAGGCGGAACTCCGGCGAGCGGCGCAGGCCCTCGGCGACCTGCATTCCCTCCGCGTCCACCGGCACCGGGACGAGGCGCGCGCCGGTGGCGAGCAGGCCGTTGCGCGCGCCGATGGCGCCGGGATTCTCGAACCAGACCGCGTCGCCGGGATCGAGCAGCATGGTGCCGATGTGCAGGAAGGCCTGCTGCGCGCCGCCGACGATGAAGACCTGGTCAGGGTCGCAGGTGATGCCGCGATTGGCGCCAAGATGCGCGGCGATGGCCTGGCGCAGCCGTGCTTCGCCCACCGGGGAGCCGTAGCCCATCACCGCCTGGCGCGGCTCTCGCCAATGACGGGCAGCAAGGCGCGACCATTGCGCCATCGGGAAGGCGTCGAACGCCGGCAGGCCGGTGACGAAGGCGCGGGGCGAGTGCGGCAGGCGCGGGCGTTCCGCGAGGCTGGAAAGGGCTGCCACAGCGGCGCGCGCGAGCGGGGGCGTCGGGCCGGAAGCGGGCTCGTGCGGGGTCTCGCTCGGGCGCTCGAGGTCGAGCGAGGCGCTGACGACGGTGCCGACGCCGACATGGGAGTCCACGATGCCGTCGAGCTTGAGCCGGTCAAACGCCTCGATCACGGTGGTGCGGGAGACGCCGATGTCGCGCGCGAGGGTGCGTGTGGCAGGCAGGCGGGTGCCGTGCGCTACCGTTCCGGCGAGGATGAGGTCGCGAAGCGCCACGTAAAGCTGGGTGGCGATCGGAAGCGGTGCTGCGTGGTCGATCGCGATGTTCGGCAGCAGGGCCCCGCCTGGTCTCTTCACCATGGTCTTTCGCCCGATGTTGATTGTTGGCGCATCCGGATTGTCTGCGCGTTTGGATTGGTATCCCAGGCTACACACAATGGACCTTCTGGTGAAGCCATTCCGCATCCAGGTTTCGCGCGAGGCGAGGATTGCGTCCAGGCAAAGAGAGCGGATCGGCCACCCCAATGAAGATCACCCGCATCGAGACCTTCTGCACGGAGTTCGTTGGCTTCGTGCGCGTGACGGCGGAAGACGGGACGCAGGGCTGGGGCCAGGTGGCACCGTACCATGCCGATATCAGCTGCCTCGTCCTGCACCGGCAGGTGGCGCCGTGGGCGCTGGGGTGGGATGCGGACGATATCGCTGGGCTGGTCGGCATCATCCCGCTCAGGGAGCACAAGTTTCCCGGCTCGCATCTGTGCCGCGCGATCGGCGGGATCGATACCGCGCTGTGGGACCTGAAGGGCAAGCGCGAGGGACGGAGCGTGTGCGAGCTGCTGGGCGGCACGCCGCGGCGGATTCCCGCCTATGCCTCCTCGATGAAGCGCGACATCTCGCCGCAGGACGAGGGGCGGCGACTCGCGGAGCTGGTGCAGCGCCATGGGTTCCGGGCGTGCAAGTTCCGGGTGGGGGCGGAGTGCGGCAACGACGTGGATGAATGGCCGGGCAGGACAGAAGCGATCATTCCCGCGATGCGCCGCACCGTGGGGCCGGGCGTGGCGCTGCTGGCCGATGGCAACAGCGGGTTTTCCGTGACGCGGGCGATCGAAGTCGGGCGGATGCTGGCCGACCATGGCGTCTCCCATTTCGAGGAGCCGGTTCCGTACTGGGATATCGAGGCAACGCGGCGCGTGACGGAGGCGCTGGAGATCGACGTGGCCGGGGGCGAGCAGGATTGCCTGATCCAAACCTGGCGGCAGATCACCGGGATGCGGGCGGTGGACATCATCCAGCCGGATGTCTGTTACGCTGGCGGCATGGTTCGCACGATGGAATTTGCGGCGCTCGGGGCGGCGGCCGGCCTGCCCTGCACGCCGCATAGCGCCAACCTGACGATGGTGACGCTGTTCACGATGCACCTGCTCGGCGCGATCCCGAATGCCGGCAAGTACCTGGAGTTCTCGATCGAAGGGCCGGACTACTATCCATGGCAGGAGGGGCTGTTCCGCAACAACCCCTATGACGTCGTGGACGGCATGGTCGCGATCCCCTCGGAGCCTGGCTGGGGCATCGAGATCGACGACGGTTGGCTGGAGCGAAGCGAGTATCGCGAAAGCAGGCTCTAGGCCGCGGCGCTACCGGCCGATGATGGTCAGCTCCCGCGGGAACGAGGTGAGGGAGCGGCAACCGTCCGCGGTGACGAGGACGTCGTCCTCGATGCGCACGCCGAAGCCGCCGATGCGGTAGAGTCCGGGCTCGACGGTAAAGACCATGCCGGGCCGCAGGACCTGATGGTTGCCACGCATGATGTAGGGCGCCTCGTGCACCTGGCGGCCAAGGCCGTGGCCGGTCTTGCTACGGATGCGATCGGCGAAGGACGAGGCCTCGAGCATGCCCATGACGGCATCGTCCACGTCGTGCGCCGTGACACCGGGGCGCGTGACCTGAAGACCGGTGCGGTTGGCGGCGAGCACCGCCTCGTAGACCGCGTGTGCTTCGTCGCTGGCGTGGCCGACGAAGACGGTGCGGGTGATGTCGGCGTTGAGTCCGCCCCAGTGCGCACCGAAGTCCAGCAACAGCGCGTCGCCCGGGCGGATGGCGTAGTCGGCGCGGGCGGAGGCGTGCGGGCGCGCCGAGTTGTCGCCGGCGGCCACGATGGGACGGAAGGCGTTTTCCTCCGCGCCACTGCGGAACAGGGCCTGGACGAGAAGCTTCTCGACGTGTTTTTCGGTGAGGCCGGCGCGGACGTCAGCCAGCGTCTCGGCGAGCGCCATCTCCGAGATGCGGATCGCTTCGTCGAGGGCCGCGAGTTCCGGTTCCGTCTTGGCAAGACGCAGCGCGGAGATGGCGGCCTCGCCGTCCACGATGCTGAGTGCGGGATAGGCGGCGAGGAAGGCGTGGTGGACGAAGACGCGCATGACCTGGCCCTCGACCGCGAGGCGCGAGAGCGGCAGGTGCGCGGCGAGCGCGGCGAAGGCGGCGGCGGGGCCGGTTTCGTCGCGATAGTCGAATGTTTCGCCTTCGAATCCAACGAGATCCCAGGAGCGCATTTCGAGATTGGGGACAACGGCGGCCGGCGGGCCTTCGGCGGGGACGACGACGGCGAAGGCGCGCTCGTTGGTGTGGAAGGGTTTCTTCATCACCCGGTCGAAATTGGGGCCGGGCACAAGCGCCACGGCTTCCACCCCCAGTTCACGAGCGAGCGATCTCAGTTCCGCGTAGCGGTCCATGACTGGCTCCCCTCTCCCGGAATGGCTACTCGGTCATTTCGCGAGGCAGTGCAAGCGCGCACCCGGTTGACCGCGTGCGCGGAGCGGCCAGACTGGTTGCCGCGGATTTGGGGAGCCGGAGCGGCATGAACATCACCTTCGAGGGACAATGCGTGCTGGTGGCGGGAGCGGCGCGCGGCATCGGGCACGGGATCGCGCGCGGGTTCGCGGCGGCGGGTGGCAAGGTGTTCGCGGCCGACCGGCTGCTCGCGGAGATGGCGGACCTGCCCGCGGTGACACGGCAGGTGGATTTCCTCGACCGCGCGGCGCTGCGCGGGTGGGTGGCGGCGGCGACGGATGGGGCGGGACGCGCGCCGGATGTGCTGGTCTATGTCGCGGGCGGCGTGCTCGGGCAGCGGGCGAAACCGATGGAGGAGGTGGAGGAAGCGGAGTGGCGCGCGGTGCTGGACGCAAACCTCACCGGCGCGTTCCTCGCGTCTCAGGCAGTGGTGCCAGGAATGAAGGTGCACGGCAAAGGGCGCATCGTGTTCATCGCCAGCGGGGCGGGGCTGCGCACATCGTTGACCGGCATCCAGGCATACGCATCCGGGAAAGCCGGGGAGATAGGGCTGGCGCGGCAGCTAGGGCAGGAGCTCGGGCCGTTCGGGATCACGGTGAACGCGGTGGCGCCGGGGTTCCAGCGCACCAGCCCGGACTATGAGCGGCAGTGGCAGTCCTACTCGGTGGAGCAGCAGGAGGGGCTGATCGCGCGGACGGCGCTGCGGCGGGCGGGGTCGCCGGAGGACATCGCGCACGCGGCAATGTTCCTTGCCTCCGACTTCGCAGGGTTCATCACCGGGCAGACACTTTCCGTCTCGGGCAGTCCGTAAGCCTGGCGCCGACGAGTTGACCCGAGGCGTGGAGGGTACAGACTGCGTGGCATGACGACAGCCATGCCGGCGTCCGCGGACGCCTCCCCTGCCCTTCCCGAGCGGATGCGCCGGATGGACGGGTTCGTGCCCCTGATCCACGACGCGGCTGGCGGGCGGATGCGGATAGTGGTGCCGCTGGAGGTGGAGATGATCTACCTCACGCGGTTGTCCCACGGGCTTGGCGACATGCGGCTGGAGCGGGGCAATCTGAGCCGGCCGAATATCGTGCGGTTCGAGCGGCGCGGCTCCCGGCTGTTCATGGTGGCGGTGAACTATGCCTGGCGGACGTCATCCGCGGAGGCGGCGCAGCTTCGGGCGGTGCGCGAGGCGTTTCCGGAATCCGTGTTGTGGGTGTTCGAGATCCTGGGCGAGGAGAACGGCGGCGCGGTGGTGGATGCGACCGAGTTCCTGCTGCGCGACTGCTTCGATATCGCAGGGCAGCTCGGGGAAGCGAGCGAAGGGGCGTATGCGCTGGACGGGGCACGATGCGCGATCGCGCCAGAGGGAACGCGGGCGTTTGCACTGAACACGCAGGTTGAGAGCATCCTGACCTTCGTCAACCCGAAGGCGAAACTGCTGCCATTCTGGTTCGGCAACGGGCAGCGCGAGGGGATGGCGGCGATGGCGCCCGATCCGCGCGCGGTGACGATGCGGGTGCGCAACTGCTTCGTGCGGCTACCTGATGGCGGGTACAGGCCGCGGCATTTCGATCCGCGCTCCTCCTTTTTCAGCAGCGTGATCTTCCATGATTTCGGGCGCTCGCTCGAGCTGCCACTCGATGTGCACTACATCCTGCGGCACCGACTGGAGAAGCTGGACCCGCGCGCGGCGGTGAGCAAGGCGATCAAGCCGATCGTCTACTACGTCGATCGCGGGGCGCCGGAGCCGGTGCGTTCCGCGCTGGTGGAAGGGGCAAACTGGTGGAACCAGGCCTTCGAGGCGGCAGGGTTTCGCGACGCGTTCAGGGTCGAGGTGCTGCCGGAGGGAGCCGACCCGATCGATATCCGCTACAACATGATCAACTGGGTGCCGCGGGCGTCGCGCGGGTTTTCCAACGGCAAGATGATCTGGGACCCGCGCACGGGCGAGATCCTGCAGGGCATCGTGACGCTGACGGCGGGGCGCGAGCGGCACCTGCGCGCAATCGCCGAGGCGCTGCTCTCACCCTATGAGGACGGGTCGCCTTCGCCCGAGGTGGAGGCGATGATGCTGGCACGCATGCGCCAGCTTTCGGCGCACGAGGTAGGGCACACGCTGGGGCTCGATCACAACCATGTGGCGAGCACGCATGGGCCAGATATGTCGGTGTGCGATTATCCGGCGCCGGTGGTGAAGCTCGATGGCAACGGGCGGATCGATCTGTCCGAGGCGTATGGGACACGGATCGGAATCTGGGACGAGATCTCCATTACCTGGGGCTATTGCCAATTCCCACCAGGCACGAGCGAGGAGGAGGAGAAGGCCGGCCTCGACCGCATCCTGGAGGAGGCGGCGCAGCGCGGGCTCTACACCATGGCGCAGCAGGATGCGGTGCCGGATACGGGCGTGCATCCGAAGGCGCATAACTGGGACACGGGCAGCGATGCAGCGGATGAGCTGATGCGTATGCTCGACGTGCGGGCGGCGGCGCTGGCGCGGTTCGGCGAGGCGGTGATCAAGCCCGGCCGGCCGATGGCGCTGCTTGCGGACGCGCTGGTACCGCTCTACCTGCTGCACCGCTACCAGACCGAGGCGGCGGTGAAGCTGATCGGCGGGCTCGATTTTCGTTACGCGATGCGCGGCGACGGGCAGCTCGTGACGGCGATGGTGCCGGGGATGGATCAGCGGCGGGGGCTCGCGGCGGTACTGGCGACGATCTCGCCCGCGGTGCTGACGCTGCCCGAGGCGCTACTGCGGCTGCTGCCACCGCGGCCGCCGGAATACGGGCTCACGCGCGATTTGTTCCGAGGTCATACCGGATTGACCTTCGATCCGCTGGCGGCGGCGGAAGGAGCAGCGACGCACACGCTCTCGCTGCTGCTCGGCGCGCACCGCGCTGGACGCGTGGTGGAGTATCACCAGCGGGATGGATCGTTGCCCGGGCTCGACGAGGTGCTGCGGGCAATGCTGGAGGCGACGTGGTTCGCGCCAGCGGAGCGCGGACTGGCGCAGGGGGTGAAGCTGCGCGTGGAGCACGTGGCGCTGCGACACCTGATGGCACTGGCGGCGAACGAGCGCGCCTCCGCGCTGGTGCGGGCAATCGCGGCGGAGGCGGTGGACGAGTTGCAGGCGTGGCTTGCGGCGGCGGTGCCGGCGGGCGACGCAGCGACGCGGGCGCACCGGCGCGCAGCGGTGGAGGTGACTGCGGCATTTGGACGCGACCCGGCTTCCTTCCGCGTACCGGGGACGTTGCTGCCGCCGCCCGGGATGCCAATCTGAGCCGGGCGCGCGGGCGGGTGCCCTGCCCTTCCCGGGACGGATGCGCGCGCACGCGGATCTCCAGACCGTTATCGTAACAAATGCCCGCGGGAGGGAACGCCGATGCAGGATGATGAGATTTTCCGGCTGCTGAAGACCGAACTGTTCACCGCGGTGGTGGGCGACGTGATGGATGTGCTTGGGTTCCAGCATCAGTTCCTGCCGGCCGGGATTTCGGCGCTGCGGTCCGACATGGTGATCGCGGGGCGGGCCATGCCGGTGCTGGAGGCCGACGTTTTCAGCGACCGTGATGCGTATTCGCGCGGACCGCTCGCGGTAAAACCGTTCGGGCTGATGCTGGAGGCGCTGGACGACCTCAAGCCGGGGGAGGTTTACGTCGCGACCGGTGGATCCCTGCGCTACGCGCTGTGGGGCGGATTGATGTCCACACGAGCGACGCACCTGAGGGCGGTAGGCGCGGTGCTCGACGGCTATGCGCGCGATGCGAATGAGATCGAAGCGCTGGGGTTCCCGGTGTTCTGCCGCGGGCTCTACGCACAGGACCAGGGGGCGCGTGGCAAGGTGATCGATTTCCGCACGCCGGTGGAGATCGGCGGCGCGCGGGTGGCGCCGGGTGACCTGATCTTCGGTGACCGCGAGGGAGTGCTGGTGATCCCGCGCCAGGCGGAGGAGGAAATTCTGCGGCGGGCACTGGAAAAATCGCGGACGGAGAACCGCGTGGGCGCGGCCATCCGCGAGGGAATGAGCGCCTGCGAGGCCTTTTCACGATTTGGCGTTATGTAGAGGCTCGGCGGCGGCGCCGCCTCAGACGATCTCGATCCAGTTGGGGCCGGCGGGGACGGCGAGCGTGGCATGGCGCGTGAGGCGGCCGGTGGCGGTATCGATGGCGTAGAAGCCGAGCGCGTTCGCGTCCATGCCGGCGCAGAGCAGCGCCTCGCCGCCTGGCGCGAGGGCGAAGCCGCGGGGCGTGGTTTCGCAGGGAATCACTTCGATTGGTTGTAGAATTCCGTCCGCGTTCACAGCGTAGACGGCGAGACGGCTGGTGGCGCGCTCGCTGGCGTAGAGGAAGCGGCCGGTGGGATGCAGGTGCAGATCCGCGGCGCTGGCGGGCGACGGG
Organism: uncultured Pseudomonadota bacterium; assembly: GCA_963764465.1. Classification (GTDB taxonomy): domain Bacteria; phylum Pseudomonadota; class Alphaproteobacteria; order Acetobacterales; family Acetobacteraceae; genus JAJXXT01. The sequence goes on along the minus strand of CAVXSO010000001.1, from coordinate 320,685 downwards.
GCGCCAGGGAAGGCGATCGTCTGGCGCTGCGCGAGGCGGCCGGTGGCGGCGTCGCGGGCGAAGACGGTGAGCGTGGCGTCCAGCTCGTTGAGGAGGTAGAGGTGCTCGCCACCAGCGGCGAAGACAGCGTGGCGGGGGCCGGCACCTCGGTGCAGTTTCGTGACGACCTCGGTTGCCGGGTCGAGACCCGAAGGTGTGAGGCGCCAGCAGAGAAGCGCATCGGCGCCGAGGCTGGTCGCGTAGACGAATTGCCCCTGGGGGTCCGGCAGGACGCAATGGGCCTTCGGCGGTGTGGGGATGATGCGGCGCGGGGCGGCGCGAACCAGGCCGTCCGCATCAATGACGGTCTCGGTGATCAGCGAGTTGGGGTAGGAGGCGGCCCAGAGAAGGCCGCCGGCGTGGTCCGTCGAGAGATAAGCCATGCCGGCGGGAAGCGGGGCCGTCGCGGCGAGGCTCGGCAGGCGGGATTCCCCCAGCGTGTAGCTCGCGAGAAGGTAGGGAGGGGTACGTTCCGCCGCGTAGAGGTGGGTCTGGTCGGGCGACAGGGCGAGCGGGATGCTGCCGCCGGGCGGCGCGTCCGCGGCGGCGCCTGTTGCGGTGGGGACCGGGACGGTGGCGACGAGCGACATCGTCATGGCGGCGGTATCCAGCGCCACCACGGCAATGGCGCGCGCGGTGGCGCAGGAAATGTAGGCGTGCTGCATGGTGCCCATACCCGTTTGAAGCCGATATAGCCGGTACCGGCGCGTTCGCCGAGGCCCGGGCGCGGTGTTCCTGGCACGCCTGGAAATTCCGTGGCGGATTCCGCATAGTCATTGCCAGTGGACATAAAGGGGGGCTCAGCGATGAAAATCGTGCGTTATGTCGTGCCAATTCTTGCACTGGCAGCGTGTGTCGCGCAGGCGCCGCGCGCGCGGGCCGACCAGAACCTGTTTCTCGTCGACCTTGCGAGCGACCCGGCCTCGCTCGATCCGCAGGTGCAGTGGGATCCGGACAGCTACGCGGTCTATCGCAACATCTTCGACAACCTGGTGACGCGGGATGCCGATGGGAAGATCGTGGGCCAGGTGGCGTCTGCCTGGCATTACAAGTCGCCCACCGAGGTGGTCTTTACCATCCGCAACGACATCAAGTTTCAGGACGGCAGCAAGCTGACGCCGGAGGATGTGGTCTTTTCCGTCAAGCGCATCACCAATCCGGCGTTCAAGAGCCCGCAGCTCAGCCAGTTCGACCAGATCACAGGCGCGGAGGTCACGGGACCGAACGAGGTCACGCTCACGACCAGGACGCCCTATCCCGTGCTGCTGGCGCAGCTGGTGAAGCTTTCCATCGTGCCGAAGGCGTATGTGGAAAAGCTGGGCGACACCAAGTTCAACCAGGACCCGATGGGCAGCGGGCCGTATCGTTTCGTCTCCAGAACGCAAGGCGTGAAGATCGAGCTTGCGGCCCACGAAGGGTACTGGCGCGGCACGCCGCCCTTCGCGCGCGTGGAGATGCATCCGGTGCCGACGGAGGCCACGCGCATCGCGGATGTACGCACAGGCAAGGCGGATATCACGCGCATCCTCTCCACTGACGACGCGGACGCGCTGCGCCATGACAGCCAGGTGAAGGTGCTGTGGACGCCGACCGAGCGTGTGACGATGCTGGCGCTGAACGCGCTCGCGGGGCCGATGAAGGATATCCGCGTGCGCGAGGCCGCGGCGATGGCAATCGACAAGAAGACACTGATCGAGGCGTTGCTGAAGGGCTATGCCAAGTCCGTGAACGAGCCGCTGACGCCGGCGAGCTTCGGGTTCGATCCGAAAATCCCGGACTACGGCTACAATCCCGACAAGGCGCGGGCGCTGCTGAAGGACGCTGGGATTACGCCGCAGACGAAGTTCGTGTTCCTGACCTCGCCGGTGTTCGACCAGCGGGTGGTGCAGGCGTTGCAGCAAATGCTGGCCGATGTCGGGATCAACGCGAAGATCGAGACCGTGGACATCGCAACCTACCTCAAGATGCGGCAGGCGACGCCGCAGGAGGCGGGGGACGTTTCCTATTTCCGCTGGTCCTGCGGCTGCGAGGACGCGGACGGGACGCTGTTCCCGCTGTTCCATTCCTCGAGCCAGTGGGCGAAGTACAATAATCCGGAGGTGGACGCGGCGCTGAGTGCGGCGCGGGCAACGCTGGACAACAAGGCGCGGCTGGCGGACTACGCCAAGGCATTGGAGCTGATCCACAAGGACGTGCCGGTGGTGCCACTGTTCCAGGACGTGGTGATGTTCGCGGCACGCAAACAGGTGCAGTTTCAGCCGACGGCGGACGAGAGCTTCTTCATCTTCCCGATGCGGTGGCAGCCCTAGAGCAATATCCGGCCGGATCGACTTATCCGGCCGGGTGTCCTGCTCTGCAAAATGCCGGGTCTAAGCGGGCGTCTCTTCGGCGCGGTGACAGGCGACCATCGTGTCGCCGAGGGGGCGCCAGGCGGGCGCCTCCTCGCGGCAGCGAGCGATGGCGATGGGGCAGCGGGTGTGGAAGACGCAGCCAGGAGGCGGGGCGGCGGGGCTAGGAATTTCGCCCTGCAGCGGCACCCGGGGCTTTGATCGTTGCACAGCCGGATCCGGCTCCGGCACCGCGGCGAGGAGGGCGCGGGTGTAGGGGTGGCGGGGCGTGGCATACAGCGCGTCACGCGGGGCGAGTTCAACGAGATGGCCGAGATACATCACCGCCACGCGGTCGCAGACATGGCGGACGACCGCGAGGTCGTGCGAGACGAAGAGGCAGGCCATGGAGTGGCTCTGCTGTAGTTCCACAAAAAGATTGAGGATCTGGGCACGGACGGAGACGTCAAGCGCCGACACCGGTTCGTCGCACAGAAGCAGCGCCGGGCGTAGCGCGAGCGCGCGGGCGATGACAATGCGCTGGCGCTGTCCGCCCGAGAATTGGTGCGGGTAACGGGCGGCGTGCTCGGGCCTGAGGCCGACTTCCGTGAGGAGGGAGGCAACGCGGTCGCGCAGTGCCCTTCCCCGCGCGAGGCCGCGCACCAACAGCGGCTCGCCAATGGCGGTACCCACTGTCATGCGGGGATTGAGCGAGGTGGCCGGATCCTGGAACACCATCTGCGCCTTGGCGCGGATGTTCCGCAGCGTGCGGCGGTCCGCACCCGCGATCGGCGTGCCGGCGACGCGAACCTCGCCTGAGGTCGGCTTCACCAAGCCGACGACGGCGTTCGAGACGGTGGATTTGCCGCAACCGCTTTCACCGACAAGGCCGAGCGTCTCGCGCTCCGCGACGGCGAAGGAGACGCCGTCCACGGCGCGCACCGGCGGACCGTGCCGCGCGGGGAAGTGGACGACGAGATCCTCGACCGAGAGCACGGTCGTCACGCCAGGCGCTCCTGGTGCCAGCAGGCGGAGAGATGGCCGTCCGCGGCTTCGCGCAGGGGTGGCTGTTCGGCGATGCAGCGGGCGTCGGCGTAGGGGCAGCGGCCGGCGAAGCGGCAGCCAGGGCCGTATTCCGATGGCTGCGGGACACTGCCCTCGATGACCGCGAGGCGGGACTTGGGCGCGTCGGCCAGGCGGGGAATCGCGGCCAGCAGGAGCGAGGTGTAGGGGTGGCGGGGATGGGCGAAGACCGAGCCAGTGCGCCCGATTTCCGCGATGCGGCCGGCGTACATGACGGCGACGCGCTCGGCGATGTCCGCGACGACCCCCATGTCGTGGGTGATGAGCACGATGGCGGTGCCGCGCTCGGCGGCGAGACGGCGCAGCAGGTCGAGGATCTGCGCCTGGATGGTGACATCCAGCGCCGTGGTGGGCTCGTCGGCCACCAGCACGGCGGGGCGGCTGATGAGGGCGGAGGCGATCATGACGCGCTGACACATGCCGCCGGAAAGCTCGAACGGATACTGGTCGATGCGCCGTTGCGGATCGGCAATGCCGACTTCGGCGAGCATCCTGCGGACCGTCTCGCGCGCCTCGGCGCCCTTGAGGCCGCTTGCCTCGCGGACCTGGGCGCCAACGGGGGAGAGCGGATCGAGAGCGGCCTGGGGTTCCTGGTAGATCATGGAAATGCGTCGGCCGCGCAGCGCGCGCATGCGGCGTTCCGGCAGTGCCGCGATGTCCTCGCCTTCCAACAGGATGCGGCCGGTGGCCTGGCGCACGGCGCGCGGCAGCAGGCGCATCAGGGCCTGGGCGGTGATGGATTTGCCGCAGCCGCTTTCGCCGACCAGTGCCATGACCTCCCCGGGCGCGACGCTGAAGGCGACGTTGTCCACGACGTTGACGCCGCTGATGGCGAGCGTAAGGCCGGAGACCTCCAGCGCGGCGGTCATCGTGACTGCGCCCGCGGATCGACACGATCGCGCAACCAGTCGCCGAGCAGATTGACGCAGAGGACGACCCCGAACAGGCAGATACCGGGGAAGAGCGTCATCCACCAGGCGCGGGCGACGTAGTTCTGACCCTCGCTCATGATCGAGCCCCAGCTTGGATAGGGCGGCTGGATGCCGAGGCCAAGGAAGGAGAGCCCCGCCTCGAACAGGATCATCAGGCCGAACTCCGTCGTCGCCACCACCATCAGCGGGCCCGCGATGTTCGGCAGGATGTGGCGCAGCAGGATGCGGGGCGCGCGGGCACCAGCCATTTCGGCCGCGCGGATATAGGGCAGCGTCGCGACCTGGAGCGTCTGGGCGTAGGCGACGCGGGTGTACCGCGGCCAGCGGGTGAGGCCGAGGACGAGGATGAGGTTGGTGAAGCTGGGGCCGAGGACGGCGACCGTGAGGACGGCGAGCAGAATCGCGGGAATGGAAAGCACGATGTCGACGATGCGCATCACGAGGATCGCGGTCCAGCCGCGGAACCAGCCGGCGAGCAGGCCGAACACGGTGCCGCAGAGCAGCGAGGCGGAAACGGAAAGCGTGCCCACGATGAGCGAGGCACGCGCCCCTTCAAGGATGCGCGAAAAGACGTCGCGGCCGACATCATCGGTGCCGAGAAGGAACAGTCCCGCGGAGGGGGTTTCCGTGAGCGGGGGGCGCAGGCGCAGCAGCAGGATCTGGCGCAGGGGGTCGTGCGGGGCGATCCAGGGAGCGAGGATGGCGGCGAGAACATAGATCGCGAGCAAAACGAAAATCGCGATGATTCCCGGCGTGAGGCGGGCGTTCAAGCGGCGAGCCGGATGCGGGGGTCGATCACGGCATAGACGAGATCGGCGAGCAGGTTCATCAGGATGAAGACCACGGAGACGAACAGGACGACGGCCTGGACGACGAGGAAGTCTCGCGCAGCGATGGCCTGGATGGCGAGCTGGCCGATGCCGGGCCAGGCGAAGACGGTCTCGACGATGACCGCGCCGGCGAGGAGGTTGCCGATTTCCAGTGCCGCGACCGTCACCACCGGGATCGCGGCGTTGCGCGCGACGTGGTGGACGACGGCGGCGCCGAGCGAGAGGCCGCGGGCGCGGGCGGCGGCGACGTAGTCGCGTGACAGTTCGTCCAGCACCGCGATGCGGGTCATGCGCGCGAAGCTCGCCATGGTGAGTGCGCCGAGCGCCACCGAGGGCATGATGAGGGAGGCGATGCCCTCCACGCCGGAGGTGGGCAGCCAGCCGAGGATGACGCCGAAGAGCAGGATCATCAGGATGCCCGACCAGAAGGTGGGCATGCTCTGGCCCGCGAGGACAAAGGCGGCCAGCGCCCGTTCCAGCAGCGAGCCGCGCCAGACCGCCATGGCGACACCCGCGGGGATGCCGATGCCGATGGCGACCAGGAGCGAGCCCGCGGCCAGTTCCAGCGTGTAGGGGATGCGCGCGGCGAGGATGGTGGCGACGGGCATGCGCTGAACCAGGGATTCGCCGAGATCGCCCTGGAGCAGTTGGTGCAGATAGGCAACGTACTGCACGATGAGCGGGCGGTCGAAGCCGAGTTGGTGGCGCAGCTCCGCGATCTGCTGAGCTGTCGCCCCCTCCGGCACCAGCAGCAACGTCGGGTCGCCGGAGAGGCGCATGAGGAAGAAGACGAGCGTCAGCACGCCGAAGGTGGTGACGACCGCCTGCAGGAGGCGGCCGGCAACATGGCGCGGCATCCGGTCAATACCGTCTCGGCCGCGCTATTTCCATTTCATGTCCATGATGAAGAACGCCTCATTGGGCGTGGGCGTCCATTGCAGTTCCCGGCGCGCGCCGTAGAGCGCGTCGGCTTGGTAGAGGCCGATCCCGGGGACGTCCCGGTGCAGGATCTCGAAGGCGGTGTGGTAGTCGGCGAGCCGTGCTTTCTCGTCGATGGTCTGGCGCGCGGCGTCCACCGCCTTGTCGAATTCGGGGTCGGAATATTTCGACCAGATGCTGCCGGTGTGGAACAGCGGCCAGATCGTGCCGTCCGCGTCCTGGCAGGCGCATGACCACAGGCCGAAGCCCAGGCTGCCCGCGTCCTGCGGCGTGCCCTGGCGGGCGTGAAGATAGCTCGGCTGGTCCATCTGGCGGATCACCACCTTGAGGCCGACCTGATCCAGCATCTGCTGGATCGCCTGGATCACGTTCTGCGGGTAGGCCGGCGAGGTGAGGAAGGGCAGCGTCGCGCCCTCGGCGCCGGCTTCCTTGATGAGGGCGGCGGCTTTCTTCGGGTCGTAGGGCCAGCCCTTGATGTCCGGCGTGTAGCCGAAGCTCGCTGGCGTGAGGACGATGTTGACCGGCTTCGCGTAGCCGCCGAGCAGGGCGGAGATAAGGCTCTCCCGGTCGATGGCCATGGCGATGGCCTGGCGGACGCGCACGTCCTTGGTCGGGCCCCATTGCGCGTTGATGAAGAGGTAGCCGGTCCGCTCGGTCGGCGTGACCAGGACCTTGACCGCGCGATCCGCCTTGAGAGCCTGTGCATCGTCGGGCGTGATATTCTGGACGATGTCGGCGACACCAGCACGCAGGTCGGCGACGCGGGTCGCGTCCTGCGGCACCACGCGGAAGACGACCTTCTCGAAGGGCGGCTTGCCGCGCCAGTAGCCATCGTTGGCGGCGAGGACGGATTGCACGCCGTGCTGCCAGCTCTCGAGCTTGTAGGGGCCGCTGCCCATCGGCTGCTGGTTGAACTTGGTGTCGCCGAGCTTCTCGACATAGGCCTTGGGGACGATGGAGAGTTTCACCAGCTGCGCGAGAAGCACGGGATAGGGCGTCTTGGTCGTCAGCGTGACCTCGTTGGGACCGGTGACCTCGGCGCCGGTGATCTGGTCGAACTGGCTGAGCTGCGGGCTCTTGAACGCGGGGTTGGTGATGCGCTTGACGGAAAAGACCACATCCTCTGGCGTCAGCTTGCTGCCGTCCTGAAACTTGATGTCGTTGCGGATGGTGAAGACGATTTCGGTGGGCGACTTGTAGTGCCAGGCGGAGGCCACCTGGCCCACGATCTTGCCGGTCACGTCGCGCGTGACGAGGTTGTCGAAGATGTTGCGATAGACCGAGTAGCTGAAGCTGTCCCACTGGACCTGCGGGTCCATGGTCGCGACGTCGCCGGGCAGGTCCACGGTGAGCGTGGTCTTCGGTGCCTGCGCCCAGGCGCTGGTGATGTCGGCCCCCGTCATCCCGGCGAAGGTCATCGCCGCCGCCAGCATAGCCGCTTTAAGTCCGCGCATGCGTTCTCTCCCCCCGATTGGCATGTCGGGTGATTTTGTGAGCGCGGTTGGCGGAAGGCGCAAGTGGCGATGATGGTCAGGCGGGGGCGAGATCGAGATGAAGAAATTGGTTGAACGGGCTGGCGGTGTATTCGGCGAAGGCCTCGCCGTTCTCGAAGCCGAAGCGGCGGTAAAGGGCGAGCGCGGGTTCGAAGGCATCGCCGGAGCCGGTTTCCAGGCTCACGCGCCGGTAGGCGCGCTCGCGGGCGACGACGAGCATGTGCGCGAGCAGTGCCGCGGCGACGCCACGGCGCAGATGCCGCGGGTATGTGCGCATCGACTTGATCTCGCCCTGCGCGGGCGAGAGCTCGCGCAGCGCGCCGCAGCCGAGCAGCGCCTCCCCTTCCCAGGCGGTATAGAAGCTGATGTCCGGACGCCGCAGGCCCGAGAGGTCGAGCGCGAAGACATGGCCGGGGGGCGAGCTGGCGTGCATGCCGGCGAGATGCAGGCGCAGCAGGTCGAGGACGCGCGCGTCGTCGAAATCGCCTGGAATGATGATCATGACGGCCTCCTGATGACGACGAGATAGGCGGCGGTCCTGCGGCCGGGATTGTGGAACCGCGAAGCGCCCGCGAGGCGGTAGCGCAGGCAGTCGCGCGGGCGCAGGCGGTGGGCGCTGCCCTCGATCGTGACTTCCAGCGCGCCTTCGAGGACGACGACGTGATGCTCGAGCCCGCCGATGGGCGGACGCTCGTAGGCGATGCTGGCGCCGGCGGGCAGCTCCCCTTGGACGATCTCCACCGCGTAGCCCGGCGCGGGCGGCGAGAGCGAGGTGCGGCGGAAACCGGTTTCTGGATCGGTCCAATTGGGTGCGGCGTCCGCGGGAATGAGCGAGGGGGCCTCTGCCTCCGCGTCCAGCAGGAGCTGCGAAATGGTGAGGCCGAAGACCGGGCAGAGCCGGCCGAGGACCTGGGCGGTGGGGCTCGTTTCGCCGCGCTCGATGCGCGAGATGGTGGCGCGGCTGACGCCGGATTGCGCCGCGAGTTCCTCGAGCGTGAGGCCGCGCCGGCGGCGGGCGGCCTCGATGCGCGCGGCGAGGCTGTGGTCCGGCTCGCCGGCGGAATCCGTCTCTCTCATATCGAGGGATTTATTTCTCGAATATGGGAATACGGTCAAGCGGCGCCCCAGGGCTGCGGCCGTTACGAGCGTGGCAGGCAGCTGGCCCTGCCGGTTGAACGCCGGGGCGGGCCGTGCGATGCGGGGGCGAAAAAGGGGGATCGCCATGGTCGAGAATATTGCGCCGCAGGACGTCTGGAACTGCCTTGCTCCGCGATGCGGATGCGGTGCTGGTGGATGTGCGCACCGATGCCGAATGGACCTATGTCGGAGTCACCGACCTCGCGGAGGCCGGCAAGCAGCCGTTGCTGATTTCCTGGCAGGTGTTTCCGGCGATGGGGGTGAACCCGAATTTCCTGGCGCAGATGGCGGAAGCCGGGGTGACGCCCGAGAACCGCATCTTCTATCTCTGCCGCAGCGGTGTGCGCAGCCTGGCGGCGGCGCGGGCGGCGATCGAGGCGGGGTTCGCGCAGAGCTACAACATCGCCGACGGGTTCGAGGGGCCGCCGGATTCGCTCGGCCACCGCGGCACCGTCGCGGGGTGGAAGGCCGAGGGGCTGCCCTGGCGGCAGCGCTAGCCGCCGCGTAGGAGCACGCCGGGACGCTAGCTCCCGGCGTGACCGAGGAGGCGCGACAGCTCGATGGCCGCGCGCCGGAGGGCAGCACCTGCCTCCTTGCGGCTGGCCTTCATTTCGCTCGCGGTGTTGAGCAGCGCGAGCGTGCCGGCGAGCCTGCCGTTGGCGGCGAAGACGGGCGCGGCCATGCCCATCCATCCCTCGCGCATCTGCGCGACGGCAATGCCGGCCTCGCGGATGGCGTCGAGCTCGCCCGGTGATTCCGCCGCGAAGCGAGCGCGCTGCGCGTCGAGCGCCGGGCCGCCGAAGGCCAGCGCGACCTTGCCCTGCGCGGAGCGGTCATAGGGCAGCACGCTGCCGGCGCGCACGCCGAGCACGATGCTGGCATGGCCGGAGACGGAATGAATCACCCGCACACCCTCCGGCTCGACGCGCGACACGATGGCGGAGTTGTGAAACTGTTCGGAGAGCCGCTCCATGAAGGGCAGTGCGAGCCGGCCGAGATCGTGGCGGTCGCTGGTCGCGCGGGCCAGGGCGAGCAGCCGGGGCCCGATCCCGTAGCGGCCGCTGGCCTCGTCCTGCACCACGTAGTCGCAGGCGAGCAGCGTGCGCAGGTGGCGGAAGATGCGACTCTTGGACGTCGCGATCGTCTTGGCGAGCTCGCTGAGGCCCGTCGGCCGCGGCGCCGCGGCGAGACATTCCAGGATCGCGACGGTGAGCAGGACCGATTGCGTTCCCTCACCCAGGGTCTTCGAGACGGTCGGCATGCGGTCCTCTGCGGCTTGTCAATGCGGCGATGTTCTGATAGCTATAATCGTTCTGATAGCAAGAACGCACGCTTCGTGTAAGGGGCCCATGCAGGAAAGAGACGCCGGCCAGCCTACCGCACACGAATCTCCGCTGGTCGACGTCCATGCCCACATCTTTCACGCGGCCATGCCGCTCTCGGAATCGGCATGGAAACATCCCGCGGGCGAAGCGCGGCGTGAAACGTTCCTCGCCACGCTCGACGAAGCGGGCGTGCATTTCGCGGTGCTTGCGGCCGCGAGCATCTACGAGGACTACAACGACTACATGATCCATGCGACGCGGCGGCACCGGCGGCTGCGCACCACCGTGATCGTCTCGCCCGAGATCGGCTGGGACGCGCTGCGCGCGATGGACCGGGACGGCGTGGTCGGCGTGCGGCTGCAATTCCGCAGCCTCGGGGAGTTGCCGGACCTCACCAGCTTCGCCTGGCGCAAATTGTTCCGCCGTGTTGCCGATCTCGGCTGGCACGTGCAGTTGCACGACGAGGGCGAGCGGCTGGGGCGGAGCATCGAGGCGATCGAGCCGCACGGCGTGAACCTGGTGATCGACCATTTCGGGCGGCCAGACCTGTCGCTCGGTGTTGATGCGCCGGGTTTCACGGCGCTGCTGCGCGCGATCGGGCGCGGGCGGACCTGGGTGAAGCTTTCCGCCGCGTTCCGCATGGCGCCGCTGGAGGCGCTGCGGCCCTTCGCCGGCAAGCTGGTCGCGACGGCGGGGGCGGAGCGGCTGTTCTGGGGCAGCGACTGGCCCTTCGTCGCGCATGAGGGCAGCGTGACCTATGCGCGCACGATCGCGGATTTCCATGCGCTGGTGCCGGATGCATCGTTGCGGCGAGCGATCGACCGCTCGGCGCTGCGCTTCTATTTTTCCTGAGGGCGATCCATGACCGGGGTTTCGCGACGCGACTACCGGGTTCGCACCTGCGACGGCGTGAACGTCGCGATCCGCGAGGCGGGCCCCGAGGGCGGCGCGCAGGCGGGCAAGGTGACGCTGGTGCTGCTGCACGGGACGCGGATTCCGGGGATCAGCGAATACGACCTGCCAGTGCCGGGGGGTTCGCTGGTGGAGGATCTCGGCCGGGCTGGACATACGAGCCTGATCCTCGATGCGCGCGGGTTCGGGCGCTCCGACCGGCCGCCGGAAATGGATCGGCCACCGAACGAATCCAAGCCCTATGCGCGGTGCATGGAGATCGTGCGCGACGTGGACGCGGCGGTGGCGGCCGCGCACCGGACGGGACCCGGCGGAAAAGTGGCGGTGATGGGCTGGGGCATCGGGGCCACGGTGATGCTGATGTATGCCGCGATGTGGCCGGAGAAGGTGAGCCACGTCATCGTCTATAATGGGCTCTATGGCGGCGGCACGTCGCATGCTCGCTATCGCGGGCACCCGCTCGATGACCCGGACCATCCTGGCCGGTTCAATGTCGGGCATTATGGCGGCTACAGCTTCAACCGCCCGGACATGCTGATGCAGAAATGGGCGGAGTTGATCCCCATCGCGGACAAGGATGCGTGGCGCGATCCCGCGGTGGCCAGGGCCTTCGCTGAGGCGCTGATCGATGGGGACCCGACATCGCGCGAGCGCGATCCGCCTTCGTATCGAAGTCCGAACGGCATGCTCGAGGACAGCTACTATATCGGCCGGGGCAGGAAGCTGGTCGATGCCTGCCTGGTGCAGGCGAAGGTGCTGATCATCAGGCCGACGCTCGACTATTTCTCGCGGCGGGAGGATGTGGTGGCGCTGCGCGACGACCTGGTGAACGCCGCGCGCGTGGAGCTGTGGGAGCCGGAGGCGACGCATTTCGTGCTGCTCGACCGGCCCGAGCGCGGGCGCACGGCGACGATCGAGACGATGCTGCGGTTCCTGGCGAGCTAGGCGCATTGGAAGCAGCGCCGCGCGAAGGCCGCGAGCTCGGCGTTGAAGCGCGGCGCGTCCTCGACGAACGGGGCGTGGCCGATGCCGTCATAGACCGAGAGCGTGGAGCCCGGCGTGATGGCGTGGCCGGCCTGCGACGCGGCGAGCGGGACGACACGGTCATGCGTGCCGTGGGTGAACAGCACCGGGATCGCGAGGCGGGCGTAGAGCGTGTCCGCGTCGTATTGCCGGCCCTGCAGCAGGTAGCGCACCGCGGGCGGCACCAGCATGTTGAAGGCGAGGTGGCGCTCGAACTCCGCCTCCTCCCAATGTTCGGCGCAGGTGCGCAGGAAGCCGATGGTGCCGGCGATGTTCTCGGCGATGTCAGGGGAGGCCATGCGCGACTGGTGCAGCGCGTTTTCCTTGCCCACCCAGGCGGGATCGGAGCGGGTCTTGCTGGCGACGAGGTTGATCCCGGCGAGGCGGGCGCTGCCATGGTGCTCGAGGTAATCGGCGACGGTGCGCCCGCCATAGGACCAGGCGACGATGACGGCGCGACCGGCGCCGGCGGCTTCGAGGACCGCGGCGAGGTCGCCGACCCAGCGCCTGCCCTCGCGGTAGAAGGGAGCTTCGAGCGGTTTGGCGGAACTGCCGTGGCCGCGAAGGTCGTAGGTGATGAGCCGGAACTCCTGGGCGAGCGCGCTTTCCACCTGGTGCGACCAGGAGAGATGGCATTGCGAGAAGCCGTGGATCAGGACGATGGCGGGGCCGGAAGGGTTGCCGGCCTCCTGCATCGCGATCGCCACGCCATCGGGTGCGTGAACCGTGCTGTGCCTCAAGGCGCCGCCCGGCCCATCGCCTTGAGGCTTTCCTGGCGCAGCCGGGACCAGAGGCGGGAGGTCAGGGCGCCGAAGCGCGGATCCTCGACGATGGTACTGTCGCGATCGTCGGGCCAGCCGGTCTCCAGGAGCTCGAGGAAACGGCCGGGGCGCGTGGACATGACGCCGATGCGCTGGGAGAGCAGCACTGCCTCGTCCAGCGAATGCGTGATCAGCAGCACGGTGGCGCCGGTCTCGCGCCAGAGCCTGAGCAGTTCCTCGCCCATCAGCAGGCGTGTCTGCTGGTCCAGCGCGCCGAACGGCTCGTCGAGCAGGATCAGGCGCGGGCGGGTGACGAGCGTGCGGGCGATGCAGACGCGCTGGCGCATGCCGCCGGAAAGCTGTGCGGGGTAGGAATGGGCGAAGCCGGCGAGGCCGGTGAACTCCAGCGCCGCCTCGACGCGCAGGCGCGCCTCCTGCCTCGGGACATCGGACCAGCGCAGGCCGAAGGCGACGTTGTCGCGAACGTTGAGCCAGGGAAACGTCGCGTCGTCCTGGAAGACGACGCCGATGCCGTCCGGCACGCTGCCCGCGACCGACCTGCCCTCAAAGGCGATGGTTCCGCCGGTGGGCGTGTCCAGCCCCGCGACAAGCTTCAAGAGCGAGGACTTGCCGCAGCCGGAGGGGCCGACGATGGAGAAGAATTCGCCCCGATTGAGATCGAGGTCGATGGGGCCGAGGGCGTGGAGTGTCCCGCCCTCCCCTTCCCGGCGGAAGAAGCGCGTGACGCCGCGCAGCGCCGCGTGCACTTGCGGTTCAGGCGCGGCCGTGGCGGACATGCGTCTCGACGCGGCTGATCAGCGCGTTGGCGGCGACGGCGAAGACGAAGAGCAGGATGGTGATCGCCATCACATCCGTCATGTCGTGGGCATCCGTCGCGCGGATGAGCATGAAGCCGAGACCTCCGGTGGATGCGAAGAGTTCCGCGATCAGCGCGCCGAACAGCGTGGTGGCGAAGCCGATGCGCAGGCCGGTCACGATCTCGGGGATCGCGGCCGGGACGAGGATGGCGCGGATCGTCTGCCCGCGCGAGAGGCGCATCGCGCGCGCCGCCTGCACGTAGATGGGCCGGATCTTGCGGATTCCGCCGATGGTGAAGATCATCACCGGGAAGATACCGTGGATCGCGGCGAAGACGATGGTCGCCATGGGCGAGAGGCCGAAGATCAGCAGGATGATGGGATAGAGCGCGATCTTGGGAATGGCGTAGACCGGTGCCAGCATCGGCTCGACCACGTCCGAAGCCAGGCGCGACGAGCCGATGAGGCAGCCCGCGCCGAGGCCGGCGACGAAGACGAGCAGGCAGGCAAGGAGCAGCGTGTAGGCGGTCGCCGCCGCCTGCGACCAGAGCGAGGCGGTGAACAGCAGCGCGCCGGCTCGCAGCAGCGTCTCGATCGGGCCTACCAGCAGGCCACGCCCGATGGCGAGCGACAGCGCCTCCCACGCGATGAGAAGGCCGAGGATCAGCCATGCGGTATCCAGCCGCGCGCGGATCACCCTGCCCATCGCGCCCGCACCGAGTTCTCGAGCCATTGCAGCGCCAGGTTGATCGCCACCGCGAAGGCGAGCAGCAGCAGCAGGTAGCCGTACATCGCGGCGGTGTCGAAATCGTTGTAGGCATTGGCGATCTGCTTGCCCACGCCCTGGGTCGAGAGGATGAACTCGCCGGCGACAACGCCGATGATGGAGTAGGCGACGGCGAGCCGCGCGCCGGCGACGAGATGGAGCGCAGCGGCCGGCACCTCGACATGCGCGAGCGTGCGCGCTCTGGACAGGCGCAGCACGGCGGCGGTGTCGCGCAGGGCAGGCGTGACGCTGTCCAGCCCCGCGAGGGTGGCCACCACCATCGCGACGATGCCGAACAGGGCGCCGATCGCGACCATCGGGCCGGAGCCGAGGCCGAAGAGCACGATCAGCACCGGGTAGAGGACGAAGGTGGGCACCGCGTAGTAGGCGGCGAGGATCGGCTCCGCCGCGTGGCGCAGGCGGCGCCGGTAATGGAGGGCCACGCCGATCGCGAAACCGCCGGCAATGGAAACGGCGGAGGCGAGCGCGATATTGCGCAGGCTGAAGGCGATATCGCCCCAGGCATGGCCGCCACGCAGGATGCTCCACGCCGATGCCACCATCACGCTTGGCGCGACGACGGAGAGCGGCGAGACGATGCCGGTGCGGCAGGCGATTTCCAGGGCGGCGACGGACCCGCCAAGCAGGCAGGTCCGGAGCCAGAACGCCGCCCGCACCAGGTCAGAACGGCTTCTGCAGGTCGGCCGGCAGGTATTGCTGGTCGATCACCTTGGACCAGTCGACGGGGGCCTTGATCTCGCCGTCCATCATCAGGCCTCGCGACATCTCATCCAGCCCCGCCTTCTCGAAGTTGCCGCGGCTCCAGAAGTCCTTCATGGTGAAATACTTGGGGAAGAACTTCTGCACCTGGGCGGGGTTGGTCTTCCAGTATTCGGCGTAGATCGCCTCGGCCTGGTGCGGATGCGCGTAGATGAAATCGACGGCCTCGCGCCGCACCGCGATAAGCTTGCGCAGTTTGTCCGGATGGTCATGCGCGAAGGCGCGCGTGCTGACGCCGACCAGCCAGGTGAGTTGAGGCACCAGCTTCGCGAAGGCGAAGATCGGGCGGTAGCGGGTGGGCTCGGTGGAAAGCAGCGGGTCCGTCAGTGGGGCTGCGTCGATGCCGCCCGCGTCCAGCGCCGTCAGCCCGGGGCCGAAGCCGCCGGTGGGCACCAGCGTCACCTGTCCGAGCAGGCCCAGCTTCGCCAGAGCCATGCGCGTCAGCAGCTCGCTGGTGGATTTGGGGGCGGTGAAGCCGATCTTGCGGCCCTTGAGATCGGGGATGGCGTGGATTGGCGAGTCCGGGCGGGTGACCAGCGCGATCTCGCCCACGTTGTCGCTCGCGACGTTCACGATCACGATGTCGACATGGTTGCGGATGGCCGCGAGGGCGGCCGACATCGCGACCTCCCCATACGGCAGGTCGCTCGCGAGCATGTTGCGCAGCGTGCTTCCGCCGCCGGCGCCGGCGATGATCTTGTCGATGTGCAGGCCGGCCTTCTCGAACATCCCCTCCTTCTCGGCGATCGCCCAGGGCAGGGTCGGCGTCACGCGCGTGAACTGGCTCACGGAGAGCTGGTCCGCCCGCGCGGGGGCCGGGTGCAGGCTGCCCAGGACAAGGGTTGCGAGAACGGCGAGTGCGGCGAGGGGGCGATGGGAACGCATGTTTTGTTCTGTTAGTTGGGACGGTTCCATCTAGTAAAACTACCGATGGAATGCCTTGCCCGTCAAGCGGGTGCTGGCGCGCCTTGCCGGTTCTGTGCACGCTGTCTAAGAGCCGAGCCTGCAAGGCGACGCGCCGCCGACACCAATCCGTCACTTTGCGGGCGCGCCGTGGTGTGGAAACTCGGATACCCCACAGGAAACGACGAGGTCCGGAGACGATGATGCGTTCGCCCCTTCTGCTGCTGGCTGTCTCGCTCCTCGCCGCGCCGGGCGCGCGGGCGGGCGAGCTCACGCTGTACACGTCGCAGCCGGACAAGATCGCGGCCGAGACCGTGGCCGCGTTCGAGAAGGCAGATCCGGGCGTGCATGTCTCCGTCTTCCGCTCCGGCACGACGCAGGTGATGAACAAGCTCGGCGCCGAGTTCCTGGCGGGCGCGCCCAAGGCGGACGTGCTGCTGATCGCGGATGCGATGAGCATGCAGGCGCTGAAGGAGCAGGGACGGCTGCTGGCAGACCCTGAGCAGGATGTCGCCGCCTTCGCGCCGGGCACGTATGACGTGGATCGTACTTATTTCGGCACCAAGCTGATCACCACGGGCATCATGGTGAACAGGTCGGCACCGCTCGTGCCGACGTCCTGGAACGACCTGCTCTCGGACAAGGCGCGCGGGCGGGTGGTGCTGCCCTCGCCGCTCTATTCCGGGGCGGCGATGATCACTCTTGGCGCGTTCGCGGAAAATCCCGCACTGGGGCCGGACTATTTCAAGAAGCTCGCGGCGAACAAGGCGGTGAGTGTCGCGGGCAACGGCGGCGTGCTGAACCAGGTGGAGAGCGGGGCGCGTGCCTATGGTATCGTCGTCGACTTCATGGCGCTGAACGCGAAGGCGAAGGGCGCGCCGGTGGATTTCGTTTTCCCCAAGGAAGGTGTCACCGCGGTGACCGAACCGGTGGCGATCCTGAAGACGACGAAGAACGCCAAGGACGCGCGTGCCTTTGTCGCGTTCCTGCTCTCGCCCGCGGGGCAGGAGCTGGCGGTGAAGCAGGGGTTCATTCCAGCGCGCAAGGGCGTGGCACCTCCGCCAGGGTTTCCGCCTGCCGACAAGATCAAGCTGATGACGATGGATATCGCGCGCATCCTCAAGGACAGCAACGCACTCAAGCAGCAATTCTCCGACCTGTTCGGGGGTTAGGCTGAGGGCGGGGCGCGCATCCGGGGAATGAGCCGCGCCACCTGGCTGCCCGCGTTGTGCGGCGTGCTGCTGGCGCTGGTGGCGTTTCCGCCGCTCATTCGTCTCGCGACCGCGACGCTGTCGCCGGCGGCGCTCGTGGCGGTCGTAACGCCGGTCGCGCGCACGGCGCTGATGCACAGCGTGACGATGGGGGTGGCGAGCACGGTGCTCGCGGGGCTGCTTGGCACGGTGTTCGCGGTGCTGCTGACGCTGACGGACATGCCGGGGCGGCGGTTCGTTGCGTTCCTGTTTCTTTTGCTGCTGATCGTGCCGCCACAGATCACGGCGCAGGCCTGGCTGGTGCTGACTGGGCCGGCCTCGCCGGTGCTGGCGCCGCTGGGGTTGGCGCCAGGGACGGGCAGCGAGCCGCTGTATGGGCCTGGCGGCGTGGCATTTCTGCTCGCGATCGAGCAGGCGCCAATCGTGTATCTCGCGCTGCGGGCGTCGCTGGTGGCGATTCCGGCGGACCTGGTGGAGGCGGCGCAGGCATCGGGTGCGGGGCGGGCGCGGCAAGTCGGGCTGGTGCTGGCACTGGCGCGGCCGGGGCTGCTGGGCGGGCTTTCGCTTTCCTTCGTGGCGGCGATCGGGAATTTCGGCACGCCGGCGCTGCTGGCGATTCCCGGACGTTATCCGATGCTGACGACGCTGATCTATCAACGGCTGACCGGCTTCGGGCTCGGGGCCATCGGCGAGGCGGCGGCGCTGGCGCTGCTGCTGGCACTGCTGGCGCTGGTGGGGGCGAGCGGCGAGGCACTGCTCACGCGACGACTCGCGACACAGCCGGGGCGGCCGATCCGGATGGCGCTCGGGCGCTGGCGCCTGCCCGCGGCAATACTTGCCTGGGCGATGCTCGCTGCACTGCTGGTCGCGCCGCTGGCCGCGCTGCTGCTGACTTCCCTGCTGCCGGCGCTGGGCGTGGCACCGGGGGCGGGCACGCTGGGATTCGCGAATTTCCGCTCGATCCTGGCAGCGGGGGCGACGCGGCGGGCGCTGATGGACTCACTCCTCCTGTCGCTCTCGGCCGGGGTGGCGCTGGCGGGTCTGCTGATCGCCGTGTGCCACGCGGCGCGA
Source organism: uncultured Pseudomonadota bacterium (assembly GCA_963764465.1). Lineage (GTDB taxonomy): Bacteria > Pseudomonadota > Alphaproteobacteria > Acetobacterales > Acetobacteraceae > JAJXXT01. Next base: position 302,335 of record CAVXSO010000001.1, on the reverse strand, counting down.
CGGGCGCGGGCAGCGCGGGCACTGCTGGCGGCGCTGGAGATCCCCTATGTCGTGCCAGGGCTGGTGCTGGCGATCGGGTGCATCCTGGTATTCCTGCGGCCGGTCGCGGGGATCGCGCTGTATAACTCGCTCGGGATCATCCTGGCGGCTTACCTGGCGCGGTTCGCCGCACTGGCACGGCGGCCGCTGGCGGCGGCGATGGCAACGCTCGACCCCTCGCTGGAGGAGGCGGCAGCGGCGGCGGGTGCGGCCCCCCTGCCCCGTTTTCTGACCGTGATCCTGCCGCTGGCGTTGCCGGCGGCGGTCTCGGCCGCGACGCTGGTGTTCCTGGCCGCGTTCAACGAGCTCACCGTCTCCGCACTGTTGTGGTCGGCCGGGCATGAGACGCTGGGGGTCGCGGTGTTCAACCTCGAGCAGGCGGGCGAGGCGACGCGGGCGGCGGCGCTGTCCGTGGTCGCGGTGGGCGCCACGGTAGCGCTGATGCTGGCGACCGGAGCAGCGCTGCGCGGGCGGCGGCTGCTGCCGTGGCAGGCATGAGATGGTGAGTGTCGGGGACGGGCTCGCGATCGAGAGAGTACGGAAATCCTTTGGCCGCCACTCGATTCTTGCCGGCTTGTCACTGACCGTGGCGCCCGGGGAGGCGGTGGCGCTGCTCGGGCCATCGGGCTCCGGCAAGTCCACGCTGCTGCGGCTGGTCGCGGGGTTCGAGCGGGCGGATAGCGGGCGGATCACGTTCGGGGGCGAGATTCTGGATGACGGCGTCGCGTCCATTGCGCCGGAGAGACGGCGCTTCGGGTTCGTGTTCCAGAATTTCGCGCTGTGGCCGCACCTCGATGCCGCGCGCAACGTGCGCTACCCGCTCGACCGCGCCGGCGTGCGGCGGGCGGAGGCGGGTGCCCGGGCCGAAGCGGCGCTGGAACTGGTAGGGCTCGCCGGCTTCGGCGAGCGCGACGTGGCCTCGCTCTCCGGCGGGCAGCGGCAGCGCGTGGCACTGGCCCGCGCGATGGTGGGCGAGCCGAAGCTGGTGCTGCTCGACGAGCCGCTGGCCAATCTCGACCCGCACCTCAAGGGGACGATGCTGGCGGAAATCAGCGCGCTGCGGGCACGGGCGGGGGCGGCGATGGTCTATGTGACGCACGACCAGCAGGAGGCGATGGCGATCGCCGACCGCGTGGGAGTGATCGCCGAGGGCCAACTGCGGCAGGTGGCCGATCCGCGTACATTGTATCGCGAACCTGCGGACGCATTCGTGGCAGGGTTCGTCGGGCGCGGGGCATTCGTCGCGGCGACGGTGCTGGGCCCGGACGTGGTCGAGATCGGCGGTCGGCGGCTCGCGGCCCGGATGGTGCCCGGAACGACGCCGGGGCCGTCGCGGGCGCTGATCCGGCCGGAAGCGGTGCGGATTGACCCGAACGGATGGCCCGCGCGCGTGCTGGACGCGCGGTACCGTGTCGGTGGGTGGGAACTCCGGCTCGCGCTGGGGGCCGCGGAAGTCCTGATGGACGTGGCGGACTGGGCAATGCCGGCGGGCGAGCTTCGCGTGACGCTCGACCCTCCCTGGATGATACCCACCTAGCTTCGCGGGCGCCGGCGGGCCATGTTGGGGATCATGAAGCGTATCCTGATCGGGCTTGCTCCCTTGATGTTGTCGCCGCTTTTGCTCGGCGGCTGTGCCACGACGTTTTCGGGGCCGCGCAATTCCGCGACCGCCAAGCAGATCGATGCCTGCGAGGCGCGCGCCGACGAGATCTATGGGCTGCGCAACCCTGGGGCCACGATGCAATCCGATGCCGAGGCCGGATCGGTCGGCAGCCCGTTCTCGGGGGCGACCGGGCGCAGCCAGGCGCAGCTGCTCGCCGGCCGGCATGCCCGCGAGCAGCTGGTGAACGAATGCCTGAACGGACAGACCGGGACGGCGCCGACGAACGTACCGCGCCCGCCCGCGCCGCAATGAACAAAACGCCGGAACCGGCGGTGGAACTGGCCTGGGATGCGCGCTGCACCGTGGGCGAAGGGTGCCTGTGGGACGCGGCGGCAGAGCGGCTGCTGTTCTGCGATATTCCGGCGGGGCGCATCTATGCGCTGTATCCGGCCGATGGCAGGCGGCAGAGCTGGCAGCTGCCGGACCTGGTGGCGAGTTTCGGCCTTTGCCGCTCCGGCGGGCTGATCGTGGCGCTATCGAACCGGTTTGTCCGTTTTGATCCCGCAACGGGCGCGGTGGTGGATTTCGCGGGGCCGGTGGACGAGCCGGCGGAATGCCGGCTGAACGACGGCAAGGTGGGGCCCGACGGCTGCTTCTGGGTCGGCAGCATGGACCGCGATCCGCGGCGGCGGCCGATCGCCTCGCTCTACCGGCTGCGGCCGGATGGCGTGGTGGAGCGCAAGGCCGCGGGCTACGGCATCTCCAACGGGCTTGCCTGGTCGCCGGACGGAGCGACGATGTACCACGCCGACACGCCGCAGGGGCGGATTGATGCCTGGCGATTCGACGCGGCGACGGGGGAAATCGGTGAGCGGCGGCTGTTCGCGACGCTCGCCGAGGCCGAGGGCCGGCCGGACGGGGCGGCGGTGGATACGGACGGGGTCTACTGGTCGGCCGGCGTGACCGCGGGGTGCGTCAACGCGATCGGGCCCGACGGACGCCTGAAGCGGCGCATCGCGATGCCGGTCGCGACGCCGACGATGGTCTGTTTCGCGGGCGATACACTCTACGTAACGAGCCTGCGGCGCGCGGAGGGGAACGAGGCGCACGCCGGCGGGCTGTTCCGCATGGCCGCTCCCGGAGTAGGGGCGCCGATCCCGCGCTTCGCCGACTGAGGCGCTACCAGCGGCGGCCCAGGACCAGCGCCTCGGTCGCCTCAACCATGCGCCGTGCACGCAGCGCGGCCTGCGTCTCCTCCGCCATCGACGGGGTTTCAACCGGCGAGGAATGGTCCGCCGGGATGTAGCCGATGGCGTCGCGCGCGTCGTCGAGGCGCCAGTGCATGCCGGCATTGTCGGAGACCAGGTTGAACACGCCAAAGCGCAGCGACGCCGGCGCCAGCACGGCCTTTTCGAAGCCCTGGCAGAGGTCCCGGTCCGAGAGCCACATGCGCTGGCCCCACAGCCCCCAGCCCATGTGCGTGCCGGGCTGGTTGTCGTGGTCCTTCTGGCAGTAGCCGATGCGCAGCGCGATGGTGGAGATGGCGTGGATATCCGCCCAGGCGCGGCCGAGACGCTCGCCGAACAGCTTGGCGGCGCCGTAAGCGTTGACGGGATAGGGTTCGTTCGCCGCCTCCAGCGGTGCGGTTTCAAAACGATGACCGGCGAGCACCCAGTTGGAGCTGGCGAAGACGATACGCTTCACACCGGCCTTTGCCGCGGCGCCGAAGACATTCAACGTGCCATCGATGTTGTTGGCCTGAACCGAGGCCCAGGTCGCACTCGGCTTGGGATCGCCCGCGAGGTGGACGACGGCGTCGGCGCCCGCGAAGGCTTCCGTCCAGATGCCCCATTGGGCGAGGTCGGCCGGCAGGACGGCGGGGTCATCGGAGCCGGCACGGTCGAGGAGGACGAGTTGCCAGCCGAGGCCCACGAAATGCGGCCGCAGGCGGCGGGCGATCGCGCCAGCGGCACCGGTGATCAGGACCTTCATGTTCTGCTCCCGTGACGAATTTCAGTAGTGCCAGAGCGATCCGTCCGCGAGACGTACCACCGCGAGGAAGGAAGGCCTGAAGGGGAAGCGGCTTGCCGCTTCCTCGTCGATGGTGACGCCGTGGCCGGGCGCCTCGCCGGTGGTCATGCTCCCATTCTCGCACTGCCAGGCGGCATGGAACACTTCCGCCGCCTCCGCCGGGTGTCCGGCATATTCCTGGATGCCGAAATTCGGCAGCGCGCGGCCGAGATGTAGCGCGGCGCCGAAATTGACCGGCGACATGTCCGGCGCGCCGTGGAAGGCGGTGCGGATCTGATACAGCGAGGCGAAGTCCGCGATGCGGCGGACCTGGGTGATGCCGCCCGCGTGTACCGGCGTTACGCGGATATAGTCGATGAGCTGCTCCTCCATGATGCGGCGGCAGTCGTGGATGGAGTTCAGCACCTCGCCGACCGCGAGCGGCGTGGTGCTGGCGCGGCGGATGAGGCGCAGGACGTCCGGGTTTTCCATTGGCACCGGGTCCTCCAGCCAGAAGAGGTTGAGCGGTTCGACTTCCTTGGCGATGCGTGCGGCCTGGATCGGGGGGACGCGGTTGTGGATGTCGTGCAGCAGGCCCAGATCCTCGCCGAAGCGGGCGCGCACGGCGGCGAGCATGCGTGGAACAAAGCGTGTGTAGGCATCTGGATCGCGGACGATTTCGGCGGGGACGGCGGCGACGCCCGGCGGGTGCGGCGGAGTGACGGGTGTTTCGGGCACGCCCGGTGCCGGCGCGTGCAGGCGGATGACCCGGAAACCTCTCTCGCGCAGGCGGGCGACGTCCTCGCAGAGTGATTCGACGTCGCTGCCGCGGGCATGCGGGTAGCAGAGCATGTGCTCGCGCGAGGCGCCGCCCAGCAGCTGGTAGAGCGGCATGCCGGCAGCCTTGGCCTTGATGTCCCACAATGCCACGTCCACCGCGCCGATCGCGGCCATTGCGATGGGGCCGCCGCGCCAATAGGCGCCACGGTAGAAGTACTGCCAGACGTCCTCGATGCGCCCGGCGTCGCGGCCGAGCAGTGCGGGGATCACCTCCTGCTCCAGATGCGCCACGACAGACATTTCGCGGCCGTTGACCGTGCCGTCGCCGATGCCGGTGAGACCGCCCTCGGTCTCGATCACGAGGGTCACGAAGTTGCGTCCCGGCGAGCAGACGACGACGCGCGCCGCCCGGATGGTCATGTCTTTCATGCCGCCTGCCCTTTCATCTCTCCAGCTCGCTCATGCGGCCTCGCCGTGCGTCGCCGCGGCGAGACGCGCCAGCATCACCTCCCTTGTCACGCGCACATGCGCGGCACCGAGATCGGCCGCGCGCGTCGCGTCCCGCTTGCGGAAAGCGGTGAGCATCGCGTGGTGTTCACGCACGACGCGCTTGAGATAGCCTGGCTCGTGGCCGGCGCGGCGCACCAGCATGCGGCCGAGATCGATGTAGCGCGAGACGGGATCGATGATCAGCGGGTTGGCGCCGAAATTGTTGATGCAGGCATGGAACAGGCGGTTCGTTTCGCTGACGGCCTCGCGATCCTCTGCCTGGACGGCTGCATCGTGGCGCGCCTGGATCGCCTCCAGACGGCGCAGTTCCGCAAGCGGCGCGTCCTCGGCGAAGCGGCGGGCAGAGAAGGATTCGAGAGCCTCCCGCACCTCGTAGATGTGCAGCAAGCGTGTGGCATCGAGCCCGTGGACGCGAGCGCCCCGGTTGGGAAGGATCTCGACCAGACCTTCGCCTTCGAGCAGCTGCAGCGCCTCGCGCACTGGCTGCACGCTGGTGCCGAGCCGGTCCGCCACGGCCTGCATGCGCACCCAGCTTCCCGGCGGGACGATGCCGTCCAGGATTTCCTGGCGCAGCCGGTCCGCCACGCGACGATAGCCGGTCGGGACCGCGGGCCTCTCATCGATGGTCAGCCTTGGCTTCGACACGGCACCCTCAGGAAAATCATATACGATCTTGACTCATTTGATACGATACGCAAGCCTTCCGTGCGTCCAGGCGTCAACAAGCAAAACCGGGAGGTCCTCCATGGCTCGCAAGCAAGGAATGGTAACGCGTCGCGGCTTGGCTCGCGGTGCCGCTGGGCTGGCGGCTGTTGGAACGGCACTCGCCGCGCCCCACGTGAAGGCGGCGCCGATGACGCTCAAGATGTGGATGCACCTGCATCCGCCGCGGCTGCCGATCGACAAGGAAATCATCGCCGGCTTCGAGAAGGAAAACCCCGGCATCAAGGTGGACTACCAGGTCTTTCCGCCCTCCGACTACGCCACCAAACTGCTCACCGCGTTTGCCGCGGGCGCGGGGCCGGACTTCTTCAACTGGAGTTCGACCTTCATGGCGCAGTGGCATCAGTCGGGCATCGTGGCGCCGCTTGATCCCGCGGCGATGGGCTATGCGGACCAGAAGGCGCTGACGAGCCAGTATCTCAACGGGTTCGCCGGCGCGGATTTCGGCGGCACGCTGTTCGGCGTGCCGAGCGAGGTGAGTAATTGGTGCTGCTACGCCAACAACAAGATCTGGAACGCGGCGCATCTCGATCCGGCCAGCGCCTTCCCCAAGACCTGGGACGCGATGGCGAAGGTGGCGGGGCAGATGACGCTGCGCGATAAGTCCGGCGTGCCGACACGGCGCGGCTTCGACTTCGACTGGGCCAACGCCAACATTTATTACGGCACCATCAGCACGATGATGCACCAGCTGGGCGTGGACGTCATCGACGAGGCGAAGAACGAGGCCAATCTCGACACGCCGCAAGCGCGGCAGGTGATGCAGTACTACGCTGACTGGACACGCACCTGGAAGCTGGGCGGGCCACAATATATCGAGAGTCGCATCGCCTTCCTCGACGGCCAGTTGGGCGCCGAGGGGACGTTTGGCATCTGGGGAATTCCGCAGATGCAGACGGCGAAGCTCGATTTCAGCGTGCACCCGGCGCCGCGCTGGGGCGGTGGTGCCAATCTCGGCTTCGATGCCTATGCGTTCTATATGATGGCCAACGCGCGCTCGCCGAAGCCGGTGCAGCAGGCAGCGTGGAAGATGGCGCGGGCCTATGTCGATAACGCGCCGAAGCTGTACGAGGGGGCCGGGCTGTTCGTGCCGCGACAGAACGTGATCGACACGCCAACGTTCAAGAACAACCGCTGGGCGAGTGTTTTTCTCGATGAGCTGAAGATCGCCAAATTCTCGCCGCGTATCGTGCCGATCGCGCGGGTGGAGGCGGCCCTCGTCGCGGCGCGCGACCAGGTGCTGCAGGGCGGGCAGAAGGTGGGGCCGGTGATGGCGGACCTCAACCGCCAGGTGAACCAGATCCTCAAGGGAGGCTGACGGCGGCGCCCGCTTCAAATCAGCGATGAGCGCGAGGATGCTGGCCGTCGCGAGGACGGCGCCGGCTTTCGCCGGCTGGCGCCGGCCGATGCAGCCACGCTGGTGGGGCCTGGTCTTTGTCCTGCCGGCGGTCATCTTCTTTGCCGTCTTCAGCGTCTTTCCCGTCTTCTACGGGCTGTGGCTGAGCCTGACGAAGTCGAGCCTGCTCGACCCTTCACGCTTCGTCGGGCTCGGCAATTACACGGCGCTGCCGGACGATCCGCTGTTCGGCACGGCGCTGGTGAACACGCTGGTCTTCGTGCTCGGGAGCACGCTGCCTGTGTGGGTGTGTTCGCTGCTGGCAGCCTTGCTGTTCAACCAACGCTTTCCGGCGCGCGAGTGGCTGAAGACGCTGTTCTTCCTGCCCGTGCTGCCGCCGCTGGCGGTGGTGGCGGTGGTATGGAAGGTGCTGCTCAACCCGACCGGGGCGATGAGCTGGCTTACCGGCTGGCTCGTCGGGAAGGAGCAGATTTCCTGGCTCTACGACACCACGCTGGCGCCGGCGATGATGATCGTGGTGCACGACTGGGCGGCGATTCCGTTTTACATGATGATCTGGCTCGCGGGCCTCGCGACCCTTTCGCCGGAGCTGAGCGAGGCCGCTTCGCTCGATGGTGCTGGGCCGATGCGGCGGTTCTGGTACGTAGAGATGCCGCAATTGCGCGGCACGACGCTGCTGGTCTGTTCGCTTTCCACCATCGGCGCGTTCCAGACCTTCACGCTGCAATACGTGCTGAGCCAGGACCAGGGTGGGCCGGTGAACTCGACACTGGTACTGGGACTGCTGATCTTCAAGGAAGGGTTCCAGTTCTTCCGCATGGGGTATGCGGCGGCGATTTCCGTCGTGCTGTTCCTCATGATCCTGATCGTGACACTGATCCAGATCCGGCTAGGACGCCATGCGTCCTGAGCGCGTGCGGCGGCATGCGGCGCGCTGGCTGTGGTTCGCGATCGCGCTCGTGCTCGCAACGATCTTCGCGTTTCCGCTGTGGTTCATGGTGACCTCCGCGTTCAAGGCGGAAACGGAGATCATGGCGGTGCCGATCCACTGGCTGCCCCATCACTTCCAGGGGCTGGGGCAGTTTCGTGTGGCCGCGTCCGAATCACCGATCTGGAGCTACCTTTTCAACAGCTTCCTTGTCTCCTTCGCGCAGGTTGCCTGTACTGTGTTCTTCGGCGCGCTGGCGGGGTTCGGGTTCGCCAAGTACCGGTTTCCGCTGCACCGGGTGCTGTTCTTCTTTGTCATCTCGACCATGATGATTCCGTTCCAGATCCTGGTCGTGCCCCTGTTCATGGAGGTGCACGCCTTCGGCTGGGGCAACAGCTACGCGGGGCTGATCGTGCCCGGGATGATGAACGCGTTCGGCGTGTTCATGATGCGCCAGTACGCGGCGGATCTGCCGAACGAACTGCTGGAGGCCGGGCGCGTGGATGGCGCGGGCGAGTTCCACATGTTCCTGCGCATCGTGCTGCCGTTGCTGCTGCCAGCGCTGACCAGCCTCGGCATTCTGGTGTTCATATGGAGCTGGGGCGCGTTTCTCTGGCCGCTGGTGGTGATCCAGGACCGCCACTTGCAGGTGCTCGCCGTGGGGCTCACGGATTTCAGCCAGGATTATTCGCGGCCGCCGGAATGGGGGGCTGCGATGGCGGCCTCCACGCTCGCCACGCTGCCGATCGCGGTGCTGTTCGCGTTCTTCCAAAAATATTTCGTCCGCGGGCTGACCGCCGCGGCGGTGAAGGGCTGAACGCGGCTGGCCGGCCCCGGCGGGGCGTGACTGCCCGCTTGCGTTGCGGGGCACCGCCGGTATGGTATGAAAAATGAACGGGTTCTGAATGCGCGCCCCGCGGACGCAAACGGTGCCCGTCTGTACTGTGGATTACGAGACGCAATGCGTACTCGCCTCGAGAGCCCCCTGCTGGCTGGAGCCGTCTTAAGATGATTCCCAACGCCTGTAGCGCCGCCGTGGCCAGCGTCCATGACGCGCTTGCGGGCAGAGCCGCGTTCCCCAGGCCGAACACTCACGATAGCAACGAGGTTCAGATGCCAGACCGGTCTTCCGCGCCTCCGCTCCGGCGCCTTCTTTCCCTCGCGGCCGTGGCGGCGGCCATGCTGGCCTGGTCCGGCACCGGCGCTTGGGCCCAGGGGTTTTCGTCCAAGGAGGGCTATGGCCCCGATGGCGGCTATCAACTCTTCGTCGAACTCTCGCCTTATGCCTTTCTGCCGCACGTGGATGCGACGGCCAATGGGTTGGGACCACGGGGCATCCGCGGCACCAGCGGCAGCGTCTCGGGCTGGAAACTGCTGAGCTCGCTCCAGGGGGCCTTCTTCGGCAACGGAATTGTTCGTTATGGGCCGTTTTCGGCCGAGCTCAACGCGATCTACGTCAATCTCAAGAACGACCGCATCTACACGCTGCCCAGGCTGGGCCGCAACGTGACCGGCGATGCCAGCATGGACATGACCCTTGTGCAGGCGGGGGTCGGCTACCGGGTTTATTCCGGCAACGTGGCCGGCATGGACAGCGGCCTGGATGCGCGGGTCGGCGCCCAATACCTGTCGTGGAACGCGCACGCCAACACGGCGTCGAACCTGCTCGGCGGCGCGGATGCCAGCGGCGAAGCGGCGTCACCCTACCTGGGCGTGCGGGCCGACCTCTATCCGACCCCGAAATGGCGTATCCGCTTTGCCAGCGATGTCAGCGGCTTCGGCGTCAACAACAACACCTGGGGATGGCAAGCGGCGCTCACCGGTTCCTACCTGGTGAGGAGCTGGTTCGACGTAACGGCAGGCTTCGCGGTCTATGACATGGCGGCCAACCGCGACGTGACCAGCGTGCTCGGCTCGAGCAACCGGCAGACGCTGCACGTCCTTGCCTATGGCCCGATGATCGGGATCGGCTTTCGGTTCTGACGGGTGCTGCGGGAGCCTGCGGGAAAGCCGATGACCATGGCCGCGACGTATCGCTGTTCAGCCCACGCGCACGGGCGAAGACGCCGGGGCGAATGAGTCAGGCGCGACCGATCCCCTACCATCTGCTGGCCAAGCCCGCCGGGGCCGCCTGCAATCTCGGCTGCCAGTACTGTTTCTTCCTCTCGAAGGAAAATCTCTACCCGCCGCGCGAGAGCCCGCTGATGAGCGAGGCGATGCTCGAAACCTATGTCCGCGGCCTGATGCATTCCTCCCCCGGGCCCGTGGTCGAGGTCGCGTGGCAGGGGGGCGAGCCGATGCTGCGCGGGCTGGATTTCTTCCGCCGCTCGGTAGAGCTGGCGGAGCGCTACCGGCGGCCGGGCCAGCGCGTGCAGCACACGATGCAGACCAACGGTACGCTGGTCGACGATGAGTGGGCCGCGTTCTTCAAGCAGCACAACTACCTCGTGGGCATCAGCATCGACGGGCCGCGCGAACTGCATGATGCCTACCGCATCGACAAGCAGGGCGAAGGCAGCTTCGACGACGTGCTGCGCGGCTGGAATTGCCTGACGCGGCATGGCGTGGACGTCAACATCCTTTGCACCGTCAACGCCGCCAACGCCGACCACCCGCTTGAGGTCTACCGGTTTTTCCGCGACACGCTGGGCGCGCGCTACATCCAGCTCATACCGATTGTGGAACGTGCCACGGCGGAGACGCTGCCGCTCGCCAACCAGGGATGGGGCGGGATGCGGGGCAGCGACAGGCCGCTTTACCGCCAGGAGGGCCACCTGGTGACGGAGCGGACGGTGGGTGCGGCGCCGTTCGGGCGCTTCCTGATAGGGATCTTCGACGAATGGGTGCGCCGCGATGTCGGCACGGTGTACGTCACCACGTTCGATGTGGCTCTGGGAAGCTGGCTCGGTCAGCACAATGCGTGCATCGTCTCCCCGACCTGCGGGCAGTCCCTGGTGCTGGAGCACAACGGCGACGTCTATTCCTGCGACCATTTCGTCGAGCCGGATCACCTGCTCGGCAATATCCAGGATGCGAAGCTCGAGACGCTGGTGGCGTCCGAGAAGCAGCGCCGCTTCGGCGAGAGCAAGTTCACGACACTGCCGAAATATTGCCGGGAATGCCCGGTGCTGTTCGCCTGCTACGGCGAGTGTCCGCGCAACCGGTTCATTGCGACGCCGGACGGCGAGGCTGGCCTGAATTATCTTTGCGAGGGGTACCGGAGCTTCTTCACGCATATCGACAAGACGATGCGGACCATGGCGGATCTGCTTCGCCGCGGGCGGTACGCGGACGAGATCATGCAGTTGCCGCCGGCGTGAGCGCACGGCGCGGCACCACCTGCCCTGGCGAGGCAGCAGGCCCCGAGCCCGGCCGGTCTCCCGGGCGCCGCATTGATTAGGATCAACGACGTCGCCGGGCACTTCACCTAGGCGGGGTTGGTCAGTGTCCACTAGGGCCATCCAACGCTGAACCACGGGGGATTGTGCATGAAACGGCGGCAGCTCTTCCTTTCCACCGGCAAGGCTGCGCTTGCGACGGCGTTTGCCGGTCTCCTGCCGAAGACGGCCGAGGCGCAAGTGGCGCCCGGTACGCTCGAGTTCCCCAACAGCGCGGTGCTCCCGATCCCGACGCCACCCTTCGCCGGGGTGATCGCGCCCAATCTCGTCGACAGCACGCCGAGCTGGCCGCCGACCATCGCACCGCCAGCGCGCTCACCGAACGTGCTGCTGATCCTGATCGACGACGCGGGCTTCGGCTCGAACTCGGCCTTCGGCGGCGTGGTACCGACGCCGGCGCTCGATAAGCTCGCTCAGCGCGGCCTGCGCTACACGCAGATGCACAACACCGCGCTGTGCTCGCCGACGCGCGCGGCACTGCTCACCGGGCGCAATCACCATGCGGTCGGGTTCGGCATGGTCGCGGAGGGGGCAACCGGCTACCCCGGCTATGACTCGATCATCGGGCCCGAGACCGCGCACGGGGCGATGACGCTGAAGGAAAACGGTTACTCCACCGCCTGGTTCGGCAAGAACCATAACGTGCCGGTGTGGGAAGCGACGCCCGCCGGTCCGTTCACCAACTGGCCCGTCGGGCAGGGCTATGACTATTTCTATGGCTTCGTCGGCGGCGATACCAGCCAGTGGGAGCCCGGCAGCCTGTTCCGCAACACGACGCCGATCCACCCCTTCGTTGGCAAGCCAGACTGGAACCTGAATACGGCGCTGGCCGACGAGGCGATCAGCTACATCAACTCGCAGACCGCGACCGACCCGAAGCGCCCCTGGTTCATCCATTACGCGCCCGGCGCGACCCACGCGCCACACCACCCGACGCCGGAATGGGTCGAGAAGGTCAGCGCGATGCACCTGTTCGACGAAGGGTGGAACAAGGTCGCCGAGCGCATCTTCGCGAATCAGCAGCAGCTCGGCGTGATCCCGGCCAACGCCAAGCTGCCGCCCTGGCCCGATTTCCTGCCGCGCTGGGAAACGCTGTCGGCGGACGAGAAGAAGCTCTATCTGCGCCAGATCGATGTCTGGGCAGCCTACCTCGCCTACACCGACAACGAAATTGGCCGGATCATCCAGACGATCGAGGACCTGGGCCAGTTCGACAACACGCTGATCATCTTCGTCTGCGGCGACAACGGGATGAGCGCCGAGGGATCGCTCAACGGCACGCCGAACGAGGTCGCCTATTTCAACGGCGTGGCCTTCACCGTGGAGCAGATGCTGCCGCTGATCCCGGTCTGGGGTACCGACCGCACCTACAATCATTTCGCGGTGCCCTGGGCGTTCGCGATGGACACGCCGTACCGGTGGTGCAAGCAGATCGCCTCGCATTTCGGCGGCACTCGCACCGGCATGGTGGTGACGTGGCCGCAGCGCATCAAGGATGCCGGCGGTATCCGCCACCAGTTCCACCACGTGATCGACATCATGCCGACGATCCTGGACGCGATCGGCATCCCGCAGCCGACGATGGTCAACGGCATCGCCCAGCGCCCGTATGACGGCGTGAGCATGGCCTACACCTGGGACAAGGCGAATACCGCGGCGCCGTCCACGCGCAAGACACAGTATTTCGAGATCCTGGGCAACCGGGCAATCTACCACGATGGCTGGATGGCCAACACGATCCCGGCGGCACCGCCATGGGAAGGGGTGAACGGGCGGGTCCCAACCGACGTGCTGAACGGCTACGAGTGGGAGCTGTTCAACCTCGCCGACGATCCCACGCAGACGAACAACGTCGCGGCCAAGGAGCCGGAGCGGCTGCGCATGATGCAGGAGCTTTGGCTGGTGGAGGCCACGCGCAACCAGGTGCTGCCGCTCAACAACTCGCAGGTCGCGATCCTGACGGTCCAGCGCCCTGGTCCGGCCGCGGAACGGTCGCAGTTCGTCTACACCGCGCCGATGACCTCGACACAGTTCGGCGCGGCACCGTCGATCATCAACCGCTCCTATCGCATCACCGCCGAGATCGAGGTGCCGTCGGGCGGGGCCGAGGGCATGCTGGTGACGCAGGGCGGTCGCTTCGGTGGCTACGGGCTCTACGTCAAGGACGGCAAGCCGACCTTCACGATGAACCTGATCGATATCGAGCGGCCGAAATGGCAGAGCCCGGACGCGCTCACGCCAGGCAAGCACGGCATCGTCTTCGACTGGAAAATGGACCCGCAGGGGATGCCGGTGGGACGCGGCGGCACAGGCACGCTCTCCGTGGACGGGAAGCAGGTGGCGCAGCGCTCGTTGCCGAAGACGGTGCCGTTCATCTTCGCGTGGGACGAGACGTTCGATGTCGGGCTGGATACCGGCACGCCGGTCGACGATGCCGACTATCATGTCCCCTTCGCCTTCACCGGCAAGCTGGGGAAGATCACCTTCGATCTCGGCGAGACCAGCATGACGCCCGCCGCCATTCGGGCGATGGTGGAGGAGATGGCAAAGAAGCGCGACCGGTGAGGCCCCCTGCGGTCCGACACGTCGGGCGAGGCGCTGTTCGTCAGCGCACAGGTGGTGGATCAAGCCGGCAGGCGCGTCGCGGGCGCGGAGGTGGATATCTGGCAGGCGGCACCGAGCGGGCTGTACGAGAACCAGGACCCCGGGCAGGCGGACATGAACCTGCGCGGCAAGTTCGTTACGGATAACGAAGGACGGTTCTGGCTCCGCTCCGTCATGATGGCCGGCTACCCGATCCCGATGGACACGGTGGTTGGCCGCCTGCTCGCCGCCCAGGGACGGCACCCCTTTCGGCCGGCGCATCTGCACGCGCTGATCGTGAAGCCAGGCTTCAAGGTGCTGATCTCTCAGGTCTACGACGCGCGGGATCCGATCATAGAGAATGACGTGCAGTTCGGCGTCACGCGGGCGACGCTGGGCGATTTCATACGCCATACCGAGGCACATCCGGAAGCGGGTGATATTGGCGCGTGGCACTCGCTCGACCACACCTATGTGCTGGAAGAGGGAGCGACCGAGCTGCCCAGGCCACCGATAGCGTAGCGAGCGGCTGTGCGCGTTTGCCGGCGTTGCCTGGACTCTTCCCTCGCCCGACGCGACATTCGCGCGAAAAGGAGGACCGTGCCGCATGATCATCGACTCACAGGTGCATGCTTACGAGGCAAACACGCCGGTGCGGCCCTGGCACAGCGTGCCGAACTGGCCGCCGCACGTCACTGGCGACGAGATGGTGGCCGCGATGGACGCGGTGGGCGTGGATGGCGCGATCTTCATCTCCGCCTTCTCGATTTATGCCTATGACGCGAGCTACGCCGTCGAGGTACAGCGCGCGCATCCCGATCGTTTCGCCATCATCAAGCCCGTCAATCCCGACGATCCGGCGGTGGAGGACGTGATCGCGGAGTGGAAGCGCGTGCCGGGGGCGGTGGCTGTGCGCATCATGCTGCCGAGGGAAGCGGGCCGGCGGGCGGACGATCCCGGTCTCGGCCGCGTCGCCCGCGCCGCCGCGCGGCACGACTTTCCGCTGAACATGCTGTGCTGGGGCAACCTCGAGACCGGCGCCGCGCTGATCGACCGGCATCCGCAGACGCGGTTTATCATCGACCACCTTGGCCTGTTGCAGCCGCGCGAGAAGCCGGCGCCGTCCGAGCCCTGGGCGGAGCTGCCGAAGGTGCTTGAGCTCGCCAGGCGGCCGAACGCGTTCATCAAGGTGTCCGGCGCCTGCACCCTGTCGCATCAGCCCTTTCCCTTCGCGGACATCTGGGATCCGCTTGCGCGCGTGTTCGACGCGTGGGGATTCGAGCGCTGCCTGTGGGGGACGGACTGGACGCGCGCCTTCGCGGTGGTGAACCACGAGCAGGCGGTGACGCCGTTCCTGCTCACCGACCGGCTTTCCGAGAGCGAGCGGGCGACGCTGATGGGCGGGGCATGTGCGCGCGTCTATGGCTGGTCGCCGCGCAACGTTGCCGGGGCGCGCTGACGCGCGTTGCCGGGGCGCGTTGCCGGGGCACTGGCGGGCGACGTAGCAGAGCAAGTCGCCGGTGCGGCGGAGGGCTGAAACCGGCGGCGGACGGGTTACGAATTGGATGGGCCCGCAGGTAACTTGCGGCGGATTTTCCTGTGCCGCCCCGGCGGAAACCGCTGACGTCGCACGCCGCCACGATGGGACCGCTGACCGATGACGATGCCGTTGTGCGAATTGCCCGCCAGGTGTCGTCGGGCGGCGGCGCCTGGATCGGACAAGGCACCCTGCGGCGGGCGCGGAGCGGGCCAGCGATGGCCCCGCTTCACGCCCTGGACAGGCCCATGCCGCGCCGGGTGGCGCGTGCGCGTGGCATGACGCGACACCCGGGCTTCCTTGCATTGATGAAACGTGATCGGCCGCCACGCGCGGGCCGGATGGATGCCTGAGCGATGCCCTGGGTGTGCCTGCCGGTCGGCCGCATCAAGCACCTCGCGCCCGTGGCGCTGGCGGCGCTGATGGCCGCGCACCCGGTACCGGCGGGTGTGGATTGCCATTGCACGGGCACGCGGCTCGCGTACGTGCCTGGCGCCGGCGACCACGCGGCAAATGATCCGCGTGCGGCGTCCAGCCAGCCGCCCGCGCCGGGCGATGCGCAGGACGTGCCGGATTTGCCATTACCGGCCGACTACGTGCCGCCCTACGGCTGGCATGGTCCGACATGGACCCCGCCGGTCGCGTTCATTCCCCTGGGCGGCGGTGGCGTTGATATCGGCGGACCTGGCGGCGGCGATCTCGATAGTGGTCCTGGCGGCAGCATCCCCATTGCCTATCCCGGTGGCAGCTTTCCCAGCGGTGGCGTTCCCGGCAGCGGCAACGCCGGGGGTGGCGGCAGCGGCAATGTCGGCCCTGGCGGGGGCGGCGGCAACTATTCCGGCGGCGGGGGCGGCGACAACAACCCGCCGCCCGCGCCCGTCCCGGAGCCCGCGAGTGGCGGGATATTGCTGGTGGCGACGGCGGGGCTGGGCGCGCTGCGACGCCGACGTGGCCCGAGGGCTGGATCGTCAGCTAGCGCCGATCGCGCGGGCGAGGGAACCAATGGTGCCGACGGTCAGGATTGAACTGACGGCCTGCTGATTACGAATTTTTTCCAGGCGATTTTCCAGGCCCTTGATCTCGTTGATTCCGAACGGCGGCGCTGATTAACATATTGACAAATACCGCTCTTTTCTTGATGCCCGCTGAACCGTGTTGCATGATTTTGCCGTCCAGTGAAGGTTTTCATGCGGACATAGTGCAGACACGGGATTCAGGAAAATACCAGCGGAGAACGACAAACAAACAGTCAGTGGACACGCTCCACCGCCCACTCTGCGGACACGGAGGAGCCCGCCCAGGCCCCGTTTCTGCGGATACAAAAACCGCCATGTCCGCACGGCGAGCGGGCGGGACACTGACGAACAACATGGTGGAGAAGCTCACCAAATCTCCGCCGACGGATCGGCCGCATATCATCCACCCCGACGGCAAGGGCCTGGGGCTTCGCGTCACTCGCGCCGGCGCGGCGGCCTTTGTCTTCCGGTACCGCAACGCGGATGGGCGCGAGCGCATGATCAGCCTGGGCTCGCCTCCGGGGCTCAAGGTCGCGGAGGCGCGCAAGAAGGCGGATGCGCTGCGCCAGCAGGTGCGCGACGGGCATGACCCTCTTGCCGAGCGTCAGACGCGCCTGCACGCCCCCACGATCGCCGAGCTGGCCAACCCGGTTCAAGGAGGACCACCTGCCCCGCCTGTGTGCCTCCAGCGCCCGGGAGTACGCGTCTATCCTCAACAACCTGATCCTCCCCGAGCTGGGCCGGACCAAGGTCGGGGCGCTCCGTCATACCGATGTCGAGGACATGCACCGCGCCATCGGCAAGCGTGCACCCTACCGCGCTAACCGGGCCGTCGCGGTCCTGTCCAAGATGATGTCCCTCGCGGTGAAGTGGGAGCTTGTTGCGTCCAATCCCGTGCGCGGTATCGAGCGGCACGCCGAGCACAAGCGCGAGAGGTTCCTCTCGCCGGCAGAGATCGCGAAGCTAGATGTTTAGTCCCGGCATTTGGTGGAGCGGGTTGACGATGAATCGGGTTGGCTGTGAAGTCCAGGCTTTGCAGATGAACTCATAGGGCGTGAGGCCTTTGAGGGTCTTGAGGCGCTTGGCGAAGTTGTAAGAGTCTGTTTGGAAACGGTTGCGGCGGCGCGATTGGGGGTGATTCACACTTGGGATGTGGACCCTGGAGAGCCGCGGGCGGATGGCCCGTATTGAGAAGCAGACGAAGCGTTACCCGAGTGATCTGACGGACGCCGAATGGGCGGCGGTGGAACCGTTGCTGCCGCCGCGCGGCAAGACGGGTCGGAGGCGAAGGACCGATCTTCGCGAGGTGCTGAACGCGATCCGCTACATGGTGCGTTCTGGCTGCGAGTGGCGAATGATCCCGATCCACTTTCCGCCTTGGCAGACGGTCTACTGGTGGTTCCGCCGGTTCGTGCGCATGCTTCTGTTCCGCACGATCCATGACATCGCGGTGATGACCGACCGGGAGCGTGCCGGGCGCGAAGCGAGCCCGAGCGGCGGCATCATCGACAGCCAGACTGTGAAGGCGCCGGCCGCCGGCGGTAGTCGTGGCTATGATGCGGCCAAGAAAACCGTGGGACGCAAGCGGCATATCGCGGTCGATACCGATGGCCGGCTGCTGATGGTCAATCTTACCACTGCCGACATTGCCGACAGCACCGGCGCCCTGCCGATCCTCGATGCGCTGCGCAAGCGCTGGCCATGGATCAAGCACCTGTTCGCCGACGGTGCCTATGATCGACGGCAGTTGCTCGACAAGGCGACCTTCCTCGACTTCGTGGTCGAGGTCGTCCGCCGCACCGACAAGAACGCGGGGTTCAAGGTGCTGCCGCGGCGCTGGGTGGTCGAGCGCAGCTTCGGCTGGCTTACCCGCTATCGCCGCCTCGTCCGCGACTATGAAGCCAGGCTCGATGTCTCCGAAGCCATGATCTATGCCGCCATGGGCAATATGCTCGTCCGCAGAATCAGCCACTGACAGTTTCCAAACGGACTCTGAGCCTCACAATGACGCTGGGTAATTTCCGAGCCTTTCCACGCAAGCGTCTTCTCGCTATCATTATTCGGTTAGACCAACCTGATTCGAAGAACGATCCACGGGATTTTGCCGGGGTTCTTGTCCGACCTAAGCTGCCTGATCGGTCATCCTGAATGCCGTGCCATATCCAAACGGCGCCAATTGGTATCCGTCGGTACTGTGAATGCAACCTTGTGCAACCCCTTAGCGACAACATTGACGGTGAAGGTGCTACGATGACCCAAGACACCCAACAAGCTGATGAGGATCAGGCACCGACCCGGACCGACGCGTTGCACCGCCAAATGCCGACAGAGGAATCCGTCAGCCCGCCACCGCAAACGCAGACCAACACATCGGCGTCGCGGCACGAGCAACCCGTGATGCCCGGCCGGCGGCCCCTTTTCCGAAACTGACGCATAGCGGCTGTCCGGGTGACCGCTGCCTGTTAGCCTATCAGTCGCTCCGGGGCCTCTTCGCTCGCCATCAAGCGGTAAGGATGGCCCGTTCTTTCGAGCATGGCGTCCAAGACGATGCGAAGCGGAAAGCTGGTGATCGCCGAGGGTGGCGGTCCGACCGTCGTGATCAATCAATCGCTGGTGGGGGCCGTGCTCGAAGCACGGCGCTTCCCTCAGATCGGGCGGGTTTATGGCGCGCGCTACGGCGTGCGTGGTGTCGTCGATGAAGATTTCGTCGATCTTACCGGTCAAACGCAGGAAAATCTCGAAGCGGTGGCCGCCACCCCCGCATCCGCCCTTGGTTCGACGCGGGACAAGCCCGGCCTCGCCTATTGCCACGACATCCTTGCGTCGATGAAGGCTCACGGGGTGTCGTGGTTCCTGTATATCGGTGGCAACGATACCGCGGAGACGGTTCGCCTCGTCGGCGATGAGGCGGCAAGGCTAAATTACGATCTGCGCGCCATCCACATCCCCAAGACCATCGACAATGATTTGATGGAGAGCGATCACGCGCCCGGCTTTCCTTCGGCAGCGCGGTTCGTGGCCCAGGCCTTCATGGGAGCCGATCTCGACAATCGCTCCCTCCCGGGCATTTACGTCGCGATCGTGATGGGACGCAACGCAGGGTTCCTAACCGCCGCGGCATCCGCGGCGCGGAGGGCGGAGGGCGACGGACCGCATCTCATCTATCTGCCTGAGCGCGTCTTCGACAGAGAACAGTTCCTGGGCGAGGTGAAGTCCGTTTACGATAGGCTGGGACGCTGCGTCATTGCGGCCTCGGAAGGACTTCATGGCACCGACGGCACACCGCTCGCGGTGCGCCTCGCGGCGGCGGAGAAAGACGCGCACGGAAACGCCCAACTCTCGGGCTCGGGCGCGCTCGCGGATCACCTGTGTGACGCGATCCGAACCGAGCTCGGCGTCAAGCGTGTGCGTGGCGATACGTTCGGCTATCTCCAACGCTCATTCGCCGGCTGCGTCTCGGACGTGGATCGGACGGAGGCGCGCGAGGTCGGCGCGTTCGCGGTCCGGCAGGCGATGGGCGAGACCGGCAATTTCTCAGTGGCGATCCGGCGCGGCGGCGATGGCACCGTCGAGTACGCACTGGTGGATCTCCCCAAGGTCGCGGGCAGGACCAAGGTGATGGCGGATGCCTTTATCGCGCCCTCGGGCAGCGACATCACGCGAGCCTTCCAGAACTATCTCCTTCCGTTGCTGGGGAGCGGCATGCCGCTTACCGCGCACCTGCGCGGCGCGACGATCGCCAAGGTTTTGCACCCACAAGACGCGTGATAGCAGCGGGATGATTTGTCGCGGCCCATCGCTCGCCGCGATACAGGTCTGAGTAGTTTCCGAGCCTGCCGAGGCGGGCCGGGCATCATCATTTGTGATCGTGACCAGCGACGACCTGCGCGCGCCCGGCTGAAGCCAAGACCGCAACGAGGAATCCACCGACGAAGCACTCTCCTCGTACCAATTCCGTGGCGGTATGCATTTGTCTCGGTATCGAAGCGCCGGCGCTCGCGGCGACCCCGACGCCGGACTTGGGAACGACCGCACCCGGCACGAAACTGGGAACGACAAAACCGGCAGGGAAGTGCCTGATCGATCTCCGCAGCTTCCCTACCAACATGCAGAAGGACGGCTACTGGCTCGGCGGATCCGGCTATGGCTATGGCTATCCCATGATGGGTGGTTACTGCCTCGATGACGCACGCCCGATTGGCGCCGGCGCGCTGGCCGCCGAGCCCGGCTATCGCGACGTGCGGGCTGGTTACGATGTGAGAACGCTGATCGCCGCCAATATTCTTGCCCGAAACGGTCAGCAACGAGCTTACGAGACCTGCTGACGAAGACCGGAATTACCTACAAGCCGTACGTCACCGATCTGAAAAGCGACAAGACCCTGATGGACCACGCGCCGGGCTGGCAGCAGCGGCAAGTCTCATCGGCAACCTCGATGATGGCTAAGGACACCTCGTACCGGTCCGATGAACTGATTGGAACGGAAGTTCGTAACCAGCAAAACGAGGCTCTCGGCAGCGTCGACGATATCGTGATGAGCCCGCAGGCGGGCAAGATCGCCTACCTGGTCATTGCCCGGGGTGGCGCGTTTTTGGGATCGATCAAACTTACGTGCCGATTCCGTGGGACAACTTCAAGGTCACTGCGCGCGCGAGTCCCTTGGCGCTCGATACCACCAAGAGTGTCCTCGACGTTGGTACACGCGTGAGCCACGACCAGTTCGCGACCCCCGGGCAGTTCAATCAGCAGAGCCAGAGGGTGGACACGTACTGGAAAACGCATCTTTCCAGCAGGGACGACGGAAAGCCCCCCGATTGATCGGCATCGTGTTCCGCACCCGGCAGAACTCGGAGCGTCAAGGAGAGACCCATGTTACGGCAGGCGTCAGACATCAAGGGCTATGCCATCGAGGCCACCGATGGCGATATCGGTACGGTCAGCGACTTGCTGTTTGACGACAGCACTTGGCGTGTGCGCTGGCTGGTGATCGACACCGGCAACTGGATCTCTGGCCGCAAGGTGCTGCTGCCACCGTCCGTGGTGGAGCGGCTCTATGAGAAGGATCGTGTCTTCGCGGTGAAGTTGAACAAGCAGCACATCGCGGACAGCCCAGGGATCGATACGGATCGGCCGGTCTCGCGGCAGATGGAAGCCAGCGTCTATGATTACTACACCTGGAGCCCATATTGGAGTTCGGGCTTTTACACCGGCGGATACGGCTACATGCTGGGCTCGGCGATGGCATCGCCGTATCTGGGGCCGCGCCCCGAGCAGCTGGCCCGCGACGCGATTTCGGAGAACAGTGACATGCATCTGCGCAGCACCGAGGTCGTGACAGGTTACCATATCCATGCGAGCGACGGCGAAATCGGCCATGTCGACGACTTCCTCATCGACGATGGCGAGTGGAGCATTCGCTACCTCGTCGTCGATACGAAGAACTGGTGGCCGGGGAAGAAGATCCCGATCTCGACGAGATCCGCGGGGGAGATCGACTGGACCGCCAGGCTGATGAACCTCGCCATCGACCGTCAGCGCATCAAGGCCGGCCCCGCCTATGATTCCTCGATGACGATCGACCAGGCCTATGATGAAAAACTGCTCGCCTATTACGGCATCAAGCTGGAAGCTTCTTGACCGGCTCCGGCTGACTGCCTCCCGATCGTCATCGCGCACGATTTCCGGGCGGCCGTGCAGTGCCGCATGTTTCGATATCATAAGGAGAGATCACGATGCGCGTAGGAATCGCGGCCGATCACGGTGGGTTTCTGCTGAAACAGGAAGCGGCGGATTTTCTTCGCCGGTGCGGGCATGACGTCGTGGATTTCGGCGCTGATGAACTGGACCCGGCCGATGACTATCCGGACTTTGTCATCCCCCTCGCGCGCACGGTCGCGGACAACGACGTTGATCGCGGCGTGGCGCTGTGCGGCAGCGGGGTGGGTGCCTCCATCGCCGCGAACAAGATCGCGGGCGTGCGCGCGGCACTCATCCATGACGGGTTTTCGGCGCACCAGGGCGTGGAGGAGGACGACATGAATGTGCTTTGCCTCGGCGGCAGGGTGGTTGGCACCGCGTTTGCCCTTGAGCTGATCGGGACATTCCTGACCGCACGCTTCAGCGACGCCCAGCGGCACCGGCGGCGCCTGGCGACGGTGCAGGCGTTGGAACATCGCAACATCATGGCCCCGGCGAGGGGCACGGTACTCAGCGGAGAATAGTCGCATGGAACTCGGCATGATCGGGCTTGGCCGTATGGGGACCAACATGGTGCGGCGCCTCCGACGGGCTGGTCACCATTGCGTCGTCTACGATCTCGATGCCAAGGCAGTGGATGCGCTGGCTAAAGAGGGCGAGGTCGGGGCCGCCTCACTCAAGGAGTTAGTCGGGAAGCTGAAACAACCGCGCACGGTCTGGATGATGGTGCCGGCGGCCGCGGTCGACCCAATGCTGAAGTCGCTTGTTCCGCTGCTGGCGCGCGACGACGCCATCGTCGATGGCGGCAATTCCTACTATCACGACGCCCCCCGCCGTGCCGCGGAGCTGCAGCCGATCGGCATCCACTATGTCGATGTTGGGACCAGCGGCGGCGTGTGGGGAGCGGAGCGCGGCTATTGCCTAATGATCGGGGGGGAGGACGCCATTGTCCGGCGCCTCGATCCGGTTTTTATGGCGCTGGCTCCCGGCCTCAAGGAGGCGCCGCGCACGCCCGGGCGTGCGGAAAGCGATGTGACCGCGGAACGCGGCTACCTGCATTGTGGCCCCAGCGGTGCGGGGCATTTCGTTAAGATGGTGCATAACAGCATCGAATACGGAATTATGGCGGCCTACGCCGAGGGACTTAAAGTCCGGACCCATAAAATGCTTGTTGCGGCACGGCGTGTTGTGATTCGCACTCCCTGGTTGGGGAGGCGGCGAGATGAGCGAAGTGTTCTGGCTGAGCGAGCGGCAGTTTTCGCGTCTGACACCGCTGCTGCCCACGGACACGCGCGGCAAGCCGCGGGTCGACGATCTGCGTGTCATCAGCGGCATCGTGCACGTCTTGAAATCGGGTGGACGCTGGATCGACGCGCCGGCGGTCTACGGCCCACGCAAGACGCTCTACAACCGCTTCGTGCGCTGGGCGGCGAAGGGTGTCTGGACGGACATCTTCCACGCCCTGGCCGCGGCAGGCGGGCCACCGGCAGAGGTGCTGATCAATTCCTCGGCGGTGAAGGCGCATCGCTCGGCATCGGGCGGAAAAGGGGGGAGCGGACGCAGGCGATCGGCCGCTCGCGCGGTGGGCGCACGACCAAGATCCATGCGCTGGCAGATGGCCTCTGCCGCCCGCTCGCCTTCCTGCTGACCGGCGGCAACGTCGCCGACTGCACCGCCGCTGACACCCTGCTCGACCGGCTACCCGCGACCACTCTGCTGCATGGCGACAAGGGCTATGACAGCGATGCGGTGCGCCGGAAGATCGAAACGATGGGCGTTGCACCCAACATCCCGCCGAAAAGCAATCGGCGCTGGAAGCCTTGCTTCTCGCCCGTCCTCTACCGCGGCCGCAACGCCATCGAGCGCATGTTCAACCGGCTCAAGGACTACCGCAGGATCGCCACCAGATACGACCGCCTCGCACAGAACTTCCTCGCCGCCGTCTGCCTCGCCGCTACCGTCAGCTACTGGTTATAAGTCCGGGCCCTAACATCCTCAAGCACGCCAACGTCGGCAAGCAGCAACGCGCCGCCGACGCCGAAACCACGCCGCTGCGCCACCCGGAACATTATCTCTACGATCTGAACTTGGCCGACATCACCGAAGTGTGGCGCCGCGGTAGCGTCATCACGTCGTGGTTGCTGGACCTGGCGGCATCTGCGCTGCTGAAAAGTCCGGATCTGCGGAATTTCGCGGGCCGGGTGTCGGATTCCGGTGAAGGGCGCTGGACCATCGCGGCGGCAATCGAGGAGGGGGTGCCGGCGCCGGTTCTCAGTGCCGCATTGTACCAGCGCTTCAGCTCTCGCGGCGCGGACGACTTCGCCGACAAGGTTCTATCCGCGCTTCGCTTCGGGTTCGGCGGCCATCAGGAAAAGGGCGAGGCCAAAAAGTCGGGTCCAGCATGACGTCGGTTCCCTCGGACGCCCTGGTGATCTTCGGCGTAACTGGGGATCTGGCTCACAAGATGATCTTCCCGGCCCTCTACGAGATGGCGAAGCGGGGTCGGCTAACGGTTCCGGTCCTTGGCGTTGCCCTGCCGGCATGGAGTGAGCAACGCCTGCGGGCGCGGGTGCGCGACAGCATCAAGAAGACCGGCGGGATCGACGACCGGCGCGCGTTCGACCATCTTATTGCCCGGCTCACCTACGTGAGCGGGGACTACAACGATCCCGCAACGTTTGTGGCAATCGCGACGGCGATGGGCAACGCCAGCCACCCGGCGCATTACCTCGCGATCCCACAGCCACTGTTTGAGACCGTGATCAAGGGGCTCGGCGCCTCCGGGCTTGCGAAGCAGGCGCGGGTCATTCTCGAAAAGCCATTTGGCCGGGACCTCGCCTCCGCCCGCAAGCTCAACCGCGCAGCGCGCGCGGCCTTCCCCAAAGACGCCATTTTCCGGATCGATCACTTCCTCGGCAAGGAGGCGATCATGAACATTCTCTATTTTCGCTTCGCCAACACGTTCCTGGAACCGTTCTGGAATCGCAACTACGTGGCGAGCGTCCAGATCACCCTGTCCGAGGACTTCGGCGTCGAGCAGCGTGGCGCGTTCTACGAAACCGCCGGCTGTCTTCGCGATGTCGTGCAGAACCATCTGTTCCAGATCGTGGCGCTGCTGGCGATGGAGGCACCTTCCGGCAAGGACTTTGGCGCCGTCCACGACGAGAAGGCCAAGGTGTTCCAGGCGATGCGTCCGCTGGTGTCCGCGGATCTGGTGCGCGGCCAGTACACCGGCTACCGCAGGGAGGCGAATGTCGCGGCGAACTCGGACGTCGAGACCTTCTGTGCGCTGCGTCTCTTCATCGACTCCTGGCGATGGGCGGGGGTGCCGTGGTACCTGCGCTCCGGCAAGTATCTGGCCGAAACGGCGGCCGAGATCATGGTGGAATTGAAGCCGCCACCGCAGAGGCTGTTTGCCGATTTGGCGCCGAAGACCGGCCGGGCCAATTACTTTCGCTTCCGGATTTCCCCAGATTCGGCCATCGCTCTCGCCGCGCGTGTCAAACGCAGCGGAAAGGAGTTCATCGGCGACCAGCGGGAACTCCAGCTGCTCGACGAGCAGGCAGGCGGAGAGACGCCCTACGCGATTCTGCTGAGCGACGCGATGGCGGGCGACGGCGCGCTGTTTACCCGCGAGGATGCCGTCGAAGCGGCATGGGCAGTCGTCGAGCCTGTGCTCAAGACGCACCCCAAGGTTGTCCCCTACCGCCGCGGCGGCTGGGGGCCGAAGCAGGCCGCTGCGATCATTGCCGCGGATGGCGGCTGGCACAATCCGCAGCAATCCGAAAACACCTCCGCGGCATGATGCCTCGGGACTCCGCGCCGGCACGACGCCCACGGGACAAGCGATGACGCCGGTGCCGACGACCACCTGTCTTTTCCTCGATATCGGCGGCGTGCTGCTCACCGACGGATGGGACCACCGTGCCCGCCAGCTTGCGGCTATCCGCTTCAAGCTGGACTGGGCGGAGACGGAGGACCGGCATCGCCTGCTGTTCGCGGCCTACGAAGAGGGCAAGCTGACGCTCGACGAATATCTGAGCCGGGTGATTTTCCACCGCGAGCGTGCGTTCACCAGGGATGAGTTCCGCGACTTCATGTTTGCTCGCTCGGAGCCGTTTCCCGACATGATCGACATAATCGTCCGGCTGAAGCGCCGGCATGGGCTCAAGATCGCCGTGGTCAGCAACGAGGCGCGTGAACTGAACGCGCACCGGATCGAGACGTTCGGGCTGGGCGCGTTTGTGGACTATTTTATCTCCTCCTGTTTCGTGCATCTCCGTAAGCCGGATGCCGACATTTTTCGGCTGGCACTCGACGTCGCGCAGGTGCCGGCGGCTCACGTGGTCTATATCGAAAACACCGCGGTTTTTGTCGATGTTGCGGCGGATCTCGGAATTCGCGGGATTCTGCACACGGACTACGGCGCGACCCGCGCGCAACTGGCGGCGCTGGGGCTGGAGGATGACGACACAGGCAAGCTCATCTGAAGTTGAGGGGTGCAGGTCATTCCCGCTGGCGCCGGTAGCGACCGATGAGCGCGGTCGTTGAGGCATCGTGTGCGAGCTTCGGCTCCGCGTGCCGATCCAATTCGAGAACGATTTGGTTGGCGAGAACCTTGCCTAGCTCGACGCCCCACTGGTCGAAACTGTCGATCCCCCAGATGATGCCCTGGGTAAAGACACTGTGCTCATACAGCGCCACCAAGCTGCCCAGCGTCGTGGGATCGAGCGCCTCAGCCAGGATCACGTTGGTCGGGCGGTTGCCCTCGGTGACGCGGAACGGCGTCTGAAGCTCCGGCGAACCCTCCGCCTTCAGCGCCGCTTCGGTCTTGCCGAACGCCAGTGCCTCGGCCTGCGCAAAAAGACTGGCCATCAGCAGGTCATGTTGCTCCACAAGCGGACTTAGGTTCCGGCAGAAGCCGATGAGGTCGCAGGGAACTAGCTTCGTTCCCTGGTGGAGGAGCTGATAGAAGGAGTGCTGGCCATCGGTGCCCGGTTCGCCCCAGATGATCGGGCCGGTCTGGTAGGAAACGGTCCTGCCGTCGACCGCCACGTGCTTGCCGCTGCTCTCCATCTGCAGCTGCTGCAGATAGGCGGGGAAGCGAGCGAGATCCGCGGCGTAAGGCATGATGCCCAGGGTCTGCGCACCGAAGAAATTGTTGTACCACACCGTCAGCAGGCCCATCAGCAGCGGCAGGTTCTTCGCGGGAGGGGCGGTGCGGAAATGCTCGTCCATGGCGCGGAATCCCGCCAGCATCGCGTGGAAATTGTCGGGGCCCACGGCGATCATCGTGGACAGGCCGATGGCGCTGTCCATGGAGTAGCGCCCGCCCACCCAATCCCAGAAGCCGAAGACGCGCGCGGGATCGATGCCGAATTTTTTTGCTGCCCCGATGTTGGTCGAGACCGCGGCGAAATGCCGCGCCACGGCCGCGTCCGAGCCCAGCTTCTGCACCAGCCAGGCACGTGCGGTCGCGGCGTTGGTCATCGTCTCGAGCGTCGTGAATGTTTTCGAAGAGACGATGAACAGCGTCTCTGCGGCGTCGAGATCCTGCGTCGCCTCGGTGAAGTCGGCGCCGTCGACGTTTGAGACGAAACGAAACCTTATCGACCGGTCGCTGTACCGGCGCAGCGCGCGATACGCCATTTCAGGCCCGAGATAGGATCCGCCGATGCCGATATTCACCACGTTGCGGATTTGCTTGCCGGTATGGCCAACAAGGGCGCCGCCGCGCAGTGCCGTCGCGAACTCCGCCATCGCGTCCAGCACCTTGTGCACGGCCGGCACCACGTCGGTGCCATCGACCTCGATGCGCATGCCGCGCGGCGCGCGTAGCGCCACGTGCAACACCGCGCGGCGTTCCGTGGTGTTGATGGTCTCGCCGGCGAACATCGCGTCGCGACGAAGCATCACGCCGCGTTCACCGGAAAGCCGCAGCAGCAGATCCATCGTCTCATCGGTGATGCGGTTCTTCGAGTAGTCGAGGAAGATGCCGGCGCCCTCGATGGAGAAGCGCTCGGCCCGGCCGGGGTCAGCGGCGAACATCTCGCGCAGGTGCAAATTTTTGATCCCAGCGTGATGCGTCGCCAGCGCCTGCCA
This sequence comes from uncultured Pseudomonadota bacterium, assembly GCA_963764465.1. Lineage (GTDB taxonomy): Bacteria > Pseudomonadota > Alphaproteobacteria > Acetobacterales > Acetobacteraceae > JAJXXT01. Next base: position 274,052 of record CAVXSO010000001.1, on the reverse strand, counting down.
TGACGGGGCTTCCGTCAGAGCGGTCATCATGATGCTCGGGTCGCTCGTGCGATCACCCTGCTCTTGGTATCGATCGCGGCCAGCAGAGCGTGCCATGATGCGACGAAGCTCTTGGCGCCGTCCGATTGCAATTGCGCCGCCAGGGCGGTGATGTCGATCCCCGCCTTGGCATGGGCGAGTAGCGAAGCGGCCGCGTCGCCGCCGTCGCGCGGCAGCGACCCACCCAACGTGCCGTGATTAGCGAAGGCCAGCAGCGTTTCCTCCGGCATCGTGTTCACGGTGTCGGGTGCGGCAAGCCCGGACACGTAGAGCGTATCTGATGCGTTCTTATCCTTGGTGCCGGTGCTCGCGAACAGCAGCCGCTGCGCCCGCGCGCCAACATTGGCCAGGCGCTGGAACCGGTCACTCTCCAGCACGTCGCGATACGCCTTGTAGCAGAGCTTGCCGACGGCGATACCGAGCGAGTTGCGCAGCGCCGCTGGAACTTTTTGCGCCACGGCGACGTCCCAACGGCTGACGAACAGTGAGGCGACCGAGCGCACGTCGGGTGACATTCCAGCGGCCACGCGTCGCTCGAGCCCCCTGAGATAGGCATCGGCAGCGGCGGTGACCTGTTCGACGGAGAACAGCAGCGTCACGTTGACGGGGACACCGCTGAAGATCGCCGCCTCGATCGCCGGCAGGCCTTCTCGCGTGCCGGGGATCTTGATGAACAGGTTGGACCGATTTGCCTGCGCGTGCAGCGCCTTCGCCTGCGCCACCGTCGCCTGCGTGTCGTAGGCGAGCAACGGCGAGACCTCGAGCGACACGAATCCATCCACGGAGCCGGTGCGCGCGTGGACCGCGGCGAACAGATCGGCCGCGCGGCCGAGATCCTGGATGGCGAGGGTGAAGAACAATTCCTCGCCGACGACACCGCGATCGATCTGGCGGCGGATTTCCCCGTCGTAGCTGGAGCTGTGCGAGATCGCGTGATCGAAGATGGTGGGGTTGGAGGTCAGGCCGGTGACGGACAGCTCATCGATGTAGCGCTTCAGCGTGCCACGATCGAGGAGATCGCGGGTGATGTTGTCGAGCCACAGGCTCTGGCCAAGTCGGTTGAGAGCCTTGGGTGCGTCCGAGGCCATGCGCGTGTCCTCCCTGCCCGCGCCAGGCTTCCATCGATGGGCAGGTGCATCGATAGGCGTTGCCGGATGCTCTAGCGCCGCCACGCGACGCACGGGAGCCGCGGAAACTACTCAAACCCATGCGCGATTTGGATTCTGGTCGTCAGCTCGCCGCGCTCGCGGCGGCGGCGGCGACGAGCCCCATGAGTAGTTTCCGAGTTTGCTGCCGCAGGTCCGCGATCCCTAACTTTCCCTCGATGACAGCTCGAGTGACCCGCTGACTCAATGTGGGCCCCGATATCTGCCGTCGTGCCCACGCTCCTCTATGGGGCGCGTTGCCGTCCGCGTGCCGAGGCTCGAACACTCCGCCGCGGGGGCAAGGCCGGGCGCGCCGGCGACATGGCCAGAACCCTATCGCGACACACGGAGGCAGCGGAGTGGATACGATCATTTCAGCCCGGAAGCCCAAGAAGCCCAGGAATCGCGAGGGAGCAGCCGACAGGCCCGTCCTCCTCGGGGCCGACGAATTGCGCAGGACGAATGCCTATTGGCGAGCCGCGAACTATCTATCGGTTGGGCAGATCTATCTCTACGATAATCCGCTGCTGAAACAGCCCCTCAAGCTGTCGCACGTGAAGCCGCTGGTGGTCGGGCATTGGGGGACGACGCCGGGGCAGAACTTCATCTACGTCCATTTGAACCGGATCATCAAAAAATACGACCTCGACATGTTGTATGTCGCAGGCCCCGGCCATGGCGGCCCGGCGATCGTAGGCAATGTATACCTCGAGGGTACCTGGAGCGAGGTCTATCCCAACGTTACCCAGGACGAGGCCGGGCTCAAGAAGCTGTTCAAGCAGTTCTCATTCCCCGGCGGAATTTCGAGCCACGTCGCGCCCACGACCCCGGGCTCGATCCACGAGGGCGGCGAGCTCGGTTATTCGCTGAGCCACGCCTTCGGCGCCGTGCTGGACAATCCGGAGCTGATCGTCGCCTGCGTCGTCGGGGACGGCGAGGCGGAAACCGGTCCGCTCGCGACTTCGTGGCATTCGAACAAGCTGCTCAATCCCGCGAGCGACGGGGCGGTGCTGCCGATTCTGCATCTCAATGGCTACAAGATCAGCAACCCGACCGTCCTCGCCCGCATCGAGCACGAGGAACTGGACCAATTTCTGCGCGGCTGCGGCTGGGCGCCCCACTTCGTCGAAGGTGACGATCCCACAACGATGCATCAGTCGATGGCCGCGGCCTTGGACGAGGCGATCGAGGACATAGGGCTGATCCGCAAGACCGCGCGGATCGACAACGCCACCGTTCGGCCGCGCTGGCCGATGATCGTCCTCAGGTCACCAAAGGGCTGGACCGGACCGAAGGAAGTTGATGGCCTGAAGGTGGAGGGTACGTTCCGGGCGCACCAGGTGCCGCTGCTAGTGGATGCCGAACACCCGGAACATGTCCAGCAGCTCGAAGCCTGGATGAAGAGCTACAAGGCCGAGGAACTGTTCGACGACAACGGCCGGCTGATACCGGAGTTGGCCGATCTCGCCCCGCGCGGCGACCGGCGGATGGGTGCCAACCCGCACGCCAATGGCGGCATGCTGCTGCGGGACCTCCGCATGCCGGACTTCCACGAGCATGCTGTCAGCGTGCCGTCGCCCGGCGCCGTCGATGGCCAGGATACCCTGGTGTTAGGAAAATTCCTGCGCGATGTGATCTCGCTCAACCAGGAGCAACGCAACTTCCGGGTCTTTGGTCCCGATGAAACGCTTTCGAACTTTCTCGGTGCCGTCTTCGACGTAACAAACCGGCAGTGGGATGCCAGCAAAGTCGCGAACGACGAATTCCTTGCACCTGTGGGACGGGTTCTGGACTCGATGCTCAGCGAACATCAATGCGAGGGCTGGCTCGAAGGATACCTGCTCACCGGACGGCACGGGCTGTTTAACAGCTACGAGGCTTTCATCCGCATCGTCGATTCGATGTTCAGTCAGCACGCGAAATGGCTGAAGGTCACATCCGAACTGCCGTGGCGGCGCAAGATCGCATCGCTGAACTACCTGCTCGCCTCGCATGTCTGGCAGCAGGATCACAACGGCTTCACCCACCAGGACCCCGGCTTCATCGACCACGTCATCACCAAGAAGGCTGACATTGTGCGCGTCTACCTGCCGCCCGATGCCAACTGCCTCCTCTCGGTTTTCGACCACTGCCTTCGCAGTCGGCATTACGTCAACGTCGTCGTCGCGGGAAAGCACGCGCTGCCGCAATGGCTGAACATCGACGCGGCCGCGATGCACTGCGCGGAAGGCATCGGCATCTGGCAATGGGCCAGCAACGACCAGGACGGCGAACCAGACGTGGTGATGGCGTGCTGCGGCGACACCCCGACGCTCGAAATTCTCGCCGCGGTCTCGATCCTTCGTGAGCACCTGCCGGATTTGAAGATCCGGGTGATCAACGTGGTCGATCTGATGAAGCTGCAATCCGCCAGCGAGCATCCGCACGGGCTCAACGAGACCGACTACGATTCACTGTTCACCCGGGACAAGCACATTGTCTTCGGCTTTCACGGATACAGCTCGGTGATTTACCGGCTGACCTATCGCCGCACTAACCGCAACCTGCACGTTCGTGGCTACAAGGAAGAGGGCACGATCACCACGGCCTTCGACATCCGGGTGCAGAACGACCTCGACCGGTTCCACCTGGTGAATGACGTTGTGGACCGGCTGCCGAAACTCGGCACCAAGGGCGCCTACCTGAAGCAGATGGTCCGGGACAAGCTGATCGAGCACAAGAATTACATAGACAAGCATGGCCAGGATCTGCCGGAAGTCCGCAATTGGAAGTGGAAATCGTCGTCGTGATGGTGCCGCAACTCACGGAGACCGCGCGCGCGCTTGTCGCCGCCGATAAGGGGCTGCTGGCGATGGATGAGAGCACGCCGACCTGCAACCGGCGGTTTGCCGCGCTGGGAATCCCACAGACCTCCGAGCTTCGACGCACTTATCGCGACATGATCGTCACCACGCCGGGGCTGGGGCAGTGCATTAGCGGCGCCATTCTTTATGACGAAACGATCCGTCAGCGGACGAATGACGGCACCATGTTCGCCGAAGCGGTCGCGAAGGCCGGCATCATTCCCGGCATCAAGGTCGACACTGGGGCAAAGCAGCTGGCCGGGTATCGGGGCGAGAAAGTCACCGAGGGGCTCGACGGATTGCGTGAACGCCTCGCGGAATACGCGCGCATGGGCGTGCGCTTTGCCAAGTGGCGAGCGGTGATCGCCTTGGCCACGGGCATCCCAAGCCGCGGATGCATCGAAGCCAACGCGCATGCCCTGGCCCGCTACGCCGCGCTGTGCCAGGAAGCGGGGCTGGTCCCCGTCGTGGAGCCCGAGGTGCTGATGACGGGCGAGCACACGCTGGAGCAATGTCGGCAAACGACCGAGGACACGATCCGTACGGTCTTTGCGCACCTATGCGCCCAACGCGTGATGCTTGAGGGCATGATCCTGAAGCCCAACATGGTGCTGCCGGGATTGGGTTGCCCGCATCAGAACGGGGTGGATGAGATCGCCGACGCCACGGTGACGTGCCTCCTGCGGACCGTTCCTGCTGCCGTACCCGGCATTGCGTTCCTCTCCGGCGGCCAGCCGGGCGAGTTGGCGTCGGCGCGTTTGAACGCCATGAACACGAGGTTCAAGGCGAGGCTGCCGTGGGCGGTGACATTTTCCTATGCCCGCGCCATCCAGCAACCGGCACTCGAAATTTGGCGTGGCGAAGCGGCACACGTGCCAGCGGCGCAGCGCGCGCTCTACCACCGCGCCGCCTGCAACCGTGCGGCCCGCCGGGGCGACTATACCGAAGCGATGGAGAGTGGCGAGGTAGCGTTGGCCGTCGCTGCGATATCGCAATATGCCGCCTAGCAAACGGTCGAAGGCACCGTCATGACGGATTCAGACAACAAGCAAGCGGCCAATTTCCCTGCGACGCCAGAGGCCGAAACAACGGCCGCGCAGAAGCCGGACCCGCCACAGGCCGCGAAGGACGATCTTAAGACTCTGCCGATGGCGGAGGTGGAGAAGCGCCTGGAGTTGTCTCCCGAGGGGTTGACCCAGGCCGAGGCCCAGAAGCGGTTGGCCCAGTATGGGCCGAACGAGATCGAGGAGAAGAAGACCAACCCTCTTCTGAAATTCCTCAGCTATTTCTGGGGCCCGATTCCCTGGATGATCGAAGTCGCAGTCGTCCTCTCGGGTGTCGTTCGGCACTGGCCTGACTTCTTCATCATTCTTGTGTTGCTCGTCGCGAACGCCGTCGTCGGGTTCACCGAAGAGCGCCAGGCGGGCAATGCGATCGAGGCGCTCAAGGCCAAGCTGGCGATCAAGGCTCGTGTGAAGCGGGACGGCAAGTGGGAAACGCCGCCGGCGCGCGAACTGGTGCCCGGTGACGCCATACGTCTGCGACTGGGGGACATCGTGCCGGCGGATGCGCGGCTGCAGGACGGGGATGAGGTATCCGTCGATCAGTCGGCGCTCACCGGCGAATCCCTGCCGAAGACACTCAAACCCGGTGATGCGATCTTTTCCGGGTCGATCATTCGGCGCGGTGAGATCGGCGCACTTGTCTACGCGACGGGCGGCAAAACCTATTTTGGAAAAACTGCTGAGCTGGTGCAGTCGGCCGTCACCGTCAGCCATTTTCAGAAAGCGGTCCTGCGGATCGGCAACTACCTGATCATGCTGGCAGTGGTGATGGTGGCAATCATCATCGCCGTCGGAACCTACCGCGGCGCTGCAATTCTAACGACGCTGCAGTTCGCCCTGGTGCTCACTGTGGCGGCGATCCCCGTCGCGATGCCGACGGTGCTATCGGTCACGATGGCCGTGGGCGCGCGGCTGCTGGCGAAGAAACAGGCGATTGTCAGCAAGCTTGTTGCGATCGAGGAACTGGCCGGCGTGGACGTTCTCTGCGCCGACAAGACCGGCACCCTGACGCAGAACAAGCTCACGCTGGGCGATCCGTTCTGCCTGGATAAGATCGCGGCCGACCAGGTCATCCTCGCCGGTGCATTGGCCTCGCAGGCCGAGAACAACGATACGATTGATCTCGCGGTCCTCGGTGGCCTGAAGGACAAAGCGGCCCTCACGCCCTTCGACGTCACGCATTTCGTACCATTCGATCCGATCCACAAGCGTACCGAGGCGACCGTCAAGGACAAGGACGGCAAGACGTTCAAGGTCACGAAAGGCGCGCCACAGGTCATCATGGCACTGTCGGCCAATGCCGCTGCCGTGACCGACGCCGTCGACAAGGCGGTCAACGACTTTGCCGCGCGCGGCTTCCGTGCGCTCGGGGTCGCGCGGGCGGATGGCGACGGGGCGTGGCAGCTGCTCGGCGTGCTGCCGCTGTTCGACCCGCCGCGCGAGGATGCGAAGTCCACCGTCGCGACCGCGGCCACGATGGGCGTGAAGATCAAGATGGTGACAGGCGACGCCCTGGCGATCGCGCGGGAGACCGCCAAGGCGCTCGGCATGGGTGCCAACATTCTCGACGGTGCGACGCTCGGCGACTCCAAGACCAAGGAAACCTCGGCGATCACCAAGTCCATCGAGGATGCCGATGGTTTTGCCCAGGTGTTTCCGGAGCACAAGTTCCACATCGTCGATGTGCTGCAGCGGCACGGCCACATCGTCGGCATGACCGGCGACGGAGTGAATGACGCCCCGGCACTAAGGAAGGCCGATTGCGGCTTTGCTGTCTCCGGTGCCACGGACGCGGCACGCGCGACGGCCTCCATCGTGCTGGTTGCACCAGGGCTGTCGGTGATCATCGATGCGCTCAAGGAAAGTCGGAAGATTTTCCAGCGGATGAACAGCTACGCGATGTACCGCATCGCCGAGACGTTGCGGGTGCTGCTGTTCTTGACGCTCTCCATTGTCGCGTTCAATTTCTATCCGCTGACCGCGATCATGATCGTGATGCTGGCCTTGCTGAATGACGCTGCGATTCTTTCGATCGCCTATGACAACGTCGTCTACAGGAACCAGCCCGAAGCATGGAACATGCGGTTGGTTCTGGGCATCGCGACCGTGCTTGGGCTCGTCGGTCCCATCGCCGCGTTTGGATTATTTTATCTCGGAGATCGTGTCTTCCGTCTCGGGCACCCGCAGCTGCAGACAATGATGTACCTCATGCTGTCCGTCGCCGGGCACCTGACGATTTTCCAGACGCGCACCCGCGGCCCCTGGTGGTCCACACGCCCCGCCTGGATCCTGCTGGCGGCGGTGATCGGAACGCAGGTCTTCGCGACGCTGATCGCGGTCTACGGTGCCTGGCTCGTGACGCCGCTCGGGTGGAAATATGCGGCAATCGTCTGGGCCTATGCCTTCGCCTGGTTCCTGGCGACGGATCCGGTGAAGCTGCTGGCTTACAAGCTTCTGGACGTGGGGCAAGCCGCACCAAGGCACGAAGCCAGAGCCCAGGCCAAGTCGGTCGAGGGCGGCGCGGTCAAGCCCGGCGCCAAGGCCGCAGCCAAGCCTGGCGCAAAGTCCGCGGCCACACCCGATGCGGCCCGCGCGCCTCAGCCCGATGCAAAGGTCGAGGCCCAGCCGCAGCCCCAGACCGAGCCGAAGCCAAATGCCACGCACAAGCCGGCAACATTGTTAGACAAGACGCTCGGCGAACTCCTCCTCGCGGGCATAGCCAAGGACCCGGAGGACGCGGGCCGTGTCATAGCCGCCGCGCTCGGTAAGGCCGCGGCGGATATCGCAAGTGAAAAGCGACCAGACGCAAAGTCTGTGCCCCCGCGCGAAGCCGCGCCCGCGAAGAACCCCACCGCTCTGCCCGACGGCAAGGCCAAGGCCGCGACTGCGGCGTCATCCGCAGACAACAAAATGACCGATGTGGCCCCGGCAGCCAACTGATGGAACGCAGACAATGACAATACGCACACGGGATTATCGCATCGGCGAGGGAGACCCGGTCGATCTCGACAAGTGGCCGACGAAGGTCGATTCCATCTACAAATCCAAGGCGCAATATAAGAAGCTTCTCGGCGACCACGTTGAGCAGCTGAGCGAGCTACAGCGGCTTCACTACGCGTCGAACCGCCACGCAGTTCTGCTGATCTTCCAGGCGATGGATGCTGGCGGAAAGGACGGTGCGATCAGGCATGTGATGTCTGGCGTGAACCCCCAGGGGTGTCAGGTTTTCAGCTTCAAGCATCCCAGCGGCGCCGAATTGGAGCATGATTTCCTGTGGCGAACCACCCGCGATCTGCCGGAACGGGGCCGCATCGGAATCTTCAACAGGTCCTATTACGAGGAGGTGCTGATCCTTCGCGTGCACCCCGAACTCCTGCGCGGCGAGGCGCTCGTGGATCCATCCGGCGATGATAGTGCGTTCTGGCACGATCGCTACCGCTCCATCACGAACATGGAGCGCCATCTCCACGCCAACGGCACCAGAATCGTGAAGTTTTACCTTCATCTCTCGAAAGAAGAACAGCGCAAGCGCTTCCTCTTGCGCATCGACGAAGTGGACAAAAATTGGAAGTTCGGCGTGACCGACATCAAGGAACGGGGATTCTGGGCGGAGTACATGCGCGCCTACTCCGAGTGTCTTGGCGCGACAAGCACCAGCGAATCACCCTGGTACGTCGTGCCAGCGGACGACAAGCACGCCGCACGCCTGATTGTCTCGCAGATCGTCCTCGACACGTTCAACGGGCTGGGCATGAGCTATCCAAAGGTAAGCGCGGAACGCAAGAAGGAATTACTGTCGATCCGCAAGCAACTCTCGACGTGAGCGCAGTGGGTCACGACCCATGCCCGCCGACATTCCATCCGCCCGCCCGGACGCGGGCATGACGACGACCCCGCTCCTCGACGTGACTTCCGCACGCGGCAGCATCATCGCGCGCATTGGATTCCGGCCGCTCTTTGGCGGACCCAGGTCAACGCCCTTAGAGCCACCCATCCGCGCCGAACTCTTCAGCGTGGAGCGTCTCGAGCAGCACGCCGAGAGCCTGGCCGCCGCACAGCACGTCACTTCGAGCAAGGGACGGCCCCGGGCACTCGCCAAGCGGCTCCATGAAAACGCAGAGGTGCTCTCCGAGAGCCACCGCCTTGTCGTTCGGATCAGCTCCGCAGGCCAGGCGATCACGCCCGCCGCGGAGTGGCTACGCGACAATTTCCACGTCGTCGACGAGCAGATTCGCGAGATCAAGGACGATCTTCCGCCGGGTTTCTACCGCAAGCTGCCAAAGCTCTCGGCAGGGCCGTTGCAGGGACTTCCCCGCGTCTTCGGCGTCGCCTGGGCACTTGTTGCCCATACCGACAGCGCCTTCGATGTCCACAAACTGTCACGCTTCGTCGAGGCTTATCAGCGGGTTCAGCCATTGACCATTGGCGAGCTATGGGCGCTGGCAATCACGTTGCGCATCACGCTGGTCGAGAATCTCCGCCGGTTGGCCGAGGTGATCGTTTCACAGTTGAGGGCGAGCCGGTCGGCTGACGCCTTTGCCGATCAGATCCTAGGCATGGCAAGTGAAGACGCCGCATTCGGCGTCGATGATCGCGCATAGCCTTGATCGCGTTCCCTGGTCCACCGCTTTTGGGGTCGAGCTCACGCAACGCCTGCGTGATCAGGATCCCGATGCGACGCCGGCGCTACGCTGGCTGAACGAGAAGTTGGCCGCGGAAAAAACCACCAGCGACGAGATCGTTCGCGAGGAGTTCCAACACCAGAGTGCGACGGACGTGACGGTGCGCAACGTCATCAACAGCATGCGCCTGATCTCGATGATTAATTGGGCGGAGTTCTTCGAGAGCGTCAGCCCGGTCGATGCAGTCCTGCGCGCTGGCAGCGATTTCGCGGCGATGGACTTCCCGACGCGCGACCGATACCGGCGCGCGATTGAGGAGCTCGCGTGCCAATCGGACCGTGACGAGATCGACGTCGCGCAGCGGGCGATAGCCGCCGCCAAAGTCGCGCTGGACCATAAGGGGACCAAAGGTCACCGGCAGAGCCACGAAGGTGACCCCGGCTACTATCTCATCGCTCGCGGCCGGCGCGCCTTCGAAACGACACTTGGCTGTCGCGTGCCGTTCCGGACACGTCTGTTTCAGCTCAACTCCGATCTCGGTGTGTCAAGCTACGTCTGCATGATCGCCTCCTCAACCGCGATCCTGCTGGCGCTCATCCTTGTCGCGGTCGCCCATGCCGGCGTGGGGGGCTGGCTGCTTCTGGTTCTCGGCATCGCGGGCGCCGTCCCCGTCTCGGATGTTGCCATCGCCATCATCAACCGCGTTGTCACGCGACAGGTGCGTGTGGGCGTGCTGCCGGGTCTGGAGCTGCGCGATGGGGTCACGCCGGACCTTCGCACGATCATCGTCATGCCGGTGCTGCTCGCCAGCACGTCGGCGATCGGCAAGCAGATCGATCGTCTCGAGGACCATCACCTGTCGAATCCGGGCGACAACTTTACCTTCGCCCTGATCTCGGATTGGCAGGATTCCGCGACCGAGCACGATGCCGAAGACAAGACGCTTCTCGATGCGGCATCCGCGGGCATCGCACACCTGAACGCGCGCTATGGGCAAGCTCGGAATTTCCCACGCTTTGTCCTCCTGCATCGCCGGCGCATCTGGAATGAGGGCGAAGGACGGTGGATCGGCTGGGAGCGCAAGCGCGGCAAGCTGCATGAGCTGAACCGGCTGCTTCGTGGCGCCACCGACACGACCTTCCTGCCGATCGACGGCCACGTCCCGCCCCTGCCTCCCGAAATCCGCTACGTTGTCACCCTCGACGCCGACACACGCCTGCCGATCGGCACCGCCAAGCGGCTGGTCGGCAAGATGGCGCATCCGCTCAACCAGCCGGAGTTCGACCCGCGTGCGGGTTTGGTCGTGCGCGGCCACGGCATGCTGCAACCCCGCGTGACGCCCTCACTGTCGATCGGCAGCGATGGTTCGCTGTTCCAGCGCGCTTTTTCGGGTCCGAACGGACTCGACCCCTACGCACTTGCCGTGTCCGACGTCTACCAGGACCTGTTCGGCGAAGGCTCCTTCTGCGGCAAGGGGATTTACGACATTGACAGCTTCGAGGCGGCTCTGGAAGGCGAGATACCGGAAAACTCGGTGCTAAGCCACGATCTGCTGGAAGGTATCTTCGCACGCGCCGGTCTGGCATCCGACATCGAGGTCGTCGAGGAATTTCCCTCGCGCTACGGGGTCGCCGCGGCTCGCCAGCATCGCTGGGTTCGCGGCGACTGGCAGTTGCTGCCGTGGATTTTCGGCTTCCGCGATACCGCCAGCGATGGCTCGCGGAAAACGCCACTCCCGCTCATCGGGCGGTGGAAGTTGATCGACAATCTCCGGCGCTCGCTCTCCGCGCCCTCCGCACTTCTCGCGATGCTGATCGGCTGGCTGCTGCCGCTGCCAGCCGCGGGAATCTGGACGGCCGCTATTCTTGGAACTATCGCGCTGCCCCCGTTGCTGCCGGTGATCGACGGCATCGTCTCGCACCGGCAAGGCGTTTCGCTTCGCAACCACGTTCGAACCCTGCGTGACGATCTGGCCCTCGGCCTCTTGCAGAGTGCGTTCCTCATCACCTTCCTCGCTCATCAGGCCTGGCTAATGGTCGATGCGGTGATGCGGACATTGTTTCGCTTGTTCATCCGCAGGCGACACTTGCTGCAATGGGTAACCGCCGCACAAGCGACCGACGAGTCTCGCTTCGACACGCGCAGCCTCACCCTCCAGCTCGCCGCGAGCCTGGGGTCGGGCGCGGTCGTTGCGATCATGTGCTATGCGATAGAGCTACGGAGCTGGCCGATCGCCTTGCCTTTCGTTCTTTTGTGGGGGCTGTCCCCACTCGCCGCCCGCCGAGCCAGTCTGCCGCCCCGGGTAGGCGGTCATTTGCTGGTCAGCACGGCGGATGCCCTCGCACTCCGGCTCGTCGCGCGGCGCACCTGGCGCTTCTTCGAGACCTTCGTCACGGTGGAAGACAATATGCTGCCACCCGACAATTTTCAGGAGGATCCGAAACCGGTCATCGCGCATCGAACATCGCCGACCAATCTCGGGCTGTATCTCCTCTCGGTCGTCGCCGCGCGCGACTTCGGCTGGATCGGGACACTCGGCGCGCTCGAGCGGCTGGAAGCGACGTTCGCATCGATGGCAAAGTTACCGCGTTATCGCGGACATTTTTTCAATTGGTACGGCACCAGCGACCTTCGCGCGCTGGAGCCGAAATATATCTCCTCGGTAGATAGCGGCAATCTTGCCGGCCACCTCGTTGTGCTGGGTACCGCCTGCCGGGAGATCGCCGACGATCCGATCGGCAATCGGAATTGGGTGTCGGGGCTGGGCGACACGATGGCCCTGCTGCGCGAAGCCGCGCGTCCGGGCGCCGGCGATCGGCAGACGCCGAGCGATGTACAGGCGAACCTGGACGAGGCCATCGATCGTTTTGACGCCCGCCTGCAAAGTGCGCCTTCGAAGCCCGCGGACGTTGCCCGGTGCCTGGCGGAGCTGACGCCGATGGCCGAGGCGATCGTCGCACGCGCGAGCGCCTGGTCGCTCGCCTTCGACAATGTGGCCGATGCCGACATTACCATCTGGGCGGAGGCGTTGCGCGCGTCCACGCATGCCCACCGGCAGGAGGTCGATATGCTGATGCCCTGGGCGAGCCTGCTCACGCCCGAGCACCTGATCGGCGAAAATGTACCGGACACGATCCCGACGCTTGCGACCCTTCCGGAGTATTGCAGGGCGATGTCGCGGCGGCTCGCAGCACGCCAGCAGGCGCCAGGTGGCCTCACGCCGCTGATGAACGCGCTGGAACAGTCCGCCACCGCGGCGCAGGCGCTCTCGCATCGGCTCGACGTGATGGGGGACGTGGTCAAGGCGATGTTCGTCGGCATGGAGTTCGGCTTTCTCTTTGACCCAGACCGCCAACTTCTCTCGATCGGCTACCGCGACAGCGACGGCGCGCTCGACGGGAGTTTCTACGACCTCCTGGCGTCGGAAGCCCGGCTCGCCAGCTTCGTCGCCATCGCCAAGGGTGACGTGCCCGCCAAGCATTGGTTCCGCCTGGGACGGACCATGACGCCGGTCGACGGCAATGCCGCCCTGATCTCCTGGTCGGGATCGATGTTCGAATACCTGATGCCGTCGCTGGTGATGCGCGCGCCGGCCGGAAGCCTGATCAACGAAACGAACCGCCTGGTAGTGTGGCGACAGGAAAAATACGGCGACCAGCTGGGCGTGCCCTGGGGCATGTCGGAATCCGAATACAACATCCGCGACATCGAGCAGACCTACCAGTATTCCAGCTTCGGCATTCCCGACCTCGCCTACAAGCGCGGCCTCGGCGAGAACACGGTGATCGCGCCCTATGCCAGCGGCCTCGCGGCGATGATCGATCCCGCCGCGGCCGCGCGCAATTTCAAGCGCATGGCGGAGATCGGTGCCTGCGGTGCTTATGGGTGGTACGAGGCGCTCGACTACACAAGCGCCCGCCTGCCGGAAGGCACGAAGCTCGCCGTGATCCGCGCCTTCATGGCGCATCACCAGGGAATGATCGTCGTCAGCATCGCGAACGCGCTGCACGAGGGCAGGATGCGGGCCCGGTTTCACGCCGAGCCGATCATGCGGGCGACGGAGCTGCTGCTGCAGGAGCGCATGCCGCGCGACGTCGCCATCGCCCGGCTGCCGGAGGTCGAGACCAGCCCCGCCGCGGGCAGCGCGAGCTTCCTGCCGGACGCGCAGCGCCAATACACAACGGCGCATTCGCGCACGCCGCGCACGCAGCTGCTGTCGAACGGCCGCTACACGACGATGATCACGGCGGCGGGATCCGGATACAGCCGGTGGCACGATATCGCGATCACCCGCTGGCGCGAGGATGTCACAAGCGACCCCTGGGGCGCCTACATCCTGCTGCACGACATGCGCTCCGGCAGCACCTGGTCGGCGGGCTTGCAGCCAACCGGCGTCGAGCCCGACAGCTACCACGTGACGTACTCGGAAGATCGCGCCGAGATCGTCCGGGTCGACGGGCTCGTCACGACGACGCTCGAAGTCATCGTCTCGCCGGAGTCCGATGCGGAATTGCGCCGGGTTTCGATCACCAATCACGGCGCCGGCATGCTGGAGCTCGAACTGACCTCCTATGTCGAAATCGTCCTCGCGCGGCAGCCCGACGATGTGGCGCATCCCGCCTTCGCGTCGCTGTTCGTCGAGACCGAATTCGTCCCCGAGCTTGGTGTGATTCTTGCCACCCGCCGCCGTCGTTCGAGCAGCGATCCGCTGGTATGGGCGGCCCACCTCTCCATCGTGGAGGGCGAAACCTCGGGCACCGTGCAGTTTGAGACCGAGCGCGCGCGTTTTCTCGGACGTGGGCAGACCATCCAGGCGCCCGCCGCCAGCGTCGAGGGCTGGCCGCTGTCCAACACCGCGGGCGCCGTGCTCGATCCGATCTTCAGCCTGCGCCGGCACGTGCGGATCCCGCGCGGCGCCACCGCGCGCGTCACCTTCTGGACGCTCGCCGCCGCGTCGCGCGAAGCCGTGCTCGACCTCGCAGACAAGCACAGTGACCCCATCGCGTTCGATCGGGCAAAGACGCTTGCCTGGACGCAGGCGCAGATGCAGCTACACCATCTCGGTGTCGCCACTGACGAGGCGCATCTGTTCCAGCGCCTGGCGAACAACATTCTCTATTCCGATCCGACGCTGCGGCCGCCAGCCGACATCCTGGCGTGCGGCGCGGGTCAGGTCTCGACGCTGTGGGCACACGGCATCTCTGGCGATATGCCAATCGTGCTGGTGCGGCTCCAGGACGAGAGTCGATTTCGACCTCGTCCGACAACTGCTGCGTGCGCACGACTATTGGAGGCTGAAACAGCTGCCGGTGGACCTCGTGATCCTCAACGAGCGCGCGGCGTCCTATGACCAGGACGTGCAGGCCTCGCTCGAGGCGCTGGTGCGCATGAGCCAGTCGATGCCTCGGTCACCCGCCGACGATTCCCGCGGCTCGGTGTTCGTCCTGCGCGGCAGCCTCGTGTCCGCCGAGGTTCGTGGCCTGCTGAACACATGCGCCCGCGCGGTGCTGCACGGCGATCGCGGCTCGCTCGCCGATCAGCTGAAGCGTGCGCGCGATGTCACGGCGCCCGTCGCCCGCGCCGCGAGGCGGCCGGCCCGGCCGGTGGCGGCGCGCGAGACGCCGGGGCCGGGGCCGAGGCCGGAGATGGAGTTCTTCAACGGGCTCGGCGGGTTCATCAACGATGGCCGCGACTATGCGACGTTTCTTGAGGGGAATGACCACACGCCGGCGCCATGGCTGAACGTCATCGCCAACCCGTCATTCGGCTTCCAGGTTTCGACCGACGGCAGCGGCTTTACCTGGTCGGTGAACAGCCAGCAGAACCAGCTGACACCCTGGTCGAACGACCCGATCTCCGACGGATCCGGTGAGACCATCTACGTGCGCGACGAGGACACCGGGGAGGTGTGGGGACCGACCGCCCTTCCGATCCGCGAGACCTGGGCGTCCTACGCGGCGCGGCATGGACAGGGCTACAGCCAGTTCAACCATGGCTCGCACGGGATTGCGCTGGAACTCGTGCAGTTTGTTCCGGTTGACGACTCGATCAAGATTTCTCGGCTGACGATCGCCAACCGGTCGGGCCGCGCGCGGCGCCTGTCGATCACGTCCTATGTGGAATGGGTGCTCGGCCCGAGCCGGTCGGCGACCGCGCCTTTCGTGATCACCGAGATCGATCCCCAAAGCGGCGCGATGTTCGCGACAAACCCGTGGAGCGACCCGTTCGGCAAGCGGGTGGCGTTCGTGGACCTCGGTGGCCGGCAGGCGACATGGAGCGGCGACCGGGCCGAGTTCCTGGGGCGCGACCGTGCGATGAGTCGGCCGCTGGCGTTGACGACGGGGGCAGCCCTGTCGAATCGTGTAGGCGCCGGCCTCGATCCCTGCGGCGCGCTGCAGACGCACGTGACGCTCGATGCCGCGGGCACCGTGGAGATCGTGGTCTTTCTCGGACAATCCCCGACCAGGGAAGCGGCGCGATCGCTGGTCACGAAATATCGCGAGGCCGATCTCGACGTGGTCTTCGCCGCCGTGACCCGGCAGTGGGATGACATGCTTGGGGTCGTTCAGGTCAAGACGCCTGATCGCGCCCTCGATATTCTCGTCAATCGCTGGCTGCCCTATCAGACCCTCGCCTGTCGGGTGTGGGCACGCACTGCTTTCTATCAGGCGAGCGGGGCCTACGGGTTTCGCGACCAGTTGCAGGACGTAATGGCGCTGTGCGTGGCGCGCCCCGATATCGCGCGCGCGCACATCCTCACCGCGGCGGCGCGACAGTTCGCGGAAGGCGACGTGCAACATTGGTGGTTGCCGGAAACCGGCCGGGGGGTTCGCACCCGCGTCTCCGACGACCGTGGCTGGCTGGTCTATGTCGTGGCCCACTACGTGCGCGTCACCGGCGACACCGGCGTGCTCGACGAGATGATTCCGTATCTCGAAGGGCCGGCTCTGAAGCCGGGCGAGCACGACGCGTTTTTCCAACCGGTGATCGGCGACACGAAAGCGAGCCTGTTCGAGCATTGTGCCCTGGCGCTCGACAAGAGTCTCGAGACCGGCGCGCATGGCCTGCCGCTCATCGGCACGGGTGACTGGAACGACGGTCTGGACGCGGTGGGCGAAGGCGGCCGCGGCGAGAGCGTCTGGCTTGGCTGGTTCCTCTACAGGACCCTGATCGACTTCGCCGACCTCGCCGCGCGCCACGACAACGCGCCGCGCGCGGCTGCGTGGCGGGAGCGCGCCGCGATCCTGCAGGAATCGCTCGAACGCGAAGCCTGGGACGGCGATTGGTACCGGCGCGCCTTCTTCGACGACGGATCCCCACTCGGCTCGGTCGCCAATGACGAATGCCGTATCGATGCGATTGCGCAATCATGGGCGGTGATTTCCGGCGCGGCAGAGACGACGCGCGCCGCGCGCGCGATGGCAGCGCTCGATAAATACCTCGTGCTCCGGAACGATCAATTGTTGCTGCTGTTCACGCCCCCCTTCAACAATCCCGTGCGCAATCCAGGCTACATCAAGGGCTACCCGCCGGGCATTCGCGAGAACGGCGGGCAGTACACCCATGGTGCCGTCTGGGCGGTGCTGGCGTTCATCATGCAGGGCGACGGCGACCGGGCTGGTGAGCTGCTCTCGATGATCAACCCGATCCGCCACGCCGACAGCCCGACCGCGGTACACCGCTACAAGGTCGAGCCCTATGTCGTGTGTGCCGATCTCTATTCCGAGGCGCCGCATGTCGGGCGCGGCGGGTGGACCTGGTACACGGGTTCGGCCGGATGGATGTACCGCGCCGCACTCGAGGGGCTGCTCGGTTTCAACCTCAGGGCCGAGAGCCTCGAGCTCGATCCCTGCATTCCGCACGACTGGCCCGGCTTCGAGATCAGCTTCCGCCATCGCTCGGCACGCTACGAGATCGTGGTGGAAAACCCGCGCGGTGTCTGCCGCGGGGTGGTCGCGGTGACGCTCGACGGCGAAGCGGTGGCGGAGAGCCGGATGTTGGCCGTTCCCCTGGTAGACGACGGCGCCACGCACAAAGTACTGGTCGTTATGGGACCGACATGAGGATGCCATGCCGGAAAACGTAAGTCCGCTCGCCGGCAAGCCGGTCCCCGCGTCGCTGCTGGTCAATGTTCCGCGGCTGATCACGGCCTATTTCGCGCTGGTGCCCGATCCCGCGATTGCCTCGCAGCGTGTCGCGTTCGGCACCTCGGGGCACCGGGGATCGGCCTTCGCCGCCGCGTTCAACGAGGCGCATATCCTGGCCATCGCCCAGGCCGTCTGTCTTTACCGGCGCCACGCCGGGATCGACGGACCGCTGTTCCTCGGCATCGACACGCACGCGCTGTCGGAGGCCGCCGCCGCCACCGCGATCGAGGTGCTCGCGGCCAACGGTGTCGAGACGATGCTCGACCACCACGGCGGCTACACGCCGACGCCAGTGATTTCGCATGCGATACTTTCCCACAATCACTGCCGCAAGACTGGCCTCGCGGACGGGATCGTGATCAGCCCCTCGCATAATCCGCCGGACGAAGGCGGGTTCAAATACAATCCCCCGAATGGCGGCCCGGCGGATGTGGACGTGACGGGCTGGATCGAGAACGCCGCGAACGCGCTCCTCGCGGCCAAAGTCGCGGGCGTCGCGCGCATTCCCTATGAGCGCGCACGCAAGGCGGCGTGCATTCGCGCGCATGACTACATCACGCCCTATGTCTCCGACCTCGCGAACGTGGTCGACATGGAAGCGATCCGTGCCGCCGGCGTGCGCATCGGGATCGATCCGCTGGGCGGTGCCGCCGTGCAGTACTGGCAGCCCGTCATCGAGCGTTACCGCATCGCGGCGACCGTGGTGAATGAGGCCATCGATCCGACGTTCCGGTTCATGACCGTGGATTGGGACGGAAAGGTTCGGATGGATTGTTCCTCGCCCTACGCGATGACGCGGCTCGTGGCGCTGCGGGACAAATTCGACATCGCCTTCGCCAACGACACCGATTCCGACCGGCACGGCATCGTCTGCCCGTCGGGCGGGCTGATGAACCCGAATTATTTTCTCGCGGCTTCGATCGCCTATCTGTCCGCGAACCGGCCAGCATGGCAGCACGCAGGCGCCATCGGCAAAACCGTTGTCTCCAGCGGCATGATCGACCGCGTCGTGGCGAAGCTGGGGCGCAAGCTGGTTGAGGTTCCCGTGGGGTTCAAATGGTTCAGCAGCGGCTTGATCGACGGGTCGCTGGCGTTCGGCGGCGAGGAGAGCGCCGGCGCATCGTTTCTGCGCCGGAACGGCACGGTGTGGACGACCGACAAGGACGGCCCGATCATGGGCCTGCTCGCCGCGGAGATAACCGCGCGCACCGGCCATGATCCCAATCTGTTTTATGCGTCTGTCACCGAGGATCTCGGTAAATCCTTCTATGAACGGATCGATGCGCCGGCCACACGCGTGCAGAAGGCAATTCTTGCAAAGTTGGAGCCTGCGAATATCGATTCGAAAGAGCTCGGTGGCGAACCGATTGAAGCGAAACTGACGCGGGCGCCCGGGAATAACGAGAAGATCGGTGGGATTAAGGTGGTGGCTAAGAGCGGCTGGTTTGCCGCCCGCCCATCAGGAACTGAGGATGTCTACAAGATTTACGCCGAAAGCTTCCGTTGCGAGGAGCACCTCAGGGAGATCCAGCACGACGCGGAGGTCCTCATCGCGCGCCATTGCGTGGAGCGATGAAGCCGACGCTCTCGCATCAGCTCTGAACCGCCCCGGGTTTGTCGGAGGCTCCAACTCCTGAGAAGGTGGAGCGATGACGAGCAAGACGACGAACAAGTTTTCGCCTGAGGTGCGCGACCGTGCGGTGCGGATGGTGCTGGATCACGAGGGTGAGCACCCATCGCGCTGGGCAGCGATCGAGTCGATTGCGGCCAAGATCGGCTGCACCGGCCAGACCCTCAACGAATGGGTCAAGAGGGCCGAGCGCGACACCCAAGCGCGCGGGTGTCTCGTCGGAGATGGCGGCCAGGTTGAAGGCTCTGGAACGCGAGAACCGCGAACTGCGCCAAGCCAATGAGATCCTGCGCAAGGCGTCGGCCTATTTTGCCCCCTCTCAGCGAATGCAAGCATTCGCCTGTCGGGCGAGGGGACGGAGCTCGACCGCCGGTTCAAGCCATGATCGCGTTCATCGACGATCAGCGCGAAGCGTACGGGGTCGAGCCGATCTGCAAGGTGCTGCCGATCGCCCCGTCCACCTATCACGCGCATGCCGCCAAGCGTCGCGACCCTGCGAAGCTGTCGGCGCGGGCACAGCGGGACATGGCGTTGAAGCCTGAGATCGCCCGCGTCTTCGCCGAGAACTTCGAGGTGTATGGCGCGCGCAAGGTGTGGAGGCAGATGGTACGCGAGGGCTTTGGCGTCGCCCGCTGCACCGTCGAGCGCCTGATGGCTGATCTCGACCTGCAGGGCGTCATTCGCGGCAAGCCGGTGCGCACCACCGTGCAGGACAAGGCGGCGCCATGTCCGCTCGACCACGTGAACCGAGTGTTCCATGCGGCGGCGCCGAACCGGCTCTGGCTCTCGGACTTCACCTATGTCTCGACCTGGTCGGGCTTCGTCTACGTGGCCTTCGTGATCGACGCCTACGCTCGCAGGATCGTCGGCTGGCGGGTCAGCAGGACTGCCCATGCAGCCTTCGTGCTGGATGCCCTGGAGCAGGCGCTGCACGAGCGGCGCCCCACCCACAAGGCCGGCCTCGTGCATCACTCGGACCGTGGCTCGCAGTATGTCAGCATCCGCTACACCGAGCGGCTGGCCGAGGCAGGTATCGAGCCGTCCGTCGGCAGCGTTGGAGACTCGTATGACAACGCGCTCGCCGAGACGATCAACGGTCTCTACAAGGCCGAGGTCATCCATCGGCGCGGACCATGGCGCAGCTTCGAGGCGGTCGAGGGGACTGTCGGGTAATTTTGTGCGCGAGGCAGTGCGTGTCATCAGATGACGAACCGCTCGCCGAAGATGACGGCGAACTGGGTCTTTGCCTCGGCCCATTCGCGCGGCGGGCGTTTCCATTCCCGAGCCGCGGCATTGAGCACAAGGTATAGCAGCTTCATCGCGGCATCGTCACCGGGGAAGTGCCCGCGGGTGCGGACGGCGCCTTGCCCTCAAACAACACTTTCCCATCCTGGTCGACCACACAGACGGCAGTCTCCTTCTGGGACACGTCCAATCCTACATATTGCTTCGTAGCCGCTCTCCTGTCGGTTGCTTTGCAGAGGCCGAAACTATCAACCTCGTCTCCTACGGAGAGCAGCCACCCGCGATTACGCAACGTACCGAAGCGGGACCCCAGCCGAAATGGAAGTAATTCCTTGAAACCACTGTAGACGTCGGTAAGGGGGTGGGGTCCCGCTTCGGTGTCGATTCGCACTCACCGGCTAGCCGCATCAGGGGCTCCGGATCGCCCTCTGTCTTTCCCAGCCAAATCGGCCAGTCGGCCGGCTCCAGGATCACCGACATGCGGTCATGGATGGGCGCCATCAGGTCGCTGGCCTGGGTCATGATGTTATGCGAGCCGGGCCGTATTCGGCGGCGGGATTGATGGCAACAGTTTGTCGCGCCCCCGCCAAGTACCCCCTACGAGCGCGCAGGCGGACGGCAGACGCCACCCAGGCCCTTTGACGGCCCCTCTCCCACAGGGCGCCATGGGGCTAGAAACGCCCAGGGGCGCCTTCCCCGCGGTTCCCGATCGAGCACTGCGGGCGCAGCGGAACGGCGCCGAAAGCCATGCGTGGCCACCGTCGCGTATCCCTCGCGCCATGAAGACATCGCGCCGCGCTTTGCGGACGTGGTGCGGACATTATCGGCGGAATAATCGCCCGCCCCATCGAGCCGCCTATCATCCTATTGAAATTTCTATGAAAAATGGTGCCGACGGTCAGGATTGAACTGACGGCCTGCTGATTACGAATCAGCTGCTCTACCACTGAGCTACGTCGGCCCATCGCGTGCGGGCGCCTGATAGCCTTCCCGGGCGGAAGCCGCAAGCTCGGCGCCGCGGGGGGTGGGTTCCAGGCGCCAATGGCACTTCAGCGCGCCAGGGGGCAGGCGGATGGGGTCGTAAAGCAAGCCCTGCGCGACCAGGGCGGCGATTTCGCGCTCCACCGCCTCGACCGGCGCGCCCAGGGTCGCGCCAACGCGGCGCAGCCCGTCCAGGGCTTCCTCCTCGCGGATGGCGCCGGTGAGGGCGAGCCTGAGCAGCGCCTCGCGCATCGGACCCGCGTCAGGCGGCACGTTGCGTGGGGGCGGGAACACCGGCCGCCGCGAGGGCCGCCGTCTGGCGCGCGTCGAGTGCCGCGGCGTCGAAATCGGCGATCAGCTCGTGGAACAGGCGCGACCAGTTCAGCTCCGCGCGCAGGCGCACGAAAACGCTGCCGAGCCCGATGGCGCTGCGGTCCATCAGCACGAACTCGCGCGGCGGGCGCACGCCGCCGGTGCGCTTGAGGCCGGCATGGACTCGCTGCGCGACAGCACGGCCGAATTGCGGGTCGTCCGTGAGCTGGATGCGGCGCACCCGGTCCTCGACCAGCGGCTCGTAGAGGAAGCGCGCCCATTCGTTGAGCACCTCCATCTTCTCGCGCGAGAGATCGGTGAAGCCCCAGACGCGATAGGCATGTTCCGCCTTGGCAACGTCGTTGTCGCGCACCGCCTCGAACAGGTCGATGACGCCGCGCACGAAGCGGGCCTGGAAGACGCGGATGACGCCGAAATCCAGCAGGTTCACGGTGCCGTCCGGGCGGACCTGGTAGTTGCCGAGATGCGGGTCGCCGTGGATCACGCCGTAGCGGTAGAAGGGAACGTACCAGGCACGGAACAATGCCTCGGCGATACGGTTGCGCTCCTCCTGCGGCGGGTCCTCGGCGAGGCGGTCCGTGAGCTTGCGACCGTCGAGCCAGCCCATGGTGAGCAGACGCCTGGTGGACAGCTCGGCCATCGGCTCGGGTACGTGCACCAGCGGCTGGTCGGCAAGCATGACGCGGTAGAGGCGCATCTGGGCGGCCTCGCGCGTGTAATCCAGCTCCTCGCGCAGGCGCTCGCAGAGTTCCGCGTAGATGTCTTCCTGCTGGATGGCGTTGTCCATGCGCCGATAGACCGCCATGGCGAGCTTGAGCTGGCGCAGATCGGCTTCGACCACGCTCGCCATGTCCGGGTATTGCAGCTTGCAGGCGAGCTGCGTGCCGTCTGCCAGCATCGCGCGATGCACCTGGCCGAGGCTGGCGGCGGCGGCAGCGGTCTCGTCGAACGCGGCGAAGCGGCCGCGCCAGCCGGGGCCGAGCTCGGCGCTCATGCGCCGGCGGACGAAGGCGGTGCCCATGGCCGGCGCGTTGCTCTGCAGTTCCGCGAGTTGCTCGGCGTATTCCTCCGGCAGCGCGTCCGGCACGGTGGAGAGGAACTGCGCGACCTTCATCAGCGGGCCCTTCAGCCCGCCGAGGATGGTCTTGAGATCCTCCGCGTGATCGGCGCGGTCGATCTTCATGCCGAAAGCACGCGAACCCACCATGCGCGCGGCGATGCCGCCGACGGCGCCGGAGGTGCGCGCCAGGCGGCGGATCTCGCCGAACAGGGTGGGGTTGTCTTCGCTCATCGTTCCTTGCTCATGCGCCGCGGCTCACTCGGCGGCAAGCTCGTCGATGAAGCCCGCGACGATGTCGAGCCCGCGGCGCCAGAAGGCGGGGTCCGAGGCGTCGAGCCCGAACGGGGCGAGCAGCTCCTTGTGGCGCAGCGTGCCGCCGGCCCTGAGCATGGCGAGGTATTTCCCGACGAAGTCTTTCCGGCCACCGTCCTTCGCGCTGGTTCGGTAGACGTCGTAGAGCGCGTTCACCAGGCAGTCGCCGAATGCATAGGCGTAGACGTAGAACGGCGAGTGCACGAAGTGCGGCACGTACGACCAGAAGACGGCGTAGTCCGGCGTGAATTCGAAGGCGGGGCCGAGGCTCTCGCGCTGCACCTCGAGCCAGATCTCGCCGACGTGCTCGGGCAGCACCTCGCCGTGGTGCCGCTCGGCGTGGAGCTTCTGCTCGAAACGGTAGAAGGCGATCTGGCGCACCACCGTGTTGAGCATGTCCTCGACCTTGGAGGCGAGCATGATGCGCCGGCGGGCCTTGTTCGTTTCAGCATCGAGCAGGGCGCGGAAGGTGAGCATCTCGCCGAAGACGCTGGCGGTTTCGGCGAGGGTGAGCGGCGTGCCGGACATCAGGTAGCCCTGGTCGGCGGCGAGCACCTGGTGCACGCCGTGGCCGAGTTCGTGGGCAAGCGTCATCACGTCACGCGTGCGGCCGTGGTAGTTGAGCAGCAGGTAGGGGTGCGCCGCCGGCACGGTTGGATGCGCGAAGGCGCCGGAGGCCTTGCCGGAACGCAGGCCGGCGTCGATCCAGGGCCGCTCGAAGAAGCGCGCGCCGATGGCGGCGAGTTCCGGGGAGAATGCGCCATAGGCCTTGAGCACGGTCTCGCGCGCCTCGGGCCAGCCGATGCGGCGGTCGTCGTCGCCAGGCAGCGGCGCGTTGCGGTCCCAGTGCTGCAGCTTGTCGAGGCCGAGCCAGCCGGCCTTCATCGTGTAGTAGCGGTGGGACAGACGCGGGTAGTCCGCGACCACCGCGGCGACGAGCGCGTCCACCACCTCGTCCTCGACCATGTTGCCGCGGTTGCGCGAGCTTTCGGGGCGCGGGTAGTGGCGCCAGTTGTCGATGATCTCCTTGTCCTTGGCGAGCGTGTTGGTGATCAGCGCGAAGAGGCGGATGTTGTCGCCGAAGGCCTCGCCGACGCCGCGGCCGGCGGCCGCGCGCACCGCGCGGTCGGGGTCCGAGAGCTTGTTGAGGGCGGCGGAGACGGTAAGTTCCTCGGCGCCGACGCGCACGCGCATGGCGGCGATGGTCTCGTCAAACAGGCGGGTCCAGGCGGTGCGGCCGGTCACCTCCTTCTCGTGCAGCAGCTTTTCCGCCTCGTCGGAAAGCTGGTGGGGGAGGAAGACGCGCAGGTCCCTGAGCCAGGGCTGCCAACGGGCGAGTGCCTTGTCGCGCAGCTTGGGGGCCAGCTCCGCCTCGTCGATGCGGTTGATCTCGAGGGTGAAGAAGATCAGGTGGCTCGAGATCGCCGTCACACGCTCGGTCATGGACTGGTAGAAGCGGCCGATGCGCGCGTCCGTCGAATCGCCGGCGAAGAGGAGCTGGGCGTATGACATCACGCGGCCGAGGATTTCCTCGATGCGCTCGTAGCCCTCGATCGCCTCGGCGAGTTGGGCGGCGGGAATGGCGGCGAGCTTGCCGGCATAGAGAGTGGCGAAGTCACGGGCCTGACCCTCCGCACGGTCAAGGTCCGCGGCGAGTTGCGGACTTTCCATCCCAGGATAGAGATCAGCGAGATCCCATTTCGGCAGTGCGCCGGCCGCGTCTCCATCAGGCATGGTTTGTTGTCCTGCTCTTCCGTACGTCACGGGATGTAGGCTAAGGCCCGGCTGCGTCAAAGCCCCGAGGCCGGAAACGAGGTAATTCCCCCCGGGAGTGGCGCGACGAATGGTGCCTGAGGGGGAAGTCCATGCCGGCGGATCACGCGGGCAGCCTCGATTTCGACGCGCCGAACCTTGCCGCGCTGATGTTCTCGCGGGCCGCGCTGTGGCCGCAACGCCCGATGCTGCGCGCACATGTGGAGGGCGCATGGCAGCGCACGACCTGGGGCGAGTTCGCACGCCAGGCGGCCTCGCTCGCGCGGCATCTGCGCCGGGCGGGGGTGGCAGCCGGGGACCGTGTGCTGATCGTCTCGGAGAACCGGCCAGAGGTGCCTGTGGCCGAGGTGGCGTTGATGGCGATCCGCGCCGTGCCGGTGCCGGCCTACACCACCAACACGGTCGCCGATCACGCGCATGTGCTGCGCGATTCCGGGGCGCGGGTGGCGATTGCCTCCACCGCGGCATTGGCAGCCAGGGTGGCGCTAGCGGGGCATCTGGACCTGCTGGTGGCGATCGAGGGGTTCGAGGCACCGGGCGTGGAAACGCTGTCCTGGGACAGGCTGGTGGCGGACGCGCTGCCGCCCGACGACATTGCGGCGGAGGCGGCGATCATTCCGGCATCCACGCTGGCGTGCCTGATCTACACCTCCGGCACCGGCGGCGAGCCGAAGGGGGTGATGCTGCCGCACCGGGCGATCCTGGCGAACTGCCGCGGCGCGCTGCCGGTGATGCAGCGGCTGGGGTTGGGGACCGACGAGATTTACCTCTCGTTCCTGCCGGTGAGCCATGCGTTCGAGCACACGGTGGGCCAGTTCTTCTTCCCCGCGCTGGGCGTGGAGGTGGCGTATGCGCGGGGCGTCGAGCATCTCGCGGCGGACATGCTGGCGGTGCAACCTACGCTGATGACGATGGTGCCGCGCATCCTCGAGGTGATCCGCGGGCGCATCCTGGCAGCCGTCGCGCGCGAGCGGGCAGTGAAGCGCGTCCTGTTCAACGCGGCGATGGCAGCGGGGATACGCGCGGTGGATGGGCGCGCGACACTGCTCGATCGGCTGCTTGATCCGCTGTGGGAGAGGCTGGTGCGGCGCAAGCTGCGGGCACGCTTTGGCGGGCGGTTCCGGGCGGCAGTCTCGGGGGGCGCACGGCTCGACCCGGAGGTGGGGCGGTTCTTCCTCGCCATCGGGCTTAAACTGCTGCAGGGCTATGGGCAGACCGAGGCCGGGCCGGTGGTTTCCGTCAATCCGCCGGACGCGACGCGCATCGAGACGGTGGGGCGGGTTCTCGATGGCGTGGAACTGCGTATCGCCGAGGATGGCGAGATCCTGGTGCGCGGCGAGCTGGTGATGGACGGGTATTGGCACCGGCCAGCGGAAACCGCGGACGTGCTGCATAACGGCTGGCTCGCGACCGGCGACGTGGGCGTGCTGGATGGTAATGGCTACCTCACCATCACCGATCGCAAGAAGGACATGATCGTGCTCTCGGGCGGGGAAAATGTATCGCCGGCGCGGATCGAGGGGATGCTGGTCGCCGACCCCGCGATCGCGCAAGCAATGGTGGTGGGCGAAGGCAGTTCGGGGCTGCGCGCGCTGCTGGTGGCGGCCGAGGGCCATGACGAGGCGGCGGTGGCCGCGGCGGTAAGCGCCGTGAACAGGCGCCTGGCGGTCGCGGAGCGCATCCGCAAGCATGTCATCGTGCCGCCATTCACGCACGACAACGGATTGCTGACAGTGACGCAGAAGGTGCGCCGGCACATGGTGGCGGCGGCGTATGCGGAGGCGCTGGGCGGGTAGAAGCCGTCGCTCCGCGCTGCGTCAGATCGGGTCCAGTGTCAGTTCCGACGTCATGATGCGGTTGCCGGCCATGAGGCCGCCATCGACGGGCAGCACGGCGCCGGAGATGAAACCCGCGGCATCCGAGGCGAGAAAGGCGACGGCCTCCGCCACATCGACGGGCTCGGCGACACGGCCAAGCGGGTACCATTTGCGAAGGCTCTCGAAGATCTCGGGTTTTTTCGCGACGCGCCTGGTCCAGGCCGGGGTGCGCACCGTGCCGGGGCAGACGATGTTGGCGCGGATGCCGAAGGGGCCGTATTCGGTCGCCATCGACCTCGTGTAGCTCACGAGCGCAGCCTTGGCCGCGCTGTAGGCGGGGTTGCCGAACGTGGCGAGGCCATTCACCGAACCCACGAGCACGATGCTGCCGGAACGCCTCTGCTTCATCCGCTCGATGGCGGTGGCGACGGTGTTGTACTGGCCGGCGACGTTGTCCGCGATGTCGCTGCGCCAGGTCGCGGCGTCGGTGTTCTTCAGCGACGTCGCGTTGTTGCCCGTGGAGGCGTTGGCGACGACGATGTCGATATCGCCGGTTTGCGCGACCGCGCGGGCGACCGCGTCGGACAGCGCCGCGCCGTCGACAATGTTGGCGGGAGCGGCGAAGGCCTTCGCGCCCGCGGCCCTGAGCGCGGCGACGCGCGCCTCCACGTCCTCCGCCTTCTTGTCGCAGAGGATGACCGCGGCCCCCTCTCGCAGGAACACATCGACGATCGCGGTGCCGATGCCGCCGACCGCGCCCGTCACCAGGGCCACCCTGTCCTTCAGACGCATCGTCTACCCTTCGCTCTGTGCCCTTAGCGCGCGGCCGATCCATTCGAGATTGGCGGCGCGCACATGGCCGTAATTGTAGAACCCGAAACCGTCCACGCCGAATGCCCCGAGCCTTGCCACCATGCGCGCGAAGATCCCTTCCTCCGCGGCGTCGGGAGGACCAGGCCGCAGGACGGCGCGGATGCGCGCATCTGTCCCCGCGCGGTGGCGGACCTCGCCGAGATCGGCGACGGCGCTGGAGGTGTCCGGGTAATAGAAGCAGATTTCCAGGCCGTCGGCGGCGCGGGCCAGTGCGGGAAGGTCCGCGCCCTCGATCCAGCCCGCGGCGGCCGGGCGCTGGACCGAGGGGATGACAAACAGCTCCGCATCCCGCCGCATGGCTTCGCGGATGCGCTCGACAAGCGACGTCACCACGGTGCAGCGCCAGCGCAGGAAGGCCGCGAGTTCCGCATCCCCGACGATGTCGCTCTCGACCCAGCGTGCGCCGATGGCGGCGGGCGTGTCCTGTGCCGCGGCAAGATAGGCATCGATGCGCGCGGCGACGCGCTCCTTGAGGCCCGCCGCGCCGATGCCGGCACGTGCCGCACCAGCGACGCAGTGCTCGCAGAAGCAGAGGCCGAGCATGGTGTCGAGCCAGGGGTTCTCGCCGAGCAGCGCGAATTCGTGGTGATACCCGTGGCGGTAGGCCATCCAGCCCACCGTTTCCAGCACCAGGCCGCGGACGGGGTAGCGGTCCGCGATGTCGGCGCAGAGCGCGGTGGCGTAGTCCTGGACGTCCGGGTGCGCGGGGCAGAGGCTGTAGCGATAGGGATCGCCGAAGCAATTGCGCGCGGTGCAGCCGGGATGGGCGAGGCCCGCGCGGGTGTTGTGCAGGACCACCGTCCAGGCGGTGACCGCGATGTCGGTGCGTGCGGTGTAGGTTTCGAAGAGATCCCCTGCGTCATCGACGATGCTGGCGCGTTGCGGCTTGATCGTGCCGTAGCGCTCCGGGCGCGGGGAGAAATAGGCAGTGCCATCCTCGGGGAAGATCACGCGTGCGCCCCGGCCGTGGGGGCGGACGAATTTACCGGCGTGATAGGACGACGCCAGGCATAACGTGTTCACGGACAGGCGGCGTATCTCGGCGGCGAAGGCGTCCGGCGCGTGTTCCGCGATGTCCCAGGCATAGGCGTAGAGACCGCGGTATGGACTCGCGCGCGGCGTGGTCATGCCGGTTTTTCCTCGGACAAATCCGTGAACCTGTCGCGGGACGGGAGGGTATGCCGGGGAGCGGACCGCGCCTACATGCCCAGGGCGTTGCGGTAGACATCGAGGAGGGATTCCTGTTCCTCGACCACCGCGGGCTCCTGCTTGCGGATGCGGATGAGCGCACGCATCACCTTCACGTCGAAACCCTTGCCCTTGGCCTCGGCGTAGATGTCGCGGATGTCGCCGCCGAGGGCCTTGCGCTCCTCCTCGAGGCGCTCGATGCGCTCGACATACCCACGCAGGAGTTCAGCCGCGAACGTGCCTGAACCTTCGCCTGCCGCACTACCGGCACCAGTCTTGCGTTCCGCCTGCGGTGCATCCAGCGCCATCGCCTTCCCCTTTGCTGCTTCCTGCTGTCGGCCAGGGCGGGCGGGACTACGCGGGGGCATGGTTGCGGTCAACCCTTGGCGTGCGCGGGGTGGGATTTCGTGAAGGCGGCCTTTTGCTCCTCGTTCGCCGGCTTCTGGTATTTCGCCTGCCATTCCTTGTACGGCATGCCGTAGACGATCTCGCGCGCGTCGGGGTCCGCCAGCGCGATGCCGCGCGCCTCCGCGGCCTCGCGGTACCAGCGGCTGAGGCAGTTGCGGCAGAAGCCGGCGAGATTCATCAGGTCGATGTTCTGCACGTCCGTGCGCTCACCCAGGTGCTTGACCAGCGCGCGGAAGGCCGCCGCCTCCAGCTCCGTCCTCGTCGTCGCGTCCATATCCGGTGCCGTCATGATCGCCTCCTCCACCGCACCCAAGATGGCGCGTCCGCGCCTCGTCCGCCATACTCGCGCCGCGATCATCGTTGGGCAACCTGGAGGGCAGCGCGCGCATGGCCATCGACGACCGGACCGCCCGCGAGGTGCTGCGCGCCACGTTCAATGCCGCGGTGCTGGCAGCGGACCCGCGTGCGGTGCTGGCGGCGCACCTGCCTGAGAAGCCGCGCGGGCGGGCCGTCGTCGTGGGCATGGGCAAGGCCGCGGCGACGATGGCTCAGGCGCTGGAGGCCGCGTGGCCCGATGCAGATCTCTCCGGCGTGGTGGTGACGCGCGAGGGCCACAGGGTGCCGACGCGGCGCATCGAGGTGCTGGAGGCGCGCCACCCGGTGCCGGACGCACGGAGCGAGGCGGCGGCGAGGCGGCTGCTGCAGGCGGTGCGTGGGCTCGGGCCCGACGATCTCGTGATCGCGCTGGTCTCGGGCGGGGGTTCGGCGCTGGCCGCCCTGCCCGCCTCCGGGCTCACGCTCGCGGACAAGCAGGCGGTGAACAAGGCGCTGCTGGAATCGGGCGCGGCGATCGGGGAGATGAACACGCTGCGGAAGCACCTCTCCGCCATCAAGGGCGGCAGGCTGGCGGCGGCGGCGGCACCAGCGCGGGTGGTGACG
The DNA here is from genome assembly GCA_963764465.1 of uncultured Pseudomonadota bacterium. GTDB lineage: Bacteria > Pseudomonadota > Alphaproteobacteria > Acetobacterales > Acetobacteraceae > JAJXXT01. Next base: position 243,633 of record CAVXSO010000001.1, on the reverse strand, counting down.
TTGACCATCTCCGACGTCCCGGGGGACGATCCAGGTGTGATTGCCTCCGGCCCGACGGTCGCGGACCTCACGACGTACGCGGATGCGCGCGAGATCGTTGCACGGTTTGGGATTGTTTTGCCGCCGGCGGCGGCGAGGCGGTTGGAGCAGGGTATCGACGAGACGCCGAAGCCCGGCAGCATCGCGGAGGATGTGCGGATGATCGCGACGCCCGCCATGGCGCTCGCGGCGGCGGCGGGCGTTGCGCACGCACGCGGCGTCGCGCCGCTGATCCTGGGGGATGCGCTGGAGGGCGAAGCGCGGGAGGCGGGGACGCTGATGGCGGGGATCGCGAAATCCGTGCGTGCGCATGGCGTGCCGGTGGCGCGTCCGGCATTGCTGCTTTCCGGCGGCGAGACGACGGTGACGATCGGCAACGAAAAGCCCGGACGGGGTGGGCGCAATACTGAGTTTCTGCTGGCGCTGGCGGTGGCGCTGGGAGGCGAGGCCGGCATCTGGGCGCTGGCGGGCGATACCGACGGGATCGACGGCAGCGAGGACGCCGCCGGCGCGATCGTCGCACCCGATACGCTCGCGCGGGCGCGGGCGGCGGGATTGGATCCACGCCTGATGCTGGCGCGGCACGATTCCTATTCGCTGTTCGCGCCGATCGGTGACCTGGTGGTGACCGGGCCCACGCTTACCAACGTCAACGATATCCGGGCTATCCTGGTCGCATGAGGTGGCCGCCATGACATCCCGACCCGTGCTGCGCCGTCGGCGGCGCACCAAGATCATCGCGACACTCGGACCAGCGAGCTCCACCCCCGAGGTGCTCGCGAAGCTGCACCAGACCGGTGCGGACGTGTTCCGGCTCAATTTCTCGCACGGGACGCACGAGGACCATGCGGCGCGGATCGTGATGATCCGCGAGGTCGAAAGGCGGTTCGGCCGGCCGATCGGCATTCTCGCCGATGTGCAGGGGCCGAAGCTGCGCGTGGGCCGGTTCCAGGCCGGGCGGGTGTCGCTGCAGACCGGGCAGGGTTTCACGCTCGACCTGAACCCCACGCCTGGCGATGCACGCCGCGTGCAGTTGCCGCATCCGGAGATCATCGCGGCGGCGGGGATCGGCACGACGCTGCTGCTCGACGACGGCAAGCTGCGGCTGCGCGTGGTGCGCAAGCGCGAGGACCGGCTGGAGACGGAGGTGGTGACCGGCGGGCCGCTCTCCGACCGCAAGGGGGTGAACGTGCCGGACGTCGCCCTGCCGATCCCGGCGCTGACCGAGAAGGACCGCGCGGACCTCGCCTTCGCGCTCGACCATGGCGTCGACTACATCGGGCTTTCCTTCGTGCAGCGACCGGAGGACGTGGCGGAGGCGAAGGCGATCGCGGCCGGGCGCGCCTGGATCATGACCAAGATGGAAAAGCCGCAGGCGCTCGAGAACCTCGATGCGATCCTGCAACTTTCCGATGCCGTGATGGTGGCGCGCGGCGACCTCGGGGTGGAGCTGCCGCCGGAGGAGGTGCCGCTGGCGCAGAAGCGTATTGTGCGCGCGGCGCGGCTGCTCGGCAGGCCGGTGGTGGTGGCGACGCAGATGTTGGAGAGCATGATCAGCGCCCCTGCCCCCACCCGCGCCGAGGCGAGCGATGTGGCGACCGCGGTGTTCGATGGGGCGGACGCGGTCATGCTGTCGGCGGAGACCGCGGCCGGGCAGTACCCCTACGAGGCGGTCAACATCATGGACCGGATCGTTGCGCGTGTGGAACGCGATCCGGGCTGGCGCGCGGGCATCGATGCCTCGCGGCCGGAGCCGGAGGCCGTGACCGCGGATGCGATCGCGGCGGCGGCGCGGCAAATCGCGCACACGATCTCGGCATCCGCCATCTGCGCCTTCACCGCATCCGGGGCGACGGCGCTGCGCGTGGCACGCGAGCGGCCGGAGGCACCGGTGCTGGGGCTGACGACGGAGCTGGCGACCGCGCGGCGGCTCGCGGTGTGCTGGGGTGTGCACGCGGTGCTGGTGGGCGATACGCATTCGATGACGGAGACGGTCGCGCGGGCGACGCGGATTGCGATGACCGAGGGGTTCGCGCCGCACGGGTCCGAGGTTGTGGTCGTCGCGGGCATTCCGTTCGGCCAGGCGGGGACCACCAACGCGCTGCGCGTGGCGCATGTGAAGTAGGCCCGCTCGGGCCGCGACGGACTTCCTGGTCTTTTCCGCGGCGGCGCGGACTGGCCGGATGCTGGCGTTGGTCTCGTCGAACGCAGGGATCTCGATAGTGACGTCTGGGCCCAGCAGGCGGCGGGCGACGGGCCCGGCCGGAGCGCGCGACAACGTTCCGCGAGCGACGCTACCTGGCGCCGTCGAGCTTCCGTGGCCTGTCGATGGCTGCTATTCGTGATCCCGCATGTCCGGATGCGCTCGGCATGAAAACATGTCGGCGAAAACAAGCGACGGGGCGCAGCCCCCGGGTGCGATGAGGAAGTGGCATATGAACCGTCGCGATCTATTTATCTCCACCGCGAAGGCGGCGCTCATGGCCGCGCTGGGCGAGACAGGTTTCGTTCGCACAGCGCAGGCCCAGGGCCAGGCGCCGTCGCCGAAACCGGTGGCGGCTTCCCCAGCGGTTCCACCCGACCGCACTCACCTGCCGATCCCTGAACCGAAGCCGCCGACCATCGACGTTCTGGACGCGCGGAATGTTGTTCCGCCGGGACGTTTCGAGGTCAAAGCCCCAGCCAATGCCCCGAACGTGCTGATCGTTCTGCTGGACGACATGGGGTTCGGCCAGTCGAGTGCGTTCGGCGGCCCGATCCAGATGCCGACGGTCGAGCGGCTCGCGGGCGAAGGGCTGCGGTACAACCAGTTTCATACCACCGCGCTCTGCTCGCCGACGCGAACGACGCTGCTGACCGGCCGCAACCATCACATGAACAACATGGGCGGAATCACGGAGGTCGCGACAGCCTTCCCGGGCAATACCGGGATGCGTCCGAACGCGATCGCGCCGCTCGCGGAAATACTCCGCCTGAACGGCTACGGAACGGCGGCGTTCGGCAAATACCACGAGGCGCCGTCCTGGGAGCTGAGCCCCGCGGGACCGTTCGACCGCTGGCCCACGCGCTCCGGCTTCGACAAGTTCTATGGCTTCCTCGGCGGAGAGACCAATCAGTGGCATCCGCTGATCTTCGACGGCACGGCCCAGGTGGAGCCGCCGCACGACCCCGATTACCATTTCATGACCGACATGACCAACCAGGCCGTCACCTGGGTACAGACGGTCAAGTCGCTGGTACCCGAGAAACCGTTCTTCCTCTATTTCGCGCCTGGCGCCGCGCACGCGCCGCTGCATGCACCGAAGGAATGGATCGGCAAATACAAGGGCAAGTTCGACGCCGGCTGGGACAAGCTGCGTGAAGAGACACTGGCCAGGCAGATCAAGCTCGGCGTCGTGCCCGCGGGAACGGAGCTCGCACCCAAACCCGAGTACATCAAGGACTGGGATTCACTCTCGGCCGACGAGAAGCGGCTCTTCGCGCGCCAGATGGAGGTGTTCGCGGGCTTCGCCGCCTACGCTGACCACGAGATCGGCCGCCTCGTCGAGACCATTCAGGCGATGGGACAGCTCGACAACACGCTCATCTTCTACATCGTCGGCGATAATGGAGCGAGCGCCGAAGGCGGCGCCCATGGCGTGTTCAACGAGAACACGTACTTCAACGGCGTCCCTGAGCCATTCGAGTACCAGCTCGAGCGGATCGACCAGCTGGGCGGCCCGATGGCGTATAATCATTACGCCGCCGGCTGGGCGGTGGCGGGCGACACGCCCTTCACCTGGGTCAAGCAGGTCGCGAGCAATTACGGCGGCACGCGCAACGGCATGGTCGTTCACTGGCCAAAGGGTATCAAGGCGAAGAACGAAATTCGCTCGCAATGGCACCATGTCGTGGACGTGGCCCAGACCATCCTCGATGCCGCCGGACTGCCGGAACCGAAATCGGTCAACGGCACCGAGCAGATCCCCATGCAGGGGGTCAGCATGCGCTATACCTTCGACTCCCCCCATGCCCCCGACAGGCATCTGACGCAGTATTTCGAGATCATCGGGAACCGCGCCATCTATCATGACGGTTGGCTTGCCGGAACGATTCACAAAGCACCGTGGGAGCTTCAGCCGCGTGCGAGCCTCGCCGCCGACAAGTGGGAACTTTACAACACGCGGGCCGATTTCAGTCTCCGCCACGATCTCGCCGCGTCAAATCCCGCCAAGTTGAAGCAAATGCAGGAACTGTTCCTGCAGGTCGCGAAGGCGAACCATGTCCTGCCGATCGACGACCGGTCGATCGAGCGGCTCAACGCAGCCGCCGCGGGCCGTCCGGATCTCATGGGTGGCCGCACCGCGCTTACGGTCTATCCGGGGATGTCCGGGATTATGGAGAACGCCTTCATCAACGTGAAGAACCGCTCCTTCTCCATCGCCGCCGAGGTGACGATACCAGCATCCGGCGCGTCGGGCGTGGTGCTCTGCCAGGGCGGAAGGTTCGGCGGCTGGAGCCTGTGGATGCAGGATGGCCGGCCGCGGTTTACCTACAACTGGCTCGGCATCCAGCGCTACGAGATCGCGGCCAAGAGCGCGGTGCCGCCCGGCGAGCACGTGCTGCGCTTCGAGTTCGCCTATGACGGCGGGAAACCCGGATCGGGCGGGCTTGGTCGCATCTCCGTCGACCAGACCCAAATGGCCGAAGGCCGCATCGACCGGACCCAGCCTTTCACGTTCTCGTTGGACGAGGGGGCTGATATCGGCGAGGATCTCGGAACCCCGGTCACCGAAGAATACCAGACACCCGCTTCGTTTTCCGGAACGATCAAGCAGATCACGATCGAGGTGAAGCCGATCGCGGGCGCTGACAGGGCCGCCGTCGACGCGGTCAATATCGACGGGCTCGAGAAGAAGGCGGCGTCGGACTAGGAGCTGTTCGGTCCCTGCCGCTCACCGAGCGCCCGCTCCAGGCTTTGCGGAGGGGGATTTGCGATGGCGGCCGGGCGTATGCCCGGCCGTGTGATTCGATCTAAACGACTGGCCGGTATAGCCCATGAGAAGGCACGTCAGACGGCGCCCGCCCATGCTGGAAGCGTCGATGCCGTGAACGGCGTGACCCGGCCCCCACGAGCCGGGTCACGCCAGAACCTCACGACGCCGGGAACGGATCCTGCCCCTCGTGCAGGTCCCAAAGCCGGGTGGCGCCGCGCACGGCCCATGCCTTGATGGCGTTCTCCGCGTCACCCCATTTCCAGACATTCGCGTTCTCGATGGAGTTGCCGCCCACGCGCCGGTCGACCCAGGCGGCGATCCGCTTGCCGGTCGTACCGTCAAGGATCTCGCCCTCGGTCTGCGCCGAGCCCGAGAAGCTCGGCTCCCCCCTGACCGCGCCGACCACGCTCCCCAGGATGATCGCCTGCGGCACGACAACGGACACCGTGCGCAGCCCCGGCGTGGCGGAGGTTGCGTCGGTGAGCGCCGCGCGCATCACCATCGTGCCCGGCCCGGGGCCCGTCGCCATGGTGAAGCCCTTGGCCTGGAGCTGGTCAACCAACTGCTGATAGGCGTAGTTCGTCAGCTGGCTTGCGACATCGTTCGGCACCTTGCTGTCGGGGCTGGCCCAGAACTCGACCGGCTTCACGTAGACTTTGGTGTATGAGGCCCACGGCGCCGTCTTGTCGAGATACAAATAGGCGGCGTAGTCCCCACCCTTCGTCGGCTGAAGCTGTCCATAGTCGGTCAGGAAGCCCGACTTGACGATTGTATCCTTCGGTGCCTGCTGAGTGATTGTACAGCCACCGAGCGTGACCATCGCGGCTAGCATCATTGCCGCACCTGCCGATTTCATCACCGGAACTCCTCCGTATGTTGTTTTGACTGATCGCCGTACCGAGAGGCATTTGCCGGGAATCAGATAGTTATGACCGCTCGGTAATGTCAATGTTAGCCAATCTTCAGAAAACTCTGCGCCGTCGACGCGCCAACAGCAAGCCCCGGGCGGGACACACGTTGGAAATTTGCGCTACCTTGCGGCGCTTGCCATCGCGACGACGCCGACCTCGGATGGCGCGCGCGCTTCCGCCACGTCCCACATCAGCCGCGGGTCGAACATTTCCGCCCCGATCATCGTCAGGATCACCACCGCGCAGAACGCGAGCGCGCCGCCGCCCGGCTCGATCGTCGCCAGGGTGCCGAACTTCACGAGCGCCCCGAGCAGCGATTCCATGAAGATGTCGACCATCGACCAGCGCCCGACGAGGAGCACGATCCGGTAAAGCACCGTGCGCTCGCGCAGCCACCAGGTGCGGCCAAGCTGGGTGCAGACCAGCATGGTGCTCAGCCCCAGGAGCTTGATCATCGGGAAGGCAATGCTCGCGGTGAAGACCAGGATCGCGAGCGGCCACATGCGTGCCGCGATCAACTCCTCCACGCCGCCGAGGATCGTGCTCGGCGCGCCTGAGCCGTTGCTCACCACGGACAGCACGGGATAGATGTTGGCAGGCAGATAGAGGATCGCCGCCGCGAAGCAGAGAGCCCATGTGCGCGATATGCTCGCGGGCTTGCGATGGTGCAGCGGCGCGTCGCAGCGACGGCAATGCGCGTGCCCTCCGGTCGCCAGGGGCTGCACCAGGCCGCAGGCATGGCAACTCGCGAGCATGGCGGCCGGCGATGCCTCCGGCGGCGGACGCGGTGTCGCGCCGCGCTCGTCGATCGCGTCCCAGATCGCGCCTGGGTAGAGCACCACCTTGAGCCAGGCGAGGAGAAAGGCGAGTGCGACCAGCGTCAGCAGCGCGGGGCCAACCTCGATCTTCACCAGGTCCTGCAGCTTCGTGTAGGCAACGAAGGAGCCGAGGAGAAAGATGTCGATCATCGACCAGGGCTCGAGCGCACGCGTCGCCTTGAATACATGGGCCAGATGCCGGGGCGGGCGCGCCGTCTGCAGCATCAGCACCACGTAGAGCGTGCCAAGGAGATAGGCGAAGGGTGCAATGAGCGTGGTGAAGGCGACCGCGAGCGTGAGCGGCCAGAGGCCGCGGTCGTAGAGTTCGATCGGGCCGCTCAGCAGATCCGCGTCGTGGAACATGCCCGCGGTCGAGACCGTCATCATCGTATCGAAGGTGGTGATGAGCATGAGCGCCAGGCAGGCAAAGAGCAGGGCCGTGGCCGGGCGCAGCGGGTCCGCAGTGCCCCGACGCAGGACGGCGCCGCAGCGGCGGCAGCGCGCGACCTGGCGCGGGCCAATGCGCGGGACGTGCTGGAAGCGGCCGCAATCCGGGCATTCGTGCAGCGCCCCATCCGCCGGCGTCGCGTCCGCAAGCGGCGCGTCCGCGGCCAAGGCGGGGGGTTCAGGCACTGGTGAGCATGGTCGCGAGGCCATCCGCGAGCTGGCCGAGGGCCGTGCTCATGGCGGCGACCTGTGCCACGACCGTGCCATCCTTCGGCGTCACGTGCAGCACGAAGACACGGGCTAATCCGTGGCCGCGTGCGCTCGCGCGGGTCACCGCCGCCTGGGCGCGCAGCACCACGGCGCCCTGCGCGTCCATGTCGAAACGAAGGATGTCGAGCTCGACCGAGGCATCCGGCGTGAGGCCGACCGCACCGGTTTGAGCCAGCACCGTGCTGCCCGTGAGCCGCTGCGCCAGCTCCTCCACCACGGTGCGGGTGATCATGGCCCCGATCGGCTCGCCCCACCAGTCGTTGTTCATCATCTCGAGCTGGTAGCCATCGGTCGAGCGGACGATGTTCGGGCGCTCGAGATAGCGCGCCACGCTGATCTCGCGCAGGACAACCACCGCCGGCCCGCCGGGGCGGGCCGTGCCCAAAACCGGTGCCAGCGTGTACAGTGTTGGATTGGGCGAGCCCTGGCAGGCGGCCAGCAGCAGCGCCGGCGCGCCGGCGAGCAGGGAACGGCGGAGCAACTTCGTCATTTTGTCACCGCAGGCTGGTCAGGACGGCCGCGAATGATGGCCTCGGGGTGGCGCGCCAGCGTATCGGCCAGCACGCGCAGCGACTGCACCGCGTCGTTGAGCTGCACGAGGAGGCGCTGCACGCTGCGATTGAACTGTGAACCGCTGCCATAGACTTGGTCGACCTGCGCCATGAGCTGCGTGGCGCCGACGACCGCCGTGTCGATGTTTGTTGCGATGGCTGGCAGCTGCTTGATCATCTGCCGCGATCCGCTGTTGAGAGAGGCGAGCGCCTCGCTCGCGGATTTCGTGGCCGTATCGATGTTGGTCAGCGCGGAGCCAAGGGCGGGATTGCCGCTGAGGGCGGCGATGTTGCCGAGCGTCTTCGTCAGGTCCTGGCCGATCGTGTCGAACGGCAGCGCGCTCACCTTGGCCAGCAGCGCGTTCGCGGCGTCGATGATCTGGCCGAACTGGCCGCTCGAGGTCGGAACGCGAACGTAACGGCCGTCCATCGTGGCTGTCGCCGGGGTGGCGTCGGCGGTTTTCTGGAAGGTGATCTCCTTCTCGCCGGTGACGAAGTTGGCCGTCTCGATCTGGGCGCGGTAGCCGAGGGCGACCAGGCGCTGCGTGTTCTCGAGCGGCCCGCGACTTTGGATGAAGCCAATATCACCAATGCGCTCCGGTTCGATGGTGAAGGTCACCGGTGCCTGGATTGTGTCTGTCTTGGGATCGTAGCGCAGGCCGACGCTCGTTACCTCGCCGATACGCAGGCCAAGAAGGGTGACCGGCGAGCCGGGGGCGAGACCGCCGATGCCGCTCGGGAAATAGGCGATGGCGTCGACGCGCCGGGTGAAGGCGGCGTTGGCGGCCGCCTGCGCGTCGGCATAGAGCGGGAAGGTCCGGCCCGTCTCCGCCTCCGGCTCCTTGCCGGCGGCGTGGGGCGTGTCGAAGGAGACGCCGCCGAGCAGCAGGGCGCGCAGCGATTCGATCCGGAGGTGGGCGCCGGAGCCGCCGAACTCCAGCGAGACGCCGGAGGCATTCCAGAAGCGGGACTCCGGATGGACGTACTGGTCGAACGGCGCCCGCACGAAGATGTGAATCGTCACACTCTGGGCCATGTCCTGCATGTCCCAGCCGAGCACCTCGCCGGCCTGCAGCCCGCGGTAATAGACCGGCGAGCCGGGGCCGATGGAGCCGAGGCGCTCGGCGTGCAGATCGAAGGTGCGCCCCGGCACCGCGGTCTGCAGCACCGGCGGATTCTCGAGGCCGGTGAAATGTTTCTCCGGCGTGCCGGGCTGCGCCGAGGGCAGCATGGCGATGTAGGAGCCGGACAGGACGGTTTCGAAGCCCGACACCTGACCCGCGAACAGCCGAGGCCTGACCACCCAGAACTGCGCCTTGTCCGTCAGCAGCCGCCCCGCCTCCGGGGTCATCCGCGCCGTCACAACCACATGCGTGAGGTTCGGGCTAAGATCCACGCGCTGGACCTGGCCCATGTTGACGTCCTTGAACTTGATTTCCGACTGGCCGGCGGTGAGGCCCTCGCCGCTCTCGAAGTTGATGGTGATGAGCGGGCCGCGCTTCGAATAGGTATCGTAGATCAGCCAGATGCCGACGAGCACGGCGGCGATCGGCACGAGCCAGATCGCGAAGGGGCGCCGCTTCGTCTCAACGATCGCGCGCTGCCCATCGCCAGGTCCGGTCGTCCGGTCGCTCATTCCGCCTCGATCCCTCCGACCCGCGTTGCGTGCGTCGCGACGATCACGCCGGCCGCCCGGCAATCTCGCATCATACTGAAGACCCGTTTATTTGCCCGCGACCTGGGCCGCAAGCGAAGTTTCACGGCGCCGTGCTGCTTGACTTCGGGCAAAATTGCTAAGAGCGTCGCTTTATCCATGATTCCGAGGGGAGAAGTATTCTAATGGCGTCATCACGTCTGATTTCCTCGCCGGTGGCCCTGGTCGCGGCCGGTCTCCTCACCCTGGGCATGGGGGGCGCGGCCCGGGCCGGGTCTCCTGAGGTGACGGGCTCCCTGTCCGCCATGCTGGCCAAGACCCTGCCGATGGTGGTCAACATCACCAACGTCTCCGCGGGCCATGCCCTGCCGGGCGAAGTGCAGGACGGCCTGCCGATCCCGCCCGAGGGCGAGCCCAGCTTCGGCTCGGGCTACATCATCGATCCGACCGGCTACATCGCGACCAACAAGCACGTGGTGATCGGCGCCGAGCGCCTGTCGGTGACGCTGCACGACGGCACGCAGTGGCCGGCGCGGCTGATCGGCGAACTCGACGTCGGCGACATGGCGCTGATCAAGATCAATTATCCAAAGCCGCTGCCGGCGATCACCTGGGGCGACAGCAACAAGGTCAAGGTGGGTGATACGGCAATCGTCATCGGCAATCCGCTGGGGATCGGCGAGTCGGTAAGCGTCGGCGTGATCAGCGCGACCAACCGCAACATCGAGTCATCGGTGTTCGACCACTTCTTCCAGACCGATGCGGCGATCAACCACGGTAATTCCGGGGGCGCGATGGTCGACATGCAAGGCGACCTCATCGGCATGAACACGGCGATCTATGTGCCCACCTCGAATTCCGGCTCGGTCGGGCTGGGCTTCGCGATGCCGGCGGGCGATGTGCGCTTCGTGCTCGAGCAGCTGCTCAAGAACCGCAAGGTGCATGTCGGCTGGGCCGGACTGCAGACGCAGGCGCTGAACGGGCAGATCGCCGGCGCGTTCGGCTACAGGAGCATCGAGGGTGCCATGGTGCTCAGCGTCGACAGCGGTGGGCCAGCGGCCACCGCGGGGCTGCGCCCGGGCGACATCGTGACCAGCTTCAGTGACAGTACCTTCAAGGAGCCCATCACCATCACGGATCCGCAGCTGCTTATGCGCGCCTTCGCCTCGCGCCCGACCGGCGACAAGGCGACGCTCGGCGTGTGGCGCGACCGGGCCAAGACCAGCGTGATGCTGACCATCGCCGACTGGCCGACACCCGTTGTCTACGTGGCGCCGGAACCAGCCGCGCAGCAAGCGGGGGCTGCGAGGAAGCCCGTCGACCTCGGCATCAAGCTCGCCGCCATCACGCCGGATGTGCGCGCGGCGCTGTCGATGGCGCCGGATCAGCAGGGCGTGTTCGTGGCCGGCGTCTATTCCGGCGGCGTGGCGGATAGCCTCGGCGGCAAGCCCAACGACATCCTGCTGCAGGTCGACAACACGGTGCTGCGCGAGCCCGCTGACGTCGAAAAGGCCTTCGCCGCCGCGCGGGCCGCGAAGGAGGAGTACGCCGCCGTGCGTGTGCAGCGTGGCACCCGGACGCACTGGGCGGCGGTGCCGCTGTACCAGGACGAACTGCAAACGCCGTGAGGATTGCCCCCACGCCGCCGTGTGGCGGCGTGGGGCGCCTCGCGACAACCTGGAGCTTGCCAATCCGCGCCGGGCATGAGCCCGGCGCATTTTTTTGCCTTCGGCACAGGATCGGGGAGCGCACCGCGACGCAAGTCGTTTCACGTTGTCTTCATCTTCACCGCTTAGGTGCGGGTGGTGTCGAAGGACCACCCCGTGCAAGCAGCCAAGCCGATCCCTGTTGCCACGCCGACCACAGCCGGAGCCGAGGGACGCGACCCGGACTTCGCCGGCGCGCTGGACGCGCTGCGGCTCGGCCTCTGCGCCTTCAATGGCGATAGCTGCCTGGCGTTCAGCAACCGCGCCTACGCCGATATCTATCGGCTGGAGCCGGAGCGGGTCCGCCCCGGCATGACGCTCGCCGAGGTCGTGGCGCTGCGCGAGGAGGCGAACACGGTGCCCGCGATGGCCGCGCGCGACTATGTCGCCTGGCGGCGTCGCGTGGCACACACGACGCACCGCGTGGACAGCGTGGTGGAGCTGCGCGACGGGCGAATGGTGGCGATCGTGCATCAGCCGACGCAGGATGGAGGCTGGATCGCGACGCACGAGGACGTGACGGAGCGCCGCCGCCGCGAGCAGGAGGCGCGTCAGCTCGCCTGGCACGACCCGGCGACGGGGCTGGCGAGCCACGCCCTGCTCGCGACCAGGCTGGATGCGCTGGCGCGAAGCGGGGCGGAAATGCCTGTCGCCGTGCTGACGCTCGATATCGACCGGTTCAAGTCCGTGAGCCAGTCCCTCGGTCTCGGCCCAGAAGGCAAGGACGCGGTGCAGGCCCTGCTGCGGCTGGTGGCGCAGCGGCTCGCCCGTGCCGCGGGAGAATCGCCGTTGCTCGCCCGCCTCGGCGCCGATCGTTTCGTCCTGTTGCAGACTGGCGGCACGCAGCCACAGGACGCGCGCGAGGCCGCCTCCACGCTGCTCGCGGCGTTCGACGCACCGTTCGAGGTGGCGGGAAGGCGGCTGCTGCTGCGCGCGAGCGTGGGCATCGCGCTGGCGGCGACGCCGGATACCGTCGGAGCATGCATGCCGCGCGCGGACCTCGCGCTGTTTCGCGCGAAGAGCGAGGGCGGCGGGCGCCTGCGCTTCTATGAGCCGGAGATGGATGCGATGCAGCGCCGGCGCCAGGCGCTTGAGATGGATCTGCGCCACGCGCTCGAGAATGGCGAGTTCGACATCCACTACCAGCCCTTCCTCGGCCTCCTGACCAACGAGATCGTGGGGTTCGAGGCGCTGGCACGCTGGCGCCATCCAGAGCGCGGGCTGGTCTCGCCCGCCGACTTCATTCCACTCGCGGAGCAGACGGGGCTGATCGAGAAGCTGGGGGCGTGGGTGCTCGATTCGGCGTGCCGTACCGTCGCGGCCTGGCCGGGCGAGCCGACGGTCGCGGTGAATCTCTCGCCGGTGCAGGTGCGCAATCCAGCCATCGTCACCACGGTGCAGGAGGCGCTGCGCGGCTCGAGCCTGCCGCCGCATCGTCTCGAACTCGAAATAACCGAGGGGGTGCTGCTGTCCGATGGACCGGCCACGCTCGCCACCATGCAGCGGCTGAAGTCGCTCGGCGTACGATTGTCCATGGACGATTTCGGTACGGGCTACTCGTCGCTCGGGTATTTGCGCAATTTCGCCTTCGACCGGATCAAGATCGACCGCAGCTTCGTCAGCGGTTTTCCCGCCAACCGCGATTGTGCTGCCATTGTGAACGCCATTCTCGGGCTCGGCCGCAGCCTCGGCATCGCGGTGACCGCGGAGGGAGTGGAGACGGAAGAGCAGCTCGAGCGCATGCGCGCCGAGGGCTGCGACGAGGCGCAGGGCTATCTCATCTCCCGCCCGCTGCCGGCCGAGCAGGCCCGCGAACTGCTGGCGCGCCAGGTGGCGACGGAGCTCGCCTGAGGGATCCTCAGCCCGCGGCGGACTCTTTTTCAAGCATGGCCCGCTTGCGCGGAATGCCCCAACGATAGCCGGTGAGCGAACCGTCGGCACCTAGCACGCGGTGGCAGGGGACGGCGAGCGAGACCGGGTTGCGCGCGCAGCTTCGCGCCACGGCGCGGGTCGCGCGGGGCTCGCCCATCGCGGCCGCAAGCGCGCCATAGGTGGTGGTCTGGCCGAGCGGGATGCGTCGCAGCGCCCCCCACACACGCAGCTGGAACGCGGTGCCGCGCAGGTCGAGCGGAAGGTCCAGCGCGGCGCGGGGTTCGGCCATGAAGGCGACGACCTGGTTCACGATATCGGCGAGGCCTGCCTCGTCCGGCAGGATGCGCGCCTTGGGGAAGCGCTGGCGCAGGTCGCCGAGGAGGGCCTCGTCCGGCTCCGCGAAACCGAGGAAGCAGACGCCCTTGTCCGTCGCCGCGACCAGGAGGCGACCGAAGGGAGAGTCCGCCAGCGCCGTGCGGATCGTCTCACCGGCGCCACCGCGGCGCGCGGCGCCGGGGGTCATGCCGAGCAGGCCGGGCGCCTCGTAGACGCGGCTTTCGGAGCCGAAGCCGGCCTCCGCGATCGCATCCGCGACGCGCGCACCGGAAGCGAGAGAGGCGGCGAGGCGGCGCGCGCGCACGCCCTCCGCGTAGCTGCGCGGCGTGAGGCCGGTGTGGTCGCGAAAGAGGCGCAGGAAGTGGAAGCGCGAGTAGCCGGCACGCTTTGCCAGTGCATCGAGCGAGGGGATGGATTCCGACGCCTCGATCGTCGCGCAGGCATCGGCCACGACCGCGCGAGCGAGGGCGGCGCGGGTGCCGTCGGGGTCGCAGCGGCGGCAGGCGCGGAAGCCAGCGGCCACGGCCTCGGCGCCGTCGGCGAAGAAGCGGGCGTTGCCCCGCTTCGGGCGCGGCGAGGGACATGTGGGGCGGCAATAGACGCCCATCGTGGTCACGCCATAGAGGAAATCGCCGGGCTCGCGCGCGAGCACCACCTGCCAGCGTGCGTCGTCCGTGATTGTCGCCATGCCATCCATTGCCGGACCTCCTTTGTGGAGCCGGGTATGGGCCTGGCCGCGGCGCGGCGCCATCCGGGCGTTGCTATGCTTGCCGGAGGATAGTGGCGGCAGCATCCGCGAGGACCTGGACACCGCGCACGAGGTCCACCTCACGCGTGTCCTCGGCGACGTCGTGGCTGATACCGCCGATGCTGGGGACGAAGAGCATGGCGGATTTCATGACGCGGGCCATTTGCTGCGCGTCGTGGCCGGCGCCGCTTGGCATCGCTTGCCAATTCCCGGGGGCGGCGCGCCCGCAGGCGCCCTCCAGCGCCGCGCGCAGGCCGGGGTCCATGGCGGCTGGTGCGGTGGCGCGCAGGCGGGTGGCGGCGACGCGGCAGGGGCCCCTGCCCTCCTCCTCCACGAGGCGCATCAGCAGCGCCTCCAGCCGGTCCAGCACCGCCTCGTCCGTGTCGCGCATCTGGAAGATCATGGTGGCGCCACCGGGGATGATGCTGGCGGCACCCGGTTCCAGTTCGATGCGGCCCACGGTCCAGACGGTGCGCTCGGCGCAGGCACTCGGAAATTCGCGGGCGATGGCGGCGGCGAGGCGCACGAGCGCGGCGCCGGCGTCGCGCCTGAGGCGCATGGGCGTGGTGCCGGCGTGGTTCTGCTGGCCTTCGAAGCGGATACGAAAACCGCGCAGGCCGACGATGGCGGTGACGACGCCGAGCGCCTGGCCCGAGGTGTCCAGTTCCGGGCCCTGCTCGATATGCAGCTCGATGTAGCCCTTGTAGCGCGCGGGATCGAGGATCAGGCGGGGCCTTCCCGCGTAGCCGGCCTGAGCGAGGGCGGCGCGCAGGGTCACGCCGTCGCGGTTGGAGGCGGCGTCGATTTCCGCCTCCGAGAAGTCGCCGATGGCGGAGCGGCTGCCGTTGAAGGCGCCGAAATGCCCCTCCTCGTCCGCCCAGGCCGCGACATCGACGCCCCCCTTCAGCCCACTGGCGCCCAGGGCGCGCGCGACCTCCAGCCCCGCGACGCAGCCGAGCGCGCCGTCGAGCCAGCCGCCATGGGGCTGGGTTTCGAGATGGCTGCCGATCAGCACGTGCGGGCCGGGACCGCTTGCCCGGCCCAGCACGTTGCCGATGCCGTCGATGGTGACGTCGAGCCCAGCCGCGCGCAGCTTGTCCGCGAACCATTCCCGGGAGGCAACGTCCTGCGGCGAGTAGGTGGGACGGTGCACGCCGTTGCCGTCACGCCCGAATTCCCTGAGCGCGTGCAGGTCGGCGAGGAAGCGGATGGGATCGACGCTCATGGCGAGACGGTCATCCCCTCGGGACGCCAGAGTCCGTCCGGCCGCCCCTGGAAGCCGTGCACCTTGGCGGAGAGACCCCAGAGCATCGAGTAGTGGTAGATCACGATGTCCGGGGCCTGCTGCTCGAAGATGGCGACGGCCTTGTCGTAGAACGGCTTGCGCTCGGCGAGCGTGGCACCCTCGGCGCCCTGCTGGATGAGCTTGTCGAACTCGGGGCTGCAGAAATGACCCCAGTTGGTGAAGCCCTTGCAGGTGAGCCAGATCGGCATGTTGCCGTCGGGGTCGGCGCGGCCGGACCAGAGCAGCATCGTCATCTGGAAATTGCCCGAGCGCGCGTTGGCCACCAGCCCCGCGCCTTCCATGGAGACCAGCTTCACGTCGAAGCCGGCGTCCTTGACCATGGACTGGATGATCTCGGCAGCCTGGCGGTCCAGCGGATCGGTGCCGATCTGCATCGTCACCTCGACGCGCTTGTAGCCCGCCTCGGCGAGCAGCTTCTTCGCTTCGGCAACGTTGCGCTTCGGCACCGGATAGGCGCTGTCGTAGTAGGCGCTGCCCGGCACCTCCATCTGATTCGAGGGGATATACTGGCCGTCGAAGGCGACCTGGTTGAGCGCCTCGCGGTCGATGGCGAGCGAGAAGGCGCGCCGCACCCTCGCGTCCTTGCCGAGCGGGTTGTCCGCCGCCTTGCCGTTGCCGACGTTGATCTCGATCGGCACGAAGCCGAGCGAGGGCGACTTGTAGATCACGAGATCCTTGTGTGCCTTGACCTCCGCCACGTCGGTCGGCGCGATGTGGTCCGAGATGTCGAGCGCTCCGGCCACGAGATCCGTCTTGCGCACGGTGGAATCGGTGATGGTGCGGAACACCACGCCGGGCACGTGGATCGCGCTCGCGTTCCAGTAGCCCGGCCAGCGCTCGAGCGCGATGTGGTCCTGGGCGACGCGATCCTTGAAGGCGAATGGACCGGCGCAGACCGGGTGGGCTGCGATGGCGTCCTTGTCGAGGCCGAGGATCTTCGGCGAATAGGGCGTGCCCGGGCGGTTGGCGAGCAACGCAATCAGCGGCGCGAAGGGGCGCGACAGGTTGACCTTGATCGTTTCGGGATCGATCACGTCCGAGCCGGTGATCGCCGACATCTCCGCCTTGCGGATCGAGTAGGGAGCCGTCTTGTAGCGCGTGATGTTGGCCTGGATGGAGGCGGCGTCTACCGGCGTGCCGTCCTGGTACTTGGCCCCCGGCCGCAGGTGCAGCGTGAGGGAGAGGCGGTCGGGTGACCATTCCCAGCGCGTCGCGAGCTCGGGGATGAACTTGAGGTCCGGCGTCATGTCGATGAGGCTGTCGCACATGACGGTGGTAACGATCCGGTTGGTGTAGCTGCCGTCGGTCGCGGGATCGAGGGCGGTGGGCTCAAACTCCAG
This sequence comes from uncultured Pseudomonadota bacterium, assembly GCA_963764465.1. Taxonomy (GTDB): domain Bacteria; phylum Pseudomonadota; class Alphaproteobacteria; order Acetobacterales; family Acetobacteraceae; genus JAJXXT01. The sequence continues at coordinate 226,659 of CAVXSO010000001.1, read as the reverse complement.
CGCCACGCGCAGCGGGCCCTGCGCGCGCGCCGCGCCCATATGCGCCAAGACCGGCACCGCCAGAACGAGCGCCATCGCCATCCGGGTCGCCATCTGCATTGCCCGCTCCTGTTGTTTTGCCGGCATGCAAGCACGAAACATGCCGGCCGACGAGGGGGGACGACGAAACAGCATTTGCCCCGGAGCGCCCGCGCGGAACAGGATCGCCGCAAGCCGAGGCAAGGAACCCGAATGACCGATGATGCTGTCCCGCTCGCAATGCCGCGCGAGCATCTGCCGGATGCCGAGCAGTTCCTGATGTGGTCGCCGGCGCTGCAGCCCTTCGGCTACCGCATTGTCGACCGGCTGTTCGCGACGCGGACGATACGCCGCGGCGTCGCGCGCGACCTGCCGCGCGGTGCCGAGATCGATGTCACCTACCAGAACGGAGGCGTGCGCCGCTCGATCGGCGGCTATATGGACCGCAACGCCGTGACGGGCCTGCTGGTCATCCGCGATGGGCGGATCGTGCTCGAACGCTACGGGCTGGGGCTGCGCGCGCAGGACCGATGGAGCACGATGTCGACGGTCAAATCGATGACGGCGATCCTCGTTGGGGCGGCACTCGCCGACGGGGCGATACGCAGCCTCGACGACGCTGTCGCGCGCTACCTGCCCGCACTGGCGGGATCTGCTTACGATACCGTTACGATCCGGCACCTGCTCACGATGTCCTCCGGCACCGCGTGGCGGGAGGTTTATCCCGATCCTGATTCGGACGTGAATCGCTACAGCCGCTCGCTCGCGCGCAAGGTGCCGGGCGGGGTTCTGACGCTGATGCGCGCCCTGCCCCGCGCGCACGCGCCCGGCACGGTGTGGAACTACAATACCGGGGATACGTATCTGCTGGGCGCGCTGATCTCGGCGGCGACGGGCAGGACGCTCGCTGATGTCATGACGGAGAAAGTGTGGGGGCCCTGCGGCATGGAGGAGGATGGGTTCTACACGCTGGAATCCGAAGACGGGCAGGAGATTGGCGGCAGCCGCGCGGGGATGACGCTGCGCGATATTGGCCGCTTCGCGCTGTTTGTGATGAACGACGGCGTGGTGGACGGGCGGCGCATCCTGGGCGAGGGCTGGGTGGATGCGGTGGGCACGCCCGCCTTCGCATTGCCCGAAGCGGCGAACCCCATCACGGCCGCGCTCGGCGTCACGGATTACGGCTTCTCGTGGTGGCTCACCAGGGATGGCGCGATGATGGCGCTCGGGCATTGCGGCCAGCGCATCTGGCTGCACCGGGGCGAACGGCTGATTGTCGTGCAATTCGCCTGCTACCCGGAGCCGCAATTTACGGTGCCCGATGAGCATGACCGGGATGCCGAGTTGGCGGCGCTGATCGCGGCGATCCGCTAGAGGCCGGCGAAGAGAGCGGTGGAGAAGTAGCGTTCGGCGAAGCTCGGGATGATGACGAGGACGCGCTTGCCGGCAGGAAGGTCGCGCGCTTCCTCGATGGCAACAGCGAGGGCGGCGCCGGCGGAGATGCCGACGGGAATGCCCTCGGCGCTGGCGACTTGGCGGGCCAGCGCCAGGGCTTCGCGCTCGGTCACGGTGCGGATCGCGTCCATCCTTTCCAGTTCCAGCACGCTCGGCTTGAAGCCGGGACCGAGGCCCTGGATGCCGTGCGGGCCCGGCTCGTCGCCGGAGAGCACGGCGCTTTCCGCCGGCTCCACCAGCACCAGGCGCAGGGCGGGCAAGCGCGGCTTGAGCGCGCGCGCGATGCCGGTGAGCGTGCCGCCGGTGCCGGCGCCGGCGACGATGACATCGAGCCGGCCGGCGCAGTCGGCCCAGATTTCCTCCGCCGTCGTCCGTTCGTGGATTTCGGGGTTGGCCGGGTTGTCGAACTGGCGCGGCATCCAGGCATCCGGCGTTGCGGCGAGGATGGCCTCGGCGCGCTCGATGGCGCCCGGCATGCCCGCGGCGGCCGGCGTCTGTTCGACCTCCGCGCCGAGGAGGCGCATCAGCTTGCGGCGCTCGACCGAGGCGCCCTCCGGCATGGTGACGATGAGGCGGTAGCCGCGGGCGGCGGCGACGAAGGCGAGCGCGATCCCGGTATTGCCTGAGGTAGGCTCGACGAGGACGGTGCGGCCGCGCGCGATGGTGCCGGCCGCCTCCGCGGCGTCGATCATGGCAAGCCCGATGCGGTCCTTGACCGAGCCCAGCGGGTTCTGGAATTCGAGCTTGGCGAGGAGTTCCGCCGCAATGGCGTGCTCGGCGGCGAGGCGCGAGAGCCGCACGATGGGGGTGCGGCCGACGAGGCCGGTGATGCTGTCGTGGATGCGGCCCATGGGAAGCGGCACGGGAGACGGCGCGGCGGGGGGACGGTCCGGCATGACTTCTTCCTATCATGGGTCGTTTATCACGACGCCGGATCGTGATTAATGGGGATATGCTGATTCGCCGGGATCGCGCGCTCACCGCCGTCGGGATCATGCTGGACGTGGCGTTCCATGCCGGGCGTACCGGCACGGTGCCGGCCGCCGACCTCGCCGAGCGGTTGGGCCAGGCACGGCGGGGGCTTGAGCCGCTGCTGCAGATCCTTGCCCGGGCCGGGCTGCTGGACAGCATCCGTGGGCCGCGCGGGGGCTACCGGCTGGCGCGGCCGGCGCGCGACATCACGCTGGCGGAGATCGCGGCGACGATGATCGAGGCGCCGGGGATCGAGGCGCCGGGGATCGAGGCGCCGGGGATCGAGGCGCCGGGGATCGAGGCGCCGGGGATCGAGGCGCCGGGGATCGAGGCGACGGGGATCGAGGCGACGGGGATCCGGGCGGGGGGCCCACGGCAAGGCGATCTCGGCGCGTCCGTCTTGCCGCTGGCGGCGGTCGCGGATGCGGCGTGGAACGAGGCCGACAGGGCCGCCGCCCGGTCGCTGGGCGGGGTGACGCTGGAGGATCTGGTGCGCAAGGCCGTGGCGGCCGGGTTGCGCCGGCCGGCGCTGGCGCCGCCGAGTTATGCGATCTGAGGTGGATCCGGGCACGAACCGCCGCCGCCGATTTTCCGGCCAACGCGCGTAAAACCCCAAAAGACGCGCGCGGTATTGTTGATTGCTGGCTACAGGCGCCGGAAATTGGCCTGTATTGCGGAAATAATTGCACCCAGCGATGTGGGCTGCATCGGTGTGAGCGATCGCCAGGCAGGTTTCGCGCCTTGAATTTCAATAAGTTGCCGGAATTCGGGCCGGGCGATACGCTGGCAGCAATGTCGGTGGATCGGGTGCCGGCAGCGGAATCTGTCATGGAAGCTTCACGAAACTGAAATAGAGGAGTCGCCGTCCCTACCTATGAGCGGGTCGTCCGCAATGAGGAGGGACCAATGACACCCGCAATCCGGGCTTTTGGCGTTTCGGCCGTCGCCGTGACACTGGCCTTTGCCGCGCCCGCGTTCGCCCAGACGCAGATTACCGGCGCCGGCTCCACCTTCGGCGCGCCGATCTATGCCAAGTGGTCCGATGTCTCGAAGGGCACGACCGGCATCGCGCTCAACTACCAGGCGATCGGCTCCGGCGCCGGGCAGAACCTGATCTTCAACCGCACCGTGGATTTCGGCGCCTCCGACGCGCCGGTGCCGCACGACAAGCTGGTGTCGAGCGATCTCTTGCAGTTCCCGACGGTGATGGGCGCGGTCGATATCATCGTGAACATCCCCGGCGTGGCGGCGAACCAGCTCAAGCTCACGGGGCCGGTGCTGGCCGACATCTATCTCGGCAAGATCCGCAAGTGGAACGACAAGGCGATCGAGGCGCTGAACCCGGGCCTCAAGCTGCCAAACCTCGCGATCGCGCCGGTCTATCGCGCCGACGCCTCTGGCACGACGTTCATCTTCACCGACTATCTCTCGATGGTCTCGCCCGACTGGAAGGCGAAGGTGGGGTACAGCACGTCCGTGAAGTGGCCGACTGGCGCGGGAGCAAAGGGTTCCGACGGGGTGGCCGGCACGGTGCACAACATCCGCGGCGGCATCGGCTATGACGAGAGCGCCTACGCGGCGGAGAACCACCTGACGACGGCACTGATGCAGAACAAGGCCGGCGTGTTCGTGAAGCCGGAGATGAAGAACTTCCAGGCCGCGGCCGCCAACGCCGACTGGGCCGGGGCGAAGGACTTCGCCGTCGACCTCAACAACGAGCCTGGTGCGGATTCGTGGCCGATCGTCTCGGCGACGTTCATCCTGTTGCCGAAGAACCCGAAGGACGGCAAGCAGAGCGCCGGTGTGATCAAGTTCTTCGACTGGGCCTTCGCCCACGGCGACAGCGCGGCGGTGTCGCTGCAGTACATCACGCTGCCGCAGAGCGTGAAGGACCTGGTGCGCAAGGCGTGGCACACCGATGTGATGTTTGACGGCAAGCCGGTTTACTGATCCGGCGGCAACTCGACTCGGCTGGGGCTGGGATGATCCCAGCCCCGCTTCCGTCGTGAGACGGCGCGGCGGATAACAGCACTTCCATTTCGCATCGGATTATCCGGTTGTCGGCAAGCACCCTTCCCTCCCCGGCTTCGGCGAAGCGCTCGCGCGGCGCGCTGGGCGACGCGGTGTTCGCGCGCGCGGCGCTCGGTGCGGGCCTCTTCGTGCTGGTGTTGCTGGGGGCCATCATCGTCTCACTGGCGGTGGGCGGCAGCCAGGTCTTTGCGAAATTCGGCGTGCTGGGTTTCCTGATTTCGGCTGATTGGGACCCGGTGCACCAGGTGTTCGGCGCACTGGTGCCGGTGGTGGGCACGCTGGCGACGTCGCTGCTGGCCATCGTCGTTGCCGTGCCGCTGGCCTTCGGCATCGCGGTAACGCTGACGGAGCTGGCGCCAGAGTGGATCCGCCGCCCGGTGGGCATCGCGATCGAGCTGCTCGCTGCCATTCCCTCCATCATCTTCGGCATGTGGGGGTTCTTCGTCGTGGTGCCGGTGATGTCGGGCATTGTGGAGCCGTTCCTGACCGACCAGCTGGGTGACCTGCCGATCGTCGGAAATCTGTTCCAGGGGGCGCCGTTCGGCACAGGCGTGCTGACCGCATCCCTGATCCTCGCGATCATGATCCTGCCCTTCATCGCGGCGACGATGCGCGACGTGTTCGCGACCGTCCCCGCGATGCACAAGGAAAGCGCCTACGGGCTGGGCTGCACCACGTGGGAGGTGACGCGCTCGATCGTGCTGCCCTCCACGCGCACTGCGGTCGTCGGCGGCATCATGCTGGGGCTGGGGCGCGCGCTGGGCGAGACGATGGCGGTGACCTTCGTCGTCGGCAATGCCGACCGGTTGCCCGACTCGCTCTATTCCGGAACCAACACGATTGCCTCGCTCGTGGCGCTGGAGTTCGCGGAAAGCCAGGCGGGGAGCCTGAAGCTTTCGGCGCTGCTGGCGCTGGGGCTGATCCTGTTCGCGATCTCCTTCGTCGTGCTCGCGATCTCGCGGCTGATGCTGCGGCCGCGTGGCGGACGCTAGGAAGGGCGCCGAGATGTCCGCGGCCGTTCTGACGACGCAGCGCTCGCCGGCGAGCCGTTCCCTCGCACGGCGGCGGCGCGCGCTCAGTGTGTTCGTGGAATCGCTGTGCGTGACGGCGACGCTGATCGGGCTGATCTTCCTTGCCTGGATCCTGGTGACGCTGATCGCCAGAGGTGCGGCCGGGCTTTCGCCCGGCGTGTTCACCCATATGACGCGGCCGCCGGGATCGCACGGCGGATTGCTGAACGCCATCGTCGGCAGCGCGATCCAGGTGGTGATCGGGACGGCGATCGCGACGCCGGTCGGGATCATGGTGGGCACGTATCTTTCCGAATACGGCGGCAACCGGACGCTCGGGAATGTCATCCGGTTCATCAGCGACGTGCTGCTTTCCGCGCCCTCGATCCTGATCGGCCTGTTCATCTACCGCATCCTGGTGCAGCCCTTCGGTGGGTTCTCCGCGCTCGCCGGGTCCGCGGCACTCGCGGTGCTGGCGATCCCGATCATCGTGCGCACGACGGAGGACATGCTGCGCCTGGTGCCCATCAGCCTGCGCGAGGCAGCGGTGGCACTCGGCGCGCCGCGATGGAAAACCATCGTGCTGGTCTGCTATCCGGCAGCGCGCGAAGGCATGGTAACGGGGGTGATGCTGGCCGTTGCCCGCATGGCCGGCGAGACGGCGCCGCTGCTGTTCACGAGCTTCGGCAACCTCAACTGGTCGGCGGCGCTCACGAAACCGATGGCGAGCCTGCCGGTCACGATCTACCAGTACGCGGGCTCCGCCTTCGCGGACTGGGTGCAGCTCGCCTGGACCGGCGCGCTGATCATCACCGTGGGCGTGCTGGCACTGAACATCGTGGCGCGCGTGGCGCTGCGCCGCCGATGACCGTTGCGGAGACAAAGCGATGAGCACGACGATGAGCGCGGACGCGCGGACGGCAGCGATGAGGGGGAGCGAGGTGGCGGCCAAGATCGCCATCCGCAGCCTCGATTTCTTTTACGGTAATCACCAGGCGTTGAAATCCGTCACGTTCGACCTGCCGGAGCGCAGGGTGACCGGGATGATCGGGCCCTCCGGCTGCGGCAAATCCACATTGTTACGTTGCCTCAACAGGATGTATGACCTCTACCCTGGCCAGCGCGCCACCGGTGAGGCGATCATGGACGGGGTCAACATCATCGGACCCGGCATCGACCTCAACGAGCTGCGCGCGCGCGTGGGCATGGTGTTCCAGAAGCCCACGCCGTTCCCGATGTCGGTCCGCGAGAACATCACCTTTGGCGTGCGGCTGCACGAGCGGCCGTCGCGCGCGGAGATGGAGGAGCGGGTGGAATGGTCGCTCACGCGGGCCGCGCTCTGGGACGAGGTGAAGGACCGGCTGAACGCGCCTGCCTCCGGGCTTTCCGGCGGGCAACAGCAGCGGCTCTGCATCGCGCGCACCATCGCGGTGAGGCCGGAGGTGATCCTGTTCGACGAGCCGACCAGCGCGCTCGATCCGATCTCCACGCTCAAGATCGAGGAGCTGATCGACGAGTTGAAGCGCGACTTCACCATCGCGATCGTGACGCACAACATGCAGCAGGCGGCGCGCGTGGCGGACCAGGTGGCGTTCTTCTATCTCGGCGAGATGGTGGAAGTGGCCAGTGCCGCGCAGATGTTCACGGCACCGCGCGAGAAGCGAACCCAGGAATACATCACCGGCCGGTTCGGCTGAGGAGGCCACATGTCCGAGATCGGCGAACACATCGTCAAGAGCTACGAACAGGAGCTCAAGCGCCTTGCCGGCCTCATCACCGAGATGGGCGGGATGGTGGAGAGCCAGGTGAGCCTCGCGACCGAGGCGATCCTCGACGCGGACACCGAGCTCGCGGCACGCGTCGTCGAGGGCGACGCCAAGGTCGATGCGATGGAGCGCAGCGTGGAGGAGTTCGTCATCCGCCTGCTGGCGCTGCGCCAGCCGGTGGCAGGGGATCTGCGCCAGATCATCTCCGCCCTGAAGATGACGGGCGATCTGGAGCGCATCGGCGACTATGCCGCCAATGTCGCCAAGCGCAGCATCGTGCTCAGCCAGTACACGCTGGCGTTCAGCCTCGGCGGGCTCGGCCACATGTCGCGCTTGGTGCAGGAGAACCTGAAGATGATCGTCGACGCGATCGGCGAGGGGGATGCCGACAAGGCGCTCGCAGTGTGGCGGTCCGACGAGACGATCGACGGGTTCTACAACGCGATCTTCCGCGAGCTCATCACCTACATGATGGAGGATCCGCGCAACATCACGCCGTGCACGCACCTGCTGTTCATTGCCAAGAACCTCGAGCGCATCGGCGACCACGCGACCAACATCGCCGAGACCATCCATTACGCGGTGACGGGCACGCCGCTTTCGGAGGCGCGGCCGAAAGCCGATACCTCGGCCTATGCCGTGGTGCGGCCCGGCACTGGGGCGGCGGGGGCCGCGGACGGGGCTGGATGATGCGAGCCGGTACGATGGAGAACGGTGCACGAGGCGGCGAGGCGGCCGGCCGGCCGGTGGTGCTCGTCGTCGAGGACGAGGCGGCGCTGGCAACGATGCTGCGCTACAACCTCGAAAAGCAGGGCTACCACGTGGAGGAAGCCGCCGATGGGCAGGAGGCGCTGACGCGCATCTCCGAGGCACCGCCGGACCTCGTGCTCCTCGACTGGATGCTGCCCACGGTCTCCGGGCTCGAGGTGTGCCGCCAGATCCGCAGGCGCCCCGCGACCCGCGACCTGCCGGTGATCATGGTGACGGCGCGCGCGGAAGACCAGGACGCGGTGCGCGGGCTCAACACCGGGGCGGACGATTACATCGCGAAACCATTCAGCATCGAGGCGCTGCTCGCGCGCGTGCGTGCCCTGCTGCGTCGTGCCAACGCGGTGCCAGGCAAGGGTAAGCTCACCTTCCACGACATCACGATGGATCTCGCGGCGCATCGCGTCTATCGCAACGAGCGTGCAGTCCATCTGGGGCCGACCGAGTTCCGGCTTCTGGAGTTCTTCATGCAGCACCCGCGCCGGGTTTTCACGCGCGAGGAGCTGCTGGACGCGGTGTGGGGCAAGGACATCCATGTGGAGCCGCGGACGGTGGATGTGCATATCCGGCGGCTGCGCAAATCCATCAATGGCGACGGCGAGCTCGACGTGGTGCGGACGGTCCGCGCCGCGGGCTACGCGCTGGATACCGAGGCAGTCTGACAGCGGCCCCGGAGGCGGCGGGCCACGAGGCGGTTGGCCACAGGGCGGCGGGGTTGCGCGAGGGCGCGTTCGGCCTCAGCGTGTCGGTGATTTGCAGAACGGGCCCGCCATGCCAGAGACCGATTTCCGCGCCGCGATCATCCCCGTCACGCCCTTCCAGCAGAATTGCACGCTGCTTTGGGAGGAGGCGACGAAGCGCGCCGTCGTGGTGGACCCGGGCGGCGATGCGCCCGAGATACTGGGCGGGATCGAGCATCTTGGCCTCACTGTCGAGGCGCTGTGGCTCACGCACGGGCATCTCGATCATGCAGGCGGCGCGAAGGCGCTGAAGGCGGCGCTGACGGAACGGCAGGGCGGCGACGTGCCGCTCATCGGGCCAGACGCGCGCGACCGATTCCTGCTCGAGGAGATCGAGGACAGCGCGCGGCGCTTCGGCCTCTCGGGAATGGAGAACGTACTGCCAGACCGCTGGCTTACGGAGGGCGAGGTCGTCACGCTCGGGGCGCTCGCTTTCGATGTGCTGCATTGCCCTGGGCACACGCCGGGGCATGTCGTGTTCGTGGAGACGACGCGGAGGTTTGCGATCGTCGGCGACGTGCTGTTCCGCGGCTCGGTGGGGCGGACGGATTTTCCTTATGGCGACCATGCGGCGCTGGTCGGCGCCATCCGCGAGAAGCTGCTGCCGCTCGGCGACGATGTCGTCTTTCTCTGCGGCCATGGCGAAGGCTCCACACTGGGGATCGAGCGGCGCACCAACCCGTTCCTGCAGGACGATGCCGATGCAGCGTGAGGGGCTGATCGGCATCGGCATCTGCGACATCGCGGGACAGCTGCGTGGCAAGATGGTACCGGCGCCGCACCGTCCCTCGCGCATCGCCCGCGGCATCGGCTGGACGCCGGCCTGCGCCATGATCTCCTGCTTCGGCCATATCGGCGACCCGACCTTTGGCACCGGCGGGGACATCATGATGTTGCCCGACCCGGCGACCGAGATCGAGGTGGATTTCGGCGAGGGACAGCCCCGACTGCACATGCTGCTCGCCGATATCGTGGAGCTTGATGGCGCGGCCTGGCCCTGCTGCCCGCGCCACTTCCTGCGCCGGGGGCTTGCGGCGCTGGAGGAAGAGTTCGGCCTCTCGCTCAATGTCGGGTTCGAGCACGAGTTCTTCCATCTCGGCGTAGCCCCGATGCCCGGTACGTCCTATGGGTTCTCGGCACTGCGGGCGCAGGGGAGCTTCGGCGAGCACCTGGTCGCGGCGCTGAACGCGGCGGGCGTGGCGCCCGAGACGTTCCACGCCGAATACGGACCGCAGCAATACGAGATCGCCTTCGCGCCGGGGCCGGCCCTGCGTGCCGCGGATCGCGCGGTGCTGCTGCGCGAGGTGACGAAGATCGTGGCGCAGCACGTGGGCGGGCGCGTTTCCTTTGCGCCGATCCTGGATCCGGCCGGTGTGGGCAGCGGCGTGCACATCCACGCCAGCCTGCTGGACTCGCATGGGCGACCGGCGACCTACGATCCGCGCGAGGCACTGGGACTGACGCCGCGGGCGCGGCACTTGATTGCCGGGTGGCAACGCCATGCGGCGGCACTCTGCGCGCTCGCGGCCCCGAGTGCCGCCTCTTATATCCGGCTGCGACCCAATCGCTGGGCGCCGGTGCGCGCGGACGTGGTGCAGCAGGACCGTGGGGCGGCGATCCGCATCTGCCCCGTGCCGACGCTGCCGGACGCCAACCCCGCATCCTCTGCCAACGTGGAGTTCCGCGCGACGGACGCGGCGGCGAGCCCCTATATCGCGCTCGGCGCGTTGGTCTGGGCGGGGTTGGAGGGTTTGCGCGCGGGCGCGGAGCCGGAGGAGACGGGGCCCGACCTGCCACGCAGCCTCGGCGAGGCGCTGGAGGCGCTGGAGGCGAGCGAGGCGGCGAGCGGCTGGATGGGGCCGGTGTTCCATGCCGCCTATCTCGCGCACAAGCGCGCGGAGCTGCGCGAGCTCGATGGGCTCGACGAGGCGGCGATCTGCGCGCGCTACGCGGAGGTGTACTGACGATGCCGGCCTGGCCCGCGAGCCGCGAGATTCCGGTGGTGCCGGACGAGGCGGCGCTGCTGTTCATCGACGTGCAGAATTACTGCGCGGTACGCGAGGGCGGCGAGTTTCGCCATCACAAACCGGAGGATTTCGCGGCCAAGCTCGGCTTTTTCTTCGATGAGATGGAGCGTCGCGTCGTGCCGAACATGCAACGGCTGCAGGCGGGGTGCCGCGCGGCGGGGATCGAGGTGATGTACACCGTGATCCAGAGCATGACGCAGGACGGGCGCGACCGCAGCCTCGACTACAAGATCACCGGGTTCAACGTGAAGCCGGGTTCCTGGGACGCGAAAGTCATCGACGCAATCGCCCCGGGCCTGGACGAGATGGTGATTCCGAAGACGTCCTCCTCCGTCTTCATCTCCACCAACATCGACTACATCCTGCGCAACCTGGGTGTGCGGCAGCTTGTCGTCTCCGGCATCGTCACAGACCAATGCATTGAGAGCGCGGTGAGGGATGCGTGCGACCTCGGCTATCTGGTGACGCTGGTAACGGATGCCTGTGCCACCTACACCCGTGAGCGGCACGAGACGGCGCTGGCAGCGATCAAGGGCTATTGCCGGCAGCGGACGACGGACGCATTTCTCGCGGAGATCGGGACCGCCGGCGGGCATCGTTGAGAGTTGCGCGCGCATGCAGGTTCCGGGGCGTGCTGCGGATACACATGGAATTGAAACTTTTACTTTCATATAGGTGACGGGCGGCGCCGTTTCCTGGTGCGGCGCCGCGACCTTGGGGTTAGTGTTTCGGCATGGGATTTTCCGAGAATCTCGAGCGGTTGATGGCGGAACGCGGACTTTCGCGGCGCCAACTCGCCCAGCGTCTCGGGATTACACAACAGGCGGTGGGCCAGTGGTTCCGGGTCACCAACCCGACCTTCCCCGCCCACCGCATCAAGGACATCTGTGCGATCCTCGGCGCCACGCCCAACGAACTTCTGGGCGATGGACCGGGAGCGAGCGAGGCACAGGGGCGGTTCGAGGATTCCGCCGTTACCGAGCGACTGAGGGCGGAAGACGAAGAATTCGCCGATGTCTGCGACGCGGTGCTGCAGATGCTGAAGGAAGCGGGGATGCCAACGGACCAGCGCACCATCGCGATCGTGGCGCAACGGGTGTGGCGGGACGTGCGGGCACTGGGGCGGCAGATGCCGTTTGCCGAGCGGTTGGAACTGACACTTTCGGAACGTCGCTCGGCGATCGAGCAAAAGTGGCGGGACGCTATCCGCGACTAACCGGCATCGCCGGGCAAGGACCTCCGCGCAAGATGGTCAATGGGTTATGAAGGCCATGACAAGCCTTCAGGCGCTCGCGGGCAAGCTCGCGACCATGCCCATGTCTCTGAAAGCCGTTCCATTTTCAAGCTCCGATTTCTTTTTGCTTGAGTTGTTATGAAAGTTGTGCTTTTCTGACTCCATGGTCGGGAGGCGAGCATGCCGTTAACCCTTGTCTGTCCGCCGGCGCATGGCGCGGTCACGTGCGCGCCGCGATGAAACGTTCCATCATGCTCGCACGGCCATGCGGCAGGATGCGCGGGTGCGGTCGGTGCGCGAGCGCCTGGCGATGTGGCGACTGCCGCTTCCATCCGAGCCGTGACGACGCCCATCGGAAGAAACCACCGGCACGCGGGGCACCAACTTGCGGCCGTACAGCACGGAGGTTTGCACGATGACATCCCTTGCCGCGACGCTCGCCCAACTTCGCGACAGCGAGGTACTGAGTGACCGTGTGGTCCAATTCGACGCGGCGATTGCGCTCGCCACACGCATCGAGCGGGAACTCGCCGAGGCCACCCGCGCGCTCGACGTGCTTCATCGCGAAACATCCGAGGAGGCCGAAACTGCCGAGCGTGAAGCCGAGGAGCGCCGCATCGAGGACGAGGCGCACGGAGCCGCGATCAAGGCTGCCATCGGTAGTGGCAAGTTGGTCCGACTCCCGCAGCGCCGGGCGCGCCGTTACGAGAGGGCCGCGAGTTCCGGCCTCGGGGCGGCGTGACGCAGGGCGCGATCCGACGCGCGGCCCGGCAGCAAGCATGCCACGAACGTCTCGGGTTTGCCGCCCGCTACCAGACCACCGGATGCGTCTCGCCCGTCCGGACGTTGACCAGGCCCTGCGGCACGGCTTTGGTAGGGGCGACGAGCACCCAACGCCAGGGCGAGCAGGTGAGCGTGGCGAAGGCGAGACGCTCCTGGAAGCCTTTTGGCCAGCGCGGCGAATACGTGGGTTCGTGCATCCATTCCACTGCATCCGCGGCGCGGTAGAGTTGTTGCATATCCACATCGAGCGCCGCGGCCGGACGGGCAGTCATGAGACCCGCCACCTCGTAACGGACCGTCGCCGCCAGCTTGCCGCGCACGACCAGCGCCCAGCCGCCCTGCATCGCCGCGACCGCATTGACGGCCTGGGCCATGGCAGCATCGCAGGAGCCGACCGTCCATATGTTGTGCGTGTCGTGCGCGAGAGAGCTGGCAAGCGCCGTGCCCTCCGTCGCGGGACCGCAGCCACGCCAGAACATGCGCGCAACGCCACCCGCGCCCGTATGGCGATCGACGATGGCGAATTTGGTGATGGTGCGGGCGGAATCGCGTTGCACGGCGCCGTCCTCGACTGGGAGGTCTTCCACGAGGAAATCGTCGGCCCAGTGGAACGGACGCAGGACGGCAGCGTGCATCGTCGCACGACCCGGCACGGCCGCGATGCGAAAATCGTCCGCGGCCAGCTCGCGACCGATCTTGACCGTGCGCGTTGCCCAGTCCGGCCAGTCGATCTCGGGAACCCGCGCGATGTATTCGCCGCCGGCGGAGACCGGGCGTCCGTCCGCCCAGACCTCGGCGATGTCCAGCGCGGCGACGTCCTTGAGCAGCACGATATCGGCATAACGGCCCGGTGCGAGCGAGCCGACCCATGGGGTGAGGCGCATATGGCGCGCCGGGTTGAGGGTGACGCAGCCGATCGCCATTTCCGGTGCGAGACCGCAACGGATCGCGGTGCGGACATTGTGATCTGTCGCCCCAAGGCGCAGCGTGTCCGACGCGCTGCGGTCATCAGTCGCGAAAGCGATCTGCGACCAGTCCGACAGGCCGGACGTGAGCAGGCCGGGAATGACCTGCGCCATGGAATGGATGCGCAGCTCGATGAAGATGCCGCGGGTAAGCTTTTGCCAGACTTCCTCAACGCTCCACGCCTCGTGATCCGACGCCAGGCCGGCGGCGGCGAAGGCTGAAACGGAGGCAGGGTCGGTGAGGCCGGCGCCGTGGCCCTCCACCACGCCGCGGGCCGCCATGGTTGCCCCGATCATGCCCCAGAGGCGTTCGTGCGACTTGTTTGCCGGGTCCCAGACAGCGGGCCAGTCCATCACCTCATCGAGGCCCGGGACGCGGGGATCGGCCATGAAGGTGGCCTGTTCCGCCGCGCCATACCAGCCACCCGAGCGCTCCCAGGCGGTTGGCGGGACGGCGGAGCCGGGCAGCGGGAAGATCTTCAGCGGCGAGCCGCGCTTTCGCGGCTCCAACCAGAACTCCAGATTGCGGCGGCCGATGACGTTGGAAAGCTCGTGGCTGGCCTCGCAGGTCCAGGTGTTGCCGTGAGGAATGACGAGGGCCGCCTCGTATTCCGGCGTGAGGTGCGAGCTTTCGATGTGCTTGTGCACTTCGCCGAAGCCCGGCACCGCGGCGAGGCCCGGGCGTTCCACCCGTTCCGTGGCCGTACCGGGAAACGTGCCGGCGTCACCGACATAGGCGATGCGGCTCCCGGCGATCACGATCTCCTGGTCCGCGCGCCAGGTGCCGGTGTGGACATCGAGCATACGATCGACGCGCAGGAGACGCTCCGCCGGGGCGCGGCCGAGGGCAACCAGGACCAGGTGACGGCGGATGCGGGTTTCTTCGGCCGCGGTGGCTTCCATCAATGCACCAGGTCGCGCGTCATCGTTTCGATGCCGGAAAGCGTCAGCGGGTACATGCGGCCTTCCATCAGCTCGTGGAGCAGGCCGACGGACCCGTCCTCCCGCCAGAAGGCTTGCGGGCGCGGGTTGAGCCAGGCCGACCTGCGGAAATGCCCGGTGAGGCGTTGCAACCAGACCGCACCTGATTCCTGGTTCCAGTGCTCGACGCTGCCGCCGGCATGGGTGATCTCGTAGGGGCTCATCGTGGCGTCGCCGACGAGGATCATCTTGTAGTCCGGGCCGTAGGTGCGCAGGACCTGCTCGGTCGGGATCATGTTCTCGGCGCGGCGGCGGTTGGTGGTCCAGAGCCGCTCGTAGAGACAGTTGTGGAAGTAGAACGAAACCAGATGCTTGAACTCGGCGCGGGCGGCGGAAAAGAGTTCCGCGCTTTCGCGCACGTGGTCGTCCATCGAGCCGCCGATGTCGAGAAGGAGGAGGATTTTCACGGCGTTGCGCCGCTCGGGAACCATGCGCAGCTCGAGCGAGCCGGCGTTGCGAGCGGTGTCGCGGATCGTGCCAGGGAGATCGAGTTCCGTGGCCGCACCCTCTCGCGCGAAGCGGCGCAGGCGGCGAAGCGCGAGCTTGAGGCTGCGGATGCCTAGCTCCACATCCGAATCGAGGTCGCGGAACTCGCGCCTGTCCCAGACCTTGACGGCGCGGCGCAGGCGCGAGCGGTCCTGACCGATGCGCACGCCTTCGGGGTTCGAGCCGTAGGCGCCGAAGGGCGAGGTGCCGCCGGTGCCGATCCATTTGCTGCCGCCCTGGTGGCGGCCCTGCTGCTCGGCGAGGCGCTGGCGCAGCGTCTCCATCAACGTGTCGAAACCCCCGAGTTTTTCGATTTTCGCCAGTTCTTCGGGGCCGAGGAATTTCTCCGCGAGTTTGCGCAGCCATTCCTCGGGCAGGTCGCGGCGCAGATCGTCCTCCTCGGGCGCCTCCGGGCGTTCCAGGCCCTTGAAGGTTTCGGCGAAGGCGCGGTCGAAACGATCGAGATAGCGCTCGTCCTTGGCGAGCGTGGCGCGGGCAAGGTGGTAGAAATCCTCGATGTCGTAGTTGGCCACGCCAGCCCGCATCGCCTGCATCAGCGTGAGGTACTCGGTGATGGAGACCGGCAGGCCCTCGCGGCGCAAGGCTTCGATGAACGGGGCGAACATGACGTCAGGCGTTGCGCCGGTTGAGGAAGGCGAGGCGCTCGAACAGGTGCACGTCCTGTTCGTTCTTGAGCAGCGCACCGTAGAGCGGCGGGATGGCGGACTGGCCTTCCTTCGCGCGCAGTGCCTCCGCGGGCATGTCCTCGGCCATCAGGAGCTTGAGCCAGTCGAGAAGTTCGGAGGTGGCGGGCTTCTTCTTCAGGCCAGGCACGTCGCGCAGGCGGAAGAAGACTTCCAGCGCCTCGCGCGCGAGGTCGGAGCGGAGGTTGGGGTAGTGGGTATCGACGATGCGCTGCATGGTGGCGCGGTCCGGAAAGCGGATGTAGTGAAAGAAGCAGCGGCGCAGGAACGCGTCCGGCAGTTCCTTCTCGTTGTTCGAGGTGATGATGACGACGGGGCGGTGCGTCGCATTGATGGTCTCGCCGGTTTCGTAGACGTGGAAGGTCATGCGATCGAGTTCCAGCAGCAGGTCGTTGGGGAACTCGATGTCCGCCTTGTCGATCTCGTCGATCAGCACGACGACGGGCTCGGGTGAGATGAAGGCCTGCCAGAGCTTGCCGGGGATGATGTAATTGCCGATGTCGTGCACGCGCTCGTCACCCAGCTGGCCGTCGCGCAGGCGCGAAACCGCGTCGTATTCGTAGAGGCCCTGCTGGGCGCGCGTCGTCGATTTGATGTGCCACTCAATGAGCGGCCGGCCGAGGCTGGCGGCGACTTCGTGGGCGAGGACGGTCTTGCCGGTGCCCGGCTCGCCCTTGACCAGGAGCGGGCGCTCGAGTGTCACGGCGGCGTTGACCGCGACCTCGAGGTCGCGCGTGGCGATATAGCGGTCGGTGCTGCGAAAGGACACTTGGATCTCCGGGTGGCCACGCGAGTGTTGCGGCGGGGGCTGCCGCACGCAAGCGGGATCAGGCAGCGCGGCGGAGCGCCATTGCGAGGCCGAGGGCGATCAGCAGCGAGCCGCCGGCGCGATTGATACGGCGCATGACGCGGGCTTGGCCGACGAGTACGCGCATGCGCACGGCGAACGCGGCGTAGAGCCCGTCCGTGACCAGGCCGACGGCTGCGAGCGTCGGCACGATGACGAGCATCTGAGGCACGACCGGTGCGTTGCGATCGATGAACAGCGGCAGGAAGAGCAGGAAGAAGGCGATGCCTTTGGGATTGAGCGCGGTGACCGCGAAGGCGTGGCAAAAGGCCCGCAGCGTGCCGGTGCGCGTGATCAGGGTTTGCATCGGCGCTTCCGGTTCGCGGCGCCACAGCCGCAATCCGAGCCAGATGAAATACGCGGCGCCGAGCAGCTTGAGCGCGGCGAACACGAGCGCGGATGTGGCGAGCAGCGCGCCGAGCCCGGCCATGGCGAGCGTCATTGCGACGCTGACACCCACGGCCGAGCCGAGCACCATGGCGATCGCGGTGCGGCGCCCGAAGCTGATCGCGTGCGTGGTGATGAGCAGCACCGTGGGCCCCGGAATGGCGGTGACGATCGCGAAGGAGGCAGCGAGGCCAAGCCAGAGGTGCAGGGGCATTGGATTCTCCGACGATCACCTTGAGTGTCGCACCGCGCGGCGAGCGCGCAAGCCCTACACCGCGAGCAGGCCGTCGGTCTTGATCTCGTCGAGAACGAAGAAGGTACGGACCTGGCGCACGCCGGGCAGCGCGATGAGCTTTTCCGCGTGCAGGCGGTTGTAGCCGGCGATGTCGCGGACGCGGACCTTGAGGAAATAATCGACGTCGCCGGCGACGAGGTGGCATTCGAGCACCGGCGCGAGGGCGCGCACCGCGGCCTCGAACGCCGCGAAGCTCTCGCGCGTCGAGCGGTCCAGCACGACGCCGACGAGGACGACGGTCCCCTGCCCCACCGCTTCCGGCGCGATATGCGCGCGCACGGCGCGGATGGTGCCGCGCTCGAACAAGCGGCGAGTACGGGCGAGACAGGCGGATTCGCTGAGATGGGCGCGGGCGGCGAGATCCTTGTTGGTGAGGCGGCCGTCCGCCTGGAGCGCGCGGAGAATGCGGCGGTCGGCCGTGTCGAGATCGGCGGATGCATTTTCTGCTGTAGTTTTCTTTTCCATGTTTGAAACATGCAGGGAAATGCCAATTCCTTCCAGGAAATTCCTCGTATTGGCTGCATCTTCCGCAACTCATGCGGCCAGTGGGGGGTTATATTGGCGGCGTCATCGAAACAGGATTTTTGCCATGGACCTGTCGCGTTTTCCCCGCGTGAAGCTTGCCTTCTTCCCCTCGCCCATCCATCGGCTCGACCGGATGTCCGATGAGCTCGGCATCGAGCTTTGGGCGAAGCGCGACGACATCGCGAGCGGGCTCGCGTTCGGCGGCAACAAGATCCGCAAGCTGGAATTCCTCGCCGCCGACGCGCTGGCGCAGGGCTGCGACACGCTGGTCTCGATCGGGAACATCCAGAGCAACCATACGCGCCAGGTGGCGGCGGTCGCGGCCAAGCTCGGGATGAAGTGCCGGCTGGTGCAGGAGGAATGGACCAAGTGGCCGGACCCGACCTACGACAAGGTCGGCAACATTCTGCTCTCGCGCATCATGGGGGCGACGACGATCCTCGATGGCGCTGGGTATTCCACCGCGGAGAAGGAAACCTGGCAGCGCGCGCTGGAGCAGGTCCGCGAAGAGGGCGGCAAGCCCTATGCGATCCCGGCGGGCGCCTCGGACCATCCGCTGGGCGGGCTCGGCTACGCGGCGTTCGCCGAGGAAGTGGCGGCGCAGGAGCGCGAGACGGGGATGTTCTTCGATACCGTCGTCACCGCGACCTGCACCGGCTCGACGCAGGCCGGGATGGTGGTGGGGTTCGCGGCGCAGCGCAGGAAGCGGCGGTTGATCGGAATTGATACGGCTGCGGATGCGGAGATGACGCGCCGCGCGGTGACGAAAATCGCGCATGCGACCGCCGCCGCGGTGGGGCTGAACACCGCGATCAGGGACGAGGACATCGTGATCGACCCGCGCTTCTGCGGGCCGGATTACGGGCTGCCGGACCAGGCGACGATCGACGCGATCCGCATGGCGGCGACGCATGAGGGGATGCTGACGGACCCGGTCTACGAGGGGAAGAGCATGGCCGGCGTGATCGCTATGGCGAAGGCGGGCGAGTTCGAGAAGGGAGCCAAGGTGCTCTACGTGCACCTCGGCGGCGCGCCGGCGCTGAATGCGTACCACGCCGCATTCGATGGCTAAGTCTCTGATTTTGCCATCTGATTTGCCGGATGGTGGGCGCGACAGGGATTGAACCTGTGACCCCCACCGTGTCAAGGTGGTGCTCTCCCGCTGAGCTACGCGCCCATCCGACGCGCGCTTCGTAATCGCGGGGACGAGGTGTTGCAAGGGCGGGGGCCTGCCGGACGGCTGGCACCGTTCTTTCGCCGCCGGCGTTGAAGCGGCGGCGCCGCGCGGTAAGGTTGTGGCCATGCTGACCCATGCGTTGCCCGCGATTCTCTCCGCGTTCCTCGCCTCGCTGGTCGAGGTGGTGGAGGCGTTCACCATCGTGCTGGCGGTGGGGGTGACGACGGGGTGGCGACCGGCGCTGCTCGGCACCGGGGCGGGGCTCGCGGTGCTGGTGGTGCTGATCGCGGTGCTCGGGCCCCTGCTGAACGCCGTGCCGCTCTCGGCGCTGCAGGGGGTGATCGGACTCTTGCTGCTGCTGTTCGGCATGCGCTGGCTGCGCAAGGCGGTGCTGCGGGCGGCCGGGCGCATCCCGCTGCACGACGAGGAGGCGGAATTCGCCAAGGAGCGACGTCTGCTGACGGGCCGACCGGCCTTCGCTGCCGGCAGCACCGCGTTCCAGGCAGTGCTGCTGGAGGGCGTGGAGGTGGTGTTCATCGTCGTCGCCGTGGGAGCGGGCCGGGGCCTGCTCGGGGCGGCGAGCCTGGGGGCCGCGGCGGCGGCGGTGCTGGTGGTCGCGGCCGGGATGGTGCTGCATCGGCCGCTTTCGCTGGTGCCGGAGAACACGCTTAAGTTCATCGTGGGCGTGATGCTCTCGGCGTTCGGGACGTTCTGGATCGGTGAATCGGTCGGCGCCGCCTGGCCGGGGGCCGATTTCGCGCTGCTGCCCATGGCGCTCGGGTTCCTGCTGGTCGCCATCGTCGCCGTGCGCATCGCAGAGATAAGGACATGAACAGGATGTGGACATGAACGTCCTACGCGCCATCTGGGGCGAATTCCTGGGACTGTTCGTCGATGACGGGTCGCTTGCCGCAGCGATCCTGGTGCTCGTGGGGCTGGTCGCGCTGCTGCGGAACTACGACGTGATCGCCCCCCCGCTCGGCGGCGGGCTGCTCTTCGGCGGCCTGGTGGTGATCCTGCTCGAGAACATTCGCCGCAGCGCCCGGCGCTGACGCGCCAAGCGGCGCGGGGGCCGAATTGCGCATCACCGCGCGGACCGCTTCAATGGCTGGGATGGACCTCTCACCGCCGGATTCGTGTGCTGTGCGCATTACGCACCCCGCTGGCCCAGCGGTGCCGGTCGTGTTCGCCTCGCCGCACTCCGGGAGCCGCTATCCGACGGAGTTCGTCGCCGCCACGCGGCTCGATCCGCTACGACTGCGCCGCAGCGAGGATTGTTATGTGGACGAGCTGTTCGAACGCCGCCCCGGCGCATGGCGCCCCCCTGGTGGCCGCGACCTTTCCCCGCGCCTTCTGCGACGCCAACCGCGAGCCATGGGAGCTCGATCCCGCGATGTTCGAGGACGCTCTGCCGGACTGGGTGAACACGGCAAGTGCGCGCATCAGCGCGGGGCTGGGCACGATCGCCCGCGTGGTGGCGACGGGCGAGCCGATCTACCGGCAGAAGCTCTCGTTCGCGGAAGCGCGGGCGCGGGTGGCGGCAACCTGGCAGCCCTTCCATGCCGCGCTGCGCAATATGGTCGAGCGCGCGCGCGGCCGGTTCGGTGCGTGCCTGCTGGTCGACTGCCATTCGATGCCTGAGGCAAGCATGTCACCGCGCCGGCGCGCCGACGTGGTTCTCGGCGATGCGCATGGCACGACATGCGACCCGGTCCTGGTGCGGCGCGTGGAGGAGGCGCTGGCCGGCGAAGGGCTTACCGTGCGCCGCAACGACCCTTATGCCGGTGGCTACATCACCCGCCACTACGGCCGTCCGCGCGAGAGGGTGCATGCGCTGCAGATCGAAGTCTGTCGCTCGCTCTACATGGATGAGACGACGCTCGAGCGCAGCGCGGGGTTTGAGCGGACGCGCCAGGCCCTCACGCACGCGGTGGCGCATCTTGCCCGGCACGCAGCCGCCGACCTCAGGGTCGCGGGCGGCTAGATCGGTCGAAAAAAATGGCGGTGCCTCGCGGCACCGCCAAGTTTAGGGAGGAAACGTCCAAGAAGCAGGAAGACAGCCGAAGCTGCCTTGCTGCGGTGCACAAGATAGGCAGGCCGCCGTCGCCTTGCAAGAAAAATTTTGCAGCGCAGCATCGCCCGAACGGTTAGTTTTTACAGCTTGACTGCATCCGGACTCACGCTCCGGTAACCGCACCGGCTATAAGCGGCCGCATGGGTCGCGCACCGATCGCTTGGATTGTCTCTATTTTTGTCTCCGCGACGACCGCAGGTCCCGCCCTTGCGGGCGGAACGCTGCCGCCGTCTCCAGTGTATCTTTCGGGCTTCGCGGCCCGGCATTCGGGGCAGATGCTGAACGCGCCCGCCCCGAATTTCGGCCGTGCAACTGTGCCGGCGTTGCCGGCCGGCGTGCCGCTCGGTCCCGATCCCCAGGATCCGGGCCTGGCGTGCCGCCGGGCGATCGGTGCCGCAGAACGGGCGAACCACGTGCCATACCGGCTCATGCAGGCGATCGGGCGCGTCGAGAGCGGGCGGCGCAACGCCCATGGCGGCGTCGATCCCTGGCCGTGGAGTATCAATGTCGAGGGCACCGATCATGTTTTCGACACCAAGGAAGCGGCAATCGCGGAGGTGGTCCGGCTCGAGGCACGGGGCATCCGGTCCATCGACATGGGCTGCATGCAGGTAAACCTGCTGCACCATCCGCATGCCTTCGCGAGCCTGGAGCAGGCTTTCGATCCGGCGGCGAATGCCAACTATGCCGGCAGGTTCCTCGCGGAGCTGGACGGCCAGACCGGATCCTGGGCCGCGGCCGCGGCGGCGTACCATTCGCAGACGCCAGCGATCGGGGCCGCCTATGCGCGCCGGGTGATGGCCGTGTGGCCGGAGGAGTTGGGCCATGCGCCGCCACCTGGCATGACGACGCTGCCGCCGCAGCTGGCCTTTGCGGCGGCGGCACCGCAAGCGACAGGGGCGAATGCGTTCAGCAGCAATGTCTGGTCGCGCAATCTTTGGAACAGCACACCGAAGATGCCGGTGGGCAGCGGGCTTGCGCTGCGCGGGCCGCCGGCGGCGGTGATCCGGCTTCCCGCGGGCACGATCGGCAAGGCGCTCGCCGCCTATCGGCGGGCGCCGGTGCAGCTCGCGCGGCGGCTCGCTCTCGCGCAACGCTGACACAAGGCTTTACCCTCCACCGACGGAGGGAAAGCCGACATGTCCAACTCGCAACAACATGGCTCCGCGCTGCCGCACCGCGACTACGACACTGGCGCCGGGGGCACGTTGGCAGGCGTGCGCGTGCTGGACCTCTCGCGGCTTTTCGCGGGCAACCTGCTGACGCAGATCCTCGGGGATTTCGGCGCCGACGTGATCAAGATCGAGCCACCGGAGGGGGACACGCTGCGTGCGTGGACGACCGAGGGGATCGCGACGCACTGGAAAGTGTATGCGCGCAACAAGCGCAGCCTGTGCATGGACCTGCGGCGGCCGGAAGCGGCGGAAGTGATCCGGCGGCTCGTGGCGGATGCCGCGATGCTGGTGGAAAGCTTTCGCCCGGGCGTACTGGAGGCGATGGGGCTGGCGCCCGAGACACTGCGGGCGATTAACCCGCGCCTGGTGGTGGCGCGAATTTCCGGCTGGGGGCAGGACGGGCCGTATGCGCGCAGGCCCGGCTTCGGCACGGTGATCGAGGGGTTCACGGGATTTGCCTCGATAAACGGGTTTCCCGACCGCGAGCCGGTGCTGCCGCCGATGTATCTCGCCGATGCCATTTCCGGGCTCTATGGCGCGTCCGCCGCGACCATCGCGCTGCGCGAGGCGGAGCGGAGCGGGCGCGGCCAGACGATCGACCTCTCGCTGCTGGAACCGCTGTTTTCCGTGCTGGGCACGCAGGCGGCGAGCTACCGGCTGACGGGCAAGGTGAAGCCGCGCACCGGCAGCCGCTCCACCAACGCCTCGCCGCGCAACGTGTATCGGTGCAGCGACGGGCGGTATGTCGGACTTTCCGCCTCGATCCAGAAGATGACGGAGCGGCTGTTTCGCGCCATCGGGCGGGAGGACATGATCGCCGATCCGCGGTTCCGCACCAACGCCGACAGATTGCGCCATCAGGACGAGCTGGATGCGGCGATTGCGCCGTTCATCGCGCGGCGGACGCAGGCGGAGAATGTCGCGTTCTTTGAAGCGACGGAGGTGACGATCGGGCCGATCAACGACATCGCGGCGATCATGGACGATCCGCATGTCGCAGCCCGGGGGCTGCTTGCGGAGTATCCGGACCCGGAGATGGGCTTGCTGCCAATGCATGCGGTGGTGCCGAAGCTGGATGCGACGCCGGGGAGTATCCGCACGCCGGCGCCGGGGCTGGGCGAGCACAACCGGGAGGTGCTGGCGGAGATCGGCGTGACGGGTGAGGATTACGAGCGGCTGGCACGGGGGAAGGTGCTGGGCGGCAAAACCTGACCGACGCCACGGAGAGGACCTGACCGACACGGAGAGGAAACGATGTCGAAGTACGAATCGTTGGCGGATTATCTGCGCTCTCTGACGACGAACGAGTGGAACGCGAGCTTTTCCGAGATCGAAAGGATTCTTCGATTCCCCTTGCCTGCGAGCGCGCATAACTATCCTGCGTGATGGGGAAACCAGGTACCGCCGCTCAGCCAGACCAGGGGTTGGGCGGACGCCGGGTGGGAAGCCGCCAACCTCAACCTGGCGCGCGAGCGGGTCACCTTTATCCGCCGCCGCCCCGCGCGCGCGTCCCCCGACACCAAGGCGGCTGCCACCGCGCCCTTGTCAAGCAGACCGCTCGCGACGCGACGAAACGGCGCGGAAACACCCCATGCGTGGGACACGGCCGACAAGGTCCTCGTCGGCATCGGCTTTACATGGCACCCGCTCGGCCGCGTCGTCTTGGACGAAAGGCACTGGCTGGTGTTCCCAAACGCACCCGCCGAGCCCGGCCTCTATCGCTTCACCATCCGCAAGGCCGGCAAAACGGCGCGCTATATCGGGGAGAGCGAAAATATCCAGCGGCGGTTCGCGCATTATCGAAATCCGGGACCCACGCAGGCGACGAATATCCGCCTGAACGAACGCTTCCTTGCCGATCTCGCGGGTGGTGCAGACATCGCGGTGGCCGTCGCGACCGAGGGTTTCCACCTCAACCGCGGAGACGGACCCATCGCACCTGACCTGCGCATCAAATCCGTGCGCCTCCTGATCGAAAGTGCCGCCCTGCAAAGCGGCGGCGCGCAGGATGTCGAGAGCCTCAATCGTACGACGTAACGACGACTTGCCAGCCCCGACGCTTCGCCCTAGGCCACCGGCATGTCAGCGGGAGTTCTCGACAGCCCATCGGGCGTCCCCGGCGATGCCGGGAGGCGTGAGGATTGGCGTGGCTGGGCGTGCCATGCGGGCGTGCTGGCGCTGGGGGGCGTGCTTGCGTGGCTCTCGGCGACGCGGCCGGCTCAGATGCCGTTCTGGATGCCTTGGGACTTTTCCTGGCCGGAATACCTCGCGATCGCGCTGACACTGCTGTGGTACCTGCGCGGCCTCGCGCGGATGGCACCAGCCGAGCGGCCCGCCGTGGGGCGGCGCGTCGCGTTCCTCGCCGGGCTCGCCGCAGTCTACACGGTGCTGCAGACGCATTTCGACTACATGGCGCAGCACATGTTCTTCCTGAACCGCGCGCAGCACGTGGTGATGCACCATATCGGCCCGTTTCTGATCGCGCTCGGCACCGCGGGACCGGCGCTGTGGCTGGGCATGCCGGCATGGGCACGGCGCGTGGCGAGCCTGACAGTGGTTCGCGACCTGATCGCGATCGTGCAACAGCCGGTGCTGGCGCCGATCCTGTTCGTCGGGCTGTTCTATTTCTGGCTGATTCCCGCAGTGCATTTCCGCGCCATGCTCGACCCGAACCTCTATGCGGTGATGAACTGGAGCATGGTGCTGGACGGCGTGCTGTTCTGGGCGCTTGTGCTCGACCCGCGACCGAAGCCGCCGGCCCGCATCGGCTATGGCGCGCGCGTCGCGCTTTCCGCGCTGGTGATGTTCCCGCAGATCGGGCTCGGCGCGATCATCGCGTTTGCCGGGACCGATCTTTATCCGTTCTACGACCTGTGCGGGCGGCTCTACCCCTCGATCACCGCGCTGTCGGACCAGCATATCGGCGGTATCGTGATGTGGATCCCGCCCTCGATGATGAGCGCGATCGGCGTGCTGGTGATTGTCAACGCGCTGCGCGTGCATGAGAGCACGCTGGAGGAACAATCCGATGAAGCCGCAGCCCTCGCCGAACGTGCCCGCGCCTGGACGGGCCTCTAGCCTAGCCATCGCCGCGCTGGCGCTGACCACGATGGCGGCGGGCACGCCGTCAGGCGTCGGGGTGCACGATCCGTGGATGCGCAGCATCATCCCCTCGCGCCCGGCAGCCGGGTATCTGACGCTGACCAATGACAGCGACACGCAGCACACCCTGGTGGGCGCCAGCTCGCCCGGATGCGGCATGCTGATGCTGCACAAGAGCGTGAACGAGAGCGGGCAGGAAAAGATGGTGATGGTCAAATCCATCCTGCTTCCCGCCCATGGCAAGGTGGCGTTCGCGCCGGGCGGTTACCATCTCATGTGCATGGAGCCGACGAGCGAAGTGAAGCCCGGCGGCTCGGTGCCGGTGACGTTGCGGTTCAGCAATGGCGATACGCTGACAGCGACGTTCCCTGTGCGCAATGCAATGGGGAAATAGCCGCCGTCAGGCCAGGCGCAGCACACGCTGGAGAAACCCGGGCGGATGCGCCTCGTTGACCAGGCGAAGCAGGTCCTCCGCGGTGCCCGCGATGTCGGGCGGTGAGGCGGCGAGCGACGGCACCAGAAGCCGCGCCGCGCCATTGGTGTCGAAGACGTAGATCGCGGAGCTGTGCGTCACCTCGTATTTCGCGGGATCGGGCGACGGGCGAACGGAATAGACGAGGCGGAAGCGGCGCGCGAGGGCGGCAAGCTGGTCCGGGGTGCCGCGCAGGCCCACCATGCCCGGCCCGAAATTCGTGAGGTAAGTGCGCAGGACCGGCAGCGTGTCCCGGTTGGGATCGACCGTGACGAAGAGAAATCGAATTCGCGCCGCGCTCTTGCCAAGGCGATGGAAGACGGTCGCGACGTTGGCGAGCGTGGTGGGGCACACATCCGGGCAGAACGTGTAGCCGAGGTAGAGCATCACGATATCGCCGCGCGACGCCGCCTGCGTCACTTCCAGCCCGTCGCTCGCGCGCTGCATGGAAAAGGCGAGGGCTGGCGAGGTGCCGGTGACATCGACCGCGTGCCAGGCCTCACCCTTGCCGCAACCGGCGAGCAGAAACGGGAGCGCGGCCGTCGCGCGGAGCAGCGCGCGGCGGTCAGAAGCCGGGGATGACACGATAGGCCTCGAGCGCGTGGAACACGATCACAAGGCCAACGACGATCGCGAACATGGTGAGGCTGATCGTGGCCAGCAGCATGCCAAAGAGGCGGTTACGGTCACGCCTCGCCCGCAGCGCGCGCGCATGACGCGCAACGGAATCCTGCTCCACCGCGCGCACCGACGCGCGGCTTCCCGTGATTGGAAGGCCTTCCATGCGATGAGAATAGGCCAGCGGGACCGCACGCTATTTGCGCGTGGCTTAAACATCGTCCAGCGGTTTCGCCTACGCAGCAAACTCGGCGCGGATCGCCTCGCTATGCTGGCCGATCGTGGGAACGGGGCCGAACGCGCGCGGGCCGTCCTGCCAGACGACGGGTGGGGCCACCAGCTCGATTGTACCGGCCTCGGTTTCCACCGGCATGCGGCGAAGCGCGGGGTGGCGCGCTAACTCCTTGACCTCGTTGACGAAACCATAGGCGGTGTTGGCGGCGCGCAGGCTGGCTGCGGCCTCTGCGCGCGTGAGCCTGGCGAAGGCCGCGGCAATATGCGCATCGACCTCGGCGCGGTTGGCGACGCGCGCGACATTGCTTTCGTAACCCGGTCTCCTGGGCAGGTCAGGCTCCTTCAGGAACTTCGCGCAGAACTCCACCCACTCGCGCTCGTTCTGGATGCTGATGAGCACCAGGCCCTCGCGCGTGGCAAAGGCGCCGTAGGGGCAGATCGAGGGATGCGCGAGTCCCATGCGCGGCGGCGCCTTGCCGGTGCCCTCCCATAGCAGCAGCGGCACAGTCATCCAGTCCGCCATGCCGTCGAAGAGCGAGACGGCGAGCCCCCTGCCCTTGCCGGTGCGCCCGCGCGCGATCAGCGCCTCCAGCACGCCGGCGTGGGCTGCCATGCCGCAGGCGATGTCGCAGGCGGAAACGCCGACGCGGCCAGGGCCGGCCTGGTGGCCGGTGATGCTGGCGAGCCCGGATTCCGCCTGCACCAGCAGGTCGTAGGCCTTCATCGTCGCGTAGTCACCGGCATCGCCGTAGCCGGAGATGTCGGCCGTGATCAGCTTCTCGTGCCGATCCCGTAACATCGCCGAGCCGAAGCCGGCGCGCTCCGCGGCACCCGGCGCGAGGTTCTGGATGAACACGTCGGCGCGGGCAAGGATGCGGTGCAGCAGGGCCGAGTCCTCGGGATTCTTGAGGTCGCAGGCCAGACTCTGCTTGCCGCGGTTGAGCCAGATGAAATAGCTCGAGAGCCCGTTCGCGGCATGGTCGTAGAGGCGGGCGAAGTCTCCCTCCGCGCGTTCGATCTTGATCACGCGGGCACCGGCATCAGCGAGGCGCGAAGAGCAGTAGGGCGCGGCGACGGCCTGTTCCAGCGAGAGGACGAGCAGGCCTTCCAGTGGGCGATCCATCGTGACCTCAGTAGCTGCGTGGCAGGCCGAGGACGTGCTCGGCAATGTAGGAGAGGATCAGGTTGGTGCTGATGGGTGCCACCTGGTAGAGGCGCGCCTCGCGGAATTTGCGCTCCACGTCGTATTCCTCGGCGAAACCGAAGCCGCCATGGGTCTGCACGCAGGCTTCGGCGGCGGCCCAGGCGGCGTCGGCGCCAAGCATCTTCGCCATGTTCGCCTCCTCGCCGCAGTTCATGCCGGTCTCGAAACGGTGCAGACCCTCGTGCAGCAGCAGTTCGGCAGCGCGCATCTGCGCGTAGGCGCGCGCGATGGGGAAGGCGATGCCCTGGTTCTGGCCGATCGGGCGGCCGAAGACGACGCGGCTTTTCGCGTAGTCCGTCGACTTGCGGGTGAACCACTTGGCATCGCCGATGGTCTCGGAGGCGATCAGCAGGCGCTCGGCGTTCATGCCGTCGAGGATGGTGCGGAAGCCCTTCCCTTCCTCGCCGACCAGGTTTTCCGCCGGGACTTCGAGGTTGTCGAAGAAGACCTCGCAGGAGTTGTGGTTCATCATGGTGCGGATGGGGCGGATGGTGAGCCCCCTGGCGCCACGCATGTCCACGATGAAGGTGGACAGGCCCTCGGTGCGTTTCGCCACCTGATCGCGCGGCGTGGTGCGGGCGAGGAGCAGCATCAGGTCCGAGTGCTCGGCGCGGCTCGTCCAGATCTTCTGGCCGTTGACGATGTAGCGGTCGCCGTCGCGGCGCGCGGTGGTGCGCAGGCTGGTGGTGTCGGTGCCAGAGGTGGGCTCGGTGACGCCGAAGGCCTGCAGGCGCAGCGAGCCCTCCGCGATGGCGGGCAGGTAGCGCTGTTTCTGTGCCGGCGAGCCATGCCGCAGAATGGCGCCCATGATGTACATCTGCGCGTGGCAGGCGGCGCCGTTGCAGCCCTCGGCGTGGATGGTCTCGAGAATGGCGGAGGCGGCAGAGAGCGGCAGACCCGCACCACCGTATTCCTCGGGGATCAGGGCAGCGAGGTAGCCGGACTCCGTCAGCGCACGGACGAACTCCGTGGGATAGCCGCGCGCGGCATCGAGCTTGCGCCAGTATTCGCCGGGAAAGCGGGCGCAGAGCTTGGCCACCTCCGCCCGGATTTCGGGATGCGAACGAGCGTCGTGCGGCGAATGATCCATGTCGGGTCCTCCGAGGGCGGTCTCGTGTGCGGGGATATGTCGCCCCCCGACACGCGGCAAGCGCGAACATGGACGCAGCTTCGTTGTCCGTGCAGCATGGGTGCACGAGAGAGGGGCCTTGGGGGCAACGGCGTGGGAAGCTGGCAGGACGACGTCTTCGAGGCACTGAAGGAATCAGGCATCCGCCAGATCGGCTACGTGCCGGATGCCGGGCACGCGACGACCATCCGGCGCGCCGAGGCTGATCCCGATATCCGCGCCGTGGTCCTGACCACCGAGGAGGAAGGGGTCGCGATGGCCGCCGGCGCCTGGCTCGGTGGGCAGCGCGCGGCGCTGCTGATGCAGTCCTCCGGCGTCGGCAACACGATCAACATGCTGAGCCTGGTCAGCAACCTGCGCATGCCGTTCCTGACGGTGGTGACGATGCGCGGCGAGTGGGGCGAGTTCAACCCGTGGCAGGTGCCGATGGGCACGGCAACTCCGGCCGTGCTGGAGGCGATGGGCGTGCTGGTCCGGCGCGCGAACCATCCGGCGGAGGCCGGCGAGGTCGTACGGGCGGCGGCGGACCTGGCGTTCGGCAGCTCCGTGGCCGTGGCCGTGCTGCTCTCGCAGCGGCTGATCGGGGCCAAGGTGTTCGTGACGAAGGAGAGCGCCCGATGAGCCTCGACCGTCGCGCCGTGATGGCGGAACTGATGCGCGATGCCGGGGATATGCTGGTGGTCCCGGGGCTTGGGTCCACGACCTACGACCTGGGCGCCGCCGGGGATCGGCCGGAAAACCTCTATCTCTGGGGGGCGATGGGCGGAGCGGCGATGATCGGGCTGGGGCTCGCACTGGCGCAGCCCACGCGCCGGGTGCTGGTTGCGACCGGCGATGGCGAGGCGCTGATGGGCTTGGGGGCCCTGGCCACCATCGCGGCCGCAGGTGCGCCGAACCTGGCTATCGCCGTGCTGGACAATCGCCGCTTCGGGGAGACCGGGGGGCAGGCGAGCCATACCGGGCTCGGAACGGATCTCTGCGCCGTGGCCTCGGGGTGCGGGTGGAAGGCTACGGCGAGGACGACGACGATGACCGAGGTCGCGGCTCTGCGCCCACGGCTGCGCGCGGAGGCGCTGTTCGCGGTGATCGAGGTTTCGCCCGACGAGGTGGAGCGGTTCCTGCCGATGCGCGACGGAGCCGCGATCGCGCGGCGGTTCCGCGCGGCGCTTGGGATCGCACCGGATTAGGGGCTG
This sequence comes from uncultured Pseudomonadota bacterium, assembly GCA_963764465.1. Lineage (GTDB taxonomy): Bacteria > Pseudomonadota > Alphaproteobacteria > Acetobacterales > Acetobacteraceae > JAJXXT01. The sequence goes on along the minus strand of CAVXSO010000001.1, from coordinate 196,287 downwards.
GCGCGGCGCGCATCGCGCCGGCATTTCGGCTGGCTCACCGCCCGTCAGGGCAGTTCCAGTTCGCGGGCAGCAGACGGCGCAGCGCTGGAACGCGCTCCTCGCAATGGCGATTGCCGGAAGCGATGCAGGACTGCAGCATGTCGGCAGCCATCAGCTCGCGTGTGATCCACACGCCAGTAACCACCAGAATCAGGAGCACTGCAATCGCCGCCAGCCCCGCAGTCTGGCGATCCGCGGTGGATTGGACGTCGTCCGTCGTCACGATCCGAAAGACCACCCGACCACTCCGTGACTGAGTTTTAATAGCAAGCTTACCCATTGCTGTCTGCGGGTAATTTGCGCGGAACAGGCCGCACGGCAAAAGCGCACACCATGGCTTGCATCATGGCGGGCTGTCCAAAATTGCTGCTGGCGGTTTGCCGAATTTTGGACGAGAATAAAGTGTTGCGCCGCAGCAATTAGAGGGAAGGTGACGATGGCACGCGGGCCGGTGGCTGCGTTCGTATTGGGTTGCGTGCTTGCTTGTCCCGCGGCCGCCATGGCGCAGGAGGTGGTGCCGGTCACCGCCATTTCGGTCAGCGCGGGCCCGCTTCCGATCGAGCTTTCGAATATCGGTACGGTCCAGGCTTGGCAGTTCGTCACCGTGCGCACGCGAGTGGATGGCACGCTGGAGCGCGTGTTTTTCAAGGAAGGCCAGGAGGTACAGCCAGGCGACAAGCTGGCCAAGATCGACGCACGGCCGTACCAGGCGCTGCTCGACGCGGCGACGGCAAAGAAGGCGCAGGACGAGGCGGACCTCGCCAACACCATCCGCGACCTCGGGCGCTACGCCTCGCTGGCCAAGAGCGACTTCGCCTCGCGCCAGCAACTCGACACGCAGCAGGCGCTGGTGGCGCACACGCGCGCCGCGATCGCGGGTGATGACGCGGCTATCGCGGCAGCCCAGACCAGCCTCAGCTACACGGTGATCACGGCGCCCATCCCAGGGCGCGTGGGGCTGCGCATCGTCGACCCCGGCAATGTGGTGCATGCGGCCGACGCCAACGGCATCGTCACCATCGCGCAGGACCATCCGATCGCGGTGATCTTCGCGCTGCCACAACAGGATATACCGGCGATCCATGCGGCAATGGCCGAGGGCGCGAAGACCGGCAATCGGCCGGTGGTGGACGCCTATGCCAGCGACAACGCGACGCTGCTGGCCAAGGGAAGCCTGCTGACGATCGACAACGCGATCGACCCCACGACCGGGACAATCAAGCTCAAGGCCGAGTTCCCGAACACCGACAGCAACCTGATTCCGGGCCAGTTCGTGCAGGCGCGCCTGATCGTGAAGACGGTGCCGGAGGCGCTGACCGTTCCCTCGGTCGCGGTCGAGCGGGGAGCGGATAGCCTCTTTGTCTTCCGCATCACACCCAGCAACACGGCGGAGGTGGTGCCCGTGAAGGTGGGGCAGGACAACGGGAAGGTGGCCCAGATCCTGTCCGGGCTGGCCGCCGGCGACCACGTGGTGGTCAACGGCCAATCGCGCCTGACCGCTGGCACGCATGTGCAGGTGACCATGGCGAAGGCGGGGAGCTGAGCGGGCGATGAGCATCTCCACGCCGTTCATCCGCCGCCCGGTCGGCACCTCGCTGATCATGGCGGCGATCGTGCTCGTTGGCATCGCCGCCTATCCGCTGCTGCCTGTGGCGCCGCTGCCGCGCGTGGATTTCCCCACCATCAACGTCTACGCGAATTTCCCCGGCGCCAGCCCCGAAACGATGGCCTCGACCGTGGCGCAGCCGCTGGAGACGCAGCTCGCGCAGATACCCGGTGTGGCGCAGCTCACCTCGGTCTCCGTGCTCGGGCAGAGCTCGATCACGGTGCAGTTCGACCTCAACCGCAACATCGATGGTGCGGCGGTCGACGTGCAGTCCGCGATCAATGCCGCGAGCGGGCAGCTGCCCAAGGCACTGCCGAGCCCGCCGCGCTACTACAAGGTGAACCCGTCCGACAGCCCGATCATGATCCTCGCGGTACAGTCCGACGTGCTGCCGCTGATCCAGGTGGACGACTACGCCGAAAACATCCTGGCCCAGCAGATCTCCCAGATCCCCGGCGTCGCGCAGATGTTCGTGGGCGGGCAGCAAAAGCGCGCGGTGCGCATCCAGGTCGACCCCGACAAGCTCGCGGCGATGGGGCTCACGCTCGAGGACGTGCGCGCGGGACTGGTGAGCGCCACGACGAACAGCCCGAAGGGCACGCTCGACGGCGCGGTGCGCACCTTCACCATCTATGCCAACGACCAGCTCACCAAGGCCTCCGAGTACCAGAATCTGGTGATCGCCTACCGTAATGGTGCGCCGGTGCGGGTACGCGATATCGGCCGCGCGGTGGACGCGGCGGAGAACACGCACCTCGCCGCCTACCAGAACGGGCACCGCGGCGTCATCCTGGTGATCTTCAAGCAGCCGGGGGCGAACATCCTCGACACGGTGGACGCGATCAAGGCGCGGCTGCCGCGCCTTGTGGCCGCGATCCCGCCCAGTGTGCATGTGCTCACGCTGCTCGACCGTACGCAGACCATCCGTGCCTCGGTCCAGGAAGTGCAGTTCACCCTGATCCTCTCGGTCGCCCTCGTGGTCATGGTGATCTTCGTGTTCCTGCGCAATGTCTGGGCCACGATCATCCCCGCGGTGACACTGCCGGTGGCCCTCGTCGGCACCTTCGCGGTGATGTACCTGTTCGATTTCAGCCTCGACAACATCTCGCTGATGGCGCTGACCATCGCGGTCGGTTTCGTCGTCGACGACGCGATCGTGATGCTCGAGAACATCTACCGCCATGTCGAGGAGGGGATGAGTCCGTTCGAGGCCGCGATCAAGGGGGCGGGCGAGATCGGGTTCACCATCGTCTCGATCTCAGCCTCGCTGATCGCGGTGTTCATCCCGTTGTTGCTGATGGGCGGGATCGTGGGGCGGCTGTTCCGTGAATTCGCCATCACGGTCTCCATCGCCGTGGTAGTCTCGGCCTTCGTTTCGCTGACGCTGACGCCGATGATGTGCTCGCGCTTCCTTTCGCACGAGAGCCGCAGGCACGGGATGCTCTATCGCATCATCGAGCGTTTCTTCGAGGGGATGCTGGGCTTCTACCGGCGCACGCTCGCGGTCGCGCTGCGCTTCCGCTTCGTCACGCTGATGGTGTTCTTCGCCACCGTCGCGCTGACGACCTATCTCTACATCGTGATTCCGAAAGGCTTTTTCCCGGAGCAGGACAACGGGCTGATCCTCGGCGTGTCCGAAGGGGCGCAGGACGTGTCCTTCGCCGAGATGCAGAAGCTTACCATCGCGCTCGGCAAGGTACTGATGAGCGATCCGGATGTCGCCAACTACTCGACGACGATCGGTGCCGGTGTCGGCGGGCAGACGGAGAACAACGGGCGCTTCTTCATCGGGCTCAAGCCGTTTGCCGAGCGGCACGCGACGGCGCGGCAGGTGATCGCGCGGCTGCGCCCAAAGCTCGCGAAGGTGGTGGGGGCGAAGCTGTTCCTCAACGCGGCGCAGGACATCCGCGTGGGCGGCAGGCTGTCCAAGACCGAGTACCAGTACACGCTGCAGGACGCTGACGCGAACGAGCTCTATGCCTGGGCGCCGAAGGTGCTGGCGAAGCTGAGGCAATTACCGGAGCTGCGCGATGTCGCGACCGACCAGCAGACCGGCGGCACCACGATCGACCTCACCATCGACCGCGACGCCGCAGCGCGCTACGGCGTGACCCCGATCGAGATCGACAACACGCTCTACGACGCGTTCGGGCAGAATCAGATCACGCAGTATTTCACGCAGGTGAACTCCTACCACCTGATCCTCGAGGTGCTGCCGCACCTCGAGGACCGGATCGCCACGCTCTCGCGCCTCTACCTCCATGGCAGCAACGGTCAGCTGGTGCCGCTGTCCGCCGTGGTGCACGCGAACGCGGACAAGACCGCGCCGCTCTCGATCAGCCACCAGAGCCAGTTCCCCGCCGTGACGATCTCCTTCAACCTCGCGGCGAACGCGGCACTCGGCCAGGCGGTGACGGCGGTGCAGAAGGCGATGCTGGACATGCAGGCGCCGATCACGCTGCAGGGCAGCTTCCAGGGTACGGCGCAGGCCTTCCAGTCCTCGCTCTCGACGCAGCCCTACCTGATCGCCGCGGCGCTGTTCGCCGTCTACATCATCCTCGGCGTCCTCTACGAGAGCTACATCCTGCCGCTGACCATTCTCTCGACGCTGCCTTCGGCGGGTGTCGGCGCGCTGCTGATGCTGATGCTTGTGCACACGGATCTTTCCGTCATCGCACTGATCGGCGTGATCCTGCTGATCGGCATCGTGAAGAAGAACGGCATCATGATGGTGGATTTCGCGATCACGGCGGAGCGGCGCGACGGGCTCTCGCCGCAGGAGGCAATCTACGAGGCGTGCCTGCTGCGCTTCCGCCCGATCATGATGACGACGATGGCGGCCATTTTCTCCGGCCTGCCGCTGATGCTCAACCACGGCGCGGGATCCGAGCTGCGCCGGCCGCTGGGCTACGCGATGGTCGGCGGGTTGATCGTGAGCCAGATGCTGACGCTGTACACGACGCCGGTGATCTACCTTTACCTGGAGCGATTCCAGCGCTGGCTGGCGCCCCGGCGCTCGCACCGGCTGCCGAGCCTCGCGGGCAAGATGACGGACGAGATCGAGGTGGCGGATTAGGGAAATAGCCGGCCGGGTCGATTTATCCGGTCGGATCTTGCTCTAGGGTGCAGGTTCGTCGGCGACGGTGTTGGCGAGCGTGCCGATGCCGGGGACAGCTACCTCCACCACGTCGCCGGGGACGAGCCAGGATGGCGGGTCGCGATGCACGCCAGCACCGGTTGGCGTGCCGGTGACGATGACGTCGCCGGGAAGCAGGGTCGCGAAGGTGCTGAGATATTCGACAAGGAAGTCAAACGGGAACATCAGCCGCGCGGTGCTGTCGTGCTGGCGGATCTCGCTGTTGACGCGCGTGGTAAGTTCGAGCGGGCCGCGCGGGTCGGTTTCGTCGGAGGTCACGATCCAGGGACCGAGGCTCCCGGAACGGTCGAAATTCTTGCCCTGCGTCACGTTGAATTTGCCGTGGCGTAGCCAATCCCGCACCGAGCCCTCGTTGCAGAGGGTGAGGCCGAAGATGTACTCGAAGGCTTGCTCGCGCTTGATGTGGCGGCCGGGCTTGCCGATGACGAGCGCGATCTCGCCCTCGTAGTCGAACTGCGTCGAGACGCGCGGGCGCTCGATGGGCACGCCGTGGCCGACGATGCTGCGCGGGTTGCGGCAGAACAGCGAGGGGTAGCGCGGCGCGGCCGATGCGTCGCGGTATTCCGCGTTGCGCTCGGCGTAATTGACGCCGATGCACCAGAGCTTCTCGCCGAGAACCGGGGGGAGCCAGGCGATGCGGGCAGCATCAATATCCGGCGCATCGTTCGCGTGGGTGCGGGCGGCGGCGAGGCCGTCGCCGGCAATCAGGGCAAGGAGCGAAACGAAGCCGGTGCGGCGGCGCAGATCGACGATGCCGCGATCGGTAACGATACCGAATGAATCCGCGCCGTCGATCCTGTAGCTTGCGAGCCGCATTGTCCCTCCTACTGCGCCATCGCGCTGGCCTCGCTGCGCGTGGCACCGACGCGGGCGGCGAGCGATGCGGCCATGAAGTCGTCGAGATCGCCGTCGAGCACGGCCTGCGGGTTGCCTTTCTCGACGTTGGTACGCAGGTCCTTGACGAGCTGATAGGGCGAAAGCACGTAGCTGCGGATCTGGTGACCCCAGCCGATATCGGTCTTGGCCGCCTCCGTGGCACTGGCCGCCGCCTCGCGCTTCTGCAGCTCCTGCTCGTAGAGGCGCGCGCGCAGCATCTCCATCGCGGTCGCACGGTTGCGGTGCTGGCTGCGGTCCGTCTGGCAGGCGACGATGATGCCGCTTGGGACATGGGTGATGCGGATCGCGCTCTCGGTCTTGTTGACGTGCTGGCCGCCGGCGCCGGAAGCGCGGAACGTGTCGACCTTGAGGTCGCTTTCGTTGATCGCGATCTCGATCGTGTCGTCGACCACCGGGTAGACCCAGACGCTGGCGAAGCTGGTCTGCCGGCGCGCCGCGGCGTCGAAGGGCGAGTTGCGCACCAGGCGGTGCACGCCGGCCTCGGTCTTGAGCCAGCCATAGGCGGAATTGCCGGTGATGCGCAGCGTCGTGGACTTGATGCCCGCCTGCACGCCCTCGCTCATTTCCATGACCTCGACCTTGTAGCCGTGCTGCTCGGCCCAGCGCGTGTACATGCGCATGAGCATCTCGGCCCAGTCCTGCGCCTCCGTGCCGCCGGCGCCAGCGTTGATCTCGAGGTAGCAGTCGCGCGCGTCGGCCTCGCCCGAGAGCAGGCTCTCGGTCTCACGGCGCGCGGCCTCGGCGGCCACGGCACGCAGCGAGGCGGTAGCCTCCGCCGCCATCGCGGTGTCGCCGTCGGCCTCGGCGAGCTCGATGAGCTCGCGCGCATCCGCCAGCTCACGCGACAGGCGCTGAACGGCCTCGGTCTGGCTGGCCAGGCGCGTGCGCTCGCGCATCAGGTTCTGGGCGCGGGTGGCGTCGTTCCAGAGTTCGGGGTTTTCGGCCTCGGCGTTCAGTTCCGCGAGGCGGCGAATTGCGGTATCCCAGTCAAAGATGCCTCCTCAGCAGCGCCAGCGACTGCTCGATGGAGGTGGCAAGCTGATCGGATTCGGTGGACATCTTCCAGTTCCAGGTCCCTGGCCGGTCAATAGAGTCCGCCGAGCGGCTTGTCCACGCCGGTGCCGGCGCCCGGCGCACCCGGCGCACCACCCGGTGTCGCGCCCGGGGTGGCCGAGTTGTCGGTCGCGGCCGCGGCCTGACCACCGGTGTCGAGCGGGCCGGAGGCGCCGGGCACCTGGCCCGGTTTGAACGCGTCCATTGCCGGGCCGATCTCGCTTGGCCAGGTGGCGACCGTGACGCCAGGGGGGGGTGGGAAGTCGAGCACGGGGCGGTCCGCGAGGGCGCCCTTCATGAACTCCTTCCAGATCGGCAGGGCCACGGCGGCGCCGGTCTGGTTGTTGCCAAGGCTCTCGGGTGTGTCATAGCCGACCCAGACGACGGTCACGAGATCCGGCGCGAAGCCGGAAAACCAGGCGTCCTGGAAATCGTTGGTGGTTCCCGTCTTGCCGGCGAGCATGGTCTTGAACAGCTTGTCCGTGCCGCCTGCGGTGCCCGCGACCACGACGCCGTGCATCATCATCACCACCTGGTACGTACTTTGCGCGTCGGCGATGCGCGGGCGGGTATCGGTGATGCTGGGTGGCTGGGTGGGATCGGTGCAGCCCTGGCAGTCGAGGCCGGAGGCGTGCCAGATCACCTTGCCCCTGCGGTCGCTGACGCTATCGATGAAGTGCGGCACGACCTGGATGCCGCCGGTATCGAGCGAAGCATAGGCGGCGGCCTCGCGCAGCACCGTGGTGTCGACGGCGCCGAGGGCCGCGGGCAGCAACAGCGGCAGCTTGTCGACCATGCCGAACGCCTCGGCGACCTTGGCGACGTTGGCCATGCCAATGCGGCTCGCGAGCCGGACAGTGACGAGGTTGAGCGACTGCGCGATCGCGGCGTGCAGCGAGGTGGGACCGTCGAAACTGCGCTCGAAATTGCCTGGCCGCCATTTGCCGGCCGCCCCCATGTCGAGCACGAAGGGCGCGTCGAGGAAACGCTGCGAGGGCGAAATGTTCTGCTCCATCGCCGCGAGATAGACCATCGGCTTGAAGCTCGAGCCCGGCTGGCGCTGCGCCTGGGTGGCGCGGTCGTACTGGCTCACCGCGAAGCTCCAGCCGCCGGACATGGCGAGCACGCGCCCGGTCGCGGGATCCAGCGAGACGATGGCGCCCCCGACCTTCGGGACCTGGCGCAGCACGATGGAAAGCGGGGCGGCGGGGTCGGGGGTTGGGGGGGCAGAGGCTGGGAGGTGCGCAGACGTGGCCTGAGCTGGGGGCGCTGAGGCTGGCGCGGACGTGGGCGGGGCGACCTCGACCATCACCACGTCGCCGGGGACGACGACGTCCGCGAGCTTCTTCGGCAGCGGACCGAGATCGCCGTTGGGCGCGATGGGCCGCGCCCAGGACAGCGTGGAGAGGGCGAGCTGCGCCGTCCCGGGCTTGCCGTCCTGCAGCAGGCCGATGGTGGCGGCGGTCGGCGTCTCGGCAATGACGAGGCCGAGCTGCCAGGTGGGCAGCATGCCAGGCGGCGTCTTCTGCTCGGCGAGGGTTTTCGCCCAGTCCGCCGTGGCCCAGGCGCCGGAGGGCGGGGTCACGTGGCCGGCCGGCCCGCGCCAGCCGCCATGCGCGTGGTCGTAGGCGAGCAGCCCGTCGTGCAGCGCCTTATCAGCCAGCGCCTGCAGCCGCGGGTCCAGCGTGGTATGGACCGTAAGGCCGCCGGTTTCCGTGTGTTCCTGCCCGAAGCGCGCAATGAGGCGGCGGCGCACCTCGTCGGTGAAATAATCGGCGCCGGCGATGGTGCGGGGCTGGCTGTAGGGCACGGCACCGAGCGGGGTCGCCTTCGCGGCATCGGCCTGGGCCTGCGTGATGGCGCTGTTGTCCACCATGCGGTCGAGCACGAAATTACGTCGCTCCAGCGCGGCCTTCGGGTGGATGAACGGGTTGTAGTAGCTGGGTGCCTTGGGCAGAGCCGCGAGGGAAGCTGCCTCCGGCAGCGTGATCTCCTCGAGCGGCTTGTTGAAATAGGCCTGCGCCGCGGCGGCGACGCCATAGGCGTGCTGCCCGAGATAGATCTGGTTGAGGTAGAGTTCGAGGATGCGGTCCTTGGACAGGACCTCCTCGATGCGCATCGCGAGCACCGCCTCGCGGATCTTGCGCCGGAGCGAGACCTCGTTGGTCAGCAGCATATTCTTGGCAACCTGCTGCGTGATGGTCGAGGCACCGACCGGGCGACGGTTGGTGCCGAGGCGCAGCGCGTCCGTGATCGCAGCGCGGACGATCGCGGTTGGGTCGATGCCGGGATGCTGGTAAAAGCTGTGATCCTCGACGGCGATAAAGGCGTCGCGAACGACCTTCGGGATGTCGTTGAACGGCACGAAGATGCGCCGCTCGGCCGCCAGTTCCGCCTGAAGCTGGTCGTTGCTGGCGTAGAGCCGGCTCATCAGCTTCGGCTCGTAATGGCGCAGTGAGTCGAGGCTAGGCAGGTTCGCCGTATCGCGCTCGAAGATATAGACGCCGACCACCGCGCCGGCGATCAGCGCGATCATCAGGACGGTACCGACCAGCCGCAACGGCCACAGCAGGCCGGCGAAGAGGAAGCCGCCGATCAGCGAGCCGCGCTTGCGGCGCGGCTTCTTGTCGCGCGGCCCGTCCTTCCGCGGATCATGCTTGCCTTGGTTGCGGTCGCCCGGGTTGCGCTCGTTGGGCGGAACCATGCGGGGGCCGGCTTGGAGGGGGGGAGCCATGGCGGGCAGTTACACCGGACCGGGGGGCGAATCCATGGCGGCGAACGGTGGCCTACCGGTTGTCGCCGGGCGCGCGGCTTCAGTCCCGCGGCAGTGGGCAGCCCGTGCCGCTAGCCACCGAGCGGAGTGCCGGTGGAAACCGACACGAAATAGCGCTCGACCGCGCCCTTGAGTGCCGCCGCAACCAGTGCACGGTGCGCCGGCTGGCGCAGAGCCGCCTCGTCCGCGCGGTTGGACATGAAGCCCATTTCCACCAGCACGCTGGGCACCTCGACCGATTGCAGGACCACGAAGCCGGCATGGCGGGCGGGGTTGGTCAGCAGCGGCACTTTCTGGCCGAGATTGTGCACCACCTCGTGCTGCATCAGCGCCGAGTCCGCCCTGGTTTCCCGTCGCACCAGGCTCGCGAGGATGCTTGCGACCTCGGGCGAAGGAGCCTTGAAATGCGGGATCCCGAAGCGATCCGCGGCATTCTCGCTGTCAGCGAGCGCCGCACTCTGCGCGTCCGAGGCGTGCGCCGAGAGGGTGTAGACGCTGGCGCCGCGGATCGCTCGGTCGGCGATGGCGTCGGCGTGCATGGACACGAAGAGCGAGGCGCCCTGGCGCTGGGCGGTCGCGACGCGCCGCTCGAGCGGGATGAAGACGTCACGCGTGCGGGTGAGCGCCACCCGGTAGCGGCCGGTCGCCTCCAACTGGCGGCGCAGTTCCAGCGCCGTGGAAATGGAGATGTATTTCTCATAGGTGCCGGAGATGCCGATCGCGCCCGGATCCTTGCCGCCATGGCCAGGGTCCAACATCACCAACGGCAGCTTGGAGCGAACTGGGGCGGCTGTGGCTGCCTCATTGAAGGCGATCGCGGCCAGAGCCGGCAAGCCGGCCAATACCCGCCCGAGAGAGCGGCGACTCAGCACGGCGCTTTGCATGTCATGCACATAGCGGCTCTATTTACCATGTGAGATCGGAAATTGCACATTGAACGCTGATGAATGAGTTGTCATGCTTTTGCCTCGCTCAATTGGCTGGCGGATGGCGCTTGCGACATGAGGTGGTTTCGGTCATGGTCCCCTCCGCCGTGCGACGCCGCTTCGGGATCGTGGCCCTCGTGGAGGGCCCACTCGCGCCTGGCGGCGGCGCTCGGCAGGTGATGCGGCCGGCTTATGGTCCCAGGCAGCCCCAGAGGCGCCAGACCAGGCGGCCGGGAACCGAACGAGAACGGAGTACCGTTCCTGGCCATTTGCCACGGAGCCGTGCTCGCAACCAGACGAGAGCCTAGTGTCCCGATCCCGAGCTTCGTCTTGTCTGAGTACGGATCGGATCGGCACCCCGGCGCTTCGTTTCTGGCGGCCCGCCCATACCTTCCGCCCGTCGCGCGTGACGACGAACGGAAGCGACCGGACTGCGGGGTCCACGCCCGCGTCCTTCCCCGTATCCAGCGCCCGGACGACGGCCGATCGTGCCGTCGGGACGGGGCTGGCCCAATCTCATCGCCGGCCGCGCGCGAAGATGGCGCGCAGGCTGGACCACCGGAGTTTTCCTTCGAATGACCAAACGGATTCTGATCGATGCCACCCACGCCGAAGAAACGCGGGTGGTTCTGCTGGACGGCAACAAGGTTGAGGATTTCGACGTCGAGACCGCGAACAAGCGGCAGCTCAAGGGCAACATCTACCTCGCCAAAGTCGTCCGCGTAGAGCCCAGCCTGCAGGCTGCCTTCGTCGAATACGGCGGCGGGCGTCACGGGTTCCTCGCCTTCGGCGAAATCCATCCGGACTACTACCAGATCCCGGTCGCTGACCGCGAAAAATTGCTCGCGCTGCAGGCTGAGGCGGCGCGCGAGGAGGACGAGGAGGCCGAGCCCTTGGCCATGGCGCGGCCGGGGGCTGCTTTTGCGCCCGAATCCGTGCCCGATGAGGCGATGGCGGTCGAGACGATGGCCGCGACCGGTGAGGCCGTGGATGTGGGGGAGGAAGCCGCCGAGGCGGACGCGACCGAGGGCCGCGCTCCGGCGGTCAGCGAGCCCTGGAGCGACGCCGTCACGCACGTCGACCCCGCCTTCGCCCCGCAGCCGGATTTGAGAGAGCCGGAAACGGCGAACGAGACGGGGGACGCCAGCGAGGCCTCCGAGGGAGCCGCGGACGATGCGGCCGGGGAAGGCGGCACGGAAGACGGCGGCGAGGATTCCGAGATCGAGGCCGCACCGCCCGAAACGCTCGGCGGCGCCGGCGACACGTTCGAGGGCAATGGCGCGGACGAGGCGCGCGTGCGGGCGCGGCGGGCGGCAAGCTTTCTGCGCAACTACCGCATCCAGGAAGTGATCAAGCGCCGGCAGATCCTGCTGGTTCAGGTCGTGAAGGAAGAGCGCGGCAACAAGGGCGCCGCACTGACCACCTATATTTCGCTGGCAGGGCGGTTCTGCGTGTTGATGCCGAACTCGCCGCGCGGCGGGGGCATCTCGCGCAAGATCACCTCCGCCGCCGATCGCCGTCGCCTGAAGGAGATCACGACGGAGCTGCAGATCCCCGACGGGATGGGGCTCATCGTGCGCACCGCGGGCGCCAACCGGCCGAAGCCGGAGATCGTGCGTGACTGCGAATACCTGATGCGGCTGTGGGACGATATCCGCGAGCTCACGCTGCGCTCCGTGGCCCCCGCCCTGATCTACGAGGAAGCCAACCTCATCAAGCGCACGATCCGCGACCTCTACACCCGCGACATCGAGGACGTGGTGGTGGACGGCGAAGCGGGCTGGAAGGCGGCGCACGAGTTCATGCGCATGCTGATGCCGACGCATGCGAGGAAAGTGACGCTGTGGCAGGGCGCGGTGCCCCTGTTCGCGCACCACCATGTCGAGGCGCAGCTCGACGCGATGCTGACACCGAGCGTGCCGCTGCGCTCCGGCGGCTCGCTGGTGATCAACCAAGCCGAGGCGCTGGTGGCCATCGACGTGAACTCCGGCAGGGCCACGCGCGAGCGCGGCATCGAGGAGACGGCACTCAAGACCAACCTCGAGGCAGCGGACGAGGTGGCACGGCAGCTGCGGCTGCGCGACCTTGCTGGACTGATCGTCATCGACTTCATCGACATGGAGAACCGGCGGCACAACCACGCCGTCGAGCGCCGGTTGAAGGATGCGCTGAAGACCGACCGCGCGCGTATCCAAGTGGGCTCGATCAGCCATTTCGGGCTGCTCGAGATGAGCCGCCAGCGGTTGCGCCCGTCGCTGGCAGAAAGCAGCTTCATCCCCTGCCCGCATTGCGGCGGCACCGGGCATGTGCGCGGCACCGAGAACAGCGCGATCCATGTGCTGCGCGCGATCGAGGAAGAGGCGGCGAAGGCACGCGCGGCGACGATCGTCGTGCACGTCGCGGCGGATATCGCACTCTACCTGCTGAACCACAAACGCGCGCGCATCGCCGATATCGAGCAGCGCATGGGGATCATTGTCACCTTCGCCGCGGACGCGACGCTCATTCCGCCGGCGATCCGCATCGAGCGGGTGCGTGCGCGTGCCGAGGGCGCACAGGCGCCGCACACGGTGGATGCGCGCGCCATCGTCTCGGCCCAGCCCAGGGCTGAGGCTGCGCCTGAGCCGGTCGTCGATGACGAAGAAGAAACCGCCGAGACCGAGGACGGTGCCGAGGCAGGTTCGCAAGCCGAGGCCGCGGATGGCGACCGCCGCCGCCGCCGCCGCCGCCGCCGCCGTGGCGGCCGGCGCGAGGAAGGCGAGGCGCCAGTGGATGCCGTGTCTACCGAGGTCGCGCCCGGGATGGCGCCCGAGGCTATGGAAGGCGAGGCCGCACGGGCGGGCGAGGAAGGCGCGGAAGGCGCTGAGGCGCCGGTCGACTCGGCTTCGGCCGAACAGCCGGAGTTTGTCGCGGACGGCGAGAACGCGGCACCACGTGCACGCCGGCGAGGGCGGCGCGGTGGCAGGCGGCGGCGGCGCGACGGGCAGGAACCGGGCGCGCCAGACGCGGAGGAGGCCGAGGCGGCGCACGCGGCGGAAGCTGAGGACGAAGCCGTGGCGGAGGCCATGCCGGCCTACGCGCCTTCCTATGTCGGGCCGACGCCCGCCAACCCATTCGCCGGTCAGGGGCTCGACATTTTCGATCTCATGGAACGCGTCGAGGAAGCCCAGCTCGCGCCGTCCGCCCCGCCGCCTCCCCCCGCCCGGCCGCGCGCCGGCGAGGTGACGATGGAGCAGGTCGCGGCAGAACCGGCAGCGATCGGAGTGGAACCGGCGGCACCGGCGATGGCAGCCGGCGAGGTGGAGGCGGCGGCCCCCGCCGAGCCGCAAGGTATCGAGGTACCGAAGCCCGAGCCACAGGCCCAGCCGGAGGAGACAGCGGAGGACGCGATGGCCGCGCCGTCGCCGGTGCCGCCGCCGTTGGATGTCGATGCGGCACCGGTCGCCCCCGAGGCTCGTAAGCGCGGCTGGTGGCGGAAGTAGCGCTCAGCCCCGTCCGGGTTCGTAACCGTCGGTGAGCGTGCGGAGGAACGCGATGATGTCGCGCTCCTCCGCCGTCGTCATGGCCGGAGCCTCGCCCTTGTGACGGTCGAAGGGCGGATCGATCCTGTCCACGTTGGCGCGGTATTGTTCCGGGATGTCATCGTATTGGGCGACCCGGCCGTCCTTTCCGCGCGGGTAGATGCGACCGGGGTCCACATCGCGCCAGGCATAGAAGTCGAGCACCTGCCGCAGCGTGGTGAACACGCCGTTGTGGAAGAAGACGTGGCGCGTCGCGACGTTGCGCAGTGTCGGCGTCGCGAACATGCCGCAGTACTGGTGCTGCTCCGCGAGGTCGGACCGCAGCGGACCGCATAGTCCGAGGTCGAAATAACCGGGATCGCGATTGGCTTGCAGGTTCGGGTTGCGAGGGACGCCGAGGGCCTCGTACTGATAGTCTGTGAAGAGCGGCGGCAGGCCTTCTGGCGAGGGCTCGTCGAGATGGCAGCCGCCGCAATCGGCCTTGCGCGGATCGTTGAACAGAAGGTAGCCGCGTCGTTCCGATGGTGAGAGGCGCGCCCTGCCCTCAAGCCAGGCGTCGTATTTGCTGGAATAGGGGTGGAAGGATCTGTCCTCCACCTCGAAGCGGGCGACGGCGGACATGGCTTCCGCCACCAGCAGCGTGTCGTCGCGCAGCACCGACGGACCGAAGAGCTGGACGAAGCCATGGGCATAGGGGGCAGCGCGCAACTTCGCCGCCACGCGCGCGACGCTGCCGCCATCCATCTCGTAGGGGGCGAGCAGCGGGAACATCGCCTGCTGCTGTAGCGTGTCCGCGCGACCGTCCCAGAACAGGCCGCCCAGGGGGACGAGATTGTTGGCGGATTGCGCGGTGTCGGCAGCGGTTTTCCTCGTGCGCGGCGCAGCCAGAGCGTAGGCGGCCCGTTGCGCGAGCGAAATGGCGGTGTCGCTCTCGTCACTGTCAGGGCCGATGCTGAAATTCGGCACGCGCTCGAGGTACATCAGCGAAGGGACGGCGCGCAGACCGGGGCTCTTCAGGTCCGGGCCGCCGAGTGCCACGGGGCCGTCGAAGGAAGGCGCGTAGGCTCGCGCGGGGTCGTGGCAGGTGGCGCAGGACATGCGGCCGGAACCGGAGAGCGAGGGGTCGACGAAGACCTCGCGACCCAGTTGCGCGAGGCCGGAAAGCGGGGCCGGCGGCGGGCGGACAAGATGCACGGGATAGGGGTTCTCGCCGCGCGACAGCTCGAAGCTTGCGACGGGGTGATGCGCCCACGCGGAGAGCGGCAGCGGACCGCGAAAGATATAGATCGAAGCGAAAGCGATGATGGCGAGCGCCGCCCCCAGCAACGCCAGGGGGGCGCCCGCAATCCTGCCGCGAGGACGTCTCAATTGGTGCGCATGGTCCCGGTCGCGGGGTCGAGTTGCAGCGCCGGAACGTGGCCGCCGTTCTTGAAGTCGAACATATCCATGATCGAGCCCGTCGTGGCGTCGAAGGAACCGTCGCCAAGGCGCTCGCCCTTCAGCCAGTTGTCCTCGATGAAGCGGATGACCGAGGCCTGGCTGATTTCCGCGTGGGAGACAAAGTTCGGCTTCGCCCAGGGCGAGACAACGAGGAACGGGATGCGCGTGCCTGGGCCGCAGCGGCCGTTCACCGGCTTTCCCGCCACGCCGGCGAGCGGCGTGCCGGCGCCGCACTTGCCGGGGCCGTCGAGCTGATCCGCCTCGGCGTCGGCCGAGGGGTTGGTGGGCTTGGTGAAAGCGTGGTCGTACCAGCCATCCGAGTCATCCCAGGTAACGATGACGGCCGTGTTCTTCCACTCCGGCTGCTGCTGGAGGAAGTTGATCAGCGCCACGGTACCCTGCTGCTCGTCCAGCGGGTCGGAATAGCCGGCATGGCCGTCCTGGTAGGCGGGGAGCTTGATGTAGGAAACGGCAGGGAAGTTGCCAGCCTTCACCGCGGCATAGAAATCCTTGAGCCCGTATTCGTGGTTGGCCGGATCCGGCTTGCCGTCGTGCTGGAAAGTGTAGCCGATGGCAGCGACGGAGCTCGGGCGCGCATGCGTGGGGTTCGCGGTGGAGGCGTAGTACTGGAACCAGTTGTGATGCGGGATGTAGTCCGTGACCTTGTGGCCGACGACAGCGGAATCCGTGCTGCGCTTACAACCCGAAGTGCCGTTCGGATTCGTCGTGGCGAGATCGAAACCACCCATGAAGCCGCCCCAGGAGATCTTCGCGGCGTTGAGCAAGTCGCCGACGTTACGGCCCCGCATCATCACCTGATCCGTGGGTGAGGAGCAGGCATCGTAGGCGGGATCCACATCGTTGATCATCGTGAAGCCGCCGACGCCGTCGGCGATGTAGTAGGAATAGCCGCCGTGGAGCGCGAACGGCTTCTTCGTCGTGTGGACGACCTGCATGCCGCCGGTCTGGCCGGAGACGACCTCGAGCGCGCCGGGTGTCGAGGGACCGTAGGTGTCGGTCCAGGCATTGTCGCTCATTGCAAAGTGCTGCGCGTAGTTCCATAGCGCGGTGACGGTGTTGCCGTCGAAATAGCCCATCACCTGGCCTTTGGTGCCAAACGCGCCGGGACCACCCGCGCTTCCCTTGCCGGTATATTTGGGGAACAGGTCCGCCTTGCCCCCGTCATAAGCCTGCTGCTCGGCGGTGTAGGCGTGGTTCTGGTCCGCGGTCGCAGCCTGGGCGCGGTCCAGGCGGAACGGGTTCACGGCATCGGCGCCGTTCTCCTTGTTGGTGAAGTTGGGATTGCTGGTCAGCAAGTCGTGCTGCAGCAGGCCGTTCACCTCGGGTGTGCCCGGGGCGGCAGTGAAGGCCGGCTCGCCGGCCGGATTCGCGGCCTTGGGATAGGTCGCGAAGTAGTGATCGAAGGAAATATTCTCGTTGAAGATGATCACCAGGTGCCTGATCGGCGTCGCCGTCACGTCCTCGGCAATGGACGGGTCCGCCGGCGCGGTGGCGCCCACGGGATCGGCGGCCAGTGCCCTTGTGGCAAGGCTTGGCGCGGCAAGCAGGCCGAGGGTCAGGCAGGGCGCGGTTGCCAAGAGGGCCTGGCGAAACTTCATGCGGAACTCTCCCGAGGGCTTGGTGGAACAGGTGGAAAGCACGAGCGCGTTTACGATGCCGGAGCCGGCTCGGGCGTGACGATATCATGACTGATGCGGCGGCAACCCTCGGTTTGCTCGCGCCCCGCCGGCGTATTATTTTAGGCTTAAAGCATCCGGGAGGCTCTGCATGAATCGGCCGTACGACGATTTCGCTGAGCGGAATCTGCCGCCGCGCGAGCAATGGCCCGACCTCGTCTTCAACCTGCCGGAGCTTGCCTTTCCGCCCCGGCTCAACTGCGTCGCCAGGCTGCTGGACACCCAGGTGGCGGCGGGGCGGGGCGATGCACCCTGCGTGATCGGCGCGCGCGAGACCTACACCTACCGGCAGTTCCAGGAGCGTGTGGACCGGATCGCCTGGGTGCTGGTGGAGCGACTGGGCATGAAGCGCGGCGGGCGGGTGCTGATCCGCGGCATGAACTCGCCCACGATGCTGGCGGCGATCCTCGCGGTGATGAAGGCGGGCGGGATCGCGGTGCCGACGATGGCGATGCTGCGCGCGCGCGAGCTGGCCTACCCGATCGCCAAGGCCGAGATTCCGCTCGCGCTGTGCGAGGCCGCGCTGGTGGAGGAGCTGCGCGGGGCGCAGGCGATGTCGCCGGTGCTCGCGCGCATCGTCACGTGGAGCGATGGCGGCCTCGAGGCGATGATGGCGGAGGCGCCGGGCCATTTCGAGGCGGCCGACACCGCGGCCGACGAGGTTTGCTTCATCGGCTTCACCTCCGGTACCACCGGCGTGCCGAAGGGGGCGGTGCATTTCCATCGCGAAATGATCGCGACCTGCGAGACCTTCGCGCGGCATGTGCTGGAGCCGCGCGCCTCCGACCGGTTCATCGGCTCGGCGCCGCTCGCCTTCACCTTCGGTTTCGGCGGGCACGCGCTGTTTCCGATGTGGTGCGGCGCCTCCACCGTGATGATCGAGCGCGCGGGGCCGGACGACCTGCTGGATGCGATCCCGGGATACGGCGCGACCGCCCTGTTCACCGCGCCAACCGCCTATCGCGCGGTCCTGCCAAAGCTGCCGGCGGGCGGGTTTCCGACGTTGCGGCTGTGTGTGTCGGCTGGCGAAACCCTGCCGGCGGCAACGTTCGAGGCGTGGCGGCAGGCGACGGGGATCAACATTCTCGATGGGCTGGGCTCGACCGAGATGCTGCACATCTTCGTCGGCAGCAAACCCGCGGAGATGCGCGCCGGAGCGACGGGACGCGTGGTGCCTGGCTACGAGGCAAAGATCGTGGACGCGGATGGCGAGGCGGTGGCCGACGGAATGCCGGGCAGGCTCGCGGTGCGCGGGCCCACGGGCTGCAAGTATCTCGGGGACCCGCGGCAGAGCGTCTATGTGCAGCGCGGCTGGAACATCACCGGCGACACCTACATCCGCGACACGGACGGATATTTCCATTACCAGGCGCGTTCCGACGACATGATCATCTCGTCGGGCTACAATATCGGCGGGCCGGAGGTGGAGGCAGCGCTGCTGCTGCACGAGGCGGTGGCGGAGTGCGCGGTGATCGGCTGGCCCGATCCCGACCGCGGCATGATCGTGAAGGCGTTCGTGGTGCTGCGGCCGGGCTTCACGGGCGATGCCGCGATGGTGCATGCGCTGCAGGAGCACGCGAAGGCGACGATCGCGCCCTACAAGTACCCGCGCGCCGTGGAGTTCCGTGACTCGCTACCAAAGACACCGACGGGCAAGCTGCAGCGGTTCAAGCTGCGCGAAGGCGCCTGATCTCAGTCGGCGCGCATCCGCCGTGCCGCCATCTCGCCGATCATCACGCACGTGAAATGGAGATTGGCCCGGCAGTCAGCGGGCATGATGGAGGCGTCGGCGACGCGCAGACCCTGGATGCCGCGTACGCGCAGATCGGGATCGACCACGCCGCGCGGGTCCTCGTGCGCGGTCATGCGGCAGGTGCCGGCGGCGTGCTGGATGTCGCCGGCCTCTTGCAACATCAGCGCATCGAGTTCGGCATCGGGGAGTGCCGCGGCGTCCGCGACCGTGAGCGCGCCGTCGCCGAATGTGATGCGCCCGGCGATGCGCGGAAAGACGGGGTGCGCCGTGAGCAGGGCGAGGCGGCGGACGGCATCACGCAGGCGAAGCCGGTCGCGCGGGTCGGCCAGCATGTTCTCCTCCACCTCCGGGTCCGTTTCGGGGTCGGGCGATACGAGGCGGACGTAGCCGCGGGAGAAGGCGTCGTAGAGGGCCGCGCCGACCGCTCCGGTGGGGCCGGGCGAGGCGTCCGGCGTCAGGCCACGATGATTATAGGCAATCACGATCATGTCGCGCTCGCCGCCACCGCCGAGACCGCTGCTGTAGGTAACGCAGCAATTGGTATGCCGAGCGTCATTGCCCTGGGCACGATATTCGTCACGCAGATGCAACGTCGCGCGCAGGATCGGGTGATCCATGAAATGCCGGCCGACGTCGGGGAGGTCGCGCACGACGCCGATGCCGTGGGCGCGAAGCTCCGCGGCGGGGCCGATGCCGGAACGCAGCAGGATCGCGGGGCTGTGCACGGCGCCCGCGCATAGCACGATCTCGCGTCCGCGAAGCGCCTGCCAGGCGCCGTCGAGGCGCACATGCACGCCGACGGCGCGGCCGTTCGCGACGATCACGCGATCGACGAGCACGCCCCCGCGAATCTCCAGGTTAGGGCGGGAGCGGGCGGGCTCGAGATAGGCGTCGTTGGTCGTGACACGCGCGCCGTCGCGCAGGTTGATCGGGTTGCAGGACACACCCTCCCCGTCGGGCGCGTTCAGGTCCCGTTTCTCGGGATGGCCGAGGGAAAGTGCCGCTTCCCGCAACGCGCGGTCGACGGCGCCCCAGCGCTCCATCGGCATGCGCCAGACCGGAAGCGGGCCGTTGAGCCCCTTGCCGGGATCGTCCTCGATGACATCGAAGAGCGGAATTACATCAGCCGCCGACCACCCTTCGCAACCCGCTTCCGCCCAGGCATCGAAAGCGGCCGGGACACCGCGGATGGCGATCTGCGCGTTGACCGAGGACGAGCCGCCGAGCGCGCGGCCGCGCCAGTAGAATTTCGGTTCCTGCGCGGCAGTGCGTCGGGCCATCAGCCTCGGCCATTGCCAGGCTGCCTGGTTCGCGGGGTCGTGCATGAAGGGGATGATGTTGGGGCTGCGCAGCGCCCAGGGTGCCTCCGCCGCACGCCAGTCCCGCCCGGCCTCCAACAGGAGCACGCGGCGACGCGGATCCTCCGACAGGCGGGCGGCCAGCGGCGCCCCCGCCGAGCCCGCGCCCACCACGATCACGTCATACATCTTGCCTTCTCCATGCCGGCACAATCGCACGCACGAGATGTGCCACGGAGGGTCAGGCGCCGCGCATCTCGCGGTATTCGCGGCGGACGATCTCGAGCAGTTCCGCGGGCGAGGTTTCGGCGGCCCGGCTTTCGTAGGTAACGGTGCCGTGCTGCATCAGCATGACGCGATCGCAAACTTCCAGGGTCTGCGCGTAATTATGCGCGATCATCACGATGGCGATGTCGCCGCGGGACTTGAGGCGCTCGATGAGCGCGATGATCTGGCCGGCCTCGCGCGCACCCATCGCGGCGAGCGGTTCGTCGAGCAGCAGGATCCTGGCATCCGAATGCACGGCGCGGGCGACCGCGATCGCCTGGCGCTGGCCGCCGGAGAGACGCCCGACCTCGAGGTTCACGTTGGGGATGTTGACGCCGATATCGGCGAGCGCGTCGGCCGCGCGTGCGCGCATCGCCTTGTGGTCGAGCAGGCGGAAGGGCCACGGCTTCAGCACTTCGCGGTTGAGGAACATGTTGTGGTAGATGCTGAGGCCGTTGACCAGGGCGAGGTCCTGGTACACGCACTCGATGCCCAGCGCGCGGGCGCGGTCCACCGAACCCAGCGTCTGCTGCTGGCCGTGGACGTGGATCGTTCCGGTATCGGGCTGATGGTAGCCGGTGAGGATCTTCAGGAGCGTCGATTTGCCGGCGCCGTTGTCGCCGAGGATGCCGAGCATCTCGCCGGCGCGCACATGCATGCCGACGCCGGTCAGCGCCTCCACCGAGCCGAAGCGCTTGGCGATGCCCTCCGCGCGCAGGGCCTCGGGGCCGAAATGATGCGTCATTGCGGGCGCATGCCCCGCCAGCGCGCGAGCTGGATGTTGGCGATCATGGCCAGCAGGATCGCGGCGCCGATGATGATGTCGAACATGAAGGCGTTGATGCCCTGCAGCGTGAAGCCGTCCTGCAGGATGCCGAGCACGATGCCGCCAACCAGGCCGCCGATGATGGTCCCTGCCCCGCCGGCAATTGCGGTGCCACCGATGACGCCGGAGGCGACGCCGAGGAACATGATGTTGCTGCCGCCGGCCAGCGGGTCCGTGGAGCCGATGCGGAAGGCTTCCAGGATACCGCAGAAGCCGCCGAGCGTGCTGGTGATGATGAAATTGCCGATCTTGATGCGGTCGATGTTGATGCCGGCCTCCGCCGCGGCGATGGCGTTGCCGCCGGTGGCGATGGTGTGCAGGCCCCAGCGCGTGTGCCTGAGCACCGTGTGCATGATGGCGACGACGATGAGCGCCCAGATGAACTCGGCGTAGCCCCAGCCGCCGAGGAGATTGTTGAGCATGCCGCCATCCGGCGTGTCGGCGGGGAAGCCGCGCGAGATGGTCAGCGTGATGCCGGTGATGAGGAAGAACATACCGAGCGTGGTGATGAAGCTCGGTACGTTGAGGTGCACGGTGATGAGGCCGATGATGAGCCCTACCAGCGCGCAGACGATGAGGGCGGCAACGATGGCGCCCACGACCGGCAGGCCGGCATCGTGCGCCTTTTCCATAATGAAAGGAGCGAGCGCGAAGACCTGGCCCACCGAGAGGTCGATCTCGCGGCAGATGAGCAGCATGATTTCGCCGCAGGCCAGGATCACCGGCGCCGCCACGAACTGCGACAGCGTCTGCAGGTTGGCGTCGGTGAGGAAGTTGTTGGCCGTCGCCTCGAAATAGACGACCAGGACGAGGGCAACGACGACGACGCTCGCCTCCGGCCGAAGCGCCAGGTCGAGGAACCGCGCGGAGAAGCTCCGGCGCGGGAGGCTCGCCGCCCGCGCCGGATCGTTGCGTTGCTGCACCGTGTTCAGCCCGCGACCGTGGCCTAGCCGCCGATCGGGCCGCTGCGCGGCACGATCATGGACGCAGCGGCGCTGCCCTCGTAGCGGGTCTTGGTGCTGAGGTACGGGTTCACCGAATCCTTGGTGACGAATTTGAGGCCGGTGTTGATGTCCGCCGGTCCGACGAGGCCGCCCGAGACCTTGAAGGCGAACATCTCCATCACCGTGTAGAAGCCCTGCAGATAGGGCTGCTGGTCGATGGCGAAGTCGAGGAACCCGTCGCGGATCGCCTCCAGCGTGCGCGGTTGCAGGTCGAAGCCGCCGCCGTGCACGCCCTTCTTCGGCAGGTCGTACTGGCGCATCACCAGGCCGGTGTTCATCGTGTCGCCGCCGCCGGAGCCGAACATGCCCTTCACGTCCTGGTTGCCCAGGTAATAGGCGCGGATCTTGGAGAGAGCCACGTTCACCGTCGGGTCGGTCGCGATCATCGTCGCCTGGATGTTGGCCCCCGACTTCTTGATCGCGTCGATCGCGCCGTCGATGCGCGGCTGCAGGTTGAGCTGGCCGGGGGTGGCGATGAACAGCGCGACCTTGCCGGAGCCCACGAGCTTGACGATGCGCTCGCCCATCAGCTGGCCGGAAAGGAACAGGTCCTGGCCGATATAGGCGAGGCGCCTGTTGGGGCTGCCGTGCGGTGCGTCGGCGTTGTAGCTGAAGACCGGAATGCCGGCGGCGAGAGCCCGGTCCGTCGGCTTGTCGAAGCCCTTGGGGTCCACGATAGGCACCGCGATCGCGTCCGCCTTGGCGGCGATGGCGGCGTTCATCGAGTTGACCATCTGCCCGACATCCGAGGTCTCGGAGCCGGTCCACTGGTAGTCGCAGCCGAGGAGGGCACAGGCGTCGTGGATGCCGTACTGGCAGGGGACGAAGAACGGGTTCGTCGTCACGTGGTTGACGAAGACGAATTTCCAGCGCGGATGGCTCGGGTAGGGCGACGCGTCGGCGGCCCTGGCGCGTCCGGCCATGCTGGCCAGGAGGCCCGCGGCGGTGGCGGCGGTGACGCCGTGCATGATGGCGCGGCGGGGCAGGCGTTCGGCGACGGCATCGACGAGGCGAGCGTCGGCGGCCTTGGTGTCGGCCTGTTTCATGGCTTGGTTCCTCCCTTTGACAGCGAATCCCTAACGCAGGTTCGCTACCCGCGCCAAGTGTATCGCTACCATAAATGTCCGCAATGAGGTTGCCCGGCCCGGACCGCGGGATACTCAGCCCGCACGCACCCGTAAACTGACAGCGCAGGGAGACGACGACTCGCCGCCGCCATGCCATGCAGCTTACGGGCCCGGCCCTTGCCGCGCTCGCCATGCTCGCCATTGCGCGCGCGGCACTGCCAAATCTGGTGTTCGGCACGGATTGGCTGGCCGAAGCTGAGCGGGGCGGGTTCTACCATGCGGTCGCGCGCGGCTTTTACGGCAAGCACGGGCTCGACGTGCCGATCCGCAAGGGCGGGCCCTCGATCAATGCGCTGCAGAACCTCGCGGTGGGGCTGATCGACTTCAAACTCTCATCCCGGCAGTTTCGGCGTGCTGAACTTACGCGCGCGGGACATTCGCGTGACGGCAATCACGGCCCATTTCCAGAAGGGCCCGCAATGCCGGATCGCCCATCCCGGCGAGGGACGCGAAACACTGGCGGCCATGGAGGGCAGACCAACCATGATCTCGGTCGTGGCGCGCACTTGCTGGTGGCTTTTCCCCAAGGCCGAATATGGGTTCACCGACGGCCAGGTCCGCCCCTGGCATTATTGCTGGCACCCTTCGTCGCCGATCCCAAGGCCGTGGTGCAGGGCTTTGTGACGTCCGAGGCGTGCCAGGCGGTGTGGTATCTGCGCCTGCCAGCCGCCCTGCCCTGCTTCCTCGGCGGCCTGCGCATCGTGGGCGGGCTGTCGCTGATCGGCGCGGCGGTGGCGGAGTTCACGGCGGACACCGCGGCGGGCGGATCCGGTCTTGTGTATCGCATCCTGGAGAGCAGTTTCCGGCTCGATGTGCCGCGCATGTACGCGGCGCTGTTTCTGGATTTCGTTTGCCGGCGTGCCGATCTTTGGGCTGCTCAGCCTGGTCTCGTGGCCGCTGCTGCACCGGAGGCACGAGAGCGCCCGCCCTCGCGAGCGATAGCGTCACCGCGAGAGATTGGCGCGTCAGGCCGCCGCGGTGGCCTTCGGAGGCTGGCGCCCCTCGTCCTCTGCAAGGGCATGGAAGCGCTCCTCGTCGATCACGCGCACGAGATGCGGGTTCGGGCAGACGACGATCTGCTCGTGGCGCAACCGCGCGAAAGCGCGGCTCACGGTCTCCGGCGTCAGGCTGAGATACTCGGCGATGTCAGCGCGCGTCATCGGCAGTTCGATGAGCGAGGCCCCGGCCGCGGCAGGGTGCATCTGGCGCATCATGTCGAGAAAGCGCGCGACGCGGACGTCCGCGCGCGCGATGCCCAGCGTGAGAACATGGAATTGCGCGCCACGCAATTCGTGACAGGCCTTGATAAGGAACTGATGGTCGAGCTCGCTATCGCGCCTGAGCAGACGGTCCAACGCCGGCAGCGGCATGCGGTAGAGGACGGCGGACGTCACGGCCTGAACCGTACTCGCATAGACCCCATTGTCGGCCATGCCCACGATGTCCTGCGGAAAGAAAAAGCCGAGGATGGCGCGAGTGCCGTCCGGCCGCATCATCATGCTCTTCAAC
This sequence comes from uncultured Pseudomonadota bacterium, assembly GCA_963764465.1. Lineage (GTDB taxonomy): Bacteria > Pseudomonadota > Alphaproteobacteria > Acetobacterales > Acetobacteraceae > JAJXXT01. The sequence goes on along the minus strand of CAVXSO010000001.1, from coordinate 171,394 downwards.
ACGCCATCCGCGATGTCATAGATTGCAGCCGCCTCGGTGCCCTGGCGGAACAGCGTCGCCCCCCGCTCCACGCGCGTAAGCGAGGCAATAGGGGCAAGACGCTCCCTTTCCTCCGCGGTCAGCAAATCCCGCCTGGCGCCGTCGCCACCGGGGCGCGCGAGAAAAGGCCGGGCGGCGATGGCGAGGCGTGGCGTGGCGTCGCGGCGACCGGGCATCGTCGTCGTTCTCCCTATGCGCGGCGCCACCCGGTCCGCGACGGTCTCAGCGCGCCGTGTCGTGCTTGCGCGCGGCACCGTTGAAGGGGGCCATGACCGACGGCAGCGTCGGCATGCCCGACATCATGATGTCCGCCGCTTCCATCAGGTCGTGGTTGAGATCGTCGGTGATCGAACGCCAGGTGCGGAACCAGGTCTCCCCCGCGAGCTTGGCGCGGCGCACCTGATCCTCGCCCTTGGCCGCGTCCATCGACATCGACATCGGCATCTGCATACCAGCCGCGACGGACATGCAATCCGTCAACGTCTCCCGTGTCAGCTCCGCCTGGCGGGTGGCGGCCCGCATCCAAGCCTTCATCGCCAGTTCCTGCGCCGCGCCAAACGCCGCGAATCCGCGCTGTGCCGCTTCCAGGGTGTCTGTTCCGGCGCCCATTCCCGAGGTCTTGGTGGCCATGCTCGTTCTCCCCAAAATATTTTGCCACGTCGCCACACTCCGACGGATGGCGCCTTGATTCGGATCAAGGCGCTAGGCGGATTCCAAACAGCAGTGCTAAACAATACTTCATGTCGGTCGTGACCCCGGTCATCCCGCGCATCATCGCCGGGCGAATTGCGCATTGTGAGCGATGTGGCGTGCGCGCTCGTGCGGTCTGTGCCAGCCTTCCAGACGGCGATCTTGAGCGTCTCGCCTCCATCTCCGTGATCCGCCAGTGCGGCGCGGGCGAGGTGATCATGATGGAGGGCGAGCCGGCGGCAGCCTACCACAACATCACCTCCGGCTTTGTGCGGCTGCACAAATCGCTGCCCGATGGGCGCGAGCAGGTGACAGGCTTCGCCCGGCCCGGCGATTTCCTCGGCCTTGCCTCCAACGACAATTATGGCGTGACGGCCACTGCGATCGGCGCGGTGACGCTGTGCCGGTTTCCGCGCGACCGCTTCCGCAAGCTCATGCATGCGCTGCCGGCGCTGGAGGACAAACTGCTCCAGGTCGCGAGCCACGAGCTCGTCATCGCGCAGGAGCGCATGCTGCTGCTCGGCCGCAAGACCGCGCGCGAGCGCGTCGCGAGCTTCCTGCTCGACCTCGCGCCCCCCTGTGGCGAGACCGGCCTCATCATGCTGCCGATGACGCGCACGGATATCGCGGACTACCTTGGCCTGACGATCGAGACGGTGAGCCGCACACTCTCCGCATTCCGCCGCGAACGGCGCATCGACATGAAGGTACCAAACCAGGTCACGCTGCTCGACCGCAGCGGCCTTATGCACATCGCCCAGGCCGACACGCCCTGAGATCGCCGTCAGGCGGACTGGCCGAGCGGCGGGTTTCCCTGCATCGCGCCGAGCCCGATTTCCATGCTGATGGCGCCCCCGCGCGCCCGGCCCATCAGTGTGACCGAAGACCAGGATGCTGTGAGCGGCGCGAGATGCGCCTCCCAGTCGGCCGCATGGTCAAACGCGAGATTGCCCCTACGGCAGGACGCGCCCGTCCGCGCCAATGCTCATGCCGGAGGATGGATCGACCCAGACAAGCTGGTCCACGACCTTGGTAACGCCGGGCACGTTCTCGGCCGCCACCAGGATCGCTCGGCGCTCCTCGTCGCTGAAAACCACGCCGTCAATGGTCGCGACGCCGGCGGTGACCTCCACCCGGATGCCGCCCCGCGGCGCCCAGGCCTGGGAGCCGAGTTCGGCCAGGATCGCGGTGCGGATCGCGGCGTCGCCCTCCGGCTTCTGAGGCGGTTCCTTCAGGACCTCGCCGAGCGCACGGATGAGGTCGGCGCGGGAGACGATACCGACAAGATGCCCGTCCGCCACCACCGGCACGCGACGGATGCGCCGGCGGCGCATCAGGGCCACGACCTCGCCCAGATCCTCGTCCGGCCCGACCGTCACCACGTCCGGCGTCATGATCTCCTCGACTTTGCGCGCATGAGTGCGCACATAATCGGAAGCCACAGAGCCGGCGCGGAACAGCGTCTTCAGGAAGCCCGGGGTCTCACCCTGTGTACCGGTCTCGACGCGACGCAAAAGATCGCCCTCGGTGAGCATGCCGATCAGCCGGCCGCCGCGATCCACCACTGGCAGGCCACTGATACGCCGCTCCGCCATCACGCTCGTCGCGGCCGCCAGTTCCGTCTCCGGTCCTACCGTTACGACCGGCGCCGTCATCACGTCGCGTACCTTCATCGAGCCCTCCATCGATCTACGCCCCATTCGGTGGTCAGCATGGGGCGGGCGTGGCCCCGGCGCCTTGACCAAGATCAAGCAGCGCCGGGGACCATGCGGGCAGTTCCGGGCCCCGTCAATTCACGCGTCAGTTCCTTGCCTTGTCCACCAGCTTGTTCTTGGCGATCCAGGGCATCATCGCGCGCAGCTTCTCGCCGATCTGCTCGATCGGGTGGGAGGTCGAGGCGCGGCGCATCGCCTTGAAGCTCGACTGGTTGACCTTATTCTCCAGCATCCAGTCGCGGGCGAAACGACCGGACTGAATGTCCGCCAGCACGCGCTTCATTTCCGCCTTGGTCTCGGCATTGATGATGCGCGGCCCCGAAACGTACTCGCCGTACTCCGCGGTGTTGCTGATCGAGTAGTTCATGTTGGCGATGCCGCCCTCGTAGATGAGGTCGACGATCAGCTTCACCTCGTGCAGGCACTCGAAATAGGCCATTTCCGGAGCGTAGCCGGCCTCGACCAGGGTTTCGTAGCCGCCCTTGATGAGTTCCACGAGGCCGCCGCAGAGCACCACCTGCTCGCCGAAGAGGTCAGTCTCGCATTCCTCCTTGAAGGTGGTCTCGATGATGCCGGCACGGCCACCACCGATGGCCGAGGCATAGGAGAGCGCGATCTCGAGCGCGTTGCCGGAGGGATTCTGCGCGACCGCAACCAGGCAGGGCACGCCGCCGCCACGCTGGTACTCGCTGCGCACCGTGTGGCCGGGGCCCTTCGGCGCGATCATGAACACGTCGATGTCCGGCCGCGGGTCAAGCAGATTGAAGTGGACATTGAGCCCGTGCGCAAAGGCGAGCGCCGTGCCCGGGCGCATATTGGGGCCGAGTTTCTCGCGATAGAGATCCCCCTGCCCTTCGTCCGGCGTCAGGACCATGACGACGTCGGCCCATTTGGCGGCCTCGGCGGGGTCCATGATCTTGAGGCCGGCGGCCTCGGCCTTCGCCACGCCGGCGGAGCCGGGGCGCAGGCCGACGACGATGTTCGCGGCACCCGAATCCTTGAGGTTGTTGGCGTGGGCGTGGCCCTGGCTGCCATAGCCGATCACGGCGACCTTCTTCGCCTTGATCAGGTTCACGTCGGCATCGCGATCGTAATAGACGCGCATCTTCTTCTCCTGGGGAAACCGGTTTGCTGGGTTGTCTTGTGACGTCAGATCGTACGGGTGCCGCGGGCCAGCGCCGCGACACCGGTGCGGGAAACCTCGGCGAGGCCCAAGGGGCGCATCAGCTCGACGAAGGCGTCGAGCTTGTCGGAGCTGCCTGTCATCTCGAAAACGAAACTTTCGACCGTGGCATCGACGACGCGGGCGCGGAAAGCGTCGGCAAGGCGTAGTGCCTCGGCGCGGTGCTCGCCTTTGCCAACCACCTTGATGAGCGCCATCTCGCGCGCGATGTGCGCGCCCTGCTGAGTGAGGTCCGCGACGCGGTGAACGGGGACGAGCCGATCGAGCTGAGCCTTGATCTGTTCGATCACCATCGCGGTGCCGGAAGTGACGATGTTGATGCGGCTGCGATTGCGACCATCCTCGACGGCGGCGACGGTCAGGCTGTCGATGTTGTAGCCGCGGCCGGAGAAGAGACCAACGACGCGCGCGAGCACGCCCGCCTCGTTTTCCACGAGCACGGAAATGGTGGCACTGCGCTGGGTGCTGTCCGAAATGGCGGGCATGGGTGTGGGCCTTGGGTCAGAAGCCGTGCATCAGAATACGTGCGTCAGACCAGCGCCAGGCCTTCGTCCGAGACGCCGGGAGCGGCTTCCTGCTTGCCGGGGCCGAGGATCATCTGGTCGTGCGCCGCACCCGAGGGGATCATGGGGAAGCAGTTTTCCGCCGGATCGACGGCGACGTCGAGAATGAAGGCCTTGTCGCTCGTGATCATGGCGTGGATCGCGGCGTCGAGCTTGTCGACCTCCGTCACGCGCATGCCCGTGCCGTGGAAGCTCTCGGCGAGCTTCATGAAATCGGGCAGCGCCGAGGAGTAGCTCTCGGAATAGCGGCCGCCGTGCAGCAACTCCTGCCACTGGCGGACCATGCCCATGTACTCGTTGTTGAGGATGAAGATCTTCACCGGCAGGCGGTACTGCGCCAGCGTGCCAAGCTCCTGGATGTTCATCAGGATCGAGGCCTCGCCGGCGACGTCCACCACCAGCGCGTCCGGGTGTGCGATCTGCACCCCCATCGCGGCCGGCAGGCCGTAACCCATGGTGCCGAGCCCGCCCGAGGTCATCCAGTGGTTCGGTTGGTCGAAGCGCAGGAACTGCGCCGCCCACATCTGGTGCTGGCCAACCTCCGTCGTGAAGAAGCATTCACGACCACTGGCGGCGGCGATGTCACGCAGGCGCTCGATCGCGTATTGCGGCTTGATCAGCGCGCCGGGACCATGCGCCTGGTTGTAGGCAAGGCACTTTGTGGCCCGCCACGCCTCGATCTTTTCCCACCAGGCGGCGAGTGCCGCACGATCCTGCCGCGTCTCGTCCGCCTGCCAGGCCACGTTCAGCGCCGCGAGTGCCTGACCCGCATCGGCAACGATCGGCAGATCGACGGCGACGTTCTTGTTGAGGCTCGACGGATCGATATCGATATGAATCTTGCGCGAGCCGGGGCTGAAAGCGTCGAGCCTGCCGGTCACGCGATCGTCGAAGCGGGCGCCGACGGCAAGCATGACATCGCAGCCGTGCATGGCGAGATTGGCCTCGACAGTGCCGTGCATGCCGAGCATGCCGAGGAACAGAGGGTCCGAGGCGGGATAGGCGCCGAGCCCCATCAGCGTGTTGGTGATGGGGACGCCGGCACGGCGGACGAACTCCGTGAGCGCCGCAGCGGCCTCGGGCCCGGCATTGATGACGCCGCCGCCGGCATAGACGATGGGATGCTTCGCCGATTTCAGCATGGCGACGGCGCGGGTGATAGCAGCGGGATCCGGCTCGCGCCGCGGACGGTAGCTCCGATGCGGGGCCTCCGACGGCGGGGCATAGGGCGCGGGGCCGATGAGGATGTCCTTCGGCAGGTCGATCAGCACCGGACCGGGGCGGCCGCTCTTGGCGACGTAGAACGCCTCGTGCACGGTGCGCGCGAGATCCTGCGGCCGCTTCACAAGATAATTGTGCTTCGTCGCGGGGCGGGTGATGCCCGTCGTGTCCGCTTCCTGGAACGCATCGTTGCCGATGAGGTGCGTCGGTACCTGGCCGGTGAGGCAGACGACGGGGATGCTGTCCATCAGCGCATCGACGAGGCCGGTGACCGCGTTGGTGGCACCGGGGCCGCTGGTGACGAGCACCACGCCGACGCGGCCGGTGGAGCGGGCATAGCCCTCCGCCGCGTGCACCGCCGCCTGCTCGTGACGGACGAGGATGTGGCGGATCGCGTTCTGCTTGAAGATCGCATCGTAGATCGGCAGGACCGCGCCGCCGGGATACCCGAAAATAACGTCGACGCCCTCGTCCTTTAGCGCGCGCAGGAGGACCTCCGCACCCGGTTGGAGCGCGTCGGTGGAGGCGGAGTTGGGATTGGCTGCGGTCGCGGGCATGATCGTGCCTTAGTCCGCGATGTTGCGGCGCGTCAACCGGGGGATTGAATAAACGCGAAGATTTGCTGCAATTCTTCGGACGAAAATTGCGCCAGCGATGCGATACGCGCATGGATCGTATGCGTCCGGGTGTCCTCCACCAGTTTCTGGTGCCGGAACCAGGTCGCCTGGCGCTTGGTGTAGCGCTGTGTGTTGGCCTCGGCCCGGGCGCGCGCCTCAGCCAGTGTCAAATGTCCCTCGAGGTGCGCGAGGAGCTCGGGCACGCCGTGCGCGCGCAGGGCCGGCAGGGCGGGATCGAGCCCCAGCAACTGGCGCACCTCGGCCAGCGCGCCTGCGTCCAACATGGAGCCGAAACGCTGGACGATGGCCGCGCGGAGCTCGGCGCGCGGTGGATCGAGCAGGATGAGCCGGAAGGACCAGGGCGCGGGCGTGGTCTTCGTGGACTGCCAGGCGGCAAGCCCACGGCCGGTACCGCGCCAGACTTCCCAGGCGCGGGCAAGGCGTTGGCTGTCGGTGGGGCGCAGGCGCGCGGCCGTCGCGGGATCGACCTTGGCGAGGGCGGCGTGCAGTTCGGCGGGGCCGCGCTCGGCGAGCAGGCGGCGGGCTTCCGTCCGCGCCGCGTCGCCCGGTGGCGGGATGTCGGCGATGCCATGCGCGAGGGCGGCGAGATAGAGCCCGGTGCCGCCGCAGAGGATGGGCAGGCGGCCCCGCACGCGCGCCTCGGCCATCGCGGCCAGCGCCGCCTCGCGCCACCAGGCGGCGTCGGTGGGTTCGGTCACACCTCGCACGCCGTAGAGCGCATGCGGTACGCGGGCTTCGTCCGTCGGCGTCGGGCGCGCGGTGACGATGCGCAGCTCGCGATAGGTCTGCATGGCGTCCGCGTTGATCACCGCGCCGCCGAGGCGCTCGGCAAGGGCCAGCGCGAGCGCCGATTTTCCGCTCGCGGTGGGGCCGGCGATGACGAGGGCTTCGGGCAGCGGTGCCTCGGGGTCTTGCCGTGTCATCGCCGGCACCGCATAGGCCGCGCCATGAACCATGTCCTGACGCTGATTGCCGATCGCGCGACGGGCCCGCTCAATCGTGCCCTGGTGACGCGGGTGCATGCGGCACTCGGCGCGGGAGAGCCCGTCGTGCTGTCGCCGGGCGAGGCGGTGGATCTGCCGCTCGCGGCACTGCCGGCGCGCGAGGCGGTGGCAGCGGCGCTGGAAGGTGCGGCCGTGGACGCTATCGCGCAGCCCGCCTCCGGGCGGCGGAAGAAGTTGCTGCTCGCGGACATGGACAGCACCATCGTCACCACCGAGACGCTGGACGAGCTCGCGGCGCATGCCGGGCTCAAGGAGGAGATCGCCGCCATCACGCGCCGCAGCATGAACGGGGAGATCGATTTCCGCGAGGCCCTGCGCGAGCGCGTGGCGATGCTGAAGGGGCTTTTGCTCGCCGCGCTGGAGGCAACCTGGGAGCGGACCGAGTACACGCCGGGGGCGCGGGAGCTGATCGCGACCATGCGCGCGCATGGCGCGACGACGGCGCTGGTCTCCGGCGGCTTCACTTTCTTCACCGGGCGCGTGGCGGAGGAGCTGGGGTTCCATCATCACCGCTCCAACGTGCTGCTGCACGACGGGGAACGGCTGACCGGCGAGGTGGCCGAGCCGATCCTGGACCGCGACGCAAAGCTTTCGTCGCTGCGCGAGTTCGCGGCGGGGCTGGGGATCGGGCTGGAGGAAACCGCTGCCGTGGGCGATGGGGCGAACGATCTGGCGATGCTGCGGGCCGCGGGGCTCGGCGTCGCGTTCCGCGCCAAGCCGGTGGTCGCGGCCGAGGCGCGCGCCGAGCTGCGCCACGCGGGGCTGCGCGGCGTGCTGTTCGCGCAGGGGTATCGGGTGGAGGAGATCGTCGGGTGACTGGTTTCTGCGACCTCGTCGGCGTCAGCTGGGCGGAAGCCGCAACGGAATAAGGACCGCCGAGCATGTCGCAAGCGAGACCGGTCTATCGGTTCGACGCCGCCATCGTTCGCGAGCCGGCTCGCTCCGTCGTCAACGGCCTGCGCGTCGATGACCGTGGCGACCCGACCTATGAAGGGGTGGCGGCCGAGCATGCGGCCTATGTCGGGGCGATGCGCGAGGCCGGCGCCGCCGTGACGATTCTCCCGGCGCTCGATGCGTTTCCGGATTCTGTCTTCGTCGAGGATCCGGCGCTGGTTTTCACCGAAGGCGCGGTCCTGCTTCGCCCCGGTGCGGCGAGCCGCGCGGGCGAGACGGCGGCGATCGGACCGGTGCTGCGCGGCCTGTTCGAGACGGTGATCGAGCTGCCGGGCCAAGGTTTCGCGGATGGCGGCGACGTGCTGACGACGCCAGGGCGTGTCATGATCGGCCTCTCGGCGCGGACCGACCAGGCGGGGGCAGAGGCGCTCGCCTCGTGCCTGCGTCAGCTTGGCCGGAATGCCGAGATCGTTGCTACGCCGGAAGGTGTCCTGCATTTCAAGACAGCCTGCTCGCTACTCGACGACGAGACCGTGCTGACCACCGCCCTGCTCGCGCGCTCGGGGGTGTTCGCGGGTTTGCGGCAGGTCGTCATTCCGGAAGGCGAGGAGCCGGCGGCGAACGCACTGCGCGTGAACGACGTGGTGATGGTGGGCGCCGACTACCCGCGCACGATCGACCAGCTCGACCGCCTCGGTTATCGCGTGATGCCGCTCAAGACCACCGAGATCGGCAAGATCGATGCCGGGCTCTCGTGCATGTCGCTGCGGTGGTACCGTGGCGCGGCGTAAGCGGGCGATGCCCGCCACCCGCGTGACGGGTGTCGCAGCTCCTACGGCAGCCTCCGCGGCCTCTCCCGACGAATGCCGGGCCTGAAGACCTAGCCCTTCTGCGGGCCCTTCATGTCCAGCGGCAGCGGCACCCAGTGCGTGTTGCCCTCGCTCTCGAGCAGGAGCAGCACATTCTGGCGCTTCTCGCGGCGTACCGAGGCGATCTGGTCGAGCACGTCCTGCGGCTTGTGCACCTCGTGCTGCTGCACTTCCAGGATGACGTCGCCAGGCTTCACGCCGCGGTCCGCCGCCGCCGAGCCGTCGCCAACGTCGGTGACGACAACGCCCTTCTGGTCCGGGGGCAGATGGAACTTGCCGCGCATCGCCTGGTCGATGGTGGAGACCGAGAGGCCGAGCCCCTCGACCGCGACGGGAGCGGCTTCCTTCGGCTTCGTCGTTTCGCTGAGCGAGGCGTGCTTCGGCTCCTGCGGCAGTTCGGCAACCACGGCATTGAGCGTCTGTTTCGCGTTGTCGCGCCAGATCTCAATCGGCACGTTCCTGCCGATCTCGGTAGCCGCAACCATGCGCGGCAAGGCGTGGCTGTCCTTCACCGGCTTGCCATCGAAGGCGAGGATCACGTCGCCGGTCTTGAGCCCTGCCTTGTCGCCGGGCGCGCCCTTGATCACGCCCGCAACCATGGCGCCACCGGCCTGCTTCAGCCCCAGGCTCTCGGCGATATCCTTCGAGACGTCCTGGATGGTGATACCGAGGTAGCCGCGGCGGGCGTGGCCGTAATGCCAGAGCTGATCGACCACCACCCGCGCAGCGTTGGCGGGAATCGAGAAGCCGATGCCGATGGAGCCACCGGAGGGCGAGTAGATCGCGGTGTTGATGCCGATCACGTCGCCCGCCATGTCGAACAGCGGGCCGCCGGAGTTGCCCATGTTAATGGGCGCGTCGGTCTGGATGAAGTTGTCGTACGGGCCTTCATGGATGTCGCGCCCGCGGGCGGAGACGATACCCGTGGTGACGGTGCCGCCGAGGCCGAACGGGTTACCGATCGCCATCACCCAGTCGCCGATGCGCGCCTTGTCGGAATCGCCCCAGGCGACGGCGGGAAGCGGATGGCCGGCATCGATCTTCAGCACGGCGAGGTCCATGCGCGAATCGGCGCCCACCAGCTTCGCCTTCAGCGAGGTGCCGTCATGCAGCGTCACGGTGATGGTGTCCGCGCCATTGATGACGTGGTTGTTGGTCACGATGATACCGGAGGGGTCGATGATGAACCCGGAGCCGAGCGACTGGCGGCGCTCCATCGGCGGCCCGTTGTCCTGGCCACCCTGACCACCCGGAGGGTGGCGCTTCATGAAATCCTTGAAGAACTGCTCGAAGGGCGAGCCAGGCGGAAAGCCGGGGATCGGCGGCATGCCGTCGTTGTTCAGCGACACCGATTCCGAGGAGGAGACCGTCACCACGCCGGGCAGCAGGCGCGCCGCGAGATCGGCGAAGCTTTCCGGGGCCGGGCGCGCGAACGCGAGCGACGGCAACAGCAGCAGCGCCGCGACAAATCCGATCATCCTGCTCATCATGTCCTCCGCGCGGCCACGCCGGCCGCGATCCTGGTACGCATCCTAGCGCGGTTTGGTTTGCCGCGTCGCTATGCCGCGCACCACTCTACTTGGCGTTGGCGGCATCCGGCGCCGGCGGCGTCTTCAGCATCGACAGGAAGCCGCTGTCGGGACTCAGGACCAGGCGCGATTTCCCGGCGGCGAAGCCTGCCCGGTACGCCTCGAGCGTACGCCAGATCTCGAAGAAATGCGGATCCTTCGAGAACGCCGCGGCGTAGGTCTTGGTCGCCACCGCCTCACCCTCGCCGCGCAGCGCCTCCGCCGTCGCCGTGGCCTCAGCGAGCAGCACCGTGCGCTCGCGATCGGCGTTGGCACGGACCTTCGCGGCCTGCTCGGCGCCCTGCGCGCGCACCTGGGCGGCGACGCGCTGGCGCTCGGACTTCATGCGCTCCAGCACCGCCTGGGTGTTCTCCGGCGGCAGGTCGGCGCGGCGGATGCGCACGTCGAGCACGGTGACGCCGAAATCCTTCATCTCGCGGTTCACCTGCTGCTGGATCGCGCCCATGATGCGCGTGCGCTGCGACGACAGCACGTCGAGCAATTGCTCGTTGCCCAGCACGCTGCGCATCGCGGAGGACAGGATGCTGTCGAAGCGCGCACGGATGCCCTGCTCCGTCGGCCCCACCGTCTGGTAGTATTTCAGGGGATCGGTGATGCGGAAGCGAGCGAAGGCATCGACGATCAGGCGGCGCTGGTCGCCCAGGATCGCCTCCTCGGGCGGCGTATCGTAGTCGAGGAGGCGGCGGTCGAACGGGATCGCGGTCTGCACGAAGGGGATTTTCATGTGCAGGCCCGGCGCCGTGATCACGCGCACCGGCTGGCCGAGCTGGGTGAGCAGCACCTGCTCGGTCTGGTTCACGGTGAAGAACGTGTTCGCGACGACGATGATCGCGACGAAGAGAGCGCCGAACAGCGCCACGATACGCCCGTTCATGGCTTGCTCCCCGTGCTGCTGGCGGCCGCCGGCGGCGGGCCGCCGAGGGGCAGCATCGGCAGCAGGCCGCGCACCGCGCCGTCGACCACGGTCGTGGGCGTCGTGCTCAGGATTGCCTGCATGGTCTCGATGTAGAGCCGGCGCAGCGTGATGTCCTTGGCCGCGTCGTAGGCCGCGAGCACCGACAGGAAGCGCTGCGATTCACCCCTCGCCCGCGCCTCGGTGGCCGATTTCTCGGCCTCGGCCGCGGCGACGATCTGGGCCGCCGTGCCGCGCGCCCGCGGCACGATGTCGTTGGCATAGCCCTGCGCCACGTTGACCGTGCGCTGCGCGTCCGCCGCCGCGCGCTGCACGTCGCGGAAGCTCTCGATCACCTGGGCGGGCGGGTCGCTCTTCTGCAGGGTCACCTGCGTCACCTCGACGCCGGTGCCATAGCGGTCGAGGATTGCCTGCACGCCGTTCTGCACCGCGATCTGGATGCGCGCCCGCGCGTCGGTGAGCGCCGGCTCGATCGGCGTGCTGCCGATCACCTCGCGGGTCACGCTCTCCGCGACCGCCTTCACGGTCTGAGCCGGGTTGCGGGTGTTGAAGAGGAAATCCTTGGCGTTGCGGATGCGCCAGAAGACGGTGAGCTGCAGGTCGATGATGTTCTCGTCGCCGGTCAGCATCAGGCTTTCGACCGGCACGTCGCGCGGCGCGACGCCGTCCGAGCCCGGCGGCGGCGAGCGGTAGCCGATCTCGACGCGCTCGACGCGGGTAACCGGGGGCAGCTGCACAGTCTCGATCGGCCAGGGCAGGTGGTAGTTGAGACCCGGCGGCGCGGTCCGTTCGAAGGCGCCGAAGCGCAGCACGACGCCCTGCTCGTCCGGCTGCACGCGGTAGAAGCCGCTGGCGAACCAGAAGCCGATGACGATGGCGCCAAGCAGCACGGCGCCGCGTGCCCCACCGAACCCACGGCCGCGCCAGGTCCAGCGGCCGCCGCCCGAGCCGCCACCGGGTCCGCGTCCACCACCCGAGCCGCCGCCCATGCCGCCACCCGGAGGGCGGCCGTTGCCGAAGAAGCGCCGGACCGAGGCGATCAGTGCGTCGAGGTCAGTACCCGGACCAGGCCCCTGCCCCCACGGGCTGTTCGGGCCGCCGCCCGGGCCCCCGCCCGAGCCACCGTTGGGGCGCTGCGGGCCGCTACCGCCGGGCCCACCGCCAGGACGCGTGCCCCACGGATTGCCGCCCGAGGAGCCAGAAGCCAACGCCTCCGGCCGCGATTCCGGTCCGCTGCTCGAAACGTGAAACGCCATACCGGCTTTCGTCCCCTCATGGCCCGAAGGCCGCTCGCACCGTGCCGGTTGGCACGGGCGGAATGCTGCGCCATAACGCCCGCGTCCGCGAACGCCATAACGCGCGCCTCCGCGCGACGCCATCCAGCGCCACGTCCACGCGGCGATATGGCCGCCACCAACCACCAATGCAAGCACGGGGTTTTGCAAGCATGGCCCACCCCACCGAACAGGGCCTCACCGCCCAGACGTTGCGCGCCGCCCTGGCGCGCCTGCGCGATCCCGCCACCGGGCAGGACATCGTCACCGCCGGGCGGATTGACTCGCTCGATATCCGTGGCGGGCTGGTGCAGGCCGCGCTGCGCACCACGCGCGAGGAGGCGCCACGCATGGAGGCGCTGCGGCGCGAGGCGGAGGCGTTGCTGGCCCGCGAGCCCGGCGTCACCAACGCGACGGTGGTGCTGACGGCGCATTCGTCGCCACAGCCGGCGCCAGCGCACGGCGGCCGAGGCCATGCCGCGCATTCCCAGGCACCACAGCGCACGCTGCTGGCCGATACGCGTGCCGTCGTCGCCGTGGCCTCCGGCAAGGGCGGCGTCGGCAAGTCCACCGTCGCGGTCAACCTCGCCGTGTCGCTGGCACGGCAGGGGCTCGAGGTCGGGCTGCTGGACGCGGATATCTACGGGCCGAGCCTGCCGCGCATGCTGGGTATCAGCGGCAAGCCGGAGACGGTAGGCGGCAAGCTGCTGCCGATCGAGGTGTGGGGGCTGAAGGCGATGTCCATTGGCCTGCTGGTCGACGATGAAACACCGATGATCTGGCGCGGCCCCATGGTGATGGGCGCGCTGGAGCAGTTGATGGGCCAGGTGGCGTGGGGGCCGCTCGACGTGATGATCGTCGACATGCCACCCGGCACCGGGGACGCGCAGCTCACCATGGCGCAGCGGGTCAAGCTGGCGGGTGCCGTGATCGTCTCGACGCCGCAGGACGTGGCGCTGCTCGATGCGCGGCGCGGCGTGCGCATGTTCGAGCGTACCAACGTGCCGGTTCTCGGGCTCATCGAGAACATGAGCTATTTCTGCTGCCCCAATTGCGGGCACCGCACCGAGATCTTCGGCCATGGCGGGGCGATGGCGGAGGCGAAGCGGCTGGGTATCGAGTTCCTCGGCGAGGTGCCGCTGCTGGCCGAAGTGCGCGCGCTGTCGGACGCGGGAACGCCGGTGGCCGCCCATGCCCCGGAAAGCGAGGCGGCACGCGCCTATGCCGCGATCGCGGCACGGCTGGCGGCGAAGCTCGCCGGCGCGCCGGCGGGGCCGAAGATCGTGATCGAATAGCGCGGCGTGCTAAAAGCGGGCGTCGAACGAGGTGCGCCCATGCCGCAACCGCAGCCGCTCACGATCGAGGACCCGGCCACACTCACCTATGCCGACCGGCACGAGGGCGCCCATTACGCGGCGATCCATCGCACCGACGAGGTCCAGGCCGGCATCTACGTGCTCGATCCCGGCGGCAGCATCCCGGCGCACCGGCACACTGCGAGCTGGGACATCGCGGTGGTGCTGGAAGGCGAGATCGAGGTCAGCATCGACGAGGGCGGGGCAGCGCGCACGGTGCGGCTGCGGGCACAGGGCGTGAACCTGGTGCCGCCGGGCGTGAGGCACTCGCTGCACAACCCCTCCGCCGCCGCGCCGGCTCGGTTCCTGCTGCTGCAATCGCCCTCGAAGGGATTCGATTTCCGCCGCGCGACCGGCTGAGGCCGCCGGCTGTGTTTGCCATCGATCCCGGCAAGCGGGCCGCGGCGGCGCGGTTCGATGGCGTATTTGTGCCGGAATCGACATGAAGCCGCCGGCATTGGCGGTGGCACCGGGCATCCTGGCGGCAGCGACGCGGCGCGCGTGCACGACCCCGCTCGCCCCTGTCGCTCGTTTCGTCCCGTCGCTACTTTTTGCCCAGTCACTCCTGTTGCTTGCGGTCCTCCGCGTAGAGGGTCAGGATTTGCGCGAGGATGATGGTAGGATAAAGCTGCCCCAGCAGCGCCTCGAACATCGTCAGGTTGCGGGCGAAGGCATCGACCGGGGTGATGTCACCGAAACCGACCGTGGTGAGGACCGTCAGGCTGTAATACACGAAGGTGCTCAACGCACCGAGCGTACCGTGCCGGGCGCCAAGAGCGGGAATTGCACCCGGAACGATCTCGTCGATCAGTCGGTAAATCCAGGCGAAGATGAGAGCGATCGTCAGATAGAGCAGGACGGCGCCCCGCACGCGGTGCGGAGTGACGCGACCGGGGCCGAACACGACGCCAGCGACCATCCACATGAGAGCCACCAGCCCCAGCACGGCGCTGACCGCGTTCGCCTGCTTCGTCACGGACGTGGACCATAAGTGTTCCGCCAGCCCGCCCAGCAGCCTGACGAGACCGGCAGCGGTGGCGATGACCAGCACCCAACGCTGGCGCGACGCCAGCGCCAGCACGAGGATCAGGACCGCGACGAGCAGCATTGTCACCACTTCCGGAATGCCGAAGCCTTCCGCAGCAAGGGGCTCCATAATGAAGATGAGCGCGAGTTCCGCCAGCAGCAGAAGCGAAAGCACCGGGTCCTCGAAACGCCGGCACGCGGTGCGCGTGTGTGCCAGCCAGCCGATTTGCGTTTGCGTTTCATCCATGATCGCCTCCCTGCCTGATTCGTCGGGACTGCCTGACGCGCTGACGATGGAACACCCCAGAGCCAGGCAACCGCTAGCTTCATGTGGCGGGCCTCGTCCGAACGGCGCTCCTCGTCCGGCGGATGGACTCTCTGCCGGTTCATCGGCATGCCTTGCCAATGCGGTCATTACGCGAGCGAGGCGTAGCCCGACCGGAGCGCCGCCCGCAACCGCGGCGGAGTTCTCTTGGTGCGGCAGCCCCTTGGCTGGGGGCGCGGTTCAGGCCCCCGCGAGCAGCGCGTCGGTCTCGGCGGCCAGCGGGATGCTCTGTTGCGAACCCACGCGCGTGCAGGTGAGGGCCGCAGCGGCGTTGGCACGGGCGGTTGCATCGCGCAGGGCCAGGCCGCGGTCGAGGGCCGCCGCGAGCACGCCCGTGAAGGTATCGCCCGCCGCCGTTGTGTCGCGCACCGCGACTTCATGCGCGGGCAAGCAGAAGGTTTCGTGGCCGGAGGCGACCTCCACGCCCTCGCCGCCGCGCGTGACGATGGCGGCGAAGCGGTGGCGCGCGGCGAGTTCCGCGGCAGTTCGGGCACCCAGCGCCTCGGCCTCCAGCTCGTTGGCGATGAGCACGTCAAGGGCGGCGAGCGCTTCCTCGGGGAACGGGCCCGCGGGCGCGCTGTTGAGCACGACGCGGCAGCCGCGCTGCTTCGCCCGCAACGCCAGCAGGGCGGATTCCACGGGAGCGACCTCGCGCTGAAGGAGCAGCGTCGTCTGCGGTGTGAGCAGGGAATCCTCGACCTGCGCGGCGGCGGTCCGCGCGTTGGCGCCGCTGGCGACGACGATCAGGTTGCGCCCGTCGGGATCGACGGCGATGGTGGCGATGCCGGTGGGCGAGGCGGTTTCGGCGACGCGCGAGAGATCCACGCCCGCCTCGCGCAGCAGGGCGAGAGCCAGCGGGGCAAAGGCGTCGCGGCCGACCGAGCCCGCGAGCAGCACGCGGGCACCATCGCGCGAGGCGGCGAGCGCCTGATTGGCGCCCTTCCCTCCCGGCTGCATCGAAAAGCCGGGGCCGAGCACGGTCTCGCCCGGCGCGGGCAGCGCGGGGACGGACAGCACGAGATCGAGGTTGATGGAACCGAAGACGAGGATCATCGCGGCGGCTTCACAGTGGCCGTTGCAGGACCGTCATCATTTCCTCCCACTCGCGCTTGGACAGGCCTGATCCCTTCTGCGCCACCGCCTCGCCGGCGAGCATGCGGCGCAGGATGGCGAGCATGGCAGCGGAGAAGGCGAAGGCGCCGAGCCGGTAGTCGCGGAAGGCAGCGGCGGTGAGCGGCACCCAGGCATCGAGGCATGCCATCATTGCCTCCGCATAGGCGCGGATCTCGTACTGCGCATGCGCGTCCGCGCGCAGCGAGAGGAAATGCATGAGGTTGTGCAGGTCCGTCTTCCAATACCATTGCGTATAGGTATTGAGCGTGAGGTTCATGCGCGCGAGCTCCCGCGCCAGGCCCCCGCGCGCGGGGTCGACCTGGTTGCCTGCCTCGTCCTCGTTCAGCATCGCAGCGTAATGGTCGTAGTTGCGCGTCGCGTCCTCACGCAGGACGCGCAGCACGTCCTCGGCCTCTTCCCCGCTGAGGACGGCACCGCGACCCTGTCGGTTGGTCTGGGACTGGGCGGCGAGATGCTCCGGGGCGGGGATGTAGAACTCGCGGTCGAGGATGGAATAGCGGGCGGAATACTCGTTCACGTTGGCGGTGCGGTGGCGGATCCACTGCCGCGCAACGAAGATCGGCAGCTTCACGTGGAACTTGATCTCGCACATCTCGAACGGCGTGGAATGGCGGTGGCGCATCAGGTAGCGGATCAGGCCGGCATCCTCCGAGACGCGGCGAGTGCCGCGGCCGTAGGAGACGCGGGCGGCCTGAACAATGGCATCGTCGTCGCCCATGTAATCGATGGCGCGGAGGAAGCCGTGGTCCAGCACCCGGACGGGGCTGTGCAGCATCGCCTCCAGCGCCGGCACGGTGGCGCGGCGGGTGGCATGGCTCGCCTCGCGCGCCTCTGCGATCTGGGCGAGTTGCTCCTCCGTGAGCCCCGCCCCCGATCCTCCGCTTCTTTCCATGACCGCACCCTTTCAACGCGCCTGCCGCACGCCTATATTCCGTCTGCCGGCTTGCCGGCTATGGCGATAAACGGTGTGTGGAATAAGCGTTGTGGACCCGGGGGCGGTACCCGGCGCCTCCACCAATCTCCGGGCCGCGGTCCGGAGGGGTCTGAGGGGGCGAAACAGGCTCGACACGCGTGGTAAAGACCCACCTTTTGCCCGGCATGGTTCCGCCGTCATCGGGCCGTATCACAAGTGCCAACGACAACAACGCAATGGCGCTCGCTGCCTAACAATAGGTAAGCGCGGTCCGGGGGGCACCGGGCAACAGAAGCCCCCCACTCGCATCAAGCCTCCGGGCGTGGCACGAGTCGCGTTCATGAGCACGTATTGCGCCATCGCGCCGGGGCATCCGGTGCATCATGCCTACCACGCGACGGAGTACGGGTTTCCGGCACGCGAGGAGCATGTGCTTTTCGAGCGGCTGGTGCTCGAGATCATGCAGGCCGGGCTGTCCTGGGAGACGATTCTCAAGCGCCGCGACGGCATGCGCGAGGCGTTCGCGGGCTACGACGTGGACAAGGTGGCCGCCTGGGGTGCGAGGGACGAGGCGAGGCTGCTCGGCGATGCGCGCATCATTCGCAACCGGCTCAAGGTTCTGGCGATCCTCGAAAACGCGCGGCGCGTCCAGGCCATGCGCGCGAGCCATGGCGGGTTCGCCGCCTGGCTCGACGCGCATCACCCGCGCGAGAAGCCTGATTGGGTGAAGTTGTTCCGCAAGACCTTCCTTTTTACCGGTGGCGAGATCGTGGGCGAATTCCTGATGTCGCTCGGGTACCTGCCTGGGGCGCACGCAGAGGCTTGCCCCGTGCAGAAGCGGGTCCGCGCGACGCGGCCGCCATGGCTTGCCGTTCCCGCGGGAGCCCGCACGGCCGCCCGCTTGGCCCGGAAACCCTGACAAGCTAACAGGGCGCGATGGAAGACGAACCGCCCGACCCGCCCGAGAGCCAGCTGCCTTACGCGGCCTGGACGCGCGACGCGCTACGCCAGGTGGTCGCGAAGGCGGTCGAGCACGTCGCCCGCGAGGGGCTGCCGGGCGAGCACCATTTCTACATAACGTTCCGCACCGACCATCCGCGGGCGATGCTGCCCGAGCGGCTGCGCGCGCAGTATCCGCGCGAGATGACGATCGTGCTGCAGCACCAGTTCCATGGGCTGGCCTACGACGCCGCGGCGGGGCTGATCCAGGTTGGGCTCACGTTCGGTGGCGTGCCGGCGAAGCTTACGATCCCGCTTGCCGCCGTCACGCAGTTCGCTGATCCCGCCATCCGTTTCATGCTGCAATTCGAAGCCGATGAGGCGGACGATGCCGGCGAGGCCGCGGAGCAGCCCGCGGAGAAGCCCGCGGAGGAAACGCCCGCGCCGCCCCTGCCCGCCCCCGCCGGGCGGGAGGACGGCGCGTCGCAGGTGGTCTCGCTCGACGCGTTCCGCCGCCGCGCCGGCACGCGCGACCAGAACCCGCCGTCCGGCAGCAAGGCGGACGACGCAGACGAGGACACTCCCGCATGAACGCGCCGCTCAAGCGCCCGCCGAACTTCCATTTCTCGACGATGTTCCCACTCGGGGAGGACACGACGCCCTACCGCCGGCTGGCGATCGAGGGCGTACGGACGTCCACCTGCGACGGCAGGACGGTGGTGCACGTGGCCCCGGAGGCGCTGTCCGAACTCGCCTTCACCGCCTTTCACGAGATTTCCCACCTGCTGCGGCCCGGGCACCTCGCCCAGCTGCGCGCCATCCTCGACGACCCCGAAGCCTCGGCCAACGACCGGTTCGTGGCGCTCGATCTCCTGAAGAACGCGAACATTGCCGCGGGCGGCGTGTTGCCGATGTGCCAGGACACCGGCACGGCGATCGTGTTCGGCAAGAAGGGCCAGCGTGTCTGGATCGACGGCGACGAGGAGGAGGCACTGAGCTGGGGCGTGCATCGTACGTACACCGAAACGAATCTGCGCTATTCGCAGAACGCGCCGCTCTCGATGTACGAGGAAGTGAACACGGGCAACAACCTGCCGGTGCAGTTCGACATCATGGCCGCCCCCGGCGAGCACCATGCCGACGAGTTCCAGCTGATGTTCTGCGCCAAGGGCGGCGGCTCGGCGAACAAGAGCTTTCTCTACCAGCAGACCCGCGCGGTGCTGAACGAAGCGAAGCTCGCGGAGTTCCTGACCAGCCAGGTCAAGACGCTGGGCACCTCCGCCTGCCCGCCCTATCACCTGGCCATCGTCATCGGCGGCACATCCGCCGAGACGACGATGAAGACGGTGAAGCTGGCCTCGACCAAGTGGCTGGATGCGCTGCCCAGCTCGGGCGACCGGTCCGGGCATGCGTTCCGCGACCACGCGATGGAGGCGAAGGTACTGGAGATGACCCGCCACCTGGGCATCGGCGCGCAGTTCGGCGGCAAGTATTTCTGCCACGACGTGCGGGTGATCCGGCTGCCCCGGCACGGCGCGAGCCTGCCCATCGGCATCGGCGTGTCGTGCTCGGCGGATCGGCAGGCGAAGGCGAAGATCACGCCCGACGGCATCTTCCTGGAGCAGCTGGAGACTGATCCGTCGAAGTACCTGCCCGAGGCGACGGACGAGATCCTGGGCGGCGAGGTGGTGTGCATCGACCTCAACCGGCCAATGAAGGAGATCCTCGCCCAGCTCAAAAAATGCCCCGTGAAGACGCGCCTCGCGCTTACCGGCACGATGGTGGTGGCGCGTGATATCGCACATGCCAAGCTCAAGGAGCGGCTCGATCGTGGCGAGGGGCTGCCCGCGTATTTCCGCGACCACCCGGTCTATTACGCAGGGCCGGCAAAGACGCCGGAAGGCTACGCGACCGGCAGCTTTGGGCCCACCACGGCGGGACGAATGGATTCCTACGTGGCGGAGTTCCAGGCGGCAGGCGGATCGATGGTGATGCTGGCGAAGGGCAACCGCTCCAAGGTGGTGCGTGACGCGTGCAAGAAGTTCGGCGGCTTCTATCTCGGCAGCGTGGGCGGGCCCGCGGCAAGGCTGGCGCAGGACTGCATCCGAAAGGTCGAGGTGCTGGAGTACCCGGAGCTTGGCATGGAGGCGGTCTGGCGCATCGAGGTGGAGGATTTCCCTGCCTTCGTCGTCATCGACGACAAGGGCCACGATTTCTACGAAGACCTCACCTGAGGCCAGGCGCATGCGCTTCGCGGTGGACCGGCTGGATCATCTCGTCATCACCTGTGCCGATCTGGAGACGACGGCCAATTGGTACCAGCGCGTTCTGGGAATGGAGCGAGAGAGCTTCGGCAAGCCGGCACGCACGGCACTGAAATTCGGCGGGCAGAAGATCAACCTGCACCAATACCGCGCGGAATTCGAGCCGCATGCGGCGCAACCCGGGCCGGGGACGCAGGACCTGTGCTTCATCACAGCGGTGCGCGCGCGCGATATCGTCGCGCATCTGCATGTCTGCGGGGTGGTGGTGGAGGCGGGGCCAGTGTCACGAACCGGAGCGCTGGGCCCGATGAGTTCCGTCTATTGCCGCGATCCCGATGGCAACCTGATCGAGATCTCAACCTATCTCGGCGAGTGAGGTTTCGCGGCGGCCCGGCTTAGAGAAATCAGGCCCGCGCGCGACGACGGCGCAAGGCGAGCAGCCCCGCGATGCCCGAGCCGAGCAGGGCGAGCGAGCCAGGTTCCGGCACCGGCACGTTGCGCTGGTCCTGGGCAACGTGGAGATTGAGGATATCCTGCTCGGAACTGAGGCCGCCGACCCCGCCCGTGAACCCGATATAGGGGGTGCTGGTCCCGATCGTCGCCGGGATATCGATCGCGAAACCGTTGATCAAGAAGTCCGGAGCGGCGTTACCGTCCTGCACCGCGACGCTGAGTTTCTTGTTGTTGTAGCCGACCAGGACCGTCCAGACATCGCCATTGGCCATGCAGCCGAAGCCATTGGTGGCGCCGGCACACCACCAGGGACTGTTGTTGGTGACACCGTAGGGCGAGGCAGACGCGTGGTCGTTCAGCAGCCCGTTCACGTCGATGGCGACGTGGTTGTCGTTGGTGTCGTTGGCACCGCCCTGGGTCACCGGGGAGCCGCCGGTGGCGGGCGACTCATTGTCGTAGGTGTCGAACTCGATCGCGACGGAGTTGGCCAGGTCATGGTAGCCCAGGTTGCCACCCGCTTCGAGCGGCTGGTTGGCGATCGACTGGGCGAGGACGAAGGTGAAACCATCGGCCGGGCCCGAGGAACTTGGCGTGATCTGGAACTGGAAGACGGCGCTGAAGGATCCATCCGTGCCGAGGGCGAATGGCGTCGCGACGAAGGCGGAGCCGGCCACGTTCGCGTCCCCCACCTGGGTCAGGCTCAGGTTCGACCCGTTGGTGGTGGCGGAGCCCGCGAGGACCAGGCTCGACGTCGAGGCAAAGTTGGCGAAGGAGATCGTGTCCGCGCGCGCGCCGCTCACCGCGAGCATCGCGGCAAGGACGGTCGGAGCCAGCAATCGCAACAGGCGCAATGTCAACTTTCGATCCCTCGTGGCACGGCGGAAACCGTGCATGACGTTGTGTCCATAACACATCGAGCGAGAGCAGGCGCCAACCGGATGACGTGAGTCGCCAAAAGTTGACATCCTAAACATCCGCCCTTCGCTGTTTACGAAACATTTTGCCTCGCTTTCTGGCAATCGAGGCTTCCAGCTTCTTCCCCCGTTGCGCCAGACGGCCAGACCGACCATCACGAGCCGAGCCCCAGCAGCCCATGACCGACCTTTCCGAGTTCGATTTCGCCCTGCCCGCGGACCGTATCGCGGCTGAGCCCGCCCGGCCTCGCGACGCTGCGCGCCTTCTCTGCGTGGGGCCCGGCGGGCTCGCCGACCGTGCGGTGCGCGACCTGCCCATGCTGTTGCGCGAAGGCGACCTGTTGGTGGTCAACGACACGCGGGTGATCCCCGCCCAATTGCAGGCCACGCGCGGCCAGGCGCGGGTGGGGCTGACGCTGGACCGGCCGCTGCCCGACGGAGGTTGGGTAGCGCTCGCCCGCAATGCCCGCCGGCTGCGGCCGGGGGATACGGTGACGATCGAGGGGCCGGAAAGGTTTGCCGCCACCATCCGCGCACGGCATCCCGATGGCAGCGTCGTGCTGGATTTCGACCGTGCGGGAGACGCACTCGATGCCGCGCTGCGGGCGGACGGGAGGCTGGCGCTGCCGCCCTATATTCCTCGCCCCGAAGGGCCGACGCGGCGGGACGAGACCGACTACCAGACCATGTTCGCCAGGCATGAGGGCGCGGTCGCGGCTCCCACCGCGGGGCTGCACATGACGCCGGAGGTGATGGCGGCCCTGGCGGCGCGCGGCGTTGGGCTGGTGCGGCTTACGCTGCATGTGGGCGCCGGGACGTTCCTGCCATTGCGCGAGGGCAGCCTCGCGGCGCGGCGGCTGCACCCGGAACGGGGGGTGATCGCGCCAGATACCGCGGCGGCGATCAACGCCGCACGGGCGGCGGGTGGGCGCATCGTGGCGCTGGGCACGACGACGCTGCGACTGTTGGAAAGCGCGGTGGATGAGGCGGGGCGCATTCGCCCGTTTGCCGGCGAGACCGACATCATGCTCGCGCCGGGACACATCTTCCGCTCGGCCGATCTGCTGCTGACGAACTTTCACCTGCCGAAAAGCTCGCTCTTCGTGCTGGTGTGCGCGTTTGCCGGCACGGCGAGGATGCGCGCGGCCTATGCGCATGCGATCGCGGCCGGCTACCGGTTCTATTCCTATGGCGACGCGACATTGTTGGATTGCGCGCATCGCAGCGCGACGCTGGAGCACCGTGCGTGACGCTCACCTGGCGGCAGACGGGGCGCGACGGCGCGGCGCGCGCGGGCGTGCTGGTGACGGCGCATGGCGAGGCGCCGACGCCGGCGTTCATGGCCGTGGGCACCGCCGGGACGGTGAAGGCGATGACCGCCGACGCGGTGCGCGCGACGGGAACGGCGATCATCCTCGGCAACACATACCACCTCATGCTGCGGCCTACCGCGGAGCGCGTGGCGCGGCTGGGGGGGTTGCATAAGATGACCGACTGGCCCGGACCGATCCTGACGGATTCCGGGGGGTTCCAGATCATGTCGCTCGCGAAACTGCGCCAGGTGGACGCGAACGGGGTGACGTTCCGCTCGCATCTCGATGGTTCCGCGCACCGGCTGACGCCGGAACGATCGACCGAGATCCAGCGTTTGCTGGATGCCACCATCACCATGGCGCTCGACGAATGCACTCCCTTTCCCGCCACCGAGGCCGAGGCGCGGGCGAGCATGGAGCTCACGCATCGCTGGGCCGCGCGCTCCCGCGCCACGTTTGTTGCGCGCGCGGGATACGGCCAGTTCGGCATCGTGCAGGGCAGCGTGTATCCCCGCCTACGCTTGGCCTCCGCCACGGCGATCGGCGCGCTCGGGTTCGAGGGGAATGCGATTGGCGGGCTCGCAGTGGGCGAGGGCCAGGCGGCGATGTTCGAGGTGCTGGACCTCACCGTACCCGCGCTGCCGGCGGACAAGCCGCGCTACCTGATGGGCGTGGGCACGCCGGACGACTTGCTGGGCGCCGTCATGCGTGGCGTGGACATGTTCGACTGCGTGATCCCGACGCGGGCGGGGCGGACAGCGCGGGCCTACACACGGCAAGGCGTGATGAACCTGCGCAACGCGCGCTTCGCCGACGACGCAGGGCCGCTCGACCCTGGTTGCGGCTGTCCGGCCTGTACGAGGCATTCCCGCGCCTATCTGCATCACCTTTTCCGCAGCGCGGAGATGCTCGGCCCGATGCTGCTGACCTGGCACAACCTGACCTACTACCAGGACCTGATGCGCGGCATGCGGGACGCAATCGGCAAAGGAAACCTCGCCGACTACGCCGAGGCGTGCCGCGAGGAATGGCGTGCGGCTTCACGGGCCGGCTGAGCTGCGCCATCCTCTGGCCCGCGCGCCGTCGGAGTACAGGAACGCCATGACCAAGGCGGTCCTCACGAGGAAGCGCGAACCGAACTATGACCGTCCCGAAGCCCGGCATCACGTTCCCGCGACCTATCGCCGGCAGGTGGAGGCGGTAACCGGGGACCTCATCGTCTCTTACGAGCCGCGCCGGTCAACCTACGACGCCGGGCGCCGTGGCGGGCGGCACGCCTATTTCGCCGCGGAGGTGCCACGCCCGCACTCTGACTTTCTCGCCTGTCACCGCCAAAAATATCTTCCATTGCTGACGGCGCTTCCCGGGACCGGGTTTGACAGGACGCGGCCCCTGCCCCATCTCGCGACCATGACCGAGAGTTATGTTGGGCTCACCCAGCTTGGGCAGCCGAGCCGCATTCCCGGCTCGCCCGAGGAGGCGGTGCTGGAGCGCGTGCCGAATCCCACGCCGGATCGCGCCTACCTGGTCCGCTTCACCTGCCCCGAGTTCACTTCACTGTGTCCGCTGACGGGGCAGCCGGATTTCGCGCATATCGTGCTGGACTATATTCCCGGCGCGTGGATCGTGGAGAGCAAGTCGCTCAAACTCTACCTCACAAGTTTCCGCAATCACGGGGCGTTCCACGAAGCCTGCACGATGGCGATTGCGGAGCGGTTGGTTTCTGCGCTCTCGCCCGCCTGGCTGCGCATCGGCGCCTATTGGTATCCGCGCGGGGGAATGCCGATCGATGTCTTCTGGCAATCCGGCGTGCCACCCGAGGATGTCTGGATCCCCGAACATGGCGTCCCATCCTACCGCGGCCGCGGCTGAGATCCGGGCGAAGGCGGGCGAGCTTGGCTTCGATGCCGTGGGCATCGCAAGCGCCGAGCCCGGGCCGCAGGACGCGGCGCGGCTGCGGGAATTCCTCGCGGCGGGACATCACGGGACCATGGCATGGCTGGCAAGCCGCACGGCGGAGCGTGCGAACCCGAAGGTGCTGTGGCCCGAAGCGCGCAGCGTGATTTCCCTGGGCCTATCCTATGCGCCGGAGCATGATCCGCTCGACAATATCGGAAGGCGCGAGCGGGGCACGATCAGCGTCTATGCGCGCGGTCGCGACTATCACGTCCTGCTGAAGGGCAAACTGAAGCACCTGGCGCAGCATATCGTCTCGCGACATGGCGGGGCGGTGAAAGTGTTCGTCGATACCGCGCCAGTGTCAGAGAAGCCCGCAGCACAGCGCGCGGGGCTGGGCTGGCAGGGCAAGCACACCAATCTCGTTTCGCGCTCGCACGGGTCCTGGCTGTTCCTGGGCGAGGTATTTTCCACGCTGGAATTGCCCGCGGACGTGCTGCACGCGGATCGGTGCGGGACCTGCCGCCGCTGCCTGAATGCGTGTCCGACCGATGCCTTTCCTGCGCCCTACCGGCTCGATGCCACGCGCTGTATTTCCTATCTGACGCTCGAGCACGTGGGGCCGATCCCCGAGGCATTGCGGCCGCTGATGGGCAACCGCATCGCAGGCTGCGACGATTGTCTCGCGGTGTGCCCGTGGAACCGGTTCGCGCAGGCTGGCCGCCATATCGCGCTCGCGGAGCGGAAGGCGCTGGCCTCGCCGCGCCTCGCGGAGCTCGCGATGCTGGACGATGCGGGGTTCCGCGCACTCTTCAGCGCCTCGCCCGTCAAGCGGATCGGGCGGAATCGTTTCGCGCGCAATGTGGCCATTGCCGTCGGGAACTCGGGTGACAAGGGGCTGTTGCCGGCGGCGGCGCGTCTCGCCGTCGATGCCGATCCGGTCGTGGCGGAAGCGGGTGCATGGGCGCAGGGGCGGATCGGGTGAAGCACCTCGCCAAGCGCAGCTTCTCGCTCGCGGGGCACCGCACGTCCGTGGCGCTGGAGCCGGAGTTCTGGTCCGCTCTCGAAACGATGGCGCGAGCGGCGGACAAAAGCCTGGCGGGGCTGGTGGCGGAGTTCGACGCCGCGCGCGACCCTGTCCAACCGCTGGCCTCCACGCTGAGGGTGGCGGCGCTGAAGGCGCTGACCTAGCCGCGCTCAGTCACAATTACGAGCACGACGCTCTTGTCGTCGAGGCCCAGGGTGGGGGCCACGGCCCGGTCCGCCATAACGTGGCGCAAGCCGGCGAGGCCGCAGGCGCCGGAGGGCGTCGTCGACGGACCGCCATGGGCGCGCAGGAAGCCGGGAGCATTGGCCAATTCTGTTTCCGAAACGGTTACGGCCTGCGCCCCGCGCCGCCGCAGCACGGCCATCGCCGGAGCCGATGCCTCCCCACATGAGAGCATCTCGGCCGAGGTCACGAGATCGCCGGGGACGGTGACGATGCGCCCCGCCGCGAGTGCCGCCGCGACGCAGGCGGCCTTTTCCGGCTCAACGACGACGACGCGGCCCTGCAGCTTGTCCGCGATCGCGGCCGCGAGGCCGCCGACGCCGGCCTGGAGGAAGAGATGTGTGGGTTGGGCCGGGAACTGCTCACGCATTTCCTCAGCCATGATGCCGTAACCCGCCATCACGTCGGCGACGACGGGATCGGCGGGATCGGCGCTGGTATCGGCGATCAGAATTGCTCCGGTTTCCCGAGCAAGCCGCGCGGCCGCGGCAACGGCGTCCTCATATGTGCCATGCACGATTACCGGTTCGCCGCCCTTGGCGCGGATGCGCTCGATGCGCGTGGCGGAGACGGCTTCGGGAAGAAACACACGCGCCCGCGTGCCGGCGAGCCGCGCGGCCGCAGAGACGGCGAGGCCGTGATTGCCATCGCTGGCGCAGACGAGCGCCGGCAGCACGCGCCCGCCGGCCTCCGCGATAAGGGTAGCCACACCGATACCAGCCGACCGGGCCAGCGCGCGGAGCCCGGCATAGACGCCGCCGAGGGATTTGAAGCTGCCGAGCGGGCGCGCGCCTTCGTCCTTCACCAGCACGCGCCCGACTCCGAGGGCTACCGCGAGGGAAGGCAGGTCGAGCAGTGGGGTCACGGCGTGAACCGGACATTCACGGAACAAATCGGCGGCGGATTCCTTCATCATTCCTCAACCCCTCCGGGACGCATCATTGCCTTACCGGCTCAAACGGCCGGACACCATCCCAGCGAACCAGGAAGAACCCGATGCTCGCGAACCAGACGCCCGAAGCCAACCCGCCCTCGCCGCTGATGCTCAGCGACCACCTGCTGACGCTGGCGGAGGAAGCCGCGCGCGCAGGACTCAAGCGGCCCGCCGGCGTGCTGCTTCGGCTGGCGCTGCGCGTCCTGGAGAATGCGCCGCGGACACCGCCGAAGGCGTGACCGCGGCGTCAGGAAGCGGCGCAGCTAAAGAACGCCGAGCTTCTTCAGCGTCACGTCCACCCAGGCACGATCGCTGGTGCCGGCGAGGGTGGCCGCCATCTGCTTTTCCTCCGCCGCGTGCTTGACTTGCGTCGCCTTGAGCACGGTCTCCACCTCAGCGGCGGGGACACAGAGGATGCCGTCTTCGTCGCCCAGCATCAGGTCCCCCGGCTCGATCACCATGCCGTCGATGGCGATGGCGACCCCGATCTCGCCAGGCCCGTCCTTGTAAGGGCCGCGATGCGTGACCCCGGCGGCGAAGACCGGGAAATCGCTCTCCCGCAGGGCCGCGACGTCGCGGATGGCTCCGTTGATGACGACGCCGCCAAGCTTGCGGGTGCGCGCATGCGCCTGCATCAGCTCGCCGATGATGGCGTTGGTGAGGTCGCCGCCGGCGTCCACCACCACGATGTCGCCGGGTAGCGCGATGTCGAGCGCCTTGTGCACCATGAGGTTGTCGCCGGGACGCGTCTTCACGGTAAAGGCGGAGCCGGCCATCGTGCCGCCGCTGTAGAAGGGGCGCAGACGCGGGCCGCCCGCGGTCATGCGCGACATGCAGTCGCTGACGTTGGCGACCGGCAGCGCGCGGAACGCGTCCACAATGGACGGTGCCACGCGCGACGCTACCGGCAGAATACGGAACCCGACGGACATCCTCACCTCCGCAGTTTTGCGGAGTTTCGAGCATCAGGCGTTCGCATGCAATCCGTTACACGGGACGCAACAGCCTAGGCTGCCCCATAGCCGCCACCACCTGGTGTCTCGATAACGAAACAATCACCTGGGCGCAGCTCGGCACTCGCGCGGCCGCCGAGCGCCTCGCGCGTGCCGTCCGCGCGCTCCACCCATTGCCGTCCTGGAGCACCATCGGCGCCACCGGCAAGGCCGAAGGGTGCGACGTTGCGCCGCGAGGCGACGATGACGGCGGTCATCGGCTCGAGGAAGCGGATGCGCCGGCGCGCGCCGTCGCCGCCGCGGAATTTCCCCGCGCCGCCGGAACCACGGCGGATGGAGAATTCCTCGAGGATCACGGGGTAGCGCAGTTCCAGCACCTCGGGATCCGTCATGCGGGTGTTGGTCATGTGCGTCTGGATCGCGGACGTGCCATCGAAGCCTGGCCCGGCCCCGGTGCCGCCGCAGATCGTCTCGTAGTACTGCCGCCTGGCGTCGCCGAAGATGAAGTTGTTCATTGTCGCCTGGCTGCAGGCGATGGCGCCCAATGCCCCGAACAGCGCGTTGCAGGTGGCCTGGCTCACCTCCGTGTTGCCGGCAACGACGGCGGCACCAGGCCGAGGCGAGAGGAACGTGCCCGCCGGGATGACGATCTCGAGCGGCTTGAGGCAGCCCTCGTTGAGCGGAATTTCCTCGCCCACCAGGCAGCGGAAGACGTAGAGCACGGCGGCGCGTGTCACCGCGGGGGGGGCGTTGAAATTGTCCGGACGTTGTACGTCCGTTCCGGTGAAATCGATGCGGGCCTTGCGCGCGGCGCGGTCGACCGAGACCTTGACGCGCAGCAGCGCGCCGTCGTCCATGCGGTAGTCGAAGGCACCGTCGGAGAGGCGGGCGACGACGCGGCGCACGCTCTCCTCCGCGTTGTCCATCACATGGCCCATGTAGGCGGCAACGACATCCCAGCCGAACTCCGCCTCCACCCGGGCCAGTTCCTGCACGCCCTTGTTGTTGGCGGCAACCTGCGCCTTGATGTCGGCGACGTTCACGTCGGGCGAGCGGGCGGGGTAGCGGGCACCTGCGAGCAGGGCGCGCAGTTCCGCCTCCCGGAAATGGCCGGCGTCCACCAGCAGGAAATCGTCGAGCACGACGCCCTCCTCCTCGAGCGTGCGCGAGGCGGGCGGCGTCGAGCCGGGGGTGATGCCGCCGATATCGGCATGATGGCCACGCGAGCCCACGAAGAAGCGGACGGATGTGCCCGCGGCGTCGAAGACCGGCGTGATGACGGTCACGTCCGGCAGGTGGGTGCCACCGTTGTAGGGGTTGTTAAGCGCGATGACGTCGCCTGGCCGCAGCGTGCCGCGCCGGCGGGCGAGCACGGTGCGCACGCTCTCGCCCATGGCGCCGAGATGGACGGGGATGTGCGGCGCGTTGGCGACGAGATTGCCCTCGGCGTCAAAGATCGCGCAGGAAAAGTCCAGCCGCTCCTTGATGTTCACGCTCTGGGACGTGTTCTGCAGCACGGCGCCGGTCTGCTCGGCAACGTTCATGAAGAGATTGTTGAAAAGTTCGAGCAGCACCGGGTCCGCGCGGTCCGTGCCAGCGGCCACCTGCCGCGCGGCGGCGGCGACGCGGCGCAGCACCATGTGGTCGCGTGCCGTGACCTCGGCTTCCCAACCGGGCTCGACCACGGTGGTGGCGTTGGCCTCGCGGACAAGGGCGGGGCCTGCGATACGGTCGTCGCCGAGCAGCTCCAGCCGGTCGTACACCGGCACGCGGTGCAGGGCGCCGCCCGACCAAATGTCGACCTCGTCGATCGGCATCGGCGTGCCCTCGAAACGACGGGCGATCGGGGTTTCCTCCACCGCCTCGCCCGGCGACGTCACCTCCACGGCAACGGCCTCCACGACGAGTGGCCGCTCCGGGGTGGCGAAGCCGAAACGGGCACGATGCAGTTCCGTGAAATTTCGCGCGGCTTCCTCGGACGGGGCGAAGGGAACTGCGAGCGAGGCTTCGGTGCCCAGGTAGTGCAGATGCAGCATCCGCTCGGCGCGCAGTGAGTTCGGTTTCGCGCCCTGGGCGAGCAATGCCTCACGCGCGGCACCTTCCAGGCGCGCTGCGGAATCGATGAGGGCCGTCATGCTGGAATCGGCGAGCGGCAGTTCCATCGCCTGCTCTCGCATTGCGCTCTGGTCCGCGAGGCCCATGCCATAGGCGGAGAGCACGCCGGCAAAGGGGTGAATGAAGACGCTGGTCATGCCCAGCGCGTCCGCCACCAGGCAGGCGTGCTGGCCGCCGGCACCGCCGAAGCAGGCGAGCGCGAAGCGGGTGGCATCGTAGCCCTTCTGCACCGAAACCTGCTTGATGGCGTTGGCCATGTTGGCAACCGCGATGCGCAGGAAGCCTTCCGCGACGTCGCGCGGGTCGGGCGTCGTTCCCGTCGCCTTGCCGATCTCGGCGGCCAGGGCCCCGAATTTCTCCGCGACCACTGCAGCGTCGAGTGGCGCGTCACCATCCGGGCCGAAGATCGCGGGGAAATGTTTCGGTTGCAGCTTGCCGAGCAGGACATTGGCGTCCGTGACCGTGAGCGGACCGCCACGGCGATAACAGGCGGGACCAGGATCCGCGCCCGCGGAATCCGGCCCCACGCGCATGCGCGCACCGTCGAAATGCAGGATAGAGCCGCCGCCGGCCGCGACCGTGTTGATTGCCATCATCGGCGCGCGCAGCTGCGCGCCAGCGACCTCCGTCTCGAAGGCGCGGGCAAAGGCACCGTCGTAGAGCGCGACATCGGTCGATGTGCCGCCCATGTCGAAGCCGATGATCCGCGGAAAGCCGCCCTGCGCCGCCGTCCGCGCGGCACCGACGATGCCGCCGGCGGGTCCGGAGAGAATCGCGTCCTTTCCGGCGAAATGCTGGGCCTCCGCGAGGCCGCCATTGGATTGCATGAAGTAGAGGCGCACGCCCGGCAGCTCGCTCGCCACCTGGTCGACGTAGCGGCGCAGGATCGGCGAAAGATACGCATCCACAACGGTGGTCTGGCCGCGAGGCACGAGCCGCAGCAGCGAGCTGGTGCCATGGCTGGTCGAGACCTGGATGAAGCCCGCCTCCCGCGCCAGCTCCGCGAGGCGGATTTCATGCGCCGGGGCCTTCCAGGCGTGCATGCGCAGGATGGCGACGGCGGCGATGCCGTCCGCGCTCGCCTTCGCGAAGGCGTCGCGCGCCGCCGCCTCGTCAAGCGGTTCTATCTCGCTTCCCGCGGCGTTCATGCGCCCGCCGATCTCCACGACGCGCTCGTGCAGCAGCGAGGGTAGCCTGATCGCGAGGTCAAAGAGGCGGGGCCGGGCCTGGTTGCCGATGCGCAACGCATCCGCGAAACCGCGATCGACCACCAGCAGAACACGCTCGCCGCGACGCTCGAGCAGCGCGTTGGTGGCGACTGTGGTGCCCATCTTCACGCAGTCGATCAGACCCTCGGGTATCGGCTCGCCCAGGCCGAGGCCGAGGACGGCGCGGATGCCGGCGATGGCGGCGTCGCGATAGCGGCCCGGGTTCTCGCTCAGCAGCTTGTGGGTGGAGAGAGCGCCGTCCGGCGCGCGGGCGACGATGTCGGTGAAGGTGCCACCGCGATCGATCCAGAACTGCCAGCCGTTCATGCGGCAGACCGGACGTCGGTGACGAGCATGCAGCCCGGCAGGTGACCGATAACCAGGGGCAGTCCGGCGGACTCCAGCGCCACCTGGCTGGTGACGCCGCAGGCCCAGAAGACCGGCTCCTCGTCCGCGAGCACGTCGACGGCGTCGCCGAAGTCGGGACGGGCGATGTCCGCGATGCCCAGCGCCCGAGGATCACCCGCATGGACCGGGGCGCCGTGCATGGTGGCAAAGCGGGCCGAGATTGCTTCTGCCACAGGCACGCTCTCGCGCTTCACCGGCCGCATCGAGACAACCATGGTGCCGGCGAAGGGGCCCGAAGCGGCATTGGCGACGCTGGTGCGGTACATGGAGACCTTGCGCCGCTGCGCGACATGACGCAGCGGAATGCCGGCCGCCATCAGCGCGTGTTCGAACGTGTAGGAGCAGCCAATGGCGAAGGCGACGAGGTCGTCCCGCCAAAGACCCCCGATATCGGCCTGTTCGCGAGCCGCCCCGTTCTCGACCACGCGGTAGCCAGGAAGATCGGTGCGGATGTCGATCCCAGCGCCAAGCGTGGGCAGCGCGGGATCGCCGGGCGAGCCGACCGCGAGCAGCGGGCAGGCGCTGGGATTGGCGCGGCAGAAGGCCTCGAAATCGGCGGCGTGGCGCGCGGGAACGATGGCGATGTTGGCCTGCTCGTAGCCGGGGGCGAGGCCGGCCGTGGTGCCGGTGCGCCCGGCGCGGAAGGCCAGGCGCAGGTCTCTTGGATGCTCGATCATGCGGCGGAGTGTGCCCGGCATGGTAGGTATCTGCCAATCACGATACCGGATCGGGTGGCATCGGGACGGGCGATGAAGCGGCGACCGCGAGCCTTGCGACGGCTTCCGCGGCCTCGGCGCCCACGGCGAGATCCCCGGGTGCGCCGCGAAGCCTATCTCGTCGTCGCAAAGCGGGACGTTGCGCGCGCCGGTCGTCTCCCCCGGCGCCGCGCTCGACCAGCCGCGCGCCGAAATGCGCCTCCAGCGCCGCGATGCGGGCGGAGACGGCGGGCTGGGTGGCATGCAGGCGCTCCGCCGCACGGCCGAAGCCGCCGGGCCGGACGACCCAGGAGAAGATTTCGAGCGAACGGGGATCGAGCACAGAGGCATATTCCGTCGCTGGCGGCCGGGCGCAACCGCCCCGGTGCAACCGCAAGCCTGCAATCGGAGGCGGACGACGTTTTGGTGTGATCAACGCTCGCGTGGTATCGGCGCGGCATGGCCTTCTGGGGCAAGATCATTGGCGGGGTCGCCGGGTTCGTCGTCGGTGGTCCGATGGGCGCGGTGGTGGGAGCCGCGCTGGGGCACGCGGCGGAAAGCGGCGGCATGGGCGCCGGCCCACAGCCGGGCGTGGCCGGCGGCGGGCGCGACCAGGCGTTCGCCGTGGCCGTGGTGGCGATTGCGGCCAAGCTCGCCAAATGCGACGGGGCGGTGAATCGCACGGAAATCGACGCGTTCAAGCGCTGCTTCCTCATCCCGCCCGGGGCGGCGCGCGATATCGGCCGCTGGTTCGACACGGCTCGGGATTCACCCGAGGGGCCGGAGCCCTACGCGCAGCGGCTCGCGGTGGCGTTCGCCGGCAATCCGGCGATGCTGGAGGAGGTGATGACCTCGCTCACGACCATTGCCGGCGCCGACGGGCCGATCAACCACCGGGAGGCAGCGTTCCTCGCGCAGGTGAGGATGGCGATGGGGCTCGGCGAGAGGACCGTGCGCGCCAGCGTGGCGGACGACCCGTATGCGGTGCTGGGACTTTCCGCGAGCGAGAGCGACGAGGCGCTGCGCGCGCGCTGGCGGGCGCTGATGCGCGAGCATCATCCGGACAGCCTCGCCGGCCGTGGTGCCGCGCCTGAGCTCGTCGCGCGCGCGCAGGACCAGGTGGCGAAGATCAACGCCGCCTGGGACCGCATCAAGCGCGAGCGGGGCCTGTGAGGCTGCGCGAGCGGGCGAGCCCCAACCACGACGAGCGCGACGGGCCGGTTTCGTTCCTGATTCTCCATTATACGGGGATGATAACGGCCGGCGCGGCGCTGGAGCGGCTTTGCGATCCGCAGGCGCGCGTCTCGTCGCATTACCTCGTCGAGGACGACGGGACAGTCTGGAAGCTGGTCGATGAGTCGCGCCGCGCCTGGCATGCGGGGATTTCCTTCTGGCGCGGGCATACGGCGCTCAACGGGCGCTCGATCGGCATCGAGATCGCCAATCCCGGACACGAGCACGGCTACGTGCCCTTCCCGGAAGCGCAAATACGGGCGGTCGCCGAGCTGTGCACGGGGATTCTTGGACGCCATCCCATCGCGGCTCGCGACGTGGTGGCGCATTCGGATGTCGCGCCGGACCGCAAGGAGGATCCGGGCGAGAGATTCGACTGGCGCCATCTTGCCGAACAAGGGATCGGCGTCTGGCCGCGTGACACCGGCAACTCCGTCACCCCGCAATCCGTGCGGAGCACGCTTGCAGCCATCGGCTACCGCGCCGAACTCGACCTGCCTACCTTGCTGCGCGCCTTCCAGCGGCACTGGCGGCAGGAAGCGATCACTGGCGAGGCGGACGCGGGCACGCGCGCGCGGCTGGCCGCGGTGCTGGCGGCGATGCAGACGAGGTCATGACGGAAACGATACGCGCCCCCTTGGCGGGACACCGCCTGCTTATTGCCGCGCAATTCGTACGCAGCATCGGCCAGGGGCTGATGGCGGTTGCCTTTACGCTGCAATTGCGCGCGCTCGGCTGGCCGGCGGCCTCGATCGGCACGCTGCTCGCGGCGGCGCTGGCAGGCGGCGTGGTGCTGACCGCGGTGTCGGGCCCGCTGGCGGACCGCATCGGCAAGCGTACGCTGCTCATTGGCTTCGAGTTGGCGCAGGCGGCGACGGCCGCCGCCGCGGCTTGGCATCACTCCGTGGCCGTGCTGACACTCGCCTCCTTTGTCGGCCAGTACGGGCGCGGAGCGAACGGGGTGGCAGGGCCGTTCGGGCCGGTGGAACAGGCCTGGCTTGCCGCCTTCGGGGCGCATCGTCGCGGCGGACAGACCTTCAGCATCAACGCGGCGATGGGGTTCCTCGGTATGGGGGTGGGCGCGATGCTGCCCATGCTGCCCGCCGGCTGGGGACTGGCCGCGCAGGGGCAGTTCCTCGTCGTGGCCGTGGGGGCGCTGGTCTGCGCGGCGATCCTCGCGGGCACGCCGGACCCACGCCTGCCGCCGCCGCCACAGGCGTCTGTGACGGTGGTGCGGCAGGAAAACCGCCAGCTCCTGAAGCTCGCGCTGGCTAACGCACTGCAGGGGGCCGGGATCGGGCTTTCCGGCCCGCTGGTCGCCTACTGGTTCGCGGTGCGGTTCGGGGCGACGCCAGCGTTGATCGGGCCGGTGATGGCGGCGAGCTTCGTCGTCACGGCGCTTACCACGTTCGCCACCGGCGGCATCGCGGCACGGTTCGGGATCGTGCGCACCGTGGTGATCAGCCGCCTCCTGGGCCTGGCGATGCTGCTGGCGCTGCCGTTCTCGCCGAATTTTCTGGTAGCGGGCGCGCTCTACCTCGCCCGCTCGCTGTTCAACCGCGGCACGATCGGCGCGCGCAGCGCCTTCACCATGAACCTGGTGCGGCCTGAGCGACGAGGCTTCGCCGCCTCGGTCAACGCGATCTCGACGCAGATCCCGCGCGCCGCCGGGCCAATTCTCGCTGGCATCCTGTTCGACACCGGTGCCCTGGCGCTGCCCTTCCTGCTCGCCGCCGCCCTGCAGGGCGGCTACATCGCGATCTTCGGCCTCGGCTTTCGGGATCGGAGGGGTACGGGCGCGGACTGAAAGCGGCCTGCAAGCCTGGATGGGGCGAAACCTTCCGGCCGGTCATTCCGTCCGCGGCCGGACAGCAACAACAGGTGGATCACGTGCGGCTGCTCGTCGTCGAGGACAATGCCCGTCTCGCCAGCCTCATCGCGCGGCATCTCGATGAAGCGGGCATGACCGTGGACAGCGTCGCCAGCCTCGCCGAGGCCGAGGCGGCGCTGGCCATCGCCACGTTCGACGTGCTGCTGCTCGACCTGTCCCTGCCCGATGGCGATGGCCTGACGCTGCTGGCGCGGCTGCGCGCGCGCGGCGCCAACACAGCGGTGCTGGTGACCACGGCGCGTGGCGCGGTGGACGCACGGGTGCGGGCGCTCGACGCCGGCGCGGACGACTATCTGGTCAAGCCGTTCTCGGTGGAGGAGCTGCTGGCGCGCATCCGCGCCGTCCGCCGCCGCGCGCCGACACTGGCGCCAAAGCGCCTGGCCGCCGGCCGTGCCAGCCTCGACCCCGACACAGGCGAGTTCGAGGTCGCCGGGCAACAGGTGGAGTTGCCGCGCCGCGAGTTCTCGGTGCTGGCCGCGCTGCTGGCGCGCAAGGGACATGTGCTGCGGCGCGAGGCGCTGGAACAGGCGGCCTATTCCTTCGACGACGCGGTGACGCCCAACGCGGTGGAGGCCGTCGTCTCGCGCCTGCGCCGGCGACTTGTCACGAGCGAGGCCGGACTCGAGATCACGGCGCTGCGCGGCCTCGGCTATATCCTTACCGAAACGACATGAAGCAGCCTTCCCGCCGGCCGATCGGCCTCGGCCTGAGCCTGCTGCTGCGCATGGCCACCGCCAGCATCCTGGTCTCGATCGCGCTGCTGGTCTTCTTCCTCGCCCGCTACGGACTCGACACCGCCTTCCTGCGCGAGAACGCATTGCGCCTCCAAGCGGAAGCGATCGCACGGGAGGTGTGGAACAATCGCGACCCGGCGCAGCTTGCCCCGTATCGCGGTTATCCCGCGAACTATGCATTCCGCGTCTATGACCGGCGCGTTCTATCGCGGCAAAGGCTGATCGCCGAGGCCAACGCAGCGCTGCTGCCCGCGCCGGAACGACCCAACGTGGCGCACCCGGCCCTGGTCGATCGCGAGCTCACGGAATCCTTCGACGCGCTGCCGCGGCAGAACATGACGGGGCCACGCGCCTGGCTGCTGACCGACCGCGTGGTGCGCGGCCGGCGCAAGCTCTGGGTGCAGGTGCTGATGAAAGGCGACCCAGGGTTGCTCAGCCTCGGTGTCATCGTCGGCGAGATCGAGGATCACATCGCGCTGCCGCTCGGCCTGCTGATCCCGGCGCTGACGCTGGCCATGGCGTTTGCGATCCGCTCCACCGTCGCCGAGCTGCGGCGGACCGCGGACGCGGCGCTCGCCATCGGCGAAGCGGCGGCCGCGGGCGCCAGAATCCAGCACCTCGGGGTGCCTGATGCACCGCGCGAGCTCGTCGATCTCGCGACCGCGATGAACACGATGCTGGA
Organism: uncultured Pseudomonadota bacterium; assembly: GCA_963764465.1. Taxonomy (GTDB): domain Bacteria; phylum Pseudomonadota; class Alphaproteobacteria; order Acetobacterales; family Acetobacteraceae; genus JAJXXT01. Next base: position 134,147 of record CAVXSO010000001.1, on the reverse strand, counting down.
GGCGATTGCGCGCGCCATCGCGACGCTGGAAGCGTTCACCGCCGATGTCGCGCACGAACTTCGCACGCCGCTCGCCGTGCTGCGGCTGGAAGCGGACGCGCTGCCACGCGGCGCTCGGCGAGCGCAGATCACGGCCGAGATCGACCGCCTCGCCAACCTCGTCGACGAGCTGTTGCGATTCGCGCAGAGCCAGGCGGCAAGCGCGCGCGGGCCGGTCGATCTCGCGGCCATCACGCGGCAGGTTTGCGAGGAGGCGGCGCCGGCCGCGGTGCGCCGGCACCAGGAGATCAGCCTCGACATCGGAGGTCCTGGCAGCAAGATCGAAGGCAATCCGGCGCTGATCGCAATCGCGGTGCGTAACATCGTCGCCAACGCGCTGACGCATACACGCGAGGGCACGCATGTCGCCGTGCGCGTGGAGGATGGGCGCCGCATCACGGTCGAGGACGATGGCGAAGGGCTGGGCAGGGAACCGGACGGGCTGTTCGAGCGGTTCCGCCGCGGCGAGGGCAGCCAGGGCGCGGGGATCGGGCTGGCGCTGGTGCGCCGGGTGGCGGAGCTGCACGCAGGCTCCGTCCGCCTGGGGCCGCGGCCGGGCGGCGGCACCATCTGCCAGCTCGAGCTGGCCACAAGTGCCACGTTCTGAGCGCGGCGCGGGCGCGTCAGCGTCGCGTCAGCGACCACCCGCATGGTCGGGGCACAAACTGCACCCCAGGAGCCCGACATGGGATCGCTCACCCGCATCGACCATCCGGCCGGCATTGCCACCCGCTTCGCCGCCGCCAAGCGTGCCTACACCGTGCGTAACGTCCCGCTGTCCCAACTTTCCGGCCTGCGGACGGATGCCTGCCCGGAGCCCGGCGATATCGTGCTCGCGCGCGTCGAGCACCTGGGCCAGCACCAGCATCTCGAGGACGCGGCGGGCCGCCGCGCCAAGCTGTGGCCGGGCGATGAGATCGTTGTCGCCTACGGCAACCGCTACGCCCCGGACCAGTTCGAGGCTTATGTGCCGGCCAGCCTGCAGCCTTGCCACCTGGTTGCCGGCGGCGGCGTGGCCTCGGCGGTCGCGAACCGGCATCCGTCGGTGCGCCAGGCAACCACGATCGTGCCGATCGGGCTCGCGACCGATGCCCAGGGCTGCCCGCTCAACCTGCGCCGCTTCGCGCTCGCGCCGCTTGGCGCACCAGCGCGTCGCCCGCCGGTGATCGCAGCCGTCGGCGGCTCGATGAACACGGGCAAGACCACCACCGTCTGCGGCCTGGTGCGCGGGCTGCGCGCCGCGGGGCTGCGGCCCGCCGCTGCCAAGGTCACCGGTACTGGCTCCGGCGGCGATCGCTGGGCGGTGGCGGATGCCGGCGCCATCGCGGTGCTCGACTTCACGGATTTCGGCTACGTGACGACCTTCGGCGTGGCGGTCCCGCAGGTCGAGGCGATCCTGGCACAGGCCATCGCGCGCCATGCCCAGGCAGGGGCGGAGGCGATCGTGATCGAGATCGCCGACGGCGTGCTGCAACAGGAGACCGCGGCGCTGCTCGCCTCAGCCCGCTTCGACCAGCTCGTCGATGCGGTGGTCTATGCTGCCGAGAGCGCCATGAGCGCCCGCGCCGGGGTGGCGTGGCTGGAGGCGCGTGGCGTGAACGTGGTCGCGGTCAGCGGCGTGGTGACCAGTTCGCCGCTGGCGATGCGCGAGGCGGCGGAGGCGCTCGCGGTGCCGGTGCTGCCGCTGGACGCGCTGTGCGAGGGCACGTTCGCGCGCAGCCTGGTCGCGGACCTGCGCCAGCCCGTCGCAGCGTGAACGCGATCGCGGCCGACCTGCCCTTCGCGCTGCATGCGAGCGCGACCGCGCGGGGCGGACCCTGCCTCGTCGCGGTCCACGGGATCTCGCGCAACGACGATGAGATCCTGGAGCACTTCGCGCCGATCGCGGATCGTTATGGTGCCGTGCTCGTGGTGCCGCGCTTCGGTGCCGAGCGGTTCCCGGACTACCAGCGCCTCGGCCGACACGGGCCGGAAGCCGACCGGGCGCTGCTGCGCCTGCTCGACCGGCTCGAGGCGGGCGGGGTGATCGGGCCGGGCAAGGTGCGGCTGTTCGGCCATTCCGGGGGCGCGCAGTTCGTGCACCGCTTCGTCATGGCCCACCCCGAGCGCGTGGCGCGCTACGTCGCCTCCGCGGCGGGGTGGTACACGCTGCCCGATCCGTCCCTGGCGTTCCCCGACGGCATCGGACGCTGCGCCCAGCGCCCGGACCTGGCGTTCCACCCCGACGCGTTCCTTGCCGTGCCGGGCCACGTGCTGGTGGGCATGCGAGATGTCTCGGCCGGGCCGTCGCTGCGCCGCTCCGGCACGCTGGACGCCGCGCAGGGCGGCACACGGCTGGAACGCGCACGCCACTTCGTCGCCGTGATGAGCCGGGCGGCAGAAGCACGCGGCCTGGCGCCGCCGCTGCGGCTTTCCACGATCGCCGACGCGGCGCATCGCTTCCGGCGACTTGCGCACCGCAGCGGCATCGTCGCGCTGACCGGAGCCGCGCTGTTCGAGCCCCAAGGGTGAGTCGCCCCAAGGTGAAGCACGATGCCCAAGGGGAAGCACGATGCCCGAGGCGAAGCACGATGACCGACACGCGAAACCCGCGGCGCACGCCGTGACCCCGGCGAACCGCCTGCTCGGCCTGCGCCTGCTGCGCGCCACCGTGGATGGTGCGCTGGCGGTGGATTTTGCGCTCTACCTGCGGGCGCTGGGCTGGGACGGGCGCGCGATCGGGGGGCTGCTCGCCATGGCGCTCGCCGTCGGGCTCGCGATGACCGCGTTTGCCGGGCCGCTCAGCGACCGCATTGGCCGGCGTGGGCTGATGCTCGGCTATCACGCGGTGCTGGCGCTGGCGGCCATCCTCGCGCTGGCGGCCAACAACATCACGCTGGTCGCGGCCACGCTGCTCGCCCAGTACGGAAGAGGTGCGAACGGCGCCGCAGGGCCGTTCGGGCCAGTGGAGCAGGCCTGGCTCGCCGACCTCACGCCACCCGAGGCGCGGCGGCGCCAGTTCGCGCGCAACTCCGCCGTGGGGTTCCTCGGCATGGCCGCGGGCGGTCTGGTCGCGACGGTGACGCCGATGCGGATGGTCTTCGTCGCCGCCTTCCTCGCCAGCCTCGCGGGGGCGGCCATCGTCGCGGCGCTGCCGGACGTCACCCGCAGGGCGGCAGCCTGGCGACCGCCCCCGGCCTCGCCCTCGGAGCGGAGGAAGCTGCGCCGGCTTGCCTTCGCCAACGGCTTGCTTGGCATCGGCACGGGGTTGACCGGACCGCTGCTCGCCTACTGGTTCGCGGTCCGCTTCGGGCACGGCCCGCGCAGCATCGGCCCGGTAATCGCGGCGAGCTTCCTGGCCGCCGCCGCCGCCTCGGTGCTGGCCGCGCGGCTGGCCGAGCGCCTCGGCACGCTGCCGGTGGTCATCGGGATGCGTCTCGCCGGGCTGGGGATGCTGCTTGCGCTCCCCTTCGCGCCTGGCTTCGCCGCCGCGGCGGCGCTCACGATCCTGCGCTCGCTCTGCAACCGCGGCACGAACGGCGCCCGCCAGGCACTCAGCATCGGCCTGGGCGGCGAGGCGCGGATGGGCTGGGCCGCCTCGCTCAACGCGCTGAGTCTCGCCGTCCCGCGCATCGCGGGACCAGCGATCGCCGGCGCGCTGATCGCGGCGGGGCATGACCGCATCCCCTTCCTGCTCGCCGCCCTGTTCCAGGCCGGCTACCTCGCCGTCTATGCCTGGAGTTTCCGCGACGAGCCTGGTGCCCGCCGCGCCCAGCGCCCGCAACCCCGAGGCGAGGCCGCCATCCAGAACGCCGGTTGACGCGCGCGCGCACCCGGCGCATCTCCCGCCTGCCAGACGGCCGGACGGCCGCTGCCGGCGCAAGCCGGGAGAGGAAAGTCCGGGCTCCACGGGACGACGGTGCCGGATAACGTCCGGCGGGGGCGACCCTAGGGAAAGTGCCACAGAGAACAGACCGCCGGCGCCGTAAGCCGTCGGCAAGGGTGAAACGGTGCGGCAAGAGCGCACCGCGCCCCCGGCAACGGGGGTGGCACGGCAAACCCCACCGGGAGCAAGACCGAATAGGGGCGGCAGGCGCTGGTTCACGCCGCGAGGCTTGAGCCGGGGTCAGGGGGTCCCGCCCCGCCGCCCGGGTTGGTCGCGCGAGGCGCGCAGCGATGCGCGTCCCAGAGGAATGGCCGTCCCACCCGAAAGGGCGGACAGAACCCGGCTTACAGGCCGTCTGGCACCTAAGTCCCCCCTCACGCTCCCTTGATCCCGCACCCAATGGCAGTCCCGCAACTCCCTGAAAGAAAAGCTCCCCCTCCACGGTTGTCCCAGGCTTTCCGCTTTACGCCCGGCAATTCCCATGTTATCCCACGGCCACCCATGGGGACGGGGACCCTGCGGGTCATGTTTTTGAGGGGCTGGCCGGATGTCCCAGTTCCTGGGCACCCATCCGAACAAGCTGGACGCGAAGGGACGGGTCTCCATACCCGCGCCCTTCCGCGCGGCACTGCGAAACGGTGAGGAGCGTAATGGCGATGGCGAATCCTCTCTGGTGCTGCGTCCCCACCACACGCATCGCTGCATCGACGGCTTCGCGGCCAGCTATTTCCACACACTCGCCAGCTCCATGGCCCGCCTGGACCTGTTCTCCGCGGACCAGGAGGACCTGGCGATCGCGCTTTATGCGGACGCTGTGGAGCTCGCGCCTGACAAGGAAGGCCGCATTGTCCTGCCGCAGAACCTGATCGCTTGGGCCGGGCTGGACCAAGGGGCGACCTTTGTGGGCATGGGGCGGCAGTTCCAGATTTGGTCGCCCGAGGCGGCCGCGCGCCGCGCCGCCGAGGCGCGGCTTGGCGTGCAATCCCGCCGCCTCGCGGTTCCCGCCCCCGGAATTGCCATGGCCAGCGCGCAGGGAGCGGTGCCATGAGCGGCCACGTACCCGTCATGCTGGCGGAGGTGATGAACGTGCTTGCTCCCCGCAGGGACGGCATCTACCTCGATGCGACCTTCGGCGGCGGCGGCTATGCGGCGGCGATCCTGGAGCGTGGCTGCACGCTGGTGGCGCTGGACCGCGATCCGGCCGCGATCGCGCGCGGAGCGGCGCTCGCGGCGCGGTATCCCGGCCGGCTCACGCTCATCGAGGGGCGGTTCGGGGCAATGCTGGAGTTGCTGCGCGCTCACGCCGTGACGGCGCTCGATGGCGTGGTGATGGATCTCGGCGTTTCGTCCTATCAGATCGACGATCCCGGCCGCGGCTTCAGCTTCCGTGCCGACGGGCCGCTCGACATGCGGATGGGCGCCGAGGGACCGACCGCGGCCGAACTGGTCAACCACCTGCCGGAACGAGAGCTGGCCGACCTCCTCTACGAGTTCGGCGAGGAACGCGCGGCGCGGCGGATCGCGCGCGCGATCGTCGCGGCACGGAAAGAGTCACCTATCGAGACCACGCTGGCGCTGGCGAATATCGTCCGCCGCGCGGTGCCGCGCAGTGCCGACGGGATCGACCCCGCGACGCGCAGCTTCCAGGCGTTGCGCATCCGCGTGAACGACGAACTCGGCGAGATCACACGGGCGCTCGAGCAGGCTGCCGGCCTGCTGGCGCCTGGCGGGCGGCTGGTCGTCGTCGCTTTCCATTCGCTCGAGGACCGGCTGGTGAAGCGCTTCATGCAGGACGCCGCCGGCCGGGGCCCCCGCCCTTCCCGCCACCAGCCGGAACAGGCGCCGCGCCGGGCCGGGTTTGCCCTGCTGACGCCGCGCGCGCTGCGCCCGACCGAAGCCGAAACCGCCGTCAACCCGCGCGCCCGCAGCGCCAGGCTGCGCGCCCTCGCCCGAGAGGCGGCCAGCATCGCACGAGACGCCGCATGATACGCCCGATCACCCTTCTGGCCTTTGTCGCCGCCGCCGGCTCTGGCCTCTATCTCTACCAGACCAAGCTCTCGGCGCAGTTGCTCGACCGCCGCATCACCCACACGGTGGATCAGATCCGCGCCGTGCGGCAGCAGACCGCGCTTCTCACCGCCGAATACACACTGTTGAACGACCCGCAACGGCTGCAGCAGCTTTCCGACCAGTTCCTGCAGTTGCCGCCGACGGCGCCGACGCAGTTCGTGACGATGGCGGACCTGGCCTCGCGCCTGCCGCCAGTGGGCCCGGCGCCCGCGCCGCCCAGCCCACCGCAAGATGCGGCACCGGCCACCGCCGCGACGCCAAACTCGCCCTCGGCTGGCGCTCTGGACGCGGCCACGCCCGGCGCGACGACGCCCGTCCCAACGGCGCCTGACGCCACCATGCCGGCCGCCACCGCACCGGTTGCGTCGGCCACGCCTGTGGCGCCCGTGGCCCAGGCGCCGGAACGCCATCCCACCACCCCGTCGGCGCCGCACGCCGCACCGCCGACCACCGATCTCGTCGCCACTGTCCGGCCGCATGAACCCCCGGCCCACGCCGCGCCCGCGCGGCCGCGGCCCGTCCGTCCGACCGCGCTCGCCGAGGCGCAGGTGCCAGTCAGCCCCTATACGAGGCATGCCGCTCCGGCGGCCCAGCACACGGCGATCGTGAGTCCGCAGCCCGTGCATACTGCGCAGGTGGTGATGCCTCGCCCGGCGCCGATGCGGCCGACGCCGGCTGTCTCGATGCTCGGCATGGCCTGGACCGCTCCCACGGCGGCGCCAAGCGCGCAGTCCCGGGCGCCCGGTGGCAATCGGTGAGTGACCTGCCCGATCGCCGACCGCCAGATGCTAGCGCACCCGCGCGGCGCTTCGGCGCACCCGCCGCCGCGGGCATTCCGCGTATGGAGACGGTGCGCATCACCGCCCCCGATCTCGAGCGGCGCGCAGCCATCGCGCGCAGCCATCGCCGCCTGCTGGTCGCCTCCGGCGCTTTCGTCGTGTTGTTCCTTGCCGTCGCCGCGAAGCTCACCGACGCGACCGTTCTGCAGCCGATGCTGCCGCGCGAATTGCTGGTGACGACCAATGTCCCCAAGCTACCGGTGCAACAGGCGGTCTTTGCCGCGACCCCGGCCGCGATGCCGATGCTCGGGCACGCGCACCGGGCGCCGATTACCGACCGCAACGGGGAGATTCTCGCGATCTCGCTGCCGATGGCGACCGCCTATGCCGATCCGCGCCAGGTAACGGACCCCGAGCACGCGGCGGAGGAACTCGCGACCGTCCTGCCCGATCTCGACGTCAAGGTCATCGCCGCGCGCCTCGCGAGCGACAAGAAATTCATCTACATCGCGCGCGACATCACGCCCGAGCAGGAACTGCGCATCAACGACCTGGGCATTCCGGGTGTCGCGTTCCAGGAGACGGAGGTGCGCCGCTATCCGCTCGGTGTCGTGGCCGCGCAGACCATCGGCCACATCGACCGCGCCGGGCACGGCGACATGGGGCTCGAGAAGTATTTCGACAAACGTCTCGATACCGATCCAACCCCGCTGCGCCTGTCGATCGACGTACGGATCCAGGCCGTGGTGCGCGACGTGCTGGCGCAGGCGGTCGATGAGTTCCACCCGCTCGCGGCCGCGGGCATTGTGATGAACGTGCAGACTGGCGAGGTGCTCGCGATCGTCAGCCTGCCGGATTACGACGCCAACGATTTCGATCATTCGACGGCCGACGAGCGCTTCAACCGGCCGGTGCAGGGCGTCTACGAACCTGGCAGCACGTTCAAGCTGCAGACCGCTTCGATGGCGCTGGATGCCGGCATCATCCATCCCTGGGACGAGTTCGACGCGGCGCACCCGATCCATGTCGGGCGGTTCACCATTACCGATTTTGAGGGCAAGCACCGCTGGCTCTACCTGCCGGAAGTGCTTGTGTATTCCTCCAATCTCGGCGCCGCCCATATCGCGATGGCGGTGGGCGCGGAACGCCAGCGCGCCTGGCTGCAGAAGATGGGCATGTTCAATCGCGTGCCGATCCAGCTGCCCGAGGCGGCGCGGCCGCTGTTCCAACCGGCGAAGCGCTGGGGCGAGTCCACGGTGATGACGGTGGGGTTCGGCCAGGGTATCTCTGAGCCGCCCGTGCAGATCGTGCGCGCCACCGCCGCGGTCGCCAATGGCGGCATCCTGCGTCCGGCGACACTGCTCGCGGTGGCGCCCGATACACCGGTGCCAGGCGTTCAGGTGATGAAGCCCGAGACGTCGGATCTCATGCGCAAGCTGATGCGCCTCGTCGTCTCGGTGGGCTACGGCAAGCCCGCCGACATTCCAGGCTATTTCGTCGGCGGGAAGACCGGCACGTCCGAGAAGGTGGGCGCGCACGGCTACCGCAAGCACACGAATGTGAGCGCCTTTGTCAGCGTGTTTCCAATGAACGCGCCGAAATATGCCGTCTACATGATGCTGGATGCGCCGCAGGGGAACAAATCCACTGGCGGCTTCTCGACCGCAGGCGCGGTATCGGCACCCGCCGCGGGCAAGGTCATTGCCCGGATCGGCCCGATGCTCGGATTGCTGCCGGCCACCGGCGAAGAGGCGCAGACGATCGCGGCCTCCATCGCCTTCCCGCTGCAGCCGCAGCGGCCCGTGGGCGTGGCCGCCGACGTGCTACCCGGGCAGGGCGTGCAGCCTATCCCCACCAACATCAACCCGCCCCGCCAGCCGCAGCGCGCCCGGCCGCGCCCGGACCAGCGCCGGGCCGATGCCGGCCTGCGGGTTCAGGCCGTTGCGCTTCGCTGACGTGATCGCAGCGAGCTCTCCACATGGTACGTCGCGCGCGCTCGACTCCACGCTCGGCGGGCTCGAAATCGCCGGCATCACCGCCGACAGCCGAGCCGTCGGTCCCGGCATGATCTTCGCGGCCCTTCCCGGCACGAAAACCGACGGGCGGCGCTTCATCGGTGCCGCAGTGGCGCGAGGGGCCGCGGCCGTGCTGGCCCCCGCAGGCACCGAATGGCCCACGGACGTACCTGCCCGTCCGCTGATCGAGGACGCGGAACCGCGCCGACTGCTCGCGCGCATCGCGGCGACGCTCGCGGGGCCGGCGCCGCGCACGCTCGTCGCCGTGACTGGCACCAACGGCAAAACCAGCACGGTGGATTTCCTGCGCCAGATCTGGACCCGAGCCGGGCTTGCCGCTGCCAGCATCGGCACGCTCGGCGTCATTGCGGAAGGCGAACAAGTGGGCGCCAGCCTCACCTCGCCCGATTCCGTGACGCTCGCCAACACGCTGGCGCGGCTCGCGCGCGCCGGCATCGCGCATGCCGCGCTCGAGGCGTCCTCGCACGGGCTCGACCAGTTCCGGCTCGATGGTTGCGTCTTCGCCGCCGCCGCCTTCACCAACCTGACGCGCGACCATCTCGACTATCATGGCACGATGGCCGCCTACCGCGCCGCCAAGCTGCGCCTGTTCGAGGCGTTGCTGCGCGACGGCGGCACGTTGGTCGCCACGAGTACGCTCGACGCCGAAACGGCGGCAGCGCTCAGCGTCATCGCGGCGCGCCGCCGCCTGCCGTGCGTGCTCGTCGGCGAGGCGCCGAAGGCCGACCTGCGGCTACTCACCGCCTCACCGACGCCGGAGGGCCAGGCGCTCCGCATCGCCGCGCATGGTGTGACACAGGAGTTGTTGCTGCCGGTAGCCGGACGATTTCAGGCCGACAACGCGCTGACCGCCGCAGCGCTGGCCGAGGCGCTTGGCACCAATCCATGGCCGCACCTGGCGCATCTGGCACCAGTGCGCGGACGCATGGAGCGCGCCGCCGTGCTCGCCAACGGAGCCGCGGCCTATGTCGACTACGCGCACACGCCGGACGCCCTCGAGCGGCTGGTGGCAGCCCTTCGTCCACACGCGAGTGGCCGCATCATCCTGGTGTTCGGTGCCGGCGGCGACCGCGATCCCGGCAAGCGGCCATTGATGGGAACGGCCGCGCGCACCGCGGATGTCGCCATCGTCACCGACGACAATCCGCGCGGCGAGGATCCTGCCACGATCCGTGCCGCGATCCTCGCCGCCTGCCCGGGCGCGATCGAGATTGGCGACCGGGCGCGCGCAATCGCCGAGGGGCTCGCGATGCTGCGCCCGGGCGACGTGCTCGCGGTGGCCGGCAAGGGGCACGAGCAAGGGCAGATCGTCGGTAAGACGGTATTGCCGTTCGACGATGCCGCCGTCATTCGCGAGCTCGCCGGGGTGGCAGGATGACGCTCTGGACCGCTGCCCAACTGCGCGAAGCGACGCGTGGCGCGGGTGGCGCCGATGCCACCGGCGTGTCCATCGATACGCGCACGCTCGCACCCGGCGATCTGTTCGTCGCACTGGCAAGCGAGAGCGGCGACGGGCACCGTTTCGTTGCCGAAGCATTGGCCAAGGGGGCGGCGTGCGCGATGGTGCACGAGGCGATTCCGGGCCTCGACGGCGATTCCCGGCTGCTGCGTGTGGCCGATACGCTCACGGGCCTCGCCGATCTCGGCCGTTTCGCGCGCGACCGGTTCCAGGGCAGGCTCGCGGCGATCACGGGCAGCATCGGCAAGACCACGGCGAAGGCGATGCTGGGGCGCATCCTCACGGCGCGCGGCACGACGCATGTGGCGGTCGCCTCCTACAACAACCATTGGGGCCTGCCGCTGACGCTCGCGCGCATGGCGCCGGACGCCGCCTATGCGGTGGTCGAGATCGGCATGAACCACAGGGGCGAGATCGCGCCGCTCGCGCGCATCGCCCGACCGCACGTGGCGCTGATCACCGCGGTCGCCGCGGTCCATATCGGGCATCTCGGCAGCCTCGAGGCAATCGCCGACGAGAAGGGCTCGATCTTTTCGGGACTGGAGCCCGCCGGCGTTGCCATCATTCCCGCCGAGGCGCCGCATGCCGAGCGCCTGCGCGCGGCCGCGGGGAGCCATGCAGTGCTCACATTCGGTGCCGGCGACGGCGCGGATGCGCGGCTGCTGAGCGCTGAAAGCACGGACAGTGCCGTGCTGGTGCGCGCCCGCGTGCGCGGCATCGAAGTCGAAACGACTCTCGCGGCGCCAGGCGCGCACATGGCGATCAACGCGACCGCGGCGATGCTGGCCGCGGCCACGCTGGGCATCGCCCCGCGCGACGCCGCCGCGGCACTCGCGGGATTTGCCCCGGTCGTGGGGCGCGGGCAGCGGCGGGAACTGCGGGTCGCAGGCGGCACGGCGCTGCTGCTCGATGAGAGCTACAACGCCTCCGCCCCCGCGGTGCGCGCGGCGCTTTCGGTACTGGCGCTGCAACGGGCCAGCCGCCGCGTCGCGGTGCTCGGCGACATGCTGGAACTCGGCGAAGCCGGGCAGGCGGAGCACCTCTCCTTGGTGCCAGACATCGCACGCAACGCCGACAGGCTGCATGCCTGCGGCACGTTGATGCGCCTGGTCTACGATGCGGTACCGGAGCGCGTGCGCGGCGTGTGGGCGGCGGATTCCGCCGCGCTTGCCCCCGAGGTCGCCGCCGACCTGCGGGCCGGGGACGCGGTGCTGGTCAAGGGCAGCCTGGGCTCACGGATGGCGCGAATCGTCGCGGCTCTGGAAGAGGCGGCTGCCTGATGCTGTTCGATCTCACCCGCCACCTCGGCGCCCACTTCTTCCTGTTCAACCTGATCCGCTACCTGACCTTCCGGTCCGGGGCGGCGTGCATGACCGCGCTGCTCGCAAGCCTGGTGTTCGGCGGGCCGCTGATACGTTGGCTGCGCTCGGTACAGCGCGCCGGCCAGCCGATCCGCCCGGACGGGCCGGAGCGGCACCTCATCGAAAAGAAGGGTACGCCCACAATGGGTGGCGTGCTGATCCTCGCGACGCTGAGCGTCTCCACGCTGCTGTGGGCGGATCTGCACAATGTCTATGTCTGGACGGTGCTGCTGCTGACGCTTGGCTATGGCGCCGTGGGCATGATCGACGACGCGATCAAACTCACCCGCGCCTCGTTCCGCGGGCTTTCGGGGCGCGGCAAGCTGGTCGTGCAGGCAGCACTCGGACTCGCCGCGGCCAGCGTATTCATGGTCACGACAGGCGAGCCGCTGGGCTCCTCCATCGCTGTTCCCGTTTTCAAGACGCTGCTGATCCCGCTGGGCTATGCGTTTCCGGTCTTCGGCATGCTGGTGATGGTCGGGTCTTCCAACGCGGTAAACCTGACCGACGGGCTCGACGGGCTCGCCATCGTGCCGACCATCATCGCAGCGGGCGTGTTCGCGCTGATCTCCTATCTCGTGGGCAACCATGTCTTCGCCGACTACCTGCAGCTGCACCCTGTGCCGGGCGTGGGAGAACTCTGCGTCTTCCTCTCCGCACTGATCGGGGCGGGGCTTGGCTTCCTGTGGTTCAACGCGCCACCGGCCGCCGTGTTCATGGGCGATACGGGCAGCCTCGCGCTGGGTGGCGCGCTGGGCGCCGTCGCCGTCGCCGTCAAGCACGAGGTCGTTCTCGCCATCGTGGGCGGGTTGTTCGTGCTGGAGACTGTCTCGGTCATCATCCAGGTCTTCTGGTTCAAGCGGACCGGCAAGCGGGTCTTCCTGATGGCGCCGCTGCACCACCATTTCGAGAAGAAGGGCTGGAGCGAACCCACCATCGTCATCCGGTTCTGGATCATTGCGATGATCCTGGCGCTGGTCGGGCTGGCCACGCTGAAGATCCGATGATGTTCCGCAACGACATCTTCGCCGGACGGCGATACGCGGTGGTCGGGCTTGGCAAGGCCGGGCTGCCGGCAGCAATCGCGCTTGGCGCCATGGGGGCCGACGTCACGGTGTGGGACGACAAGGAAGCAGCGCGCGAGGCTGCCGCCGCCGCGGGGCAGCGCGTGGCGGAACCCGCGATGGCGGGGTTCGACGCGCTGGTGCTTTCCCCGGGCATTCCGCATCACCTGCCCAAGCCACACCGGCTGGCCGCGGCGGCGCGCGCGGCCGGCGTGCCGATCCTGACGGATGCCGAGTTGCTTCATGCCGCGGTGCGCGCGATGGGCTCGCGCGCGCGATTCGCCGGCATTACGGGCACCAACGGGAAGTCCACCACCACCGCGCTGCTTGCGCACATCGTGGCGATGGCTGGCCTGCCAGTCGCCGCGGGCGCCAATCTCGGCCCGACCGCGCTGTCGCTACCGCTGCTGCCCGACGAGGGCGTCTACGTGCTGGAAATGTCGTCCTACATGTTGGAGCGAATTGCCGCGATTCGGTTCGATGCGGCGGTTATGCTCAATCTCAGCCCCGACCATCTCGATCGCCACGGCGACATGGCGGGCTATGCGCGCGCCAAGCGCCGCATCTTCGACAACCAGGGGGCGGACGACACCGCAGTCGTGGGCATCGACGACGCCGATAGCCGGGCGATGGCGGAAGAACTCGCGCACGGGCGCAAGGTCGTTACGATTTCGGGTTTCACGCCCGCCGATGTCTGGGCCGAAGGCACCCTCCTGCGCGACCGCGCCGGGGTGGTGCTCGATCTCGCGCAAGCGCCAAGCCTGCCGGGCAGGCACAACGCGCAGAACGCCGCCGCGGCAACAGCGCTGGCAACCGCGCTCGGCGTAACGCGCGAGGCCATCGCCCGCGGGCTGCGGACCTATCCCGGCCTGCCGCACCGCCAGCAGCTCGTAGCCACCGTGGCGGGGGTGGATTTCGTCAACGACAGCAAGGCGACCAACGCCGATGCCGCCTCCTACGCGCTCGCCTGCTACGAGCGGGTGATCTGGATCGCCGGCGGCATGGCGAAGGAGGGCGGGATCGAGAGCCTCACACCGCTGCTTGGGCGCATCGCGCACGCCTTCCTGATCGGGCGGGACGCGCCGGTCCTGGCCGCGACGCTCGCCGCGCATGGCGTGCCCTTCAGCGATGTCGGCACACTCGAAGCCGCCGTCCCCGCCGCATTCCACGCCGCGCGGCGGCTCGCTGCGCCCGTGGTGCTGCTCTCGCCGGCCTGCGCGAGTTGGGACCAGTTCACCGGCTACGACGCGCGCGGCAATCACTTCGCGTTGCTCGTCCGCACGCTCACCGCCACCAGTGGGGAGGCCGCCTGATGCCCGCCCTTTCCCGTGCCGACAACTCCATCCTCGGCCGCTGGTGGTGGACCGTGGACCGCTGGACGCTGGGCTGCGTCGGCGCGCTCATCGGCACCGGCTACATCCTGATCCTCGCCGCCAGCCCGGCAGTCGCCGAGCGCATCCATGTGCCGCGCGACATTTTCATCCTCAAGCAGGTGATCTTCCTGGCGATGGCGGGCCTCATCGTCGTCGCGGTCAGTCTGCTGTCGCCGCGCGGCGTGCGGCGCATCGCCCTGCTCGCGTTCGCCGCGGCGCTGGTGCTCACGTTGCTGACGCTGGTCATCGGCGTGGACATCAAGGGCGCACGCCGCTGGATCGCGCTGCCGGGATTGGCGATACAGCCTTCCGAATTTCTAAAGCCTTGCTTCGCCGTCGTCACCGCATGGCTTCTGGATCTCGGGCACCGGCACAAGCGTCTGCCGGGGACGGCGATCGTGCTCGCACTCTATGTGCTGATCCTGCTGGTACTGAAGTCGCAGCCGGATATCGGCATGCTCGCCGTCATCACCGCGGTGCTATTCGCGCAGTTCTACATCGATGGACTCAACATCGTGCTCGTCGGTATCGGGCTGGCCGCGATGGGCGCGGGCGGTGTGGGCGCCTACATGCTGTTCCCGCACGTGCAGAGCCGCGTGCAGCGCTTCCTGCACCCGAACGGTGCCGGCAACTACCAGGTTGACCGGGCACTCGAGGCGTTCGGCAATGGCGGGCTGCTCGGCCGCGGGCCAGGCGAGGGGCACGTGAAGGATGTGCTGCCGGACGCGCACGCGGACTTCGTCTTCGCGGTCGCGGGGGAGGAATTCGGCCTTATCGTCTGCCTCGTCATCGTGGGACTGTTCGCAACCGTGGTGCTGAGGGCATTGCTGCGCGCCCGGGAGGAGCGCGACCGCTACGTGTTGCTCGCGATCACCGGGCTGGTCACGAGCTTCGGGCTGCAGGCCTTCGTCAACATGGCGAGCACGCTGCACCTGATCCCGGCCAAGGGCATGACGCTGCCCTTCATTTCGTATGGCGGCTCCTCGGCGATCGCGGTGGCGCTCGAGATCGGCATGCTGCTGGCGCTGACGCGCCGTCGTTTTGGAAGCGAATCGGTATGAGGGGACCGGCGTTGCGCCCGATCGTGCTGGCCGCCGGCGGTACCGCGGGGCACCTGTTCCCGGCGCTGGCGGCGGGCCGCATGCTCGCCGCGCGTGGGCACCGCATCGTGCTGCTGACCGACACCCGGGTGGCCGAGCGGGCCGCCGCGGAGGCGCCGGGTTGGGAGCGGCACGTAATTACCTCCGCCGCCGTCGCGGGGCGCGGGGCGGCTGGCAAGGCGCGCGCTGGCGTGGCGCTGGCGCGCGGGACGATCCAGGCGCGGCGGCTGATCGCGGCACTGCGGCCGGCGGCGGTCGTCGGGTTCGGGGGGTATCCCTCGGTGCCGCCCGTACTGGCCGCGCGGCTGGTCGCGCCGCGCCCGGCGATCGTGCTGCACGAGCAGAACGCGGTGCTGGGCGCCGCCAATCGCTTCCTCGCCACGCGCGTGGACCGTGTGGCGCTGAGCCATGCCGCGACGAAGTTCGTACCCCCCGGGGTTGCCACCATCATCACCGGCAATCCAGTGCGCCCGGAGATCGCTGCGCTCGCCGGCGAAGAGTATCGGGCGCCGAGCGACGTGTTGGAACTGCTGGTGGTGGGCGGCTCACTGGGGGCGCGCGTATTCGCGGATGTGGTACCATCGGCGCTCGGGCTGCTCGCGCCGGAGCAACGCGCGCGCATCCGCCTGGTGCAGCAGGCGCGGGCCGATGACGTCGCGCGGGTCATGACTGCCTATGCGGAACTGGGTGTCGCCGCCGAGATCGCACTGTTCCTGGGCGACATGCCGGCGCGGTTGGCGCGCGCGCACTTGGTGATCGCGCGGGCGGGGGCGACGACGGTCGCGGAGCTCGCGGTCGTCGGTCGGCCGGCAATCCTGGTGCCTCTGCCAGGGGCAGTCGATGCCGACCAAGCGCTGAACGCGGCAACGCTGGCCCAGGCTGGTGCGGCCTGGCCGGCGGCGCAGGCGGAGTTCACACCGGCGGCGTTGGCCGCACGGCTCACCGCTTTTCTTGCGAATCCACAACAACTGGCAGTGGCCGCGCGTGCCGCCGCCTCGCTCGGCCGGCCACACGCCGCCGAAGCGCTCGCGGATGTCGTTGAGGCGGCTATCGCCGCGCGGGAGGCGGTGCGATGAGGGCGCTGCCGCTTTCCATCGGGATGATCCATTTCGTCGGCATCGGCGGCATCGGCATGTCCGGCATCGCCGAGGTGCTGCACGTGCTGGGTTATTCCGTCCAGGGCAGTGACATTTCCGATAGCGCCAACGTACGGCGCCTGCGCGAAGCCGGGATACCGGTTGCGATCGGCCATGACGCCGCAAATCTTGCCGATGCGCGCGTCGTCGTGGTCTCCACCGCCGTGAAGCCTGACAACCCCGAGGTGCAGGCGGCCCGGGCGCATTTCATCCCCGTGGTGCGGCGCGCCGAGATGCTGGCGGAGCTGATGCGACTGCGCTGGGCCATCGCCATCGGCGGTACGCATGGCAAGACCACGACGACGAGCCTGGTCGCCGCGGTACTGGAGACGGCCGGACTCGACCCCACCGTGATCAACGGCGGCATCGTCAACGCCTACGGCACCAACACCCGCATGGGCGAAGGCGAGTGGATGGTGGTGGAGGCGGACGAGAGCGACGGTTCTTTCCTGCGCCTACCGGCGACCATCGCTGTGGTCACCAACATGGACCCCGAGCACCTCGATCACTGGGGATCGCAGGAAGCGATGAACGCGGGCTACGCGCAGTTCGTGCAGAACGTGCCATTCTACGGCTTCGCAGTGCTGTGCGCGGACCACCCCGAGGTGCTGTCGATGATCCCGCACCTCTCTGACCGGCGGATCATCACCTACGGCTTCAGCCCGCAGGCCGACGTACGCGCCGAGCGCGTGGTGCCGGACCGGCTGGGCTCCACGTTCGAGGTCATCATCACCGATCGCGCCACCGGGCGGGCGCGGCGCATGGGTCCGTTCCGCCTGCCGATGATGGGCGCCCACAACGTGCAGAATGCGCTTGCAGCGATCGCCATCGGCATCGAGATGGGCGTCGATGAGCAGCGGCTGCGCAGCGCATTCGCGGCGTTCAAGGGCGTGAAGCGGCGCTTCACGCGGGCGGGCGAGGCGGGCGGCATCGTGGTGATCGACGACTATGGCCACCACCCGGTCGAGATCGCAGCGGTGCTGAAGGCGGCGCGCCAGGCGGGGGCAAACCACGTGCTCGCGGTGGTGCAACCCCACCGCTACTCGCGGCTCGCCTCGCTGTTCGAGCAGTTTTGCACCTGCATGGGCGATGCCACCACGGTCATCGTGGCGGATGTCTATCCCGCGGGCGAGGCGCCGATCCCGGGAATCGACCGCGACGCGCTGGTGGAGGGCTTGCGCGCGCATGGACACCGGCGCGTCGAGCCGCTGCCCGATCCCGCGCACCTGGCGGAGATGGTGCACGCGCTGGCCGAGCCCGGCGACTACGTGGTCTGCCTCGGCGCCGGCAACATCACGCAATGGGCCGCAACACTGCCGGCGGAGCTTGCGAAGCTGCAGGCGGAGCAGCCGAAGAGCGTGGACCCGCGCCGCTCGCGGTTTCTGGGCGGTGCGGCATGATGGCGGCGACACGTATGCCGACGCTTGCCGAACGCCTCGCCTTCGTGCGCGGGCGCGTGACGGAGAATGCGGCACTTGGCCCGCAGACCTGGTTTCGTGTCGGCGGACCAGCCGAGTTGCTACTGCGCCCGGCCGATGCCGAGGATCTCGCGGCGGCGCTGGCCGCACTGCCGCCGGAAGTGCCGGTGACGGTCGTCGGCGCCGCCTCCAACCTCATCATTCGTGACGGCGGCATCACGGGTGTCACGGTGAAGGTTACGCGCGGGTTTGGCGTGATCGCGCGGGACGGCAACGGCGTCATCGCGGGCGCAGCGGCGCTGGACGCAACCGTCGCGGAGTTCGCGGCGGCGGAGGGGCTGGCCGGGCTCGAGTTTCTCTGCGGTATTCCGGGCACGATCGGCGGCGCCGTGGCGATGAACGCCGGGGCCTATGGCAACGATATCGCGAGCGTCCTCGACTGGGTGGAGGTGGTCGCGCGCAGCGGCGAGATCGTGCGACTGCCGGCGGCGAGGCTTTCGCTCGCTTACCGGCACGCGAGCCTGCCGGCGGGGGGCATCGTGGTGCGCGCGCGGCTGATCGGCCAGCCTGGCGACCGTGGGGTCATCGCCTCGCGCATGGCGGATATTCGTTCCAAACGCGAAACGACACAGCCCGTCCGTTCGCGCACCGGCGGCTCCACCTTCCGCAACCCTGAAAACCGCGAAGGCATGAGCGCCTGGGAACTGATCGACGCGGCCGGGTGCCGCGGGCTTAGGCGCGGGGCGGCGCAGGTCTCCGAGCTGCATTGCAATTTCCTGATCAACACGGGTGGTGCGACGGCCGCCGACCTCGAGGGGCTGGGCGAGGAAGTGCGCCGGCGGGTGCACGAGGCGAGCGGCATCACGCTGGAATGGGAAATCAAGCGCATCGGCGTGCACGCAAGCCTTGCCCGCGACAGCGAGGGAGGTGCCGCATGAAGACCGTGGCCGTGCTCTTTGGCGGTATTTCCGCCGAACGCGAGGTGAGCCTTGCCTCCGGGCGGCAGGTGATCGCGGCGCTGGAGGCCGCGGGCTATGCGGTGCGGCCGATCGAGGTGGGGCCCGACATCACGCGCACCATTGCCGCACTGGATCCGCGGCCGGACGCGGTGTTCAACGCGCTGCACGGGCGCTTCGGCGAGGACGGCTCGATCCAGGGCGTGCTCGACTGGCTCGGCATTCCCTACACCCACTCCGGCGTGCGCGCCTCGGCACTCGCCATGGACAAGGCAGCGGCCAAGGCGATCTTTGCCGCTGCGGGACTGCCGGTGGCAAAGGGCGGCATCGTCGATGTCGCCGCCCTCGAGCACGCGGACCCGATGCCCCTGCCCTATGTGGTGAAGCCCGTGAACGAGGGTTCCTCCGTGGGCGTCGAGATCCTGCGCGAGGGCGGTAACCGGCGCGCGGCGGTGGCGGCAGGATGGCGCTTTGGGCCCGTCGCGATGGTCGAAGAGTATGTCCCCGGACGTGAACTCACCGTCGGCGTGATGGGCGACCACGCGCTCACGGTTACCGAGATCGACCCCACGGTCGGCTTTTACGATTACGAGGCGAAATACGCCGACGGCGGTTCGCGCCATGTCATTCCGGCGCCGGTCCACTCCGTGATTTTCGAGCGGGCAAGGGACGTGGCTTTGGCAGCGCACCGAGCGCTGGGCTGCCGCGGCGCCTCGCGCGCCGATTTCCGTTACGATGACACGGCGGGCGAGCCGGGGCGGCTCGTGCTGCTCGAGGTGAACACGCAGCCGGGCCTCACGCCGACATCGCTGCTGCCGGAACAAGCGGCGCATTGCGGCGTGGACTTCCCCGCCCTCTGTGCCTGGATGGTGGAGCACGCCGCATGCCGCGCGTGAAGCGAAGCCCCGCGCGCCCCGCCGACCGGCCGGGTCGGATCAAGCTGCTGCTGAAGAAGCAGCGGCGGCTGCGCCGTCCGCTGGCGGTCGCCGGCGCGTGCCTCGTGGTGCTGCTCGCGGCCGACGTCACGGCGCGGCACATGTTCCCACGCGCGGGCTGGCGCGAGCGCCTGGGGGCCGCGACCGCGGGCCTCGGACTCCGGGTGCAGAACATCGTCGTCACCGGCCGCGACAAGACGCCGCTGCCGCTGGTCGAGGCGGCACTCGGTGTGCATGTCGGCGAGCCGATCCTTGGCATCTCGATCCACGGCGCGCGCCAGCGCCTCGAATCCATCGCGTGGATCCGTTCCGCGACGGTGGAGCGCGAGCTGCCGGGAACATTGCATGTCGCGATCGTGGAGCGCACGCCGTTCGCCGTCTGGCAGCACGATGGGCATTTCCGCCTCATCGATCGCGCCGGCAATATCGTCACCGACGCCGATGTCACCGCGTTCGCCGGCAAGGTACCGCTGGTGGTGGGCGAAGGCGCGCCGCAGGCCGCGGCCGAGTTGCTCGATGCGCTGGCGACGAGACCAGCGATTGCAAACCGCGTCGTCGCCGCTGTGCGCGTTGGCGGGCGGCGCTGGGACCTGCACACCAAGGAAGGCACCAACGTGATGCTGCCCGAGGGCGCCGTGGTGCCCGCACTCGACCGACTCGCGCAATTGCAGTCGAAACTGGCGCTGCTCGATCGGCCGCTCGCGGTCGTCGACATGCGCCTGCCGGACCGGCTGCGGCTGCGCCCGATGGAGCAACCGAAGGCCGATGCCGCGCACCAACACGGCAACACCGCGGCGGGAGGGAGAAGCCCAGCATGAACGACATGCGCCAAGCGAGCCTCGCCGCGCCCAAAGCCAGCGATCCGAACGCCGGAAGCGCCGAGCGCAAGCGCCGCCACCCGCGCCCGAGCGGGCCGATCGGGGTGCTCGATATCGGCACCACCAAGATCATCTGCATGATCGGACGTTGCGAGTCCGATCTGTCGCTGCGCATCACCGGGTTCGGCTGGGAACGTGCGCGTGGCGTGCGCGCCGGCTCCGTGCTCGATCTGGAAGAGGCCGAGCAGGCGATTCGCGCGGCGGTGGGCACGGCGGAGGAAGAAGCGGGCACGCGGCTTCGGGCGGTTACCGTCAATCTTTCCGCGGGCGCCCCGGAGAGCCGGCTGTTCAACGTGCAATGGCCGGTGGGCGGGCGCGCGGTCAACGAATTGGACATCCGCCAGGTGGTGGCCGAGGGGCGCAGCCGAGCCGAGTCGCCCGGTCGCAGCATCATCCACGCGCTTCCGCTCGGGTTCGCTACCGACGAGGCCGAGGGCTCGGACGACCCGCGCGGGTTGTTCTGCGAAACGCTTGGCGCGCGGCTGCATGTTGTTGACGCGGTCACGACGGCTCTGCGCACGTTGGATGCGACGCTGGCGCGTTGCGATCTGGAGATTGCCTCCCTGGTCTCGGCGCCGCTGGCCGCGGGGATGGCAACGCTTGTTGAAGACGAGCGGCAACTGGGAGTCACAGTGCTCGACATGGGTGGCGGCACCACGGGCATGGCGGTCTTCGCCGAGGGGCATCTGCTGCACACGGCGCAACTGCCGGTGGGCGGCGTGCATGTCACAAACGATCTCGCGCGCGGTCTTTCCACATCCGTCACCAATGCGGAGCGGCTCAAGGTGCTCTACGGCAGCGCAAGCGCCAGCCCCGACGACGACCGCGAGCTGGTTCCGGTGCAGCTCGTGGGCGAGGACGAGGGCCACATCGCCCAGGTTCCGCGACGCATGATCGTGGACATCATCCGTCCGCGCATCGAGGAAACATTCGAGCTCATGCGCGACCGCATCGCTGCCTCCGGCCTCGGCCGCGCGGCGGGCCAGACCGTGGTGCTGACCGGTGGCGCCAGCCAGCTTCCGGGAATCCGCGAGACCGCGGCGCGCCTGCTCGGCCGCCAGGTGCGCCTCGCACGGCCCGCGCGCCTCTCCGGCATGCCGGAACGCGCCGGGGGCCCCGGCTTCGCCACCGCCACGGGCCTGTTCGCCTGGGCTGCCGGCGAAGGACGGCGGCTGGCCGATATCGACCTCGAGGCCGACGCGCCGCGTGGCCTCATTGCCCAACTCGCCGACTTCATCCGAACCCGCCTCTAAATCCGCCCCCACCCGATCCGCCCAAACGTCCGGGAGCCTCGACCGCCATGACCCTGAACCTCACGATTCCGCAGACCCATCATCAGGACTTCAGCCCGCGCATCATCGTCATCGGCATTGGCGGCGGCGGGACGAATGCCGTCGACAACATGATCGCCCTGCAGTTGCAAGGGGTCGACTTCGTCGTCGCCAACACCGATGCGCAGCAGCTCATCAACAGCCGCGCGGATACGCGCATCCAGCTCGGGCCGTCGCTCACGCAGGGACTTGGCGCCGGTGCCAAGCCCGAGATCGGGCGCGGCGCAGCGGAAGAGGCGCTCGGCGAGATCGAGCGGCATCTCGAGGGCGCGCACATGGCGTTCGTCACCGCCGGCATGGGCGGCGGCACGGGCACCGGGGCGGCGCCAGTCATCGCGCGGCTTGCCCGTGAGCGCGGCATCCTGACCGTCGGCGTGGTGACGCGGCCCTTCGCGTTCGAGGGCAGCAAGCGGGCGCGCGCAGCCGACGCCGGCATCCGCGAGCTGCAGAACTTCGTCGATACGCTGATCGTTATCCCGAACCAGAATCTGTTCCGCCTGGCCAACGAGAAGACCGGCTGGCGCGAGGCGTTCAAGATGGCGGACAACGTGCTCTACATGGCGGTCCGCGGCGTCACCGACCTGATGGTCCTGCCGGGCCTGATCAACCTCGACTTCGCCGATATCAAGACGGTGATGGCCGAGATGGGCAACGCCATGATGGGTACCGGCGAGGCCGATGGCGAGGAGCGCGCGCGCCGTGCCGCCGAGGCCGCGATCAACAATCCGCTGATCGAGGGCAACACGATGGCGGGGGCCAGGGCGCTGCTCATCAACATCACCGGCGGCGAGGACATGACGCTGCACGAGGTGGACGAGGCCGCCAACCGCGTGCGCCAGGAAGTGGACGACGAGGCGGAGATCATCTTCGGCACCGCGATCGATCCCTCGCTCGAGGGCAAACTGCGCGTGTCCATCGTCGCGACCGGCATCGAGTCCGCCGAGCGCGGGCAGGCCGCCCCGCGCCTCGTCGCGGTGGGTGGTGGCGCGGCCGCCGTTGCCGCCGTCGGTGGCGCACAGCCGGCGAGCGTTGCGCCGGCCGCCCCATCCACCAACGCCCAGCCCACGGCGCTGCACCAGACGGCGGCACACCCCGCGGGGCGGGTCTTTGCCATCCCGACACCGGGCACCGGCGCCGTGCGCTCCCTGCCGACCCGCGGGCCGGCACGCCCCGCACCGGCGGCCCCGGCGCCGACTCCAACGAGCTTCGCCGCCATGCCGCTGCGCCACGAGCAGGCGCGACCGGAGGAACTTCAGGCCGAGGAAGCGGAAACGCTGGGCGAGAACGCGATCCCGGTCATCGACGACACGCCACTGCCCGGCCCCACCATCCCGGCGCACCTGCAGCAGCCGGTAAAGCCGGTCGCGGCGCGCACCGCGCGGGTGGCACCGCGCGCTGGCGGGTTGTTTGCCGCACCGGCGGAGACGACCAGCCTCACGCAGGTGGAGCCTGCTGCTGCCGCCCCATCACCCGCGCGCAAGAGCCTGTTCGGCATTGTCACCGGGGTACTGCGCGGCGAGCATGCGCCGGCTCAGCGCCGCGAGCCGGCCGCCGAGCCGCCGCGCGCGCGTGCACAGGTCCGGCCGGCTGAGGGTGAGGAACTCGGGATCGAGTATCCGGCGTTCCTGCGCCGCGGGAACTGAACCGACCTCCAGCCCGGCTTGCGGGCGGATCTCTCTGCCAGGCGCGAGGGTGCTTCCGGGCATCTTCGCGCCTGCCGCAATTCAGCCACGGTGGTGAACCAAGAAATCCATCACGATCAATGGCTTGTTGTGCAATATTCCGAAATAAAGCTTGACTGGCCCCGCGACACAGCCGCGCCTATTTTGCCCATGGGCGATCGGCACACGGCGCCTGCCGATCGGTAGCCAACGCCCAACCTGCCGCCTGAAGCCTGCCACGACGCACCTGACGAACGCCTCACCCGAAGGTTCCAACGCCCCCATGGACGGCCTCACCCCCTTCCCCGCGGCGCTCGCCGCGACACGGCACACGCTGAAGGCCGCCATTGGCTGCGTCGGCGTTGGGCTGCACTCCGGGACCCGGGTCACGCTACGGCTCGTTCCAGCCGCCGCCGGGACCGGCATCGTCTTCCGCCGCACTGACCTCGGCGTCGATATCCCGGCGCGCTTCGACCATGTTGTGGACACCAGACTCTGCACGGTGCTGGCGCAGTACGTGGACGGCTCGGGCGCGCGCATTGCTACCGTCGAGCACGTGATGGCCGCCCTGGCTGGGGCTGGGGTGCATGACGTGATCGTCGAGGCCGACGGCCCGGAAATTCCGGTCCTGGACGGCTCGGCGGCGAATTTCCTGTTCCTGCTGGATTGCGCCGGCCTCGCCCCGTCGGAAGGGCCTTCGGCGCCGTTCGCGATCGAGGTGCTGCGCCCGGTGCGCGTCGCCGACGGCGAAGGTTTCGCTGAACTCGCGCCCAGCCGCAACGCGACGCTGGAGCTTTCGCTCTCCATCGATTTCGCCGCCCCGGCGATCGGGCGGCAGGCACTGTCGCTGCGGCTCTCGCCAGCCAGTTTCCGCTCGGAGCTGGCGCGTGCGCGCACCTTCACGCTCCTCGCCGAGATCGAGGCAATGCGCCAGGCAGGCCTTGCACTCGGCGGCAGCCTCGACAACGCCGTGGTGGTGGACGGCGAGCGTGTGCTCAATCCCTCCGGGCTGCGCGCGCCAGACGAGTTCGTCCGCCACAAGCTGCTCGACGTCGTGGGCGACCTGGCACTGGCCCCCGCTCCGCTCCGCGGGCGCTTCACCGGGCACCGCAGCGGGCATGCGCTGAACAATCGCCTGCTGCGCACCCTCTTCGCCGACGCCGGGAACTGGCGAGCCGTCCCCGACGAGGACGCGGAAGGCGCGGGCTTCGGCCCGATAGGCGCCTGGTCCGAGGCTCGACTGCCGGTTGCCGCAGCGCCCGTCTGAGGTCTGGCTCGCCCCCGCCGGGATGGGCGTGCGCCAGCACCACAGTGCACACAAACGATATCGCCACCCATCTCGCAAGCGGGCCGACGCCTGATATAAGGGCGGCATGAATCGCGCGCTCCCGCTCATTGCAGTGCTACTGCTTGCCGCATGCTCCTCCACGCCCAAGGACGTGAAGGCGGCCGACGTCTCCGCCGTGCCGGTGGAGACGCTATATAACCACGGGGTCGATGCGCTGCAGGCCAAGGACTATGCCACCGCACTCAAGCAATTCGAACAGGTGGAACAGAATTATCCATACTCCACCTGGGCGATTTCGGCGCAGCTCATGCAGGGCTACACGGAGTACCTGCAGCAGGACTACACGGACGCGGTCGGAACGCTTGACCGCTACATCCAGCTGCACCCTGCAAACCGCGACACGGCATATGCGTATTACCTGCGCGCCCTATGCTTCTATGAGCAGATCGCCGATGTCTCGCGCGATCAGAAACCCACGCAGGAGGCCATGGGCGCGCTGCAGGAAGTGATGAACCGCTACCCTGACAGCGCCTACGCGCGCGATGCAAAGCTCAAGATCGACCTCTGCCGCGACCACCTCGCCGGGCACGAAATGGAGATCGGGCGCTTCTACGAGCGCCAGCACCTCTATGCCGCGGCGATCGGCCGCTACCAGACCGTCGTGGACGATTTCCAGACCACCAACCATGTCGCCGAGGCGCTCGCCCGGCTCACCGACATCTACCTGAAGCTCGGCCTGCCGGACCAGGCGCGACGGACGGCCGCGGTGCTGGGCGCGAACTATCCTGGCAGCACCTGGTACGCCTCCGCCTACGCCCAGCTGGCGTCCGATGGCCAGATTCCTGACGCCGCGGGCAAATTTCCGCGCCCGGCACAGGAGCGCGGCTTCTTCGGCGCACTCTGGCACAGCGTCTTCTAGAAGGACCGCCGGGCCACCAATGCTGGTCGCCCTCTCGATCCGTGACGTGGTGCTGATCGACCGGCTGGATCTTGGCTTTGGGCCCGGGCTGACCGTGCTGACCGGCGAGACCGGAGCGGGCAAATCGATCCTGCTGGACAGCCTTGGCCTGGCACTCGGCGCGCGCGCCGAGGGGGGGCTTATTCGCGCTGGTTGCGCGCAGGCTTCGGTGGCCGCCCGTTTCGCGCCGCCGGTGCAGCACCCGGCCTGGACGCTGCTCGCCGAGCACGGCATCGCGCCAGACGACGAGATCGTGCTGCGCCGCGTGTTGCAGGCGGACGGGCGCTCCCGCGCCTTCGTCAACGACGAGCCCGTGGGCGTGGCACTGCTGCGGCGGCTAGGTGTGCTGCTGGTGGAAGTCCAAGGCCAGCATGAGCAGATGGGACTGGCCGATGAGGCCTCCCACCGCGCGCTGCTGGATGCCTATGCAACGCCACCCCAGGTGCTGGCGGCGGCGCGCGCGGCACACGCCGCCTGGCGCGATGCCGCTGCGGCGCTCGCCGAGGCCGAGGAGCGCGTGGCGAGTGCCGAGCGCGACCGCGATTTCCTCACCCATGCCGTGGAGGAGATGGACGCGATCGCCCCCGAGGAAGCCGAGGAGGAGCGGCTCGCAGCCGAGCGGCTGCGCCTGCAGCAGGGCGAGCGGCGCGCCGAGGCGATCGCTGCGGCGCTGGCCGAGCTGACACCACGCGACCGCCGCGCCCAGGGCCCCGCCGCCGCGCTGCGCGCCGCGAGCCGGGCGCTGACGCGGCTGACGCCCGCCGGAGGCTCGGACCCCGCCAGCGAGCCGGCGCACGCGGCACTGGCGCGCGCGGAGGAGGCGCTGGCTGAGGCAGAGACGCTGCTTACCAGGCTCGCGGAGGACAGCGACGCCGATCCGCGCCAGCTCGAACGCACGGAGGAACGGCTGTTCGCGCTGCGGGCGCTCGCGCGCAAGCACGGCGTGGCCGTCGCCGAACTGGCGGCATTGCGTGCCAATCTGGCGGCGCGGCTGGCGGCGCTGCATTCCGGAGCGGCGGAAGTCGAGGCACGAGGCAAGGCGCTGGATGCGGCGTCCGCGGCGCGGCGCGAAGCCTTCGCCGCGCTCTCGGCCGCACGCACTGAAGCGGCAAGGAAGCTCGACCGCGCCATCGCGCGGCAGCTGCCGCCGCTCAAGCTCGACCGGACCCGTTTCGTAACCGATATCATCGTGCGAAGCGAACCGGACTGGACTGCGGAGGGGGCGGAGAGCGTGCGTTACCTGGTCGCGACCAATCCGGGTCAGGAACCGGGATCGCTCGCCAAGGTCGCCTCCGGCGGCGAAATCTCGCGGCTCATGCTGGCGCTGAAGGTCGTGCTGGCGGGCGCCTCGCCGGTGCCGACGTTGATCTTCGACGAGGTTGATTCCGGCATTGGCGGTGCCACGGCCGCCGCGGTAGGCGAGCGCCTCGCCGCCATCGCGGACGATGTGCAGGTGCTGCTCGTAACGCATTCGCCGCAGGTGGCGGCCCGGGGTGCGGCGCATCTGCGAGTGACGAAGGAAACCGGCAAGCGCGCGCGCATCACCGTCGAACATCTCGATGGCGAGGCGCGGCGCGAGGAGATTGCCCGCATGCTCGCAGGCTCCCGCATCACTCAGGCGGCGCGCGACGCCGCCGACGCACTGCTCTCTGCATGACGAAGCCGGGCCTGAAGCCACCCGAGGCACTCAGCGAAACCGAGGCGAAGCTTGAGCTCGCGGTGCTGGCCGCCGAGATCGCGAAGCATGACCGTGCCTACCACGAGCAGGACTCGCCGATCATCACGGATTCCGAATACGATGCGTTGCGGTACCGCAACGATACGATAGAGGCGCGGTTTCCGCACCTGGTCCGGCCGGACTCCCCCTCGCGGCGCGTGGGAGCTGCGCCAGCCGCGGGATTCACGAAAGTCATCCATCGCGTGCCGATGCTATCGCTCGGCAATGCCTTCGCACCCGAGGATTTTGCGGAGTTCTGCGACCGAGCGCGACGGTTTCTCGGCAGTAGCCACAGCTTTGCAATGGTGGGCGAGCCCAAGATCGACGGGCTCTCGCTCTCGCTCAGCTACGAGGACGGCGCGCTCGTTCGCGCCGGCACGCGCGGCGACGGCACCGAGGGAGAGGACGTCACCGCCAATGTCCGCACCATCGCCGCCATCCCCACGAAGCTGCGGGGTAAGGCTCCGGCGCTGATAGAGATCCGGGGCGAGGTCTTCATGTCCAAGGCTGACTTCCTGGCGCTCAACGAGGCGCAGCAGGAAGCCGGCGGCAAGGTCTTCGCCAATCCGCGCAATGCCGCGGCCGGTTCACTGCGCCAGCTTGACGCCACAATCACCGCCTCGCGGCCCCTCTCCTTTTTCGCCTACGCGCTGGGTGACGTGAGCGAGGTCGTTTCCGCCACGCACTGGGAATATCTGCAGCACCTGCGCCACTGGGGATTCGAGGTAAACCCGCTTTCTCGCCGTCTCGAGACCGAGACGGACGCGGCCGGGTTCCAGGCCGACATGGCCGCCCACCGCGCCGGGCTCGCCTATGATATCGATGGCGTGGTCTACAAGATCGACGACCTCGCGTTGCAGGCAAGGCTTGGTTTCGTCGGTCGCGAGCCGCGGTGGGCGATCGCGTGGAAGTTCCCCGCCGAACAGGCGACAACAAAGCTGCTCGACATCCAGATCCAGGTCGGGCGCACCGGCGCGCTGACACCGGTCGCGATCCTGGAGCCGGTCAATGTCGGTGGTGTGCTGGTCGCGCGCGCGACGCTGCACAACGAAGACGAGATCCAGCGGCTCGACGTGCGTGTGGGCGACACGGTGCGCATCCAGCGCGCGGGCGACGTCATCCCGCAAGTGCTGGGCATCGTGCCCGAGGCACGCCCGCATGGGGCCCATCCGTTCCGCTTCCCGCGCCAATGCCCGGTCTGCGGCAGCCACGCGGTGCGCGCGGAAGGCGAGGTGGTGTGGCGCTGTTCCGGCGGCCTTACGTGCCCCGCGCAGGTCGAGGAGCGGCTGATCCATTTCGCTTCCCGCCCCGCCTTCGACATCGAGGGGATGGGCGAGAAGACGGTGCGCGAATTCCACGCGCTGGGCTGGATCCGTTCGCCCGCGGATATCTTCAAGCTCGCCGCAAAGGAAGCGGAGATCGCGAAGCTCGAGGGTTGGGGCGAGCAGTCCGCGGCGAACCTGGTCCGCGCCATCAACGGGCGCCGGCGCATCGGCTTCGCGCGCTTCATCTACGCGCTCGGGATCCGCCGCATCGGGGCGGCGAACGCGAGGCTGCTCGCGCGGCACTATGGCGATCTCGAGACCTTCCTGGCCGCCATGCGCGAGGCGGTCGATCCTGCGTCCGAGGCGCGGTTGGCGGTCACCAGCATCATCGGCGTCGGCCCTGCCATCGCCGAGGAGCTAGCCGAGTTCTTCGGCGAGGAACGCAACGTGCGGGCGGTGCGTGTGCTGGCCGAAGAACTCGACATCGAGCCGGAGGAGGCCGCGGGCGGCGGCGTGCTCGCGGGCAAGACGGTGGTGTTCACCGGCACGCTGCCGACGCTGGCGCGACCGGAGGCGAAGGCGCTCGCGGAACGGCACGGCGCGAAGGTCGCGGACAGCGTTTCCAGGCGTACGGACTACGTGGTGGTCGGCACCGATGCGGGCAGCAAGGCGCGCAAGGCTGCCGAGCTCGGCATCACGGTGCTGGACGAGGAGGGTTTCCGCGCGCTGCTCGCGGGCGAGCAGTAACGGTGCACGAAACGGCAGCCGGGCAACGAAATTGTCGCAGGCACGCAGCTCTGATAACAGCGGCCGCCAACGGGGAGGACGCGAGCGTGGCCACTGCGCCTGGTGATTCGATGATGGTCTCGGTACTGCTGCGCCACGACCAGTCCCTGCCGCTCGCGAAGCAGCAGGAGCTTCTCGCCGCAAACGGGCATTACGAGAATTTTCCGCCGCACGGCGTGGAAGTGGTGAGCTGGTACGTGATGATGGGGCTGGGCCAGGTGGTGACGCTGCGTTTCCCCGCGAACCGCCTGCGCGAGATCAATCGCGCGATCGAAACGACCGCCTGGGGTGCGTTCCGTACCGAGATCTACGCCACCTATGATTTCGTGCCCATTGCCGCGGAGCAGCGCGGCGGCAAGCTCACTCGCGCCACCGGAGCCATCGCATGACCATCCGTGCCTTCGTCATGGGCCACCCAATCGCCCACTCCCGCTCGCCCATGCTGCATGGCTACTGGCTGAAGCGCTACGGTATCGATGGCAGCTACGAGCGGCTCGACATTCCGCCGGCGGAGATCGGCCGTTTCTTCGCGGGGTTCCGCGCAGCTGGCTGGGCGGGCGGCAACGTCACCGTGCCGCACAAGACCGCGGTCATTCCTCATGCAGGTCGTCTCGATGCGGCGGCGGAAGCGATGGGAGCGGTCAACACGCTTTGGTACGAGGGCGAGACGCTGGTCGGTGGAAACACGGACGCGATCGGCTTTCTCGGCAATCTCGACGAGCGCGCGCCGGGGTGGGACGCGAAGCCCGGCCGTGCCGCACTGCTCGGCGCCGGCGGTGCCGCGCGCGCGGCAATCTATGGGCTGCGCCAGCGCGGGTTCACGGTTGGCGTGTTCAACCGCACGCCGGCGAAGGCAGACGCTCTCGCCATGCGCTTCGGCTCTGGTGTCACGGCGCACGGCATCGGCGATCTGCCCGCGGCTCTCGCCACGACCGACCTCCTGGTCAACGCCACCAGTCTCGGCATGACCGGGCAGCCGCCGAACGAGCTCGATCTCACGCCATTGCCGGCACACGCGATCGTGCACGACGTGGTCTATGCGCCGCTGGAGACCGGGCTGCTACGCGCCGCCACCGCGCGGGGGCTGCGCAGCGTGGACGGGCTCGGGATGCTGCTGCACCAAGCGGTCGCCGGGTTCGCCCATTGGTTCGGCAGGACGCCAGAGGTGACGGCAGAGCTGCGCGCCATCCTGGAAGCCGATATCCGGGCGACGACTCCTTCCGGCTGAGCGACGTTTCGCGCGCCGAAATTCCGTTTACCCTCGACGCTTTCGCGTTTTGCGCCGTCCTCGTGGCAGGCTATACGCAGCCAGGACCAAGGCCCGGCCGACAACGGGCCATTACAGCAACGGAGGAACACGGATGAGGATTTTCGCGCGCACGCGCCGCGCCGCTGTCGTCGCCATCGCCGGCGCTATCGCCGCCTGGCACGTCCCCGCCCAGGCGCAGAACACGGTCATCATTCCTTGCGTGTGCGAGTTGTCCGGCGCGGGGGCGGTCTCAGGCACCAATTTCCGCGACGGCGCGCATATTGCGGTCAACGAGATCAACGCCGCGGGCGGCATCCTCGGGCGCAAGATCGTGATGAACGATTACGACACCCAGACCGATCCGATGGTGTCGCGCGCCCTGGTGCAGAAGGTGATCGACAATGGCGCCTATGTCATCATGGGCACGGTTTATTCCGGTTCCACCATCGTCAACATGCTGGTCGCCCAGAAGGCGGGCGTGCCGCAGATGACGGGTGCGGAGGCGCCGAACATCACCGAGAAGCACAACCCCTACATTTTCCGCACCTCGTCTGGCTCGGAAAAAGGCGTGCCGGCGTTGACAACCTATTTCCAGGACACGCTCAAGGTGACCAAGATCGCGGTCTCCTGGGTGCACAACGACTTTGGCAAGGGCGGCCATGACGTGTTCATCAGTGAGATGAGGCGGGTTGGCATCCAGGTCGTCGCCGATGAGTTGAGCGAGCAGGGTCAGGTGGACTTCGCGCCGGACGTCTCCAAGATCAAGCAGTCTGGCGCGCAGGCTGTGTTCGTCTACCTCAACGAGGAGGAGGCCGCGCGCTTCCTGAAGGAGGCGAAGAAACAGGGCCTCAACGTGCCGCTGGTTGGCGAGGTAACGCTGACCGGACAGAAGGTGATCGACCTCGCCGGCGGCGCCGCGGACGGCGCCTACGCCCATGTGGGGCTTGCGACCTCGGCGCCGATCCCTTCGATCGAGCAGTTCGTCGCCAAGTTCCACAAGATCTATAACCGTGACACCGATCATAACGGCATCAAGGGTTATATTGGGGTCTACGCGATCAAGTATGTGACCGAAATGATCGGCAAGTTCGACCGCAAGGCGTTCGCCGCCAAGATGCATGGGCTCACGCTCGACGCTTCGAAATACCCAGGCATGCTGCTCACCACGTCCTGGGACAACACGGGCGAACTCAGCCGCGAGAGTTTCATGACCGAGGTCAAGGGCGGCAAGCAGGTCGTCATCGGCACCGTGCCGCCCAACTGAGAACCCGCACGCCGCACCATCAGGGGCGGCGTGCGCCCACCTCGCATGGCTGTATTCCTTCAGGTCCTGCTCTCCGGCCTCGCCACCGGCTCGATCTACGCGCTGGCAGCGGTCGGCTTCGCGCTGGTCTGGCAGGCCGCGCAAGCGGTGAATTTTGCCCAGGGCGAGTTCGTCATGCTGCCTGCCTTCCTGGTGCTGATCGGTCAGCACTGGCTCGGCTGGCCTTTGTGGGCATCGCTGATCTTCGGCTTTGCGCTTTCCATTGTGCTGCTTGGGCTCGCCTTCAAGCGTCTCATCGTGGAGCCCTTCGGGCCGGATGGCGGCCTGCCACTGGTGATCGCCACCATGGCGCTCAGCATCCTGCTCAAGGAAGCCGTGAAGATGTTCTACGGGGCAGAGGCACAGCCCTTCCCTTCGCTCGTGCCGAATGGCGACGTGCATATCGGCGGCGCCGTGGTGTCGGTTCGCGACTTGCTGGACCTCGGCTCGGCGTTGGCCGTCGTACTTCTGCTCACGCTGTTCCTCGATCACACCCGCACCGGGCGGCAGATGCAGGCGGCGGCGCAGAACCCCGGGGTGGCGGAGATCCTCGGCGTCGATGTCGCACGGATGACGCTCTATGCGTTCCTGCTCAACGCGGCGCTCGCAGCGATTGCCTCGTTCCTCATCACGCCCGTCTACCTCGCCAAATTCTCCAACGGCGAATCTCTTGGCCTGGTGGCGTTCATCGCCGCGATCATCGGCGGCTTCAACCGCATCCGCGGCGCGCTCGCAGGCGGGTTGCTCATCGGCGTGCTCGACAACCTCACCGCCACCTACATCACGGCGCAGTATCGGGCCGCCCTGCCACTGGTGCTGCTGATCGTGGTCATTCTCTGGCGGCCACAGGGATTGCTCGGCGACGCCGAGGCGCGGATCGTCTGATGCGCGCGCATCGCGAAGCCATCGCCCTCGCCGTTGTCGTGGCGGTGCTGCTCGTCGCCCCGCTCGGGCGCGGCGACTACATCGCCTATCTGCTCTGCTCGTGGCTCATGCTCAGCATCGCGGCGATGGGGCTCAACCTCACGCTCGGCTATGCCGGACGCATCTCGCTTGCCCAGGCCTCCTTCATGGGCATCGGCGCCTATGCCACAAGCATCGTGACGCTGGCGGGCTATCCCTGGGTGCTCGGCATGGCGTTGGGTGTCGCGCTTTGTTTCGGCATCGGCCTGTTGCTCGGCTTCCCGGCGCTGCGCGTGCGCGGGCATTACCTCGCGTTCGTGACGCTGGCGTTCAATTCGCTGTTCTTCCTCGTCGCGCGCAACGAGGAGTGGCTCACGGGCGGCACGTATGGCCTGAACGGCATGCCGCGGCCGCGGATCGGCCCGATTTCGACCGACGGGCAGACCGCGTTCTTCTATTTCGCGCTCGCCGTCGCGCTGCTGGCGGCGCTGGTGCTGCGCGGCATCGTGCGCTCGCCATGGGGTCGCGCCTTCAAGGCCCTGCGCGAGAACGAGGTGCGCGCTGAGAGCCTCGGGCTCGATGTCCGCCGCCTAACCCTGCTCGCCTTCGCCATCGGCTCCGCCTATGGCGGCCTCGCCGGTGCGATCGAGGCGCCACTTGTGCAGTATATCGAGCCTGGCTCGTTCGACGTCGTGGCCTCGCTACGGCTGCTGCTGATGGTGGTAGTAGGCGGCCTGGGCGAGTTCTGGGGCCCCGTGCTTGGGGCAGCCGTCGCCGTGCTGCTGCCGGAGGCGCTGCGCATTGCCGATGCCTACTACCTGATGCTGTATGCGATCGCGGTGATCCTGCTGATGACGCGCTGCCCGGGCGGGTTGATCGGGCTCGCGCGGCGCATCGCCGCCAGCAGCCGGCGCGTGCGCCGAGCCGCCGCGCCATGACCGCCCCTCACCTCTCCGTCCGCGGCGTCAGCAAGCGATTTGGGCACGTCGTCG
Source organism: uncultured Pseudomonadota bacterium (assembly GCA_963764465.1). Lineage (GTDB taxonomy): Bacteria > Pseudomonadota > Alphaproteobacteria > Acetobacterales > Acetobacteraceae > JAJXXT01. The sequence continues at coordinate 100,225 of CAVXSO010000001.1, read as the reverse complement.
CCGTGGACGATGTCAGCTTCGACGTGGCGCACGGCGAGATCCTGGGCCTTATCGGGCCCAACGGGTCCGGCAAATCCACGCTGTTCAACTGCATTCTCGGCCAGACCGCGCCTGAACTCGGGCAGCGTGGAGGTGGACGGCAGGACGGTAACGGGGCGGCGCGCCTGCGACCTCAGCCTGTTGGGTGTTGGCCGCACCTTCCAGCAGCTCGCCGTCTTCCCGGGTCTCTCGGTACTCGACAACATCATCTTCGCGAGCCAGGAACACCGCGGCGGCATGCTCGGGCGGCTGTTCATGCGGCCGGATGCGGGCCTCACCGGGGAGGCCGACCGGATGATCGCGTTCTTCCGTCTCGGACCGGTCCGCGACAAGCTCGCAGGCAGCATCTCCTATGGCCAGCGCAAGCTGGTGGACGCGGCGATGGCGTTCATGGCGGGGCCGAAGCTGGTGCTGCTCGACGAGCCGGCCGGCGGCGTGAACCCGACGATGCTGGCGGAACTCCGCGAGCGGCTGCTGACGTACAACCGCGAGCACGGCACGACCTTCGTCGTCATCGAGCACAACATGGATTTCCTCATGTCGCTGTGCGGGCGCATCATGGCGCTGGCGGAGGGGCGCGTCATCGCCGACGGCACGCCCGAGGAGGTGCGTGCCAACCAGGCCGTCATCGATTCCTATCTCGGCGGCTAGATGCTGGAGCTTTCCGACATCCGCGCGGGCTATGCCGACGTGCAGATCCTGAACGGGATTGACCTGGCGCTGCACCCGGCCACCATCACCACCGTGATCGGGCCCAACGGCGCCGGCAAATCGACACTGTTCAAGGCAATCTTCGGGCTCATCCGGGTGCGCTCCGGCAGCATCCGGTTTGGCGGCACGGACATCACCAACGAGAAACCGGCGCGGCTGCTCGCGCGCGGCATTGCCTACGTGCCGCAGGGGCGCAACATCGTGCCTCGCCTTTCCGTCCGGCATAATCTCGAACTGGGCGCTGTGACGCTTGCCGAGCAATCCCGCGTGCCAGCACGGATCGAGGCGGTGATGGACCGGTTCCCGGCACTGCGCCTGCACCAGACGCGCAAGGCCGGTGACCTTTCCGGCGGACAGCAGAAGCAGCTGGAGATCGCCCGCGCGCTGCTGCTCGACCCGAAGCTCCTGCTGATCGACGAACCCTCGATCGGGCTTTCGCCAAACCTCGTGCGCGAAGTGTTCACGGTGCTGCAGGGGCTGCGCGACGCGGGCGTCACCGTGCTGATGGTGGAACAGAATGCCAAGGCGGCACTGGCCGTCTCCGATGACGGGCTGGTGCTCGAACTCGGGCGGGTGCGCATGCATGCACCGGCGGCCCAATTGCTCACCGACCCGGCCGTCGGGCGCTTGTTTCTTGGCGCCTCGATCGAGAGCTGAGACCTCCTGGCAACGCGAAGGGTGACAAAACTTCACAAACACGGCACTCTTGTCCGCGAATTGGCGCCCGAGTTCGCGCCGGCAACGAGCCCCGAACACAGAGCATTGGGAAACCAGCGTGTCGGAAACGAAGGATAATCTCACCCGCCCGGCGGCCACCGGCATCCGCGTCCTGATGATCGAGGACCAGCCGACCTTTGCGGAGACGGTCCGTGCCTATTTGCTGCAGGCGGGGATGGATGTCGAATGGGCCGCAAACGGCGCCGAGGCCCACGAGAAGCGCGCCGCGTTCAAGCCGGAGATCATGCTCGTCGACCTCGAGTTGCCGGATGTCAGTGGCTTCGAGCTGGTGAGCGCTTATGCCGGCCGCTCGGATTGCGGAATTATCGTGGTCACCGCCAATGGCGAGGAGGCCGCGCGCATCGCGGGCCTCGATTCCGGAGCGGACGACTATTTCGTCAAATCCGGCCCCACGCGCGAGCTTGCGGCACGCATCCACGCGCTGCATCGCCGCCTCAACAAGCCGCTCGGGGAGCGCGCGGGACGCGTCTTCGTCGATGTGCCTGGGCGTATCGTCAGCGGCGAGGCCGGTAAGCAGGAGCGCCTGACCGAAGCCGAGATGGTGGCGCTCGAGACGATGCTGGACGCAGCGGGTGCCGCGGTTTCGCGCGATTGGCTTTCAAAAGTAGCGCTGCGTCGGCCGATGCACATGGACGACCGCGCGGTGGACCAGCTGGTGCTGAAGCTGCGGCGCAAGCTCTCCGGCATCGGCGCGCCGGACCGGCTGATCATGTCGTCGCGCAATCAGGGCTACGTCATCGCCGAGCCCAGCCGGTTCCGGCGCATCGGGCCGAACGGGACCTGACGCTCAGGCCAGCTTTGCGCAGGCGGCGGCAAGCCAGGCCCGATCATCCGCGCCGAGATTGGGCCCGACTTCCGCCAGCACGCGGGCGTGGTAGGCGTCGATCCAGGCGTGCTCATCCGGCGTGAGCATCGCGGCGACGACGAGGCGGCGATCATAGGGCGCAAGGGTGAGCGTCTCGAAGGACAGGAACGGCTTGGCTGCCTGCGGAAACTCGGCCCGCCGCACCAGCAGCAGGTTCTCAATGCGGATGCCATAGCGTCCTGGCGCGTAGAAGCCCGGTTCGTCGGAGAGGATCATGCCTTCGGCGATCGGCACGGGCTTCGCCGCGCGGCTGAAGCTGACCGGCCCCTCGTGCACCGATAGATAGCTTCCGACGCCGTGACCGGTACCGTGATCGAAATCCTGCCCCGCACGCCAGAGAGCGGCGCGGGCGACCGCGTCCAGATGCGGACCGGCCACGCCCTGCGGGAAAACAAGCATCGCGAGCGCCACATGGCCCTTGAGCACGCGGGTGTAGGTGGCGGCAATGTCCGCAGGGGGAGCGCCCGGCCCAGTCCAGACAGTGCGCGTCACGTCGGTGGTGCCTTCAGGATATTGCGCCCCGGAATCGATCAGGAAGGTCTCGCCCGGCGCAATCCTGCGGTCAGTCTCCGCCGTCACGTGATAGTGGATGATGGCGCCGTGCTCGCCGGCGCCGGCGATGGCGGGGAAGCTCTCGCCGCGGAACGCCTCGCCCGCCTCACGCAAGGCCAACAGTTTCGCGGCGGCGGACATCTCCGTCTCGCGCCCGGCCGCAGCCTCCAGCCAGCGCAGGAAGCGGCAGACGGCCACCGCATCGCGGCGATGGGCAGTGCGGGCGCCTTCTTGCTCCGTCTCGTTCTTGCTCGCCTTGAGCAGGAGGCAGGGGTCCATGCCAGGCTTCACCGTCGCCCCCGCGGCGCGCAGCGTGGCCGCGAACCAGGCTGGGGTCGCGGCCAGGTCCACGCGCACCCGCTTGCCGGAAAGTGCCGCGAGCGCCCGTGGCAGCTGCGACCGTTCAGAGACCGAAACCGCGTTGCCCCAGCCGGCCGCGACCTCGGCGGGCACTTTGCGCGGCGGCATGAACAGCTCGACCGCCGCGTCCGAGTGCAGCAGCGCGAAGCCGAGGCCGAACGGCGTGTACGGCACGTCGCGGCCACGGATGTTGAGCAGCCAGGCGATCGAAGCGGGGTCGGAGATCACGGCTGCATCCTCGCCGACCTCGCGCAGCCGCGACGCCGCTTCCCCCCGCTTGTTCGCAACTGTCTTGCCGGCGAAGGCGAGAGGGTGTTCTGCGATCGGATCGAGCGGTGGGCCAGGCCGGTCCCGCCAGACCGCGTCCACCGGATTGCTGTCCACCGCGACAAGCGTGACCCCGGCATCCGAGTAGCGGGCCAGCGTTTCCTCCGCGAACAGCCACGCATCGTAGCCGATGCGCGCCGCCTTCGCGTTGGCGGCAAGCCACCCGTACGGCGGCTCCTCGATCAGGTGGCGGCACTGCCACAGCGCCGGGTCCGTCTGCGCCTCGGCCTGGAGCACGTAGCGCCCGTCTGTGAACAGCACCGCGCGGTCGGCGAGCACCACCGCGAGCCCGGCACTGCCCGTGAAGCCGCAGATCCAGGCGAGCCTCTCGGCATTGGCTGGCACGTATTCGCCGAGATGCTCGTCCGCCCGCGGAATGAGGAACCCGTCGAGCCCCCGTCGCGCCAGCTCCGAGCGTAGCGCCGCAAGGCGCGCCGAAGAATTCAACGCCTTTGGTGAATTCAATAAGTTAGACGCCATTCCCCACTCTCCATCTCGATGTCAGACATGCGTCAATATCATGACATGCCAAATGACAAGGCGTCATACGCATGGCTGAGGCTCCCAAGCGCCGCTTCTCGCCAGCCGGGAAGGCGACCATATCGCAGTGCACAAAGACCGCGTGACGAACGGCAGATCAGCCCGACGCCCGCCACGGCCTGCCAGAACTGGATACAGATCATGACCACCCGCGTTGCCAAGGAAGAGATCGCGATCCTGATGCCGTCGCGCCTCACCCATTATTTCACCGACGACCGCGAGACCCTGCCGGCGACCGAGGGAACCACCCTCGGCGGGCGCATCGCCACCGGTTTCGCTCGCGTGCGCACCTGGCTGGGCGCCCGCCGCGCCAACGAGCAAGCGGTGAACGAGCTGGCCCGGCTTTCGGACCATGAGCTCTCCGATATCGGCCTCGTTCGCTCCGACCTGCTGCGCGTCAACGACCCCGAGTTCGTCGCCGCGCACAACTCCGAGCGCCTGGCCGCGAGCACGTTCGGCCTGCGCAACTATCACGCGCACGGCTGAGGCGAGCCTCGGCCTGGCACGACGAGGGGCGCGCGCATGCGCGCTCACGTGCCCGGTTTCATCGGAAAACCAGCCCGCGGCTTCGCCACGACCAGGGTCGTCCAACGGCCTTCGTCGTGGCGTTTTCGTAGCACCAGCCCCTGACTTCGGTGCGCCGCCAGCACCATCCGCGCCTGATCCCTGGTCAACCCCGCGAGGATCGCAACCCCGCCGGGTGCAAGGCGCCGCGCCAGCGGTCTCGCCATCCGGCATAGCGGGCGCGCCAGGATATTCGCGAAAACGAGATCGAATTGCCCCGCGCGGCGGATCGCCGGCGCGTGCCAGCCATCGCCCTGCGCAGCGTGTACGGCGAGGCGGTTGCGGCGCGCGTTCTCGCGCGCGGCGCGCACCGCCCAGGGATCGTTGTCGGTGGCCAGCACCGGGCGGCGCAGCAGGGCGGCGGCGGCCATCGCCAGCACGCCGGAGCCGGTGCCGAGATCAAGGATACGGCGCGGCTTGCGGTGCGCGAGCCACTCCAACGCCCAGAGGCAGCCGCGCGTCGAGCCGTGCTCGCCAGAACCGAAGGCGACGCCGGCATCCAGCACCAATGTGATCGCGCCCGGTGTGCGCGCGGGCGGCAAGTGCGTGCCGCGCAGCGCGAAGCGGCCGATGCGCTGCTCCGGGAAACCAGCATAGACGCGCGCCAGCCACCCGCCGGTTTCCGTCGCGCGCCGGCGCAGTGGCGCCGCGACGCCGCTCGCGGCGGCGGCGAGGGCGAGGGCAAGGTCCAGCATCGCCTCCCCCTCGCCCGCATCCTTCACGCCTTCGACGCGCCAGAGCCTGCGCGCCTCATCGTGAAACAGACCGACGCTGCGGCAGGCCGCTGCGAGCGCTGCCTCGTAGGCATCGCGTGCCGTCTCCGGCACGTCGACGAACACGGTCTCCAGCTGACCGGCGGGGCCCTTCATGTGCCGTTCCTTACGCGCGCGCCACGAAACGGTCGAGCACGCGCTTGGATCCCGCTTTCTCGAACTCGATATCCAGCCGATCATCCTCCGCGGCCGTAACGGTACCGTAACCGAATTTCTCGTGGAACACGCGGGTGCCGACAGGAATGGAGTCCTCGCGTTTCGGGCGCGGCGAGGCCTCCCACGCGGCCGGCAGGCGCTGGCGGGAAGCGAAGACCGGGAAGCTGGGTGCCACGACGCGTCGATCCTGCTGCCCTTCGAGCAGCACGTGCTCCTCCGGCAGTTCGTCGAGGAAGCGGCTCGGCATCGAGACCTGCCAGTTCGCGTAGATGCGCCGGTTGGCGGCATGCGAGACGATGGCGCGGCGGCGCGCCCGCGTCAGCCCGACATACGCGAGACGCCGCTCCTCCTCGATGCCTTTCGTTCCGCTCTCGTCCATGGTGCGCTGGCTCGGGAAGATGCCGTCTTCCCAACCTGGAAGGAAGACAGTGTCGAACTCGAGCCCTTTCGCGGCATGCAGCGTCATCAGGTTGACGCGGTCGCCCTCCGCGTTCTCCTCGTTCTCCATCACCAGCGAGACGTGGTCGAGGAAGCCAGGCAGCGTGTCGAAATCCGCGAGCGCGCGGACGAACTCCTTGAGGTTCTCGAGCCGGCCCGGCGCCTCGGGCGACGTATCGGCCTGCCACATGCCGGTGTAGCCGCTGGCGTCGAGCACGGTCTGCACCGTCACCACATGGCCTTCCTGCGGCAGCATCGCGCGCCAGGTCTCGAAGCCCGCGAGGAGTTCGCGCAGCGCGTCGCGCACCTTGCCGCGCAGGCCGGCCTCCACCACCAGGCGCGCCGCTGCTTCCGCGAGCGGCACACCATCCGCGCGCGAGCGCTGGGTAATGGTGCGCAGCGCTCCCTCCCCCACGCCTCGCTTCGGAGTGTTGACGATACGCTCGAAGGCGAGGTCGTCTGCAGGCTGCACGAGGACGCGGGCGTAGGCGATGGCGTCGCGGATCTCGGCGCGCTCGTAAAAGCGCAGCCCCCCGATAATGCGATACGGAATACCGAGCGTGATCAGACGCTCCTCGAAGGCGCGGGTCTGGAAGCCGGCGCGCACCAGGATCGCGATCTCGGACAGCGCGTGCCCATCGGTACGCAGCGCCTCGATACGCCCGCCCACCATGCGCGCCTCCTCGTCGGAATCCCACAAGGCGACGACGGCGACTTTCTCGCCCGCAGCGTCGCCCAGGCCGCTGCGCAACGTCTTGCCCAGCCGTCCCTCGTTGTTGGCAATCAGCGCCGAGGCGGTGGCGAGAATCGGCGCGGTGGAGCGGTAATTGCGTTCGAGCCGCACCACTTTCGCGCCCTCGAAATCACGCTCGAAACGCAGGATGTTCTCGATCTCCGCACCACGCCAGGAATAGATCGACTGGTCGTCGTCGCCGACGCAGCAGATGTTGCGGTGCCCCTGGGCAAGCAGGCGCAGCCAGAGATACTGGACCAGATTGGTGTCCTGGTATTCGTCCACGAGGATGTAGCGGAATTGGCGGTGGTAGCGGGCGAGGACATCCGGATTGGTGCGCAGCAGCTCGGTCGCAAACAGCAGCAGGTCCCCGAAATCGACCGCATTCACCGCGGCGAGGCGCTGCTGGTAGAGCGCATACAGGGCGCGGGCGCGCCCGCCGGCGAACTCGGAATCCTCTGCCGGCGGCACGCGTTCGGGCAGCAGCCCGCGATCCTTCCAGCGCTGGATGGTCCCCATCAGGACCGGGGCGGGGAAGCGCTTGGTGTCCACGCCTGCCGCCTCCATCACCTGCTTGAGCAGGCGAAGCTGGTCATCGGTGTCGAGGATGGTGAAGCCCGGCTTGCGGCCCACGAGCTCGGCGTGGGCGCGCAGCATGCGGGCGGCAAGGGCGTGGAAGGTGCCGAGCCAGAGGCCCTCGACCGGCTGGCCAAGCAGGGTGGCGACGCGCTCGCGCATTTCCCGCGCCGCCTTGTTGGTGAAGGTGACGGCCAGGACCTGTCCCGGGAAGGCTCGGCGGGTGAGCAGAAGATGCGCGAAGCGGGCAGTGAGCACGCGCGTCTTGCCGGTACCGGCGCCGGCCAGGACCAGCAACGGGCCGTCCAGCGTCTCGACCGCCTCGCGCTGCTCGGGGTTCAGCTTCGCGAGATAGTCAGCCATGGTCCGCCGATGATGATTTGCGTGATGATTCGCATGCAGGAAAGATAGTCAGTGGCCGGGCATGGCGCGAATCAGGGGGAGAGCACGAACCCGCTGCCGGCGCCGCTGCGCCCTTTCGCCTGGGCGGCGCGCCACGGGACGACGCTGCTGGCCGGGGGGATTTTCGGCGGCTTGCTGATCCCGCCGCTCGCGCATGTCTTTCACTGGTTCATCACGCCCAATGTCATCATCATCATGACGCTGGTGCTGCTGCGCGTGGACGTGGCGGCGGCGCTGCGACGGCTGCGCCAGCCGGTGCTGCTCGCGGCGATCACGGCGCTGCAGCTGCTGGCGGCACCGCTTGTGGCCGCAGCGGTGGTCCGGTTCCTGCCGCTTGATCCCGGGATCAAGGCGGGGGTGGTGGTGTTCGCCACCGGCTGCGGCGCTACCTCCGGGGCGGCCTTCGCGCGACTGGTGGGGCTCGACCCGGAGCTGACGCTGCTGGGCACGCTGACCACGACGCTGCTGCTGCCCCTGACCGCCCCGCCGCTTGCCTTGTCGCTCGGTGGTGTCGGGCTGCATCTGGGGCTCTACGGCTTTGCGCTGCGGCTGGGGCTCGTCGTGCTGCTGCCGCTCGCGCTGTCCCTGGTGTTGCGCCGGCTGCTGGGGCCGGAACGCCTGGCACCGCTCGGCCCGGCAGTGGATGGCGGGGTGGTTTGGGTACTCGTCTTCTACGGGTTCGCAGTGATGGACGGGCTGACCGCGAGGCTGCTCGCGGACCCGCTCTGGGTTGCCGAGGCGGCGCTGGCGGCGTTTGCCGCGGCGCTCGGGCTCAACCTGCTGACCACGCTGGTCTTCCTGCCGGCGGGTCTGCGCGAGGCCGCCTCGGCAGGGCTGATGAGCGGCAACCGCAACATGGCGCTGTATCTCGCCGTCCTGCCGGCGACCGCGGACCCGCGGCTCGCGCTGTTCTTCGCACTCTGCCAGTTCCCGCTCTATCTCAGCCCGTTCCTGCTGCGGCCGGTCTACCGCCTGCTGTTCCGCGATGCGTACGTGGCCTGAGCTTCAGGCCGATGGCCGCACACCGAGGATATGCGCGATCGCGAAGGCGAGGTCGGCGCGGTTCAGAGTGTAAAAGTGGAACTCGTCGATGCCGTTGGCCTGCAGCAGGCGCACCTGCTCGGCCGCCACCACGGCGGCGACCATCCGCCGCGTCTCGGCATCCTCCTCCAAGCCGTCGAACAGGTGCGCGAGCCAGTCCGGCACGGCGACGCCGTTGGTCGTCGCGAATTTGCGCATCTGCACGAAATTGGTGACCGGCATGATGCCAGGGACGATCGGCGCCGTGATCCCGGCCGCGAGGCAGCGGTCAAGGAAGCGCAGGTAGGTCTCGGCGTCGAAGAAGAAATTCGTGATCGCGCGCGTCGCCCCGGCGTCGAGCTTGCGCTTGAGGTTGTCGAGGTCGGATCCGGGGCCCGCGGCCGCGGGATGGACGTCTGGGTAGGCGGCGACAGAAATCTCGAAATCCGCAACACGTCGCAGGCCGGCCACCAGGTCCACCGCATAGGCATAGCCTTCGGGGTGCGGCACGTAGGCACCGCCGCCCGGCACGTCACCGCGAAGGGCCACCACGTGGCGCACCCCGGCCTCCCAGTAGGTGCGCGCAACCGCGTCCACCTCCGCGCGGGTGGCACCAACGCAGGTCAGGTGTGCGGCCGGGGTCAGCTTCGTCTCGCGGACAATGCGGGCGACCGTCGCGTGGGTACGGGCCTGGGTGCTGCCGCCCGCGCCGTAAGTGACGGAAACGAAGCGCGGCGCCAACGTTTCCAGCCGCCGGATACAGGCCCAGAGCTGGGTCTCCAGCGCCTCGGTACGCGGAGGGAAGAACTCGAAGGAAAGCAGCGGGGCCGGATGCTCCGCCCCGCGCGTCGGTAGCCCGGCGAAACGCGGCCCGGTGAGCCAGCGTTCCAGCGTCGGGGGCGCCGGATGGGGCCGCGGAGAGGTCTGGTCCATCGGGACTACATCGGGGCAGCCCGCCCGCCGGTCAACCATTCCGGTCATATCCTCGCGAAGGAGCGCGTCAGGGGAGTGCAAGGTCGGGCTTTGCAAGCGCCGCAAGCCCGGCCATGTTAGGCTGCGACAGACCAGTAGGGATCCCAGCCGCCGATGCCTCCCACACGCAGCTGCGTGACGCCAGCCTCACGAAGCCTTCTCGCCGCCGCGGCACTGCTGCTGGCGGTGGCGGGGTGCGCCACCGTGCCCAAGGACCCGGAGGCGCGCGCGTACTACAAGCAAACCAACGACCCCCTGGAACCCACCAACCGCGTCTTCTACGTGGTCAACGACGCGCTCGACACCGTGCTGCTGCGCCCGCTGGCACTCGCCTACCATTACGGCACGCCGGAGTTCTTCCAGCGGGGCACACACAACGTGCTTTCCAACCTCGGCACCCCGGTGGTGCTGGCCAACGATATGCTGGAGGGCAATCCTCGCCGCGCCGGCGACACGCTGATGCGTGGGCTGATCAACACCACGATCGGGCTGGTTGGTATCTTCGACGTTGCGAGCGAGATGGGATACCCCAAGCATGATGCCGATTTCGGCGTCACGCTCGCCCTCTGGGGCGTGCCGGACGGGCCATACCTGTACCTGCCGGTATTCGGTCCCTCCTCGCCGCGGGACGTGGCCGGCATGGGCGGTGACTATGTGCTCGACCCGCTCAGCTGGGTAGGCCGCGGCTACCTGGCCCAGGATGCCGGCTATGCCCGCATGGGGCTCACGGCCGTGGACACCCGCGCCCGATACCTGACCGATCTCGACAAGATCAAGGCGCAGGCACTCGACCCCTATGCGACGCTGCGCAGCCTTTACCGCCAGCACCGCCAGTCGCAGATCGAGGCGGCACGGCACGACGAGCCGGCCACCGTGCCCGCCTGGTACCCGCAACCCACGAAATAGCCGCAGGCAAAACAGCTTCAGGAGACTTGCCTTGCCCGCCATTGCCCGCCGTCGCCTCTTCGCGGCCAGCCTTGCCATGGCTGCCGTCCCCCTCGTCACCGCCACCGCGGCCAGCGCCAGTGTCGCCTCCGACACCAGCTTCCTGAAGGCGCTGGGCGACGAGCTCGTCGCCATCATCAACGGGCCGGGAACGGACGCACAGAAAAACCCGCAGCTCCAGGCGCTGGTAGACAAGAGCGTGGACGTGAAGGGTATCGCGCGGTTCTGCCTCGGGCGCTTCGTCCGCCTCGCGACGCCGCAGCAGTTCGCCACCTACATGCAGTTGTTCCACGGCGTGCTGATGCGCTCCATCACCGGGCATCTCGGCGATTACAAGGGCGTCAGCTTCACCGTGGACAAATCCGTCGCCCGTGATGGCGGCACCGTCGTGTCCACCACGGTGAAGCGCCCGAACAACGCGCCGGCGAAGGTGGACTGGGTGATCAGCGACATCAACGGCTCGCCCAAGATCGTGGACGTGATCGCCGAGGGCACCTCGATGCGGCTGACGCAGCAGAGCGACTACGCAAGCTTCATCGCGCAGAACAACAACAATATCAGCGCGCTCATCGCGGCGATGCAGAAACAGGCACAGAACCAGTAGGCCGCGCCAAGGTTCGCGCCGCGCCATGATGCGCCGCATCCGCGCGGGTCAGCTCGAGATTGCCTATGTCGAGCATGGGCCCAAGGATGGCGAGCCGGTGCTGCTGATGCATGGCTACCCGGATGATATCCATGCCTGGGACGGCGTGGCGCCGGCGCTGGCCGCCGCGGGGTTTCGCGTCATTGTGCCGTGGCTGCGGGGCTATGGGCCGACGCGCTTCCTCGATGCGACCACCCCACGCTCCGGCGAGCAGGCGGCGCTCGGCGCGGACCTGCTGGCGTTGATGGATGCGCTGGCGATCCCGCGGGCGCTGCTCGCTGGCTATGATTGGGGCGGACGGGCGTGCTGCGTCGTCGCAGCACTTTGGCCCGAGCGGGTGCGCGGGCTGGTCACTGTCGGCGGTTACAATATCCAGGAAATCGCGCGCGCCGCCGCTCCGGCGGACCCGGAGCAAGAACACCGCTACTGGTACCAGTGGTATTTCGCGACTCCCCGCGGCGAGGCGGGGCTCGCGGCCAACCGTGCAGCGCTGTCGCGCCTGCTGTGGCGGCTCTGGTCGCCGAATTACGATTTCGATGACGCAATCTTCGCGACGACGGCGGCGAGTTTCAACAACCCGGACCATGTCGCCGTGGTGATTTATTCGTACCGACACCGTTACGGCCTCGTTCCCGGTGATCCGGCGCACGCGGGGACCGAGGCGCGGCTTGCGCTACAGCCGCGCATCACCGTTCCCACCACCGTCCTCGAGGGAGCGTCGGACGGTGTAACGCCGGTGGCGCCGCCAGGCACCCACGCCCTGAAGTTCACGAATCTGCGCAGCCATCGCGTACTCGATGGCATCGGCCATTTCCTGCCGCGCGAGGCGCCCGCGGCGGTCGTTGCGGCGGCCATTGAACTCCGCCGCTGACCGCAGCGGATACTTGCGCCAGATCAAGGCGCCGCGCGCCGCAGTGTGAAATTGGAAGCCATCCATTTGGCGTGGAGGGCTACAATTATGGCACAAGGTCTCATGCGACGCGTCCTGGTCGCGGCCACGTTGCTCACGCCCCTGGCTGCTGGCGTCGCTGTCGCGCAAGGAGCGGGTGGCGGTGGTGGAGCGGGTGGTGGTGCCGGCGGCGGGGCTGGCCCTGGCGCGGGACCCGGCCCTGGGGCTGGCCCCGGTGCGGGGCCCGGCCCTGGTGCCGGCCCGATGGGGCAACCGATGAACCGCCAGCGAATGATGTCTCGTTGGGATGTCCCGCGCTATCTCAAGGCGCTCAGGACGCGTCTCGGCATCACCAACGAACAGGAGGATGCCTGGAGAAAATACGCGGACACAGTGGAGGGTGTCGGCCAGCAGATGCAAGGCCTGCACCAAACCGTCTTTGAGGCGATGGGCACCGCGACCTGGGAAGAACGGCAGCGGATGATGAACAATATGTTCGAAGCACGTAAGGAGGCTGCGGCCACGGTCCACGAGGCCGCGCTCGAGTTCTTGCCCGCGCTGACACCGGCACAGCAGGCACAGGCGAAGACCATTCTGCCAGGCTTGGCCTATGGCCGCGGGATGATGATGCAAAGCGGCTGACGGCTGCGAGCTATCGCGTCACCGCGCTTTCGTACGCGATCATCGCGACGCCAGCGCGCTCGAACCGGCCGGTCTCGCGCATGCCGATGCCGCCGAGCACTTGGCGCGAGCCAATATTGTCCTGGCGCGCAATGGCGACGACACGCTCGATGCCGGCGCGGTCGTGAGCGAAGCGCAGCGCCGCACCCGCCGCCTCCGCCGCGTAGCCGCGGCCCTGCGCATCTGGCAACAAGGCGAAACGAATCGCCATGCCGCGCCCATCGGGCCGCAGGTGCAGGCCGGTCGTGCCGAGGAAGCGGCCGGATTCAGCCTCGCGCACCGACCACATGCCAACACCGTGCTGCCCCCAGAAGGCGATGTCGGCGGCAAGCTCCTCCGTGACCTCGTAGGCGTTGCGCACGCCACCGAGCATGACCGCGTAGACCCTGGGGTCCGCCTTCAGCGCGCGCAGCGCCGGCAAGTCCGCATAGGCGACCGGCCGCAGCCACAGCCGCCCCGTCCGCACATGCCAGAGCGGGCTGATCGGACTACCTGACCAGTGGACGATACTTGATGCGGTGCGGCTCGGTCGCGTCGGCGCCGAGACGACGTCGCTTGTCCTCTTCGTAGGCCTGGAAATTACCCTCGAACCACTCGACGTGGCTGTCGCCCTCGAAGGCGAGGATGTGGGTCGCGAGACGATCCAGGAACCAGCGATCGTGGCTGATGATCACCGCGCAGCCGGCGAACTCCGCGAGCGCTTCCTCCAGCGCCCGCAGCGTATCGACGTCGAGATCGTTGGTCGGCTCGTCGAGCAGGATGACGTTGTGCTCGGCCTTGAGCATCTTCGCGAGGTGGACGCGGTTGCGCTCGCCGCCCGAAAGGATTCCGACCTTCTTCTGCTGGTCCGAGCCCTTGAAGTTGAAGGCGCCGACATAGGCGCGCGACGGCACCGCGCGCTTGCCGAGATAGATCACGTCGGTGCCGCCGGAGATTTCCTGCCAGACGTTCTTGTCAGGATCGAGACTGTCGCGGCTCTGGTCAACGTAGCCGAGCTTGACCGTCTCGCCGACGCGCAGCGAGCCGGAATCCGGCTGCTCCTGGCCGATGATCATGCGGAACAACGTGGTCTTGCCGGCGCCGTTGGGGCCGATGACGCCGACGATGCCGCCGGGGGGCAGCTTGAAGCTGAGGTTGTCGATCAGCACGCGGTCACCGAAGGCCTTGGTGAGACCCTCCGCCTCGATCACCGTACCGCCGAGGCGCGGCCCGGGCGGGATGACGATGTCAGCCACACCGGCTACCTGCTCCTGGGATTTCGCGAGCATCTCCTCGTAGCGCTGGATGCGCGCCCGGCTCTTGGTCTGGCGCGCGCGCGCGGAGGTGCCAATCCATTCCTGTTCCGCGGCCAGCGCGCGCTGGCGGGCGGACTCCTCTTTTTCCTCCTGGGCGAGCCGCTTCCTCTTCTGTTCCAGCCAGGAGGAGTAGTTGCCCTCGAATGGGTAGCCACGACCACGCTCGATCTCGAGGATCCAGTTGGTGACGTTCTCAAGAAAGTAGCGATCGTGAGTGACGACGAGGACGGTGCCGGCGTAGTCGCGCAGCGTCTTTTCCAACCAGGCGACGCTCTCGGCATCGAGATGGTTGGTCGGCTCGTCGAGCAGCAGCAGTTCGGGCTTTTCCAGCAGCAGGCGGCACAGCGCCACACGCCGGCGCTCACCGCCCGAGAGTATCGCGACCGCGCTATCCGGCGGTGGGCAGCGCAGCGCGTCGAGCGCGATCTCGATGCGGCGATCGAGCTCCCAGCCATCCTCGGCGTCGATCTTCTCCTGCAGCTCCGCCTGTTCGGCGAGAAGCTCGTTCATCTTCTCGTCGTCCATCGGCTCGGCGAAGGCGTTCGCGATCTCGTTGAAGCGCGCGATCGCGGCCTTAAGCGGGCCGAAGGCCTGACCGACGTTCTCGGCGACGGTAAGGTCGGGGTCGAGCTGCGGCTCCTGCGACAGGTAACCGACGCGCGCGCCCTCCGCCGCCCAGGCCTCGCCGCCATACTCCTTCTCGATCCCCGCCATGATCTTGAGCAGGGTGGATTTGCCGGCGCCGTTGACACCCAGCACGCCGATCTTCACGCCGGGCAGGAAGGACAGCGTGATGCCCTTGAAGACTTCTCGTCCGCCAGGGAAGTTCTTCGTCAGGTCCTTCATCACGTAGACGTATTGATACGACGCCATCTCATTGATCCCGTTCGATATATGTCAGTCTTCCGGCCGTTGCGGATGGCCTCGGCCCGCGCGTCTGCGGGCGAAGGAGAGGGCATCGCCACCAGCGCGCTGTTATGCCGTGTGAAATCACCCGATCAACCCGCCGGCGCCCCTGACGTCGGCCGCAAAGACTTCTCGCATGATTCAGATCATGGTCACAGGGGCCGAGCCATGCCCCACACTCAGGCTCGTCCGGCAAAACACGCGCGCGCGGCGAGGTTGTGCACAGCCCGCGTGTCTGCCAGCCACCCCGCGCGAATGGCGAGACGAGGCCAGCAAGGGGCAACAACGGCCAACCAACCGCAACAGCGAGAACCAGCATGACACGCACCGCGAAAACGCTCGATCCCTTCCCTACCGTCTGGGACCCTCAAGCGCGCATCGGCGAAATGCTGCGCGGCAAGCGGGGGCTCGTGGTCGGCATCGCCAACGAGAACAGCATCGCCTATGGCTGCGCGGGAAAGCTTCGCGCCTTCGGAGCGGAACTGGCAGTGACCTACCTCAACGAGAAGGCGGAACCCCATGTTCGCCCGCTCGCCGAGCGCATCGAGGCGTCCATCATCATGCCGCTCGACGTCGAGAAGCCCGGGCAGACGGATGCGCTGTTCGACCGCATCGCCCGGGAATGGGGCAGGCTCGACTTCGTGATCCACTCGATCGCCTTCGCACCGCGGCAGGACCTGCATGGGCGCGTCGTCGATTGCTCGCGTGAGGGATTCCTGAAGGCGATGGATGTTTCCTGCCACTCCTTCATCGACATGGCACGGCGGGCGGAGAAGCTGATGCCCGAGGGCGGCGCGCTGATCACGATGAGCTACTATGGGGCGGACAAGGTGATCGGCAACTACAACATGATGGGACCAGTGAAGGCGGCGCTGGAGGCGGCATCGCGCTACATGGCCCACGAGCTGGGGCCGAAGCGCATCCGTGTGTTCTCGGTGTCGCCCGGGCCGCTGAAAACGCGAGCGGCGAGCGGCATCGCGCAGTTCGACGAACTGATCGACAATGCGACGCACCGCGCCCCGGCGCAACGCCTGGTCGATATTGCGGAGATTGGCCGCGTGGTGGCGTTCCTGGTCAGCGAGGCAGCGTCAGGCATGACCGGCCAGACGGTCTACGTCGACGCCGGGCTGCACATCATGGGCTGAGGGCGCAGCGGCCTGGCTGGCTGGCGTCGGCGCCGTATGTCCGGGCGTTGTGTTAGATCTTTGCGCTAGATCAATGCGGCATCCCGGCGCTCGATTATTGTTTTTCATCCGATCAAGGTTCGCGCTGACGCCCAGCCCCTGATTGACGCCTTCATCCGGACCCGGTCCGCAGAGGAGTTATGCCCTTGTCGCAAAACATGAGCGATCGGCCCTTCCTGGCGTCGTTTGTTCCGACCGGGGAGCGCCTGAAGCGCCTCGGCCGCGATCTCAACGGCTTTGCCGACTTGCAGCAATCCCTTGGCCCACTCGCGCTGGAACATGCGCGCCGCATCAGTTCCATCCATGGCGAGGCGGCGCGCGCCAACCTGGAAAAGCTTGGGAACCTGTGGTCGACCCCGCGTGACCCCTCGGCGCTGGCCGCCGCGGCGAGCGAGTATGCAACCGACGCGGCGCAGCGCCTCGTCCTGACGCTGGATGTTCTGCGCGACGTCGGCAACGTGACGCTCGCGCAGTGGCGGGCACAGCGCGAGGAACATCCCGTGCTGCTCTACGAATATGCCTCCGTGCTCGATGGCCGCAACCTCGAGCGGCCGGTCAACTACGAACTGGTGCAAATCCTGCCGCCGCCGGGCACCGCTGTCGACCCGACCAAGCGCCCATACATGATCATCGACCCGCGCGCCGGCCACGGCCCCGGCATCGGTGGTTTCAAATCCGACAGCCAGGTTGGCGTCGCGCTGGCGCACGGCCATCCGGTCTATTTCGTGATCTTCCGCCCGCAACCGGAACCGGGGCAGACGCTGGCGGACGTGACCGCGGCCGAGGGGCATTTCGTACGGGAGATCACGCAGCGCCATCCGCGGGCGGCGAAGCCAGTCATCATCGGCAACTGCCAGGGCGGTTGGGCCGCGATGCTGCTGGCCGCCTCCATCCCGCACGTGACCGGACCGGTGGTGGCGAACGGCGCGCCGCTCAGCTACTGGGCCGGCAACCGCGGCAAGAACCCGCTGCGCTACATGGGCGGCCTCACCGGCGGAGCCTGGTCGGCGCTGCTTATGTCCGATCTCGGCAACGGTCGCCTCGACGGGGCGAACCTGGTGCTCAACTTCGAGGCGATGAACCCCGGCAACACCTGGTGGCGGAAGTATTATAACCTCTATCAGAATGTTGATACGGAAGCTAAACGTTTTGCCGGGTTCGAGCGGTGGTGGTCCGGCTACTATTGGATGAACGAGGCTGAGATCCGCTGGATCATCGAGAACCTGTTCGTCGGCAATCGTCTGCAGAAGGGCACGGCGCTGCTGGCCGGCCGCGGCCCGGTGGATCTGCGCAAGATCCACGCGCCGATTGTGGTGTTCGCAAGTCACGGCGACGATATCACGCCGCCGGCGCAGGCGCTGAACTGGATCCGCGAAGTCTACGCGAGCGAGCAGGAAATCGCCGCCTGCGGGCAGCGCATCGTCTACATGGTGCATCCGGATATCGGCCATCTCGGCATTTTCGTTTCCGCCAAGGTGGCGAAGAAGGAACATGAGCGCATCGTCTCCACGCTCGAGGCGATCGAGGCGCTGGCGCCCGGACTCTACGAGATGCGCATCGAGGAGAAGACGGGTGAGGGCATCAACGCGCAGTTCACTGTGAGCTTCGCCGAGCGCACGATGGCGGAGCTCGTCGAGACGTATGGCGGCACGGACGACGAAGCACCATTTGCGCTTGTCGATCGCGTTTCCGGGCTCATGGTCGATCTCTACGAGGTGCTGGCGCGCCCCTTCGTTCAGGCTGTGACGACGCCGGTAAGTGCCACGACGCTGTCGATGATGCACCCGTTGCGCCTGCGCCGCTTTGTGCTCAGCGACCAGAACCCGCTGATGCGCCCGGTCGAGGGCATCGCCGCCTCCGTGCGCGAGGCACGCAAGCCGGCGGCGAAGGACAACCCGTTCATCGCGGCCGAGAACCTGTTCGGCACCATGGTCGAATCCGGCATGACATTTGCGCGCGACGTGCTGGATGCATGGCACGAACTGACCTTCCTCTCGATCTGGAGCAACCCGATGCTGGCGCGGCTCACCGACATCCGTCGCGGTGGAGCGGGGGCGCAGATCGGCGAGACACTGAGCGAAATGCCGGCGGTACGCGCCGCGCTGATGAATATCGACCGCGGCGGCTACGCCGAGGCGGTGATCCGCATGCTTATCATGATGGCGAAGTCGCGCGGCGAGGTGCGGCAGTCACGGCTGCAGCGCTCCCAGGAAGTGCTCGAGACCAGCGAGCCGTTCCGCAGCCTGGGTGCCAGGCGCCGGTCCGGCATCATCGCCGAGCAGTCGCTGATCGTCGATTTCGGCGGCGAGGAGGCGATGACGACGCTACCCGGACTTATTCCAGATCCCGCGGAGCGCGACCTTGCCGTCGCCACGGTGCAGCATATCGCGGGCGACGTTTCCGAGATGAGCGAGGCGACGCTGGCGCTGCTAGTGCGCCTGCGCGAACTGCTTGGCCTGCCGCCGCTCACGGTGGGCGCGCCGGCGAGCACGGTCCGTGGCCGCGCCGTAAAAACTTCCGTAACAGCAACGACTGAAACCGCCTGATGGCGACGGGGAAGATCTTCGAGGACCTCGCGATCGGCGAGGAGGCCGCGATTACGCGCGTGGCAACGCCGGACGACCTGATCGTCTTCGCCCATGTCAGCGGCAACCTCAACCCGCTGAACCTCCCGGGCTCGCCGGGCGAAGCTGCGCCGGCGGGCGGGCATCCGGCACCCTCGATGTGGCTGGGCTCGCTGTTCTCCGCCGTGCTCGGCAATCTCCTGCCGGGGCCAGGCACGCTCTATGTCGGCCAGACGCTGCGTTTCGGCGCCCGCGCACATATCGGCGACACGCTCAGCGTGCGCGTGAGCGTGAAGGAGAAACGGCCGCCGCGCACGGTAATCCTGCGGACGCGCCTGCTGCGCGGCGAGGAGGTGCTGGTGGACGGCGAGGCGGAGGTGCTGGCGCCCGAGACGCGCATCCCGCTGCCGGAGAGCGCGCTGCCCGGCATCCTGGTGGCGCGGCACCGGCATCTCGAACGGCTGCTCGCCGCGTCGGAGGCGTTGCCGCCGTTGGCCACCGCCGTCGTGGCGCCTGAGGAGGAGAACGCACTCGGCGGCGCGTTGGCCGGGATGCGCGCGCGGCTGATCGAGCCGCTGCTGATCGGCGACGAGGCCAAGATCCGTGCCGTGGCGGCGGCCCACAATCTTTCGCTCGACGGCGCGCGGATCGAGAACACAGCCAGTGACGACGCGGCCGCGGCGCGCGCGGTGGAGCTGGTCCACGAAGGCCGGGTCGCCGCGATCATGAAAGGACACCTGCACACCGACACGCTGCTGCGCCACGTAGTCAAATCCCAGGGCGGGCTGCGCGGCACGCGGCGGATCAGCCATGTGTTCGTGATGGACGCACCGGCCCTGGCGCAGCTCGTGCTGGTCACCGACGCGGCGATCAATATCGCGCCGGGGCTGAAGGAAAAAGTCGATATCGTCCAGAACGCGATCGACCTCGCACTCGCGCTCGGCATCACGCAACCACGCGTCGGCATCCTCTCCGCGGTGGAGACGGTGAACCCCGACATGCCCTCCACGCTCGACGCCGCGGCACTGTCGAAGATGGCCGATCGGGGACAGATCCATGGCGGCATCGTCGATGGACCGCTGGCGATGGACAACGCGATCAGCCTCACGGCGGCCAGGACGAAGGGGCTCACCTCGCTCGTCGCCGGGCGCTCGGACGTCCTCGTCGTGCCGAATCTCGAGGCCGGCAATATCCTGGCGAAGCAATTGACCTACGCCTCGCAGGCGGAAGGGGCCGGGCTGGTGCTGGGCGCGAGTGTGCCGGTAATGCTGAGCAGCCGCGCCGATGACGAAACGTCCCGCCTGTTCTCCTGCGCCGTGGCGGTGCTGTACGCGCACTGGCAGGCAACGGGGAAGAGCGCGGTGCCGCCGATGCCTCAGGTTGTCGGGGCCGAGAGTCTATGATGCAGCACGTCGTCACGCTCAACGCCGGCTCTTCGTCGATCAAATTCGCGCTGTTCAAGCTCCAGGACGGGGAACCGCATGAGATCTCGGGCGGCCTCGCGGAGATGGTGGGCGAAGGCCGCCGGCTGCGCGTCACGAATCCCGAAGGCACCGTCACGCACAAGGAAGAGTGGCAGGGCGGCGGCGAGTTCCATGCGATGGCATTGCGACGGGTGCTTGACTGGAAGGCGAAGGCGTTCCCGTCCGCCAACGTGATCGCGGTTGGGCATCGCGTGGTGCATGGCGGCGTGACCTACGACCGGCCGCTGGTGCTGGACGATGCGGCGCTGGCCACGCTGCGCACGCTGATCCCGCTGGCGCCGCTGCACCAGCCGCACAATCTCGCCGGCATCGAGGCCGCGCGCGCCGTCTGGCCGGGGGTGCCGCAGGTGGCGTGCTTCGATACCGGCTTTCACCGCGCGCATCCTTTCGTCAACGATACGTTCGCGTTGCCGCGCCATTTCTACGACGAGGGTGTGCGGCGCTACGGGTTCCACGGACTGTCATACGAGTATATCGCGCGCCGGTTGCGCCAGATCGCGCCACTGCATGCCGCGGGCCGGGTGGTGGTGGCGCACCTGGGCAACGGCGCCTCGATGTGCGCGATCCGGGACGGGCAGTCGGTGGCGAGTTCCATGGGCTTCACAGCACTGGACGGGCTGCCGATGGGCACGCGCTGCGGCCAGCTCGACCCCGGCGTGGTGCTGTACCTGATGCAGGAGAAGCGTATGACGGCGGAACAGATCGCCGACCTGCTCTACAAGGACTCCGGGCTTAAGGGCCTGTCCGGCGTCTCCCACGACATGCGCGAGCTCGAGGCCTCCGACCGACCGGAGGCGGCGCAGGCGATCGACTATTTTGTCTTCCGCATCCGCCGCGAACTCGGCGGGCTCGCCGCGGTGCTGAAGGGGCTCGACGCAATGGTGTTCTGCGGCGGCATCGGCGAGCATGCCTGGCGGGTGCGCGAGCGGGTGCTCGAGAGCATGGAGTGGATCGGCATCGAGCTCGACCGCGACCGGAACCGCGCCGCGGCGGGCAGCGCGCCGGCGGTGATTTCTTCGGAACGATCGCGGGTGCGCGTGTTCGTGATTCCGACCAACGAGGAGATGATGATCGCGCGGCACACCGCCGCGGCGATCGGGGTGGCGGCGTAGCCGGGGGCAGGCCTCTCTCATCGCCCCGAGGCACGGCGGCGGTGCCGCCGCGGGGTAACCGCGATGCGCCCGGCAGGGCTCGAACCTGCGACCCGCTGATATGAGCTGCCTCGCGACCGCGGCCGCGGCGATGCAGGGGAACGAGCCGGCGGAGGCCGAACCGGCCGCGATTTTTCTTCCACAGGAGGAATGAAATCGGCTAAGATTTCTGGTCGCGCAGATCGAGGCGGCAGCCAAGAAATAACTTGGGGGAAATCCGATGTTGTTTTCCTTTACCTGCGACTACACGGCAAATGCCCTGAACGCGATGGCGAGCGACCCGAAAACCGACCGCGAGGCCGCGGTGGTGAAGATGCTTGGCGCCGCGGGCGGCAAGCTGGTTTCGATGTATGCACGCGCAGCACACGGGCCTGGCGTGCTGATCATCTTCGATGTTCCGGACCCCGACATGGCGGCGGCGATCACCGGCGTGGCCGTTGCCTCGGGCGCAGTTCAAAATCCGCACCTGACGCGCCTTTACACCATGGCTGAGATGCGGACTATTCGTGACAAGCGGGTCAAGATTAGCGGGTCCTACAAGCCGCCAGGACAGCAGTAGCGGCGCTTTGGGTGAGTGACGGCGGGCTGCGGAACCCGCCGTTACGTTCCGCCCGGAGCGTAGGGCACTGATCTCGTGCGGATTTTCATCGGACGCCTCCAGCGCCGGATGGTCGGGCGCTGCTGGATGTGGCCGCAGATGCCGTGTCGCCCTGGCCGGAACGTCGCGTCGCCCCCGGAGGTTCCATCTTACCTGTTGAAAAAACGATGCGCCCGGCAGGGCTCGAACCTGCGACCAAGCCGTTATGAGCGGCCCGCTCTGACCAACTGAGCTACAGGCGCCTCGCGGCCTCTCTATCCCCCGAGGAGGCGGAAGCTTCAAGTCGGACCGGTTGCGGGCGTGGGACGGCGCCGCGCTCGGCCAGCAGCAGAAACAGGCCGGCGCCGACGATGATCAGCGCGCCGACCACCGTCCCCGCGTCCGGCACCTCGCCGAACACCAGGAAGCCGGTCATCGTCGCCCAGACGATCGACGTGTACTGGAAGGGCGCCACCAGCGAGGCGGGAGCGAGCTGCAGGCCGCGGTTCACGCCGCCATAGCCCGCCATGGTGATGAGGCCGATCGCGGAGAGGGCCAGGAGGTCCAGCGGACCCGGCGCGGAAAATTGCAGCGTGGACCAGCCGGCGCCGAGCGCCAGCACGCCGGTGAGCTGCCAGGCGACCAGCACCGTCCCCGCCGTGCCGCGCAGCCGGCGCGTCAGGGTGAGGATGACGGAGTAGAAAAGGCTGCCGGTAATGCAGATCGCCTCCGCCCGGCCGGTACCGGCAACCGCCGCTGCCCCCGGACGCAAAGCCACCAGCACGCCCGCGAGCCCGATGAGGGCCGCGACCCAGCGGCGCGCAGCGACGCGCTCGCCCAGGAACAGGGCCGAGAGCGCCATCACGTAGATTGGCACCGCGAGGTAAAAGGTGCTGACGGCGGCGAGCGGCAGGGTGCTGACGGAGGTGTAGAAGCAGACCAACTCCGCCGCGACCAGCACCATGCGCACGACCTGCAGCACAAGCTGCCCGCGCGCGAGGGAGGCAACGACCCTGCGGCTGCTGAGGAAAGGCAGCAGGCAGAGGAAGGCGGCGGCGCTGCGAAACAGCAGGATCTCGCCCAGCGGATAGCGGTGGATGAAGTATTTGCCGAGTGCGTTGGAGACGGAGAAGACGGCGATGCCAAGCACCGTCATCGCGATCCCACGCCCCGGCCGTTCCTCCATGGCGGGACTAGAGCAGTGCGGCCGCGTAGCTGTCCATGGCGGGGGCGGCGGATTGCGGCAGATCGCGCGCGCCGGACGCGCGGAGGAAATCCGCGACCGCGTCGAGCTCCCTCGGATCGCGGGTGGCATCGGCCGCGTCCCCGCGCGGCACCCAGAGGATTGTCTCGTATCGCGCGCGGGTGAGCAGGACGCGGTAGGTGTTGAGGCGGTTGGCCGCCGCCTCGGCTCCGGCAACACGCTGCCAGGCGGTGCCAGCGAAGCGCCTCGGCCGCCACGCGCCCGCCGTGCGCACCAGGTCGCCGCCCCAGCAGAGCCCCGCATAGTCCAGTTCCAGCCCCTGGCAGGAGAATTCGGTCGCCACCGTCTCCAGCGCGTCGGAGGCGCGGACATCCGGCCAGCGGTCGAGGAACCAGCGCGCCACGGCGCCCGCGTCCATGTGCGGCAGTTCCACGCCAAGCCCCTCGGCGCGCAGTCGTTTCGCCCCCGAACTCGCGACCAACCCCGCCCGCCGCAGGCCGCGCGCCCGCGCGCGGAGTGCCGCGCGCATGGCATCGAGATCGCGGCAGAGGAAAACGGGAATCGTTTCGGCCTGCGCCAGGCGGCAGGCCCGGGCGGCCTGGCCGTCGAGCACCAGATCGACCCACTCCGGCAGCGCCGGGGCACGCAGTGTACGGCGCGCGACGGCGAGGTGCAGGCGGGGATCGCGCTCAGCGGGCAAGGTCGCCGGAAGCGTCCGCCGAGTGTCCGCGTGACCCGGCATCTCGGCCGCCAACACACGCCAGGCCTGGCGCTCGCGCAAGGCTTCGGCCCATTCCAGGATGCCGCCCTCGCCGTCGTGGATCTCCTGGCCGCCGCCGACGAGACAAATAATGATCGCGCCACCCGCGTGCCGCGCCATGATGTCGAGCAGTAGCGCGGGTTCGGAATCCGTCAGCGCCACATCGCGGTCGCGGCTCTTGCGCACGGCATGCGCGCGATTCCAGAACTCGCTGCGCCTCGTCGACCACGATCACCCGCTCCGGCGGCACATGACCGCTTGCCACGTGCGCGTCGCGGAAATGCGGCAGGGCCTGGATCGCGGCCTCCACGCGCTGGCGTGCATCGCGCGCCGGCATCCCGCCCGCGACCGCATCGCGCGCGAGGGCCTCGCGGAAGACGTGCACAAGGGTCGGGTTGCCGGTGAGGAACGCGGTGACCTCGCGGCCGGCGCCGAACACCGCCTCCAGTCCGCAGAGCGTCTTGCCGGCGCCCGGAATGCCGGTGACGAACACGACCGTCTTGCGGCCGGCTCCCAGGCTCTCGCGGATCGCTTCGCCTATCGCCGTCTGGGTGGCGGCCAGAGCCTCACGGTCCGCCAGAGCCTCCGCCAGATCCTCCACGGCATTGCGCGCGTAAAGGCTGCGCGCGGCCTCCACGATGCCGGGCACTGGCCGATAGGGCGCGTCCCCCCATGCCGCGACGTCGAGCGGCGCGGCTGGAACCGGCAACGCGGTCCAGAGACGGCGCAGCAATGCGCCAAGGCCCGGGGCATCCGTCGCCAGTGGTGGCGTGGCGGCAGGCAGTAGCAGGGGCATCGTGACCGGTGCGATTGCGGCTCCGGTCGCAATCAGGATCGGAACGATCGGAAAGCCGCGCGAGCCGGCATGAAAGTCCTGCAAGTCGAGTGCGTAATCCTCCACCTGGCGCAGATCAGCGAGTTCGATGCGCGAGACTCCGGCCTTCACCTCGAGCACGAAGACAGCCCGCGGCGTTGCCAGCACGGCATCCAGCCGCCTGCCCAGACGGCGCAGGCGAAACTCCAGGTGCAGCGCCCAGCCGGCGGCCGCCTCCCAGCCCGATAGCACCGCGCGCAGCAGGTCGACCGTGGCATGCCAGGCGCGCAGCTGCTGTGGCTCGCTGAGCCCGAAGAACCGCCTCTCCTCGGCCGCCAACTGGCCCACCACGATCTCAGTCGGTAGCGCGAGGAAGGCGGAAACACGCATGGTCCGAGCCTAGCGTGCCAACTCCGCGGCCTTCCAGGGCGGCGCGGCTCGATGGCCGCTTCTGGCCCGGTTGCTCCTGGCCCGCGGCCACGCCGCGTGATAGGCGGTGGCTCCCGGGCGCCGCGCCGGCCGCCGCGCCCGCCCGGAATCGATGGCGGCGATGCAACAGCGCACGGAGCCTCGCGATGAGGAACGAGCCGCTATCCGCCGCGGATCCGGAGTCCGCCAGGGCGCCGCACTCGCTCAGGGCCCGGCTGCTGCACGAGGTCAAGATCTTTCTGCTGATCACGCTCTATTTCTGGGCGCTGCTCGGCTCCTTCGCGCTCTACCGCTCGATCATGTACGCCTCCCTCGGGATCGAGGGCGAACGGCAGACGTTCGCCCTCGTCAACGCGCTCATCCTCGCCAAGGTCACAATGGTCGTGGAGGCGATCTATGGCCGCCGCGAGCTGCAGGACCGGCCGCTGATCCTACCCGTGATCAAGCATTCGGCGCTGCTCACCACGATCCTGATCGCCTTCCACGCGCTCGAGGGCGCCGTCCGCGGCCTGATCCTGCACGGCGCGGCCAGGAACGTGCTCGACGACCTCGGCGGCGGTACGCCGGTCGCCATCCTCAGCGTCTTCATCCTGTTCTTCTTCATGCTGCTGCCGTTCTGCGCCATCCAGGAGCTCGCGCGCGTCCTTGGCGGCAGCACGCTCAGGCGCATCTTCTTCGCCGGCCGCCACGGCGTGTCGATCCGTGTCGAGTTCGGCGGCCCACCTATGCCAACGGGTCCCTGACCCGTTCGGGGGCTGAGAGGAGTTTGAGGGGCGGCACGGGCGCCGGAGGCAGGCCCCCACCGCCGGCCCTCACCCCCCGGACGTTGCGCTGAGGCCACGGTTCTGGCATCAGCGCCGGCCAAACGCGTGGCTGTGCCCGACTCGGGTTGCGCTCGCGTGTCTGCAACCGAGGGGAACGCGACCGATGTCCTTGGCCCATCTGGCCATTCTTGCCGGCGGCGTGCTGGCGCTCGTCTATGGCTTCATCACCAGCCGCCAGGTGCTTGCCGCCGACGCCGGCACCAAGCGCATGCAGGAGATCGCGGCGGCCATTCAGGTAGGTGCGCGCGCCTACCTGAACCGCCAGTACACCACGATCGGCATGGTCGGGATCGTCATCCTGATCGTGCTGTCGATCTTCCTCGGTGTCCGTGTGGGCATTGGGTTCGCGATCGGCGCCATCCTGTCCGGCGCCGCGGGCTATGTCGGCATGAACGTTTCAGTGCGTGCCAATGTGCGCACCGCGCAGGCCAGCCGCGGCGGCCTCGCCAAGGGGCTCGACATCGCGTTCAAGTCCGGCGCCATCACCGGGATGCTGGTGGTCGGGCTCGGGCTGCTCGGCGTCGCGGGCTACTACTTCTTTCTGCGCAGCGCCGTGAAGGGCCCGGATCTGCGCCCGGTGCTGGAGGCGATGGTGGCCCTCTCGTTCGGCGCCTCGCTGATCTCCATCTTCGCGCGTCTCGGTGGCGGCATCTTCACCAAGGGTGCCGACGTGGGTGCCGATCTGGTGGGCAAGGTCGAGGCCGGAATCCCCGAGGATGACCCCCGCAACCCGGCGGTGATCGCCGACAACGTGGGCGACAACGTGGGCGACTGCGCCGGCATGGCGGCGGACCTGTTCGAGACCTACGCGGTGACGATCGTTGCCACGATGCTGCTTGGCGCCATCTTCTTCACCGGCGCGGCACAGGACCAGATGATGGTGCTGCCACTCGGCATCGGCGCGGTCTGTATCCTCACCTCCGTCATCGGCACCTACTTCGTGAAGCTTGGGTCCGACGACAACATCATGGGCGCGCTCTACAAGGGGCTGATCGTCACCGGCATTCTCTCCGTTGTGGCGATCGCCATCGTCATCGCGCTGGTCGCCGGGTTCTCGACGCCGCTGGCGATGGCGGGCGGGGCGACCATCACCGGCACCTCGCTGTTCCTTTGCGCCATCGTGGGCCTGGTGGTGACCGGCCTCATCGTTTGGATCACGGAATATTACACCTCGACGGAGTACCGCCCGGTGCGCAGCATCGCGCAGTCCTCCACCACTGGCCACGGCACCAACGTGATCCAGGGCCTCGCGGTCTCGATGGAGGCAACCGCGCTGCCGGTGCTGGTGATCTGCGTCGGCATCATTGCCGCCTTCAGTGTCGCCGGCCTGTTCGGCATCGCGGTGGCGGCGACGACGATGCTCTCCCTCGCCGGCATGATCGTCGCTCTGGACGCTTACGGCCCGGTGACGGACAACGCCGGCGGCATCGCGGAAATGAGCGAGCTGGAGCCCGAGGTCCGCAAGGTGACGGACGCGCTCGACGCGGTCGGCAACACCACCAAGGCGGTGACCAAGGGCTACGCGATCGGCTCCGCGGGCCTTGCCTCGCTGGTGCTGTTCGCGGCCTATACCGAGGACCTGAAGCACTATTTCCCGAAGCTCGACGTGAAGTTCGCGCTGCAGGACCCGTATGTGGTGATCGGCCTGTTCATCGGCGGCCTGCTGCCTTACCTGTTCGGCGCCATGGGCATGACCGCTGTGGGCCGCGCGGCAGGCAGCGTGGTTGTCGAGGTGCGGCGGCAGTTCAAGGAGATACCGGGAATCATGGCCGGTACCGCGAAGCCCGATTACGGCCGCGCGGTGGACCTGCTGACCAAGGCAGCGATCCGCGAAATGATCATGCCCTCGCTGCTGCCGGTGCTGGCGCCGATCGTGCTGTTCGTCGTCATCACCATCGTGGCTGGCAAGACGGCGGCGTTCTCGGCGCTGGGTGCCATGCTGCTGGGCACGATCGTGACCGGCCTGTTCGTTGCCATCTCGATGACCTCGGGTGGCGGCGCGTGGGACAACGCGAAGAAATACATCGAGGAAGGCCATTTCGGCGGCAAGGGCAGCGACGCCCACAAGGCCGCCGTCACCGGCGACACCGTGGGTGATCCGTACAAGGACACGGCCGGTCCCGCGGTGAACCCGATGATCAAGATCACCAACATCGTGGCACTGCTGCTGCTGGCGATCCTGGCCCGCATCCTCGGCTAAACGTTCGGGGCGGCCGAGGGCCGCTCCGGACCCGCTTGTCTGCGTGGGGGCGGCCTCTGGCCGCCCCTTTCGTTTCGGGGGCTATTTTCGTCCCGGCGCTATTCGAGCAGCTTTGCGCGCAGGTTCTCAAGCCGGCCGGCGTCCAGGCCCAGGCGGTCGCGCAGATAGGCTTCCAGCGTGCCGTGCCATTGGTGGATCGCATCGAAGGCGGCGCCTAGCAGGGACGTGTGGACCGAGAGGAGCACCTGCGCCACCTCCGGCGGCAGTGTTTGATGGGTTTCCTCGTCCGGCACCCAGAGCCGCGTGGTCGCCAGGTAATCCTCCCGGATCGCCTCCTCGCGCACGCCGAGCGCGGCCAGGATCAGCGCCGCGGCGAAGCCGGTGCGGTCCTTGCCCGCGGTGCAATGGAACAGCAGCGGCACGCGCTGCTCTGACAGGAGCAGTGCGAACAGCGCCCGGTACTGCGCCGACCACTCGATGGCGTAGGCAGCGTAGGCGCGCGCCATCATCGCGCGCATCTCCTCCGCCGTGCCCTCACCCTTCTCCGCCATCTCGCGCAGCCGTGGCCCGATCGAGGGTTCGATGGCGAGCGAGACCTCGTTGAGCCCGTGCTCCACGTTCGGCACCTTGGCGCGCTCGTCGGCGCCGCGCAGGTCCACAACCGTCCGGACACCCAGCGCCCGCAGTGCCTTCGTGTCAGCCTCCGTGATGCGGGCCAGCCGTGCGGCGCGGAAGACATGGCCGAGCTTCACCCGCCTGCCGTCACGCGCGGGCCAGCCCCCGAGGTCGCGGACATTGGTCGTCCCCTCCATCGGGATCACGCGAGGCAGCAAATTCGTGTCGTCGTCCATGCACCCTTCTCCGCCCGCCTGTCTGGCTTGGCAAGCGCGTGACGTGGCGGCCTAGGCCTGAACGAGCACCCGCGCGCGCCAGTCCGCCAGCACGTCGGTGAGTGTCTGCTCCCACGCGATGGCAGGTTGCCAGCCGAGGATCGCGCGCGCCGCCGAGGCATCACCTGTCGCGCCGGCGATCTCGGGCCCGCGCCCACCCGCGCTGCTCTCCACTCGAACCTCGGCGCCAGCGAGGGCAAGCAACGCCGCCAGCACGTCGCCGATCGCGCGTGTCGTGCCGCTCGCGATGTTGAACGCGCCCGCGCCGCCCGCGAGTGCGTGGCGCAACGCAAGGGCATACGCGCGCGCCACGTCCCGCACGTCGAGGAAATCGCGCGAGGTGTCGAGCCGTCCCACCGTCATCACCGGCGGCTGCAGGCCCGCTTCGATGCGCGCGATCTGCCGTGCGAAGGCCGGCACCACGAAGTCGGCCGCCTGCCCCGGGCCGGTATGGTTGAACGGGCGCAGCCGCACCGTGGCGATGGCCTCAATGGCACCGAGTGCCAGGTCCGCCGCCGCCTTGGTCGCCGCGTAAGGGTTGATCGGCGCCACCAGAGCGCGCTCGTCCAGCGCCGCGCCGCGAAAGGAGCGGCCATAGACCTCGGCCGAGGAGGCGAAGACGAACCCCGCCCCTGGTACAGCCCCCGCCAACGCATGGGCCAGTGCGATGGTGCCGGCGTGGTTCACGGCCCAGGCGTGCGCGGGGTCCCGCCGTGCCGCGGCTGGGGCGGCCACGGCCGCGAGGTGCACCACGCCCGCCGGTCGGGTGCGCGCGACCAGGGCCCGGACCGCGGCCGCATCGGTGATGTCGAGCTTTTCCATGCCGGCCGCCTCGCCGCAGCCGAGCAGGTCTGCGTCCGGAAAGGCCCTGGCCAGCGCCGGCAGCACATGCGAGCCTACGAAGCCCGAGGCACCGGTGACCAGCAGGCGCATCGTCAGCCGGCGGCGTTCCGGATCTGCACGGAAGTCGGTGTGGCGCCCATGCGCGCGCGGTGGCGTGCGAGATCAGCCTCCACCATCTCGGCGGCCATGTCCTCGAGCCCTGTCTCCGGGCTCCAGCCCAGCAACTGCTTCGCCCGCGCCGGGTTGCCGAGCAGCACATCGACCTCCGCGGGACGCATCAGCGCGGCGGTGCTGCGGACATGATCCTCCCAGGCAAGGCCCGCGTAGCCGAAAGCGATGGCGCAGAAATCGCGGATCGTCGTGGTCCGCCCCGTCGCCACCACGAACTCGGAAGGCTCCTCCTGCTGCAGCATCAGCCACATCGCGCGTACATAGTCGCGCGCATGGCCCCAGTCGCGACTGGCGGCGAGGTTGCCGAGCGTGAGTTCCTTCGCCAGGCCGAGTTTGATGCGGGCCACGCCATCCGTGATGCGACGGGTGACGAACTCGATGCCGCGCAGCGGGCTCTCGTGGTTGAACAGGATGCCGGCGGACGCGTGCAGACCGAAGCTCTCGCGGTAGTTGATGGTCATCCAATGCGCGTAGAGCTTCGCGACCGCGTAGGGCGAGCGCGGGTAGAAGGGGGTCCGCTCGCTCTGCATCGGCTCCTGGATCTTGCCGAACATTTCCGACGATGAAGCCTGGTAGAACCGCGCCCTGGGACAGGCGATGCGCACTGCCTCCAGCATGTGCAGGGCCCCGAGGCCCGTCACGTTGCCGGTGAGCACAGGCTGCTGCCAGGACGAGGCGACGAAGCTCTGGGCGGCGAGGTTGTAGACCTCGTCGGGCTTCACCCGCTCGACGATGCGCAACGTGGCCCCGAGGTCCAGCACGTCGCCGTCGTGCATCTCGACACGATCCAGCACGCCGAGCCAGCGCAGGCGCTCGCCGATCACGTCCGCCGAGGCGGAACGGCGAAGCAACCCGTGCACCTCGTAGCCCTTTTCGAGCAGGAAGGCGGCGAGATACGCCCCATCCTGCCCTGTGATACCCGTGATCAGCGCGCGCGGCATGGATTCTGTCCCGGTCGGAAACGCGGCGGCTCTAGACGATGCCCGGGAGACTGTCCAACCGAACGCCGTCCGGTCCGGGGGCCCTGATCGCCTCCAGCACCGCCTTCACGTCCTGTGCCCGTTCGCGCGGCAGCGCCAGCACGGCGTCCGGGGTGGCGACCAGCACCACGTCCTCGAGCCCCACGACGGCCGCGAGCGTGCCATCGCCGCGCACGTAGCAGCCGCGGGCATCGACCAGCACGGTCCGGCCAAGCGCGACATTGCCGGAAGCATCCTTCTCGCCCAACTCCCAGAGCGCGGCCCAGGAGCCCACGTCCGACCAGCCGAGCGAGGCGGGGACGACGGCATTGCGGGACGATTTCTCCGCGACCGCGTAGTCGAGGCTGATGCTCGTGCATGCCGTGAACGCTGCCGGATCGAGGCGGATGAAGTCGGCATCGGTCACGCGCCGCGCCACCGCTTCGCGCACCTTCGCCAGCACCTCGGGGGCATGCCGCTCGAACTCGTCGATCAGGGTCGATACCGTGAAGACGAACATGCCCGAGTTCCAATAGAACCCGCCTGCCCTGAGATAGCTTTCGGCCGTCGCCCGGTCCGGCTTCTCGATGAAGCGCGCGACGCGGTATGCGCCGTTGATCTCCGCGAGCTTCTCGCCCCGCTCGACATACCCATAACCGGTCTCGGGCGAAGTCGGCGTCATGCCGAAGGTGACGAGGTGTCCCGTGCGCGCGGCCGACGCCGCGATCGCCACCGCACGGCGCAGCGCGGGCAGGTCGCCGATGGCAGCGTCGGCGGCCATCATCCACAGCAGCGTCCCCGGCGCCTCCTCGGCGACGAGCAGCGCCGCCGCGAGGATGGCGGGCCCCGAGTTGCGGCCGACCGGCTCCAACATGATGCGCGTGCCGGTGATACCAAGCTCGCGCATCTGCTCGGCAACGACGAAGCGGTGCCGCTCGTTGCAGACCACGATTGGCGGCGCGAAACCCTCGCCCATCGCGCGGGACGCCGTCTCCTGGATCATCGTCCGCGCGGAGAGCAGGCGCTGGAACTGCTTGGGGGCGGCCTGGCGCGACAGCGGCCACAGCCGCGTCCCCGAGCCTCCCGAGAGGATCACCGGACAGATCATGCGTACCTCCATGGCCGCCGGATTGGCACGCCGTTCACGCCGACGCTAGAGTCCCTCCACAGGCGTTCAACCTTCCACCCGAGACCCCTCCACCATGAAAATATGCATCTTCGGCGCCGGCGCCATCGGCGGCCACGTCGCGGCCCGGTATGCCCGCGGCGGCGCCGAGGTCTCCGTCATCGCGCGCGGCGCCTATCTCGAGGCGATCCGTGCCAGGGGGCTCACCATCGAGGCGCCGGACGCGACCTTCACCGAGCGCGTGCGCGCCGCCGCGGACCCCGCGGAACTCGGCCCCCAGGACGCCGTCATCATCACCGTGAAGGCGCCGTCGCTGCCCTCGGTCGCGGCGAGCATCGCGCCGCTGCTCGGGCCCGAGACGCCGGTTGCCTTCGTGATGAACGGCATCCCATGGTTCTACTTCGACGCGCATGGCGGGCCGCTCGACGGGCACAAGCTCCCGCGCCTCGATCCACAGGACGCGCTGCGCCGCGCCATCACGCCCACGCGCGCCATCGGCGGCGTCGTTTATTCTGCCTGCACGGTGGTCGAACCCGGGCGCATCCATGTCGATCACAACCGCAACCGCATTGTCTATGGCGAGCCCTCCAACATGGTTTCCGCGCGCTGCGAGGCGATCGCGGAACCGCTGCGGCGCGGCGGCTTTCGTGTCGACGTGACGGACAGGATCCGCGACGGGATCTGGGAGAAGCTGGTGCTCAACCTGGCTTCCGGCCCGCTTTCCGTGCTCGCGCAGTCGGCACCGGTGGGCTATGCGTCCGAGCCGGGCGTCGCGGACGCGATCCGGCGCATCGTCGGTGAGGGCGAGGCGGTCGCGCGGGCGCTCGGGTGCCAGCCGCACATCGATGTGGAGACGCAGATTCGCCACGCGACGGCGATGACGCACAAGCCGAGCATCCTGCAGGACCTGGAGTTGGGGCGGCCGATGGAGGTGGACGGCATCTTCGCCGCGACACTTGACCTGGCGCGGCTGGCGAACGTGCCGACGCCGACGCTCGACCTGCTCATCGCGCTGCTGAAGACCCGGGCACGAGTGGCAGGGCTTTACAAATAGGCCGAGGGACCTGCCGTCGCCCCGGCAGCCGGGGCCCGGTGCCAATGCCCCGGCTCCAGGGCCGGCGCCCCTGGCCTTGCCTGTTTCGGCTGCTTGCGGCGCAATGGCGCGATGCTCGTGCCGCGCCATAGTCTCATCGTT
Organism: uncultured Pseudomonadota bacterium; assembly: GCA_963764465.1. Lineage (GTDB taxonomy): Bacteria > Pseudomonadota > Alphaproteobacteria > Acetobacterales > Acetobacteraceae > JAJXXT01. The sequence continues at coordinate 66,725 of CAVXSO010000001.1, read as the reverse complement.
TCCGCCCAAGCCGCCGCCGGCAATCCGCTGCGCGGGCCGCATTTCATGGCCGCGATGGCAGTGGCCGCGGAGCAAGGTGGTGCTGCTGCCATCCGCGCCGAGGGCGTGGCGGACATAGCCGCCATCCGCGCCGCGGTGCGGCTGCCGATCATCGGCCTCATCAAGCTCGACCTGCCAGCCGAGGCGGTGCGCATCACGACGAGTTTCGAGGCGGCAGCGGCATGCGTCGCGGCCGGCGCAGACATGGTGGCGATCGACGCCACGCTGCGGCCGCGCAACGGGCCGGCGCCGCGCGAGCTGATCGGGCGGATCCGCGCGGAGCTCGGGAAACCGGTGCTGGCGGATGTCGCGACGCTGGCGGAGGGTGAAGCCGCGGCGGCGGCGGGGGCGGACGCGGTGGCAACGACGCTCGCCGGCTACACGGCGGAGACAGCCGGCCTCGAGGGGCCGGCGATCGCGCTCGTGGAGGGGCTGGCGGGTCGAATAGCCGTACCGATTGTCGCCGAGGGGCGTTATGAGTCGCCTGGTCAAGTGTGGCAGGCGATCGCCGCCGGGGCGCACGCCGTGGTCGTGGGCACGGCCATCACCAACCCGCGCGAGATCACGCGCCGTTTCGCCGCCGTTATGCCCGCGCGCGCGACGGCCAGGCACGAAGCGTGACACTGCTGCTGACGCTGGATGTCGGCGGCTCCGCCTCGCGCTGGAGCCTGCGGGACGAAGGCGGCGATCTGGCGAAGGGGGAGCTGGCTGGCGCGTCCGGGCATCTCTTCGTCGCGGCGGAAGAGGCTCGGTTTCGCGCGCTCGCCGCGGCGCTGGCGCGCGCGCTGCCGCAGCGGCCGGACGAGGTCCTCGCCGGGATCACCGGGCTCGATGCCACGGCGCCGGAGGCCTGCCTCGCACGCGCGATCCTGGCCGAGGCATTGGGCGCGCCGGCGGCGGCTATCGGCGTGACCAACGATGCGGACCTCGCCTATCGCTCGGCGTTTGCACCTGGCGAGGGGATTCTCGTTTATTCCGGAACAGGATCAGTCGCGCTGCATATCCGCGCCGATGGCACGGAGGTTCGCGCCGGTGGGCGGGGGATGCTGATCGACGATGGCGGCTCCGCGTTCTGGATTGGGCAGCAGGCGCTGCGGCGTGCCTGGCGGGAGCGCGAGGAAAATCCAACAGCGCCGCTTTCTCCGCTGGCCAACGTGCTCGCCGAGGCGATGGGGGGCGAGTCCTGGGATCACCAGCGCGCCTATATCTACGGCGGTGGGCGGGATGCGGTCGCGCAGCTGGCGCGCGTGGCGGCGAGTGTTGCGGATACCGAAGACATCTTTGTCGGCGCCGGTCAGGAATTGGCGCGGCTGGCCAATATCCTGATCCGGCTTGTCGGGCCGAAGCCGGTGGCGCTGGCCGGACGCGCATGGTTGCTGCACCCGGCGATGGCGGCAGCATTTCGGAAGGCGGTGGCGGCAGGGGATGTTCGTTTCGGATGATATTCGTACCCGATCGCGTTTCCTGAAAAGGACGACAACCTCACCGTCGGCGATCGGAGGTGGCAGGATGCCGCGCGATATCACCGAGGAGGAACGGAATCTGGTCCTCCTGCTTGTCGGTCCCCACTCCCCGAGATCGGCCTCGTCGCCGCCCAAATGCGTGACTGCGAGGCTGGAGCTGCGCGGCATGACCGATGGGCGTATCCTGGAGTTTTCGCCGGGGACGGCGCCGAGGCTGACCGTCACCGGCACCTGGCTCGGCGATGGCGGCGCCTACGACATCGACGATGTACCGATCGAGTTCGTTCTCCTGCCGATGGACGGGTACATCTGGCACCTCGATATCGATCGCGCCACGCGCAACCCGGCCGGAAGGTCAGCCGCCGCCCTGCCCCAGCACCCAGCCTTCCCACTTCCGAATGACGATATCCGCCGGGATGTGGTCGGGCCGGACGCCATCGGCGACGGCGATGACGCAGAGGACACCAAGAACGGAATCGAAACGGTCCTCCCCCGCGGCGGCGGGCCCGAAGCCGTCCGTGAGCGCCTGCACGAGCGCGCGGTCGGGGCGGACGCGCAGGCGGCGCATGGCGGCACGGATCGCGGGGGCCATCGCCGCACGGTCCGCCTGGCGGCGCTTGCTGCCGTTCCGGCGTACGCCGAGCTGCGCCATCGCCTCCGCCGGGTAGGTTTCGGCGAGCACCACGCCGCCCTCGCGCAGCAGCGCGCGGAATCCGCCCTGAAACGGCCACAGGCGCGGCGGATCGGGCGAGAGAAGTGCCGGGATCAGCATCTCGCGCCAGGCCGACAGCGCCGCCTTGCCTGCCTGGTTGGCGCCGAGCGTCCAGAACAGGGGGGCGCCGGCAGGGCGCCGATCCGTTGCGGCATCGCAGGCACGTCCAAGCGAGGGGATGCCCAGTGCCGCCGCATGCGCCGCGCGCGTCATGCCGGCACGGCCAAGGCGCGGATAAAAGGGGCGGTCGGGGGAGACCTCCTCCAGCAATTCGCAGACGCGGAAGAAATCGGGCCGCGCCGCCAAACCCTGTAGGAATGCAACGAAACCGGGCTCGCGCACGTATCGTGCCGCGTAGCCGGCGGGCAGGCCGAGCGGCAAGTCCACCCCGAGCGCGACGGCACCGCCGCCGGCGCGCGCGGCGAGCCTCGTGAGCAGCGTCGCGGGCTCGCCCACCGGTTCGGGCGCCGCGAGCAGCCAGGCTCGCGCCGTGCTCCGGGCCACTGCCATCCAGCGTTTGCGTGGATCCACGCTCCAGTCGGCGTGCGCGGCGATGGACGCCGCCGAGGGGATTGGTTCAGCATCCGCCACGATCAGATCCCGCCGGAGAGTTCCCGATGCCACGCTATACCTTGCCGGCCCGCGCGCTGCACTGGCTCATCGCCGCCCTCATCCTCGCGATGTTCACGCTTGGCTGGTGGGTCGTGTTCGCGACCCCGAAGGATCGCGCGCTCGAGGACCTGCTCTACACGCTGCACGAGAGCACGGGGCTGGTGATCTGGGTCCTCGTCGCGGCCCGGCTGGCCATCCGACGGGCCAATCCGCCGCCGCCACTGCCCGCCGGCACCCCGCGCGCCGCGCGCATCGCCGCTGCCATCAACCATCGCGCCCTCTACGCACTGCTGCTGGTACAACCGATCGTGGGATTTTTCGACACCAACGCCTGGGATTCCCCGGTGGTCTGGTATGGCATCGTGCCGATCCCTTCTCCCATCGCGCCGGACAAGGTACTGGCCCCCCGGCTGTCGCTGCTGCACAAGGGCGTGGGCCTGCTCATCCTGCTCGCGGTGGCGGCGCATCTCGCGGGCGTGGCATACCATCAGGCCATACGACGCGACGGGTTGCTCAGGCGAATGCTTTGAGCGCTCGCCGACGAGGAACGATTTGAAAAAGCGAGGAACTAGAGCGGCTTATGCGCCCGATCGAGAAGACGCGAGAAAAGTCCGGGCTTCTTCGGTTTTTCCGGCCTTTCCGGCGCGGCGGGCTTCTTGGCGGTGTCCTTTTCCTTGGCCGCCAGCCATTTTTCGAGGCTCATCCCGGCCTTCGCCGCCCGCTTCGCCTCGTAGGCACGCTGCGCTTCCGTCATCTGTCTGGTGGGCGTCTGCTTCATGCACGGCGCCATAGCACGGTGCCGGCGGCGTGACACCCCGGCTCAAGTCCGGCCTCTGGGTGCAGGCGACGCTGCGGAGCAACCTCAACGGCGTGGTGTTGCACAAGGGTGATCCGGACGCGGGCGGGATCCTGGTGGTGCTGCGCGGGCGGCAGGGACTGGCGGTTTATTCGCGGATCACCGGCCCGGACGGAGAGGCCGCCTGGCTGCGCGCCATCGGGACCGATCCGGTCACGGACCAGGAGGCCGACGCCTATATCGCGCGGCAGAGCGCGCGGGACCCCGATCTGTGGGTGATTGAGCTTGGAGCCCCGGACCTCACACCCCCGTTCGAGGGCCGAATCGTTTCCTGACGGGAAGGCCACATACTGTTGCGCTTGCGCCACATCCCCTTGGCGAATGGCGCATTCTGCAAGCGCACACTGGCGGCATCCCGAGGTTGAGGCTAATTCTACGGTGTGGATTCGGGGTCAAGCGGCCTCAGGCGCGTGCCTGCATGCGCCAATAACGAACGGAGAAATTCATGAACACGCGTTCCATGCTGCTCGCCGCGAGCATCCTGGCCGTTCCCGCCCTCGCGATGGCCCAGCCGGTAAACGGCTTGTACATCGGCGGCGGCCTCGGCGCCGATATCCCGATGAACCTCAAGGCGACCATCACCACGCCGACCGCGAGCGCCAGTGGCAAGCCTACCGGCGTGACCGGCCCGGTTGTGCTCGGCTCCGTCGGCTGGGGCTTCGGTAACGGCCTGCGTACCGAGCTTGAGGCGAACTTCCGCAGCAACGGCCTCAACAACGGCTCCGGCATCCCGCCCTCCGGCGGCACGCTCTATACCTACGGCGTGATGGTGAATGCCCTGTACGACTTTGATATCGGGCAGAGCTGGGTGTTCCCTTATGTCGGCGTCGGCGTCGGCTATGAGGAGGAATATCTCACCGGCGGCCATATCGGCACGGCCCAGATCGACAACAGTGGCAAGGGCGGCTTCGCGGCCCAGGGCATCGTTGGCGCAGCCTTCCCGATCGACAGCGCTCCGGGCCTCTCCTTCACGGCCGAATACCGGTTCTTCGATGTCGTGAACAACCCGAAATATAACACCAGCGTCCCCAACACGTCGCTCAAGCTGATCGACACGATGCACAACTCGATCCTGATCGGCCTGCGCTACGCGTTCAATTCGGCGCCGCCGCCGCCGCCGCCGGCACCGGCTCCCGCCGCGGCCCCGGCGCCGGCACCGGCCCGCACCTACCTGGTGTTCTTCGACTGGGATAAGGCCGACCTGACGGCTCGCGCCCGCTCCATCATCTCTGAGGCCGCGCAGGCTTCGACGCATGTGCAGACGACGCGGATCGAGGCCAACGGCTACACCGACCTCTCCGGTACCGCCGCCTACAACCAGAAGCTCTCGGTCCGCCGCGCCGACGCGGTGGCCGCCGAGCTGGTGCGCGACGGCGTGCCCAAGAACATCATCTATGTTCAGGGCTTCGGCGAAACCCACCCGCTGGTGCCGACGGCGCCGGGTGTGCGCGAGCCGCAGAACCGCCGCGTGGAGATCATCCTGAAGTAAGCCCGGCAACCTCGCCGGAATGGGAAAGGGCGCCCTCGTGGCGCCCTTTTTCGTGCGCGGCGTTCAAGGCTATGCGACCTGCTTCTCTCGTCCCGGTGGCGTTTGCGCCGTTCATGGCCGGGGCTTCGCCCGCGCCCTCGGCCATCGGCGCCTGGTTCACGGCGGATGGCCAGGCCGCGATCCGCGTCGCCCCCTGCGCCGCGCCGGAAACCGGGATGCTGTGCGATCGCATCGCCTGGCTCAGGACGCCGCTCGACGCCGCGGCCAGGCCAAGACCGATATCCACAATCCGGACAAGGCACTCGCGTCGCGCCACATCTGCGGGCTGCGGCTGCTGTGGCATTTCGCCCCGACGGTGCCGCGCATTGGCGCGGTGGGTTCGTCTACAATGCGCGCGACGGCGTGAGCTACCACACGACGATGACAGCACGGCCGGACGGCCGGACGGCCGGCTCGCGCTGCGCGGCTATGTCGGTATCCCGCTCCTGGGCGAAAGTCGGCCCTGGGCGCCCGCCGCGGCCAGCCAGCAATCCCGCGGCTAGACGTTGCCCGCCAGGCGCACGCCACCGCGACCGATCGGCGGTGGCGAGGCCGGGCTCGGCAGCGGCAGTTCCGCGGTGGCCACCGCCAGTTCCGCGGCCTGGGCCACGAGCCGTCGTCCGAGCTCCGCCATGCGGGTCTCGGTCAGCCTGGCACTCGGCCCCGAGACGGTCAGCACGCCGCTGGTAACGCCCGTAACCGGGTGGCGGATCGCGGCGGCGACGGAGGCGGTGCCCACCGCGCTCATCTCGCTCACCATGGCAAAGCCGCGGGCGCGGGCGTGGTCGAGGAAGCGGCGCAGCGCCTCCAGAGTGCGAGGCGCCGCGGGCCCGGCCTCCGGCAGGCGAGAGAAGCCCTGCTGCATCACGAGCCGCACCGCCTCCTCCTCGCTCATCGTCGCGAGCCAGGCATGGCCGGTGGCGGTGGCGGAGAGCACGACTTCCATCCCCTGGTCCGGATCGACGCGCAGGCCGAAGCGCGCGCCCTGGGCCTTCGCGATCCAGGTCAGACGCTCGCCATCCGCGATGGCGTAGCGCACCAGTTCCTGCGTCTCGGCGGCGAGCGCGTCGAGCGCCGGCTGCACCAGGTCCGCCGCACCGCTGCCGCCAAGCCAAGCGTAGCCGAGGCCCAAAAGCTTGGTGGTGAGCAGATAGAGCCCGCTCGGCGCCTGCCGGGCGTAGCCGTGGGCCGCCAGTGCGGCGAGGAGGCGGTGCGCGGCGCTTTTGGGAATGTCCAGCCGGGTGGCGATCTCCTGCAGGCGCAGTCCACGCGGCTCCGCGGCGAGGAGCTCGAGCAGGGCCAGCGCGCGGTCCAGCAGCGAGCCGGTCATCGCAGCGCTCGCGCGGAGAGCTGAACTCCAAATCCCGGGATGTTCGCGTTCGGTTTCCTGCCCATTGCGTTCCACTTTGGAACAAGCGGCCGGCAGGTCAATCGTTCAAAGGACAACCGGTTTGGCTCGCGTTCGGTTTGGCTCGCGTTCCAGACTTGCATACTTCGTTCCAATATGGAACATGAGTTCCATCGGTGCAATGCGCACCCCATGACAGGAGGAACGGTCCATGACACGCCCCCACCGCGCGCTCGCGGTTCGCGCGTTTGCGCTCCCGGCGATCGCACTCGCTGCCCTTGCCCTCGGGACAACGGCGCCCCGGGCCAGGGCCCAGGAACTGCAGATCGCGATCCCAGCGGAACTCACCGGCAGTGGCGCGTCCGTGGGCGTATTGTGGCGCAACGGCGCCGAGATGGCGATCGACGACATCAACGCGAAGGGCGGCATCCTCGGCCACAAGCTGACCTACACGGTCTACGATACCCAGACGAACCCCAGCGTCTCCCGCGCCGTGATCCAGAAGGCGCTCGACGGCCACCCCTACGCCGTGCTCGGCCCGGTCTATTCCGGTTCGGTGAAAGTTGATGAGCCGCTGACGCAGAAGGCGGGCATCACCGAGATCATGGGCGGCGTCGCGGACGACCTCACCACCCAGGGTGACCCGACCATCTTCCGTACCACGCTGGCACAGTCCCTCGCGCTGCCGCCGGCCGTCACGTACATGAAGGATATGCTGCACGCGAAGCGCGTGGCGATGATCTGGGTGAACGACGATTACGGCATCGGCGGGCACAAGGCGATGCAGGCCTTGCTCGCGAAGGCCGGCATGGACCTGGTGGTCGATGACTCGTCGGAGGCCGGGCAGGTAAGCTTCGCGCCCGACATTCTCAAGATCCGCGCCGCACACCCCGACGTGGTCTTCGTCTACCTGCACGAGGAAGAGAACGCGCGGCTGATGAAAGCGCTGAAGCAGAACGGCATCAAGGCGCCCGTGGTGGGCGGCACCGTCACCGACCAGCAGACAATCAAGCTCGCCGGCGACGCCGCCGAGGGCGCGCTCTCCATCGGGGGCATGGATATCTCCGCCCCGGTCCCGGCGATCGCCGAGTTCCACAAGCGCTTCGTCGATCGTTTCCATGTCGAACCGGACCACAACGCGCTGCAGGCCTATATGGCGGTGTGGATGATCAAGGCCGGCACGGAGAAGATGGGCAAGGCCGATCCGCAGGGCCTCGCGGCCGCGCTGCACGGCATGACCATCACGCCCGAAGAGCAACCGGGAATCATGGTGCCGATGCATATCCTGGCCAATGGCGACATCGACAACGGCGCGCTGCTCACCACGGTGAAGGGCGGGCAGCAGGTCGTGCTCAAGGTCATCCCGCCGGCCGCGCACTGATACCGAAGGGCTCAGGCAACCTGCCGGTGCTCTGGATACTTGCCCAGCTGCTGATTTCCGGCCTCGCGATCGGGGCGATCTATGCCCTGATCGCGATCGGCTTCTCGCTGCTGTGGCAGGGCGCGCAGACCGTCAACTTCGCCCAGGGCGATTTCGTTTCGCTGCCAGCCTTCGCAATCCTCGGCTTCACCGCACTCGGCCTGCCGTTCTGGCTCGCGGTTCCCGCGGCGCTGGTGGTCGCGGTGCTCGTGCTTGGCGTGCTTTTCAAGCGCGTCCTGGTGCAACCGATGCTGCGCCATGGCGTGCTGCAGCTCGCGATCGCCACCATGGCGCTGTCGATCTTTCTCGAGAACGTGCTGAAGGACACGGGTGGCGCGGAAGCGTATCCGTTCCCAGGCCTCCAGGGTGGGCTTGACCTCGGGCAGGTCTTCCTCGACTGGCAGAGTGCGACCGTGCTCGTCGTGACCGTGGTCACCGTGGCCGCGCTCAACGCCTTCCTCTCGCGCACGCGCACCGGACGGGCGATGCAGGCAACCGCGCAGAATCCCGCAGTGGCACGGCTGCTCGGCATCGATGTCGAGCGCATGATCCAGCTCACTTTCGTCATCAACGCGGGTCTGGTGACGCTCGCCGCGGTGCTGATCAGCCCGGTCTACCTGGTGAAATTCGACAATGGCGGGCAGATCGGGCTCACCGCCTTCTCCGCCGCCATCGTGGGCGGGTTCAACCAGGTGCGCGGAGCGGTCGCGGGCGGCCTGTTGCTCGGCGTGGTCGAGACCTTCGCCGCGACCTATGGGCCCGATCAGTACCGCACCGCGGTGCCGATGGTGCTGCTGATCCTGTTCGTGCTCTTCCGCCCGCACGGCCTGCTGGGCCGGCGCGAGGAGCGGCGGGTCTGATGCGGCGCTGGGGCGCCCTGCTGGCAACGGCACTCGGCGGAATTCTCGCCTCTGGGCTGCTCGGCTTCGCGCTGCAGCCGTATGGCGTCTATCTCCTCTCGCTCTGGGCGGTCTACACGATCGCGGCGATCGGGCTGAACCTCACGCTTGGCTATGCCGGGCAGATCTCGCTGGCGCAGGCGGCGTTCGTGGGTGTCGGCGCCTACGCAACTGCGCTCCTGATGCCGCACGGGTGGCCATTTGGCGCGACGCTGGTGCTGGCCGCGCTGATCTGCTTCGGCCTTGGCATCCTGCTTGGGTTTCCGGCGCTGCGGGTGCAGGGCCATTACCTCGCCTTCGTGACGCTGGCGCTGACCACGCTCGCCTTTCTGGTCTTCCGCAACGAGGCCTGGCTGACCGGCGGCGTCGAGGGGATCAACCATATCGCGCGTCCCGTGCCGTTCACCGGCGGCCGCGCCTTCCTGTGGCTGTGCCTCATGATCCTGGCGCTGGTGACAGCCGGCACGTGGTGGCTGTTGCGCTCCCCCTGGGGCCGCGCCTTCATTGCCTTGCGTGAAAATCCGGTACGCGCTGCGAGCCTCGGCGTGGATGTGCGCGGCTACACGTTGCTGTCCTTCGCGATCGGGGCGGCGCTGGGTGGAATTTCGGGCAGCCTCTACGCGCCGCTGGTGCAGTACGTGGAGCCCTCCCCGTTCGCGCTGGCGTTGTCGCTGTCGCTGCTGCTGATGGTGGTGGTAGGCGGCTCCGGCTCGTTCCTCGGGCCATATGTGGGCGCGCTGATCGCCGTTCTGCTTCCGGAATGGCTGCGCTTCATGCAGGACTACTACCTCGTCGTCTATGCCGCGGTGGTGATGCTGCTGCTCGCGGTCTGTCCGGATGGGCTGGTGGGACTCGCGACACGCCTCGGCGATCGCAAGCGCGGGCATCCGGCGGAACAGTCGAAGGGCGGCGCGTCGTGACCGCGACCGGTGGAACCGCGCCAGGAACGCCGGTCCTGGAAGCGCGCGACCTGCACCGCAGCTTCGGCGGCGTGCGCGCCGTCAATGGCATTTCCTTCAGTGTGGCGCCGGGAGAAATCCTCGGCGTCATCGGCCCCAACGGCTCTGGCAAGTCGACGCTGTTCAACTGCCTGCTAGGCCAGATCCCGCCGAGCGCCGGCCACGTGCTGCTCGACGGCGAGGACGTGACGGGGATGGCGCCCGCCGAACTCAACCGCCGCGGCGTCTCCCGTACCTTCCAACTATTACAGGTGTTTCCGCAGCTTTCGGTGCGGGAGAACCTGATCCTTGCGGGACAGGAGCACGTGGGAACGAGGTTGCGGCGCCTGTTCGGCCGGCCGGACGCCGGGCTCTCCGCCGCCGCCGAGCAAATGCTGCATCTGTTCCGGCTCAAGGCACTGGCCGATCTCGCGGCCGGTGGGTTGAGCTATGGACAGCAGAAGTTGCTCGACGCCGCGATGGCCTTCATGGCCGGCCCGCGGCTGGTGCTGCTCGACGAACCCGCCGGCGGCGTCAACCTGACGCTGCTCGGCGCATTCCGGGAGCGGCTGCGGGCGATGAACCAGGAGGCGGGCAGCACCTTCGTCGTCATCGAGCACAATATGGATTTTGTGATGTCGCTGTGCACGCGGGTGATCTGCATCGCCGAGGGGCGCATCATCGCGAACGGCAGCCCGCAGGAAGTGCGGGAGGATGCGCAGGTGATCGAGGCCTATCTTGGCCACTGATGCAGCCCACGCCGAACCTCCTGGCCCGATCCTGAAGCTGCAGGACGTGGTGGGCGGCTATGGCCGCATGACCATCCTCAACGGCTGCAGCTTCGATGTCGCGCGGGCTGCGATCACCACCGTCATCGGCCCCAATGGCGCCGGCAAGTCGACGTGCTTCAAGGCGGTCTTCGGCATGCTCGCCGTGCGCTCGGGCAAGATCCTGCTCGATGGCGAGGAAATCACCAACGCCACCCCGCGCATGATGATCGGCCGCGGTGTCTGCTACGTCCCGCAGGGGCGCAACATCTTTCCGGAGCTGTCCGTGGTGGACAACCTGGAGCTCGGCGGCGTGCCGCTGGGCACGGCAGCCGCGGTGCGCCCGCGCGTGGAAGCGGCCCTCGACCGATTCCCGGTGTTGCGGCAGAAGGCGCGCGCGCAGGCTTCCACCCTCTCGGGCGGGCAACAGAAGTTGCTCGAAATCGCGCGCGGGCTGATCGCGGAACCCAAGCTGATCCTTATCGACGAACCCTCGATCGGGCTGTCGCCGCTGATGGTCGCCGAAGTGTTTGCCACGCTCAAGGCGCTGCGCGATCAGGGCGTCTCGGTGCTGATGGTGGAACAGAACGCGAGGAGCGCGCTCGAGATTTCCGATTTCGGCATCGTGCTGGAGAGCGGGCGGATGCGCATGGCCGCTCCGGCGCGGGCGCTGCTGGATGACCCGCGCGTCGGCAAGCTGTTCCTCGGCGCCGAGGTCGAGCTGGATTGAGAACCCGCCGCGAGCGCCGCGCCGGCGAGTGCCCCGCTCAGTCGCAGACCGCGAAGATGTACGGCTGGTCGACCGGCTTGGCCTTTGCGTAGGTCGCTAGCTCCGAGGGCGCGCTCAGCGCCAGCACGTCGTCGAAGCGGCTGACGTTCTGCGAGCAGAACGTCACCCCTTCCTGCGTGCCGATCTGGCTCTGCGCGTTGGCAAGCGAGGTGATGTAGTTGTCGTGCTCGGACTGCGCGGCCCGGCCGTAGTTGCGGCGGAAATACGTTTCCACTGTCTTGTCATCCGCCGCCAGCGCCGCGCGGTATCGCCGGATGAAGGCGTTGTACTTGTCCTGCGTACCGCAGGACAGCGCGGTCACCATCAGCCGGCTCTTCAGCCCTTCCACCTCGATCGCCGCGAGTTCCGGCGGCTTCGCGCAGTAGGGCGCGGGCGGCGCGTCGATGTGGGCGACCGGCATGGCGCCCTGGGCGACCGGCGCATGGGCCTTGTTGGCGCAGCCAAACAGCAGCAGGACGGCGGTGACGAGGGGGGCGAGGGCTATCAGACGCATAGACAACTCCAAGGGAGGCAACTCCTAAGGGGGCCAGGTGAGGTGGCGGTCAAGGGGGACGGCCAGTCGGCACGGTGACGGGTTGCGCGGCGGGGTAGCGGAGCGGCCTGTGGCCGCGCAACCATGCGCTTCGCCAAGCCGTTTAGGCCGGCGGCATTGGCGGGCTGTTTGCATGGGGCAAGAACGGACGTTGTGGCGGTTGCATGCAACACGCGTCTGCTATGCTCTGCGCCGGGAAGACAGCGGGAGGCTCGATGCCGGAACGAAAAATGGCGGAACGGATCCGGGTGACGGCGGGCGGGGCAGAGCCGGAGGCGGGCGGCGCCGGGTTTTTCGTGGACTACGACCCAGGCGCGTATTTCTGCGAGCTGACCGCCGAGCGAACGGGGGACGGCGGCACCACGGCGGCGGTGCGTGCCAGGCTCGCGGCGATCGGGCTCGAGGCCCTGCGCGCGCGGGCAGCGGCGGCGGAGGGCGACCTGATCGACCTCGGCGTCACCTTCACCGTCTATTCCGACGCGACGGCGATCGACCGCATCCTGCCCTTCGACTGCATCCCGCGCATCATCACCGCGGCCGAATGGGACCATCTGGAGCGCGGGGTGAAGCAGCGTGTTGCGGCGCTGAACCTGTTCCTGCACGACATCTATCACGAGCGGAAAATCCTCGCCGATGGCGTGGTCCCGCGCGAGCTGGTGCTGGGCAATCCCAACTACCGGCCCGAAATGGAGCATTTTCCCGTACGCTTCGGAACCTACGTGCATATCTGCGGTACGGACATCGTGCGCGGACGCGATGGCGATTTCATGGTGCTGGAGGACAACGCGCGTACCCCATCCGGCGTTTCCTACGTCGTCGAGAACCGCCATCTGATGAGCCGTACCTTCCCCGACCTGATGGCGGGGATGAACCTGCGGCCGGTCGATGACTACGGGCGGCGGCTGCATGCGGCGATGGCGGAAATCGCACCGGAAGGCGTGGACGACCCGCAAGTCGTGCTGCTTTCGCCCGGCATCTACAACTCCGCCTATTTCGAGCACGTGTTCCTGGCGCGTGAGATGGGCGTGCCGCTGGTGGAGGGCGCCGATCTCGTTGTCGAGAACGAGCATGTCTCGATGCGCACCACCGCCGGGCTGCGGCCGGTGCACACGATCTACCGGCGCATCGGCGACGATTTCCTGGATCCGACCGTGTTCCGCCCGGAGAGCCTGCTGGGCGTGCCAGGCCTGATCGGTGCCTGGCGGCGGGGCAACGTGACGCTTGCCAACGCCGTCGGCACCGGGGTGGCGGACGACAAGGCGGTCTATGCCTACATGCCGCGCATCATCCGCTACTACCTCGGCGAGGACCCCATCCTCGCCAACGTGCCGACCCATATCTGCCGCGAAAAGGAGGGGCTCGACTACACGTTGGCGCATCTCACGGAGCTGGTGGTCAAGCCCGTGGGCGAAAGCGGCGGCTATGGCATCACCATCGGTCCGCGCGCGAGCCCGGCAGAGCTGGCGCAGGCACGGGCCGCTTTGCTCGTGGATCCCGCCAACTGGATCAGCCAGCCGGTGATCGACCTCTCGGTCGCGCCGACGCTGACGGAGACTGGGATACGCCCGCGGCACCTCGACCTGCGGCCCTTCGCGGTCACGGGGCGGGAGACCTGGGTGCTTCCTGGCGGCCTCTCGCGCGTGGCGATGAAGGAGGGGTCGCTGATCGTGAACTCGTCCCAGGGCGGCGGGTCCAAGGATACCTGGGTGTTGGCCGACGGGAGCGGCGCCTGATGGCGCGCGAGGCGGTGATGCTGGCGCGCTACGCCGAGGGGCTGTTCTGGATGGCGCGCTACCTCGAGCGCGTCGAGAACATGGCGCGGATGATCGACGTCACACAGGGCTTCGAGAGTCCGGGGCGGGAGGCGGAAAGCTGGTACGCGCTGGTGCGAATCAACGCCGACGAGGAAGGCTTCGCGCGGCTCGGGCACAAGCCCTCCGCGGATGCGGTGAAATCCTTCTACCTGGCGGACGCCGCAAACCCGACCAGCATCGCGGCCTCCCTGGAAGCCGCGCGCTACAACGCGCGCACCTTGCGGCCGCTGATCTCCACCGAGATGTGGCGCCAGCTCAACATGTTCCATCGCGCCATGTCCGCAATCGCACCCGAGGAAATGCAGGGCGACCGGCTGTCGCGGCTATGCACGCGCATCAAGGAAGGCGTCCAAACCCATACAGGCATCACCGAGGGCACCTTCTTCCGCGACCAGGGCTGGCTGTTCTACCGGCTCGGCCGACTGATCGAGCGCGCGGACCAGACGACGCGGCTGCTCGATATCCGCTACCACCTGCTGACGGCACCGAGCGCGGGCGAGGAGCGGCGGGTGGCGGAACTCGCGCAATGGGGGGGCGTGCTGCGCGCGGCAGCCGGGTACCACGCGTTCCGCCGCGTCGCGCGGCCAGGCTTCACGCCCGCGGACGTGGTGGCGTTCCTGCTGGCCGACCACGGGTTCCCGCGCAGTGTGGCGCTGTGCGTGAGCGAGATGGAGGCGGCGCTGGGCGAATTGCGGGCGCGCTGGGGGTTGCGTGGCACGGTGCGCGCGCTCGAGCTGGTGGAGGAGTTGCGTGCAGCGCTCACCGGCCGGCCGGTTGCCCGCATCATCGACAGTGGGCTGCACATGTTCCTCGACGCCGTGCAGCAGGACCTGATGGCGCTGGGGGCCGAGATCGGCACAGCGTTCTTCCGTGACTGGCGGCCCAACGCGGCGGCGTAGCCGTCGAGGCGGGCCGCGGCATGATCCGACGCGCCAAATGGCGGATTTGGCGCCGGCCGCGGTCTGGCGCAGAATAGGACGAACGCCAGCAGACGGAGGAGCGTTATGTCCGCTCATACATATCCAGAGGTTTCCCTGTTCATCGACGGCGCCTGGACCAAGGCCGCCTCCGGCAAGCACCTGACCGTGCTGAATCCCGCCACCAGTGAACCGCTCGGCACCGTGGCCCACGCCGAAAAGGCCGACCTCGACCGTGCGCTGGAAGCGGCGCAGAAGGGCTTCGAGGCTTGGCGCAAGGTCTCCGCCTTCGAGCGCGGGAAGGTGCTGAAGCGCGCCTCGGCTCTGATGCGCGAGCGCGCCGACAGCATCGCGCCGCTGATGACGATGGAACAGGGCAAGCCGCTGATGGAGGCCAAGGGCGAGCTGCTGGTCGGCGCAGACGTGATGGAGTGGTTCGGCGAGGAGGCGCGGCGCGCCTATGGCCGCGTAATTCCGGCGCGCGCGGACGGCATCTACCAGCTCGTCATCAAGGAACCGGTGGGGCCGGTCGCGGCGTTCACGCCGTGGAACTTCCCGGTGAACCAGGCGGTGCGCAAGATTTCCGCGGCACTGGCCGCCGGCTGCTCGATCATCCTCAAGGGGCCGGAGGAGACGCCGGCTTCGTGCGCGGAGCTGGTTCGCGTCTACGCCGATGCCGGCGTGCCCGCGGGCGTGGTGCAGCTGGTGTACGGCATTCCCTCGGAGATCTCGGAATATCTCATTCCGCATCCGGTGATCCGCAAGATTTCGTTCACCGGGTCGACGGCGGTGGGCAAGCAGCTCGCGGCTCTCGCGGGACTGCACATGAAGCGGGTGACGATGGAACTCGGCGGGCACGCGCCGGCGCTGGTGTTCGAGGACGCGGATATCGACACCGCGGCGAAGATCCTGGCCGCCAACAAGTTCCGCAACGCCGGCCAGGTCTGCGTGGCGCCGACGCGCTTCCTGGTGCACGAAAGCGTCTATGAGCCGTTCGTCGAGCGCTTTGTGACCATCGCCAAGAACCTCAAGGTGGGCAGCGGGCTCGAGGCCGGCACCACGATGGGCCCGCTCGCCAACGCGCGCCGCGTGACCGCGATGGAGGGCTTCATCGCGGATGCCGTGCAGAAGGGGGCGAGCATCCGCACCGGAGGCAAGCGCATCGGCAACAAGGGCAATTTCTTCGAGCCCACGGTGCTGACAGGCGTGACGACCGAAATGCGCGCGATGAACGAGGAGCCTTTCGGACCGCTGGCGCTCGTCGCCTCCTTCAAGAAGACCGAGGACGCGCTCGCGGAGGCGAACCGCCTTCCCTACGGGCTCGCGGCCTACGCCTATACACGCTCGGCCGCGACCGCGAACAAGGTGGCGGCGGCGGTCGAGTCCGGAATGATGTCGATCAACCATCACGGGCTTGCGCTGCCGGAAGTGCCGTTCGGGGGGATGAAGGATTCCGGCTACGGGTCCGAGGGCGGGCTCGAGGCGATGGAAGCCTACCTCAACACGAAGTTCGTGACGCAGGCCTCGGCCTGACGACGCCCCGCTCCGGCGACAGCGCGTCGCCGGAGCGGTTTTTGCCTTAGCGTGGCCGGAGTTTTTCGCCGCCCTGCCAGACCGCGGCGACGGACCAGCCGGCATCCAGCGCCACCAGATCGGCTCGCAGGCCCGGCGCAACGCTGCCGCGATCATCGAGCCGCATCGCCGCCGCCGGGGTAGCCGTCGCCATGCGCAGGATCGCGCCATCCGCGGCGATCCGCAGCGCGCGGGCGCGGCGCACTGCCTCCGCCATGGTCAAATGGGCACCGGCGAGCGTGCCTGCGGCATCCGTGAGGCGGCCATCGACCAGGCGGATCGCCTTCCCGTCGAGCTCGAAGCTTTTGACATCGGAGGCTGCGGTCGCCATGGCGTCCGAAACAAGAAACGCGCGGTCGGGTCCCAGCATGGCCACGGTGGCGCGCAGGGCCGCCTCGTCCACATGGTAGCCGTCGGCGATGAGGCCGGCGAACAGCACACAACCTTCCGCCGCGAGTGCAAAGACGCCGCCCACGGTGCCTGGCGCTCGTGAGGCGAAGGGCGGCATCGCGTTCCACAGATGTGTGCAGCCGCTCAGCCCCTCCTCCGCCGCGGCCGCGAGGCACGCGGGATCGGCTTCCGTATGCCCGGCAAAGACCACGGTGCCAGCACCCGCGAGCCGTGCGATCAGCCCGGCGGCGACACATTCCGGCGCCAGCGTGACGAGGAGCGGGAACCCGGGCGCAAGTGTAGCGATATCCGCCTGCGTCAGCGTGAGGATCGCGGCCTTGCGATGAATGCCGGGACGGTGCGGACTGATGAACGGCCCTTCCAGGTGCAGGCCGGCGAGGCCGGGGACACGACTCTCAAGTGAAGCGCGCGTGGCTGCGATGGCCGCTTCGCGCTTCGCCGGATCGTCGGTGATGAAGGTGGCGAGAATTGTGGTCGTTCCGCTGCCGGCGTGTGCTGCGGCGATACGCGCCAGCGTCGCCGGGTTGGGCTCGGCATTGAACATCACGCCGCCACCGCCGTTGACCTGCAGATCGATGAAGCCGGGTGCGAGCAGCTTCGCAGTCTCAACCGGAATGCCGTGCGGCGGCTCATCCGTGATCTCGGCGATGCGGTCACCCTCGATGAGCACGCACGCCGCGCCACGAAACGCGGCGCCGTCGAACAGCCGCTCAGCCGCGATCGCCTTCATGCGAGCGAGGCCAGCGCCGCGCGCAGCCGGCCGCCATGGCGCGCGAGGAGTTCCGCCGTGTCCTCGGCGCGCACGCCGGCGAGCACCAGCACCGCCGGCTTGACGCGCCCGCCCGTCGCGGCGAGGGCCGCATCGATGGCGGCGGCGTCGGCGCCGGTAAGATGATGGAGCATGCGCCGCGCGCGCGCGCGCAGCTTCGCGTTACGGGCGAGCATGTCCACCATGAGGCCGCGATGCACCCGGCCCATGCGGAGCATCAGCTGCGTCGAAAACAGGTTGAGCATGACCTTCTGCGCGGTGCCCGCCTTCATTCTTGTCGAACCCGCGAGCACCTCCGGCGCGGTCTCGGCGAGGAGCACGTGCTCCGCCGCCTGTGCCATGGGCCCGGGGGCATTGATGACGGCGATGGTGAGCGCGCCCGCTTCACGCGCGGCCTCAATCGCGGCCTGCGTATAGGGTGTCCCACCGCTCGCGGCGATGCCAAGCAGCACGTCGTTTTTCCCGAGCCCTTGGAACGCGACTGCCGCGCGCGCGGCCTCACCATCGTCCTCGGCATTCTCGATCGCGGTGGTGAAAGCCGCCTCGCCGCCGGCCATCAACAGCACGACGCGATCGGCGGGCCAGTCAAAAGTCGGCGTGAGCTCGGCGCCATCCTGCACACCGAGGCGGCCAGACGTTCCAGCTCCGGCATAAGCGAGACGGCCGCCGGCAGCGAGCCGCGGGAGCGCCGCTTCCACGGCCGCCTCGATCGCAGGCAGTGCCGAACGCACCGCGGCGACGGCGGCCATCTGCCCTTCCCACAGCGCGGCGAGCGCGGACGCGGGCGGCCAGGCGTCGAGATCGGCGAAGCGCGGATCGACCGTCTCCGTCGCCGGCAAGATGCGAGGCGTGCTCATTCTGGCTTCAACATTGGCAACGCCATGGAAAAAACCCTTTGCACCGCAGCGGAATTGCTGTTAGCACCGCGCCGGTTCGCCGGCCCAGGAGGCCGTGCGATTCGCCGCAGGCATCGCCTGCGGAATTGCCACAGAGCGCGGGCACGGCCGCGCCTCAACAAAGGATGCGAAACGCATGTCGAAGGCTTTTCTCGCGCAGGTGCTGCAGGATTCTGCATCGCTTACCGGCACCGCCGCAACCCGCGCGGCTGGGGACCTGATGGACGCGATCGTCAAGCAGCTGAAGAAGGAAGGCAAGTTTACGCTGCCAAGCTTCGGTACCTTCACGGTGCGCAAGACCAAGGCGCGCAAGGGCCTGAACCCACGCACCGGCGAGGCGATCAAGGTGAAGGCGGGCAAGACTGTCCGCTTCAAGGCTTCGCCGACACTGAAATCCGCAGTCTGATCCGCGACTTTTCGTGAAGGGCCTCGGGGCGCGAGCTCCGGGGCCCTTTTCGTTTGCGGCGGATCATTTTTCGCCCGGCTCATTCGCAGACGAATCATGGTCACACGCGGGAGACTTGCGCCGCGGCCTTGGCGACGAGGGCGGCGACACGGCGGTCGAAATCCCGGAAGCGCGGATCCGATGTCTGGCCGCGGGCAAAACGGATGAAGATTTGCTGAACGATGACCGCAAGTTTGAATGTGGCGAACGCCTGGTACCACGCTATCGCCGTCACGTCCGTGCCTGTCGCCGCGGCGTAGCGCGCCACCACCTCGGCACGGCTCGGGAACCCTTCGCGCCAGGTGGGCATCGACGCGGCCTCGATCCATTCCGGCGGATCGGAAGGCTCCGCCCAGTAGGTGAGCAGATAGCCAAGATCGAGCAGCGGATCGCCGCGCGTCGCCATGTCCCAATCCAGCACCGCGCGCGGCACGCGCGGATCAGCTGGATCGACGAGGATATTGTCGAGCTTGAAGTCATTATGCACCAGGGCGGGCGCCGGCGAAGCAGGCAGGTTCGCGGCGAGGCGCGCGAGCAAGGGCTCAGCCTCGGGATAGGGGCGGTCGAGGGCGGCGTACCAGCGGCGCCGCCACCCTTCGAGCTGGCGGGCGAGGAATCCCTCAGGCCGGCCAAGCGCATCGAGGCCAAGCCGGGCCGCATCAACCCGGTGCAGGTCAGCAAGTGTGTCGACCAGCATGGCGCCGATGCCGGCGGCGATATCCGGTCGGTTGTGGAAAACCCTTGGCAAGTCGGGCGTGATCGCCATGCCGTGGCGGCGCTCGGCGACGAGGAACGGAGCGCCGATCACCGATACGTCATCGCAATAAGCCAGGCTTCGTGGCGCCAGCGGAAAGGCCTGGTGAAGCGCCGAAAGCACGCGGTGCTCCCGCCCCATGTCGTGAGAACCAGGAGCAACGGGCCCGAGCGGCGGGCGGCGGATCACCAAATCGTGCCCGCCCGCCGTGAGCAAGTAAGTAAGGTTGGCGTGCCCGCCGCTGAACCGGGCAAGGCGGATCTCGCCCACCGCCAATCCGACATGCTCGCGAAGCCAGGCAATCAGCCGCGCGGTATCGAGCGCTTCCTCGGCAGGAACCGGCTTGGTTTCATCCATTCCAGCCGTCGCGGCGGAGTTCCAGCCTGGCGATGGACATGCGGTGTACCTCGTCCGGGCCATCGACGATGCGCATCGTCCGGCCACGCGCCCACGCGTTGGCGAGGCCAAAATCCTGGCTGACTCCGGCGGCGCCATGGGCCTGTATCGCACGGTCGAGCACGCGCAGCACCATGCGGGGGGCGACGACCTTGATCATCGCGATCTCGGCGCGCGCCGCCTTGTTGCCGACGCGATCCATCATGTCCGCAGCCTTGAGCGTGAGCAGCCGCGCCTGCTCGATCTCCATGCGGGAGTTGGCGATCCATTCCATGATCACGCCGTGCTCCGCGAGCTTGCGCCCGAATGTGGCGCGGCTCTTGACCCGCGCGCACATCGCCTCCAGCGCACGCTCGGCAACCCCGATCTGGCGCATACAGTGATGGATGCGCCCCGGGCCGAGGCGGCCCTGCGCAATCTCGAATCCCCTCCCCTCGCCCAGCAGGATGTTGCTGACAGGTACTCGCACATCCTTGAAGTCCACCTCGGCATGGCCATGCGGCGCGTCGTCGTAGCCGAAGACGGCGAGGTGGCGCATCACCGTCACGCCCGGTGTCGCGCGCGGCACCAGCACCATTGATTGCTGGCGATGCTTCGGTCCCGCGGGATCGGTCTTGCCCATGACGATGAAGATGGCGCAGCGCGGGTCCATCGCGCCGGACGTCCACCATTTGCGGGCGTTGATGACGTAATGGTCACCGTCGCGCTCGATGCGCGCCTCGATGTTGGTGGCGTCCGAGGAGGCAACGGCGGGTTCCGTCATCGCGAATCCGGAACGGATCCTGCCCTCAAGCAGGGGCGCCAACCATTCCCGCTTCTGCACTTCATTGCCGTAGCGCAACAGGGTTTCCATGTTGCCGGTATCCGGGGCAGCGCAGTTGAAACACTCGGGGCCGATGGGCGAGCGGCCCATGATCTCGGCGAGCGGCGCGTATTCCAGGTTGGTGAGCCCCTCGGGATGCTCGGCCGCCGGGAGGAACAGGTTCCAAAGCCCCGCCGCCCGCGCGCGGGCCTTGAGCTCCTCCATCACCGGCGGCTCATGCCAGCGATTCGTCATCGCCGCCTGCTGTTCCGCGAAGACGGGTTCGGCAGGGTAGACGTGCTGCTCCATGAAGCCGAGGAGCTTCTCGCGCAGCGCCTCGACCTTGGGGGTATGGGTAAAATCCATTGGGCTCCTCCTCCGCGGTTGCCTAGCGCAGCGCGGGGCCGAGAGCTACAGCCTCGTGCGTGGGCCGGCCTAGGCGCCGGTCGCCACCGCGAGGATGCGCCCATCCGGCGCCTGCAGGATGGCCGCGAGCCGAGCGCCCTTTGGGCGAGGCACCAGCACCCGGACCGCGGCGCCCTGCCACGCGGCGGCAAGCATCACCGAGCGGACGATATTGGCCTCCTCGAGCGTGCGCCCGGCGTTCTCGCCGCGACCGATCGCCGTGGTATGGGCGGGATCGTAACCGAGGAGCAGGATACTGCCCTCGCCCGCCCCGGCACCGGCCACGATCGCGACGCCCGCGGCGTCTTCGGCCAGCGCCAACGTCACCGCCTGAACCGGCCGGGCACGGCGCATGGCGCGTGCGGCGCCCGTCGCATCCGAGCCGACGAGCGCCTGGCGCCCGTCCACCACCAATTCGGGCGTAAACAGGCCGCCCTCGAAATACCGGGCGTAGTGGCGCTGGCGCGTATCCGCGGCAGCAAGCGACCAGGGATCACGCCAGCCGAGGCTGTTCCAGTAGGTGACGTGAAAGCCCAGCACCAGCACGCCGGGCCGATGCGCGAGCTGGGCAAGCAAACGATCCGCCGGCGGACAGGAGGAGCAGCCCTCCGAGGTGAAGAGTTCCAGCACCACCGGTCGGGAGGCCACTGGCTGCGCCATGGCGAAGCGGGTGATGGCGGGCAGACCTGGCAGCGCCGCGATGACGGTGGCGAGCAAATAAACCACTCGACGTGGGGGCATGACATTCTCCTCGTCCGTTTGAACGCGGAGCAGAGCCGTGCGTTACGGCGGCGATGTACGCCCTGGTCCCGCATGACGGGAACGCGGGCCCGGTCAGGAAGGCCGACATGACCGCCACATCCCCCGCGCGATCGCTCACGCGGGGGACGGACGGCGCGGTGCAGCCGCTACTTCTTGCTCACCCAGCGCATCGGAAAGGTATCGTCCGCGGGCTGAACGAGCGTGATGTTGTCGCGTGCCGCCCAGACGATGCTCTGCTGATGCAGCGGGATCGTCGGCAGGTCATGCTGCACCATGGCGATGGCCTGGTTGATCATGTCCTGCCGCTTCTTCGCATCGAGCTCCGGCCCCATCTCGTCGATCAGCTTGTCGAGCTTGGGGTTGGAGTAGGCACCGAGGTTGTAGAGGCCGCGGCCGGTCTTGGGGTCCTGCGTGCCGAGCAGCGAGCGGAACACGTTCTGCGCATCGTAGGTGCTCGGCGTCCAGCCGATCAGCCACATCGAGGTGTCGTACTTCGGATAGTTCACATCGGCGAAGAACTTGGTCTTGGTGCGCGCGTAGACGTCCACCTTGATCCCGATCTTGGCCAGCATCGCCGCCGCCGCGGTGCAGATTTGCGCGTCGGCCACGTAACGGTCGTTGGGGCAGTCGAGCTGCACCTCGAACCCGTTGGGGTAGCCAGCCTCCGCGAGCAGCTTCTTGGCTCCCGCGATATCCACCGCCGGGCGCTTGTTCATCGCCGGATTGAAGCCGTTCACGCCCGGACCCATCATCTCCCAGGTCGAGCGCGCCTGGCCTTGCATCACCGAGCGGACGATCGCGTTCTCGTCGATCGCCTTGGCGAAGGCCTCACGTACCCGCAGATCCTTGAACGGGTTCTTGCCCTTCACGCTGGAGTGCAGCAACTCCGGCCGGCTCACGTCGAAACCGAAATAGATCGTGCGCAGCTCCGGTGTGATCAGCAGCTTCACGCCCGGCGAATGGCCGATGCGCCCCATGTCCTGCGGCGGCACCGAGTAGATCATGTCCATCTCGCCCGAGAGCAGGGCGGCAACGCGCGTCGCGGCGTTGGAGATGACGTTGAACTCGACCCGATCGACGTTGCCGTCGAGCTTGCCCCACCAGTTGGGGTTGCGCTTGATCACCGTCTTGCGGTCCGGCTCGCGCGAGACGAGCTCGTAGGGGCCGGTGCCCATCGTGTGCAGCAGCGCATAGTTCGTGGTCTTGCCGACAATCGCCGGCTCCGCGGAGTCGTGCGCCGTCATCCACGCCTTCGGCAGCATGTCGACGTTGGTCAGCTCCGACGGGAGCAGCGGGTCCGGCTCCGACGTGATGAATTCCACGGTCTCGTCGTCGACCTTCTTCACTTCCTTGACCGACGCGACGTTGGTCGAGGTGGAGGAGGTCTTGGATTTGATGCGCCCGATGGAGAACAGCACATCGTCCGCGGTGAACGGCGTGCCGTCCTGCCACTTCACGCCCGGCCGGAGCTTGAACTCCCAGGTCGTGGGATTGACCAGCTTCCAGGAGGTGGCCAGGCCCGCCTCGAGCCCCAGCGTCTTGCTGCGCCGCACCAGCGGTTCGTAGATGTTCTGCAGGAAGGAGTTCTGGACGGTTTCGTCGAGCGTGTACGGGTCGAGCGCCCGCACATCGCCGTCATTGGCCCATTTGAAAACGGTCTCCGCCCGCGCCAACGGTGCGGTCAGCACCAGCGCGGCCGCGGCCGCCCAGATCATCGAACGCATTTCAGGTCCCCCTATGGTGTCCCGCGGCCGGTTGCGGCGTGGCGGTCCGGCGCACGATACTCCGGGGACGGCGAGGCGCAAGGCGGGGATGGGCGAAACGCGGACGGATGAGGAAACGCTGGTTGCGGCAGCAAGGGGATTCGCCGCGCGCGCGGTGCTGCCGAACGCGCCGGTGTGGGAGCGGGAGCGGGTCCAGCCGCTCGATGCGCTGCGCGACGCGGCAGGCCTCGGCTTCACCGCGATCGAGGTGCCGGCGGCACACGGCGGGCTGGGCTTGCGATTCTCGGCCAAGCTGCGGGTCGCGGAGGCGCTGTCCGGCGCCTGCATGGGCTTCGCGTTCTGCCTGGTGAACCAGGCCAATTGCGCGACGCGGATCGCCACCTGGGGAAACGAAACGCACCGGGCACGCTACCTCGCGGACCTGCTGAGCGGCACACGGCTCGGCGGCACGGCGATCACGGAGCCTGGCGCGGGCAGCGATGTCGGCGCGATGGCAATGACGGCGCGGCGCGTGCCAGGCGGCTGGGTCCTCGATGGCGAGAAGGCGTGGATCACCAACGCGGCGCATGGCGATGTGTTCCTCACCTACGCGCAGTCGGAACCGGGCAGCGGCACGCGGGGCATTGCGTGTTTCCTGGTGGATGGCCAGCGTCCAGGCTTCGCGCGCACGGCACCGCCTGCGCTGATGGGCGGGAATGCGATCGGCGCCGCGGGGTTCGTGCTCGATGGCTACGTCGCCGAGGAGGCGGACATGCTGCAGCCGCCAGGCCGGGCGTTTCGCGCGGCGATGGCGGGAATCAACGGCGCGCGCACCTATGTCGCCGGGATGTGCTGCGGCATGTTGGAGTCAGCTCTCGCGGCCGCGGTGGCGCACGGGCGCGAGCGACATGCGTTCGGTGCCGCGCTGCTCGATCAGCCGACGGTTGCGGAAAAACTCGCGGGAGTCGCAACGACGCTGGCGGCGATGCGAGCGCTGACGCGCGACGCGGCGGAGGTGATCGATGCTGGCGGCGATGCGGCATTGCCGGCGGCGATCGCCAAGAAATTCGCGGGTGAGCACATCGTCGCTGGCCTCGCGGCGTGCATGCAGACGATGGGGGCGGCTGGGCTGCGCGAGGACGTGCCTATCGGGAGGCACATCGCGCTCGGGCGGATCGCCAATTACGTCGACGGAACGACCGAGATGCAGACGAGGCTGATCGCGGCGGCGTTGCGCCGTTAGGACGCCACCCGCATCTGGCCGACCTCGATGCCGCGCCAGTTGCGCAGCACCGGATGCGTGAACGGCGCGAGCTTGTCCTGCGCGTCTCCAAGGAAGCGAGCGGCGAGCGTGGAGGCGGCGACATTGCCGGCACGGCCGGCGCCGTCACGCGCCTTGACGACGATACCGAGCCCCTTCTCCGGCAGCGCCATGGCGTGCACGCCCTCGGCCCCGCCCTTGCTGAAGATGCGCGTGCCCATCGCCGTCATCACATCGGTGTCGAACTTGCCGGTGCCGCCGACCATCAGCGGGTTGGCGGCAACCGCGGCGCGGATGCGCGCCAGCGCCGCGGCACGCGCCGGTGCCTGGCCGGCGCCCGTGCCGACGCGGGCAAAGCCGAGCGCCTGGGCACGCAGCGGAATAGCGAAGGTCGGGATCGAGCAGCCGTCGATGGCGCGGTTGCGCTCGTCAAGCACGGCGCCGGTCATCGCGGCCAGCGCCGCGGTAATCTCGCGCATCGCCGGGTGGTCCGGCGTCTCGTAGCCTGCCGGGTCCAGCCCGCGGTCGCAGGCGAGGCAGATGAAGCCCGCATGCTTACCGGAGCAGTTGTTGTGCAGCGCATTCGGCTTCTGGCCGGCGGCGGCAAGCGCGCGCGCGGCATCCTCGTTGGAGGGCCAGTGCGTGCCGCAGGCAAGGCAGCTGAAATCCCGCCCGGCCTTGGCGAGCATGGACGCGGCGGCGGTGGTATGCACCACCTCGCCCGCGTGGGAGGAGCAGGCGAGCGCAATCTCGGCCTCGGTGAGCCCGAGCCGGTCCGGCACCCCGGATTCCACCATCGGCAGGGCGAGCATCGACTTCACGGCCGATCGCGGGAAGACGGCCGCGTCCGGATCGCCCGAGGACCACACGAGAGCCCCGTCCGCGTCCACCACCGCGGCATCGATGGCATGGCGGCTTTCGACCGCGGGGCCCCGCGTGACCTCAACGATCATGATGCCGTTACCGCGAGTAGAACTCGACGACCAGGTTCGGCTCCATCTGCACCGGGTACGGCACGTCCGAGAGCTTCGGTGCGCGGGCGAAACGGCCCTTCATCGCGCGGTGATCGACCTCGAGATACTCCGGCACGTCGCGCTCGCCGGCCTGCGCGGCATCAAGCACGATCGCGAGCTGCTTGCTCGACTCCTTCACCTCGACGACGTCGTTGTCGCGCACGAGGTAGGAGGGGATGTTGACGCGCTTGCCGTTGATCAGAATGTGACCGTGGCTGACGAACTGGCGCGAGGCAAACGGCGTCATCGCGAACTTCATGCGATAGACCACCGCGTCCAGCCGGCGCTCCAGCAACTCGATCAGGTTCTCGGAGGTGTCGCCCTTACGGCGCACGGCCTCCTGGTAATACTTGCGGAACTGCTTCTCGCCGATGTTGCCGTAGTAGCCCTTGAGCTTCTGCTTGGCCATCAGCTGCACGCCGAAGTCCGTGGGCTTGTTCTTGCGGCGCTGGCCATGCTGGCCGGGACCGTAGTCGCGCTTGGAGAGCGGGGACTTGGCGCGGCCCCAGAGATTCACGCCGAGGCGGCGGTTGATCTTGAATTTGCTTTCGACGCGCTTGGTCATGCGCGGGATCCTTCGTGTTCCGGGCATCCCTGGGGGACGCCGCTTGTTGCACCGGTAGGCCCGCACACAGCGCGCATGAGGGCGGGGCACGGTTTCCCGCGTCCGCGTTCCCGGCAGTGGGGCGGGGTCTAGGCCCCGCCCCCACCGCGGTCAAGTCCGCACCGGGTCAGGATTGCGCCAGCGCCGCCGACCAGGGCGACCATGCATCACTGATGCCCATCCAGGCGCCATCCGGCAGGCGGGAGATGACATTGGGATTGGCGAAATTGACCGGGGCGACGGCCGGTTCCACCACCTCCACCGGGCCCAGCGCCTCCAGCGCCGCCAGCACATCCGGCGCGAGCCGCCGGTCGGCCGTCACCATGTCCGTGCCGGAGACGTCGATGCGCGGGGTATGGGCGGCCTGTTCCGGCGTCATGCCGAAATCGGCGACGAAGGCCAGCACCTGGGCGACCGATGCCAGGATCCGCCGGCCGCCCGAGGCACCGGCGGCCAGCACGGGTTTGCCGTCCTCCGCGACCACGATCGGGCACATGTTGGTCAGCGGTCGCTTGCCGGGCGCGAGGGAGTTCGGCTGGCCGGGTCGCGGGTCGAACCACATCACGCCGTTGTTCATCAGCACGCCGGTGCCCGGCAGCACCACGCGGCTGCCCATGGAGGAGAGCAGCGTGGTGGTCATCGCCACCATCGTGCCCTCCGCGTCGCGCACTGTGAGATGCGTCGTGCAGCTTTCCGCGGCCTTCGGCTCGGTCTCGCCCATACCGGCAAGGCGAGCCTCGTAGGCGGTCTTCATCGCCGTCGCCAGCGCCGCGTACCAGGCCGCATCCGGCGCCTTGCCCCAGGGCGCCCCGCGCATCAGTTCCAGCACGTGCGCCAGCGTGGGGCCGGCGGTCAGCCCGGTCGCGACCTGCACGGTGCGGCCATTGCGCCAGGCGACCGGAGTCGCGGGGACGATGCGGGCCTCGCAGTTCTTCAGGTCATCGGCGGTGATGACGCCACCCATCGCCCTGATGTCCGCGACAAGGGCCGAGGCGACCTCACCCTCGTAGAAATCGCGCAGGCCGGCGCGGCAAAGCTGGGACAGCGTCTCCGGCAGCCGGCCCTGCCGCAGGAAGCCGGGCGTGCCCTGATAGGGCGGGATCGGCGGCAGGCCGCCTGGCAAGTAGATACGGGCGCTCTCGGCATAGCGCTGCAGCACGCTGGCGCTGAGCGCGATCTTGACCGTCGTGAACCAGTCCTTGGGCAGACCGCGCTCGGCCAGCGCCACGGCCGGCGACGCGACATCAGCCAGCGGCAGCTTGCCCCAGCGCCGGTGCATCAACTCGTAACCCGCCGGCGCGGAGGGGATGGCGAAGGAGAGCGGGCCGTGGATGTTGGCGTCGCCCTCCACTTCCGGCCACGCGAAGAGGTCCGCGGTCATCTTGCCGGTAAGGCGGAAGGCAGCGGGCGAGAGGCCGGCGGGGGCCACAGGTCCGAAATCCACCACCTCAGCCGCCCGCTCGCCGGCACGATGCACAAGGGCGAAGCCGATGCCACCAAGACCGGAGTTCCACGGCTCCGCCGTGGCCAGGGCCAGCGCCATGCCGACGGCGGCGTCGATCGCGTTGCCGCCGGCATCGAGGATAGCGCGGCCGGCCTCCGCCGCGTCCTTCGACTGCGAGACAGCGATGCCGCGCTTGCCGGTGGCGGCCGGCTTGGCGAGTGACCAGTGCTGGGTGACGTGGCGTGGCGGTTTGTAATTCATGGCGGCGTTTCCGTGGCTGCGTTGCGTGTCGAGTTGCGGGAGCATCGCGCCGTTCGGTGGCCGGCGCCAGCCCGACCGATCGCGAAACCCGATTGGTTTCAGCGTGGCTTTGCGTTGGAGTGCCAGCGCGCGACCGGCGACATGGTGGGCGCCAAACGGAGTTCCGCCATGCCCAGCGCCCGCCGCTTCATGTCCGCCCTTCCGGGGATCGCGCTTTGCGCTGCGATTTCGCTCGCCGGCTATGTCCTGCAACGCGCCGAGGAGCATGCCTTCGGCCGCGCGCCGCTGGAGGCGCTGGTGCTCGCGATCCTGATCGGGGCCGCGCTGCGCGCGTTCTGGGCGCCGGGGCCGCGCTTCCTGCCGGGGATCAGGACCAGCGCCAAATTCCTGCTCGAGGTCGCGGTGCTGCTGCTGGGCGCCTCCGTCAGTGCCGCAAGCATCACCGCGATCGGGGTGCCGCTGCTGCTGGGGATCGCCGCGACGGTGGCGCTGGCGATTGCCGCGAGCTACGGGCTTGGGCGGCTGCTCGGATTGCCCGCGCGCATGGCGCTGCTGGTCGCGTGCGGCAACTCGATCTGCGGCAATTCCGCGATCGCGGCGGTGGCACCGGTGATCGGCGCCGATGGCGACGACATTTCGGCCTCGATTGGATTCACCGCGGTGATGGGCGTGGGCGTGGTGCTCGGACTGCCGCTGCTGCTCGCACCACTGCACCTCTCGCTGCCGCAATACGGGGTACTGGCGGGGCTCACGATCTACGCGGTGCCGCAGGTGCTGGCGGCGACGGCGCCGGTGGGGGCCGTCGCGCTGCAGCTCGGCACGCTGGTGAAGCTGGTGCGGGTGATGATGCTCGGCCCCGTGGTGCTGGCGCTGTCCACGCTCACCGCCCGACTGCGCGAGGAGACGGACGAGCCGGCGCCGCGCCTCACCGCCGGCGACCGGCCGGCACCTGGGCGGATCGCGGTGCATCGGCTCGTGCCATGGTTCATCCTCGGCTTTCTGGGCCTGGCAGCGCTGCGGACGGCGGGGCTGGTGCCGCATGCGGTGCTGGCGCCGGCAGCCTGGCTCTCGACCACGCTCACGGTCGTTTCGATGGCCGCATTGGGCGCGGAGACCGACATCAGGCGCGTGGCCGCCGCGGGGCCGCGGGTGACGGCGGCCGTGGTCGGCTCCCTGCTGCTGCTGGGCGGCATCAGCCTGATGCTGATCCACGTGCTTTCAATCGGGTAGGCATCATCAGCGCGAGCAGCGCCTCGGCCGCGTGGCTGGGGCGCCGGTCACGCAGGCGCAGCGCCTGGAACTGCCGCGCGGGCAGGTCCAGCGCGGCGCGCGCCAGCAGCCCTGCCTCCAGCGAGGGGGCGACGACCGAGGCGGAGAGAACCGCGACCCCCATCCCCGCCTCCACCGCGGCGCGCACGCTCTCGTTGCTGGGTAGCTCCTGCACCACGGAAAGCGCGGACGGAACGACTCCAAAACGATGCAGTGCCGCCTCGAACGCGGAACGGGTGCCGGAGCCAGGCTCACGCAGCACCCAGGCGCAGGCGCGCAGATCGCGCGCAGTGACCTCGCGCGCGGCAGCGAGCCGATGGCCGGGCGGGACGACCAGCAGCAGTTGGTCGCGGGCGAGCGGCACGGCATCGAGCAGCGGGTCGGACACGGCGCCCTCGACGAGGCCGAGCTCCACCAGGCCGGCGCGCACGGCCGCCGCGGTCTGTTCCGTGTTGCCGATCGCAAGGCGTAGTGCGACGCCGGGATACGTCGCGCGGAACGCGGCGAGATGTCGCGGCAGCCAGTACGCCGCGATGGTCTGGCTCGCATGCAGCGCGAGGCGCCCGCGGCGCAGGCCCACGATGTCGTCGAGCACCGCCTCCGCCGCCTCGGCGCGGGCCAAGACAGCGCGTGCCTCCGGCAGGAAGGCCTCGCCCGCCTCCGTGAGCGCGATGCCACGGCCGGCGCGGCGGAACAGGCGCACTTGGTGGCGCGCCTCGAGTGCGGCGATCGCGGCACTCGCGGCCGATTGCGCGAGGTTGAGCGCCTCAGCGGCACGGGTGACGTGCTGGCGCTCCGCCACCGCGACGAAGACGCGCAGCTGGTCGAGCGTGATGCGCGGGCGTTCCGTCACGTGGAGGCCCGGCGCGCCGCGCGCATGCTTGCCGCCGTCATCGGCATGTCGTCCCCTTGCCCGCATGGCCTGCCCGGCGCAGCTTCGCTTCATGGCAGAGATCGTCAACCTCGGGGATGCGCGCAAGCAGCGGGCGAAGCGCGAAAAGGAGCGGAAGGCCGCGGAGAACCGCGCGCACTTTGGCGAAACGAAGGCCATGCGCCACAAGCGCGAGGCGCTGGAGGCTGAACGCCGTCGGCTGCTGGATGGCGCTCGCCTGGACGATGGACGTCCGGACGCAGCGCAAGCGGAAGGGGAACTCCCGGGCGGCGCGCGCGCGGAAAACCCGGACGCGTGATCGCGTGCTGGCGATTGTCGACAGTCGACCCGAACCATGCCAGGATGCCGCCATGCCCGCGCCGCCTGACCTACCGGAATCGCTGCCGAGCTTCGTCGCCCGCCATCTCGGCGAGGAGATCGAAACCGGCCTGCTGAAACCCGGCGAGCGCCTCGCCGAGGAGGCGATCGCGCAGCGCTTCGGCGTCTCGCGCGCCACCGTGCGCGACGCGTTCCGCCAGCTTGCGCGCGAGGAACTGATCGAGCACCGGCCGCGGCGCGGCACGATCGTCTGCACCATGTCGGTCGAGGACCTGCGCGCGACGCTGGAGCTGCGCGCCGGCCTCTACGCCACCATCATCCGCCTTTTCACGCGCCGCGCCTCGGGCGAGGAAATGACGGGCTTCACCAGGCTCAGCCTGCGCGTGAACGAACTGGCCGCCGATCCCAGGACGACGCCGGAGGCCTTCACCGCCGCGACGCAGGCTTCCAGCCTCTACGTGCGCGAGCGCTGCGGCAATCCGCGGCTGCAGGCGATCTTCGCGCGCATGACGCGGCAATCCTACCGGTCCTATGCGCTGCTGGCGCACCAGACGCCGCAGGACCGGCGCAGCGCCGCGCAATACGGCACGAAGCTGCGCGAGGCCGTGGGCGCGCGTGACGCCGAGGAAGCCGCTGCCTGTGCCTGGCGCCTGGTGGAGGCGAACCACGTGCGGATGATCGCCGCCTTCGCGCGGCAGCAAGCAAAGAACGCCGCGACCGGCGGCGCGCATGAGCAAGAGGAAACATGGTCCAGCAAGACGCCACGGAGCCAGCGGCGCGGCAGGGCGGCGCCCGTGCCCGGCAAGCAGCCCCGGGGCCCGAGGTCCGCGTCGAGGGAGTTGGCCTGACCTATCACGGCCGCACCGGCGCGATGCGGGCGTTGCAGGACGTCAACCTCAGGGTTGACGGGGGCAGCTTCGCCTGCCTCGTCGGTCCTTCCGGCTGCGGCAAGAGCACGCTGCTCGACATCGTGGCCGGGCTCGCGCGCGCCGATGAAGGGCGTGTCGTGATCGGGGCAGGGCACGACGGCAAGGCGCGCGTCGCGGTCGTGTTCCAGCGCCCGGCGCTGTTTCCGTGGAAGACAGTGCTCGGCAACATCGCCTTCGGCTGCGAGGCGCAAGGCATGAGCCGTGCGCACGCCGCCGAGCGGGCGCGGGCGATGCTGGAGACGGTGGGGCTGCAGGGGTTCGGCCATGCCTATCCGCACGAGCTCTCCGGCGGCATGGCGAGCCGCGTGGGCATCGCGCGGGCGCTCGCGCTGCGGCCAGACGTGCTGCTGATGGACGAGCCCTTCGCCGCCGTCGATGCCCATACCCGCGTGCTGCTGCAGGAAGAGTTGCGGCGGATCGTTGCCGATGCCGGCATGACGGTGCTGTTCGTCACGCATGACGTTGCGGAAGCGGTCTATCTCGGCGACGTGGTGTTCGTGATGGGTGCGCGGCCTGGCCACATCATCCACAGCGTGCGTCCGGCCCTCGCCGCGCATGACCGCGGCAGCGCCGACTTCGCCGGCATCACCGCCGATATTCTCCACCGGCTGGCGCCCACGCCGGCCTCGCCCCCAGGTGCCCGGGCATGACCCCCTCCGCTCTCGCGGGCATTCGCGTGCTCGACCTTTCCTCGATCATCGCAGCCCCGGTGACCGCCACGATGCTAGGCGATTTCGGCGCCGAGATCGTGAAGGTGGAAGAACCAGGGCGCGGTGACTTCATGCGCCGCTCCGCCGCGAAGCCTGGCGGGCGCTCGCTCGGCTGGGTGCAGGACGCGCGCAACAAGCAATCCATCACGCTCGACCTGCGCAAGGAAGCGGGGCGTGCGATCGTGCACCGACTGCTGCCGCATTTCGACGTGTTGGTCACCAATTTCCGCCCACCGACGCTACAGCGCTGGGGTTTCGGTCCCGAGACGATCCACGCCCGGTACCCGCGCCTCGTCGCGCTCTACATCACCGGCTACGGGCTGACCGGGCCCTACGCCCCCCGCGGCGCGTTCGACCGTGTCGCCAGCGCATTCTCCGGCACGACCTATACCAGTGGCGAGGCCGGCGGGCCCTCGATGCGCGCGGGCTACGCGCTGGTCGACTACATGACCGCGTATATGGGCGCGTTCAGCGTTGTGTCCGCGCTGTATCACCGCGACTGCCACGGTGGCAGCGGACAGGTGATCGACCTGGCGCTGTTCGAGCCGGCGTTCCGCGCTTCCGAGGACGCGCTGATGACCTTTGCGAAAACCGGCAAGGTCCGGGAGCGCACCGGCAATATCAACCCCAACGTGGTTCCGGCAGCAAATTTCGTGGCTGCCGACGGCCGTGAGATCGCGATCCACGCCGGCACGGACTCGTTGCTGCACCGCCTCGCCCGCGTCATGGGCGAGCCGGAGCTGGCCACCGACGAGCGCTTCGCCACGCATGCCGCCCGGGTGCGCAACCAGGAAGCGCTCTACGCACGCATCGGCGCCTGGGCCGCGCGGCACACGCTCGACGAAGCGATGCGCCTGCTGGTGGCGGCCGACATTCCCGCCTCCCCGGTGATGAACATCGCCGATATCGCGGCCGACCCCCACTACCGCGCGCGCGGCACGGTGCGGGAGGTGGATGACCCGGAGCACGGCAAGCTGCTGATGGCGGCGCCGCTGCCACATATGAGCAAGACGCCAGGCAGCATCCGCTCATTGGGGCCGGAGCTCGGCTCGGCGAACCAGGCGATCTACGGTGAACTGCTCGGCATGACGCAGGCGGAGATCGCGCGCCTGCGAGAGGACGGCGTGATCTGACAACAACAAAGGAAGCGGCCATGAAACGATTTCTGACCATCGCGGCGAGCGCCGCGTGCCTCGCGGCAATGTCACTGCCCGCCAGCGCCGCGGGCCCGGTGAAGGAACTCTCGATCGGCCTGTTCCCGGCGCTGCGGCCGATGGAGCTGGTGCGCGCCGAGCACTGGCTTGAAGACGCGGGCTACAAGGTCTCCTGGCACGACTTCCTCGCCGGTATACCGCCTGAAGCCGCCGCCATGGCGGCTGGCTCCATCGATTTCGGCGAGGCCGATACGTCCGGCATCGAACAGGTGGCGGCGCACAGCCCCGGTGTCATGTGGTACATCGCAGACGGCGCGCGCAACTACGTCGCCCTCGTCGCGCGCAAGGACAGCGGTATCAAGACGGTCGCGGATCTGCGCGGGCGCAAGGTGGCAGGGGTCGCGCCAAACACGGCCCCCACCGCGGTGCTGCAATTGGCGCTCGCGCACGTCGGCATGACGCTGAAGGACATCACCGGGTTCAACACAGTGGGGCCGAGCGAACCCGCGGCCCTTGAGCGCGGGGCGGTCGACGCCGCGATCTCCTACGTTCCCTACACGGCAGAGACGATCACCGCGGGCACCAGCGTGCTGATCACAACGGCCTCGGACGTCTATGGCAAGCCCTGGCCTGGTGGCGGCATCATCGTGCGGCCGGATTTCGCCAAGGCGCATCCGGAGACGGTCGTCGCGGTACTGAAGCAGATCGCGCGGGCCGAGGCACTGCTGCGCGACCATCCGGATGAGGCCTACGCGGCGCTGGCACGCCAGTCGAAGACGAGCCTGGTGAATGTTCGTTACGCCTACGACCACAAGCTGGTCGAACCGGCGCCGATCCTGCCCGACGTCAACGCGATGACTGCGCAGGCCTCGGTGCTGCAGCAATTCCACGTCATCAACGTGCCGGATGTGAAGGCATTCATCCACGACCTGGTGCATCCCGAATTCGCGAAGCAGGCGATGGGTCAGTGAGAGGCCCCGCCAGCGGTTCCGCGCTGGCGACGGCGCGGGCGGCGAGCGTGCTTGCCGTCCTCGCCGGCTGGGCCTTGCTCTCCTGGATGTTGTATTCGCCGCGGCTGCAGCTCTTTCCGCCGCCCTGGGCGGTCGCGGTACGGTTCGTGCAACTGCTGCGCACGGAACTGCCGTCGGATATCGGCGCCAGCCTCCTGGAAGCGGCGGGCGGCTGGATCATCGGCTCGCTGCTGGGCATCGCGGCGGGCGCGCTCGTCGGCCTGGTGCCGGCGGCGCGCTTTCTGTTGCGCCCGGTGCTGGATTTCCTGCGCTTCATCTCGCCGCTGGCCTGGGTACCGCTGGCGATCCTGTGGTTCGGCATCGGCTACTGGAGCAAGGCGGCGATCATCGCGCTGGTCAGCTTCTTCATCGTCGTCGTCAACACATCCCACGGCATGGCCGCGCGCGACCGCGACACGGAGAGGGCGGCGAACGCGCTGCGATTGCGGCTGATGCAACGCGTCGAGGTGGTGCTGATGTCGGCGATGCCGGATATCCTGCTGGGCCTGCGGGTGGCGCTGGGCGCAGCCTGGGGCGGCGTGGTGCTGA
Source organism: uncultured Pseudomonadota bacterium (assembly GCA_963764465.1). Taxonomy (GTDB): domain Bacteria; phylum Pseudomonadota; class Alphaproteobacteria; order Acetobacterales; family Acetobacteraceae; genus JAJXXT01. The sequence goes on along the minus strand of CAVXSO010000001.1, from coordinate 31,761 downwards.
GCGAGCTGGTGGCCGGCGATGTCGGGCTGGGGGCCATGGAAAGCTATGGCGGGCAGTCCTTCGACGTGGCGCAGATCATGGTCGGCATGCTGGTGCTGGCGCTGATGGGATACGCCGCCAATCTCGGCTTCGTGCGCGCGCAGCGCCGCCTGTTCCCTTGGATCATCGGCAATAGGGCCGGACGGTGAGCGGCAGGCTGCATCGTGCGGGGAGTGCCGCGCTCGGCTTCGCGCTGCTGATCGCGGTCTGGTGGTTCGCCACCGACGTGCTGGGCACGCGCCCGGTTATCCTGCCGGCGCCAGAGGCAGTCGCGCGGGCACTCGTCGTCCTCGCGACCGATCCGTCGTTCCATCACGACATCGCAACCAGCCTCACGGAGCTTGCGGGCGGGCTTGTGCTCGGCACCGTGCTGGGTGTGCTGATTGGCGTGGCGCTCGCGCGGCACCCTTTGCTGGGCGCGTTCCTCGAGCCGATTGTGGAATCCTTTCGCTTCATCGTGCCGTTCTCGCTGGTGCCGCTCGTGGTGGTCTGGTTCGGGGTGGCACCGATCGGCAAGATCTTCGTCGTCGCGTACGCCTGCGTCTTCGTGATGGCGCTCGCCACGGCGTCCGCCATTGGCGAGGTCGATCCGCTGCTGCTCAAGGCCGGATCAATGCTGGGTTTGCGCGGCGCCCGGCTGCTGCTGCGTGTGATCCTGCCCGCGGCGATGCCCCGCCTTCTGACCGGCTTCCAGCTCGCTATCGCCGCCGCCTGGGTGGCTGTGGTGGCCGCCGAGTATGTCGGCGCGCAGGCCGGGCTTGGCATGTTCATCGTCAACGCGCAGTCGGGGCTGGAGACGACGCAGGTGATCGCCGGGATGGCGGTGATCGGGCTCATCGGGCTCGCGTTCAGCCTCGCGGTCTCGGCGCTGCGGCGCGTGCTGATCCCGCACGAGGAGGGTGGCGGTTGGTGATCAGACACCCAGATAGCGGTGCAGGATCTCCGGTTGTGCGCGGACCTGCTCGGCGGTGAGGTCCTCCACCATGTGGCCGTTGTTGAGGATATAGACCCGATCGGCGAGCCGCATCGCGGCGGTGATATTCTGCTCGACGACAACGATCGTCTGCCCCGCCTCGGCGAGCTTGCGGCAGATATCGAGCAGGTCGCGCACGATGATCGGGGCCAGGCCCTCGAACGGCTCGTCGAGGAGGATGATCTTGGGGTCGCGGATCAGTGCGCGGGCGATGGCCAGCATCTGCTGCTCTCCGCCCGAGAGGTCCGTCCCACGGCTCCGTCCGCGCTCCTTGAGGCGGGGGAACATGTCCCAGATGCGCTGGATCGGCCAGCGCCCCTTCGCCGTCATGCCGGCAAGGACCAGGTTTTCCTCGACGTTGAGGCTGCCGAAGATGCGCCGCTCCTCCGGCACGAGTTGGATGCCGCGCGCGGCGATCGCGTGCGGCGCCATACCCTCCACGTGCTCGCCATCCAGCACGACGCTGCCCCCGCGGGGCCGCACCACACCCATCAGCGACTTCAACGTCGTGCTCTTGCCAGCGCCGTTGCGGCCAAGCAGTGCGACAACTTCGTTACGTTCCACGCGCAGAGCCACATCGAACAGGATATGGCTGTCGCCGTAATAGGAATTGAGGCCCTGCACCTCGAGCAATGCGGTCATTCGTGCATTCCCCCAAGGTAGGCGTTCTGCACGAACTCGTTCTGCTGGATCTCGGCGGGCGTACCCTCGGCGAGCAGCTTGCCCTCGTGCAACACGGTGATGCGCTCGGCGAGCTCGAACATCGCATCCATGTCATGTTCGATGACGATGAGTGTGCGACCCTCCGCAATGCGGCGCAGCAGGGCCACCGTTTCCACGCGCTCCTGCGGGCTCATGCCGGCGAGCGGTTCGTCGAGCAGCAGCAGCGAGGGCTGCGAGGCGAGCGCCAGCCCGATCTCGAGCCGGCGCTTCTCGCCATAGGCAAGCTCGGCAACCGGGGTCTCGGCCCGCGCTTCGAGATGCACCTGCGCGAGCGTTTCGGCGACGCACTGCGTGAGGCCCGGCACGCGCTCTGGGTGGCGCAGCAGGTCGAGGCGGAAGGCGCCGCGCATCTTGGCCAACGCCGCGATGGTGACGTTCTGCCGTACCGTCAGGTTGTTGAAGAGCTGGTTGACCTGGTAGCTCTTGGTCAGGCCCGCCTGGCAGACATCGCAGACATCATGGCTGGTGATGTCCTCGCCCTGGAACACAATGCGGCCTTCCGTCGGAGGCACCTCGCAGGTGAGCATCTTGAAGAACGTGCTCTTGCCGGCGCCGTTTGGACCGATGATGCCGCGCAGTTCGCCAGGCTGGACCGAGAAGTTGATGCCGCTGTTGGCGAGCAGGCCGCCATAACGCTTGGTGAGGTTGCGCACCTCCAGCACCGGCTTCGCGTCAGGGTCCGCGCCGGCGCGCCTCGGGGCGAGGTGGATCGTCCCCCCACCACTGACGATGCGAGCCTCCTCCTCGGGAGCCTCGTGCACGGCCCGGCGCTTTATCAGCGTGGCGATGCCACCGACGATGCCGCGGCGCAGGAAGACAACGAGCAGCACGAAGACGAGGCCGAGCACGAGCTTCCAGGCGGAGCCGAGATGCAGCGTCGCCTGCAGAAAGTCCTGCAGGTAAAGCCACACCGCGGCACCCACGAGCGGACCGATCAGTGTGCCCGCGCCACCAATCACCGTCTGCATCACGAGCTGGCCGGATGTGTCGAAGGTGAAGGCGTCCGGCGGCATGAAGCCCTGCATCACGCCGAGCAACCCGCCGGCAAAACCGGCGTAGGCGGCCGCGATGACGAAGGCGGCGAGCTTGTAGCGCCAGACCTTGTGGCCCACCGCCTGCACGCGCGCCGGATTGTCGCGGATGGCGACCAGGATGGCACCGACAGGCGAGAGCACGATGCGCCGCGCGATGACGAAGCCCACCAGGTAACAGGCCGCGACAAAAGCATAGAGCGACCAGCCGCCGGTGACCGCAAGGCGCAGGCCAGCGAAGGAGAAATCGGGCCGCGGCACGCCGGGGATGCCGTTCTCACCGCCGGTGTAGGCCGCAAGCGGGTTATTCTCGATGAAGAAGAACATCTCCGCGATAGCGACCGTGATCATCGCGAAATAGATGCCGGTGCGGCGCAGCGCCACCATGCCTACCAGGATGCCGACCAGCGCCGCGACGACGCTGCCGATGAGGAGCGCCCCGAGCACCGAGGGAAACCCCATGTTGACCAGCAGGTAGGCGGCGACGAAACCACCGGTGCCGTAGAGCGCCGACTGGCCGAAGGAAAGCAGACCCGTGTAGCCGAACAGCAGGTCGAACCCGATCCCGAACAGGCCCCACATGAGGATGCGACTCATCGTGTCGGGAACGAAACCGAGTGGCGGCAGGATGAACGGCGCGAGCGCAAGACCCACGGCCACCAGGGCATCGGCGAGCCAGCGCTGCCGCCGGTTGGCGGGCGAAACGGCGGAGGATTTCATGCGCGGCCGACGGACCCGAGCAGTCCCTGCGGTCGCAGCACCAGAACGAGCGTCATCGCCGCGAACAGCATCACCTGCGAGTAGGCGGGGTTGACCATGGAGGTCAGGCTGAGGATCTCGCCCGAGATCAGCCCGCCCACGATAGCGCCGGGGAAAGAACCGACACCGCCGATGACGACGACGACGAAGGTCTCGATAAGGATGGAGTCGCCAACATCCGGTGTGAGCGCCACGACCGGCGTATAGATGATGCCGGAGAAACCGGCGGCCATCGCGCCGATGCCGAAGACGATCATGAACACGCGGAAGACGTTGATCCCCAGCATGTCCACCATCGTCGAATCCTCGATGCCGGCGCGCACGATCATGCCCAGCCGAGTGCGGTAGAGCAGCACATAGAGCAGGCCAAGCACGACCGCCGCTATGCCGAGCACGACGACGCGGTAGGTGGGATAGACCAGGAAGCCCATCGGCGTGATGCCGGCCGCCCAGGCAGGCGGTGGCACCTGCACCGCGAGGCTGCCGAAATAGAGGCGCACCAGTTCGACGAAGACGATGCCGAGGCCGAAGGTGACCAGGATCTGGTCCTCCGGCGGGCGGCCGTAGAAGCGGCGGATGACGAGGAGCTCCAGCACGATGCCGACGACGAGGACAAAGCCCGCGCCGCACAGCACCGCGATGGCGAAGGAGCCGGTGAGCTGATAGCCCACGTAGCCGGCGTAGCCGCCGAGCATGAACATCGCGCCGTGCGCGAGGTTCAGCACGCCGAGCGTGCCGTAGATGATCGTCAGCCCCGACGAGATCAGCGCCAGGAGGGTTCCCAGCGCCAATCCGTTGAAGAGCTGCGAGACAAGATTCGGCAGACTCAGCATGGGCCCAGCGGCAACCGCTTGTTGACGCGCGATCAGACCGGACCGAGCTTGCAGCCGAATGCATCCGGCGCCTGCATCAGCGGCAGGCCGGGCACAATCTCCATGATCTCGTAATAGTCGTCCGCGTTCTTCATGTCGGACGGCTTCTTGCCACGCTCGATGATGACGGGGCGGACGAGCTGGTGGTCGGCAGCACGAAAATACACATCGCCCACCGTGGAATCGTAGTGGTGCCCGGTCTCGTAGGCCTCGACGATCTTGGCCTGATCCCAGGACTTCGCGCGCTCCACCGCGTCCGTCCACATCGCCAACTGCATGTAGGCGGAGTTCGCGCCCCATTCAGGCTTGTACTTGTACTTCGCTTCGAATTCGGCGACGAACATCTTGGCCAGCGGGTACTTGTCCTCGAGCGTCCACCAGAAATCGGTCGCGGCATAGACGCCGGCCATCAGGTCGGCACCGACCTGCTTGGCGAGGAACGGCGTGTTATAGGGTACCACCAGCGTGGCCTTGGCGAGAATGCCGAACTGCTTCGCCTGTTTGATCGACAGCACCGCGTCATTGCCGAAATTGATGTTGATGAACACCTCGGCACCAGAGTTGGCGATGTTGAGCAGGTAGGAGGAATAGTCCGGCGCACCCAGCGGTGCGACCTGATTGGTGACAGTGGTCCAGCCCGCGCTCTTCACCGCGGCTTCCATCGACTGGTGCACGGTGTGGCCATAGGTGTAGTCCGGCGTGAGGTACGCCACCTTCTTGTTCGGGCCGAGCGCCTTGACGATAACGGGCGAGATCGCGGCGGCCGCGGTCTGCCCGTAGAAACACTGGCGGAACGAATAGCGCGCGCAATCCTTGCCGGTAGTGTCGTTGGAGCCGGAGATGCCCGGCAGGTAGATCACCTTGTTCTGCTGCGCGATCTTGTTCAGCGCCACGGCCTCGGCGGAGGAAACGCAGCCGCCGAACACCACGGCCTTGTTCTCGCTGATGAAGCGTTGCGCGTTCTGCACCGCGACATTCGGCTTGGCGCCGGAATCGGCGTAGCCAGCCTTCAGCATCTTGCCGAGCACACCCTTCGTGGTCAGCGGCGAGATCTTCTTGATCAAGTCGTTGCCCGCATTGATGTGCTCGATCGCGAGTTCGAAGCCCTTGCGCTCGTCCTCGCCCGGCACGGCGTAGGTACCGGTGAGCGGCAGGGTGATGCCGACGAAGGCAGTTTCGCCTGCGGCGCTCGCGTGCACGAACGGTGCGGCGAGCGCCGCGCCGGCGCCGCCGAGCAGCGCCGAACGGCGGGAGATGCCGCGCATCCGGTTGTGGGTGGTATCGGTCATGACGTCGTTCCTCCTTGACTTGCCGCTTTTGTTATTGGCGGCGGGACAGGCAAGGAGAGAGAGGCCGTGGAGCACGATCCACGACACGTCCGCCTCCTCCACGAGCCCGCTGTTACCGATCCCGCACCAACCAGGTGGCGAGCCCGGACCACAACTCTTTCGCTGCACTATCGCGCAATCCTGGACGAATACGGGGTGCCGTTATGCAACGCAAGTTTTTTGCGTCAGGCAAGCGGTGCAAAGGATTTTGCTATCGTCTCATAGATGATGCGTTTGAATGACACCGCGAGCGATGGCAGCTCGGCCAAATGCACCCAGCGCCAGGCGTCGAATTCCGGATGCGGATCGACGTCGAGGCGGATATCCGCGTCGGTACCGAGAAAGCGCAGCGCGAACCAGCGCTGCATTTGCCCGCGGTAGCGCCCGCCAAGCGCGCGGCCGATCAGTTCCGGCGGCAGGTCGTAGCGCAGCCATTGCGGATGCTCGGCGATGATCTTGGCGCGATCGGTACCGATCTCCTCCGCAAGCTCGCGCAGCACCGCCGCGCGCGGATCCTCGTCCTCGTCGATGCCGCCCTGTGGCAGCTGCCAACCGCCCGCGGCTCCCTCGGCGTTCGGCAGGTCGGCACGCCGCGCGACGAGCACGCGCCCATCGCGGGCGAAGAGCACCGCCCCGACATTGCGGCGATAGGGGAGATCCCTGGCGATCTCGATCATTGTTTTGTTATCGACATGATCTGCCCAACCGGCACCAGCCGCACGCCATCCCCCGCAAGTGCCGGCAGCAGCTTCGACAGCTTAGCCACGAGATCGGGCGCGGGTGCCGCGATGGCACCGATGGCACTGCCCTGCCTGCGAGCCAGTGCCACCAGGGCCTCAAGCGCCTGGGTTGGCGTCGTCCCCGCCGCATCGAGCATGGCGAGCCGCCGCGCGTCCAGGAACCAAAGATGGCGCGCCGCCAGCGTGTCCGTCACCGCGACGAAGGAGGGCGAGGCAACGAAGGCGGCGCCGTCGAGCCCAGGCCCGAGCAGGCCGGTGGCGCCGGCCGGGTTCGGCACCCGGCCCAGCGCCCAGGCGAGGTGGGTGGCGATGATGCTCGGGTCCTGGCCGCTGGCCAGCGCCTCGTCACCCGCGTCCGCCGTGGCGCCGCCATCAGGCTGCATTGGCAGCGACAGCAGCACCTCATGGCCGGCGTCGCGCGCCGCCCTCGCGGTGGCGGCGGGGTCCGGCGCATAGGGCGACACCGCAAGGCTGACGGCGGCCGGCAGAGACGCGATGGCGGCCTGGCTGTCGGCGGCGATCATACCGAGGCCGGCGACCAGGATCGCGACCCGCGGGCCACCAGCCGGCGGGGCGGGCACCGGGGCATTCCCGCCGGCTTTGGCGAGCGACGCGGCCGGGTACGGCGGCGGCCCCAGCCAGGCGAGCGTGCTCGCAACGCCCGTCAGCAACAGCAGCACCACTGCCCAGAACCAGAGCAGACCCCGCATCACGTCGCGCCGGAGGTCGATGCCGGAAGATCGCGCCTTAGTTTGCCGCGCGCTTCAGCGGCTCCATCGCCGAAACCACCTTCAGCGCCTCCTGCAGCTGGAAGTCGGTCGTCTGCTTGGCGGGGTCGAAGGCCGGCCAGTCCTTCGGCGGCTTCTGCGGGATGTCCTTCACGACCGCCGGCAGGTCCGTGCGCGGCGGCAACGTCGTCTGCGGTGCGCCACCGACATTGGAGATGGCGCCCTTCAGATCCGCCTCGCGCTGCGGCGCGAGGATCGGCGCCTCGTCGCTCTCGTGCACCTCCACATCCGGGGTGATGCCGAGCCCCTGTATGGAGCGGCCGGAGGGCGTGTAGTAGCGCGCCGTCGTCAGCCGCATGCCGCCGCCATCGGGCAGCGGGACCACGGTCTGCACGCTGCCCTTGCCGAAGGTACGGGTGCCGAGGACCACGGCGCGGCGATGATCCTGCAACGCACCCGAAACGATCTCCGCCGCGGAAGCCGTGCCGGCATTGGTCAGCACGACGATCGGCAGCCCGTGTGTCATGTCCTCGCCACGGGCGTTCCAGCGCTGGCTGTCGGCCGGATTGCGCGCCCGGGTCGAGACGATCTCCCCATCCGGAATGAAGTCGTCCGAAACCGCGATCGCCTGGTCGAGCAGGCCGCCGGGGTTGTTGCGCAGGTCGATGACCAGGCCCTTGAGCTTGCCGCCGCCCTGCTTGGCCAGCGCGGCATAGGCGCTGCGCAGGCCAGGATCGGTTTGCTCGGTGAACTGGGAAATGCGGATATAGCCGATATCCCCCGGCTCCATATGCGACTTCACGACCTCGATCTTGATGACCTCGCGGGTCATCGGGAAGACGAGCGGCTTGTTCACATTCGGCCGCTTGATGGTCAGCGTGATCTTGGTGCCAGGCTTGCCCTGGATCATGTGCACCACGTCGTTGAGCGAATCGCCTTCGACGCTCTTGCCGTCCACGCCCACGATGTAGTCGCCGGACTTGATGCCGGCCTTCGCCGCCGGCGTGTCGTCGATCGGTGTGATGACCTTGACCAGGCCCTGGTCGGAAGTGACCTCGATGCCGAGGCCGCCGAACTCGCCACGGGTCTGCACGTTCATGTCATGGAACTGCTTCGGGTCCATGTACATGCTGTGCGGGTCGAGCCCGGTGAGCATGCCGTTGAGCGCGTTCTCGATCAGCTTCTTGTCGGTGACCGGGTCGACATACTCGGCGCGCACGCGCTCGAACACGTCGCCGAACAGCGACAGCATCTGGTAGGTCTGCGCCGTGTTGGCATTGCCTGAGATGGCGTCCGCGAGGGCCGGGGGCACCAGGCTGACGCCCAGCGCGTGCTGCAGGCGCGGCAGGGCCGTCACCGATAGCGCGCCGGCCACAAAGGCCGAGCCCAGGAGGAGAGTGGTCCGGAATCGCATCAAGAAGTCCTTGGGCTTGAGGAGCGGGGACGAAGCTTACTCTGAATCTAGCGTAGATGGCGCGCCGTAGGGAACGCGCAACCGGGTTAAAGCAGCGTCACGCGTCCCCTGCCCCCATTCCCGGGTCAACCGGTGGGCAGCCCGCGCCGCAGATAGGGTGTGGGATCAACGGGATCCGTCGGGTGGCGCAGCTCGATATACAGGAGTGGCGCGGGCGCGCCGGAGCGCGGGTCCCAGGATGCCATCACGCCGAGCGGCTGTCCGCCCTGCACCCGCACGCCCTCGCGCGTCTCGAGCCGGGCGAAGCCGGACAGCACGAAATGCCAGCCGCCGCCGCAATCCAGGATGACCAGCTCGCCATAGCTGCGGAAAGGAGCCGCGAAGTCCACGGTGCCGGCACAGGGCGAGACGACGCGCGCGGCGGGGGCGGCACGGACGGTGATGCCCACGGCGGGGCCGGCCGGCGTGGCATCCCCCCAGTTGCGCACGATGGCACCGGCAACCGGCAGCCAGGCCTTCCCTTCCCCGGGCTTGAGGCCGGGGCCGGCAGGCGCGCGCAGCGCCGCCGCCCGCGCGCGGGCCGCTTCGGCCTCCTTTGTGCGGTGGGCACGGGCCAGCCGCGCGGCCTCGGCCGCGGCGCGGCGCGCCTCCGCGGCGCGCGCGGCGGCGATCGCGGCGAGTGCCGCACGAATGTCGCGGGCCTGCCCCGCCGCCTCTGCGGCGGCCCGGGCCTCGGCTTCGGCCTCGGCGGAGGCGCGGGCCTGGTCGGCAGAGGCGGCGGCGAAGGCGACATCCAACGCCTGGCCCTCCTGCGCCTGGCGCGCTTCGGCCCGCTGCAGGGCTGGCTCGGCCGCGGCGAGCGCCTTCTGCAGCCTGGCAAGGTCCGCCTGGCGCTGGCGCAGCGTCGCGGCCTCGGTCTCCAGCGTCATCGCCACGCCGCGCAGCAGGATGGCGCCGCGCACAGCGTCCTCCGGCGAGCCGGGCGCAGCGAGCAGGGTCGCCGCTGGCGCGAGCGACAGGCGTTCCATCGCCGGCAACAGCGGACGCAGGCGTTCGGCGTGCAGCTTGAGATCCGCTTCCGCAGCCCGCCGCTCGGCGGCGAGCTGGGCGATGCGGGTCGCCGCGATCTGGCTCTGTTCCTCGGCGGCGCGCAGGGCGTGCGCGGCGCTTTCGCGCTGCACGTCGAGCTGCCTGGCCTTCACGGCGGCGGCGGCGGCCCGGGAGACAGCCTGCTTCTCCTGGGCGAGATGCGCCCGCTGGGCCGCTTCCGCCGCGCGCAGGTCGGCCGGCGTCGGCGGCGCCGCGATGGCCGCGGGGACCGCAAGCAGCAAGGCCGCGAGGAGCAGGTGCCTCACACGAGAGAATGCCCGGTCATCTCGGCGGGCCGCGCGAGCCCAAGGAGCTTGAGCAGCGTCGGGGCCACGTCCGCGAGGCGGCCGTCGTGCAGCGCCAGGCCATGGCGTCCGGCCAGCAGCACCGGCACGCGGTTGATGGTGTGGGCGGTGTGCGGGCCGCCGGTCGCGGGGTCCAGCATCTGCTCGCAATTGCCGTGGTCCGCGGTGACCAGCAGCACGCCGCCGGCCGCCGCCACGGCTTCCGCGATGCGGCCGAGCTGCGCGTCCACCGTCTCGACCGCCTTGATCGCGGCGGCGAGCACGCCGGTGTGGCCAACCATGTCGGGGTTGGCGAAGTTGAGCACGATGAGGTTGTGCCTGCCCGAGGCGATCGCGGCGATCGCGGCATCGCCGAGCGCGACCGCGGACATCTCCGGCTGCAGGTCGTAGGTCGCGACCTTGGGCGAGGGGATGAGGATGCGTTCCTCCCCGGGGAAGGGCTCCTCGCGGCCGCCGTTCAGGAAATAGGTGACGTGCGGATATTTTTCCGTCTCCGCCATGCGCAGCTGCGTGAGCCCCGCGTCCGCAACGACGCCGCCGAGCAGGTTCGCCATCGATTGCGGCGGGAACAGGTTGGGCATGAGCTTCGCGAGCGCGTCCGAATAGCGAGTCATGCCGAGGGCGGCAGCAAACTCGATCCGCTCGCGGGCGAAACCGTCGAAGCCGGGGTCGAGCAAGGCGGCAAGGATCTCGCGCACGCGGTCGGCGCGGAAGTTGAAGCAGAGGATGCCGTCACCGGCGCGCATGCCGGCGTAGCCGTCGATGACCGCGGGCGGGACGAACTCGTCCGTGTGGCCTCCGGCGTGGGCGGCTTCGATGGCGGCCGCGGCATCCGGAGCACGCTCGCCCTTCGCCTGCGCCATCGCGGCATAGGCACGCTCGACACGGTCCCAGCGCTTGTCGCGGTCCATGGCGAAGTAGCGACCGATGACCGTCGCGATGGAGGCACCGGCCGGAAGTGCCGCGGTAAAATTCGCGACGAAGCCGGGCGCGGAACTCGGGGGCGTGTCGCGGCCATCGAGGAAGGCATGGATCGCGACCTTCAGGCCCCGTGCCGCGAGGATTTTCGCAAGTGCTACCGCTTGGTCCTGGTGCGAATGCACGCCGCCGGGAGAGACGAGGCCCATGAGATGCGCAGTCCCACCCGAGGCACGCAGCGCCGAAACGAAGGCCGCAAGTTCCTTGCTGGCGGCGAGCGAGCCGTCGGCGATGGCGGCATCGATCCTAGGCAGGTCCTGCATCATCACACGGCCGGCGCCGATGTTCATGTGGCCGACCTCGGAGTTCCCCATCTGCCCGGCGGGCAGGCCTACATCGAGCCCGTGCGTGGTGAGGAAGGCGTGCGGACAGCTGGCCCAGAGCCGGTCGAAATTCGGCTTGCGCGCGCAGGTGATGGCGTTGTCCGGCGCCGGATCGCGCCAGCCCCAGCCGTCCAGGACCACCAGCATCGCAAAAGGTCGGTTCATCGCAAAGGGTTTTCCGGCCATATTCGACTTTCGTGCGAGGGCACGTCCTACAGGTTCCGGGCGTTGCGGTTCAACCGTCATCCGGCGGCCGGGCGATGGAGCTAATCGCGGTGATAGGGGTGGTTGGTGGCGATGGCCTGCGCGCGCCAGAGCTGTTCGGCCAGCATGACGCGGGCGAGCAGATGCGGCCAGGTCTGCTTGCCGAACGCGACCGCGGCGCCAGCGCGCGCGAGGACCGTCGCGTCCAGCCCCTCGGCGCCGCCGATGACGAAGGCGAGCGAGCCGCGGGCGCGCCACGCCTCGAGCCGGCGGGCAAAGCCGGGGGAGTCCAGCGCCTCGCCGCCGCGATCCAGCGCGACCAGGAAGGTGCGGCCGGGCAACGCGGCGAGTATGGCTTCCCCTTCCCTCCGCCGGCGTTCGGCCTGGGTGCCGCGCGCCTCCGGCAATTCCACGAGCGTGAGCCTGGGTCGCAGGCGGGCGGCGTATTGGGCGTAAAGCGCCGCCTCCGGCCCGCTGCCGGCGCGGCCGACGGCGACCAGCAGCTCAGTCAGCGGAATCCACCGCCCCGCCCTGCGGCGCCTGATCCAGCTCCGGCCCCCACATGCGCTCCAGCGCATAGAGGCTGCGCGCCTCCGGTTTGAACAGGTGCACCACGATGTCGCCGGCGTCGATCAGCACCCAGTCCGAACCCGACGCACCCTCGATCTGCACGCGCTTGAGCCCGGCCTTGGAGAGCTTCTCCTCCAGATGCTGCGCGATCGCAGCAATCTGCCGGTCGGCGATGCCGGTCGCGATGATCATTCGGTCGGCGAAGGCGGCGCGGCCAGCGACGTCGAGCGAGACGATGGCCTCGGCCTTGTCGTCCTCGAGGCTGGCGAGAATGAGCTTCTCCAGCTTCTCGAGGCGGGAGGTCTCCGCTGCGCTCGGCTTTGGCGCGGCCGGCTTGCGCGGGCCGGCAGCAACCGCCTTCTTGCGCGGCGTTCCTGGCGTGGCAGGCAGTTTCGGCACCGGTACGGTGCGCTTCTTCGGCTTGCCGCCGGCCGGTCCTGCGGGCTTCCTGGCTATGGTCACTCTCCTCGCGCGGCGCGGATGGCGGTGGCCGAGCCCCGATGCAGACGCACGGGCAGGAACACCCACGCCGGCGGCGCGCGATCCGCCAGCGTCAGCGCCTCATGCACCGGCCGGCGCGCCGAATGCAAGCGCCGCGCGGCCTTTCCGGCCAGCGCCTGGCGCACCGAACCCGGGCGGGCGATGACCGCGAGCGGCATGGTGGCGGCCAGATCATTCCAGCACCGCCAGCGCGGCAATTGCACCAGGTTGTCGGCGCCGAGCAGCCAGACAAAACGCGCGCGGGGAAAGCGACGGCACAGCGCCCGCGCGGTGTCCACGGAAAAGCGCGTGCCGAGGTCGCGTTCCATGGCAGTGGCGAGGATGCGCCGCCCGTCGGCGCGGGCGCGGGCGCCGGCCAGCCGTTGCGCGAGCGGCGCCATGCCGGCACGCGGCTTCAGCGGATTGCCGGGCGAGACCAGCAGCCAGACCTGGTCGAGTCCGAGCCGGCTGAGTGCGGCGCGCGCGACATGCAGGTGGCCGTCATGCACCGGGTTGAACGATCCGCCGAGCAGGCCGATGCGCGCGGCGCGCCGGTCCCCGAAGCGCGGCAGCGGCGCGGAGGACCAGCTCAGGGCCGAACCTGACCCGTGCCGGTCACGACGTAGCGGAAGGTCGTGAGCTGTTCCGGCCCCACCGGGCCTCTGGCATGGATACGCCCGGTCGCGATGCCGATCTCGGCACCGAAGCCGAACTCGCCCCCGTCGCAGAACTGCGTGCTCGCATTCCACATCCCCACGGCCGAATCGAGCCCGTCGAGGAAGGTCTGGGCCGCCGCTTCATCCTCGGCGACGATCGCCTCGGTGTGGGAGGAGCCGTGGGCCCGGATATGCGCCAGCGCACCGGCCACGCCGTCCACGATGGCGACGTTGAGCACCACGTCGAGCCATTCGGTGTCGAAATCTCCGGGCTGGGCAGGGTCCATCCGCGGGCAGATGGCGCGCGCGTCCCCATCCGCGCGAAAGCGGCAGCCGAGGGCGGCGAGGTCCGCCACGAGGGGCGGCAACAGGCGGGCGGCGGCGGCACGGTCCACCAGCAACGTTTCGGTGGCGCCACAGATGCCGGGGCGGCGCATCTTCGCGTTGGCGACAATGGCGCGTGCCATGCGCGGATCCGCCGAGGCATGGACGAAGGTGTGGCACAGGCCCTCGGCATGGGCGAGGACTGGCACGCGTGCTTCCGCCTGCACGCGCGTCACCAACCCCTTGCCGCCGCGCGGGATGATGAGATCCAGCATGCCGGATGCCGCGAGCATGGCGCCGACATACGCACGGTCCGTGCCGGGAACAGCCTGAACCGCGTCCGCGGGCAGGCCGGCGCTGGCAAGCCCCGCCGTGAACGCCACGTGGATGGCGGCGGCGGAGTGGCGCGAGTCCGAGCCGCCGCGCAGGATCACCGCGTTGCCGGCCTTGATGCAGATGGCCGCGGCATCGGCGCCGACATTGGGGCGGCTCTCGTAGATCATGCCGATGACGCCGAGCGCCTGAGCGACGCGGGCGATGCGCAAGCCGTTCGGACGCGTCCATTCCGCCAGCGTGCGACCGAGTGGGTCCGGAAGCGCCGCGACCGTTTCGACGCCGTCCGCCATCGCGGCGACGCGCGCCGGCGTCAGCAGCAGCCGGTCGCGGAAGGCGCCGGTGCCGCCGGCGGCGTCGAAGGCGTCGATGTCCTTCGCGTTGGCGGCGATGATGGTTTCGGCATGCTCGCGCAACGACCGGGCGGCGGCGGAGAGGCCAGCAGCGCGAGCCTCGGCCCCGGCGGCGGCGACGGCACGCGAGGCGGCGCTGGCGCGAAGGGCGGCCTCGCGCATCCAGGCGGCGGCGTCCGACACGGCTTCGGTCTGGCCGATATCCATGGTCTCTCCCCTGGCGCCCGTTATGACATTTTCGCGTGCAGCAGCACCAGATCGTCGCGATGGATCATCTCGTCGCGGCCGCGCCAGCCGAGGATGGCCTCGATCTCCGCGGAACGATGGCCCGCGATGCGCGCCGCGTCCGCGCTGGCATAGGCGCAGAGGCCGCGGGCGAACGCCGCGCCATCCTGGCTCACAATCTCCACCGCGTCGCCCTGGTCGAAGGCGCCGTCCACGCCGCGCACGCCCGCCGGCAGCAGGGAGCGGCCAGCACGCAGCGCACGCACGGCACCGGTATCGATGACGAGCCTGCCCTGCGTCGCGAGCGAGCCGAGGATCCAGCTCTGCCGCGCACTGCGACCCTCGGGCCGAGGCAGGAACCAGGTGCAGCGCGCGCCATCCAGCATCGCCGACAATGGACGCTGCGTGTGCCCGAGCGCGATCGCCATCGCGACCCCCGCACCGGTGGCTATGCGCGCGGCGGCGAGCTTGGTGCGCATACCGCCCGAGGAGTAGCCGGGCGGCGGGTCGCCCGCCATCGCCTCGATCTCCGGCGTGAGGTCCGTAACCTCCTTGATATATTGCGCGCCCGGATCGAATCTCGGATCGGCGGTGTAGAGCCCGTCGATGTCGGATAGCAGCACCAGCGCGTCGGCGCGCAGCATCTCGGCCACGCGGGCCGCAAGGCGGTCGTTGTCGCCAAAACGGATCTCGGCCGTGGCCACCGTGTCGTTCTCGTTGATCACGGGAACGCAACGAAGTCCGAGCAGCGTCTCCAGTGTCGCCCGCGCGTTGAGGTAGCGGCGCCGGTCCTCGGTGTCCTCGAGCGTCAGCAGAAGCTGGGCGGCCGTGATGCCCTGCTCCGCCAGCGCCTCGGTCCAGGCACCGGCCAGGCGAATCTGGCCCACGGCGGCGGCGGCCTGTTTCTCCTCCAGCCGCAGGTTACGGCGGGTGAGGCCCAGCGCGCGGCGGGCGAGCGCGATGGCGCCGGAGGAGACGACAACCACCTCCCGGCCCTCTTCGCGCAGCCGCGCGATGTCCGCCGCGATGCCCGCGAGCCAGGCCGCGCGGGGTACCGCGAGCGCGGGGTCCACCACCAGCGCCGAGCCGATCTTGACCACGATGCGGTGGGCCGCCGCGAGGCTCATGTCGCCTCCTTCCGCGCGGCGTCGAGCGCCGCGGCGATGGCGGTGACGGCCTCCTCCGTGCCTTGGCGCGCGGCAGCGGAGAGTACAAGCACCGGCGCGCCACTGGCCCGCTGGAGCGCCACGCGGCGGGCGGAGATCTCGCGCGGCGTCATCGCGTCCGCCTTGTTGAGGCCGATGATCTCGGGCTTTTCGGCAAGCCCCCCGCCGTATTCCGCGAGCTCGTTGCGGATGGTGCGCCAGGCACGCACCACATCGCCCGCTGCCCCGTCGATGAGGTGGAACAGCACGCGGCAGCGCTCCACATGCCCAAGGAAGCGGTCGCCAAGGCCCGCGCCCTCGTGCGCGCCCTCGATGAGCCCCGGGATGTCGGCGAGCACGAACTCGCGCGTGGCATCCGGGCGGACG
The DNA here is from genome assembly GCA_963764465.1 of uncultured Pseudomonadota bacterium. GTDB lineage: Bacteria > Pseudomonadota > Alphaproteobacteria > Acetobacterales > Acetobacteraceae > JAJXXT01. The sequence continues at coordinate 15,782 of CAVXSO010000001.1, read as the reverse complement.
ACGCCGAGTTGCGGGTGCAGCGTGGTGAACGGGTAGTCCGCGATCTTCGGCCGCGCGGCGGAGACGGCGGCAAGGAAGGTGGATTTGCCGGCGTTGGGCAGGCCGATAAGCCCGGCATCCGCGATGAGCTTGAGCCGCAGCCAGACCCAGCGCTCCTCGCCCGGATAGCCCTTCGTCGCGCGGCGGGGGGCGCGGTTGGTCGAGGACTTGAAATGCGCGTTGCCGAAGCCGCCGTCGCCGCCCTTGAGCAGCACGATGCGCTTGCCGGGCTTGTCGAGGTCCGCGAGCAGGATCTCCCGGTCCTCGTCAACGATCTGGGTGCCGACGGGGACCTGGACAACGACGGGCGGTGCCGCGGCGCCGGTGCGGTCCGCGCCGGATCCGTTGCCGCCCTTCCTCGCGCGGAAATGCTGTGTGTAGCGGAAGTCGATCAGCGTGTTCAGGTTTTCCACGGCAGTGAAGACGATGTCCCCGCCGCGGCCGCCATCGCCGCCGTCCGGGCCGCCAAACTCGATGTATTTCTCGCGCCGGAACGCGACCACGCCGTCCCCTCCGTCACCGGAGCGGCAATAGATCTTGGCCTGGTCGAGGAATTTCATGGCTGCGGATATGAAAAAGGGGCCGGCTTGCGCCGACCCCCGATTTGTTCTGCTGCGGGGCGGGCGCGGTTATTCGGCGGCCGCCGGCAGCGGGTTGACGGAGACGACGACGCGGTCGTTGGCCGCGCGCGAGAACGCGACGCGTCCCTCGACCAGCGCGAAGATCGTGTGGTCGCGCCCGAGGCCGACATTCTGCCCCGGCTTCACCTTGGTGCCACGCTGGCGGATGATGATGTTGCCGGCGAGAACATACTCGCCACCGAACTTCTTGACGCCGAGGCGCCGGCCTTCCGTGTCGCGGCCGTTGCGCGAGGAGCCGCCGGCTTTCTTGTGTGCCATGGTGCTGGTCCTTCCTTACGCGGCCTTGATGCCGGCGATGCGCAGCACGGTGACGTGCTGGCGATGGCCGCCCTTGCGGCGCGAGTTCTGCCGGCGGCGCTTCTTGAAGATGATGACTTTCTCGAGCCGGTCCTGGGCGATGACCGTGGCGGTGACGGCAGCACCGGCGACGATGGGCGCGCCGAGCGTGAGGCCGCCCTCGCCGCCGACCGCGAGCACGTCGGTGAAGGTGACAGTCTCGCCGGCCTCGGCCGGAAGTTTCTCGACCTTCAGCACGGCGTTCTCGGTGACGCGGTACTGCTTGCCGCCGGTGCGGATGATGGCGAACATGAGGGCCTCGGCAAACGACAAAAAAACGGGCCGGCGGAAGGGAACCTGCCGCCGGGGAAGCGCGGCTTATAGCGCGGGGGCGGCCGGTGTCAACGAAGCCCTGGGTTGCGGAGCCGTGGATCGCGCGGCATCCCCAAAAAGCGGCGGGAACCCAGGCTACCCGTTGTGCCCGGCGATGGAAGCCGTTTGCAACCCCGCGTCCTATCTTCTAAGAGCGCCGCCGCGGGAGAGGTGCCGGAGTGGTCGATCGGGACGGTCTCGAAAACCGTTGTGCGTGCAAGCGTACCGTGGGTTCGAATCCCACCCTCTCCGCCAGCGTAAGTCCTTCTTAAGGCTACAGTTTTTTGGCGAATTTCGGCTTCAACGAAAATTGCCGCGTTTTGACGCGGATTTTTGCGGTCGCGATGGTACCGCGGCACTGGCAGAGACGGTCTCTGACGGGGTTTTGGGGGCCTTCGGCGGCGAGAGTCTCTGAGGCCCGTATTTTTGGTACGGTTCGCTGCATCGCCGATGCGGGGCGATGGGCGCCAAAGCGCATCAATACGGGCGGCTATTGGCGCTTCAGGCGAAGCCGAGGACCCGGCGCTGCTCGCTCCAGGCGAGCGGCAGCTCACTGGTCTGCGCAAGCCGCGCGGCCGTGAGGTTCGCCGGCTGACGACCATCGAGGATGGCGGTGGTGATGTCGGGCGCCAGATAGGCCAGCCGGACGATGCGGCTGAAGTAGGAGTCGGTGACGCCCATCGCGTTGGCGCAGGCTTCGACGCTGTCGTGATGGCCGGTCTCGAGTTCTTTGCGCATCGCATGCGCGCGGGCCAGCAGGCGGATCAGCGTTGGGTCGGCCTGTGGGATGGCTTCGGGTCCTTCTGCCACCAGCTTCATTGCCAGCCCGGTCCGGCAGAGCTGCGCATCGACGGTGAGGATGATGGGTTCCTGGTGATCAGGATCGGCGTCGGTATCGGCGCCGATGCTGTCGCTGTTCTTGGTAAGCAGATGCTGGGCAAGCGCGAGCGGCCGGATGGCGATCGCGATGCTGGTGTCGCCGATGGTGATGCGGTCGACGATGGCCTTGAGGAAGTCGCGTCGGCTGTTGGTCGGGGTGACGTTCCAGGTGGTCGCGAGCTTGGTGGCTGCGGCGATGGCGGCTGGATGCTTCGTTGCAGGGACGTGTTGAGCCGAGCGCATCGAGCAGATCGGCGGGGCTGGTGAGCCAGCGGCAGAGCCGTTGTGAGACCAGCCGCTCCAGATCCGCCGCCGGGACACGGATGGCGTGGGGCGCGTTGCCGCGGGTTCCGGTCGTGAGGCTCTGGGAGATGTAATAGCGGTACCGCTTGCCGTTCTTGCTGGCATAGGTCGGCACCAGCTTGCTGCCCGCCTGGTCGGTGACGAGACCCGCCAGCAGGCTGGTCTCGATGGTGGTTTGCTGGGCGCGCTGCTCGACGCGGTTCTGTTCGAGTTGGGCCTGCACCTGGTCCCAGAGATCCTGGTCGATGATGGGCTCGTGCTGGCCGGGGTAGGTTTGGTCCTTGTGGACGATCTCGCCTCGGTAGAGGCGGTTCTGCAGCAGATGGTAGAGATGGCCGCGGGAGATCGGCCGGCCGCCGTGCGTGTTGCCGTTGGCGGAGATGTGCCGCTTGGTGGTGATGCGCTCGGCGTCGAGTTGCTCCTGGAGGGGGCGGACGGCGCCGAGGGCGACGTAGGTCTCGAAGATGTGGCGGACGGTTTGGGCTTCCTCCTCGTTGATGACGAGCTTGCGGTCCTGGATGTCGTAGCCGAGGGGTGGGACGCCGCCCATCCACATGCCCTTGCGCTTGGAGGCGGCGATCTTGTCGCGGATGCGTTCGCCCGTGACCTCGCGCTCGAACTGGGCAAACGACAGCAGCATGTTGAGGGTGAGGCGGCCCATGCTGCTGGCGGTGTTGAACTGCTGCGTCACCGAGACGAAGGAGACGCCGTTGGCGTCGAACACCTCGACGATCTTGGCGAAGTCGGCGAGCGAGCGGGTGAGGCGATCGACCTTGTAGACCACGACCAGGTCGACCTTGCGGGCGCGGATGTCCCGCAGGAGGCGCAGCAGGGCCGGGCGGTCCATGGTGCCGCCGGAGATGCCGCCATCGTCGTAGGCGGTGGGGAGGGCTCGCCAGCCCTCGTGGCGCTGGCTGGCGATGTAGGCCTCGCAGGCTTCGCGCTGGGCGTCGAGCGAGTTGAAGCTTTGCTCCAGACCCTCCTCGGAGGATTTGCGGGTGTAGATGGCGCAGCGGCGAAAGCCATTGCCGTTGCCGCCCGCCGAGGAGCGATCCCCTGCCCTGCCCTTAGCCGGCATCGGAGGCCGTTCCATCGGCCGTTGAAGCGCCATCGATGACCGGCCGAACCTTCGCCAGGCCGAAGAACCTGGGGCCGGACCAGTGGGCACCGGTGATGGCTTTGGCGACCTCGGTGAGGGAGGTGTAGCGGCGGTCCTCGAAGAGGAAGCCGTCCTCCAGCACCGTGACGCTCATAGTGCGGCCGCGCCAGGTGCGGAGCAGGCGGGTGCCGGGGCGGAGGCGAGGTGCCGGCTGAGCCCGCGTCACCGTCCCCTTCCGTCCTGCCCGCCCTCGGCCAGGGCGAGCAGGCGGCGACGGATGGCATGACGACAACCCGCCCAGTGCTGCTTCCTGCCATTTGTCGGCGATGCCGCGGGTGAGGAGGTCGCGGCGGAGACGCGGAGGTGGCGACACCCGGTAGAGGCGCCGCCACTCGGCTCGTAGGGTTGCGATATCCATGCGTCGCCAGCGTCCGCAGCCGCTCGTCCAGATCGGCCGCGCTCACGACCGCTTCTTGGTGCGGCCGCCGGAAGCCTTGGTGGGCTTGGCGGGCTTGGTGATGCGGTAGACACGGCCGCGCTTCTCGTCGCGCTGCGAGGTGACGTTGAGGCCGAGCTTCTTCTTGAGGGTGAAGCTGATGGCGCCGCGGATCGAATGGTTCTGCCAGCCCGTGGCCTTCACCAGCTCCGCGATGGAGGCACCATCGGGGCGCTGCAGAAGGCCGATGAGCAGAGCCTGCTTGGTCTGGCGGCCCTCTTCGGCTGCCCCCGGTTTCGTGACGGCCGGGGGCTTCGTCTTGGGTTTACCGCGGCGCGCGTCAGCAGCGTCCGTCACCGAAGGTGTCGTTACGTTAGCGGGATCGGTTCAGTGTCATGGTGGGCTCCTGGGGTTGTGCGCGCCGATCGCGGCGCTTGCACCACCCAGGGCCCCGCCAGCGGGGCTGGTCGGGGCAGCCGGCGGGCCGATCAGCTGGCCGCCAGCACGGACACCAACGCTCTGGTGCTGGCGGAAGTCCAGTGGAATGCGTCGCCACGGAGTGGGTCCATGGCGTAGCGACGGACCACGTTGTCGGTCGAGATTGGGGCTCTGGTTGCCGGAACGGCGGTCACTTGCAGCCGGTACGTGCTGCTAACTGGTCGGTAGAGGACTGATCAGCCCTAACTGCGCTATAGGCACCGGCGTGACACAGTTCGACGACATCAAACCGGGCGCACGGGTTCGGGGTCTAGACGTCAGCGGCATTGCCGAGATTGTCCAGGTCGCGCGGTTCGGCACGGAAGCCCTAAATCTTGTCTTCCGCGTCAACGGCCGAATTGGGGAGCGCCTTGTCTTTCGCGGCGAAGAAACGGGTCTCGAAATCGTCGAGGCGGGGCGGGCCCTCGGCTTTGACGCCGACGGGGCCCTGCTCCGGCTGGCCTCGGAGGCATACCGGATCCGGCTCGCCCACCTGTTCGACCCCTATCTCGCTGTCAGCGCATCCCAGATCGAGGCCCTGCCCCACCAGATCACCGCCGTCTATGGCGAGATGCTGCCGCGCCAGCCGCTGCGGTTCCTGCTGGCCGATGACCCGGGCGCCGGCAAGACCATCATGGCGGGGCTGCTGATCAAGGAGCTGCTGATCCGCGGCGACCTTGAGCGCTGCCTGATCGTCGCTCCAGGCAGCCTGGTCGAACAGTGGCAGGATGAGCTCACCGAGAAATTCGGACTGCGCTTCGATACGCTGACGCGCGACCAAATCGAAGCCTCGGTCACCGGCAATCCCTTTGCCGAACGCAACCGCCTCATCGTCCGGCTGGATATGGCTGCGCGATCTGATGAGCTGAAGGCAAAACTCAATGCCGCGCCCGAATGGGACCTCGTCATCTGCGACGAGGCGCATCGGATGTCGGCGTCCTATTTCGGCGGAGAGGTCAAGGAAACGCAGCGCCACAAACTAGGCAAGCTGCTCGGCACGCGCACGCGCAATCTGCTGCTGATGTCGGCGACCCCGCACAACGGCAAGGAAGCGGATTTTCAGCTCTTCATGGGGTTGCTCGACGCGGACCGGTTCGAGGGGCGGTTCCGTGAGGGCATCCACAAGGCCGACGTCTCCGACATGATGCGCCGGCTGACCAAGGAGGAGCTTTACCGCTTCGACGGCACGCCGCTGTTTCCTGAGCGGCGCGCCTATACGGCGAGCTACGAACTCTCTCCCGCTGGAGGCCGATCTCTACCAGGCGGTCACGACCTATGTGCGCGAGGAAATGAACCGCGCCGATCGCAGCGCCGATGGCGCCAGCGCCGGAACAACGTCGGCTTCGCCCTGCAGATCCTGCAGCGGCGTCTCGCGTCCTCACCGGCGGCGATCCACCGCTCGCTCGAGCGCCGCCGCAAGCGGCTCGAAGATCGGCTGCGCGAGGAGCGGATCGGTCGCGACAACGCCGCCGCGGCGCTGCGACCTGGACCGGTGCTTCCCTCCTATGACCCCGATGAAATCGAGGAGGCGCCTGGCGCCGAAGCGGAGCAGACGAGGAGACGATCGTCGATCGGCGACGGCCGCCCAGACGCTCATGGAACTCGAAGCGGAGATCGCCATCCTCAAGGACCTGGAGGCCCGCGCGCTGCGTCTGAAGCTCTCCGGGCAGGACGCAAAATGGCGCGAGCTTGAGAGCGATCCTTGACGAGCCGATCGATGATCGATCCGGCGTCGGGACTTCGCCGCAAGATCATCATCTTCACCGAGCCCAAGGATACGCTCGACTATCTCGCCGATAAGCTGCGCGCGCGCATTGGCGACGCCGCCGCGGTGGTCGTGATCCATGGCGGCATTGCCCGCGAGGCCCGCCGCGCCGCCATCGCCGCCTTCAACAGCGATCCCGTGGTCCGCGTCATGATCGCCAACGATGCCGCTGGCGAGGGCGTCAACCTTCAGCGCGGCGCGCATCTGATGGTCAACTACGACCTGCCGTGGAACCCCAATCGGCTGGAGCAGCGGTTCGGCCGGATCCATCGCATTGGCCAGACGGAGGTCTGCCACCTCTGGAACCTGTGCGCGACCAACACCCGCGAGGGCGAGGTCTATCGCCGGCTGCTGGAAAAGCTCGAGGAGGCGCGCAAGGCGCTTGGTGGCAAAGTCTATGACGTGCTCGGCGAGCTGTTCGAGGGCCAGGCGCTGCGCGATCTGCTGGTCGATGCCATCCGCTACGGCGAGCGGCCGGAGAAGCAGGCGGAGCTGTTCCGCAAGGTCGACGGCGCGGTCGATGTCGAAGCATCGAACGGCTGGTCGCGGAGCGCAAGCTGACCTCGGAAGGTATGGACCCGAACGCGGTCGCGGCCATCCGCGAGGAAATGGAACGAGCGCAGGCACGCCGGCTGCAACCGCACTTCATCGGCGCCTTCTTCCGGGAGGCATTCGCCATTCTCGGCGGGCGGATCGTCGAGCGGGAGCAAGGCCGCTTCGAGATCACCCGCGTCCCTTCCATTCTGAAGGAACGCGATCGCCTGATCGGCGCGGACCGATCCGGTGCTGGACCGCTACGCTCGCGTCACGTTCGACAAGACGCTGGTCCCCGGGCAGCCGCAGGCGGAACTGCTGGCACCCGGCCACCCGTTGCTGGATGCCGCGGTCGATTTGGTGCTGGAGCGATTTCAGCCGTTGCTCGGCCAAGGCAGCGGTTCTGGTTGACGAGGCCGATACGAACACCACGCCGCGGCTGCTCGTGTATCTCGAACATGCGATCAGGGATGGGCGTGCGGCGCGGTCTGGCGAGCCACGCGTGATCTCGCAGCGGCTGCAGTTCATTCACCTCGGCGAAGATGGCAGCGCCGTAGATGGCGGTGCCGCACCCTATCTCGACTACCGGCCGATCACGGAGGGTGAGCGGGCGTTGATCGCGGACGTCATCAAGGCTCCGTGGCTGAGGGACGGCGTCGAGCAGCGGGCGATCGGCTTTGCTATCGCCCATCTGGTGCCGCAGCATCTGGGTGAGGTGAAACGTCGGCGTCTGGCGGAGATCGACAAGGTCGAGCGCGAAGTCCGCGCGCGTCTCAACAGCGCGAGTCAATTACTGGGACGCCGGGCCGCGCGTTTGCGGGAGGAAGAACGCGCCGGCAGGGAACAGCGGATCAACGCGGTAAATGCGGAGGCGACGGCGCAACGGTTGGTCGATCGGCTCCACGCGCGCCAAACCGAGCTTGAGCGCGAGCGCGATATCTCTGCGCTGCCGCCGATCCTGCGGGGAGCGGCGCTGGTGGTTCCCAAGGGACTTCTCGACGCCCTCGCGAACCCGGCCCGAGGAGCCAAACCCGACGGGTTTGCAGAGGATCCATCCTCGCGGGCGGAGGTTGAGCGCCTGGCCATGGAAGCGGTGATGGAGGCCGAGGAGCGGATGGGCTTCATTCCTCTCGATGTGTCCGTGCAGAAGAAGGGATGGGACATCGAGAGCCGTACGCCTGAGGGCCATCTGCGGTTCATCGAGGTCAAGGGCCGCCGTGCCCATGCCCGTGACGTGATCCTCACCAAGAACGAGATCCTGGCCTCGCTCAACGCGCCCGATGCGTTTCATCTGGCGCTGGTTCGGGTTGAGGCCGGATTCGCCCATGCCCCGATCTACGTTCAGCGCTTCTGCCAGCGCGAGTTGGGGTTCGCCGAGACGGCCGTCATGTTCAACATCGCGGACCTTCTCTCGCTAGCCAGCGCGGCGTCCTAATGGCTCTCACGACGACCAGTAGAGTTCGTGGGACTCTCCTGGGTGGCGCCGTAGGCGATGCTCTCGGCGCGCCGGTCGAATTCCTCTCGCTTGCTAGCATCCGGCGGCAGTTCGGTGAGGCCGGGATACGCGATTACGCACCTGCCTTTGGGCGCTCTGGTTCCATCACGGACGACACGCAGATGTCCCTCTTCACGGCGGAGGTGTCCGGCGTCAGGGTCAATGAGACAGGCGGGTGTAGTTGAGGAACGGAGGATTTCTGGCTCTTCGTAACCGTCAAGGAGTGCAGATGAGCCAGAAATCCTCCGCGCCTACCGCACGGCCGTATGACGTGTCGGCGAAGCCGTCCGTCGAGCAGGCTGTCCGTGACATCCGCCGCGCCACCCGCAAGCACCACTCGGCCGAGGACAAGATCCGCATCGTGCTGGAGGGCTTGCGCGGCGAGGACAGCATTGCCGCCCTATGCCGCCGGGAAGGCATTGCCGAGAGCCTTTACTACGCTTGGTCCAAGGATTTCCTCGAAGCCGGCAAGCGTCGCCTGGCGGGTGACACCGCACGCGCAGCGACGACTGACGAGGTCAAGACGCTGCGCGAGGAGGCCCGGTCACTGAAGGAGGTGGTGGCCGAGCAGGCGCTGGAGCTGCGGCTGCTGAAAAAAAGCATGATCGGGGCTGGGGACGACCGCGCATGAGATACCCCGCCGCCGAGAAGCTCGAGATCATCCGCCTGGTCGAGCAATCCCATCTGTCGGTGCGGCGCACCCTGCGTCAGCTCGGCATCCCGCCGGCGACCTTCTACCGATGGTATGACTGCTTCCAAACTGGCGGCCCGGAAGCCCTCGCCGATCGCACGTCGCGGCCGGGCCGGATTTGGAACCGAATCCCTGATGCGGTGCGCCAGCGGATCCTCGACCTGGCGCTGGCCGAGCCCGAGCTGTCGCCGCGCGAACTGGCGGTGCGGTTCACCGAGACCGAGCGCTACTTCGTCTCCGAGGCCTCGGTCTACCGCCTGCTCAAGGCGCACGACCTGATCACCAGCCCGGCCTTCATCGTCATCAAGGCGGCCGAGGCGTTCCACAGCAAGACCACCGCGCCGAACCAGCTCTGGCAGACCGACTTTACCTACCTGAAGGTGATCGGCTGGGGCTGGTTCTATCTCTCCACCGTGCTCGACGACTTCTCCCGCTACATCATCGCCTGGAAGCTGTGCACCACAATGGCGGCGCGCGACGTCACCGACACCCTGGAACCGGCGCTTGCCGCCTCAGGCTGCACGGCAGCGCGCGTGCACCACCGGCCGCGGCTGCTCTCGGACAATGGCCCGTGCTACATTGCGGGCGATCTCGCAGACTGGCTCGCGGCTCAGCGGATCGAACACATCCGCGGTGCGCCATGCCATCCGCAGACGCAGGGAAAAATCGAGCGCTGGCACCAGACGCTGAAGAACCGGATCCTGCTCGAGAACTACTACCTGCCCGGCCAGCTCGAGGCCCAGGTCGCCGCCTTCGTCGAGCACTACAACCACCGGCGCTGCCACGAGAGCCTCGGCAACCTCACGCCCGCTGACGTCTACTGCGGCCGCGCTGCAGGCATCCTCGCCGAGCGACAACGCATCAAGCGTGACACCATCCATCAGCGACGCTTGCTCCACCTCCACCAGGCCGCATAACGTTCAACCCAGATGTGCCGGATCCTCCGTTCGCAACCGACCGCCACAGTCTCAAAGCATTCGACGACGGACAAGCCCAAATGGCCCGCACTGGTCTGACGCGGTTGTATTTCCGTCGTAAAGCATCGTATACCGTTTTGAGTTGTTCTCGATGATAGAGACGTGGCGTATTGGGCGGCAGAGACCCACGATGAAGGATCCAACCGATCTCCTTGTCTCGCCATGCTCTCTCCATCGAGACGGCACCTAGATTCCGTCCATTCATCGGGGATGACTATGAAGAGACCAATAATCGTCGCATTGATGGCGACGCATGAGCGCGAACGACTGCTACTGGATCGCGCGCTGCCCTCCGTACTCTCGCAAACGCGCCCGGCAGACGCGATCGTCGTGATCGACGATGGCGGTACGACAGACCTTGCCGCCCGGCTTCCGACCGTAACAACCAGTTTGCAGTACCTCGCGAACCGCAGGACGCCTAGCCTCTCAGGTTCGTTGAATACGGGCCTTGATCACCTCGCGCGATACCACAGTGATCCGAGGGCGGTCTTCGTCGCTTTTCTCGACGATGATGATGCGTGGATGCCCGGCCATCTCGCCGAGATTGAGGCGCGGATCTCCGAGGGCGCTGAGGTCGTCGCAACACCGTTTCTCCGTGTGGAAACGGGACACGTCGCGCGCAGAGTTGACCCTCCGACAACGATTTTTGCAGATCAGTTTATGGAGGGTAATCCAGGCATTCAGGGGACCAACCTGGCGGTGCGGCTCGACATCCTCCTTGAGGCTGGGGGATTCAATGAGGCATTGCGCGCATGCACCGATCGAGATCTGCTGATCCGGCTCTGCCGTCGGCCAAGGCTGAGATATGCGGCCACGCTGACGCCGAGCGCCGCGCACCATGCCTGCTTTGACCGTCCCAGGCTCTCGCTGCCGGGCTCATCAGACAAGCATGCAGGTCTGCAGATGTTCGACGTCATCCATGGGCCTTTGATGACCTCGGGACGACGGGCCCGGCACTTAGAGCGTGCAGCGCGCCTTTTTGACTGGCATCCTGCGCCAGGGGCGACGGAGATGGCACCACGGCACCACCATCCCCCAGCAGCGGAGGCCGAAACGCCTCCGTTGCTTGTTGGCATCATCGCGGATGATCGCCGCATCATGTCAGTCTCCCGCCTGCTCGACGACCTCGGCAACGTGATCGAGAACGAGGGGCTGGAACCTCCAGACGTACTGGTTCTCGAAAACCGCCCCGGGGAGGGAGCCCGCGCAGAGCTGGAAGACATGCTCGCGCAGAAGCGGAAGCGACTGCGGATTCGCCTGATCGGTCACGCGCAACTCAAGCGGCTTGCACGATCTGGCGAGTGGCACCCCGAAGGGTCGGACCGAGTTCGGGCGGCTCGCAATCGCCGATGCTCGCACCGCGCTGCAGGCCTTTCTGTATCACATGGCACGCGAGCGTCCTGGATGCGTAATCTGGATACTCGACGACGACATGCGGCTCGACCCGTTGATTGCGACGACGTCCGGGCCCGCACGTTGTCCGCTGTTGCTGGGCCGTGCCCTGCGACGTATGCGTGCGACCGGCGCCGACATTTGCATCGGAAGCTACACTGGCGCGCCCCCCCTTCCTGCAGTGGCCAGCGTCAGAGGACAGTTGAGCGATCTTATGTGGAATCTGCGGCGACTTGCCTCTTTGCCCGCAGAAGCCCCCGTTCCAACGGCCGCGGCCCATAATGCTGGACTGCGCGCCGGGCGGCGCGATTACTACTATGATCTTTCGCGGATTGAGACAGACCGGCTCGAAACCCCGTTTGCGCTCGACCCAGCGCATCCCGACGAGCCCTGCAGCGCGGCTCTCGCCCGGCTTGGGGAGATGATTCCACGCATTCTGGCCGGAGAGGCACCCCTGCGCCCATTGCTCGCCGAGGCGGCGGAAATAGAGGGTTTCGTATTGGGTGAAACCCTGAACCGAGGCGGCAACACTTTCATTTTCGATCCCGAAACGCTGGCCGATCTGCCGAACGTCTCGCCCACAGTCGATGGAAGACCGGCACGGCGGTCGGACATGATTTGGTCACTGATGCAGCGTCGGCGCTGCCACCGAAAGGTCGTTTCAGTCCCTGTTCCCGTGCGGCACGACCGGACCGATCTCGATCCGCCGGAAATTCTTGACCATGCTGGGATCGCCGACGATATCCGCGGTTTTGCCGTCTTTAGCGCCTTGAAGGAGGCGGCAGAGGACCCGGGCCGCCTCGAGACGCTCTGCGAGAAATATGAGGAGGAGCGCCTGGCCGCCCTTCGCCTCTCCTTCCACCGTATCCGAGGCCTTGCGAGGGAGATGGTGGCTTGGTGCCGGGACGAAGCGCCGACCCATGCTCCACGCGCGTCGCTTGCCGAGCACGCGCAGCAGCTGCTTGCGATGTTCTCTCCGGATGACTTCGCGCGGATCGAGTCGGCCGTCCGCGCGTTTGGCCCCGTCGAGGTTCGGGACTTTATCGAGGGGCTTGACGCGCGTATCAACGGGTATTCGAAGCGGATTCGTGCGGCAACGACGATTCCGCAACTACTCGAAACGGCGCGGATTGATGCGGCCCGAGCCGCCATTATCGCGCACGTAAGCCCCGAGGCCCCGTTGCACGTGCTCGGGCAGGGTGCGGAAGGCGTTGCGGTCAGCGACGAACGTACGGTCTGGAAACTCTTCGACCGCTGGAGCCCGCAACTGGCGGCGCGAGCAGCTCCCGTTCTGCAGGAGCTGATCCATACTCCCAGTTTGGGAACGGCTTTGGTCCGGCCGCTAGCCATGACCCGCACTCCGGTCGGCTGGCTGCTTGCAGTGCCCTTCGAGCCCTCGGCGCCCTGGACTGGCGGCCACGGGCCAGGCCTCGTGGAATTGATTGCCAATCTGCACCAAGCGGGACTCGTGCACCGCAATCTCCATCCGAAGAACCTCCGGGTGGCAAGTGGTGTCGTGCGGCTAATCGATTACGGCGCAGATCTTGTGCCCCTCAACGATCCAGAGGCAAGGAGCGTTGAGTTCACGCGCATGTGCCGCCGAGCCTGGCTCTGCTGGCGCTGGTGGTGGCGGGAGGATCTCGATCACCTCATGCGCCGATCGCTGCGCAACTCATGCTTACCCGAGCTCGTGGGGCACGAGGGCCTCATCCATGCCGTTCGCGAACGGCTGGGCCTGCACATCCTGCCCGATCCGACGATAATGCGAGCGCTAGCGCTCCGCCCGGCCTCGGTTCTCGACTACGGTGCCGGCAAGGGCAAGCAGGCTGCCACGCTCGCCAGGGCTGGCGCGGAGGTCGTAGCGTGGGATCCCGATCCCGCGGGTGCTCTGCGACTGAAGGCGTTGGTTCAGGACGGCGTGCGTATCGCCACCTCTGCTACCGAAGCCGTCGCGTTGGGGCCGTTCGACTTAGTGATCTGCCGGCGGGTTGCCTGCCTTCTCGCCGATGGCGCACTTGATACTGTCCTTTCCGATCTGCGCATGGCCCTGGCGCCGGAAGGGCGCGTGCTGCTCGCGCTCTGCCATCCAGCCTACGCTCACCGCGTGAAGGTCGCCGAGGCCGAGCCCCTTAGCCCTCCCTGCGGGTGCGGCGCTGCACCCTGGACAAGGCGAGTGCGCGCGACCGGAAGCATCCTACATAAGGTGCATCGGAGCGAGCGCCTGTTGCGTCGGCTTCTCGCACGAGCCGGACTTCGTGTCGTTGAGCGGCATGAGCGCTTCTGCACTGACTTCGAACGTTTTGAGATCGTGGCGGATCTGCTCTTGCTGGAGTTAATGCCCACACCGAAACCCGAGGTCGCACTGCTTGTCACAGCATGTGCCATGGATGCGGAGGCGCTGGAAATCCATTTACGCGACTTGTTGACGGCGCTGGAAGGCCCGCAGGTGTTTAGCGAGACGGTGCTTGCGCTCGACACCCGGACCGATGGATTCCCTCGTGCCCATGCCGCGGGCGATCTCGCGGCGTTGCGCACTGCGGCCCGACGCCTGCTGGCCGAGGGCGAAGTCGACCGCATCGTAGAGACACCCTCCGCGCCTGAAGGGCTGCGCGCGCTCAATAGTCGCTGGTTTGGGATTGACGTTCCCGCTTCCCACAGCACGGGCGGGGCGGCAACGGGAGCGCTGTTGGCCGGCTTCGACGCCTGTACGGCGCCGCGTGTGCTTCACGCTGATGTCGATATGATGATCGGCCGCATCGACCGGACCCGCGATCCGGTTGGCGAGTTGACCGGGACGCTCGATGCCTCGCCCCGCGCGCTGACCGCAAGCTTTCCCGTCGCCGACGCCGAGCCGCGCCCATGGACGGCCGAGGACGGGAACGTCCCGTGGCGCGTGGAAAGCCGGCTCAGCCTCATCGACCTGGTGCGCATGAGGACGATCCTGCCGTTGCCGAACAAGGCGGCCTCAGGAATGCCGCGTCTCTCGTGGCATCGCGCCCTGGACGAGGCTGTGCGGCAGGGTCGCGGCACCTCGCTGCGAGGGGGCGATGGGCACGCCTTCTGCATACATCCGCCCAACGAAAGAAAGGGAGATCTCGACGCATGGGAGGAGGTCCGGGCTGCGGTAGCGCGCGGATATGTGCCCCCGATGCAGCAGGGCAAGATCGAGTGGACCGGAGCGTTGACGGCTTGGCGCCGTCCGGAGCGGTCCGAGCGCTTTGTGCTTATTATCTGCGGTCGGAACGTGATGCCGGAACGGTTTCGGCGCTGTTGGAACTCGGTGCTCTGCCAGGATCGAGGCGACTGGGGTGCGGTCGTGATCGATGATGCTTCCGCTCCCTGGATCACCGAGGAAGTCGAGCGGATCCTCGCGCCTCGCACAACACAAGTCAGCTTCATCGCCCGGCGGCGCAGGGCCGGGCTGCTGGCCAACACGGTCCACGCTGTGCGACAGCTTTGTGCATCGCCCGATCAGGTCATGGTGACACTCGACGCCGATGATCACCTGATCGGGCGCAACGTCCTTGACCGTCTTGCCGCGGAATATGATGGAGGTGCGGACTTGACCATCGGCTCCATGCTGCGCACCGACAAGAAAGTCCATTACCCGGTGCGCCTCGACGCCCCGCGTCACCATCGCGGCGGCAATGTCTGGCAGCACCTGCGTAGTTTCCGCAAAGGCCTTTTCGACGGGTTGCCCGATGCCGTGCTCCGCGTCGACGGCGAGTATCCGGAACTTGCCTCGGACTGGGCGTTCATGGTGCCGATGGTGGAGGCCGCCCAGAGGCCTGTCTGGATCCGCGCGCCGCTTTACATGCACGAGCCCGGCGGGGTCCGCGATAGCCCCAGCGCCTTGGCCCGGGAAGCGGTGATCGCCCGCATAATCGCAGGAAAGGCATGATCGACGATCGCCGCGGTCAAGGACCACGGTTCGCGTGGCGTCATGCAGCGCTACGTGGAAGCATCCGGTCGAGCTCGTAGGAGCGGCTGGTGACAGGGGGGAATTCGGGAGCAAGTCAGTGAGCGAAGTGGTTGCCTGCGGCAGGTCTGTCTGGTCGATATTGAGCGTGTAGGTCAGCCGGGCGCCCATGCACGGGCGGGCAACTGCTTCAACACGAACATCCCGGACTTTCACCCGGATCGCGTCGAAAAAGACGAACGGGCAGCAGGCATACAGCGGCCGACTCTGCCAATCCGCCACCGCCTCCAGAACTGCGTCGGTGATGGTCGAAATCATGTCGGGCGACACGGCGATGCCGTATAATGTAATAAGTTCGTAGCGCTGGGACAGATTACGCCACAGGGCGTCGTAGCGCGGCATCTAAGGAACCCTGTTCATGGCCAGCCAATCTTCGCTCGCTCATGCCGTTCGATCTACGCCAGCGCTAGAAGCCATCCCAATTCCC